>NZ_JBXART010000001.1:0-180191 GCF_058808495.1 Alcaligenes sp. GW821-FHT11D07
CTGCTTGTGGGGGTTTTGTTTTGTGCGCTCGAAATAGACATCCACGACCAACGGTGGCGTACCTGCCACGGTCATACAGTTAAAGCTCAAAGTATGGGTAAAATGGTTCGGTATAGTTATTGTTAATGCTTGTTTCAGGAGAACCGAATGAATCAGCCCATTAGCCCCGAGCTTGAACCAGGCTTGTCGCTGCGCAAGATTACGCACATCTGCTACGGCTTGTTTTCTCTGGCTATGATCAGCGCAGGTATCTTCGGTGCTGCGGCAGTAGCAGCTGTGATTCTTGCCTACGTCAAACGCGGTGATGCATCCGGCACGATCTATGCCAGTCATCTGGACTGGGTCATCAAAACATTCTGGTGGGGTCTGCTCTGGATGGTGCTGAGCGCCTTGTTGACCACCATCTTTATTGGTTGGGTGACGGCTCTGGTCGCGCTTGTCTGGATTATCCACCGTCTGGTTAAAGGCTGGTTGGCCTTGTCGGGTGGCCAGGCTTTAGGCCACGATTACTAAACTGGCTATTTCCCAGACGGAAGTTTTAAAAAAGGTGCTCTTTGAGCACCTTTTTTTATATCTGCAGGATAGGGTATATGGACCCGCTACGTGAGTAGCCGCTTGGCCACCTACCTTTATCAAGGCACCAGCAAATGAATTTGTTCAATATGCATGTGGTGCAAGCATTCGCGTAACAGCAAGAGATAGGCGCCCAAGTTCTGATTGTTGACCAGCTTATGAACATTGTCCAAGGAGGCGGTGTCGATCATTTTCAGACTGATAGACCCTTGGCTGGCAGCGGCATAGAGCGTGAACAGGTCGTCAATAGTGTCGCGGCTGAGAATATGTTGTTCTGTTCCCTGAGCCTCGTTTAGCCAGAGGCTAAGTTCTTCTGCAAGCTCGCCACTGGCAAACACCATAAACTGACGCAGATCCAAGCTGGCGGGCATGATGGCGTCTTCAACCACCTCGATAGCATGCTCTAACTGTGCCGCGCGTGAACTGGAATCCGCAAAGCAACTGGCCAGGAGCTGGACCCCACTGAGTTCGGGGAATTGCTCGGTATGAACGGGCACGCCTTTGTGCGCCAAGCTGATTTCAGCCATATCTGTGCTGAAGTGCAGCACGGCGACTTGAGCCTGAGGGTGGGCGGCTTGCAGATTCTTCAGCAACGCGGGAGTGCTTGTATGAGGTGGTGGTCTAGAGCTGTCTGACATAGATATCCTTAAAGCGTATTTCACTCTATTTAATCTGAGGTCACGGTTTTTTGAAACAAGGCCAAGGCAAGAAGCCTTTGTGCATCATGATCCACGATAGGGGTAGGGTAGTGCTCACCCAAGGAAAACTCGAGTGGGAGCTGTTTAGCCTGCCAAGGGGCGTGAATAGCCTGTTTATCCAGAGCGGCTAATTCGGGCACATAGCGCCGAATGAATTGTCCTTCCGGATCGAATTTACGTGATTGGGTGACGGGATTAAAGATGCGAAAGTAAGGTTGCGCGTCACAGCCGGTGGAGGCTGCCCATTGCCAGCCACCCACATTCGAGGCCATATCGTAGTCAAGCAGCTTCTCTGCAAAGTATTGCTCACCCCAACGCCAGTCTATCAGCAAGTCCTTGACCAGAAAGGAAGCGCTGATCATTCGCAGCCGGTTATGCATATAGGCAGACTGGTTAAGCTGACGCATTGCCGCATCCACAATGGGATAGCCAGTTTGTCCATTTTTCCAGGCCTCGAACCAGTCTTTGCGATTAGGAAAGGCCAAGTTTTTATAAGCTGGCTTGAAGCTCTCTGTGGCACTCTCTGGGTGGTGCCATAGAAACTGCTGATAAAACTCTCGCCAGATCAGCTCGCTAAGCCAGGTGGCAGCACCTTCGGAATCACTGGGCCAGGCAAGGGAAACCGCCTGACGAACTGACAAGGTGCCAAAACGCAGGTGGGGAGCCAGATAAGACACACCCCGTTGAGCAGGAAAGTCCCGGCGTTCTTGATAGGCATGAATTCTGGGCTCGAATTGCTCCAGTAAAGTCTGTGCACCTTGCCAGCCGGCGGGGTTCAGCAGCCTTCCCCGCTGACTGTCACTGAAACCTAGGTCGGCCAAGCTGGGTAGGGTTTGTGCGGGAAGTTGAGCCCACTTCCCTTCAGAGCAATCGTAGGCCTGTACATCCTGCGCACGTATGCGGCTAAGCCAATTGCGTTTGTACGGCGTGAAGACGGTGTAGGGCTGTTGCTGTTGAGTCAGAGTTTCATCACGGGCGAAGATGAGCTGATCTTTAGATAGGGCCAGGGTACGGCCTTGCTCGGCCAATGTTCGCGCGATAGCCTGGTCACGAGCGATAGCTGCGGGCTCATAGTCTTCATTGGCATAGATTGTCTGCGCATTGAGCTTGGCCGCCAGTTCAGGGATCTTTTGCTTAGGATTGCCGTAAACGCAGATGAGCTCGCTGCCGCGCTGGTGAAGTAAATCTTGTACCTGTAGCAGGCTGTCGTGGATAAAGACCAGTCTTAAGTCGTCTGCCGGTAGAGGCTCCAGAATGGTGCTGTCAAAAATGAATACACAGGCGACGGGCAGACCGCTGGATAAGGCGTGATGCAAAGCGGCATGATCGTGCAGGCGCAAGTCTCGGCGCAGCCAGCACAATACGCGCGGCTCAGTATGGGGTGGGGTGTAAGTGTGAGTCGACATGGCAAGGTGAAAGCAGGGCGGGCTTGTGCCGCGCCATGAAAAAAGGCCGCGGCTGAAAACTCAGCGTCGCGGCCCGATAGTGCCTAAGGTGCGTAGGCACCCCTTGCTTATTTCAGGTGGGCGCTGACCAGTTTAGTCAGTTCGAACATGGAGACCTGTTCCTTTCCGAACAAGGGACGCAGCTTATCGTCAGCATTGATGTTGCGACGGTTTTTGGGGTCCTGAAGATCGTGCTTCTTTATGTATTCCCAGATCTTCTTGGTCACTTCAGTACGCGGCAGCGCGCCAGGGCCAATCACCGCAGCCAGGGTCGGGCTAGGAGTGAGTGGTTTCATGAAGGCTGCATTGGGTTTGCGGGTAGCAGGCTTTTTTTCAGTGCTGGCCATGAACGGAACTCCTGAGAAACGAGTTGAAGGGGCGGGTTATGCGCTAGGGCACGACTTGTCTGTCAGCATACCGTGATACCCCCTGTACATCCAAGCCCTTTGTGCGTATGAGCTTTTCTGGTCTGTAAGCAGATTTTCCAGTGTTTACAGCCTGCTGCATTGCACCCTGAATTCGGGCTGGGCATTCCTGTGCGCAATCATGCGCGGGGCAGGTAGCTGTAGCATAATGATGGATTCGGCCTGCTGAAAGGCAATGTTCACGCTTGTTGCTTTATTGACGGTCATAAAGCTGCGGCGTTTTGTTTGATATTGAGTATAGAGATGAGCCCTACTGTGGATACCCTAGTAATACGTCGCCCTGATGATTGGCATTTGCACTTGCGTGACGGCGCGGTGCTGGAATCGGTGTTGGGCCATACTGCGGCGCAATTTGGTCGGGCCATCATCATGCCTAACCTGACTCCTCCTGTCACCACGACGGAGCAGGCATTGGCATACCGCGAGCGTATCTTGACTGCCTTGGGCAAGACCGAGTACGTCGGAAAGTTCGAACCCTTGATGACACTGTATTTGACCGACAATACCCAGCCAGATGAAATCCGCCGTGCTAAAGACAGCGGCGTCGTGCACGGGGTAAAACTGTATCCCGCCGGGGCGACGACTAATTCCGACGCGGGTGTCACCGATTTGTTGAAAAACTGTTCCAAAGTGCTGGAGCAGATGCAGGAATCAGGTATGCCATTGTTGATGCATGGTGAAGTCACTGATCCTCGTATTGACTTATTTGACCGCGAAGCCGTCTTTATTGAGCAGGTCATGATCCCCATGCGTAAGGCATTCCCGGAGCTGAAGGTGGTATTTGAGCACCTGACGACAGCAGAAGGAGCCGAGTATGTCAGCCAGGCAGAGGGCCCGGTGGCCGCCACCATTACTGCACATCACCTGCTGTATAACCGCAATGCCTTGTTCCAAGGGGGGCTGCAGCCGCACTGGTACTGTTTGCCGGTTCTGAAACGTGAGAAGCACCGTCAGGCCTTGTTGGCTGCTGCCACCAGCGACAGCAATCGTTTCTTCCTGGGAACAGACAGCGCTCCGCACTCCCGTAGCCGTAAGGAACAAAGCTGTGGCTGTGCGGGCTGCTACACGGCACTGCACGCTATGGAGCTGTATGCCACGGCCTTTGACAAAGCCGGGCGCCTGGACCGTCTGGAGGCGTTTGCCAGCCTGAATGGGCCCGCTTTTTACAACCTGCCTGTCAATGAACAGACCATGACCTTGAAACGCGGCGAGTTCTTGATTCCCGAGTCAGTGGAAATGGCGGGTGAGCCGCTCATCCCTCTGGCTGCGGGTGAATCTCTGAACTGGAGTGTGGTGAGCTAAGTATTAAAGACACGGCCCGTCTCAGGTCTTGAAAACAGATTGGGGCGGGCAGGTCTTGATACCTCGTTTCACCGCGTGATAAGTCCGTGGATACAGTTTTTCTTGATGTTGCGTGGTCCGCCCTTGCGGTACGCATGGTGGCGACGGGCTTGGTTGTCGTGTTGGTGTCCTGGTCCGTAGGAGCCTTTGGGCCGCTGATTGGCGGTGCTTTAGCGGGTTTGCCCATGGTGCTGGGGCCAGGGTTTTATTTTCTGGCGCAACAGTTTCCGGCCGATTACGTGCAGCAGGCGGCCACCTATGCGGTGTATTCGCTCAGTGCGACCCAGCTGTTTTTGCTGTTGATCATCTTGTGCGCTCCCACCTTGTCGCCCTGGCGCACCTTGTTGTGCGCGGTGCTTGGCTGGGCAGCTGCCGCTTTTATGCTGTCCTTCATGCCCGTGCAGCCTTGGTTGGGCATTACTTTGTTCATTGCCATTACGGCCTTTAGTCTGCGCATGTCACGTCGCCTGGCAGGTATGAAGGGGACAAGTAAAGCTGCAGCTGGCTGGGGCTTGCTGATATTCAGAGGGACACTGGCAGGCTTGTTGGTCGCTGTCGTGACTACGAGCAGCTCTTTGCTGGGACCTAGCCTGTCAGGCCTGATTATGGCCTTTCCTATTGGCTACACCGTGGTGGCGGTGACCATTCATCAAACTCTGGGAGCAGGCAGTCTTGTGGCCACCTTACGCTCGGCCTTGTGGGGCACAGGTAGCTTGGCGGGGTTCTGCAGCACGCTGGCGCTAAGTTTCACCTACTTTCACTGGCTGACAGCCTTATTACTGGCTGCTGCCGTGTCCATCGCCATTACTTTGACGCTGGTTTTCCGCCCTTGGGCACGCCGGGCTTAAGGTTTATTCAGCGTCGAATAGCTCCTGACCCTGAGTGTTGCGTGGCGGCGTAAGCCCCAGGTGACGCCAGGTGTTCAGGGTTGCAATGCGGCCGCGTGGGGTGCGTTGCAGGAAACCATGTTGAATCAGGTAGGGCTCGATCACATCTTCGATGGTGTCACGCTCTTCACCAATGGCTGCTGCCAAGCTGTCTACGCCCACCGGCCCACCATCAAATCTGTGGATGATGGCTTCCAGCAGCTTTCTGTCCATCAGATCTAAACCTTGCGGGTCTACTTCCAGCATAGCCAAGGCGGCTTGTGCGCACTCAGTGTGGATGATTCCGCCTGTCTTTACCTCGGCATAGTCGCGCACACGTCGCAACAAGCGGTTGGCAATACGGGGGGTGCCGCGTGAACGGCGGGCAATTTCGTAAGTCCCTTCGTCCGTGGTGCTGACATTTAACAGCCGAGCACTGCGTGCCACGATGTGGGTCAGGTCTTTGACATCGTAAAACTCCAGGCGGGACACAATGCCAAAGCGGTCTCGCAAGGGGTTGGTCAACATGCCAGCGCGGGTGGTCGCACCCACCAGGGTAAAGGGCTGCAAATCCAATTTGACACTACGTGCTGCCGGGCCTTCACCAATCAGAATATCAATCTGAAAGTCTTCCAGCGCGGGGTACAGGATTTCCTCCACGACGGGCGAGAGACGGTGAATCTCGTCAATAAACAAGACGTCGTTGGGTTCCAGATTAGTCAGCAAGGCGGCCAGATCACCAGGGCGTTCCAGCACGGGGCCGGAGGTCTGGCGCAGGTTCACCCCCATCTCATGGGCAATGATGTGCGCCAGGGTGGTTTTGCCCAAGCCGGGCGGGCCAAAGAGTAAGACGTGATCCAAGGCTTCCTGGCGTTGCCGTGCAGCAGCAATAAAGATTTCCAACTGCTCGCATGCCCGCGCCTGTCCCACATAGTCGTCCAGCATCTTGGGCCGTAAGGCGCGCTCGATGGACTCTTCGTTGGGCGACAAGGGTTTGGGCGTGATGATGCGCTGTTCAGAAGGCAGGCTGGAGAGCGAATCGGAGTGAATTGCCATGATGACTAAGCTGATTGAATATACAGTATGGTACACCAAGCGCTAGCCGCCTGAGTACTGGGGACCCATCCATAGGGCAAGCAGCTGCACTTCAACCTCGTGCGCCGGGATGCCATGGCCGATTTTGTGTTGGCGGGTCTAGGCCTCTTTGCCAGGCATCCCGCATAATGTGGGCTGGATTTTTCAATCGAGATCTTAGCCATGTCCCTGGAATTACCTGATTTTTCTGATGTTGTGGCGGCCGCAGAGCGCTTGGCACCTGTAGCCCACCGCACGCCGGTATTGACTTCAAGCACCCTGAATGAGCGCCTGAATGGCGAAGTCTACTTCAAGTGCGAGAACTTTCAGCGTATTGGCGCTTTCAAGTTTCGAGGTGGTTTCAATGCCTTGGCGCGTTTAACGGCTGAACAGAAAAAGGCCGGTGTGGTGGCATTTTCTTCTGGCAACCATGCCCAGGCCGTGGCCTTGTCGGCCAAGCTGTTGGGAATTCCCGCCACCATCATCATGAATTCCGATGCCCCTGCTGCCAAGCTGGCGGCAACGCGCGGTTATGGGGCCAAAGTGATTGAATATGATCGCTTGACTGAAGACCGTGCCCAGATTGCACAAACGCTGGTAGAGCGTGAAGGCCTGACTTTGATTCCGCCTTTTGCTCATCCTGATGTGATTGCGGGTCAGGGGACTGCGGCACTGGAGCTGTTCCAGGAAGTCCCTGATTTGCAGCAGTTCTATGTTCCTTTAGGGGGAGGTGGTTTGTTGTCGGGTTGCCTGCTGGCGGCCAAGGCAATGGCTCCTCATTGCGAAGTCTTTGGGGTGGAGCCTCAGGCAGGCGATGATGCCCAGCAGTCTTTACGTAGTGGGGAGATCGTCAAGATTGCACCTCCCGCATCGATTGCTGATGGTGCTTTGACGCAAGCCTTGGCTCCCATGACTTTTGAATTGATAAGTAGCATGGTCACCGATATTTTGACGGTGCCTGATGACGAGTTGGTTCAGGCCATGCGTTTCTTTGCAGAACGAATGAAGATGGTGGTGGAGCCTACCGGATGTCTAGGGGCTGCGGCCGTCATGCGTCAGGGGGATCTGCAAGGCCGTAAAGTAGGTGTGCTGATCAGTGGCGGTAATGTGGATGTTTCCAACTTGGGGCGACTGCTTGCCTGATCGCTGGAATTATTTCTGAGCGCAGGAAAGACAGGCGTCCACTCTCCAAACAGTGGGTCACACTTGACTGGCGAACCAGCGAACCAGCGAACCAGCGAACCAGCGAACCAGCGAACCAGCGAACCAGCGAACCGATGAACAGGTAAGCAGGTAAGTAGGCAAGCAGATAAGCAGGCAAGTAGACAAGAGCGCAGAAACAAAAGGGGCCGTTCACATGAACGGCCCCTTTTTTATACGTAACAGCCCTTGTTATCCGCGGGATAAGGATTTCAAAGCCTGTTTGATCCCTTCAGATACATCAATATCATCGGGCAAGGTCTTGACCGCCAAACTGGCTTCCTTATTGGAATATCCCAGTGCTTCCAGTGCGTGCAAAACATCATCACGGCTATTGGGGACGGCGTTGACAGTACCACCTGTACCTAGATCGGCACCTAGTTTGCCACGCAATTCCAGCAGCAGACGTTCAGCTGTTTTCTTGCCAATACCGGGAACCTTTACCAGACGCGCTGTTTCCTGGCGCGTGATGGCATCTGCCAGTTCGTCGGCACTCATGCCCGACAACAGCGATAAAGCGGTACGGGCTCCAATGCCAGTTACTTTGATCAAGGCTTTGAACGTGCTGCGCTCATTCAGGCTGGAAAAGCCAAACAGCACATGAGCATCCTCACGAATCGCCAAGTGCGTGAACAGGGTGACCTGTGCGCCCAGTTCCGGCATTTGGTAGAGCGTGCTCATGGGGACATCAATTTCGTAACCGACTCCGCCCACATCCACACAGATGGTAGGAGGGTGTTTTTCGATCAAGGTACCCCGAATGCGACCTATCATGACATTCCTTCTGGATAGTTAACCCAAGATCCGGCCAGCGCGAATGCGGCGGCGCGGACCTGTCGTTATGGCTCCGCTTTTTTGCAGGCCGCCCACCACGCTGGCGTGATGAGCATGACTGATGGCGCAGGCCAGCGCATCGGCCGAGTCAGGTGCGGGCAGGCCATTTAATTGCAGCAGCCGCTGGACCATCAGTTGTATTTGTTCTTTGGCGGCATGGCCGCTGCCAGTGACCGTTTTTTTGATCTGCAAGGCAGTGTATTCATGCACATCCAGGCCACCCACGGCCAAGGCGCACAAGGCAGCACCCCGTGCTTGCCCCAGCAGCAGGGTAGAGGCGGGATTGCTGTTTACAAAGACTTTTTCAATGGCAGAGGTATCGGGCTTGCTTTGTTCAATCACTTCGGTGATATGAGTGAGAATCCGCTTTAGCCGCTCTGCAAGAGGCAGGTCGGACGGGACCACAATGGTCCCGCTGGCCACGTAGAGCAATCTGGGCCCCTGGACATCAATCACACCGAAACCGGTGCGACGCAAGCCAGGGTCTATGCCCAGAATTCGCATCTTAGTGACGGAAGTGACGTGTGCCGGTCAGGACCATGGCAATTCCACGCTCGTTGGCGGCGGCAATGACTTCGTCATCGCGCACACTGCCACCGGGTTGAATCACGCAGGTCGCGCCAGCTTCGGCGACGACATCCAGACCGTCGCGGAAAGGGAAGAAAGCATCGGATGCGACGGCTGAACCTTGCAGGGTCAGACCAGCATTTTCAGCCTTGATGGAGGCAATTCGCGCGGAGTCCACACGGCTCATCTGGCCGGCACCGACGCCCAGCGTCATGCCTTGTCCGCAGAACACGATGGCATTGGACTTAACGTACTTGGCCACGTTCCAGGCAAACAGCATGTCTTGCATTTGTTGGGCAGTAGGCTGAACTTGCGTGACAACCTTGAAGGCTTCCGTACTGTCGCGGAAGGTGTCGGGTGTTTGCACCAACCAGCCACCACCGACGCGCTTCACGTCAAAAGCATTGTGCGCCTGACCAGGCTGGATGCTCAGCACGCGCACGTTTTTCTTGGCCGCGAACACGTCCAGGGCGCCCTGGGTGTAGGAGGGAGCTAGCAAGACTTCAACAAACTGGCTGCTGATGGCTTGGGCAGCCGCTTCATCCACTTCACGGTTGAAGGCAATAATGCCGCCAAAAGCCGAGGTGGGGTCAGTCTGGAAGGCTTTGCGGTAGGCTTGCTCAGCAGTTTCACCCAGAGCAACACCACAAGGGTTAGCGTGTTTGACGATGACGCAAGCGCCTGCATCGAAACTGCGTACACATTCCCAGGCGGCATCCGCATCCGCAATATTGTTGTAGGACAGCTCTTTGCCCTGCAATTGCTTGTAGCGACCCAGCAGGCCTTCACCGATGCTGGCATCGGTGTAGAAAGCGGCGCTTTGGTGAGGATTCTCGCCATAGCGCAGAGTCTGCTGCTGTTTGAGCTGAATGGTCAGCACATTAGGCCAAGTGTTGGTTTCGGGCGCGCTGTCTTGGGCTGGCTCAGCTTGAGCCAGACTGCTCAGGTAGGCTGCAATTGCACCGTCGTAGGCCGCTGTGTGGGCATAGACTTTGGCAGCCAGTTCCAGACGCAGGCCGTAAGAAGGATGACCGGCGGGGCCGTCCACATCCGCCAGTACACGCTTGTAGTCGGCAGGATCAATAACGACACAGGCGCCGCCTTCAGGGGTGCCGTGGTTCTTGGCGGCTGCGCGCAGCATGGCAGGGCCACCAATGTCGATGTTTTCTACAGCATCGGCAAATGTGCAGCCAGGCTTGGCAATGGTTTCACGAAACGGGTACAGGTTTACGACCAGCAGATCGATGCGGTCAATACCGTGCTCTTCAAGCGTCTTCAGGTGTTCGGCGCTGTCGCGGCGTGCCAGCAGGCCACCGTGAATCTTGGGATGCAGTGTCTTGACACGGCCATCCAGAATTTCCGGCGAACCGGTGTGCTGGGCCACTTCGGTAACGGTCAGGCCGGCTTGGGCCAGCAGCTTGGCAGTACCACCCGTGGATAAAAGCCGTACCCCGCGCTGGGCAAGGGCTTGAGCAAACTCGACAATACCGGTTTTGTCGGAGACAGAGAGAAGAGCTGTCTGGATTTTCATGGAAGGTGAGACGTGAGAGTTAGGAATCAGGGTTGCAGATTGTGGGCGCTAAGCTTTTTGCGCAGGGTACTGCGCGTGATGCCCAGCATTTCTGCGGCCTTGGATTGGTTGCCGGCGGATTTCTCCAGAGCAACTTGCAGGACAGGCCGTTCCACGCAGGAGATGACCATCGACAACAGATCGCGTGGCTCGGATTCGCCCAGATCGGCGAAGTAGCGTTCGAGGCGTTCACGTACGGACTGTTCTAGTGGGTTGGTCGTTGACATTTTTTTCTGAAGGTATACGTAGTACTTAAATACAAAAGAGCCACACAGCCGTCTTCTATTGGAGGTAGGGCTGGTCCAGTTCGCATTCTTGAAACCAGTGAGTAATGGCTTCTAATTGATCTGCACAGTTTTCGATACGATTAATCTGATCCAGCCAGTGTCGGGAGTCAGGCATGTCCGACAGATACCAGCCAATATGCTTGCGAGCAGTACGTACACCAGTGTGCTGCCCGTAGAAAGCGTAATGGTCTTGCAGGTGTTCGATCATGCAATCACGCAGTTCGCCAAAAGTGGGCGCTGCGCGATGTTCACCATGTTCGAGGTAATGCAGGATTTCCCGGAAAATCCAGGGGCGCCCTTGCGCGGCCCGACCGATCATGACGGCATCCGCTCCGGTGTACTCTAGTACGAATTTTGCCTTTTCGGGACTATCGATATCCCCATTGGCGATGACCGGAATAGAGAGACTGTTTTTGACTTCGCGTATGGTGTCGTATTCGGCATGGCCCTGATAAAAGTCGCAGCGGGTGCGGCCATGCAAGGTCAATGCGGCAATGCCGATATCTTCGGCCAAGCGGGCAATACGAACAGCATTGCGCGATTGCGCATCCCAGCCGGTGCGGGTCTTGAGTGTAACCGGAACCTGGTGGGGAGTACATGCCTTGACAACGTGTTCAAGGATTTCAACGATACGGGCTTCATCGCGCAGCAGGGCAGAACCGGACGCCACATTACAGACTTTCTTGGCCGGACAGCCCATATTAATGTCGATGATGCGCGCGCCTTTGCTAATGTTGAACACGGCAGCTTCGGCCATCATTTCCGGGTCGGAACCGGCGATCTGGACGGCGACAGGGTCAGCTTCGCCCTCGTGGTTCAGGCGTCGTGCTGTCTTGACGCTGTCCCACAAACGCTTATTGCTGGCCGCCATTTCCGAGACCGCGTAACCGGCGCCCAAGGCTTTGCACAGACGACGATAAGGTCTGTCTGTAACTCCAGCCATGGGGGCAATGAAAATGGGATTGGGAAGGGTCCAGGGGCCGATGCGCATGAAAAAGATTTTAACCCTGCAACACGGGGTCGTGGGCAAGGACTTACAAGAGAAAGGTGGAAGGCCCCGCGTTGGGGCCGGTCGATAGTCGTGTTTAGGCGCGCATGCCTTGCAACAGTTGTCGCGCAAAAGGTTGGCGCGCGAAAGGCAGGGTGTCCATGGCCAGTAAACCCAGACCGCAGGCGTGTTGAATCAGTGGATTCTTGGTGGCGAACAGGCGGGGCAAGGTATCGGTGATGGCGGCGGTAAGCCAACGGTCGGGACGACGCAGTCGAGCATAGCGCGCTAAAAATGGGCCAGGGTGCTGGCGGCAATCTGCTTGCCAGGCGGCCAGGCACTGTGACAATTGCGCGACATCCCGCAGCCCCAGATTCAGACCTTGGCCTGCAACCGGGTGCAATGTCTGCGCCGCATTGCCTACTGCCAGCAGGCGCTCCGACAGGCGGCTGGGACCTGCATGAAAGGCCAAGGGAAAGATATGGCGTTTGGAAACCAGCTCCAGACGGCCCAGACGTTCGCCAAAGGCTTGCATCAGTTCAGCCTGGAATTGAGCGACAGGCAGATCTGCCAGAGCTTGGCTGCGCTCCGGGCTATTGCACCAGACAATCCCGTACAGATCGGGGGCATCAGGATGGGGAAGGGCGGCGAAAGGGCCGTTGTCGGTAAAGCGTTCATACGCCCAGCCTTGTTGTGGCTGGCTGGCGCGCACGGTAGTCAGCAAAGCATGTTGACCGTAATCGCGTTGTACGCCGCGGGGACGCACGCCATCGCATTGCACGGCAATCAAGGCGCTGGCTTGACCGTCGTCGTGATCCACCAGGATTTGGGTGGGGGCGGAATGGGTTTGCGCAGCTTGGGCGGGCAGCAGAGTGACGCCACTCTCGCGCAGGCGTGCGTGCAGGTTCCAGAGCAAGTCGTCGTAATGGACCACGGCTCCCAGATCGGGTACGCCTAACTCGTCGGCTTGTATCAAGCAGCGGCCCAGACGTCCTTTTTGCGACACGTGTACCGTGCGCATCAGGGCGGCCCGTTCTGGCCAGGCCTTGAGCTGATTCATGATCAGGCGGCGGCTACCGTGATTCAGTGCCAGGGTGCGCGGATCGCCCTGGGCGTGTTCGGTGCTGGCCAGATTGAAGTTTTTCCCCAGAACGGCGATGCGTGACGGGCTTGGGTGCTGGGCAGCCAGCATTAGCGCCAAAGATGCGCCTACAGGACCGGCACCACAGATGGCGATGTCGTAGTCGGTGGCATTCATGGGGACCTCATGACGGCAAGGAAGTAATTCAGGTATTGTACGGGAAGGTGGCTGCCAAATAGACCTTAAGCAGGCCTTCAGACATATGGCAGCTGTGCGCAATGGCCAGAGCACAAGACCGGATGGGATGCCCCGCATGTCTCAGCAGACTTTGTCACTTGAACAAACCAGAGCTTTTCGCCATAAAGTCACCGCCGCGTGGCTGTCTCTTTTATTAGGGGCTGTGGGCGCCCATGGGCGATATCTGGGTAGGCGCTACTGGTATGCGCCGCTCGTGTTTACCGCGCTGTGCGTCCTGGGGGCGATTGTGTTCCACCAGGGCTTGGATTCCTTATTCCCCAATTTGTTGATCCTGCCTGTCAGTGCGGGAATTGTGGAAGCCGTGATTCTGGCCTTGCGCAGCCCCCAAAATTTCGATGCCATCTATAACCCGCAAAGCAGCCAGCATAACCAGCACGGTTGGCCCAGTGTGCTGACGGCCGTTGTGGCCACGGTAGCTTTTGCCAATGTCAGCCTGTTCTGGCTGGTGCACATCATCATGGCCTTTTATCGCTACATGGGCTGGCTGGACCTGTCTGTGTATTAGACGCATCAAGTGCCTTGTAAAGTAAAGGCTTTTCCTGTGCTCTCCCTTGTGGTGGGGGCCTTGGCACGTTACAATGCAAGTTCTTTCGTTTTATAGGAGCTGTGTGGTGAATCCCGACCCCGGCGACAGTGCTAGTCGATCTAAGTTCGACTTATCTATGTCCAGGC
This sequence comes from Alcaligenes sp. GW821-FHT11D07, assembly GCF_058808495.1. Classification (NCBI taxonomy): domain Bacteria; kingdom Pseudomonadati; phylum Pseudomonadota; class Betaproteobacteria; order Burkholderiales; family Alcaligenaceae; genus Alcaligenes; species Alcaligenes sp. GW821-FHT11D07. The sequence continues at coordinate 13,880 of NZ_JBXART010000001.1, forward strand.
GCGTTCAGGCCCGCTGATTCCTTCACAGCTTGCCGCGTCCTGGAAGTTTCAGGGCGTGGTGTCTTTCAGGTAGCTGTTCTGCTGCCTTAATTCCCCGCCATTTCATACTCACGAAAGCTTGTGGCTTTCCGAGTCCTGCTGTGTTGCAACATTTATGTGCAATAGGGGGAATGTATGCGTATTTTCGATCTCTTTTTGCGCCGTGCCGGCATCCAGGCTTCTGCCCTGCGTGCCCGTGCTCCTTTGTCCGTCTCGCGTTTGACGGTTGTGTGCCCTCGTGGTGATTTGGCCCAGATTCGGCGCCGCATTTATGCGGATCTGAACACCGCGGGCATCCGCGTGGCCAATGTGCAGGTAGATCATTCCGATACTCACGATACTGCTTGCGTGACCTTGACCTGCCCGCCAGAGCTGCGTGCTGAACTGATGCAACGTGCGCGCATGATTCAGGATTATCCCGGTGTACTCAATGTGAAGTGGGCAGGGCGCCAGCGTATTGCTATAAACTAAACCGCAACTGGATCTGCGGATGGCGCTGCTATGTCCTTGCTTGACTGGCTGACACCTTGGGAGTTTTCTCCTGTTCTGCTTTTGACCTTTTTCCTGGTCATTGCTTTGTACGTACAGGGGCGGAAAGTACACCGCCCCAATTTGCTGCGTCAGTGTCTGTTTTGGTCTGGTCTTTTATTACTCTATCTTTCCCTGCACACGCGCCTGGACTATTACGCTGAGCGCATGTTCTTCATCCATCGGGCCCAGCATTTGATCTTGCATCATCTGGGCCCCTTGTTGTTGATGGGCGCCTACCCGGGGCAAACACTGCGAGCTGGCCTGCCCTTAAGCTGGCGCCGTGCTTTGGCCCAATGGCTACGCCGCCCCACCGGCCGACGCGTGCAGGCAGTCCTGACCAACCCCATCCTGGTCGCCTTCCTTTTTGTGTTTCTGGTCCTGATCTGGATGCTGCCCACAGTGCAGTTCTACTCCATGCTGGATTGGCGCCTGTACCGTTTCATGAATTGGTCCGTTGTCATCAGCGGTATTTTGTACTGGAACCTGATCCTGGACCGGCGGCCTTCTCCGCCTGCACGGCTGTCTGCAGGTGGGCGTATACTTTCGCCGGTCATCACGATGGTGCCGCAAATGCTTGTGGGTGCCATCATCACCTTTACCGAGTACGATCTGTACCCCATTTTTGATTTATGTGGCCGTGCCATTCCGGGAATGGACGCCTTGGCTGACCAAGTTATGGGTGGCCTGATCATGTGGGTGCTGGCGGGCCTGGTAGAAGTGTTTGGTCTTTTGTACGCGCTGGGCACCTTGATGCGCCTGTCTGCGCGTAACCGTTTGCCAGAATCTCGCAGGCGGACAAAGGCTATGATGGCCAGGGCCAATTGATTTTGTCGGGAGTAACAATGCAGTCTAAACCCGCCCGTTCCTTGCTGTCCTTAAGTGTGGCATTGTCGCTGGCGTTCAGCGCGATTGTGCCGGTGCAGGCGCAACCCATGGGGATACCTTCTATGGGCGCTGCCTCTGGCGCTGAGTTGTCCCCCGCCTTAGAGCGGACCTTGGGCAATGCCATCATGGAGCAGGGCAGGCGGTCACCCGAATATGTGTCGGACCCGGATATCAACCAATACCTGACAGATATGGGCCGCAAGCTGGCGCAGTATGGTCCCACCATGGCGCAGCCTGTGACTGTATTCGCCTTGCGCGATAGCAGCATTAACGCCTTTGCCTTGCCCGGTGGGTACATCGGCATTCACAGTGGTCTTTTTACCGCGTCGCAGTCTGAATCGGAGTTGGCCTCGGTGCTGGCCCACGAAATTGCTCACGTGGCGCAGCGTCACGTTGCACGGGGCATTACCCAAAGTGCACAAAGCAATCATTTGTTGATCGCGGCTTTGGCGGGGGCGCTGCTGGGTGCCTTGGCCGGTAGTGGTGATCTGGCGATGGGGGCGGCGGCTTTCGGTCAGGCAGCAGCAGTAGACCGGCAGTTAGGTTTCTCGCGTCAGGCCGAGCAAGAGGCTGACCGGGTGGGCTTCGACATGTTGCTCAAGGCGGGATATGAGCCGCAAGGCATGGTGCAGATGTTTCAGCGTCTGGCTGCGGCATCGCGCTTGAATGAGCGTGCGACGGCTAATGAATACGCCAGTACTCACCCTATCTCCCAACAGCGTGAATCCGACATCGGTAACCGGGTCCGTGGTTTGCCGAGCAACAATTATCAAGATACAGCCTCGTTCTGGTATATCCGCGCCAAATTGATGGTGATGCAGGCCGGTGGCGGGCAATCGCTGCGTGTGCTGGAGCAAGGGCTGCAAAGCAATGCAAACCAGGCGAAAACTGAACTAGAGCGTTCGGCGGCGCTGTATGGCTTGGCTTATATTGCACAAGGCCGTCAGGATTATGGGCAGGCGCGCTCCCTTTTGGCACAGGCACGCGCCCAAGACAAGTATCAGGCCCCTGAGCTGGATACCCTGGATATTCGTATTGCGATTGCGGACCGGGATGTCCAGGGAGCTTTGGCCTTAGCCAAGCAGGCTTGGCAGCGTTGGCCAAAGAGTCAGGGTGTTGCCTTGGCTTATGTGCAGGTGCTGCAGCAATTGGGGCAAAACGATCAGGCCCAGTTGTTCTTGATGGACCGCATCAAGCAATGGCCGGATGTACCGCAGTTGCACCAGCTATTGGCGCAGACCTACGACAGACTGGGGGATGGCGTGAAGGCTCGCCGTGCCATGGCCGAATATTATGAATTGGTGGGGGCGCTGCCGACGGCGGTTGAGCAATTGCAGCAGGCCCGCAATCTGACTGAAGACTTCTATCAGCAGTCCGAGCTGGATACGCAAATCCGCCAATTGCGCGAGCGTGTCGAAAGTGAACGCGTGCTGCTGGAGCGGTTCCGCTCCTGATATCCGAAGCGACTTGGCCTGCCTGAGCTGGTAGCTAATTAGCTATTGGTTTCAAAGAAGCGGGCCAAGCGCGCGGGCAACCAGCCCATATTGCCCGGAATGCTGCCCGTGATGAAACCCACATGCCCGCCTTGAGCTGGCTGGTGCAGCAAGATCGAATCGGAACAATCCTGAACGGTTGGCAAGCTGGCATGCGGCACGAAAGGATCGTTGCGGGCATTCAAGACCAGCGTAGGGACTTTGATATCACGCAGCAGGGGTTTGCTGGACGCACGGGTCCAGTAATCCAGAGCATGGCTAAAACCATGCATGGGGGCGGTATAGATATCGTCAAAGTCCCGTATGGTGCGGGCCTGATTCAAGCGGGCCGTATCGACCATGCCCGGGAAACGGTGGGCCTTGTCTTGCAACTTGCGGCGCATGCTTTTCAGGAAGTAGGGCGAGTAAAACCATCGCCCCATCCGAGATTCAGACAGGTAACGACCGCAGGCCACCAAATCCAGAGGAACGGAAATAGAGGCGCAAGCCTGCAACCAAGGCAGCCCGTTGCCCGACTCACCGACAAACTTGAGCATGGCGTTGCCGCCCAATGACGTGCCAGCTGCATGCCAGCGCACATTGGGCAGATGGCTGCGAACTGTGTTCAGGATAAAGCTGATTTCTTCGGAGTCGCCCGAGTAGTAGGCGCGTGCCATGCGGTTGGGAAAGCCAGAGCATCCCCGGAAATGGGCGACCACGACAATCCAGCCACGGGCACGAAAATACTGGGCAATGGCTTGGATGTAATGGCTGCGGCTGCTGCCTTCCAGACCATGGAACAAGACCAATGCATGGGTATCTGCGCTGCTGGGCAGGCTATCCCAATCCTGGGGCTGCATCCAGCGCCGGGCGGCGGTGCGGGCCAGGTGGGCATCGGGCTGAGCGGTGGCGCCATTGGCCAGTTTGTCCGCAAATAGACCTGGCCCGGTCCAATCCAAATCCAGAAAGTCGCCATCAGGCGTATCGATCCGCTGGCGCACGAAGGCAATGTGGTGATGACGGGCAAAAAATGCCGCGTGAATGGTCTGCAGGTGTCCGCCAGGTAACCAGGCGGGCAGCGGGCAGGCGCTGGAGTCCAGACGTGCCACCACATCAGCTTGACGCCAGGGTTGCGCGTAAGCACCGGACGCAAGGTCCGGTTCTAAAGAGGCGCCAGAGGGGGGGGCAGTAGGGTCCAACGAAGCCAGATTCAGAAATTAATGACCGTGAACCTTCTCGCCTTCTTTCAGGCGGTAGCGGGCACCACAGTAAGGACAAGCGGCTTCGCCAGTTTTGCTGATATCGATAAACACGCGAGGGTGCATATTCCACAGTGGGCTGCCGGGACGGGGGCAGTGCACGGGCAGATCGTCGGCTCCGACCATAATCAGTTCGTGATCTGCTTTTTTAGGTTCGATAGCGGCGCTCATAGGGTTCCTGATAAACAATGAGAGGGGTAAGAATACCTTGCACGTGACGGCGGTGCCGAACTTTACATGCGTAGACTAGCGATTGTAGCAAGAGCCAGCCTCTTTTTTCGTGACCATATTGGGTGAGCGAGATGTTCTGCTCCGACTTTTGCTTCTAGAATAAGAAAATTACAAGCAAAGTGGCCACAGCTGTTTACAACCTGTCGGCAACTCATCTCAGGAGACGGCGTGTCAGCCATCACAAGATTATCGGCCTTGATGCCCGGTGCACAGGACCGTGTGCACATGCGCGCCGGGTTTATCGATTTCATACCCGCCATGATTGCCACCGTTGTCTGGGGCTTTGTGACCGGGGTGGCGATGGTCAAGTCAGGGCTGAGCATGTTCGAGGCCACCTTGATGACTTTGTTTGTCTACGCTGGCTCGGCGCAGCTCACGGCGTTGCCCTTGATTGAATCCCACGCACCATTGTGGCTGATTTTCACTGCGGGGTTCATCGTCAATATTCGCTTCATTATTTTTGGGGCGGCCTTGCAGCCTTTCTTTCGGCACCTGAGCTGGAAAAAACGCCTGGGCTTGGGTTACATCACCAGCGATATGGTGTTTGTGCTGTTCATGTCCAAGTATGGCGACGCCAAAGAGCGCGGCTCGCGCGAGCATTTATGGTATTACCTGGGCATTATCTTGCCGGGGTGGTTGAGCTGGCAGATCGCATCTTTGTCCGGCATTGTGCTTAGCACCTATGTGCCGCCGTCTTGGTCCCTGGAGTTTGCGGCCATTCTGGCCTTGCTGGCGCTGTTGATTCCGCTGGTCAATAACCGTGCCATGTGGTCCTGTTTGATCACAGCCAGCGTGATTGCATGGGTGGGGCAGGCCTTGCCCTTGCGTTTGGGGCTGGTCGCCGCGGTGCTCGGTGGAGTGCTGGCTGGCGTGGCGGCAGAACAACTGCAACGGCATAGGGATGCACGGTGATGAGCGATTGGCAGTATGATTGGTACGTTTTGGGTGCAATCGCCCTGTTGGTGTTGTGCAGCTTGCTGACCCGATCAGGCTATTTCATGTTTGGTGATTTGCTGCCCCTGACCGAACGTATGCGGCGCGCCTTGCGCTTTGCTCCGGTAGCTGCTCTGGCAGCAATTATTATCCCGGAACTTTTGCCTTGGTCTTATGGCGACACTCCCCGATTGGATATTAAAGCGCTGGCCAGCCTGGTAGCTGTGCTGGTCTTTATCCGTACCCGTAATGCGGTTTGGGTAATCGTGGCCGGGATGGTGGCATTTTGGCTACTACGTGCCGTGATGCCTTGAGATCCTGATGCGAAGACTTACTGTCCAATACTGCTGCACTGGCAGGCTGGCATAAGTTAAAATAGGATTGTTACAAATGCTTGCCGCTCGTGGCAAGCCGACTTTTTGCGTACATGACAGATAAAACTCCTTCGATCTCCGATGACCTTACGTTTGCTGATTTCGGTCTGCACCCTGGAATATTAAGCGCCGTTACCGCCGCTGGTTATTCCAAGCCTACGCCTATTCAGGCGGAGGCGATTCCCGTGGTGCTGGCCGGCCGTGATGTCATGGGGGCAGCCCAGACCGGTACAGGTAAGACGGCGGCTTTTTCCCTGCCCATCCTGAACCTGCTGATGGCACACGCCACGACCAGCGCGTCGCCCGCCCGCCACCCAGTGCGGGCTTTGGTGTTGACGCCAACTCGTGAGCTGGCTGATCAAGTGGCTGAAAGTATCGCGCTCTACAGCAAGTCGGTTCCGCTGCGCTCGACCGTGGTGTTTGGCGGTGTGGATATTGGCCCGCAAAAAGAAGCCCTGCGTCGTGGTGTTGAAATTGTCATCGCCACCCCAGGCCGTTTGCTTGATCACATCGATCAGCGCACGATCAATTTGAGCCAAGTCAGCGTTCTGGTGCTGGACGAGGCCGACCGCATGCTGGATATGGGCTTCTTGCCCGATCTGGACCGCATTGTTTCCATGCTGCCTAAAAGCCGTCAGGGCTTGTTGTTCTCGGCAACGTTCAGCAAGGAAATTCGCAAGCTGGCCCGCAACTTCCTGAATGATCCAGTCGAGATCGAAGTGGCGGCCCGCAATGCGACTGCCTCGAATGTGACCCAGGTGGTCTACCCGATGTCCGCGGACGACAAGCGTCGCGCGGTGGTGCATTTGGTCAAGACCAAGAAGCTGACCCAGACCATTGTCTTTTCCAATACCAAGATTGGTGCCGGGCAACTGGCTCGCTATCTTGAGCGTGAAGGCATTAAAGCAGAGTCCATTCACGGCAACAAAAGCCAGCTGGAACGCATGAAAGTGCTAGAGGCTTTCAAGGCCGGTACAGTGGATGTGTTGGTGGCAACGGATGTGGCCGCTCGCGGTCTGGACGTGGCCGGTATGCCGTGCGTAATCAACGTGGATTTGCCGTACAACGCCGAAGATTACGTGCACCGCATTGGCCGTACAGGTCGTGCTGGAGCCTCTGGCGAAGCCATTGCCTTGATGGCACCCGACGAAGAGCACTTGCTGCAAGATATCGAGAAGTTGATTGGTACCGTTGTACCGCGTCTGAAGCTGGATTTGCCGTCGACGGCTCCTGCCCGTTCCAGTTCCAACCGTCACGAACGCGGTGAGCGTCGCTCTTATCAGTCCAATACTCCGCCAGTGGACGACTTCTTCCTGAAGCCGTACGAGCCTTCAAGCACTGCCTCGTCCAAGCCTGCCGTAAGCACACCCGCCAATAGCGCCCGCAAGCGCTCTGTGGGCGTCCTGTTAGGCGGCGGCCGCTACTAAGGCGCGCAAGTCGCCAGGCCCGGCGTCAACAATCGGGCTGCGTTCTGAGATGCTGTGCACCAGACGCTCCAGATGTTCGATATGAGGCAACATGGGACCGTAAAAAACGGTCCCATTTTCATTTTGGATCAGCAAGGTCGGGAAGTCCTCGATATCTTCATCGCCCACCAGCTCGGGCTGCTCTTCAATATCAATCCAGATCAGGCAAGCCTGGGGAAAGTGTGTGGTCAAAGCCTCAAAAGCGGGCTGATATTGCTGACAGGTTTTGCACCATTCGGCGCAGAAACAGGCAATCAGCAAAGCATCCGGATTGGCTTGCAAGTGGGCCGCCAGGGCGGGTAGATCGTGTTGGGCGTTGAACAAGGCCATAATTTCATACAGACAAAAAGAAGCGACTGTGCCTATGATACTCGGGTAATTGATTTTGCTTAGCAGGAGCACTATGTCCGTTTCTTCGTCTGCCCAATCACGATCGGGCCCTGCAGGCAGCTGGGCCAGCGTTTCTACCGCTTTCAAGCGTTCCTTGGTATCGCAATTTCAGCCGCGCATGTTGGTGGCTCTGGTCATGCCATTTTTGATCATGTTTGTGGGCCTGATCTTGCTGAGCTGGCTGTTGTGGACGCCCATTCAAAACTGGCTGTTGCAGTTGCTGGGAGGCTGGAATGCCTTCGAATCCGTTGATCAGTGGCTTGTGGGGCTGGGGCTGTTTTCGCTCAAGGTGTATTTAGCTCCCTTGCTGGCGCTGGGTATTTTGTTGCCCTTGGCGGGTGTGCTCGGGCTGATTATCGCGGCCGTGCTGGTCATGCCTTTGGTATTGGGGCACTTGCAGCAGAAAGACTATCCCGATGTCATCCAACAAGGCCAAAATGCCACGGTCTTCAGTATCTGGAATGCCGTGTGGGTGGGCACTTTGTTCGTAGTGGGTTGGCTGGTGACGCTGCCTTTATGGATCTTTCCGCCTTTTGCCTTGATTCTGCCCGTGCTGTGGTGGGTCTTTGCCTTGACGCGTATTTTGCGAGTCGACTCTTTGGTTGAACACGCCACGGTAAAAGAGCGCAAGTTTCTGTGGTCTCGCCTGAACCGCCAGTATTGGCTGATCGGTCTGGTTTTTGCTTTATTGAACCTGATCCCGCCTGCCTGGCTGGTATTGCCCGTATTCTCGTCTTTGGTATTTGCCCACTTCTCTTTGGAAAACCTGCGTCGCCTGCGTCAGCAAGAAGCAGCGGCGGCTTCTCATTCGCTTATTGACTATGACAACTAAGGATCACGCCATCATTCGCCTGATTATCATCGGTGACGAAATCCTGTCTGGACGTCGTTACGATAAACATTTTTTAAAAATGATTGAGCTGCTGGGCGCCAGAGGCTTGCAACTGGGCGGGGCACAGATTATCCCTGATGATCTGGATACAATTGCCGCGACCTTGGAGCGTAGTTTCGCAACGCCGGACATTGTGTTTTGCTGTGGCGGGATTGGTGCCACGCCAGATGACCAAACCCGTCAGGCGGCTGCCAAGGCCTTGGGCCTTGCATTGACGCTGCACCCTGAAGCAGAAGCCTTGATTACTGAGCGTTGTGCCGAGAACGAGCGCAATGGCGTAGGCAGTGCGGACATGTCCCTGCCGGAGAATCAACAGCGCCTGCAGATGGGGATGTTTCCGGAAGGGGCGCAAATTGTGCCTAACTCCTATAACAAGATTCCCGGTTTTTTCATCCGCAACCACACTTTTATGCCCGGTTTCCCAGTTATGGCCTGGCCCATGATGGAGTGGACGCTGGATACCCGTTACCGGGACCTGCACCATTTGGCGCATCGGGTAGAGCATTCTTTCCTGGCCTTTAATTTGCCCGAATCCCGTATTACGCCGGCGATGGAGCATATAGAGCTGACTTGGCCGGGCGTGAAAGCATTCAGCTTGCCTAGCGTGGGGGAGTCAGGCGGACAGCCCCATATTGATCTGGGTGTAAAAGGGGAGCCCGAGCCGGCTGCCGAGGCCTTGGCGTATTTGCGGCAGCAGGTGTTGGACTTGGGAGGAAGTCTGAGTCCCGCGCTAAAATAGCACTTGCCAAGCGCGCGGCCATTTCATATTATGGAATTTGTTGCGTTGCATCATAATTCTCCTAATAATGACAACAAATTCCTTTACGCCAGCTAGTGCATCGTCCGGCAATGGTGGTCAGATGTCGATCCAGGTTCTGGAACGTGCCATGATTTTGTTGGACGAGCTGGCCAAACAATCTGAGCCGGTAGCTTTGAAGAATTTGGCCGCTGCAACTGGTCTGCATACATCGACAACTCACCGTATCCTGAATGATCTGGTGGTGGGCCGCTATGTCGAACGTGTGGACAGTGGCTTGTATCGTCTGGGCATGCGCTTGCTCGAACTAGGCTCCCTGGTCAAGGGACGCTTGAACGTACGCGCGGCCTCCTTGGCTCCTATGCGCGAGCTGCACAAATTCACCGGCCAAACAGTGAACTTGTCCTTGCAGCAAGGCGATGAAATTGTCTATGTAGAACGGTCCTGGAGCGAAAGCTCGGGAATGCAGGTGGTGCGCGCCATTGGTGGCCATGCTCCTTTGCATTTGACCTCCACCGGCAAGCTGTTTTTGGCTTCCTGGGAGCCTCGTCAAGTGCGAGCCTATGTGATGCGTACCGGCCTTGCTGGTGCTACCCGTAACAGCATCACTCAGTTGGAATTGCTGGAGCGCGAACTGGCCCAAGTGCGTCGTTTGGGTTATGCCCGCGACAATGAAGAACTGGAAATGGGCGTGCGCTGTATTGCTGCGGGTGTCTACGACGATACGGGCAAGCTTTTGGCGGGCCTGTCTCTGTCTGCTCCGGCTGAGCGCCTGCACGACGACTGGATCCCCGTTCTGCTCAGCACGGCGGCCAAGATTTCCGAAACCCTGGGATACGACAAGCAGCGCTAAGCCCGTGTTTTTACGGTGTTTATAGCGTCTGCAAGAAGAGTAAGTGTTATTTTGTTGCGTTGCAGCAAATCTCGTTGACTTTGCTTTGGATAGCGCTTAAAGTTGAATTGTTGCGCTGCAACATAGAAGGTTTGCCTTGCGTAGTTGCGAGTGGGCCGGGCCTTCTTAGACCCTTGTCTAGTAACACTGACACTAATTTCACGCTGGCTTAACCCAAGCCACGTATCTCCAAGGAAATCATCATGAGTGCTATTCCCCAAAACGTGCTGGAAGCTCAACAAGCTACTTTGAACAATCTGTTTGCCGCTCAAGGCCAATTGCTGCAAGGCTTTGAAAAACTGGTTGGTCTGAACCTGAATCTGCTGCGTAGTTCTTTTGAGCAAGCTGCTGGTCAATCCCAGCAAGCCATCAACGCCAAAGACGTGCAAGACGTAGTGGCTTTGTCGCAAAGCGCTGTCAAGCCTAATGCAGCTCAAGCTCTGCAATACGGGAAAAGCGTGTACGACATCTTCTCCGATCTGCAACTGAACCTGTCGCGCATCGCCGAAGCTCAACTGGCACAAGGCCAGCAACACGCTTCTGAAGCTATCGATCAACTGGCTAAAAATGCTCCTACGGGCACTGAAAGCGCCGTTGCTTTGCTGAAGTCTTCTTTCGCTACTGCTTCCAACGCTGCCGAGACTGTGGTTAAAGCCGCTCGTCAGGCTGCTGATGCTGCTGAAAGCAACTTCCAAGCTGCAACTAATGCCAGCCTGAAGGCTGCTGCTCAAGTTACCGAAGCCAGCAACCAGACTGTTGCAGCCGCTACCGCTGCTGCTAACGTCAAGAAGTAAATCCGGACCTGCTGCCTTTATTCGGCAGCAAGTAAAAAGCCAGCTCATTGAGCTGGCTTTTTTTATGCCTCATGCCCTTGCAAAGCGGGCAGGGCAAGTTTTACAGGGCTCGAATGCAATCGGAAATCAAAGCTGGGCCTTTGTAGATCAAACCCGTATACAGCTGAACGGCTTGAGCACCCGCCTGAATTTTTTCCTGAGCCTGACGGCCTGACTCAATACCACCCACACCAATAATGGGAAAGTCAGGGCCTAGCTGTTCGCGCAGACGGCGAATGACGTTCAAAGACAACTCATGAACGGGTGGGCCGGATAGACCGCCTTGCTCCTGAGCATGAGGAATCCCTTGGACCGCATCACGCGACAGGGTAGTGTTGGTGGCGATGATGCCATCCAAGCCTTGGCCGGGTACGGTGTCGGCAATGGCATCAATCTGCGACTGATCCAGATCGGGGGCGATCTTCACCACAATGGGCACGTAGCGTTTGTGCTCGTCGGCCAGTTCCAGGCGCAGCGCTTGCAGGGCACCCAGCAGTCGGGCCAGCTCATCCTGAGCTTGCAAGGCACGCAGGTTTTGCGTGTTGGGAGAAGAGATATTGACGGTGACGTAGTCGGCGTGAGGATAGACCGCACGCAGGCAGGTCAGGTAGTCCTGATCCGCTTGCTCAATCGGTGTACTCGCATTCTTGCCAATGTTCAGCCCCAAAATGCCACCTTGGCTGCGGAATTGGCTACGGCGCACATTTTCAATAAAGGTGTCCAGCCCGTCATTATTGAAACCAAAGCGGTTGATCAGGCTATTGGCCTGCGTCAGGCGGAAAAGACGCGGTTTAGGATTGCCGGGCTGCGCTTTGGGGGTGACAGTTCCCACTTCAACAAAACCAAAGCCCAAAGCGCCCAGTGCATCAATGTGCGCGCCGTTTTTATCCAGGCCCGCGGCCAGGCCAACGGGATTGCGCAGCTTTAGCCCCATCAGTTCCACAGGCTTGCTGGGAAGATCTTTCAGCAGGCTGCCCAGAACAGGGGTCTGGTGGGCGCAGTGCAGGGATTTCAGAGTAAGTTCGTGAGCGTGTTCAGCATCCAGACTGAACAGCACCCGGCGAGCCAAGGGATAAAGGCTGAATAGGGCAGACATGGGGATCGATACAAGAGGACGTTAAGCCAGCCATTCCCAACGACCTTTCATCAGGAGCTGGTAGGGGCGAAAGCGGGTTTTGTAGGCCATTTTACGGCTTTCTTCGATCCAATAGCCTAAATAGAGCCAGGGCAGGGATTGTTGTCGGCAATAGTCCAGTTGCCAGAGCACGGCATAGGTGCCCAGACTGCCGGTATCATCCGGGTCAAAAAAGGTATAAACGGCAGACAAGCCGTCTTGCAGCACATCGATTACCGCCACGATCTTCAAGGTGCCATCAGGTTCGCGGAACTCCAGCAAGCGTGATGTGACGTGGCTGGCCAGCAAAAACTGGGCGTACTGGGACTGGTCATCTTCGTCCATGCCTGCACCGGGGTGGCGGCTGGCTTGGTAGCGTCGGTACAGTGCGTAGTGTTCGGCGTTCCAGTGCAAGGGCAGATCTTGCACTACCAGGTTTTCATGTCGTTTTTTGGCTCGCCGTTGGGAACGATCGGGCTGAAAATGCAAGGTGTCGCAACGCAAAGGCAGGCAGGCACGGCACTGATCGCAATAGGGGCGGTACGTGAAGGTGCCGCTGCGCCGAAAGCCTTGCTGCACCAGTTTTGAATACACCGTATCGTTGATCAGGTGCGCAGGAGCGGCAACCAAAGAGCGCGCCTGTTGCTCAGGCAAGTAGCTGCAACGATAGCTGGCGGTGGAATAAAACTGCAGCGTTTGGGGACTGGGAGCTTTGGGATAATTCATGCGACTCTGCCAAGCGTGATAGAGCCATTATGGGATGCCCGCGCCTGGCTCGCAAGTTGGGGGCTGGCCTAAGGCCGCTGCGTATGACTCATCGGGGGTTCATCAAGCTGTGTCACTTGCCCCGCCGGGGTCTCAGGCCTTAGTCGTAAGGGGCCACGCGTCCAGGTGGGGGCGGGCTGTGCTTGGGCCCAGGCCAGAATATCCATGAAGTCCTCTCTGGGGACGGGGCTGGCTCCTAAACTGGCCAGATGCGCGGTCTCTTGCTGGCAATCAATGTACGGTACGCCCGCAGCCTGCAAGAAATCCACCAGATGCGCCAAGGCAATTTTGCTGGCATCGGTACGCAAGGCAAACATGGATTCGCCAAAAAAGAAGCGGCCCAAATTTACGCCATATAAGCCACCCACCAGTTCGCCATCCATCCAAGTCTCGATGCTGTGGGCGTAGCCGGTGTGATGCAGATCCGTATAGACATGTTGAATATCCGGGCTGATCCAAGTGCCACTGACGCTGCGCTGCGCGGCACATTGGCCAATGACTTGTTCAAACGCCAGATCACAGGTGACACGTATGCGGGCGTCGGGCAAATCCTGTTGCTTGGCGATTTGCCGCAGCTTCTTGCCCAAGGAGCGAGAGATCTTGAAGCGATCAACCGCCAGTATCATGCGTGGGTCCGGGGACCACCACAGAACCGGGTCGCCCGGGTTGTACCAGGGAAACATGCCCTGGCTATAGGCTTCCAGTAGGCGGGGAACGCTTAAGTCCAGTCCGGCAGCTACCAGTCCCTCGGGACTGGCGTGTTCTGGGCTGGGCAGGGCCTGATCAGGAGCGACCCAAACAAGCGTCATGATTAGTCGTGGTCGCGGGGGGCGATATCAAATTCGTGGATCTGAAAGCGGCCCGCTTTATGGTCTTCTACGTAGCGTTGCAAGGTCGCCGTTACGGTACGGAAGGCCAAATTGTCCCAAGGGATATCATCCAGATGAAAGAATCGGGCTTCCAGGGATTCTGGTCCTGGGTCCAGTACATCGCTGGTGACTTTGGCCAAATAGTAAGCATGGACCTGTTCGGCGTAAGGCACGCTGATCACGGTAAACAAAGGGCCAGGTTCAACCTGTGCGCCAGCTTCTTCTGCCATCTCGCGCAAAGCACCCTGGCCTAGCGTTTCGCCCAGTTCCATAAAGCCAGCGGGCAAGGTCCAGGTGTTGTAGCGTGGCTCGATGGCACGACGGCACAGCAACACCTGATCGTCCTTCCACATAGGCACAATACCCACCACATTGCGTGGGTTTTGATAATGAACGGCGCCACAGCTTTCGCAGACATCGCGCATGCGGTTATCGTCCGGTGGCACCAGGCGCGTCAGTTTGCTGCCGCATTGATTGCAGAAGTTTTGGGTGCGTGGTGCAGGGAAGTAGAAAGAGGCAGATGGCTGGGTCATGCAGATTCAATGATGGCGGTTCAAATAGGATCGGGTTCTGGCAAAACAATATACGCCAATTCCCGAGCGGGCGACACGCAGGAAGACCAGACTGTCAGGGAACAAGCGTTGGGATAGGCTGGCAAAAACCAACCTTCGCTGCGCTGGGCCTGGCTTAGATCCAGCGTGTCCAGCCCTTGCTGGTCCTGGTTACGCAATTGTTCCAGCAAAGCAGGCACGTCGCGGCCCGCCAGCAAAGCAGGGCCCAAGTTGCTGAGCAGATACAGCATGCCCTGAGCACTGATGTACCAGCCCAGGATCGTTTCCAGTTTGCGACCCGTGTGGTCTTGCAGATGGGCCTGGTCTTCGGACCAAGAGACAATCAAGGGCGCGCCGTCCAAGCGGACATAAACACGCTGCGGCCCGTTCTGTATAAACCAGCGACCTTGTTCATCCGCTTGGTAATTGCGATTGAAAAAGCTCTGTAAACCCTGGTGAGCCATACGTTCGCCCACTTGTTCAGGATGGGCAATGGCGTCTCCGTCTGGATGGTGACGCCAGTTGCCCGCTTGATCCAAAGAGATATAGCCCGTCACGGCGGGAACATTGGGCCATTTCTTCATGGCGTCAATTACGGCAGCATCCATAGCGTGTCTGATCTGTCAGAAAAGAAAACAAAGGGTGGTCACCGTAATGGTGCCACCCTTGAATGTATCAGGCCGGCGGTCAAGCCGGCCCATAAACCCGATACGTTTGTGTTTCAGGCCATATAGCTGCGTTGCAGCGTGCCGGGAACGCCATGGGAAAAGGGCTTTTCTACTTTGATGTCCTGGGTCTGGTCGCCTTGCAAGGCTTTGGACAATAAGCCGGACAGACGTTGACGTACATCTTGCGGTACATGGTTAAACACACCGGAGAGCCACTCAATGTAATAAGGCAGCAGGTGTTCGCACAGCTCTTGCCCGGCTTCGGTGAGTTTGACCGTGAGCACTCGGCGGTCCGACGTATTGTTTTGACGCACCAGCAGTTGCTGTTGCTCCAGACCATCGAGCAAACCGGTAATGGTGGCTCGGGTGACGCCTGCTTGTTCCGCCAACAGGGCAGGGCTTAGCCCGGCAGGTTGACGACTGAGCAAAAACAGCAGGACCAGGCGTCCTTCAGACAGGCCAAATTCATTCAGAACGCTGCTGGAGGCACGCGTAATGCTGGAGGCCAACGAAAGAACGCGTAAACACAGTTCAATATCCTCGGTTTTAGGGTGAGCCTGGCGTTGGGATTCGCTCAGGATTGTTTGATATTTAAGATCGAGTAATTTCATAGTGCTGTGCCGTTGAGTAAGGCGCGGCAGGAGCAGTAGTTAATTAGAAAGAATCAACAAAACCCAATTGAATAAGGTTTGCTTTCTTTTATTACTGAGCCGCTGATTTTAATGTGGAAATTTATCTTATTTTTTAATTCCATTTTTACTGATTTAAACATCTTTTATTGATCAGGAATTTTCATTTAGTAAAATAAGACCAGTTTTTTTCAGTATAAGCGGCCCGGCATTTATAAAGTAGTCTTAAAGCCTGGGTATATTCTTTCGCCTTTGTTTTTTTCTCAAATAACAAGGTTCCTGGACTTGATCCATGCGCCGATCTAACAGTCTTTACAGATAGATTGCTCCAGGTTTGATGGCTTTATGGGTTCAGAATGATGCAATCACGCAACGCTCGTGCTCAAAGCGCCAGACTCTTGTTACACGCAAGATGAGTGAGCTATATCTGAGATACACCGCTAAAGTATGCGGGTTTTCAACTGCAAGTCAGGAATTTATGGCAGCGCAATCCAAGAAAAACCGCAAAACGACGCGCATGTAGGCGCACGGCGTTTACAATGTTCACAGCGCTTCCCGAGCTCGACGATGCCTTCAAAAAAGGCGGTTGGATCATTCACCCCGCTTGGTGGATTGCAATAGAGGCCCGTTTTTTACGGGCCTTTGCTTTCCAAAATTGGATACAAGCATTATCCAAAGCTTATTAGCGGTATTTGCCAGCATGTCCCCGAGCCCCTGCCAAGTTCGCAAGAAATGGCAGGGCTTTGTTCCGTTTACAGTCCGGGATCGAGTATGAGGCGTATCAGAAAAGTCTTGCTATCGTTATTAAGGAAACGAAGGAATTATGAGTCAGTTCCGTATCGAACATGATTTGCTGGGAGACCGCCAGGTCCCCGATGAAGTCTATTATGGTGTTCATACCTTGCGTGCCAAGGAGAATTTCCACATTACCGGTACGCCTATTTCAACTTACCCGGAACTGATTAATGCTCTGGCGCTGGTCAAGCAGGCAGCTGCTCAGGCCAATTTCAAACTGGGTTTGCTGGAGCAGGATAAGCACGACGCCATTGTGGCCGCATGTCAGGCTGTACAGGCTGGCACGTGCCATGAGCATTTCGTGGTAGACATGATTCAAGGTGGCGCTGGTACATCGACCAATATGAATGCCAACGAGGTCATTTGTAATCTGGCCCTGGAGCATATGGGTCACAAGCGCGGCGAGTATCAATATCTTCATCCCAATGAAGATGTGAACATGGCCCAAAGCACCAACGATGTTTACCCCACGGCTTTGCACCTGGCGGCCTACCGTTCGCTGGACCCGCTGTTTGCCTCCATGGAGCGCCTGCGTGATGCCTTCTTGAAAAAGTCCGAGGAGTTCTCCTCGTACATGAAGATTGGCCGCACTCAGTTGCAAGATGCAGTGCCCATGACATTGGGTCAGGAGTTCAACGCTTTTGCCACCATGATTAACGAAGACATCGTGCGCCTGAAAGAATCGCGCAAATTGATGTGTGACGTGAACCTGGGTGGCACGGCAATTGGCACCGGTATCACTGCCCATCCTGAGTACGCTCAGCTGGCCGTGGCCTACTTGTCTGATTTGTCCGGCGTTCAACTGCGCGTCTCCGACGACCTGATCGAAGCGACTCAGGATTGCGGTGGCTTTCTGCATTTGTCGGGTGTCTTAAAGCGTGCGGCCGTCAAGCTGTCCAAGCTGTCCAACGACTTGCGCCTGCTCTCGAGCGGTCCTCGTGCCGGTATGGGTGAAATTTGCCTGCCAGCCGTGCAAGCCGGTTCGTCCATCATGCCCGGCAAAGTCAATCCTGTGATCCCTGAAGTGGTCAACCAGGTTGCCTTTGAAGTGATTGGTGCCGATATGACGGTAACGATGGCGGCTGAAGGTGGTCAGTTGCAGCTGAACGCGTTTGAGCCTGTGATCATTCACTCCTTGCTGCGCAGCATGGCGCTGTTGAGCAATGCGTGCGATACGCTGACTCAGTTCTGCGTGGTCGGTATTACAGCCAACCGTGAATGCCTGGAAAGCAATATCGAGCGTTCTATTTCCCTGGTCACTGCCTTGAACCCGATCATCGGTTACAAAGCGGCTACCTCGGTTGCCGCCGAAGCCTTCCAGACTGGTACCAATATTCGTGACGTTGTGCTCAAGCGCGGTCTGATGGACGCCGAGACCCTGAACGAAGTATTGCGTGCTGAATCGCTGATCCATCCTCGTGATCTGCGTGCTGTTGACCCAGCCTGAACCAATCTGAACCAGGCCTGATCGGCCAGCTCTGGCTGACGCCGGTGTCAGTTTGGGAAGCCTCCTTTAAGGAGGCTTTTTTCTGCCTGTTTATTTCTACACTTTATTCTGGCTACAGGGGATACTGTGGCTTGTTCAAACGCAGCAGCGGTAGGGGAATATGGAGTCTGTGTATCTTGCAGTGGCTTTTGGCGCCATTGTGGCGGGTTTTGTTCAGGGCTTGTCGGGATTTGCTTTTGGCATGGTCGCCATCTCCTGCTGGGCCTGGTTTCTGGAACCCCAGCTGGCGGCTGTGCTGGCAGTTTGCGGCGCCTGGACCGGGCAAATGATTGCTGCTTTTACCCGGCGGCGTATTTCCTATTGGCAAATTTTGCTGCCGTTCCTGTTAGGCGGCTTGGTCGGTGTGCCTTTGGGAACCTATCTATTACCGTTTCTGGACGCTGCTTTATTCAAGGCATTCCTGGGAACCTTGATGGTGATCTGGTGCCCCATCATGTTGATGTCCAGCCGTTTGGGACACGTTCGGGTACGCAGCCGCCTTGCCAATGGTGTGGCTGGTTTGATTGGCGGCATCATGGGCGGGTTGGGCGGCATGACGGGTGTCATCCCCACTTTGTGGACCACCATGACTGGCATGCCCAAGGACGAGCAACGCGCTGTTATCCAGAATTTCAATCTGGCCACCTTATCCGTGACCTTGTTGGCCTACATAGCCTCCGGCTCGATTCTGCCTTCCATGCTGCCATCCATCGGTTTAGTCATGCTGGCTGTGCTGATTCCCGTGCTGCTGGGTGCTCGTCTGTACGTGGGCATAAGCCAGAACACCTTCCGGGCTATTGTCTTGAGTCTGCTGACCTTGTCCGGCGTGGCCATGCTGGTGTCTTCTGTGCCTGAGCTGCTGGCCCGCTAAGGTTTTTGTTGAAGCCTCTAGGGTAATGCTCTATGGCGGTCAGGGTACTGGCCCCCTCATAATAAGTCTCGGCATCGGGAACGCATTTCGGGTTCCCGCCCACTGGAGCAGAGCCTGTGAGAGTTCTGGGATTTCAATTGTTGTTTGGTGATCACTTGGCACGCAGTGTGCGTGGGGTGTCCTGCGCTCCCCCCTGCAAGGTCTAAGTCCAAGTTGCAAGGCGTTTTTACGCCCTCTTTGATTACCTGAATGCATTTGGAGTCTGCTATGACTGACTTGTTTGAAAATCCAATGGGCCTGATGGGCTTTGAGTTCATCGAATTTGCCGCTCCCCAGCCTGGTGTGATGGAACCTGTTTTTGCCATGATGGGTTTCACCAAAGTGGCGGTACACCGTTCCAAGAAAGTGTCCCTGTACCGCCAGGGCGAGATCAACCTGATCCTGAATGAAGAACCCAAAAGCCACGCGGCCTACTTTGCTGCTGAGCACGGCCCTTCGGCCTGCGGCATGGCCTTTCGGGTGCGCGACGCACAACAAGCGTATGAGCGTGCACTGGAATTGGGTGCCCAGCCTGTCGATATCCCAACCGGTCCCATGGAACTGCGTCTGCCCGCCATCAAAGGCATTGGCGGCGCGCCCCTGTACCTGATTGATCGCTTTGGCGAAGGTAACTCGATCTACGACATCGACTTTGTGTATCTGGAGGGCGTAGATCGCCACCCGGTAGGCGCTGGCTTGAAGCTGATCGATCACCTGACCCATAACGTGTACCGTGGCCGCATGGCTTACTGGGCTCAGTTCTACGAGCACCTGTTCAATTTCCGCGAAATCCGTTACTTCGACATCAAGGGTGAGTACACCGGCCTGACTTCCAAAGCGATGACGGCACCGGATGGCATGATCCGCATTCCCCTGAACGAGGAATCGGCCAAGGGTTCGGGCCAGATCGAAGAGTTCCTGATGCAGTTTAATGGCGAGGGCATCCAGCACGTTGCTTTCCTGACGGACGATCTGATCGAGTCCTGGGACAAGCTCAAGGCCTTGGGCATGCGTTTTATGACAGCGCCGCCACAAACCTATTATGAAATGCTGGAAGGGCGCTTGCCTGAGCATGGTGAACCCACGCAGGAGCTGCAAAGCCGTGGCATTTTGCTGGACGGCACCTCCGAAGGAGGCCACCGCCGTCTCTTGCTGCAGATTTTCTCCGAAACGGTGATGGGCCCCGTGTTCTTTGAATTCATTCAGCGCAAGGGCGATGATGGCTTTGGTGAAGGCAATTTCAAGGCCTTGTTCGAGTCCATCGAGCGTGACCAACTGCGTCGTGGTGTATTGCAGGCTGATTAACCAGATTCTGCGCCCTTGCTAAACAAGCACAGGCGCTGATCTCTCCCCACCGTGTGGCGATGGCCTGCGGTGGGGATTTTTATTTGTGGGGTCTTAATCCTGCGGGGTACGAGGCGGCTGCAAAATTCTGAACAACTCCAGCATCAGATCGGACTGCGTAATCATGCCCACCAATTCTTTATGGTCGTTGACCACGGGCATGTGCCGATGACGACCTTGGCTGAACAAGGGAATTAGCTCGGCAACAGACCAGCTGGCATTGGCGGTAACAGCAGGCGAGGTCATGATTTCCGCCACCGTGGGTGCAGAGGGCTGCCGTGGGTTCAGAAAGCGCTTGATACGCTGGCGCAGATTGTCAGGCTGATCCAGTCCGGCGCGTTGCAAGAAGTCCGACAAGGCCAGAATGCCGATCACATGCTTGTTTTGATCCAGCACGGGCAATGCCTTGATTTTGCGCTCTCGCATCAGATCCCAGGCTTGCTGCAAAGGCGTGTTGGTCTGGCAAGACAGGGGCGAATCATTCATCAGGGTTGCGCAGCGGCGCGTACCCAGATTGCGGCGAAAGGCGGATTGATGTACATAGCTAACCAGCTTTTCCAAATCGTCATGGCTGATGTTCAGCGTCTGGTTGTAGTGGCTTAAGGCCGCATCGTAATCCTGGTCAGTAAAGCGTGCAGGGCTTGCAGCCGGGCGCGCTGCTGGCTTGTGTACCGGCGGGTAAGCCACTCCCGTCAGGCGGTTGTACAGCATCCCCAGCAAGATCAGAACGCAGGAATCGAACAGGACCGGGAACAGCACGAAATCGTAGTTCTGAATTCCATTCAAGGCGGGGAACACGGCCATCGCTACGCTGGGCGGGTGTACGCAGCGCAAGGCCAGCATGATGGGCATGGCCACGCATACGGCCATCGTAATGGCGGCAATGGGATGGGGTAGCAGAATGGCGCAGCTGATGCCGGTCAGTGCACCGACCAGATTACCCAGCAGCACATTCCAGGGCTGAGCCAGCGGGCTGCTGGGAACCAGAAAGATCAGCAGGGCGCTAGCTGCCAAAGACGCCACCAGCCAATGATGCGTGTGGGCGAAATCAGACAGGTACAGGCTCAGGGACGAGACAATTAGCACGCTTAGCGTGGCGCCCAGTGTGGCACGCAACATCTCAGGGCGCGCAATGGCCAGGGACTTGGGGCGCAGGCTGTCAAACCAGTGACGAAGTAAAGCAGGCATACCCACCAGGGGGAAGAAGAAAGACAGCTTTAAATCATACTGCTAAAGCGGCATTCAGGGCTTGGAAGCCTGTTGGATGCCCGGAATGATGGCCGGGCCCTGACGCTCGGTAGCAATTTGCTGAGGCACGGCGTCCACCGTAATGATGATGTGGTCGCGTTGTAAAGAATCCAGCAGCACGCCAGGTGCCAGCTCCTGGCCGGGGCGATAAGCTCGCACCGCTTGCTGATTAATGCTGAGCAAAGCGGCACCGTCCTTGCCACTGACAATCATGCCGTGCAAGCGCAGCTCGGGCAAAGCTGTCGTGCCGCCAAACCATTGTGCCAATTGATGGGTGCTGATCTGTTCACGATGATTTTCATCCAGCATCGGGGCAATGGTGCCGCCTGCGGGCAGGGACACATTAAGCATCAGGCTGATCAAGGCCAGGACGATGCTGGCTTGGCATAAACGCAGCCAAAGATGTGACGGAAATATGGCGGAAATAATACCCATTTAGACTGCATCGCATAGTGCTTAGGCAGACGGCCCTTGCGGCTGTCTTAAGGGCTCTTATTGTGCGTGCGCAGCATGAAGCCCGTATGACAAGAGCTTGGGTTTTTCTTGGTGGCTTATTTCTTTCATGTCTCAACCTACTTGTTCTCGCAGTCCGGCCCGTGTTTTGGCCGCCTCTGCCCAGTCTCGCGCCCAACAGGGTTTTTCTTTGATTGAGGTCATGGTGGTTGTGGTCATCATGGGGATCATGGCGGCTTTGGTTGTTCCAAGCCTGATGGATCGTCCTGACCAGGCCCGAGCGGTGGCTGCTCGCCAAGATATTGCGGCGCTGACGCAGGCACTCAAGCTGTACCGCTTGGATAACGGCCGTTATCCCACCACCGCGCAAGGCTTGTCGGCCTTGCATCAGCGGCCCGCTCAGCCTCCGGAGCCTCGTAACTGGCGTCCTTATATGGATCGTTTACCCAGTGATCCCTGGGGCGGCTCTTACCAATACTTGCAACCGGGAGTGCATGGCGAGATTGATGTGTTCTCTTTGGGGGCGGACGGGCAAGCCGGTGGCACGGGCAGCGATGCCGATATAGGCAATTGGGACTGATGTGATGCAGCGGGGCTTTTCCTTGATCGAGACCCTGGTGGTCTTGCTGATCGTGGGCATTGTCAGCAGCGCAGGTTTAAGCGTGCTGGTCCTGGACCGTGATCAGGGCATACAGCGTGAAGCCCGCCAGCTTTCTTTGCGTTTAGCTCAAGTGCAAAGCTATGTCCGTGAAAGCGGTCGTAGCGTTGCCTGGCTTGCCGATCAACAAGGCTATCGTTTCAGCCTGATTCCTGACTCGACCGATGGGAGTGCACAGGCACCGGCTTGGGTCCGCGATCAGGTCCGGTTTGCCCAATTGTTCCCTCAGCGCTCCTGGTCCTTGGAATCGGTACGAGTGCGCATGGAGCCCGCGGGTCCCTGGGTGTTTGTGAATGAATGGTTATCTGCCCCGCGTCAGCTGGAGCTGGATGACGGCCATGAAGTCCTGCATTTGCGCAGTGACGCCAGCGGCCGCTTTGATGTGCAGTCATGACAGAGCGAGGCATGAGTCTGATCGAAGTGTTGATTGCACTGGCCATTGTCTCGGTGGCGTTGACGGCGGGCCTGCGAGCCTTGGGCCTGAGCGCGTCGGGCAGCCAGGCCATGCATGAACGCAGTTTGGCCTTGCTGGCTGCAGATGCTGTGGTAGCCGAAATGCGTTTGCGTCGCCTGTTCCCGGACCCCGGTGAAACCGTGGTGCCGTGCCGTCAGGGCAATCTGGCTTTGCAATGCAGACAGACGGTTCAAGCCACGGCCAATCGTTTCTTTCGTCAGGTAACGGTGCAAGCTTTTGTGCCGGAAGGCCCAGTGCTGGCCGAGCTGCACGCGACCTTGGCTTCTTTGCCATGACGGATACGGACCAGGAGGGCTTTACCTTGGTGGAAATGCTGGTGGCATTGACCATCATGGCCCTGATCAGCCTGATGTCCTGGCGCGGGCTGGATGCTGTTTTACGTGCGGATGAGCAGCTTAGCCATCAAGCGCGGCAGACTCAGGCTCTCTTTAATGCCTTGTCCCAAATGGGCCGAGATCTGGAACTACATTTGCCCCCCGCGCCTCGCGTGGGAGATTCCACCGGGACGACGGCGGTTTTGCCTGCCAGCATTCATTGGCAAGCGCAGGGCGAAGGCCCGGCGATCTTGATGATAGAGCGCCGTGCCGAAGCTGGAGCAGGTACGCAACAGATTCAATGGCGTTTGCAGCAAGGCATTTTGCAACGGGCTATTGCCCAGGCCGGTAGCGCTTATCCCTTGCCCGAATTGGGGCCACTGCAAGATGTGCTGGAGCAGGTGACCGCCTGGCATCTGCGCATCTGGATTCCTGCTCGTGGCTGGCAGAGCTGGCCGTGGCCGGAGCAGGCGGGGGCGGCAGCAACAGGCATAGAACTGACGCTGCAACTGGAAGGGCAGGAGCACCCGTATCGCAAAGTGATGATGCTGCTATGAAACAGGCTGCGCAAAAGGGTATGGCAGTGATCAATGCCTTGGTCGTGGTGATGGCGGTATCAATGGCCACGATGGGCATTGTGCAGCGGCAAAGCGGTTTGGCGACGCAACTAGCCAGTGAGCGTGATTATCTTCAAGCCAATTGGCTGCTGCGCGGCGCGCTGGATTGGGGCGTGCTGGTCTTGCGCCTGGATTCGCAGCGTTCTGCCGTCACTCATAAGGGCGGGTTATGGGCCCAGCCACTGAGTGAGTTGAAGGTAGAGACACCGGACAAGACTCGCGCTGCTTATTTCTCCGGCTACATCCAGGACGAGCAAGGCAAGTTCAATCTGGCTCTATTGCTGAAGGATGGCCATGTTCAGTCTCGCTACGTGCAGGCATTGGAGCAGTTGCTAGGCAATGTGCAGCAGCCAACGTCTGTGGCCCTGGATTTGGCCCAGCGCCTGGAGCGGGCCCAAGCAGGCCAAGGGCCTTGGCCTTCCCATCTGCAAGATTTTTTCCCCAATGCGTCACAACAGGCCAAGCAGTTGGAAGCGTATTTGACCTATCTGCCCCAGGCCAAGTCCTTGAATGTAAATACGGCCAGCGCCGCCGTGCTGGCTGCCGTGCAGCCCTCGGTAAGCCTGGTGGAGTGGCGTGGTCTGCTGGAGCAGCGTGACCGGGGCCAATGGTTTCGGGATCAGGCCGATGTGCAGTCCCGTTTGCAGCGTCAGGAGTTTTTGGAAGGGCAGAGCCTATCCGTGCGCAGTGAATGGTTTTTATTAAGTGGCGAGCTGCGGCTTGACCATAGCCGGGTTGCCACCCAGGCCCTGATCAACAGGGCTGCGGACCGCAGCCAGATTGTCTGGATTCGTTGATGTCATGAGCAAAGTGCTGCGTATTTATTTGGATTCTCCACCCCGTCTGGATCAGCCGGTGGACTTTGTTCTGCGGGACAAGCGCGGCAAAGTGCTGCGCCGGGGACGGGGACATGGGGAGGAGGTCAGGACTTTGGCGCGCTCTCTGGAACTGGTGTTACCACCGGGTATGGCCACCGTCACACAGGCTCGCATTCCGCTTGTCAGTGCCTCGCGTCGGCAGGCTGTGGCATGTAGTGCGGTGGAGCCGTTGTGTCTAAGTCCGATTGAACAGGTCTGGGTAGCGTGTGCGGCCCCTGAACCTTCGGGGATGAGCGAACTGGCTTGGACGGAGCGCCAGCCTTTGCTGGCTTTGGGAGAGCAAGCGCGCCAATGGGGGCTGCCTGTAAGCGGCGTCTATGCGTGGTCCGCCGCCCATGAGCAGGATAGACAGGGCGAGAGCTCAATCGTGAGCAAGCCAGCGTGCTCTTTGCTGATGCCGGAGATGTCCTCAAAAAGAGGCAATAGCGTTTTGCGGCAAGGAGTGTGGTGGGGCCTGGCCGCTGTGTTGATTTGGGCTTTGGTGTTGCAGCAGCAGGCTCAAAACCTGCGGGGGCAGATGCGCCAGGTGCAAACGCAGATGGAGCAGACCCTGCGGCAAGCCTTGCCACATTTACCCGTGGTGGTGGCTCCCTTGACTCAGGCCCGCCAGCATAGAGATGCCTTGCTGGAGGAAAAAAGCCCTGCCTCTGCGCCTTTTGATCGCCTCTTAACGGCCAGTGCTGTTCAGTGGCCAGACCTGCAAGGTCAAGTCCGTGCCTTGGATTACAAGGACCAGCGCTTGGTCTTGAGCCTGGCCAGCGAAGTGCCGGTTCAGCCTCTGCCCGCGCAGTCCGAGTTGAGCTGGAGTCAGGGCGAGTCAGATCGGCAATGGAAGATTGGCTTTGCCAAAACACCTCAACAGGGGGCGCAGCCATGAATACGCTGACTGCGTTCAAACCGCTCGTGCAGGCAGTGCAGAGCAAGTTGGCGATTGCCCGACAGTACTTTCAAGCCTTGAGTCGTCGAGACCAACTGGCCTTGTCCGTTCTGGCCGTGCTCGTGGTTTTGATGCTCTTGTGGCTGCTGCTGTTACGTCCCGCTGTGCGCGATCTGGCCTTGGCGCGCCAGGATTTGCCCCGTTTGCAATACGAACTGGCGCAGTTGCAAACCGTACTGCAAGACATTCAAACCCTGGATCAGGAACTGGTAGCCCCTGTTGATGCGCAAGGGCAGGAAAAAGCCTTGCAGCGTAGCTTGCTGACTTTAGGCAGCAGTTGTCAGCAAGAGGATGCTCAGGCGGAGCAGCATGTGCTGGTGTGCCAGGCCGTAGCCGCCCCGATCCTGATGGATTGGTTGCTCCACGCTCCGCGCGTATTGGGCTTTTCGGTGCAGGAGTTAAGTGTGCATCGCTCGGTGGTAGATAGCCGTGAAAGGGCGGGCTTGCTGGATGGCCGCATTGTGCTGCGCGCGGGAGAGCCGTCATGAGAAAGCTGGCAAAAATTGCATTCGGTGGCCTGCTGGTGCTCTTGTTGCTTTTGATCAGCCTGCCTTTTTTACCAGCCCGTTTGATGCTGGCCTGGCAGCCGGAGCAGTCGCCCCTGCGATTGGAGACTGCACACGGCACCTTGGCATCAGGACAGGGTTTGTTAGTGGTGGGCTCGGGCTTGCTGGCCCGCACGGTTCCCGGCCCGGTGAGCTGGCGTTGGCGCTTGACCCCTTGGCCACAAATGGAGTTGAGCCATGCCTGGCTGGATCAGCCGCTGCGTGTGCAAGCCAGTTGGCAAGGCTGGCGTATTTCAGGCCAAAGCCTGACGGCACCGGCAGCGCTGCTGGGTCGCCTGCATCCCTTATTGCAAACCGTGCAACCTCAAGGCCAGCTGCAGTTGCGTTGGCCCAGCCAGGCCATTGCCTCCGGCACGGGGCCACTGCTGGAACTGGATTGGCGCGGTGCGCGTTCAGCCTTGGCAGCCCAAGCCGAGCTGGGAGATTACCAATTAGTGCTTAGCCGCCAAGGGCAAGGTGTGCAGTTGGCACTGCGCAGTTTGGCGGGTGATTTAACCCTGGCCGGACAAGGCCAGTGGGGGCCAAATGGCGGGCATTTTGATGGGCGAGCCCAAGCCAAACAAGCCGGCGATCAACGTTTCAACGATTTACTGGAGGCCTTGGGGCCTCAGCGTCAGGGTGTGACCCATTGGCGAATAGCCACAACGACTAGCAAGCAGGAATAACGATATTTTGACTATGAGTATCTTGACTAAGCGACTTCCCGGGCTGCAGCCTCGCTTCCTTCTTGGCGTAGGTGCAGCTGTGCTGTTGAGCGCCTGTGCCAGCACTGGTCAGAAACCCGAGCCAGGTCCGGACCCTTCATCGTTTTTTGCCGCTGTCGGCAAGACGCCCGTGCGCAGTGGTCAGGACGATCCGCGTTTTGCCAATAGCACAACACCCACCCCGCTCGTCACCCGGCGTACTCCCCAACGCGTAGGGGGCAGCGCGACGCCGATTGATGTGCCCGACGCGGCGGAGTTTCCGCAGGGCGACGACATTACCTTGAACTTTGTGGATGCCGAGCTGGATGGAGTCGTGGCGGCCCTGGCCCGTTTTACCGGCCAAAACTTCATTGTGGACCCCCGCGTCAAAGGGCAACTGACCCTGGTATCCGAGGTGCCGGTAGATGCGCGCACCGCATACGAGATGCTGTTGTCAGCCTTGCGCATGCAGGGTTTTGCGGTGCTGCGCAATGGCAAGGTCAGCCGAGTGGTGCCCGAGGCTGAAGCGCGTCAACAAGGTGGCGCGGTACGAGCAGCCGGTACTGGGGCCAGCGGTAGTGGCGAACTGGAAACCCGCGTGTTCAATTTGCGCTATGAAAATGCGACGGCACTGGTGCCTGTTTTGCGGCCCATGATTTCGCCTAACAATCCCATCAATGCCTATCCCGCCAATAACACGCTGGTGGTGACTGATTACGGAGACAATCTGGACCGGATTGCGCAAGTTATTGCCGGGATTGATACGCCTGCCGGTTTGAACACGGACATCATCCCGATTGATTACGGGGTGGCTCTGGATGTGGCGGCGCTGGCCTCGCAAATGCTGGATACGCCGGGCAACGATGTGGCCCAGCGCATTACTGTGGTGGCCGATCCGCGTAGCAACTCCGTACTGGTGCGCGCAGGTAGCCCAGCGCGTCTGGATCTGGCCCGCGATTTGATCCGGCGCATCGACAGCCCGGAAAGCAATAAAGGCAATCTGCATGTGGTCTATCTGCGAAACGCTCAGGCGGTGCAACTGGCCGAAGTGCTGCGTGCGGCACTGGCCGGGCAATCGGACTCCGGCACTTCCTCCGCCGGAAAGCAGCAGGGCAATGGGCTGGCGCCTTCAGGCAATAATTCCATGTCGCAGGCCGGAGCCAAGAGTGTTGATATCGCCGCAGCAAGTGGCCAGCCTCAAGGCGAAATGGGTCTGAGCGCTGTCAGCAATACCGGCGGAACGGTGGCATTCAGCGCCGGTGGCGCCACAGTCCAGGCAGACCCTTCCACGAACACATTGATTATTTCCGCTCCGGACCCGGTTTACCGCAGTTTGCGTGAAGTCATAGACCAATTGGACCAACGCCGGGCTCAGGTTCTGGTGGAAAGCTTGATTGTGGAAGTGAATGCCGAGGATGCGGCCGAGTTTGGTATCCAGTGGATGACTGGGGGCGGCAATATCGCTGATGGCGGTTCGGGCTTTGTGGGTGGTGCCAATTTGGGTGGCAGCGGCATTACCAAGGCTGGGGCGACCACGCTGGACTCCCTGGCGGCAGGCTTAAGCTTGGGTGTGGTGAAAGGCACGGTGAATGTGCTGGGTCAGCAGGTCGTTAACCTGGGCGTGCTGGCACGAGCGCTGGAGCGTCAGGGCGGCACCAATATCTTGTCCACGCCCAATTTGATGACGCTGGACAACGAAGAGGCCAGCATCATGGTGGGCCGCACGGTTCCCTTTGTGACAGGGCAGTACACCACGACGGGCGATGGGGCCAGCAATCCATTCCAGACCATACAGCGCGAGGACGTGGGCCTGACCTTGAAAGTACGCCCGCAGATTTCTGAAGGCGGTACCGTCAAGATGGCCTTGTACCAAGAGGTCAGCAGCATTGATACGGCCATGTCTGTATCTGCTAATTCCCCCGTTACCCGCAAGCGTGCGCTCAGCACTAATGTGCTGGTGGATGACGGTCAGATCATTGTGCTGGGCGGTTTGCTGGAAGATTCGATCGAAGATGGCACGCAGTCAGTCCCGCTGCTGGGTGATATTCCCTTGGTGGGCAATCTGTTCAAGTACGAAAAGCGCAAACGTACCAAAACCAATCTGATGGTGTTCCTGCGCCCGCACATTGTGCGCAATGCCCAAGACAGTCAGAGCTTGTCCCTGGACCGCTACAACTATATGCGGGCAGTGCAGACGGGTTTGCCGGACCGCTCCACCTGGTTCCATCCGGATGCCGGTCATATGGTGTTGCCGCAAGCGGGTGGTGCAGTGCCTGCCGTGGACTTGCGAGAGTCTCTATGACCCGTTTGCCGTATTCCTGGGCACGGCAACATAGAGCCGTGCTGACACAGCAGCAGGGAGTGGGCACGCTGGTAATCAGCGAGCGCACGCCTGATTGGGCCTTGGTAGAGTTGCGGCGGCGCTACCCTGAACTGGACGAACGGCAAATACTTGATGTTGAGCTGGATACCTTGATTGATGCCAGTTATGCGCAAGGTGATGATGCTGCCAGCGTCGTCGACGCTGCCGCGAACGAGGTTGATCTGGACCGGTTGATGCAGGAACTGCCAGCGGTCACAGACCTGTTGGAAAATCAGGATGACGCGCCGGTGATCCGCATGATCAATGCCTTGTTCACTCAGGCAGTACGTGACGGGGCCAGTGATATTCACCTGGAGCCATATGAAACGCATTCGGTTGTGCGGTATCGGGTGGATGGTCGTTTGCGCGACATCGTCAGCCCGCGGCGTGCTTTGCACGGTGCTTTGGTATCGCGTATCAAGATCATGGCCAGCCTGGATATTGCGGAAAAACGCTTGCCGCAGGATGGCCGTATTGCTTTGAAAGTAGGTGGTCGCGCACTGGATCTACGAGTCTCGATTTTGCCCACCGGACATGGCGAACGGGCGGTGATGCGCTTGCTGGACAAGTCCGCCGGGCAGCTGGAATTGGAACGTCTGGGTATGGCTCCCGATATTCTGGTGCAGCTTGATGAGCTGATTCATCAGCCGCACGGCATCGTGCTGGTCACCGGCCCAACTGGCAGCGGTAAAACCACGACTTTGTACGCTGCCTTGGGCCGCGTTGATACCGCCCGCAGCAATGTGCTGACGGTTGAAGACCCAATTGAGTATGACTTGCCAGGCGTCGGCCAGACGCAGGTCAATCCCCGGATTGAGTTGAGCTTTGCACGAGCCCTGCGTGCCATTTTGCGGCAAGACCCGGACATCATCATGATCGGCGAAATCCGTGATCTGGAAACGGCACAGATTGCGGTGCAGGCTTCCTTAACGGGCCACTTGGTGTTGGCCACCTTGCACACCAACGATGCGGTATCGGCAGCCACTCGCTTGGTGGATATGGGGATAGAGCCTTTCCTGCTGGCTTCCACCCTACGCGGTGTCCTGGCCCAACGTCTGATTCGCAAACTGTGCCGCCATTGCCGGGAGCCTGCCGAACAAGGCCAGTACCGGGCCAGTCCTACGGGCTGTGAGCACTGCGCTCACACCGGTTATCAGGGGCGTACCGGCATTCATGAGCTTTACCGCATTGACGAACGTGCCCAGCACTTATTGAATGCTGCCGGAGCGGAGCCAGCCTTGCGCCAGGCAGCGCGGGAGTCGGGCATGCGCAACCTGCGTGAGGATGCACAGCGTTGGGTGGAGCAAGGCGTCAGCACGACTGAAGAAGTACTGCGTGTGACACGCGAGTTATAGGCAAGCAGCACATCATGGGTACTTATCACTACGAGGCAGTCGATCAGGCGGGCCGCAGCGAGCGCGGTGTGCTGGAGGCGGAGAGCGAACGCTTGGCGCGTCAGCAACTGCTGGGCCGAGGCTTGTTGACAGTCTCCCTGAAGGCGGGGCGTAGCCGTGCCGCCGCTCGTGCCCGCAGTGTGGGTTTGCGTCGTACAGAACTGTCCTGGATGACCCGTCAACTAGCCAGCCTGGTTGCTGCTGGTTTGTCGCTGGAGGCCAGTCTGGGCGTGGTGATCGAACAAGCCAGCCGCCGCCCTTTGGTGCAATTGCTTACTGCTTTGCGAGCAGATATTCGCGCCGGGCAAAGTCTTAGTGATGCCTTGGCTAATCACCCACGGGACTTTCCGGACATTTATCGGGCTTTGGTACGCGCTGGCGAACAATCCGGCGAGCTGGAGCAGGTGCTGGATAGGCTGGCGAGCTTTATCGAAGATAGCGGAGCCTTGCGGGGCAAGGTACTGACGGCTTTTATTTACCCGGCCATCGTCAGCCTGATTTCAGTGGCGATGGTGGTGTTTTTGCTTAGCTATGTGGTCCCGCAAGTGGTGGGGGCTTTTACTCAGGCCAAGCAGCAATTACCCCTGCTGACTCGCGTCATGATCAGTGCCAGTGATTTATTGCGTGAATGGGGGGCGGTGCTCTTGGTGTTGATGGCGCTGGCAGCGGGTTTGTTTGTGTTTCTGCTGCGGCAAGCGCCCCTGAAGCTGGCCTTTCATCGCCGTTTGCTGGGCGTGCCGGTACTGGGGGGCTACTTGCTTGGCGTGGATACTGCCCGTTTTGCAGCCACCTTGGCGATTCTGGCTGGTAGCAATGTGGCCTTGTTGACGGCCCTGGAGGCAGCAGGACGTACGGTTTCCAATCTGGCTTTGCGTGAAGCCGTGAACCAAGCAGCCATCCATGTGCGCGAGGGCCTGCCCTTGGCGACAGCACTGCAGCGCAGTGCATTGTTTCCGCCTTTATTGGTGCAGTTGATCGCCAGTGGTGAAAAAACAGGGGAACTGGCCCCCATGCTGGATCGTGCGGCCAAGACCTTATCGACCGAACTGGAGCGCAAAGCCCTGACCATGACGGCCCTGCTGGAGCCCTTGATGATTTTGCTGATGGGCGGTTTGGTGCTGCTGATCGTGCTGGCAGTCATGTTGCCGATTATCGAGATGAATCAGCTGGTGCAGTAGGGGGATAGGGTTTTTAGCTACTAGCGTGGTTTTCTAAGTTTGAAAACAGTCTTGCGGTGATACGCCATAAAGGTTTGATGGCGATCCTCTAAGGTAATTCGGAAGCCTGTTTGGATTCCTAGCATTTCTACGCCTAGGTAGCCGGTAACAGCGCAGCGACTATCTTTATAAACAGTGCTTAGTCTTAAACCAGGCATAAAAAAACCCCGATGCTGCAGGCAGGCATCGGGGAAAAGTGCGTGTGGTGCGCACGCGCACATCGTCAGACTTTCAAGTTGAAGCGTTTACCAATTACAAGTAGGCTGGGATCCCCAAGGCCGGGTCGCTGACACCGTGCTCGCCGAACTCTACACGGCCGGCAAAGCGGCGGTAGAAGCTGGGGTCGCTGTTGCTGCGCACGACAAAGTCGTACCAGTGGCCGCTGGATTTCAAGGTCCAGGATTGCTTGGATTGCTTGCCGGGTTCCACGGTGACTTCCCATGGGCCATCTTCGCGGTAGGCCATGGACTGGATGGTAAAGGTGCAGGCAGTCTGGCCGCCATTCATCATTTCCAGATAGATGTCGCCTTTGGAGACTTCGTAGCAGACGCGGATTTCAGGACGGGCGGCTTCAGACTGGCTCAGCACACTGACGTCGCCTCGGAAGTGACGGTGAAAGCCGTTGGGGCCCAGCACCCACAAATCGTAGTGACCCAGGTTGTTCGCCTGCACGTCCCAGACATCATCCAGGATCTGATCAGGAGCAACCATATAGCGGCGCGGGATGCGGTCCAGATTCAGCTTGTCATAGACATGGAACACAGCAGCCGCTTTACCTGTGTTGGAAAACAGTAGCTGTACGCCTTTTTCGCTGTCGCAACGGGCACTGACATGCAGTTCGTAGGGCAGGGCGCGCGATGGGCGCACACCGGTTTGTTGGACTGGGATGCGCTGGTTGTCCACGGGTTGTGGAACCTGGGCCAGACGTTCCTGCGCGCTGCGGATGGAGTCCGCTTCCTGACGGTTGCGACGACCGTTCAGCGTGGGCAGGGGTTCATCGTTCGGGCTGGCAAAGTTGAAGGCGGTGGTCAGATCTCCGCACACTGCGCGGCGGTAGGGGCTGATATTGGGTTCCATCACACCAAAGCGCGCTTCCATGAAGCGGATGACGGAGGTGTGGTCGAATACTTGCGAGTTCACCCAACCGCCCCGGCTCCAAGGGGAGATCACATACATGGGCACACGTACTCCGGGGCCGAACGCTTTGCCGTCGCGTGGCGGCTGACCGGCCAGACCTTTGGGGCTGGGGTAGTTGTAGTACTCAAAGGCCAGCTCTTCTGCGCTTAAAGAGGTCTTGCCAGCAGGCTTGCCGGAGACTGGATCAATTGAAGGGGCGGAGGGCGATGGTACGTGGTCAAAGAAGCCGTCGTTTTCGTCAAAGTTGACCAGCAATACGGTCTTGCTCCAGACCTCAGGGTTGGCGGTGAGCGCATCCAGCAGCTCTTGCGTGTACCAGCCACCCTGCACCGGGCTTGATGGGCCTGGGTGTTCGGAGTAGTTGGCCGGGGCGACCACCCAGGAGATCTGCGGCAAATTGCCTTCTTCCACGTCCTTGCGCAACTGACCGAAAAAACCACCATCGGGCATGGTGTTAGCCACGCCTTTATAGAGAGGATTGCCCTTGTCGTCTGCCGGATCGTAGGGGCTGTTATTCGGTTTGCCCGACTGCTCGTTGGCGCGGCGATATTGTTTGAAGCCAGCCAGGGAGTTATCGGTGAAGTTGTCGGGCAAGTTCTGATATACCTTCCAGCTGATGCCCGCTTCTTCCAGGCGCTCTGGATAGGTTTTCCATTCATAGCCCAGGAGCGAACTTCCCAGGCTGTCCCAGGCATTGTTCACCGTACATTCGCCGCTGCCACTGGGACCGTTGGTGCCGGTCCACAAGAACATACGGTTGGAGTTGGTGCCCGTGTGCATGGAACAGTGGTAGGCATCACACAGGGTGAAGGCGTTGGCCATGGCGAACTGGAAGGGCACTTCGGCTTCGCGATAAAAGCCCATGGAGTGGCGGTTCTTGTGCTTGGGCCAAAAATCCATGCGGCCGTGATCCCAGGCGGCCTGGCCGTCAGACCAGGAGTGCGGCGTGCCGTTCACGCGTTGGGCATTACCCTTGGTGCTGTCCAGGTGATACGGCATGACGGTTTCGGTGGAACTGACGTTTTGCTGCCAGACGTTGCGGCCATTGGGCAAAGGGATGGTGAAGCGATCCCCAAAGCCACGTACACCTTTCAGAGTGCCGAAGTAGTGATCAAAGGAACGGTTTTCCTGCATCAGAACCACAATGTGTTCGACGTCTTTGATCGTGCCCGTTTTATTGTTGGCCGGGATGGCCAGTGCCTTGCGAATGCTGGGAGGAAAGGCAGCCAGGGAACCGGCCGCCAGGCTGGCACCAGTCATATTGCGTAGGAATGTGCGGCGTGAAGTCATTGTGCTTAATCTCGTCAGTCAATCAAGGGGCGCATTTGAGTTGCGGCGCAGGTTCAGGAGTGGGCTTGCCCGGTTCTGTTGGTTCCTCTGGCGAACCTGGATCTTGCGAGCCATCGGTGCCACTGCCGCTACTGCAGGCGGCCAGCAGGCCGCAGAACATCAGCAAAACGGATGCGCGTTTAAGGCGCTCGAAGGTCAATGAGGTGTTCTTGGAAGTCATGAAAAGTCCTTGCGTGGCGATCAGGGTTGGAGGCTGGACAAAGGTTGGCGGGACTCAAAAATGCTGGTCAGCTCGTCCGTGCTCAAGGCGCGGTCCCAGATGGCCAGTTCGCCAAAGTCCATATTGATGTCGCTGCGTCCCCAGCGTTTGTAGTACTGGCCGGTAACGTCTTCGTTCAAACCCAGCTCGCCGGTGCCGCTGCCGCCCAGAGCCTGAATCGTGCGGGCTTCCAGTGCGACGGAGCTGAACTGCGCGCCCTTTTTGGGATCGAATACGTGGCCCAGCATCTTGCCTTCGGCCTTGTCGATTACGACGGCTACATACGCCCACTCATTGGGTGTGACGTTGTAGCCTTGGCTCTCGTTACGGCCACCGCCGTAGCCGGTGTTAAAGCGAATGTCGCAGCCACCCGAATTGAACAGACCTAGTGCGAAACCGGCGGTGTTGCCCGAGTCGTAGTTCTTGTTGGCCATGATGGAGGCTCCATAGCCCTGACAGTTATCGGGGGTTCGGAACCAGAAGCCGATGGTCAGCTTGGGGACGCTGTTCAGGGAGAACAGATCGCGGCTCATGGACAGACGATAGCCACGGTTGCCATTGCTGTCGGCATTGCTGCCCAGAATGCGCAAACCGCCTTTGGCGCTGCTTGGGTCCAGAAAGTCAGCGGCAATTAACTGACCTGCAGGTACAGCCGGGGTGGAGGTTTGCAGGCTGCTGCCCCCTTTGCTGTCGCTAAAGGGCTGGGCACTAAACGTGTAGTAGCTTTGCAGACCTGTCTTTAGTGTGTCGGCCAGTTTCGGGGGAGGCTGGTAGCCCACCTCGGCCTTGAGGGTAGAGGCCGCTTTGCCGGTTTGCACCGAGTAATGCAGGGAATAGGTCTGTGCGCTATCCGAGGCGGGCAAAGGATCGGCGTATTGGGTCGATCCAGCAGGCAAGGTCGCGATCAGTTTGCCATCACGCATCACTTGGATTTCTTGGCTGGCCTCACCCTGCAGGACCCAGCTCAGATCCACCATATTCTTGTCGGCTGGTTTGCTATAAGCCAGGTTGCGAATACGGGTTTCGGCTTGCAAGGGCGAACCACGGAAGCGGTAGGGTTCGCTTTGTACGTCCAAGTGAGACAGCACCGTGGGGGCGATGTCGATGACGGCGGCCAGACTGTTCATGTCCGTGGTGCTGCTGACTGGGCTGTCAGCGGCAGGCAAGGAAGCCAAGGTTTTGTTTGTGGCAATGAAGCTGGTTTTGTTGCGATTGAACTGCGAACCGGTGGTGCCACCAAACTCGTCCATACCGTAGCTGGTTGTCAGAATGACCAGCCAGTCTTCTGACGCATCTGCCTGTTTGCGTGTTTCGATCAAGGCAAACAGCTTGTCCAAGGCAGCCAGAGATTCCTGCACCGCTTCTTGATAGGCCGGGCTACCCAAACCACCTTGTGCGGCAGCCCGGGCGGGAGCCTGGATTTGGGCCAGGATCAGGGACTTGCCTTCTTGCAGGTACTTTTGGGTTTGTTCGCTGACACAGCTATCGGAGTCTGTACAGTTGGCCGCTTCAATGATGCGGCCGTCTTGCAGGTCCTGGCTCCACAGTGTTCGGTAGTCCGCGTTGCTTAAGGCCAAGGCGGAGGCGGGTGTTTCTGATGCCAGGGCGACCAGCGTAGGCGCACTCAAAGCAGAAGTGGCATTGCCTACGCCACGCAAACCGTGCTGATCGGCCCAGACACCTGTAATCAGGGAAGCCCAACCGGGCAGCGGCAAGGTGCGCTGTTCGCTAGGGGTACCCACGTAGCCGCCGGTCTGGGCGGGAGCAATGATCAAGGATTTCAGAGCGGGGTGCTGACCTGCTTGACGGGCCTGCAACAAGGCCTCGTAGCTTAGGCCGTCGATGGTGACGAGCAGTGCTTTTTTGCCGCCTAATGCCTGTGGCTTGTCGCCTGGTTCGACTGTGGGTGTTTCTGGGTCGACGCCGGGGTTTGCTGTGCTGTCGCTACCGCTGGAGCCACCACTACCACACGCGCTGAGCAAGAGGGCTAGTGACAAGGAAATCCCGGCTTGTTGCATGCGATGCAAGGCCGGGGATTTGGAAAGACGGGGGGAGAAGGTCATACAGCCACTCGTAGAGGAAAGTGAAAAAGAGAGGCCGGACTGTGCGTGGGGGGCTTGCCCAGTCGGCATTGGATCAGGACTGGGGGCAGTGTAGGTAGGGCGTATGACTGCCCTGTGAACGGATGGCTAAATCCACCGATGATTGGATTGTGTTTTATGGGATGGGGGCTGAGGTGGCGTGTAGATAGGTGGGCAAGCGCTGGCCGGCTGCGGCTTGCCGGGGATGTGCTGCCTTGATGGATGGTTTGTTACGGTGGGGTGGGTTGGTGGGGTTTTAGGGTGTTTTTATGGTTTAGGTGGCAAATTTAAGGTGGGTTAGTATTGGTTTATGGCGGGTGCTTTGGTGTTTGGCTCGCTTTGAGTAGGCCGCCGCTCGAGGCCCCGGAGCAGGGGGCGGGGGCGGACAACTTGCCGACGCTATGCGTCGGTGCCCTTGTCGGAGACACCATCGGGGCGCAGTCTGAACTCGCGCGATAGCTCGTCCCCCGGACGAGCTATAAGCGTCGCGCTCAAACAGCAGACTGCTCGCATCCCCGATAGTGTCCCCGCCTGCGGCAAGTCGTTTGACTCGCCTTCGCCCCCTGCTCCGGGGCCCCAAGCGGCTCTCTATCCCTCAAGGTGATCAGGAAAGTGCGATTGAGGGACGTAAAAAACTTACCCGTAGGGGAGTTTTTTACGTCATCGCGTCACAGCGTCATCGCGTCACAGCGTCATCGCGTCACAGCGTCATCGCGTCACAGCGTCATCGCGTCACAGCGTCACAGCGTCACAGCGTCACAGCGTCAGGAGGGGCGTTCGAGGAAAGGGGAGCGGACCGGGTTGATGAGCAGACGGCTTGGTTGTTCGGTGGTTTCCGTCATGGGGAGCACGTTGCGGTATTGCGCTCTCGCAGTTTTTACTAGGTGCTGAGTGCTTGTTTCGGGAAGCTCAGCATCATGGGGTCGGCCAGTCCTGTCAGGGCGCGGATCACGCTTTGGGCCTGTGGGGCTGGGGCGCTGCTGATGAAGGCGCTGGTGCCTGCCTGTTCTTGTGTGTTCAGGCAACTGGCTTGTTCCAGACGTCGGTGCACTTGGGTGGCGACGGCAAAGGAAGGTTCCAGGATGTGGAAGCGCGAGCCGCTGATGGCTTCGATGCTAGGGCGCAAAAAGGGGTAGTGTGTGCAGCCCAGCACCAGGGTGTCGGCTTGGCTTTGTAGGGCAGGGGCTAATCGCTCTTTGAGTTCTGCTTCGATTTCGGGGCCTGACAGTTGCAGGGCCTCGACCCGGTCTGCCAGTCCTGGGCAGGGGATGCGTATGACTTCCACGTCGCAGGCATAGCGGTCGATCAGGCTTTGTAGGCCGCTGCTGTCCAGTGTGCGGCTGGTGGCCATCAAGGCGACGCTACGGCTGCGACTCAAGGCGGCAGCGGGTTTGATGGCTGGTTCGATGGCGATGATGGGGATGGAGAGCTTGGCGCGCAGCGCGGGGGCGGCAACCAAGGTGGCGGTATTGCAGGCAATGACCACCGCTTTGCAGCCCTGATCTACCAGCAATTGAATCATTTGCAGGCTGCGTTCCACAATCCATTCGGGGGAACGGTCGCCGTAGGGGGCGTAGTGTGAGTCGGCCAGGTAGAGGAGATGCTCGTTGGGCAAGGATTGGCGCAGGGCGCGCCAGATGGATAATCCGCCCACGCCCGAATCAAACACGCCAATAGGGGCTTGTGCAAATGCGGGGTGACTGGATGGACTCATGGCGCTGAACGATTCTTGTGGAGCAAAACTCCTATTATGGCGCTTTTGTCGGGTTTGGAGCAGGGGGCTGGGCCAGGGAAATAGCTTCACCCAAGCCTGTGTTGCGGGGGGTTATCTGCCGGCTAAGAAAAGCATGTTTGGACAAGCGGGGTGCTCTGGCAAGATCACCCCGCTCTGTGCTTTTACGCCAATTGCTTCAAAACTCCGCCTACCGCATCGAAGAGCGAACTGATCTGGGCAGGGGTAGAGGTAAACGTAGGCCCAAATTGCAGCGTGTCACCCCCAAAGCGAACATAAAAGCCTTGTTTCCAAAGCTGCAAACCCGCCTCGAAAGGACGAATGGCAGGGTCGCCATCGCGAGGAGCCAGTTGGATGGCACCGGCCAGCCCGCAGTTGCGGATATCGACTACGTTGGGGCTATCGCGCAATTGATGTAGTGTCTGCTCAAAGTGCGGAGCCAGTTCGGCAGAGCGCTGCAGCAAATTGTCCTGTTCCAGCAACTCCAGCGCTGCCAGTCCTGCTGCGCAGGCCACCGGGTGGGCCGAGTAGGTGTGGCCGTGGCTGAACTCCACCGCATGCAGCGGCAGATCCTGGCCCATAAAGGTTTGATAGATCTCTTTGCTAGCGATCACGGCACCCATAGGGATTGCGCCGTTGGTCAATTGCTTGGCCATGGTCATCAGATCGGGAGTGACGCCAAAGTATTCCGCCCCGGTGTAGGTACCCAGGCGGCCCAGTCCGGTGATGACTTCATCAAAGACCAGCAGAATATTGTGCTGGTCGCAGATCTGGCGAAGACGCTGTAGATAGCCGGTCGGCGGCACTAGCACTCCGGCCGAACCAGAGACAGGTTCCACAAAGACGGCCGCAATGGTGCTGGCATCGTGCAGCTCGATCAGTTTGAGCAGTTCGTCAGCCAAGCTCAGGCCGCCGGTTTCGGGCTGGCCGCGTGTAAAGGCGCAGTCTGCTTGCAACACATGCGGCAAGTGATCGGCATCCATCAGTTGACCAAACATCTTGCGGTTGCCGCCTATACCGCCCAGGCTGGTGCCAGCGACGTTCACGCCGTGGTAGCCACGAGCACGGCCAATCATGCGGGTCTTGGTGGCCTGGCCCTTGATGCGCCAGTACGCACGCACCATCTTGACGACGGTGTCAGTACATTCCGAACCCGAGTTGGTGAAAAACACATGATCCAGGCCTTCGGGTGTTTTCTGGATCAGCTTATCGGCCAGCTGAAATGCGGCGGGATGACCAAACTGGAAGGCGGGGGAGTAGTCCAGTTGCCCCAGCTGCCGGTGCACCGCTGCTTGAATTTCATGACGGGCATGGCCGGCACCGCAAGTCCACAGCCCAGACAGGCTGTCAAAAATCTGGCGGCCATCTTGATCGTAGAGCCAGTTGCCTTCGGCTTTAACGACCAGACGCGGGTCCTGCTGAAAATGTCGGTTAGCTGTAAACGGCATCCAGTGGGACTGTAGATTGAGTTCACTGGCAATCTGCTGCGGCGCAAAGTAGGGTGAGTTCACGTCGGTCTCCTCAAGGCGGTGAATACCCCCAGTGTAGGTAGCTAAGTTGTTGAGTAAAATACGTTTTTATTCAAGTTCACTTATTGATTTACTTACCTATATGCACATTAAAGGCTTGCTGCAGGTTTCCGATTTTGATTTGCGCTTGCTACGCGTGTTCAGGACGGTGGCGCAAGTAGGTGGCTTTTCAGCGGCGGAGGGGGTATTGGGCATTACTCGCTCGGCTATCAGCCTGCATATGAGCGATCTGGAAAAACGCCTGGGTGGAATCCGGCTTTGTCAGCGGGGGCGGGCGGGTTTTGCCTTGACGCAAGAAGGTCGGCAAGTTCTGCGCGCTAGTGAAACCTTGATGGCAGCGGTGGAAAACTTTCGCAGCGAGGTCAATCAATTGCACTCCAGCTTGCGGGGTGATTTGAATATTGGGCTGCTTAATAATCTGGTCACTGAGCCGCAAATGCACATTACTTCTGCCTTGCGCACCCTGCGTCAAAACAGCGAGGCGGTGCGGGTGCAGATCAGCATGAGTACGCCCGGTGAAATTGAGCGCGGCTTGCTGGACGGGCGCTTGCATATGGGGGTTTTGCCGGTCACCAACTCGTTGAGCGAATTGGAATATCGCCCTTTATATAAGGAACAGTATTTTCTGTACTGTTCTTCGCGGCATCCTTTGTTTGAGGCCGCGCAAAAAGGAGCGGTGCCTGATTCAGAATTAGTGCGTGCGGCCACTATTGCTCCCGCTTATCGCATGAGCCCCGAAGCGGTTGCTCAACATCAGGATTTGAATGGCATGGCTACCGCCAGTGACCGCGAAGGGATCGCTTTTCTGATTTTGACGGGGGAGTACATCGGCTTTTTGCCCGAGCATGCCGCCGCACGGTGGGTGGAGAAGCAGGAGATGGTGGCGCTTAATCCCCAGCAGCGTCAGTTTACGATTCCCCTGTCGCTGGCGATGCGCAAGGACCGGCGTGCCCATGCCATTGTGGATTATTTCTTAAGTATTCTGGATGCCGAGAACCAGAACTAAAACGGCCAGCTTGCGCTGGCCTTCTGTCTTTTCGCTGCCTGGTAATCAAGGGCCAATCAGCTGCCCACCCGTTCCCATAACAAAACGCCGACTCCTGGCACACCCTCGAACTCGACCTGGTTTTTCGTGCTCAGTTGCAAGAAACCCTGTTTGAATTCGACCAGCCGTTGTTGTGTCTCGTCTTTCCAGCTGGGCGCCAAGGCCATTTCCAAAAAATGGCTGACGCATTTGTTCTGCTCATCCACCTCGAAGGTGCCAGCATAGGCCAGATAGCTTTCCAGCAGAGCTTGGCATTCGTCCATGGAAGCCCTGTTACTACGACCTAGCTGTGCCGACATGTCGCCATTTTCGGTATAGATCAGCAAGCCTACCGGGTCCGGGCCAAACCCAGGACGGCTGGGGGAGCCATCAGCCGGGGTGAAGTCAAAGGACCTCAGTTTCCAGGTGCCGATCAGTTGAGTACGTAGTGATTGGGGCATTGCACACTCCAGTTGAGACAGTACGCTTCAGTCAGGAAGCTGCGCAATAATGAGGTTTTTATCTAATTATTTCAATCAATTAGCGATTTTTATTTTCTATTGATCAGTCCTTTGTTTCATTACTTTTTAAGTGACAAGGGTTTGCATAAATTGCCTAGTGTCTCCAGAGCAGGGAGGCTGCGTTCGGTCCAGGGATGACCAAAATTCAGACGCAGGCAATGGCTGTAATTTTGAGTGGTGGAAAAGATGGAGCCTGGCGCCAGGCTGATGCCTTGGGATAAAGCCTGTCGGTGCAATTCCAGGGTTTGCACGCTCTTGTCCAGTTCCACCCATAAAAAGTAACCACCTTCGGGCCGGGTTGCGCGTGTGCCTGCCGGGAAGTATCGGCCCAAGGCTTTGGAGAATTCGGCGTACTGCGCCTTGAGCTGCGCACGCAGACGGCGCAAGTGCTGATCGTAAGCGCCTTTTTCCAGATAGCTGGCCAGCGCCAACTGGGTGGGAACGGGAGAGGTCAACGTGGTGGTTAGTTTGGCTTGGGCGACTTCGCGGGTGTAGCGTCCAGGCACAGCCCAGCCTATACGATAGCCAGGGGCCAACGTTTTGGAAAAAGAGGAGCAATGCATCACCAGACCTTGCCGGTCAAAGGCTTTGGCGGGACGCGGGCGCTCCGTGTCAAAGTACAGCTCCCCATAAACATCGTCCTCGATCAAGGGGATTTCATGACGAGCCAGCAGTTCGACCAGCTGCGCTTTTTTGCTGTCCGGCATCAGGCTGCCCAGCGGATTTTGAAAGTTGGTCATCAGCCAGCAGGCCTTGGGAGCATGCCGCAGAATGGCTTTTTCCAGTGCGTCCAGATCAATGCCCTCGCGGGGATGGGTGGGAACTTCCAGCGCCTGCAGCTTCATGCGTTCCAGCGATTGCAGGGCAGCATAGAAAGTGGGGGACTCCACCAGCACGATATCGCCGGGCTGGGTGACAGCAGCCAGGCACAGGTTCAAGGCTTCCAGTGCGCCATTGGTAATCACAATGTCGTTGGCATTGATGGCCATGCCCTGCGCCAGATAGCGCAAGGCAATCTGTCGGCGCAAGGGGGCGTGGCCTTGTGTCAGGTCGTCCACGCTGGCCCAGGGGTCTTGTTGCTTAATGCTGGCTGATAGAAAGCGTCCCAGGCGCTCCAGTGGGAAAAGCAGGGGGCTGGGAAAAGCCGAACCCAAGGGGGCCACTGAGCGTTCTGAACTGGACTGCAAAATTGCCATGATCAGATCGCTATTGTTGACGCTGGTGGCTTGCAAGGGCGGCTCGGAGGCGGTATCGGCTTCCAGCGTATGAGGAGCCAGATTGGCGCATACGTAATATCCGGAGCGCGGCCTGGCCTTGATCAGGCCCTGTGCTTCCAGGCGGTAATACGCCTGGAAAATGGTCGAGGCGCTGATCTTGTGTTTGTCCATTAACTGCCGCACCGACGGCATGCGAGCGCCCGCTGCGACAGTGCCGTCCAGAATCGCTTGAGCCAGTTCTTTGGCCAGACTTTCGTACAGTTTCATCAAGGGTTCCTGTCCATCTGATACGGTAAATACAATAAATGTTGTTTTTTGATTATCTGATGCGTAGGTGAATAAGCACAAGCAAATGGCGTTTTAAGCCGCTTTCGCGCCAACTGATAGGGTTTTTTAAGCTTTAACTGATTCTTGGAATGCTCTGGGCTGACAGGTAGCCTTGCCGGGTGTTTTCGTCCGTGCCCCACGCGGGGTGCGGCCCTACCTAATCAGAGGAATACCATGAACCCGACGGCGCTTTTGCTTGCCGCATTCATCCTGTCGATTGCCGGACTTTTTGTCTTTATCTGGTCCTTGCGCAAGGGCCTGT
The DNA here is from genome assembly GCF_058808495.1 of Alcaligenes sp. GW821-FHT11D07. Classification (NCBI taxonomy): domain Bacteria; kingdom Pseudomonadati; phylum Pseudomonadota; class Betaproteobacteria; order Burkholderiales; family Alcaligenaceae; genus Alcaligenes; species Alcaligenes sp. GW821-FHT11D07. The sequence goes on from NZ_JBXART010000001.1 coordinate 57,146, forward strand.
TCGATGCCGATGTCAGCGGTGCGCGCACTATTTTCCACAAGGGCGAGATTGGTCAGCCCGAAGATCCCTCTGCCGATGCCGCTCAACGGCAGGCGCTGGCCTTGGCTGCCGTCGAACATTTGGCAGAAAACGATGGTCAGCAAACCAGTGCGGCGGAAATGCAAGCCCGTGAACTGGCAGACCGCTCCAGCTCGATGCCTGCATTTTTGCTGATTGTCTGTGCGGTGGTGTGGTTGGTGGTGGCCTCGTTTGCAGGCTTGATCAGCTCCTTAAAGCTGCACTGGCCCGAGTTTCTGGGGGACATCTCCTGGTTGAGCTTTGGCCGTTTGCGCACCATTCACTTAAATGGTGTGGCCTATGGCTGGGCCCCCATGGGCTTGCTGGGCCTGACGATCTGGATGTTGCCGCGCCTGCTGCAAACGCCTCTATTGGGTGGCCGTTTGGTGATGGTGGGCGGCATGGTTTGGAATGCCGCGTTGGTAGCAGGTATCGGCGCTTTGGCGATTGGCTTGAACGCCGGTCTGGAGTGGCTGGAAATTCCTTGGCAGATCGGGGTCTTGTTCGCTTTTGGCGGCATGATGATTGGCATGCCTTTGGCTTTGATGCTGTCGCAGCGCAAGGTCAAGCACCTGTATGTGTCGGTTTGGTATATCGGTGCCGCGCTGTTCTGGTTCCCGATCCTGTATCTGGTTGCTAAAGTGCCGGGCGTGCACTTCGGGGTAGAACAAGCCACCATGAACTGGTGGTTCGGGCATAACGTGCTGGGTCTGTTCTACACCCCCATGTCGATTGCCGCTATTTACTACTTCCTGCCTAAAGTTATCGGACGCCCTGTGCGCTCCTATAACTTGTCTTTGCTGGGTTTTTGGACCTTGGCGTTTTTCTATGGCCAGGTAGGTGCCCACCATTTGATTGGTGGTCCCATTCCTGAATGGCTGATTACCTTGTCCATCGTGCAAAGTGTGATGATGGTGATCCCGGTTCTGGCCTTCTCCGCTAACCAGCACTTGACCTTGAAAGGCCACTTCAGTGCGCTGCGTCACTCGCCAGTTCTGCGTTTCATCGTCTTTGGCGCCATGATGTACACCGCCGCTTCCTTGCAAGGTTCGGCAGAAGCGCTGCGTTCCTTGAACTCCATTACTCACTTTACCCACTTCACAGTGGCACATGCGCATTTGGGTATGTACGGCTTTGTGACGATGGTGATTTTTGGCGGCGTGTATTTCGCCTTGCCACGCATTCTGAATACGACCTGGCCGCGTCCCGCCTTGATTTCCTGGCACTTCTGGCTGGTGGTCGCAGGTTTTGCCGTCTACATGATTACGCTCAGCATCGGTGGTGTTCTGCAAGGTTTGGCTTTGCTTGACCCGGCTCGCAGCTTCATGGAATCCGTAGAAGTGACGATGCCCTGGTTGCAAGGTCGTTCTGTGGGTGGCGCCTTGATGACGCTGGGTCATCTGGTCTTTGCCTTGCACGTGCTGTTGATCATTGTGAAGTCGGGGGCTTTCGCCTTGACCGAGTCTGGTTCGGCTGCTGTGCGTCGTACCGCTGAGCTGGAGGTCTGATGAGATGGAAAACGAACTGAAACTAATCGTCGGGTCGATGGTGACCTTGTCATTGGCGACGGCCGCCATGATTGTTGTGCCTTTTTTGCAGTTGAAAGACGAGCCTGCGCCAGAGGGCTTGTCCCCCTATACCAGCCAGGAGCTGCGTGGCCGTGCGGCGTACCGGGCCAATGGGTGCATTACTTGCCACACGCAGCAGCCCAGCACGACTGGCGCGGGTGTAGCCGATGCCAGCCGTGGCTGGGGACGAGCATCGGTGGCGGGGGATTATCACTACGATGATCCGCCTTTGCTGGGCACCATGCGTACCGGTCCGGACCTGTTCAATATCGGGGTCCGTCAGCCTAGCCAGGATTGGCACTTGGGGCACTTGTACGATCCGCGTGCATACACGCCGGGCAGCAATATGCCTCCCTATCGTTTCTTGTTCGAGGCCAAGGACCCGGATCAGGTTCAGCCTGATGAGCGGGTGGTCAGCCTGCCGCCTGATGTTGCCCCGGCTGGAAAAGTGGTGGTCGCCCGTCCAGAAGCCTTGGATCTGGTGGTGTATTTGCAGTCGCTCAAGCGTGTTTATCCGGTGCTGAGTGCTGAGGCGGTGGAGCGCGAGAAATGAGCAAGCCAGTTCAAAGTCGTCAAAGCGAAAACGCAGATCCTCACGAACAGTACAACCCGATTCCCAAGGTGGTAATTCTGGTCATTCTGGCTCTGCTGGTGTGGGCGGTTTACTACATTGTTTCGGCTCAGCCCAATAGCTCTCCCCGCTTGGGGGACCAGCGTCCCTTGGCGGTCTTGGCCCCGGCTCCGGCCAGTGCAGCAGCAGATGGCAAGCAGCTTTATGCCAATGCTTGTGTGGCGTGCCACCAGGCAAGCGGGAAAGGTTTGCCGGGCGTGTTTCCCCCCTTGGCAGAGTCTGAGTGGGTAACGGGTGACGCCAAGGTGTTGGCTCAATTGGTGCTGCATGGCATGAGCGGGCCGATTACGGTCAAGGGGCAGCCGTATCAGGGGGCAATGCCTGCTTTTGCTGAACAGTTTGGAGATGCAGAGTTGGCGGCAGTGCTCAGCTTCATTCGTCATGAATGGGGCAATGAGGGTGATGCCATGACTCCCGAATTAATCGCGCAAGCACGCGCTGCCAGTGCGGATCGTAGCCAGCCCTGGCAGGGTGAAAAAGAGTTGCAGGACTGGATTGCGGCGCAGTAAGACGCCGTGGTTTGGATCTTCGTAGAGGGGATCAATAATTAGAAGTACGTTTTGAGACGGTAGCACGCCGGGAACAGGCCCCCGGCTTTTTGACACCAATGTCTTGCCCGACCCCAGGGCTGGGCATTGGTGTTTTTTTTGCTATGGGTGATTTTAGGCGAGCGCCTCTTGGGATGCCGGGCAGGGCTGTCTGCTAGCGCAGTGCGCCGTTGTCCCGGTCATAGGCAAGATTGATATATTTCTCCAGCCACAGTTTTAGCTAAGGTATCTATGAAATAGCCTTCTACCGTGACTAGGGCAGGCTTTGTTCTTTATATTTCTGGTTTCGTGCCGAAAACGACAAACGCACCGTTGTATCCCTCCACCATGGACTCTTCGCAAAATGTACGCATGAGGGTAATTCGTTCCCCCGCTTCAGTTCTTAAGTCCTTTGGGTACAGTTGTGGGCGCCATGTCAGGACGGAATCTAAAAACGCTCCTTTGCCAACTTGATCTGGGCTGATTAGTAGCACTTGAGAACGGACTTGCGTGAAGCCGGCTTCCTTCGTAAGTAGTGAAGTGATCACGCCTGGCCCACAGCCCAAATCAAGTACATTTGCACCTCGCTTTAAGCCGCCCCATAAGAGAATCTCCCTCTCTTGTTGCCAGGTGGCGCTCCCTTGCCTGACTAGGCGATCGATTTCCTTTTGTGGGAACTTGCGAGCATCGTAAGACCCAACAAGGTTGCGTTGCTTGCTGGCGGCCATCACAGCTTTGCTCCTTCGGACTTAATGGAAGCTGATAAACGGATATCCGCCATAAAACGCCTCAGTACCGCTATGCCGGGAAAGAGTAAGTTGGTTTCTTTGCGATAGTCTTCCCACTCTTTTCCTATGATGCGAAGACCACGTAAGTCCTGATGATACGTACCGACATACAAGTAAATAGTGGCCGAAATCGCAAGAAATAAGGTGTCTAGTGTCATCACAGGATGTAGCCAGAAAAAGAATATCAAGCAGGTGTGGTGAGGGAAGCGGATATAACGTTTAATACCTTGATTTCGCATTCGATAATAAACTTCAGATTTTTTTCCAGAAATTTTATTTGCGATTTGAACAATGCCAAGCCATTGCCAGAACGAAGTGGTAAATTTAAAGCAAAAGAAAAATAAAAATAGAGATAATGAAAGAAGTACAACGCTGATATGGTATGAGAATGAGCCTGGGATTAAATGGAATAAAAATATTCCGGATGGGCGCCAAAAATAGAAACCAAGGAAAATGGTTAGAACAGATATAATGCTGTAAACGAAATTCCATGTGTATTCTGGCAGGATTTTATTGTAAATATTAACTGCGGTTCTAGTCGTTAAAAGGCTATGCTGAAGGCCGTATAACAAGACAATAATAAGGTCTGTAATAAACCAATTGTTCATGATTTCACCAGTTTTGAATTGTTTAAAAGGTCACAAAAAATATTTAAGTGACGTTTCTTTTGGAATCAAAAAATGAAATAGCGGTGCCAATTAATAGTAAGGATAGAGGATAGATAATCATCAGTCCGAACCCATGGATAAGGAAGAGCCAGCATAGCGCTGCAAGAACGCCAATAAATTTATTCCATAATCCAGTTGATAGCCTAAAAAATGCTAGTATCGCAGCTCCATAGAGAATAATGAATCCTTGTGTGGTCAATAGAAACCAAAATTGTTCACCTGTTTTTGAATACCAGATAAATAATATGACTGATATATAGGCGAACATTGAATATAGTAAGCTAGCTGCGGGGACACCTCTTGAGTTGATTTTTTTCAGTGGAGATGGCAGGACTCCTGCACAAGCAGCTGAATAAAAGGCGCGGGAGCAAGAAAAAACCCAAGAGTTAGCGTTGGCGATTAGAATTAATACCATGACGCCCAGAAATATTTTTCCTAAAAAGGTGTCAGGTAGTAGCTCTGCTATTCCCGCCAAGTTTGCGACATCTTTACCTTGTAAAGCAGCTGCGGAAACAACTAAAGATAAGATTCCGTAAATTATGGCTACGATAACGAAACTTACCCAAGAAATAATAGGGATATTACGTTTTGGATTCTCTATTTCGCCAAAAATAAATGTTAGGTTTTCCCAGCCTTGAAATGCCCAAAAAACGATAGAGGCCGCTAACCAGACTCCAGATATCGTTACTTGATCAAGAGAGCTTGAATTGACGGCTGAATATTGCGTAAAAGTCATCGGAAGTGCTTGAACGGATATCAGCAGGGCCATTATTAAAACGAGTGCTACTACTGTTTTATTAACCCAGCCTAGCTTATCAAGGCCTGTTAGATTGATAGTAGTGGTCACTATGGCAAGTAAAATAGCGCATGGGATTGTCCAGGTTTCCGTATCCAGGCTAGCTAATTTTGCGATATAGCTTCCACCTACTAAAAAAAAAGCTGGCATGCCCACTACTAAGGTGCCACAGGTAACCAGCATGACGCCTTTTTTAGACCAAGATCCCAAGCCTAAACTAGCATATAAAGATAATCCTTCAGTTGATGGGTATCGCTGACCTAAATAAGAGAAAATAAATATTAGGGTGGGTAATATTAAAATTATTAATCCCCAGCCAAGTAAGGCTGTAATTGGATCTGTGGCTTTTATGGCTAGTCCAGGAAGACCGAATAACCCAGATCCAACTACCATGGAAATGGCGATAGCCACACCATTAAGAACCGATATTTTTTTCTTAAGCACGATAAAATTTCCGAGTCTTTGGGGATGGCGAGAAATCAAAGAAATTATGATTTTCTGGGTTTATATAAGTTTCAAATTTCCAGTTGTCTTCAGTTGATTTGGCAAGTAGGTCTGAAATTTTTTGAGAATTAATTTTCGATTTTTTATTCAGGATTAATGAAAGAGTTATTTTTTTTGATTCTGGGTCTATGTTGCAATCAAAATGAAAAATAGGTTCTGGGAGGGTGTAAATAATGCGTTCAATTATATTTTGCTGATGTAAGGAAATACCTTCATTTCCATTGCGGCCTTCGAAAATGAATTTGTAATTATTATCGCGACCAGAACGGTGAGCAGTAAATAAATCTCCTGTGTCGTATCTCACGATGGGCAGCATGCCTCCTCGTAGCCAAGTAACCAATAAGTTTCCTTTCACGGTTAAGTTGTCTGTTTGCTCTTCATCGATGATTTCAAAAACAAAATCTTCAGTAATCGGACGGTAGGAACAGTCGGATTGGCCCACCATGATTGTGGCTGTCTCGCTCGAACCATATACAAACGGCGTGATAATTCCATCGACACCTAAAATTCTGCGCATATTGCTGCGATTTTCTTGTGAAAAACGTTCTCCTGTAAGCAGCAATTTCCGTAGAGATGAAGGCAGTTTTCCAGAACCTATCTGTGCTAACTCATAGAGAGTTTTGTAAACAAGTGAAGGGGTCGACATTATTGTCGTAATGCGATAACGATCAATAACTTCATAGATGCGTTTGTAGTCACATACTTTTGGAATTGGATATAGGCGAACGTGGCCTACACCCAGTTCATGCAAGGCCCGCACAGAACCCTCTATGAACGGACTCAAAACAGAAGGATGCAAGACGCAGACTCTATCAACACCCGGTTGGACTAGAGGTTTGTAGGCATTGATCTGGTTAAGCACATTCCAATTAAGATCGTGTTTATTACGAGGAGTTTGTAGAGGTGATGAGGTCGTGCCTGAGGTTTCACTAAATAAAATAGCCTCCTGATGCATCAAACTCGTATATTCCTGTCCGTAATTGATCAAGTTAGTTTTATTGATCACAGGAATTGAGGACAGGAAGTTTTTCAACGTATGCCCTGTAGGGTCCGGCGTTTTGCCAAAATGCTGCTTCATGCGTTGAGAAATCAAATCGACTGCAGCCGAATGGTCATGTGTAATTACGAGATGCATGGGGACACTCACATAGATCCGGCCAAGCCGCCACCATCGACTACCAGCACCGAGCCAGTCATAAAAGAAGATGCTGTCGAGGCAAGAAAACAGATAGTTGATGCAATTTCGTCAGGCTCTCCTACTCGTCCTAATGGACGATGGCAGCCATCCTGAATCAGGGCATCGTGAGCCAAGCCGAGTTGTTTGGCTTCGGAAACCAACATAGGAGTGTTGGTATCGCCTGGACAAACACAGTTCACTCTAATCCCATCTTTTCCATGGTCCACTGCCATGGCACGTGAGATCTGAACGACTCCGCCTTTGGCGGCACAATAGCCCACGGCATTGGTACCTCCAACCAAGCCCCAGCCTGAAGCTACATTGACGATATTTCCTTTACCTTGTTGCTGCATATATGGAACAACGGCCTTGGCCAAGAGATAAATTGATTTCAAGTTGACTGCGATGGATTGATCCCATTCATCTTCAGTCAAATCAACTACGTTGGCTCGACGGATAAATCCTGCACAATTAACCAATACATCAATTTTTTGATAATTTTCTATTATTTTTGTAATAGCTGTCTGAACAGACGACTGGCTTGTCACATTCAGATTGATATAGGAAGCGCGTAAACCCTCATGCTCAATTTCTTGCAGTAGGCTTTTACCTGCCAGCTCATTAACATCAGCAATCACAACAGTGCAACCTTGGCGGGCCATGAGCTTGGCTGTCGCTCTGCCAATCCCACTGGCAGCACCCGTGATCAAGGCAAGCTGATCATTAAGATCAGGATACTTATAAGACAGTGAAGTTGAATGCATATCTTAGTTTGCGTACAAAAGTTGGGCTGTATCGCCGTAATTACGAAAGCGGCGAGAATCAAAGGCCATATTGAGTGCTTTCCTGGAACCATTCCCGATAATGGGAGTGACGCGATGAAATGCCTCGCTGGCATTGAGTAAGTAGCAGTCTCCTGCGGCAAGTTGGGATCGTTTTACACGATTTTCAGCGATTGCTTGCTGTATAGCCTCTTTAGTTTGACTGCCTGTGGAAAACCCATTTTTTGTACAGAAACTAGACCAGCTTGGAATCAGTTCAAGCTCTCCTCCAGAATTGGGTGGTGGAGCCTCTGTAATTATGATTAAGGCGTATTGTGGGTCATCAATATGCCAGCCGTGCGTATCGGCTTCACCGTCCAGAAAGTTGACCACCATAAATTCTTCAGCGTGCTGCACGGTGTGGATATGACTACCAATTATCTTTGTTAATGTTTCTCTAAGGTCTCGGTTTCCATATAGAGCAATTAGTGGCAAAGATAAATTAATAACTTTGCTTCCTCCAACTACTGACATTCGTCGCTCAGTATCGAATCCGGGCATAATGAAATCTTTTCTAGTTCTTAATCCATGTAGATATTGCAGATTTTCTTGTACAGTTTTTTTTACAGCAGGCAGGAATAAATCTGGCAATTTTACAAATTGGTTATGAAAAAATTCCTTAGAAAGATGGGAGATGATTTCCGGGTCTCGATAATAATCAGAAATCGTTAGGGACTCAGGAAGTGGTAGCGTTGCTTGCTTGGTCATCTATCTGCTCCATTCTTAGGTGGTCTGCATGGTTTCAGGCAGAGAACAACGTTCAATTTCAATCTTGCAAGCAAGCGAGTCCCATAATTTAGCTTGGCGCTTGATAGCTCCTAGTGCAGCATCCAGGCAAGTCTTGAGACACGATTCATTTCCATTTGTTTGCTCGATGAGCAGATTCGTTATATCTGAATGACGCTGATGTGGATCCGTGCTGCAACACATTTTCAAATACAGCGAAAATTTTTCTTCGGCAAAACGGCTAAGCGCTGAACCGGCGGAGCTGTGCATAAAGGATTTAGGGAAAATGTATTCATGTGCATAAATCATGCAACCTAGCACTTCCTCAACGCTGCCTGTTATAGCTATATGTGTATTCGTCAGAACAAACTCTTCTATAGCAGGAGATGCATTTGAAATTTTTAGAGCATCTTGTAGCGGCATATTTGCGGCGATCAAGTCAACAAATGTTCTGATTGAAAATGTGTTTGCGCCGATCTCCTCCATGGCACAAAGATATAGTTCAAAATGACTTAGATAGGTATTGTTTGCTAGATTGATAGACTCGTTCTCATAAACGATTTTATTAATTAGATGAGCTGCTTTTGCGCTTCTATAAGGAGTCCAAGGCAGGCAGGTGCAGGTGAACTCTAGTTGAAGTCGTTTGATGATGGACATATAAGTCCATACTGAAAAAACGTGCCAAGACATAAATAACTGAAGATCTTCATTGCTAAGAAGTTGATCAAAAACTCTATGTCGTTCAAGGCTCAGTAGACTAGTCTTGATTGGTTCTATATCTACAAGCTTATTAGATAATTCTTTTGATTCATTTGGCAAATCCATATCAATCCTTTTTGATTGCTGGGAATTTTATTTGCACGACTAATTAGAATATTTTTGTGTAGAAATCTAAATAAATTTTTTGTATATATGCTTGAGTTGTTAGTTCGAGAACTAGCTAAAAAGTAAGCTAATTAGCTGGGTTACACAGCTAGGATCAGAAGATATATTGTGAATGTATGTTTAGTCAATTGATTAAGGTGCCTAACAAAAAAATAAAACATTATATTTATATGATCAGGCTATTAACTAATAGTGTTTAAAGAAAGTTTTTATTCTATGTATTTCTCTCGAAATTCTGTGATCCGAAAGGATTTTCGAGTTCTATCTGGCTTGAAGGCGAATAATGGGAATCTGTGGTTTTATTGTTGATGGATTTATTCTCGATACCCGGACATTAGCGGCTGTATCTTCTCCCTTTATGCAAAAAGCCCAAATAGATCTACACGCTGCAATTTTTTCCCATAAGGGTGGGTTTAGCGCTGAAAAGAAGAATGAGCTTGCGTAAAGCTTCCAATGCGCTGGATAGGATCGCGCCATGATGGAGGCGCTCGTGATTCGTGCTTGCGGAGCAACCCCACGCCTGAGACTTGTATTGCTTGTGGATATCTTTACTACGGGTGAATGGGAGATGTAGGGGGAGGGGCTACTCACACATTCCAGATTCTGTAGCTCCCAGCTGCATTAGATTGATTCGCTCTAGACCCGTCCCGGCTGCGCAGGCGGCTTGTCTCATGGCAACAAGGAAAAAGCGGCTCTTGAGGCATGCTGAAGATGTGGATCAAAAACTAGAGCCAAGCGGCAAGCAAGTCAGACCTCAGAAAGAGGTTCTCAGCATTGGATGAAATGGCAGGCAAGGCTCAATGTGAACCACTCAGGGCCAGCACGGGGATTGGGCGATTCAGGGTACTGGCTGCAGTGGGGGTGGGGCTGGCGCAGGGATACGAGTGTTCTGCTATTTGAGCGAAAGTGTGTGCCTTGTCTGGGGGACAAGGGAACGGTGCGCTCCACTGGCAAATGTTCAGCTCGATCCCGCGTGCTGGCCCTGTGTGGTGGCCTCACTGAGACCACCACACAAAGCTAACAGAGCCAAAGCGACTTACTTGGAGGAAACCTGCTTGCCCTTACGCATGGTTAACCAAAGCCCTGCCAGAATAGCGACCAAGCCCAGGCCTGCCCGAGCAGCCAGCGTATTGCCCAAAATCAGAAAATCCAGTCCTGCTGTCACCACCGGAACCAGATAAAACAAGCTAGTGACATTAACCAGATTTCCACTGCGAATCATGCGATACAAGAGCAACTGGGCCAGTACCGAGATCACCACGCCCAGCCATACCACCGGCCCCCAGAACCCCAGCGTGTTGTCCCATCGGATCTCTTGCCCCAAGCCTAAAGACACTAGCAAAAACAGGCCTAACGACAGGGAATACTGCAAAGGCATCCCTTGCAAGGCTCCAACAGCCTGACGCTTTTGAACGATCGTGCCCAAGGTAATGCTGAGCAAGGCGGCAACGGCAAAGATCAAACCCGCTGCAGATAAGCGGCTCACGATCAGGCTTTGATAAACCACCAGAATCAGCCCTGTCAAAGACAAGGCCAGGCCTGCGATACGAGCCAGGGAAAAGCGCCGTTCTGTCAGGGCCAGGGTCAAAATTGGCTGTACGCCCAGGATGGTGGCCAGCAAACCGGGGGTGATGCCTTGGGCCAGGGTTTCAAAGTAGAAAAACGAATACAGGCCTATCATCAGCAAGCCGCTGATTGCAGGTAGCAGACGTTGCCCTTTGGGCGGGAGCCAGCCGCCGTTGTAATGGCCCAGCAATACAACTAAAGGCAGGGCGATGGCAAAACGCAGGATCAGCATGGCCATGACAGAGCCATGATCCAAGCCGACACGAGTGAAAATACCCGCGCTGCCCCACAGCAGCACGAACAGAGCAATAGCACCCATTTGGGCGCGAGACGAAGAAGTCATGATGTGTTCTTTATCTGTCTAAATAAATTAGGTGTGTCTGCGAAGACATTCCAAGCGCTCATTCAAAAGCGCAGGAAAAAAGATGAAGTCTTAGTGGCAGACGCTGTAGACGCGTGTGTTGACGACGGGGTCAGACACAACGACAGCCTGATTGACGACGCCCGGAGAGACGACGGTCAACAGCAAGACAGAAGGTGGGGAGACTGCCCGCAGCGACATCGCCCGCGAAGGGGGCAAGATGCTTAGCAAAGAGGATGCGGGGCAGTTCATGGAATAAGAATCAGATCGTTAAATCGATAAAAAGCACTTTAGCACGACAGGTACTTGGGCCGTCAAGTGGCAGTCGCTAGGGTAATCGCTAGTACAGGCGACGGACCGGGCTATGTAAGAATTGCACCGACCGCGATTGTTGATCGCTGTGACATATCCAAATTGAAACGACATCTGCTGCCAATGTTGCCAGCGTGGGTGTTGGGCAAAAAGGCCCGGACTGGTTCATTCCCTGAACCCGTCTGGGCCTTTTTGCTTGCTCGGAACAAAAATCCGGCCATGTAATTAGGTCGCGGATATTTGAGGTTGGATGTCACGGAAGCAGACAAGCACGGTACACAGAGCTCACGCAGCGCCCGATAGACCAGGCGCCAGCCAGGCCGGAATCGTCACCTTGTTTTGGAGGCTTATGCCATGTTGGGTGTTGCGCTTTTCTTTATTGGGGCTGTGTTGATTGTGAACGGTGTGGGTTTGACCGGGCGTATTGAAAGCCGTGATCTTGCTCCGTTCAACTTGCTGGTGGGCCTGCTGGCCTTGTTTATTAATTTGCTGGGTCTGGTGCGCGGTGAGCAGGCGGCAGACTACTTCGCGGTGGCTGGCGGGCTGCTGTTTGCCTTTACTTATTTGTATTTGGCAGTGGTGCAGTGGTGGGGCTTGAAGGGCGCCGGTTTTGGCTGGTATTGCCTGTTTGTGGCCATCAGTGCGCTGGCCTTTGCCGGAACCGCCAACGATCCTCGTTTGATTGTGATGTGGGTCTTGTGGTCCAGCCTGTGGTTCCTGTTTTTCCTGGCCTTGGGGCTGGGCAAGAGCGTGCGAATTTTGCCGGTCTACACCATCTTGATCGGCGCGTTGACTTGCTGGTTACCCGGCACTTTATTGTTGATGAATGCCTGGTAAATAAAGCCGGGATGCAAGACTGGCAGGGAGCCTGAGTCATGCTGTTTTTGGAGTAACCTGATGCTCGCTCGTAGTGTTTATTGGCAGGTCTGTCGACCTGCGCCCCTACCATGCTAGACAGGAGATGGACTTTGGCTCACAACGACCCCGTACGCGTCGGCGTTCTGTATTCCGCAACCGGCATGACCTCCACCATTGGTCAGTCGCAATGGCAGGGTACCAAGCTGGCGATTGATGAAATTAACGAGGCTGGTGGTCTGTTGGGGCGCGAGCTGGTCGCTGTCTGCTATGACCCGGCCTCCAAGCCGGCCTGCTATGCCCAGCAGGCCGAGCAGCTGATTGTGCAGGATCGCGTCAACGTGATCTTTGGTTGTTATATGTCCAGCAGCCGCAAGGCGGTTATCCCGATTGTGGAGAAGTGGAACAAGCTGCTGTTTTACCCCACCTTGTACGAGGGCTTCGAGTTCTCGGGCAACGTGATTTATACCGGCGCCGCCCCGAATCAAAACAGTGTGCAGCTGGCGCATTTCATGACCAGCAATTTTGGGGCGCGGGTCTATATGATTGGCTCGGACTACATCTACCCCTACGAGTCCAACCGCATTATGCGCGAACTGGTGATGCAGCACCCCGATAGCAAAGTGCTGGGCGAGCACTACCTACCTTTGGATGCCAGCGAAAGCGATTACAGCCGCATCATGGAAGACATACGCAGCAAGCAGCCGGACTTCATTTTTTCTACGGTTGTGGGGGACTCCACCGCCAATCTGTACCGCGCTTACGCCCATGCTGGCTTTAATCCGCAGACTATGCCCATTGCCAGCCTGACCACTTCAGAAGCGGAGGTGGCACAAATGGGGGCAGAAGTGGCCTGTGGGCACTTTACCGCTGCACCGTATTTTCAATCGATTGAGTCCGCGGTCAATGCGCGTTGTCTGGCCAGTTTGCGCAAGCATTTTGGCTCGGACTGCCACCCTAATTTGTGCTGGGAGGCGGCCTACTCGCAGATGCATTTGTTTGCTAATGCGTACCGGCAATCAGCCAGTGACCAGATCGCGGACCTGTTGCCCTATCTTTTAGGCAGTGAGCTGGATGCACCGCAGGGGCGTATCAAAGTGGACCCGACTAATCACCACACCTGGCTTTACCCCCGGATTGGGCGCATTAACGCCGATGGCGAATTCACGATTGTGCGGCAGGCAACGCGCCCCGTCTCGCCCGACCCGTATCTGGTCACCCATTCTTTGGGCGATTGGACTGCCAAGCTGGATACTCTGGAGACATAGAGCGTGGCCAACTCCTCTTCCTACGGTGATGAGCCGGCAAACAAGCCCTTGAGAGCACGGAACCGGTTTCCGCATGCGACCTCGCCACAGTTGAAAGAGCTGCGGCAGTTAAGCATGGTGGTTATGCACCCGGACGACAGTGATGGACGCTTGTTGACTCAGCAGCTGCAGCGCATTGGGTGTTCGGTTCAAACGATCTGGCCGCCCACGCAAAACCTGCCGTCTGGCACTGACTTGGTGTTTCTGGCTGTGCAGCCGGACTTGCTGCATCTGCGTCTGGACTGGATTTGTGCGGATGAAGCTCCCACGATTATTGCGGTGGTCAATTACGAAAACCCCACGATCGTGTCTGCAGTGTTGGATTTGAATATCCAGGCAATTTTGCCTGCGCCCATTCGTTCTTTCGGGCTGCTGTCTACGGTGGTTCTGGCTCGTAAATATCACAAGGAATTGCGGCAGCAACGGCGTCTGATCGACAAACTGCAGACCAAGTTGATGGGGCAACGCCATGTGGCACAAGCCAAGACGATTTTAATGCGCACCCATCAGGTTTCCGAGGAGCGGGCTTACGATTTGATCCGCGAGCAGGCCATGAACAAACGCAGCACGATTGAAGATATTTCCATTGCAATCGTAAACGCCAGTGAAGTGCTTTCCTTGGGGCAAAAGGGCTCATCTCTGTTGGGAAACTAGGTGGGCTTTGCCGCTTTTCCGGCCTGATGTTGACCGCGTGTGCCAAATACAGCGGATGGGAATGGAGGCACATCAGCTTGTGGCGCTTAGCCAGAGAGCTTCCTGTTTTCATTCCACCTACAATAGCGTTTTTGTAGCGCACTGCGCGGCCAGACGTAGAGATGATGAGTGATCAGAACCCCATGCAGACCGACGTTGTTCCCCCGCTCACGCAGGACCAAGGTGCTGCGTGGGAGCAGTTAAAGAAAGACCGGGATCAGTTGCGCGATCAATTGACTGTGCTGGAGCGAGGCCATCAGGACTTGCATAGGTTTTTGCGTAAAGCCCGGCGTCACAATCTGATTGCCTGTGTGCTGGTAGCCCTCTTTACGGTTGCAGCTTGGGCTTTGGATGCATCGCTATGGTTACGCTGGTATGTGTTGCCCATTGCTCTGGTCTGCAGCGCTTTGCTCTGGGCCGGAGGCAAGCTTTTGGACCAACTGATGAGCAGCAAGATCGCCAGCTTGTCCTTGTTTTTGGAACAGGCGGATTCACAAATAGAAAAGGGGCAGTCCATCTATGAGACAGACCACCCTCGGACTGATCCCCAGCCGTAGTTACTGCGGTGTAGCTGGCGTAGCAACTCCCCAGCCCATGGCTTGATACAGGGCGATCACATTCAGGTAGGAACCTGTTTCTGCCATCGCTAATTCCTGCCTAGTCTGGTTCAAACTACGTTGATTCTCCAAAACCTGTTGATAGGCTCCGGCACCTATTTCATAGCGAGTCAGGGCACGCTCATGCGCATTTTCCAGATGTGTGGCGGCTCGCGTCAGGCTCAGCAAACTTTCCTGATGCTGAGTCAGCCGTTGCAAGGAGCCCTGGATCTCTTCCTGGGCCTGCAGCAACACCTGTTGATAGTGCAAGCGCGATTCGTCGGCTACCGCTTCCATGCCACGTAAACGGGCTTTGGCGTGACCCAGTCGCAGGGCGGGCCATTGCATGGCTGGCGAGACATCAAAGGCTCGGGCAGCGTGGCCCAGGTCGCTACCTCGCAGAGCAAAAAAACCAATAAAGCCGGCCAGGTCCAGACGGGGATACAGCTCTGCAGTGGCTGCCGCCACTTCGTGCGAACTGGCCAGGATTTCTTGCCGCGCCGCGCGTACGTCAGGCCGGTTAAACAGCATAGCGTTCACATCCCCCAAAGGCAGTGAAGCAGCCAAGGGGGCTTTGGCGCTGGGCAATGGTGTTGAAATGGCGTCGGCTTCGCCACCGCTCAAGACTTGAATGCGCAGGCGGGCCAGTTCCAGATCGCTGCGCAATTGGGGAACCTGCGTTTTAGCCCGCTCCAGACCGGCCTGCGCATTGTCCAGATTCTCCGGCAGTTCCCGTCCCAGTGTGACACCGGCCTGGACCAGTTTTAGCGTATGTTCCCAGCTGCGTACATCGTCTTGGGCCAGTTCCAGACGGCGTTGCAAACCTTGAGCCTGCACGTATTGGCGTGCCAGTTCTGCGGCAATGGCCTGTCTGGTCCATTCCAGCTGATCCGCACTGGCTTCGCTGCGCGCTTGGGCGGAGCGCGCCAGTTGCTCCAGACGACCGAACAGGTCGATCTCCCAAGTCGCTTGCATGCCCAGACGCCAGTTTTCGGTGACGGCGTGATCTAACGAACCATCGGCTGCGGCAAACTGCGAGCCACTGCGTTGGTAGCTGGCCTGCGCGGTGACGGCAGGCAGCCTGTCATGCTGCCGCTCGTCAATCAATGCCCGCGATGCCCGCCAGCGGGCTTGGGCCTGAGCAATATCCAGATTGCTGTCCAAAGCCTTGGTGATTAAGGCATCCAGTTGCGGGTCTTCCAGCAAGGTCCACCAGTTCTCTGTCTGCTTTTCAGACTGGGCAAATTGCGCGCTCCAGTCCGGGCTGGTCAGGGTGGGGGCGGTGGGCACTGAGGTGTCCAGACCAACTGCGCACCCGGTCAACAGCAGGCTTGGGATCACCAGGCGCAGCGCACGCGCCACAGGAGCGAGCCTATTTGATAAAGCGTGTGGCGTCATGATGATTGTTCTCCATGGGAAGGGCGCAGGGCCTGAGCCAGGTCACGCGCACGCGGTGTGTCTGCTTGATGGGCGTGATCGCGCGCCAGCAAGGTATACAAGGTGGGCAAGATAAATAAGGTGAACACGGTACCGATCAGCATGCCTGAGACCAGCACAACGCCCAGACCAAAGCGGCTACTGGCGCCAGCACCCGAAGCAAAGAGCAGGGGGACCAAGCCAAAGACCATGGCACCGGTTGTCATTAATACCGGACGCAAGCGAATACGGGCGGCTTGCAAAATGGCTTCGGGTTTTTTCATGCCCTCTTTAAATTGCAGCTCATTGGCAAATTCCACCATCAAGATGCCGTGCTTGCTGATCAGACCGACCAGCGTCAGCAAGCCAATCTGGGTGTAGATATTCAAGGTGCCAAAGCCCAATGCCAACGGCAGCAAGGCTCCGCATAAGGACAGAGGTACGGTGACCAGAATGATGATGGGGTCCACCAGACTTTCGTACTGGGCTGCCAGCACCAGATAAATCACCACCAGTGCGGCCAGAAAGGCCCAGACCAATGACTGGCTTTCCTGAGTGAACTGACGCGACTCCGACTGCCAGTCATGCGTAAAGCCAGCGGGAAGTTCACGCGCAATTTCATCCAGATAGCCGACTGCTTGCCCCAGGGTGACACCGGGAGCCGGAATCGCCTGCAAGGTGGCGGAGTTTTGCTGGTTGAATTGACGCAGGCTATTCGGTTCCACTTCGCTCTGAATACGGACCATGGCAGAAAGCGGCACGAGCTCGCCATTGGCGCTGCGTACAAACTGGCGCGTCAGGGCCTGTGCCGTCAGGCGCAATTCGTGCTGGCTTTGCGGAATCACGTCATATGAACGGCCGTCCAGCGAGAAGCGGTTCAGATAGTTTTCACCCACCAGCACGGCAAGGGAGTCGGCAATATCCCGCAAGCTGATCCCTATGCTGGCGGCTTTGCTGCGGTCAATTTCTACACGGGAGACGGGTTTGTTGTAGTCCAGATCGCTGTCCACCACGACAAATAAGCCGCTTTCACGAGCTTGCTGCTTGACCCACTCCATGGTGTCGTACACAGAGCGATAGTCGCCCGGGCTGCGCAGCACTAGTTGCACAGGCAGGCCACCGCTGGAGCCGGGCAGGGGGGCCAATTGGAAAGCGAAAATGCTGCTGCCGGGAATGGCACTGACGCGGCCTTGCAGCTGGCCCTGAATGGCGCTGGCATCGCGTTCGCGCTTGTTCCAGTCAGCCAGGTTGATCCCGCCAAAGCTGGCGGCCGGGCCATCTGTGCCCACAATCAGCCAAGTGCTGTCAGTTTCGGCAAGATCACGATAGGTATCGTCCAGCAGTTTGGCGTCGCGTTCGGCGTAAGCCAAGTTGGCATTTTGTGGCGCTTTGACTGCCGTCAGCACACTGGCCTGATCTTCAATAGGAGCCAGTTCGCTGTGTGTCATTTGATAGAGCACGGGCAGGCTGATAAAGACCAGCACGGCCATTGCACCCGTAATCCAGCGGTGACGCAGGGAGCGGGCCAGCAGACGACCGTAACGAGCTGACAAGCCACCAAAAAAGCTTTCCGCCAGATGCGCCATCCGGCCTTCGTCTTGTTGCTTGGGCAATAACAAAGAGCTCATTACCGGCGATAAGGTCAGAGCCACAACACCGGATACCAGCACGGCGCCTGCCAGAGTCAGGGCGAACTCTTTGAACAAGGCACCGGTCAGGCCCCCCATCAAACCAATTGGGGCGTAGACCGCCGCCAAGGTCAAGGTCATGGCAATGACGGGCCCGGCCACTTCGCGTGCGCCTAACAAGGCAGCGACCACGGGCGAGCGTCCGGCACTGATGTGACGGTGCACGTTTTCAACCACCACAATGGCATCGTCCACCACCAGGCCTATGGCCAGCACCATGGCCAACAGGGTCAGCAAGTTGATACTGAAACCGAAGGCCAGCATCAAGCCTGCTGCTCCCAACATGGATAAGGGAATGGTCGCCAGCGGGATCAGCACACTGCGGAAAGAGCCCAGGCACAGGTAAATCACCAGCACCACAATCAGCATGGCTTCGGTCAGGGTCTTGAGCACTTCATCAATAGACGCCTGGATGAAGCGTGCTGTTTCAAAGGCCAAGGCGACTTCGACGCCGGGAGGTAGCGTGGCCTCGATGGCGGGCAGGCGGTCACGGATTCCCTCCACAATACGTAGGGGATTGCCGCCGGGGGTAGGGAACAAGCCCAAGTGAATGGCAGGCAAGCCGTCCATCAGGGCACTGGTTTCTGTGGAGGCTGCACCCAGCTCAACCTTGCCGATGTCACGCAGTCGTACCAAAGAAGTGCCGTCTTCACGCACGATCAGATCCTGGAATTCGGACACACTGGTTAGATCTGAGTTCAGCCGGATATTGCTCAGAACGTGTTGGCCTTTGACCATGCCGGGGGCGGCCTGATAGTTATTGGCACGTACGGCTTGGGCAATGTCAGCAGCGGTCAGGCCGTAGCCTGCCATGCGGTCGGAATCCAGCCACAAACGCATGGCCAATTTCTGTCCGCCAAAGGTCTGGATCTTGGCAACCCCATCAATGGTGGAAAACATGGGTTCCACCACGCGGGACAGGTAGTCACCCAGCTCCGGGATGGAGATGGAGGTGGTGGAAAATCCCACGTAGGCCACGGCGGTAGAGTCTCCGGAGGAGCGCTCTACAACCGGGTCATAAGCTCCTTCGGGCAAGCGGTAGCTGACCTGGCTGACCTTGCTCATGACTTCGGTCAGGGCCTGGGTGGAGTCGCGATTCAGCTCCATACGCAGGGTAATGATGCTGCGGCTTTGTACTGAATTGGAGGACAGGTAGTCCACCCCTTCTACCGAGGCCAAGGCCTGGGCCAACGGTTGGGTGACAAAGCCTTGCATTAATTCTGCAGAGGCGCCGGGGTACTCGGTGGTGATGGTGATGGTGGAGTTCTCCAGCAAGGGGTACTGCCGAACGGGCAGTTTTTGCAAAGAGAACAGGCCCAACATCAGGAGCAAAGCGCTGACCACCAGGGCAAGTACCGGCCGGCGCACGAACAAGTCGGTAAAGCCGGGACGGGAGGCGGTGTTCATACGGGCTCCTTATCCTTGGCGGTCTGTACGGTAGAGCCATCCTGAATTTTGATCTGACCGGCGCTGACGACCAGATCACCTTCTTTCAGGCCTTGGGTAATCTCGATACGTTCATCCCATTGCTCGCCGGTTTGCACCGATACACGGCGCACTTGCCACAGACCTGGGTCTTGCGCTGTGGCAACAAACACGGTTTGGCCATAGGCGGTATGAGTCAAGGCCGTTTCTGGCACGGTCAGTACGGGTGCTTCAGCCGGACGCGTTAATTGTGCGCGGGCGTACATGCCGGCACTCAAGCGCTTGTCCGGGTTGGGCAGCAAGGCTTGCAGGCGCACGGTGCGGGAGTCACCGATCAAAGGATCAACGGCGCTGATTTGGGCCTGAAAGCTTTCGCCAGGCCAGGCATCCACCTGAACTTGCAAGTGTTGGCCTACTTTCAGATCTGGCAGGCTTTGTTCGGGCACGGTCAGGTTCACGCGCAACTGGCTGTCATCGACCAGGCTGGCAATAGGTTGGCCGGGCTGCAAGTAGTGGCCTTGGTGCAAGCTGCTGATACCGATACGCCCTGAAAATGGGGCGGAAATCTGTTTCAGAGCTAGTTCTGCGCGTTGATATTGCAACTGGGCCTGAGCCATAGCGTGATCGGCCTGGGCTTGATCCAGTTGCTCCTGGGTTGCGGCCTGCTGCTCTTTTAGTTTGCGCACCCTCGTGAGCTGAATAGCCGTTTGCTTAACGTGCGCCTGTTCACGGCGCACGCTGGCTTGCTCCAATTCATCATTCAGTAAAACCAGCGCTTGGCCTGCCTTGACCTGCTGACCGGAGGTGAAATCAATCTTGTGAATGCGGCCACTGGTTTCAGAACTTAGCAGCACTTGCTGCCACGCTTCCAGTGCACCCACGGCATGTAAAAGACGTGGGGCGGTTTGAGACTGCACGCTGGCCAACTCAACGGTGGCGGGGGGGTAGGCACCGCTGGCCTGAGCCTCTTGCGAGGCGGGCAGCATGCGCCAGCCTATCGCCAGCACAGCCACCACAAGGGGAATCATGACCCATGTACGACGCTTGTTCATGCTGATTGTCCTCCGTCTTGTGCGGAGAGCCACAGAGGCTGAGGATGAGGGCGCGTCTGGCTGGGACGCCTGTCGTTCAGCCACCAATCTTCGGGCTTGAACAGGATCGTCAGCAGGCGATGGGGAAGGGCGGAGCTCAACGTCAAACGAAGGCTTGCCAAAGAGGGGGGGCGGTTCGTGCCTAACGGGATGGCAGACGCGGTCAGAACCAGAAGGGACTGCAGCAGCCATGACAAAGGTCTGGCAAACATGATCCAAATGAGGCGGGGCATGACAGGTTCCTGTGAAAGCAAAGACGGCAGCCGACATGGCTTGCCTTAATCAGGTTCCTGAACTATAAAACCTCAAGTTAACTTGAGGTCAAGGAGATAAAACATGCCAAAGAATATTGATTTCAAACGAGCTTTGACAGTGGGGGAGGTGGCCAAACGTAGCGGTGTACCTGTATCTACCGTGCACTTTTACGAGTCCAAGGGCTTGATTGCGAGCACGCGTAATAGTGGCAATCAGCGGCGTTTTGATTCCGTGGTGTTGCGCTATATCGCCATCATTAAAGTGGCTCAGCGTACCGGGATTCCGCTGGAGGAAATTCACGATGCCTTGAAGGGTTTACCGCCGGGCAGCAAGCCATCGAGCAAACAGTGGCGTGCCATGTCCAGCCGTTGGCAAGTGAGTTTGAATGAGCGTATTGAGCAGTTGATGCGCTTGCGCGATGAGCTGACCCACTGTATTGGCTGTGGGTGCTTGTCCATGAGTGAGTGTCCCTTGCGCAACCCGGCCGATATCTTGGGTCAGCAAGGACCCGGTCCCCAGATTCTTGAAAGAAAGCAGGAGACCGGGGTAGAAGCTTAGGTCGGGTCGGGCGACTGCGCGTAAAGAGCAGTGGCCTCGGAGGTGACCAGCGATTGATAGCGCTCGAAGTGGTTCAGGATGTCGTTGATGACCTGGCTGGAAGACAGGGCCATCAGGTCATAACCCCGACTGCCATCCGAGAAGACAGTCCGAACCTGCCATTCTTGTGGGCGTGTTTGCTCGTTACGGGCAGCGGCAGCGGTAAAGCTGGCTACTCGGCGGGCGCTCAGTTCCACACCGTAGACAAAGTTGCGCTGGTTATCGGCTTGGATAGTCAGCTGGGCTTTGTCCGGCTCTCCTGTTTCCAGGGTGACGTTCAGGTCACGCTTGCCCAGCTCATCGGCCACGGCCTGCAAGGCGGGCAGCACTGTCTCGTTCAGGAAACGGCGTGCATCCCGCTGATTAGGCGTATGCAAAATGGTCGATAGACGGCGACGCCAGGATATTTCCGAGCCGGGTGCCGGACCTGTTAGCGGGCCTTGGCGGCGCAGGCGCGACATATCCGCTTTCATGCCCTTGAACAGCCCCAGAATTAACAAGAACATGATGATGGTAAAGGGCAGGGCACTGACCAGAGTGACGGTTTGCAAGGCGGTTAAGCCCCCTGCCAGCAAGAGCAGGGAAGCGGTGGTGCCTTCCAGAGCGCACCAGTAGATACGTTGCCAGACAGGTGCATCTTCCACTCCACCCGCAGCCAGGGTGTCGATAACCAGGGAGCCGGAGTCGGCCGAGGTCACAAAGAAAATAGCCACCAGAATAATGGCCAGGATGGAGGTCACGTTGGACCAAGGCAGGTATTCCAGGAATTCGAACAAAGCAACCGACGCGTTGGCGGCGGCATCCTGGGCCAATTGTCCACCTGCTACACCCATATCCAGGAAGATGGCCGTGTTACCGAAGATCGTCATCCAGAAAAAGGTAAAGACAGTGGGGACCAGCAGTACACCCAGCACGAACTCACGTACTGTGCGGCCACGAGAAATACGGGCGATAAACATGCCTACAAAAGGCGACCATGCAATCCACCAGGCCCAGTAAAACAAGGTCCAGGCTTTCATCCAGCTTTGCCCGCGAAACGCTTGTGTACTAAATGAACGCGCGAAAAAGTTATCGAGATAACCGCCGATATTCTGTACAAAAGCATTCATTAAAAAGGCGGTAGGGCCCACAGCGAGCACAAACAGCATCAAGGCAATAGCAACCAGCAAATTTAGTTCGGATAGACGTCGAATACCCACGTCTAAACCGCTGACCACGGACAAGGTTGCCAGCGCAGTCACCACCACAATCAAGATAATTTGCAGCCAGGTTTCCTGGGGCCAGCCAAATAAATGCTCCAGACCGGCATTAATTTGAAGCACGCCCAAACCCATGGACGTGGCAATCCCAAATAGCGTGCCACAGACGGCGAAAATGTCGACGCTATCGCCAATCCAGCCTTCGATGCGTTTGCCAAATAAGGGATACAGGCCCGATCGAATAGTTAAAGGCAGGTTGTAGCGAAAGCAGAAATACGCCAGGGACAAACCCACGACCGCATAGACGGCCCAGGCATGGACGCCCCAGTGAAAGAAGGTGATGATTTGCGCCTGGTGGGCGGCTTCCACCGTGCTGGCCAGCCCGGATGGGGGGGCAGAGAAGTGTTGCAGTGGTTCGGCTACGGCAAAGAACATCAAGCCGATGCCCATACCGGCGGCAAATAGCATCGCCATCCAGGTTAAATACGGGTAATCCGGTTCAGAATCATCCGGCCCTAATTTCAGATTGCCGTACCGGCTTAACGCCAAATACACCACGGCAAAGAAAAATAAAGCGACAGCCAGGATATAGAACCAGCCGAAACTTTTGATGACCCAGTTTTGTAACTGTTCAAAAATAAGTGCGGCGTCTTTAGGGAAGATGATCCCGATCAGCAGAAAGATCAGGACGATAAAGGTAGATCCCCAGAACACCCGTGGATGTAGCGTGCTTTTAAAAGGCAGCCCCATGTCATGCTCCGTTTGTAACTAAGAGGGCACAGCTTAACGAGAACGGCTACCTAGTGAAAGGACTGTTAGATTAAGAAATATTTGCTCAGGCCCGGAAAGGATCTATTGGCAGAATTAATTCTTGATGCCCGGCCTGACGGGTCAGCTCCAGCTGGTGCAGCACATTGGCGCTGGCGGTATGCACGGCAGAGTGCAAATCCGCACCCATAATCAAGTGGGCCAGCAAGGTGGCGGCAAACAGATCACCCGTACCTTTGGCAGCGCAATCGACACGCGGGTGGCTTAACAACGTGTCTGCCAGCGGTTCGCGGCGAGTCAGCAGCAGGCGGATCAAGCCATCTTGCCAGGACTGGGGAGCAGCACTGGTGGCAATTACCCATTCTGTGCGGCCCGTCAACAGGGCGTGAGCCGCGCTGGAGCTGGCTTCTATGGTGTCGCAAGGCTGTTTGGCCAGCAAAGACAGCTCGTAATTATTAGGCGTCAGGCCATTGGCCAAAGGTAATAAGGTTTCGTGATAGGTCTGGATCAGGGCCGGGTCTACATAGACTCCGACATCCAGGTCTCCGATGACCGGGTCCACGATAACCAGGGTATCAGGCTGACGAAGCAGCAGCTTTTTCAACCAGCGGGCAATGATGACAGCCTGGCCGGCGCTGCCCAGATAACCAATCAGAACGGCCTTGACCTTGTCCAGCGCACCGCGCAGAACCAGGTCATCCAGAAACCCTTCCAGCCAGTCATCCGGGACAGCACCACCATGTACTGTGGGGTATTGGGGGTTGTTGCTAAGCAACACGGTGGGCACGGCGGCAACTTTGAAGCCGTGCCTGCGCAAGGTCGGGCCGGCAACATTGTTACCCACCCGCCCATATACCACCTGGGACTGAATGGAAACGACATCCACAGCATAGGGATGTCGTTCCCGGTCTACAAAAGTTACAGCAGTGTTCATGCAACGTAGTCAGCAGGATTAGCTTGTTTAAGTTGGCTGAGCCAGTTGTTCATCACCGTTGCAGCGGCGGCGTGCAGGCGTTTTTGTACCGCCATGGCTTCCAGTCGCAACATTTGCGGGTCGATATCAGCTTGGCCCAGTTCGTTGGCATGGCCGACCAGCCAGCGTTCCAGCTTGCTGGTGTCAGCTTCCAGGTGAAACTGCAGACCCAACACTTGGGTACCAAAGGAAAACGCCTGGTTGGCACCCACATCGGTGCTGGCCAGATGCACCGCACCATCAGGAATATCGAATTGATCCCCGTGCCAGTGCAGTACGGGAATGCCGGCAATGGCCGCCAGAGGCGACTGCTGGCCAGCTTCGCTCAGCTTCAGCGGGGAAAAACCGATTTCTTTGACACCCAGGGGGTACACATTGGCTCCCAGGGCGCGCGCAATCAATTGTGCGCCCAGGCAAACGCCCAGCAGGGGCTTGCCAGCCAGCAAGAACTTGTTGATCAGCTCCATCTCATCGGAGAGGAAAGGGTAAATCTTTTCGTCGTAGGCGCCGATAGGCCCGCCCAATACAACCAGCAGGTCAGCGTCCTGTTCACCCACATGGCGTAGTGACTCGACGGAAGGGTCAATGTAGTGGACTTGGTAGCCCTGTTCGATCAGAACAGGTTCCAGTGTGCCCAAGTCTTCAAAATGGATATGACGCAGTGCGATGACTTTCTTCATAAAATTTTCTTTCAATCCAGATGGTAAGGATGTCAGCTCGTGGTACCGATGTCTACAGTCAGGGCACCCGATACGGGGAAGGTGCAACATGCCAGCGCGTGGCCCTGGGCTTTGTCCTGATCACTCAGGCAAAAATCCGGTTCAGAGCGGTATTCGCCGTCAGAAATTTGTACCCGGCACGCGCCGCAAATGCCGGAGCGGCACTGGCTGCGGATAGGTACATCGGCCGCTTCAAGCATTTCCAGCAAGCTGCTGCCCGGCTCGGGCGAAATCGTTTGCCCCGTACTGCGCACATTGATCTGCAAGGGAGCGCTGCCTTCTTCGGGCACAACTTCCACGCCGGAATGTACGGGTGGGGAAAACGCTTCGATCAACATATGCGAGATAGGGTGCGCCTGAATGGTGTATTCGCGCAATGCCTGAGCAAATCCGTGGCTGCCGCAAATCACCACCGCTTGGGGGTTTTGCAGCTGCTCCATATTTTCAAAGGAGGGACGACCCACTTTGAAATGAGCGCTATCGCGGATTTTTTCTTGGGTGACAAACACGGTCAGCGTGAACCAGCTGGTGGTCAGATCCAGTTGCAGCAGTTCATGCAGAAAGGGAATATCGGCAATACGGGCAATACTGAGCAGCAAATGCACTTTTGGTACAGGCAAGCCGTCCTGGGCTCGCGCCGCCAGTTCACGCAGCAGGGCAATGGGCAGGGTAATGCCAATGCCGCCTGCGATCATGGCGATACGCTCGTAACCCACAATAGAGTCCACCGAGATATCGCCCGCCACGTACTGCAAAGGCACGGTCATGCCCTCGCACAGGGTGGCGTGCAAGTGATCGGAGACGCTGTTGCGTCCCGATCCTTTGACGGCAATTTCAATCAGGTCTGGATCGGCCATGCGAGTGATCGAATACATACGCTGTTGAAGGGTGCCGCCGGTATCGGGGTAGCTCAGGGCGACATGCTTGCCCGCCTGCAAGGCCTTCAGAAAATCAAAGTGGCCACTTTGCACACGCAAGGTGAATACTTTGACGTTTCCGGCCTCGGGGCGAACGGTCTCGCAGCGCGCCTGAATCATGGCTGTCATTGCAGCGCCTCCTGTTGCTCGGCTTCTGGCTGAGCCGTACCGGACTTGCTGTTCAAGCCAATACGCTCGATCAGGCTTTCAACCGAACCGGTGTATACGCCAATTTCGTTGGAGTCGCCGGTGTCATGCAAAATGTCGCGTGCATTGGGGAATTTCACCATGGAGAACACTTTTTCCCAGGCGCCCATTTCGTTGTTGGCGAACATTTCGACGGTGCGCAAAATAACGGCGCGCATGTGCTCACGCTCTTTTTGGCTCAGGCCGTGAATGATGTCCGACGCAACAAAGCTGAACACGCTGGAGTGGCTCCACTCGTCCATGGCGTGGGTGCGAGTGACTTCGTGGCAAATGGTCTGGATGCTCTTGTCTTCGGCCATCGTTTTCAGATAGTCGGTAATCAGGGTCTCGGACGCGCAGGCAATGGCAAAGCGGGTCAGGCGACGCTCGGATTCAGAACCGCAGTGGCTCAGGATTTCATTGCGCCACTGCACCAGGTTGAAGTTGGTGAAATCCAGGGGCTGCAGGCCGCGCATGGAGTAGATGTAGTTGCAGGCCATGATGGACATGCGGGTGTGCAGCGCTTCGTCCAGCAAAGCCTGGGACATGACATCTTGCAGCAGATTGCGGTTGGCGCTGGGTGGCGGCGTCTTGATGATGTCTTCGCAAGAAGGCGTGACCACGTTGCACTCAACGTAAATGGTCTTCAGGTTGTAAATACCCCAGGCGTAGGACAAGCACTGCGATTTCAATTCTTCAGGAGCTTCCAGCCAGGCTTGGTGCTCACGGAAAGGCAGCAGGCATTCGCTAAAGTCTGCTTTGCTGGCATCGAAAGCCAAATTGTCGTAATCAGGCAATTCCTGATTTACGGCAGCGCGATTTTTCCACAGTACAGACAGTTTTTGCAGCATATTTCGTACGGCATCATCTGTTTCGTAACTTTTGATTGTCATTTCAAACTTCCTTGCTGTTGATTGCGATCTGTTCGAAATGAACAGTCGTTTCGTTATTCCACCCGTCTTTATTTCCAAATGGAAATTCGCAGGTTTAAAAGGATCTTCTGATTCTTTATGCACCGGGCCCAAAAAAACCCGTAACCGGGTTAGTCAAGTTCTGCGGAATCAGCTTGGTTGAACTGCCGATAAAGCAATGGCACTTCCTGTAGTTATGGGAAAATGGCGGATGATTTTTTAGTTTTCAGATTCGAAAAAAGTGATAATCTGCTTGAGTGTTTAGATGTATGGGCGTTGAGTATTCGTTGGCTGCATTCTAATGATCCTATGACAATAAATGACAGACCATTTCAAGATCATTTAACAGACCACTTAAAAATAAATATTGCATGACAGTTTTAATTCTTGACTTCTTTTGTCGGAATTGGCGTGAGGGCTTGTTTTTAGCGGTTTTCAAGCGCTTTATGCTTTAAATGTTTATTCAAATAACAATAATTAAAAGTGGTCTGGTGAATTAATTTTTAATGGACTGTTTAAGAGGGCACTAAACAGAATAGGATGTTCATCTTTCGCCCTTGGAATCGTCCTGTCAGGGCAAATGCTTTTGCCGTCGTGCCTGGAAAGCAGCCACGAATCCGACGTTGCCAATATCGAAATAGGAACTCGAATGAAGAGTCTTGCCGGTGGCGACACCCACCACCTGCCTCTGGTGGGTTCGCAGTTTCTACAGCAAAACGACCGCAATCTTTGGGACATCATCGAAGCCGAGAGACGTCGGCAACAACACACCATTGAATTGATCGCGTCGGAGAATTACCTGAGCCGATCGGTGCTGGATGTACAGGGTTCCCTGTTAAGCAATAAGCAGGCACAGGGCTATCCTGGCCAAAGAATGTATGGCGGCTGCGAGCAGGCGGATCAAACTGAAGAATTAGCCGTTGAACGCGCCAAGTCCGTGTTTCGGGCCGCGTATGCCAATGTGCAGGCGCACTCGGGCAGTCAGGCCAATCTGGCGGTGTATTTGGCTCTGTTGTCACCTGGCGACACGATTTTGTCGTTGGATCAATGTGCTGGTGGTCACCTTAGCCATGGTTCCCATTTCAATGTGTCTGGCCGCTGGTTTCAGACCTGTGCTTACGGCGTAGATCGCCAGACCCAGTGGGTAGACATGGACGAAGTTCGTGCCATGGCGCACAGAGAGCGTCCACGTCTGATTATTGCGGGGGGTTCCTCTTACTCGCGTACCCCCAATTTTGCTGAATTCAGAAATATCGCCAACGAGATCAATGCGTATTTGATGGTGGATCTGGCGCACAGCGCAGGTCTGGTGGCTGCTGGTTTGATGGAGTCGCCCGTAGCGCATGCGCACGTCACCACCTTCTCGACGCACGGAACCTTACGCGGCCCGCGGGGCGGCATTATTTTGTGCAACGAACCCAAGCTGGCAGAGCGCTTGAATCAGGCCGTGTACCCAGGGCTACAAGGTGGACCTTTGCTGAACATCATGGCCGCCAAGGCCGTGGCCTTGGGAGAGGCCATGAGCCCCTCTTATAAAGTCTATGCCCAAGCAGTGATCGCCAATGCGCGCAGCCTGTGCCGACGCTTGTCTGAAGGCGGACTGACAGTAGTGTCTGGTGGTACAGATTGTCATTTCGGTGTGGTGGATTTGCGCCCCTGGGAGTTGTCTGGTCCTTTGGTTGAGCGGGTTCTGGCCCAGTTGGGAATCAGCTTGAGTAAGCACCGTGTGCCCTATGAGCAAATGAATGGTGCGTATTCAGGCATACGCATCGGTAGCGCTGCGTGTACGACTCGGGGATTGGGCGAGGACGACTTCAAAGAAATTGGCGACATGATCCTGGCTTTGTTGGGCGGCGTGCGCAGTGGAGCGCGTAATCCACGAACCGAGAATGCCATTTTGGAAGGGGTCGCCGACCTGAACCGGCGATACCCCTTGATGTACTGAGCTCTTGCGCTTAGCCCTTGCCTTGGCGTAATGCGTTGGCCAGACGCAACATGGCGGATTCAATTTCGTACGCCGTTAAAGAGGCGTAGCCGAGTAACCAGCCCTGTTGTTTTTCCTCACCTACGTACAAGCGACTTAAACCGGGCAGCAAGACTCCCGCACTAAGAGCGCGGCGCAAAGTATGTTCTTCAGTCCAGCCGGGTTCCAGAAAGCAGGGTATTTGCAGCCCACCTTCAGGTTTGGCAGCGCGAACAATGCCTTGCAGGTGTTGCTCGATGGCCTCCAGCATGATCTCCCGTCGCCCTGTATATAGCTTGCGCATGGCTCGGATGTGGGAGTTGTAATGGCCGTCCTCCATAAAGCGCGCTAGTGTCAGCTGCAAAATCTGCGGCGTGTGGCCATCCATAATGCTGCGGGCCTGCGTAAATGGTTTGACCAGTTCCGGCGGCAAGGCCATATAGCCCATGCGCAGCCCCGGATACAGGGTTTTGCTGAAGGTGCCCAAATAAATGGTGCGCTGGTACTTGTCTAGGCCCTGTACGCAAGCAGTCGGCAAACCGTCGTAATGAAATTCGCTGTCGTAATCGTCTTCCAGAATCCAGCGGCTATTTTCAGCAGCCCAGCGAATCAGTTCCAGACGCCGCTCCAAGGACAAGGTGGCCCCCGTGGGGTATTGATGGGAAGGGGTGACATAAATGCAATTTGCCCCGCTGCGATCCTCATGCAGCAGTTCCGTGCGCAGGCCCTGTTCGTCCACGCCGATAGGCACGATACGAGCTTCAGCTGCCTCAAAGGCTTTGCGCGCCCCGAAGTAGCCGGGGTTTTCCACCAAAATAGGTTTGCCCGCGTCCACCAGGAGCTGAGCACACAGAAACAAAGCTTGCCGGGTGCTGCTCAGAATCAAGATCTGATCCGCCGACACCTTGGCGCCGCGTTCCAGATTCAGGTAGACGGCAATCGCTTTGCGCAAAGACTCGGTCCCCTGAGGGTCGCCGTGCAACAGGATATTGGCCCGAAAGTCTTTCATGGCTTGACGCTGCAAGCGCTCCCAGACGTCGGTGGGGAAGTTGCGGGTTTCGGGCAGGCCAGTTGCAAAGGCCTTGATGGTTTGCTGGTCAGCAATGCCACCACTTTCAAAAACGGCGCGGCCTCGGCGGCTCAGGCCGGTGCCCGGTTCCATAACGCTGCGCTTCAGGTCCTGGGCCTTTAGACGTCGGTAGGCGCTGCCACGCAGCTCGGTCCCTACCGACTCGGAAACATAGCTGCCCGAGCCTTCACGCCGCACGATAAAGCCGTCGCGGTGCAATTGGACATAGGCATTTTCAACCGTATCGCGAGCCATGCTTAAAGACTTGGCCAGCGAACGAGTGGCAGGCAGCTTGACCCCTGGACCAAGGGCCCCATCCAGAATCAGTGCACGCAAGGCGCGCTGAATGCGCTGGTGAAGATCCAGGGATTGAAGTTCGTCATCGTTAAGACGCATCTTCAAGGTGTCCAGTTCAAACGAACGCGTCATGCGGTCTGCTCCAGGGAATAATAATGGTCTGACTAGTCAGACCATTGTGCTCGTAGACTTGATTGTCTTTGCCGAAATAGGGGCCTGTTTCGGCGTTCAGGTTTGTACAGGATCTCAGCAAATATGTCCCGACCCTTTAACTTCAGTGCAGGACCTAGCGCCTTGCCGATGGATGTTCTATTGCAAGTGCGTGATGAACTGCTCGATTTTGCCGGCACAGGTGTGTCTGTGATGGAAATCAGCCACCGCTCTCAGCCGTTCATGGATTTCGCCCAGCGCACTGAGTCCGCTTTGCGTCGCATTTTGCTTGTTCCGTCGGACTATCACGTCCTGCTGTTACAAGGTGGGTCTTATTTGCAGTTTTCTCAGATCCCGATGAATTTGTTCCATACAAAAAATACAGCGGACTATATACATACAGGTTTATGGTCGGAACAAGCCGCTAATGCAGCCAGGCAATATGGGAACGTGCGTATCATCGCCAGTTCTCATGAAAGTGGATTTGATCGTATTCCCGATATTAATGAATCTAATATTAATCTGGATGCGGCTTACTTGCATTACACAGAAAATGAAACCGCACAGGGATTGCAATTTCCCGCCGCACCCGTATCACCTATTCCATTGGTCTGTGATGCCTGCTCCAGCCTGATGTCAAAGCCACTTGACATTTCAGCGCACGATTTGGTTTATGCCTCGGCCCAGAAGAATATGGGCATTGCGGGCGTGACGGTCGTCTTGCTTAATCCTGCTATTTTAGACAAGCCTTTGCCTGGAACACCACAGGCGTTGGATTTTTCCATACAAGCGAAAAAACAATCCTTGCTAAATACGCCATCTACCTTTTCCTGGTACGTTTTAGGCTTAACTCTGGAATGGATTGAGCGCTCCGGTGGAATAGAAGTACTGCATGAAATAAATAAGAAAAAATCAAAAATGCTCTATGAAATTATTGATGAAAGTAAAGGTTTTTACATCAATGATGTTTTGCCTGATTATCGATCTATCAATAATGTTCCATTCCATATTGCTGAAAATAATTTAAATAGTGTATTTGCGGATAAAGCTCAAAAGAGTGGCCTGCATGGTTTGAAAGGGCACCAATCAACGGGGGGCTTGCGCGCCAGCATCTATAACGCTGTCACCTTGGATGCGGTTCAGGCACTGGGTGAGTTCATGCGCGAGTTCGAACGCACGCACGGTTAGAGCGTGTGTCTGGTTTGACGGGGCGTCCAGGGCTAAGGCTGCGACGCAAGCGGAAATTTTTTAAGGAAAATGTATGTACGACAACACACTAAGCCTGGCTGAATTCGACAAAGAGTTGGCTCAGGCCATTCAAGGCGAAGAAAGCCGCCAGGAAGACCACGTAGAGCTGATTGCATCGGAAAACTACGCCAGCCCGCTGGTGATGCAGGTGCAAAACACGGTGTTCACCAATAAGTACGCCGAGGGCTACCCTGACAAGCGCTATTACGCAGGTTGTGAGTTTGTGGATGTGGCCGAGCGCCTGGCTATTGAGCGTCTGAAAGCCTTGTTTGATTGCGACTATGCCAACGTGCAGCCCCACGCCGGGGCTCAAGCCAATACGGCCGTGTTTCTGGCCTTGCTCAAACCCGGTGACACAGTAATGGGTATGAACCTGGCGCAAGGGGGGCACTTGACCCATGGCAACCCCATCAATATTTCTGGGCGGCTTTACAACATTGTTCCTTACGGAGTCGATACTCAAACCGGCCTGATCGACTACGACGAGATGGAACGCATCGCTATCGAAACCAAGCCCAAAATGTTGATTGGCGGGTTTTCGGCGTACTCACGCGTGAAAGACTGGGCGCGTATGCGTCAGATTGCAGATAAAGTGGGCGCCTGGTTCTGGGTAGATATGGCGCACGTGGCAGGTTTAGTGGCTGCTGGCGAATACCCCAGCCCCTTGCCTTACGCGCACGTTGTAACCAGTACTACTCACAAGACCCTGCGTGGCCCGCGCGGTGGCGTGATTCTGGCTAAAGGTCAAAGTGAAGACTTTTACAAACGCTTGAATTCCGCTGTTTTCCCCGGTGTTCAAGGCGGTCCGTTGATGCACTTGATCGCAGCCAAAGCGGTTGCTTTCAAAGAGGCGCTGCAGCCAGAATTCCGTACCTATCAGCAAAATGTAGTGCGCAATGCCCGCGCGATGGCGGCGGTACTGATGCAACGCGGTCATGTCATCGTGTCGGGTGGGACGGACAATCACATGATGCTGATTAATCTGGCAGACAAGCCCTATACCGGCCAAGAGGCCAGCGATGCCTTGGCCGACGCCTACATTACGGTGAACAAAAACTCGGTCCCCAATGACCCTCGTTCCCCGATGGTGACGTCAGGTATCCGCATTGGCACGCCAGCCGTCACGACCCGTGGTTTTAACGTGGCTGATTGCGAGCAACTGGCGCATTACTTGTGCGATGTGCTGGATGCTTACGAGACTGGCACCTTGGACAAGATCAAGCACGATATCCGAGAGAAAATCGTGACTTTGTGTCGTCGTTATCCGGTGTATCAAGTGCAGACAGAGCCAGCACAGCTGTAAGCTGCTCCCGACCTCAAGAAAAAAAGCCCTGCAATTTGCAGGGCTTTTTGGTAGAGATCTTTGGAATGAGGTTGATGCACTCGCAGGGCAAGTTGTTTAGCCCCGCGCCTTCCAGTCAGTGTGGCCTTTAGCGCGCAGCTCACAGGCCGGGCAGTGGCCGCAGCCATAGCCCCAGTCGTGCAGGGTGTCGCGCTCGTTCTGATAGCAGGTATGGCTGTCTGTGCGGATCAGCTCCACTAGTGTGTCTGAACCCAATTGGCGGGCCAGCTCCCAGGTATCGGCTTTATCCAGCCACATCAGTGGTGTTTCTACTGTCAGTGGGCGATCTATGCCCAGGCTCAGGGCGACTTGCAGCGCTTTGAGCGTATTGTCGCGGCAGTCCGGGTAGCCGGAGTAATCCGTTTCGGACATGCCACCCACCAGCGTATCCAGATCCCGGCGGTAGGCCAGAGCGCCAGCCAAGGTAAAAAACAATAGATTTCGACCCGGCACGAAAGTATTGGGCAGACCGTCTTCTTGCATGGCCATCGTCATGGATTCGGTCATGGCGCTGCCACCTATTTGAGCCAGTACGCTGGCATCCAGAACATGATCCGGCCCCAGGCGTTCAGCCCAATGGGGAAATTGCTGGCAGAGCTTTTCCCTTAAGATTTGGCGGCACTGCAATTCGGCCTTATTGCGTTGGCCGTAGTCAAAACCCACGGTTTCGACCAAGGCAAAGCGATCTAGTGCCCATGCCAGGCAGGTGGCTGAATCTTGGCCACCAGAAAATAAAACCAGCGCACGGCGGGTGGGGTTGAGCGGTTTCATGCCTTGACCTGTGCCGCTGTCAGGGCACGGCGCTTCATGGTGTTGATCAAAGAGTTGAGCAGTACGCCATACATGGGAACGAACAAGAGCAGGCTGACGCCCAGCTTGATCACGTAATCCACGATGGCAATCTCGCCCCAGTGTTCGGCCATAAAGGGGTTGCTGCTGCGCCAGAAGGCAATGCCGAAGAAAGCCAGAGTATCCAGCGCCTGTCCGAAGATGGACGCGGCTGCCGGGGCAATCCACCATTGCTTGTAATCACGGCGGATGCGGTCAAACACTTGCACATCCAGCAACTGGCCCAGCACGTAGGCGGCAAAGCTGGCCAGCGCAATTCGAAATACAAAGCTGTTGAATTCGCTTAACGCCTGCAAGCCATTGAAATGGCCTTCATGAAACAGCACGGACACTAAATAAGAGGCAATCAGCGCAGGAAACATGGCGCGGGTAATCACGCGACGTGCTTCGGTTTTACCCATCAGGCGAACGGTGAGGTCCGTTGCCAAAAAGACGAAAGGAAAGCTGAAGGCTCCCCAAGTGCTGTGAAAGCCGAATAATTCAATGGGAAGTTGAACCAGGTAATTGCTGGCAATCACAATAAAAATGTGAAAGGCAATTAAAAGCCGCAAATAGAACGACAGCCGTGAAGACGGCACGGTAGGCAGAGTCATGTCTGAACCTTTTTGGTGGATGGGGTGAGGGAACCCATTGAAAATGGACTGCAACCGACTATTGTACGGGCAGTTGGTGTTCGAGGGAATGAGAGTTCGGCACAAGTGTAGCGCGCCCCTCAGCCCCACTTATATGGATAGCTTGATGATGCTTATGGGCTGCTGTGGGCGACTTACGGGCGAGTCAGTCCGGTTCGGCTAGGTACAAGCCTGAAGGACAGGCTTGTAGTGCGCATTTAGTCCGCGGTCGGCTGCAGGCGCTCTATTAATAAGCGCTTGTGCAAAAGACGGACTTCCTCAAACGACACGGGCGATTTCTCAGGACCCATGATCAGCAAAACCATTAGCCACATCAGGGAAGGGGAGGCGGCCAGGGTGTAGTCGGAGGCGCTGACGTCGGGGCGGATAAGGCCCCGTTGTATGCCCAGATCAAAAAACGCCTGATTCGCGGTGTAGTTCTGGCTGATCAGTTGCTGGCCCCAGTAATGCGCCAATTCTGGCACGCGGCCGCTTTCTGTCATCAACAGTCGAAACATGGCCTGCACGTCCGCACTGGACAGCCGCGTGTACAGCTCATTGAGGTATTCGTCCACGATACAGGACAGGGTGTCCGCATCCGAAGTATCGGACAGCTCAAAACTGTTGTTGCCGGGCGGCAGCAAGGTGGTGTGGAGCATGTCCTCGAAAACCTCATCCTTGCTGCTGTAGTGCGCGTAGATGCCAGACTTGGAAATTCCCGCGCGGGCGGCGATCCGTTCCAAAGAGGTGCCCAGAAAGCCCCGATGCGAAAACTCTTCGAAAGCGGCTTGCAGGATCTCGCGTTTGCGCTCTGCCGAAGGCAGGTAGCGTCGCTTGGGTGTGGTTTCGTTTTTTTGGGGTTTATTTTGGTGCTTGTCTGTCATGTCATCCTGTGTGGATGGGCAAGATATGGGGCTTGCAGTATATCAGGCCGTGGCCGTGAGCCCCGCGCCAGGCCGCGGCAGCGGCGGTTTTGCGGGGCCTTTGGGGCCGTGCTTGATTTGTCATATTCATAAGGAAATAATTAGCCTGACAAGTCCTTGATTTAACAACTGTTTCAAGATATTTCACCGTTTTTGTTATTTTTAAAACCTGCTCTTTTTAGCCCGCTTATTTAGTCTTTTTAGGCATGTTTTATTTACCCTATTTCATATCAGGCACGGTATAACAACGAAGGGACTTGCCCGGGCTGTTTTTTTTCTGTCATGTACTTGATCTAACGCAAAGGTTTTTTAGGGGGCTTTGCTAAATGACCTGCATGCAAAAAGTTTAGATGTAAACTGGTGTATTATTAAAAAGACTAAGCAGTCGTATCTGCTTTTTTCTTTGTGTGTACTTTTTGCGGAGTGGCAATGGTAACCAGGCAGTCCATCGATCAGACTGAACATTTAGACGCATCCGCCCGAGCCGCCTGGGCTCGTATCTGGAGCTCCATCTCTCCCGAATCGCAGCTCATGGCCTGGATTGACTGGATACGCCATCTGGCCCTCAGTCCTGGAAAACAAGAACAATTACGCCAGTTAGCCCTGAGCCAGTGGGAACAGTTGTTTCGCGAATGGAACGATGAACTGGCCACCGCCTCTCAAGAGGCTCCCCCCGCCCAAACAGACCGCCGCTTTTCCGATCCCGCCTGGGATCGTTGGCCTTTTAATTTATTGCGCCAGACCTATCAAGCGCAGCAAGAATGGTGGCAAACGGCTACCGCTGGCGTGTCTGGTGTGGAGCCTCATCATCAGAAACTGGTTGCCTTTGGTGCAGAGCAATGGCTGAACATGCTCAGCCCCAGCAACTTTGCGCTGACCAATCCGTTGGTATGGGATAAAACCCTTGCCGAACAAGGAGATAACTTCAGCCGTGGCCTGGCGCATTGGCAGCAGGATATGCAGGCCCAGTGTGCCGGCGAGCCACCAGTGGGTGCTGAAGATTTCAAAGTCGGGCAAGATGTGGCTGCCACTCCCGGCAAGGTGGTGCTGCGCAATGAACTGGTTGAATTGATCCAGTACACAGCGACGACTAAACAGGTTCATCCAGAGCCAATTTTGATCGTGCCGGCCTGGATTATGAAGTACTACATCCTGGATCTTTCGCAGCAAAATTCCTTGATTAAGTACTTGGTCGACCAAGGTCATACGGTGTTTTGCCTATCCTGGAAAAATCCGGGTGCCGAAGACCACGCCTTTGGCATGGACGATTACATCAGCCTGGGCTGGAAAGCCAGTCTGGATGCCGTCAATGCCATTGTCCCTGGCCAGAAAATTCATGCTACCGGCTATTGCCTGGGCGGCACCTTGCTGGCTATTGCTGCCGCTGCAATGGCGCGCGATGGCGACGAGCGCTTGGCTTCCCTAACCTTCTTTGCAGCCCAGACGGATTTCTCCGAACCGGGTGATTTGTCCTTGTTCATTGATGAAAGCCAGGTCAGCCTGCTGGAATCGCAAATGGCCGACGAAGGCTATTTGCGTGCCAATCAAATGGAAGCGGCTTTTCAAATGCTGCGCTCGGCGGATTTATTGTGGGCGCCCATGGTTAATAAATATTTATTGGGCGATCGTCGCCCCATGAATGATTTAATGGCCTGGAATGCGGATGCCACGCGCATGCCCGCCACTATGCATTCGCAATATTTGCGCCGCCTGTATTTGAATAATGATTTAAGCCAAAACCGTTATCCCGTTCAAGGCCGTCAAGTTTCTCTGTCACACATCAATTTGCCCGTTTTTTGTGTGGGCACGGTTTCCGATCACGTGGCGCCCTGGCGTTCCGTTTACAAATTGCACTACCTGGTGCCTGCCGAAATCACCTTTGTATTGACCACCGGTGGTCATAACGCCGGGATTGTCAGCCCACCGGGCCATCCGCGTCGCAAATATCAGCTCAATACCCGTGCAGCGGGTACGCCCCCCATTCTGGTTGACGAGTGGCAGGATCAGGCCAGCTCGCATCAGGGCTCCTGGTGGCCTGCTTGGGCTGACTGGCTGAAAGTGCGTTCGGGTGGGCAGGTAAAGCCACCCCAGATGGGCGCCGCCAAACAAGGCTTGGCGCCTGTAGGCCCCGCACCCGGTCAATACGTTTTAGTTAAGTAAGCACCCGTTCATACAAGCCTCGCTCAAAGCCGGGCTTGTCACTCTGTTTTGTCTGTCGGCGATGGCTACACGCGCATCGCTGACCCCTTGTTTCGTCTTGACGGCAGTCCCCATTTTTCTCATTAGGCATTTTTTCCAATGGCCCTACAGACCTACGATTTGAGCAACAAGCACCGAAGCTCTGCGCGTCGCCCTCATTTCGCGCTGGCCGCATTGCTTGTCGCTCTGGCTGGTTGCGCCTCGATGGCGCCCGATTACGATCAGCCTGTCTCTCCTGTTCCGCAAGCCTATACCGATCTGTTTGGCGGTCAGGCCAATGCGCTGCGCGCTCGTGATTTGGGCTGGCGGGAGTTTTTTAAAGATCCGGTGCTAAGCAAGCTCATTGAAACGGCGCTGGAAAACAACCGCGATATGCGTGTGGCTGTTTTGCGCGTGGATGAAGCGCGGGCAACCTTGCGCTTACAACGCAGCGAGCGTTTTCCTGAGTTCACGGTAGGTGGCCAGGCTGCCCGTTCGCGGCTGCCCGGTGATATGAACCCCAGTGGACAGGCAGTCACCGGGGGCGATTACCGCGCTCAAGTTGGCCTGACCAGTTGGGAACTGGATTTGTGGGGACGGGTGCGAAGTCTGGAAGATGCCGCCTTGCAAGGCTGGCTGGCTACGGAGGCGGGCCGGCAGGCCGTGCATGTCGCCCTGGTGTCGCAAGTGGCCAATAACTATATTGTGGTCCGCGAGCTGGACGAGCGTGTGCAGATTGCGCGTAAAAGCGTGGAAACTCGCCAAGAATCCTATCGCATCTTTTCGCGTCGCTATGAGGTGGGGGCTACCTCCAAGCTGGATGTGACTCAGGTCCAAACCCTGTTGACGCAGGCCCAGTCCATGTTGGCGCAGCTGGAACAGCAGCGCGCTGTGCAGCTAAACGCCCTGCAGCAATTATTGGGCGCTGATCCCGGTGTTGCGCCTACCGGCTTGCCATTGGATAGCACGATTTTGCTGGCCGATTTGGCGCCGGGCTTGCCTTCTGATCTGATGGTCTGGCGTCCCGACATTATTGCCGCCGAACATCGTCTGCGTGCTGCCAACGCCAATATCGGCGCCGCACGGGCAGCGTTTTTCCCGCGCATCGCCTTGACCGGCAGCTTTGGTACCGCCAGCGCCGAACTGGATGGCTTGTTTGATTCGGGCAGCAAGGCCTGGACCTTTGCCCCGACGATCTCTTTACCTATTTTTGACGGTGGCCGTCGTAGCGCCAATCTGGATGTGTCCTACGTGCGTCGTGATATGCGGGTCGCTGAATACGAAAAAGCCATTCAGACCGCATTTCGTGAAGTGTCCGATGCCTTGTCCGCTCGCCACTGGTTAAGCCAGCAGCTGGAGGTTCAACTGGTTGCGCGTGAAGCACAAACCGAGCGGGCCCGCTTGGCACAAATGCGCTACGACAACGGTTCGGCCGCCTATTTAGAGGTGCTGGATGCGCAGCGCGACTTGCTCGATGTTGAGCAGCAAGTTGTGCAAACGCGTCGTGCCTTGGTGGCCAGCCAGATCGCCATGTACAGCGCCTTGGGCGGTGGGCTGGATCCCTCCGATCCCCTGACTAATACCCATAACTCCTCTACTTCAGATCCATCCTCGAGCCAGCTATGAGCAAACAATCTTCCTCTTTGAAAAAAAATCTTGTTCCTGTTCTGATCGTCGCCGGGGTACTTGGCCTGGGGTGGTGGGCATGGCAGAAAATGGCCGACACCGGCCCTGGAGACGGTTTCGTCAGTGGTAACGGCCGTATCGAAGCAACTGAGATTGATATCTCCACCAAGTTTGCCGGACGTATTCAAAGTATTGCTGCCCACGAGGGCGACTTCGTCAAAGAGGGCCAGGTTCTGGCCGTCATGCAGCAAGACAGTCTGGAAGCCGCGCGTGATGAAGCCGTAGCCGGTTTACGTCAGGCTGAAAACAATGTGGCAGCTGCGCAGGCCCAGGTCGTTTTGCGTGAAAGTGATGCCATTGCGGCCAAGGCCCTGGTCGGCCAACGAGACTCTGAACTGGATGCCGCCCAGCGTCGTCTGGCTCGTTCCACTACCTTGTCCAAAGAAGGTGCTGCATCGGTTCAGGAACTGGACGATGACCGCGCCCGCGTTCGTGGCGCCCAGGCTGCTCTCGCCGCTACCAAAGCACAGGCCAATGCGGCTGTTGCTGCGATTAATGCGGCCAAGGCTCAATTGGTGGGTGCGCAGTCTGCCGTTGAAGCGGCCACGGCTGCCGTGGCGCGTATTCAGGCTGATTTGACTGATAGCGAACTGGTCAGCCCTCGGGATGGTCGTGTGCAGTTTCGTGTGGCCCAGCCCGGCGAGGTTCTGGGAGCTGGTGGTCGCGTATTGAACGTGCTGGATCTGTCCGATGTTTACATGACTTTCTTCCTGCCTAGCGAAGTGGCTGGCAAGGTCGCCTTGGGTACCGAGGTGCGCCTGGTGCTGGATGCGATTCCCACTCTGCCTATTCCCGCTACGGTGTCCTTTGTCGCCAGCTCGGCTCAGTTCACGCCCAAGAGCGTAGAGACAGCTTCGGAACGCCAAAAACTGATGTTCCGCGTTAAAGCGCAGATTGCGCCGGAACTGTTGAAAAAGCATCTGGAACAGGTCAAAACAGGCTTGCCCGGCATGGCTTGGGTGAAATTGGACCCGAACGCCAGCTGGCCTGAGTCGCTGACTTCTACCTTGACGGAGTAAACCATGCCAAAGCAGCAAGCGGCAGCCGTTGCTCGCATTGTTGAGGTGAGCCAGCGTTACGGTGACACGCTCGCACTGGATCGTTTAAGCCTGGAGGTTCCTGCCTCTTGTATGGTCGGACTGATTGGTCCTGACGGCGTGGGTAAATCCAGCTTGCTGTCCCTGCTGGCAGGTGCCCGCGTCATTCAAGAAGGCCGCATCGAAGTGCTGGGTGGCGATATGGCTGAAAAAAGCCATCGCGACCAGATCTGCCCGCGCATTGCCTATATGCCGCAAGGCTTGGGCAAGAACTTGTACCCCACCTTGTCGGTGGAAGAGAACCTGCAGTTTTTTGGCCGTCTGTTTGGGCATGATGCGGCCGAGCGTCGCCGTCGAATTGATGATTTGACGCGCAGTACCGGCTTGCATCCTTTCTTGACGCGTCCTGCTGGCAAGTTGTCTGGCGGTATGAAACAAAAACTGGGTCTGTGCTGCGCGCTGATTCATGACCCGGACTTTCTGCTGCTGGACGAACCCACC
Organism: Alcaligenes sp. GW821-FHT11D07; assembly: GCF_058808495.1. Lineage (NCBI taxonomy): Bacteria > Pseudomonadati > Pseudomonadota > Betaproteobacteria > Burkholderiales > Alcaligenaceae > Alcaligenes > Alcaligenes sp. GW821-FHT11D07. Next base: position 97,983 of record NZ_JBXART010000001.1, read on the forward strand.
ACGGGTGTGGACCCCTTGGCACGTAAGCAGTTCTGGGACTTGATCGAGCGCATTCGCCTTGAGCGTCCCAGCATGAGCGTGATTGTGGCTACCGCCTATATGGACGAGGCCCAGCGCTTTGATTGGCTGGTGGCGATGGACGATGGCCAGATTCTGGCCACGGGTACCCCCAAGGAATTGTTGCAGCGTACGGAAAGTAAAAGTTTGGAGCAGGCCTTTATTCGCCTTTTGCCAGAGGACAAGCGCCAAGGTCACCAGGCGGTAGAAATCCCGCCGCTGGATGTGGATGCTGACGACATCGCTATTGAAGCCGAAGGGCTGACGATCCGTTTTGGCGATTTTACTGCGGTCGACAACGTGTCGTTCCGTATTCGCCGTGGCGAGATTTTCGGCTTTCTGGGTTCGAATGGTTGCGGTAAGTCCACCACCATGAAGATGCTGACCGGGCTCTTGCCTGCCTCAGAAGGGCAAGCCTGGCTGTTCGGTCATGAAGTGAATCCTAAAGACATTGATACCCGCCGTCGGGTGGGATATATGTCGCAGGCTTTTTCACTGTATAGCGAGCTGACGGTTCGCCAGAACCTGGTCCTGCATGCGCAGCTGTTCCACGTCCCGGATGACGAAGTAGAAGGGCGTGTGGCTGAAATGGTCGAACGCTTTGATCTGTCGCAGATTCTGGACCGCCTGCCGGACGCCATTCCCCTGGGGATGCGTCAGCGCCTGTCTTTGGCTGTGGCGATGGTACACAAGCCAGAGCTGTTGATTCTGGACGAACCGACATCCGGTGTTGACCCGGTTGCCCGGGACAATTTCTGGCGTTTGCTCATTGAGCTGTCTCGGCGCGATAAGGTCACGATTTTCATCTCGACCCACTTCATGAACGAGGCTGAACGCTGCGACCGCATGTCCATGATGCATGCGGGCAAAGTGCTGGACAGCGACACGCCTGCCAATTTGGTTAAAAAGCGGGGCGCAGCCGACTTGGAAGAAGCCTTTATTGGCTATTTGCTGGAAGCCAGTGGGCCTGAGCCTGAAATGGAAGCGGCTACTGAACAAGCACCTGTGGCGCCGGAAGGGCAGGAACACACCGGCAAGCCCGAGCGCTTTAGCCTGCAACGCTTGTTGAGCTACACCTGGCGCGAGTCGCTGGAACTGCGCCGTGACCCGGTGCGCGCTACCTTGGCCTTGGCCGGCTCCCTGATTCTGTTGTTTGTGATGGGTTTTGGGATTACGCTGGACGTGGAGGATTTGCGCTACGCCGTACTGGACCGCGACCAGACCTCCATCAGTCAGAACTACGCCTTGAACCTGTCAGGCTCACGCTATTTTCTGGAACAAGCGCCCTTAACAGATTACGAAGATCTGGATAACCGGATGCGGCGCGGCAAGATTGCGCTGGCTATCGAAATTCCTCCCGGCTTTGGACGTGATGTCTTGCGAGGCAGTAATCCGCAGATTGCCGCCTGGATTGATGGCTCCATGCCCACTCGTGCCGAAACGATTCAAGGCTATGTGCAAGGCATGCACCAGCAATGGTTGATTACTCAGGCCAAGGAGCGCCTGGGATCGGGGGCCGTGGTGGCAGCGGCCAGCATTCAGGACCGTTATCGCTACAACCCGGACGTCAAGAGTTTGCCAGCCATGGTGCCCGCGGTCATTCCTGTGTTGCTGTTGATGCTGCCTGCCATGTTGACTGCTTTATCGGTGGTCCGGGAAAAAGAGCTGGGTTCCATCATCAACCTGTACGTAACCCCGGTCACCCGAGTCGAATTTTTGCTGGGCAAGCAAATCCCGTATATCGGCTTGGCGATGGTGAACTTTTTGTGCATGTGTCTGCTGGCGATAACGATATTTGATGTGCCCATCAAGGGCAGCTTTTTGACACTGAGTTTGGCCACCCTGTTTTTCTGCATTATTTCGACCGGAATGGGGTTGTTGGCATCGACTGTTACCAAGAGCCAGATTGCGGCCATGTTTTTTGCCATGATCGGCACGATGCTGCCCGCTACGCAATTGTCCGGTTTGTTGAACCCGGTCTCGTCGATGGAAGGAATCAGCCGCCTGGCCGGGCAGATTTACCCCGCCACGCATATGTTCAATATCAGCCGTGGGGTGTTTAACAAGGCTTTGGTGTTCTCCGATCTGCACGGCGCATTTTTGGCCCTGTTGCTGGCGGTACCCGTTGTTTTGGGTGCGGCGGTGATGTTGCTGCAAAAGCAGGAGAAGTGAGATGAGAAAACTCAAGAATGTGCTGTTACTGGGCCGCAAGGAGTTATGGAGTCTGGCGCGAGACCCCATGATGTTGCTGCTGATTGTGTATGTGTTTTCGGTCTCGATCTATACCTCGGCCACCGCTCAGCCCGAGACTTTGAACAATGCTCCGATTGCCATTGTGGATCAGGACCAATCGCCCTTGTCTGCTCGCATTAGCTCGGCTTTTTACCCGCCGGAGTTTATCCATCCGCGCATGATTGGCTATGACGAGATGGACTCGGGCATGGATAGTGGTCAGTTCACCTTTGTGCTGAATATTCCGCCGAACTTCCAGCGCGATGTGCTGGCAGGCCGTAGCCCGGAGGTGCAGCTCAATATTGACGCTACCCGCATGAGTCAGGCCTTTACGGGCAATAACTACATCCAGCAGGTGGTGATGGGCGAGGTCAACGAGTTCGTGCGGCGTTACCGGGCAGTAGATGTGCTGCCCGTGGATCTGGCCTTGCGAGTCCGCTTTAACCCCACGCTGGAAAAAGCTTGGTTTGGCAGTATTGCGGAGGTCATCAACTCGGTAGCGATGCTGTCCATCATTCTGACCGGAGCGGCTCTTATCCGCGAACGCGAGCACGGCACGATTGAACACTTGCTGGTCATGCCTGTTACGCCCGGCGAGATCATGGCGTCCAAGGTCACCGCCATGGGCCTGGTGGTGCTGGTTGCTACCGCAGCGTCGCTGAACTTTGTGGTGCGTGGCCTGCTTGGAGTTCCGATTGAAGGGTCCATCCCGCTGTTTTTATGCGGGGCGGTGCTGTGTCTGTTTGCCATGACCTCCATGGGGATTTATCTGGCTACCTTGTCGCGCAGCATGCCGCAGTTCGGTTTGCTCCTGATGCTGACGTTGCTGCCCATGAACTTGCTCTCGGGCGGGCGTACTCCCCGAGAAAGCATGCCGGAAATCGTTCAGAACCTGATGCAGCTGGCTCCTACCACGCACTTTGTGTCCTTGGGCCAGGCCATCCTGTTTCGCGGTGCCGGTATTGAAACTGTATGGCAACCCTTTTTAGCTTTGCTGGTGATAGGAACTGCCTTGTTCCTCCTGTCGCTACGTCGTTTTCGTAACACCATCTCTCAGATGGCTTGATTGGTGTTGAGTCCCATCGTGGGGCACTTTTTTCCTTTAAGGAGATTGAGATGAGCATGGAGACACTTCCCCTGGATCTGTACAAAGCCAATGTCGAGTTGCAGCTGCGTATCACTCGCCTATTGCAGGAAGGTGGACATCGCTGGCTGGAGTCGGTACAGAAAAGCAGCATGAGAAGCATGGAGCAGACCACCGCTGAAATCGAAGGTTTGCTGCAAACCGCAAATTGGCAGTCGCTGGCGACCTTGCCCGCCGACACGTTCTGGCGTTTGTTCCAGCATGGCGTCAACGACAACCAGACCATTAACCAACTGGCTATCCAGAACCAGGCCGAGTTCACCAGCGGCTTGCAAGAAGCGCTGGAAGCTTGGCAGAAGTCAGTGCTGGGTGTGGTGGCCAACACCAACGCAGCAGTGCCAGTCATGGATATTTTCAAGCAATGGGGCGCACCTTGGGCAAATCTTGCCGGTGCCTCTGACAAACAAAAGGGAGCATAAGCGGTATGTCTACGGTTAAACGCACGGCGCTAGTGACAGGTGGGATGGGGGGCTTGGGCCAGGAGATTGCCCGAGCCTTGCATGACGCAGGCCATCAAGTCCTGGTGACTCACTCGCGCAGCGAGGCCGATGCCCAGGTCTGGCTCAAAGAGCAGTCGGATGCAGGTTATGACTTCAAGGGCTACCACGTTGATGTGGCCGAATACGAGTCGTGCCAGCAAATGGCCCAGAGCATTGAAAAAGATGGTTTTCAGGTTGATATCCTGATCAATAACGCGGGTATCACACGCGATGGCACGTTCCGCAAATTGAGCAAAGACAAGTGGGACGATGTATTGCGCGTCAATCTGGACTCGGTCTTTAACGTCACCAAGCCATTTATTGACGGCATGCTGGAGCGGTCCTGGGGACGAGTGATCAATATCTCGTCCATCAACGGCAGCAAGGGCCAGTTCGGTCAAACCAACTACTCCGCCGCCAAGGCGGGCATGCACGGTTTTACCAAGGCATTGGCGCAAGAAGTGGCCCGCAAGGGCGTCACGGTGAACACGATCTCCCCCGGTTATCTGGCGACGCAAATGGTCATGGCCGTGCCTGAAGAGGTGCGTAACAACATCATCGCGGGTATTCCTGTGGGTCGTTTGGGCCAGCCAGAAGAAATCGCGGCCTTGGTGAGCTTCATTGCCAGCGACGCAGCCGGGTTTATGACAGGTAGTAATGTCGCCATGAACGGCGGCCAGCATATGTACTAAGCCCGGCCCTGATCGGCTGCTGCCTGTACTGGCCCGCGTGGCGGGCCGTTGAATCAAAAAAGGAATGGATATGCACAAAGATATCGCTATTGTTGCGGCTACTCGTACCCCCATTGGCCGCTTTCAGGGGGGGCTGTCCACTGTGCCAGCTCACGAATTAAGTGCCCAACTGATCCGTGCCGTGCTCCAAAGTACAGGCGTGCCAGCCGAGCAGATTGATGAAGTTATTCTGGGGCAGATCCTGACGGCAGGTGCAGGCCAAAATCCGGCTCGTCAGGCTGCCGTCAATGCCGGTCTGCCCCATGAAGTTCCCTCCATGTCCCTGAACAAGCTGTGCGGTTCAGGTTTGAAGGCCGTGCACCTGGCTGCGCAGGCCATTGCGGTGGGCGATGCTGATTTGGTCCTGGCCGGTGGTCAGGAAAGCATGAGCCTGGCTCCATTTGTGGTGCACAAGGCGCGTACCGGTTTGGGTCTGGGCCATGCCACCATGGACGACAGCTTGCTGCGTGATGGTCTGACCGATGCCTTTCACAACTACCACATGGGAATTACGGCTGAAAACTTGGCTGAACGCTATGGCATCAGCCGCGAGCAGCAAGATGCGTTTTCGGTGGAGTCCCAGCGCAAAGCGGTAGACGCAATGCAAGCCGGACGTTTCAAAGACGAAATTACTCCCATTGAGGTGCCGCAGCGCAAGGGCGACCCGCTGCGTGTTGAAGACGATGAACAGCCTCGCGCTCAAACTACGCTGGAGTCCTTGGCCAAGTTGCGTCCCGCCTTCAAAAAAGACGGTACGGTGACAGCAGGCAATGCCTCGACGATCAATGACGGTGCGGCGGTGCTCTTGCTGGCCAGCGCAGAAAAGGCCAAGGAATTGGGTTTGCCTGTTCTGGCATGGATTCGTGGCTGGGCCAGCACCGGTGTCGATCCAGCCATCATGGGTATTGGCCCGGTATCGGCCAGTCGCAAAGTCTTGAAGAAAGTGGGCTGGGATATTGATCAGCTGGATCTGATTGAAGCGAACGAAGCGTTTGCGGCTCAATCGCTGGCGGTGGCCCATGATTTGAAGTGGGACATGAACAAAGTGAACGTCAATGGCGGTGCCATTGCCTTGGGTCACCCCATTGGTGCATCTGGTGCCCGTGTGCTGGTGACGCTAGTTCATGAAATGCGTCGTCGTGGGGCCCAAAAGGGTCTGGCGACCTTGTGCATCGGGGGCGGCCAGGGCGTGGCTATTGCCATTGAGGCCGCCTGAACGGATAGCAAATGCAAGGGAGAAGATGATGGCAGATAAGTCTCGTGATGACAGCACGGCCTGGTCCCAATGGATGATGAATCCATGGAACATGGGTCAGACCGTTTCCTCGTACTTTGTTGATGCTTGGCAGCGAGCGGTTTTGTACGCCGATATCGAGCGTCAGGTAGGGGACCAGTACCAGGCACAGCGCAAAGTCGAGGTGCCCAATGTACTGAACTTCCCGGCCGAACTGGTCATGTCAGGACTGACTCTGCCCAGACCCGTCAATTATTTGATGGTTCGTATTCTGGCTCCCGAGGATCAGCCTACTGACCCTGCCAAGCGTCCGTTTCTGGTGGTGGACCCGCGTGCGGGCCACGGACCAGGGATAGGCGGGTTCAAGGCCGACAGTGAAATTGGTGCTGCGCTGCAAGCGGGGCACCCTTGCTACTTTGTTGGCTTCTTGCCTGACCCTGTTCCCGGCCAGACCGTTGAAGACGTGATGCACGCCCATGCCGCTTTTGTCCGCAAGGCCGCAGAGCTGCATCCGGAAAGCCAGGGCAAGCCTGCTGTAATCGGTAATTGCCAGGCAGGCTGGCAGGTGATGATGTCTGCCGCCGTGTGGCCCGAGCTGTTTGGCCCGCTGATCTTGGCCGGTGCCCCGGTGTCCTATTGGGCAGGCAATAATCCCATGCGTTATGCCGGTGGTTTGTTGGGCGGTAGTTGGTTGACCGCCCTGACCAGCGACTTGGGCGCAGGGCGCTTTGATGGTGCCTGGCTGGTAAAGAACTTTGAAAATCTGGACCCGGCTAATACCCTGTGGTCCAAGCAGTACAACGTCTATGCCAAGGCAGACACCGAGGCCGAGCGCTATATCGGCTTTGAGAAATACTGGGGCGGCTATGTGTTTCTTAACGATGTAGAGATGCAGTACATCGTGGACAACTTGTTCATCGGCAATAAGTTGTCAACGGCTCAATTACTGACCTCTGATGGCGTTCGGATTGATCTGCGCAATATCCGCTCGCCCATTGTGGTGTTCAGCTCGTTTGGTGACAACATCACCCCGCCTGCACAGGCTTTGGGCTGGATTACGGACCTGTACCTGGACGATGATGATGTGCGCAGTCACGACCAGACCATCGTCTTTACCACGCACGATCGCATCGGGCATTTGGGCATTTTTGTGTCCGGCAGTGTGGGCAGTAAAGAACACCGCAAGTTCGCCAGCACGATTGACCAGATTGATCTGCTGCCGGCAGGGATTTATCGGGCCACGGTTGAGGACACGCCTGATGATGACACCTTGCTGGACGACCCCTATTTGATGTCGGTGCGCCAAAGTAATCTGGCTGAAATTGCCGAGATTGTGCAGCCCGACCCCGAGTCGGATCGCCGCTTTGCCGCGGCTGCACGCGTGTCGGAAATCAACCTGGCTTTTTACAAAAGCACCTTGCAGCCGTGGGTGAAAGCTTTGTCCACGCCGTATACCGCCGCGTTGCTGGAAGCCTTGCATCCCATGCGTTTGTCCTACGAGTCCTGGACCAGCGCCCACCCTTGGGCGGCCCTGACCCATCAATGGGCCGAGCGCATCAAGGAACAGCGTCAGGCCGTAGAGCCAGATAACCCTCTTTTGGAGGCGCAAGAAAACCTTTCCAATGCGATGGAGCGGGTGCTGAACAACTACCGCGACCGGCGCGACAGCATCTATCAAATCTGGTTTGACACGGTTTACGGATCGCCGTTGATGATGGCTTTGGCCGGTCACGCACCGGGTGAATCTGCGCCAGCTCGTCCGCATCCTGGCAGCTCACCGGAGCACCTGGCTTTTGTGCGTGAGCAAATGCATAGGCTGGATGGTTTGCTGAACGAGGGCGGTTTGTTGGAAGCCGCTTTGCGTGGCCTGTTCCATATTGCCAAGCAGCGTAACAGCGTGGACGAGCGTTATCACAATGCCGCCATGCGTTTGCGCGAGCAGTACGACACGGGCAACTTCGATATTGAAAAAATGCGGGCTGCGATTCGTGAGCAAGCCCTGATTCTGGCGCATCACGGCCACAAGGCTGTGGAGGCGATTCCACATCTGCTCAGTGGGCAAACTCCTGAAGAAATCCGTCTGGTTGCCTCCTTGATCAAGAAGTTGATCAGTGCAATTGACGAGCAAGATGCTGCTCCTGAAGCGGTCGTCCAGGCGTCGGAAGAAGTGCTGGGCTTATTTGAGTCTGCAGCGCGACAGCAGGAGAAAGAGCAGGGGGTTACGGCGGCTGCCCAACCAGCAGTTCAACCTGCCCTTAAAGTGGCGACCCAACCGGCTGCCCAGCCTTCTGCTAAGGCTCCCGCCACAGCAGTCCCATCTACGGCGACAGAAAAGGCGAAGCCAACAGCTGCGGCTCCGGCTGTCAGCCGTGAAGCAACTGCTCCAGTCGCCAAATCAGCAATTACGACATCGACTGATGCGCAGGCCAAGACAGCTGTGGACTCAAGCGGTGCAAAGCAGGGCAATACCGCAAGCAAGTCTGCTAGCTCCACATCGGCTACTGCTGCCTCTTTGCCAAAAGAGCAGCCCGCCAGCAAGCCGGTAGCGGCGTCCGCAGGCAAGCCCGCTAGTGCGGCAAGTACAGCAAGCAGGGCAGTACCTGATGTAGCTAAATCTGCTGTGGTAGCACCGGCTGTGGAAAAAACAGCTACGGCGAAACCGGCTGCGACAAAACCCGCTGCTGATGTGAGCAAGCAAACACCAACTGCCGTAGCGAACAAACCTGCTGCACCGGTTCCGCCTGCCAAGCCTGCGTCGGCTCCTGCCAAGTCTGCAAGCGTGGCAAACAAACAGGCCCCCGCTTCCGTGGCAAGCAAGCCAGCGGCCCCTGTAACGCCAGCCTCCCAAAGCAAAGCGGCGGTGAAAAAACCTGCTGCCAACAATCGCACTGAGTCCAAGACCAGCCCGCGTAAATCCAAGCCTTAAGTAAGGCGGGCAGCGTATTTTTGAAGGAGTTTCGAACATGAAGTATTCATTTTCTGGCCACTCTGTTTTGGTGACAGGTGCTGCTTCTGGAATTGGCGCGGCAACAGCCCGCCTGCTGGCTGCGAATGGCTTGTCCGTGGTGGTCTCGGATGTGCAGGCGGATGCCGTTCACGCAGTAGTGGCTGAAATTACGCAGGCTGGCGGTAAAGCCGTTGCCAACGTGGCAGACGTCACCCAGCACGAGCAGCTTGAGGCAGCGGTTCAATGCGCTATCGAGCATTTCGGTGCTCTGCACTTTGCCGTTAACAACGCCGGTGCGGGTGGTGATTCAGGCCCGGCAGGTGAAATGGATCTGGATGCTTGGCGTCGTGTGATCGACATCAATCTGAATGGTGTGGCTTACGGCATGCGTTATCAAATCCCTGCCATCCAGGCGGCGGGCGGCGGTGCGATCGTCAATATGTCTTCCATTATGGGGGTGGTCTCCAACCCCACCTTGCCTGGCTACAACGCTGCAAAGCATGGTGTGGTTGGTTTGAGCCGCTCTGCCGCGCTGGAGTATTCCTCCAAGGGAATTCGCATCAATACCATTCACCCTGGCTACGTTGATACGCCGATCTTGTCGGGCTTTGATGATGACGCACGTGCCGCTTTGGTGGCGCAGCACCCGATTGGCCGTCTGGGTCATGCTGATGAAATCGCACATGCGATTGCTTTCCTGTTGTCTGATGGCGCCAGCTTTATGACGGGAGCATGCCTGCTGGCTGATGGAGGCTATACCGCTCGTTAAGTAGGGGACCACATCGCTGCAGAATAAAACCAGTCTTTCAAACCCATACTCGCCAGCGAAAATCCGGGCCCCTCATTTAAAAGGGGCCTATTTTTTTGGAAATCCAAAATGAAGTATTCATTTGCTGGTCACTCTGTCTTAGTGACGGGGGCAACCTCGGGTATTGGTGCCGCAACGGCCCGTCTGCTGGCGGCTAATGGTTTGTCGGTGGTGGTCTCTGGTCGCAATGAGGCTGCACTGCAGGCCGTAGTCACGGAAATCAAGCAAGCCGGTGGTACAGCCGTTGCCAAGCTTGCCGATGTCACACAGCCCGATCAGGTGAAGGCCTTGGTTGATTGCGCTATTGAGCATTTCGGTGCTTTGCACTTTGCGGTTAATAATGCGGGTGCTTTGGGTAGCGCTTTGCCTGCTGGCGAGTTGGATCTGGATGATTGGCATCGTTTGATTGATACCAATTTGAATGGGGTGGCCTACGGTTTGCGCTATCAGATTCCCGCAATTTTGGCGGCAGGCGGGGGCGCAATTGTGAATATGTCCTCCATTGTGGGCCTGGTATCCAATCCGAATTTGCCCGGCTACAGCGCGGCCAAACATGCTGTGGTGGGCTTGAGCCGTTCTGCCGCGCTGGAGTATTCATCCCAGGGTATTCGCATCAACACCATTCACCCTGGTTATGTGGATACGCCGATTTTGTCGGACTACGACCAGGCTGCGCGTGCTGATTTGGTTACCCTGCATCCTATTGGCCGTTTGGGCCATTCGGATGAGATTGCTCACGCGATTGCCTTCCTGCTCTCAGAAGGGGCCAGCTTTATGACAGGCGCTTGCCTGGTCGCTGATGGGGGTTATACCGCTCGTTAAAAGTCTGTTCTGGCCGTTCCCCTTGTCGTGATGGGGGGCCGCCAGAACAAGCGCCACGTAGACGCAAAAAAATCGCACCGTCCTCTAGCGAGGGCGGCGCGATCAGGCTGGGATTTGAAGTAGGCCAGCATCTTACTGAGCTGGAAGGATGTTGATCTAGGACTCGTGCGCTTTTGAGGATGGGATATACGCCAAGGAGGCGAGCAGCAGCGCCAGGCAGATGAAGCCAGACAGGACATTGGTGCCGCTCCAGCCCAGCAGGCTAAATAGCAACGCCGGTGCAAACGCACCCAGCGTGGCAAAAACCGAGATGCCTAGATCGTTCAAACCCTGTACTTCCAGAAAATGGGGTTTGCCTTCCAGGCTGCTAGTTAGCAAGGCGCTGCCCCCCACATAAGTGAAGTTCCAGCCTAGACCCAGAATCAGCAGGGATGTGCTGAGCGCCATATAGCTTTGAGCGACGATATTGATCACGCTACTTAACAATAAAAGCAAAATACCGCTGATTACGATGCTTTTCAGGCCAAGTGCCTGGATTAGTCTGCCGGTAAAAAAAGAAGGCGCAAACATGGCCAATACATGCCATTGGATAGCTGTGCTGATGGCCGAGAAATGCACATGCAGGTGGGACAGTTGCATGGAAGCCTGGATCATCAATAGATTCATGATGCCGTAGCCGATGGCTGCGACGCAGATTGCAGTAGCCAGGGGCTTGTTATGTAGCACCAGCTTCAGCGTGTGGCCTCTGTTGGTTTTTTTAGTGGTGGTCCTGTGAGCCGGTTTTTCTTCTTTGATAAACAGATTCAGGATTAAGGAAGCCAAGGCCAGCAGTGTGAAAGCGGCATAGCAGGCGGCAAATTCCTCTGTGAAGCTGCTGTTTTTCAGTCCCCGTATCAGCAAAGGCCCCAACAGGGCAGCAATCACCCCTCCGGCCACAACAAGAGAAATAGCTCGGGGTTTAAGTGTGGCGCTGAGTCCATCAGTAGCGGCAAAGCGGTTGAAGTTGGCAAAGGCGATATACATCCCCAACAAGGCATGTGAAGCGACTAGCCAGGAAAATTGCTGCCTTTCAATAGCCAGATAGCCGACCACGCCCGATGCCGCCAAGGGTAATGTCGCCAGTAGAAAGGATTTTTTCCGACCTATCAGGGCCATCAATCTAGAAGCGGGCAAGGTGAACAGCATCACAAACAAGAACTGGAAACCGTAAGGCACGGTGGAGAGCCAGGGCTCAGGAGCCAGGCTGCTACCGACTAAAGCCGCCATGGTGACGGACATGACGGCAGTCGTCAGGTTGATGGACTGAGCCAGAAAGTAGAGATAGGTTCTAAAAGGAAGTTGGGTGGCGGTCATGGTGCTACGGGCAGAAGGGCGTCGGGAGGCGGCAGCGAAGCTCAAGCCAACCGCAGGAAAGGGGTTGCCATGATTTTGAGTTTTGGGGCTGTGATTGTCTCGAACAGTGGCTGTACTATTCTGAAAACTGTTAGCCAATTTCTTCTAACAGTATGCAAAGGCAGCGGGCATGGATTTTTATGAACATCTGAAGGCGGGCATTCTTCAAGGCGATTGGGCAGTGGGGCAGCAACTGCCTTCAGTGCGCAAGATGATGAATCAAGAGGGCTTAAGCCATCACAAGGTTGTCAGCGTCTACACCCGTCTGGTGGGTGAAGGGATGCTGGAGGCTCATCAGGGGCGTGGCTATTTTGTGGCTCGTTGGAGCGGCTTGAAGGAGCAGTTGCCTATCTTGCCTTCGGAGGCGCCTTTAGACCCTTTGCTCAAGCTGCTGCAGGCCAAGCCGGAGAAATGCAAGCTGGGTTGCGGTTGGCTGCCTGTGCCCTGGCGCGATACGGACGCTTTAGCCAAAGCAATACGCAAGACGGCGCGTTCCGGGCGCAGTGGTTTGGTGGAATACGGAGATATTCAAGGCTACCTGCCCTTACGCAAACAGTTGTCCATGTTGCTGCGCCAATCTACGTCTATCGAGGTTTCTCCCCAGCAGTTTTTGACGACTCTCGGGGCTACAGAGGCCTTGGATCTGATTTCCAGGACCTGGATTCGCCAGGGCGATTATGTGCTTGTGGACGAGCCTTGCAGCAGCAATCTGATCAAGCTGATTCGTTTATGCGGTGGGGTGCCTCTTGGGGTGCCGCGCTTGGCGGACGGGCCGGATGTAGCGGCCTTGGATCAAATTTTGCAGATGCACAAGGTACGGGCTTTTTTCTGCAATAGCACTTTTCACAATCCGACGGGCGGGGGTTTGAGCGCCAAGGTTGCGTTTGCTGTGCTCAAGCGTGCAGTGGAGCACGATTTTCTGATTGTTGAGGATGATGTTTACGGGGATTTCTTTCCCGGTGTGCGGCAGACTTTTGCTGCTTTGGATAACTTTGAGCATGTTGTTTATATAGGCAGTTTTTCCAAGTCGCTGTCAGCGTCGTTACGGATTGGGTATCTGGTTTGCGGACCGCAGTTGATGGAGCCTTTGTTGCGCTTGAAGCTGCTGACCAGTGTGGCGGTTCCGGGGTTCTGCGAGCGGTTTGTAAACACGATTTTGGCCGATGGAACCTATGCCAAGCATACGCAGGCGATTCAGCGTCAGTTAATGACGCATCAGCACCTTGCTCAGAAGGTGTTGACGCAGTATGGCTGGGTGTTTGATGTGCAGGCTCAGGGTGGGATGTTTTTGTGGGTAGGGCATCCTGATCTACCCGATTTGTCAGCCTTTATTGCGCGGCTGGAACAACAGAGGGTGTTGTTAATGCCCGGAGGCGCGTTTGCGGTTGATGCGGATTTCAGGCATCGAAGCAGGTTGAATGTGGCGCATTTGACGGAGAGTGTATTTCCTTGTCTGGAGGTGTGACAGTGAGGTCTGGAGCTCATATTGCTTGGATGGAAATACAGAAGATCTCTGGGCGGTGTACGCCCCTCAAACCCGAGTCCATGCTGATCGGCTGAGACCTTGCCGGTGCTGCGCACCGGTGCCCTTGTCCAGCTATGGCTACGGGCGCACCTTGAACTCGTCCGGTGCTTTGTCCACCGGACAAAGCACAAGCGCCGGACTCAAACAGCAAGGTGCTTGCACCCCTGCGCCATACCCGGAACGCGGCAAGTTCTCTGACCCGCCGATCAGCATGAACTCGGGCTTGAGGGGCTTGGCAAAAAAAGATGCGCTGACTATGTGCTGCAAGATGGCTGCGGTGCTCGCCGTGCTGGCGATGGTCAGGAAGGAAAGGGAAGGGAAGGTGGAGATAGGGATCAGGATCAGGATGGGGGGAACATCTATGTGGGGGATGGTTCAGTTGCTGAACGAATTCTGCGCTTATGGATCTGTGTGGGGGGGGGGTAGGCCTACTGGGTACTTGTTCGTGAAGTAGCCTTCAGTTGTGTATTGATTTAACACCCATTGCTTCGGCCTGGCACTCAAAGAAAAACAAGCCAGAGTGCGGCCTCTGGCTTGTGGTCTGGCGTATAGAATCGGCCCCGCCTGCCTATGCAATACAGGGGAGGCCGGGCGGGGCTTAGGGCTTCAGAACGGGTTGGTGTCCTGCCAGAGGCTTCATTGCTTCTACGGCGTAGGCCACGTTCAGGATGCGTGCTTCTTCAAAGGCGGGGCCAATGATTTGCAGGCCTACTGGCATGCCGTTGGAGATTCCGGCGGGCACCGTGACGGCCGGCAGACCGGTCAGGTTGCTGGGGCCGGTGAAACGGATGCCTTCGTCGATGAAGTCCAGCGTTTTGCCGTTGATGTTGACGGTATCCACACCGATATCCGGTACCTGGCAAGGCAGGGTAGGGGCGATGATGACGTCCACATCTTTGAAGGTGCCGGTGAATTGTTGCTTCAAGGCTCGGCGTACTTGCTGGGCTTGCAGGTAGTCGATGCCACTGAACAGCTCGCCCAGCTCAAACAGGAAGCGGATATCGCCACCAAAGTCTTCAGGGCGTTTGATCAGATCCTGGTGGTGGATGGTGGCAGCTTCGGTCAGGCTGACGGCCAGCTCTGCCCATTCGGAGTAGCGCAACGCAGGGACTTTCAGCGGCACGATGGTGGCGCCTTGTTTCTCAAGGTCGGCCAGGCGGTCGCGGATCACTTTTTCGATTCCGGCATCCACGTTTTTGAAGAAGTAGTCTTCAATGATGCCGATGCGCAGCCCTTTGACATTACCGTTCAGCACGCTCAGGTAGGAGCCCACAGGGACGTTGGCGCAAGTGGGGTCGCGGGGGTCGAAACCGGCGATCACTTCCAGCATGGCGGCAGCGTCAGCCACGGTTTTGGACATGGGACCTACGTGGTCCAGAGTCCAGGCCAGGGGATACACACCAAACTTGCTGACGCGTCCGTGGGTTGGCTTCAGACCCACGATGCCGCATGCGGCGGAGGGGATGCGAATGGAGCCTGCGGTATCTGTGCCCAGGGTGTTGTAGGAGCTGTGGGAGGCCACTGCTGCACCCGACCCACCGCTGGAGCCACCTGGCACGCGATCGGCATTCCAGGGGTTATGCACCGCACCAAAATGGGGATTGTTGTTGTCGATGCCCCAAGCGTATTCGTGCATGTTCAGCTTGCCGGTAAAGATCACGCCCGCATCACGCAGCTTGGAGGCCACGGTGGCATCGTCTTTGGAGACAAAGTCTTTGTGAATCTTGGAGGCCATGGTGGTGACCTCGTTCGCAAAGTAAATATTGTCTTTCAGGGCCAGGGGCACGCCGTGAAACACGCCTTTGTATTTGCCACCCATGATGTCCTGCTCGGCTTGCTTGGCGCTTTCGCGGGCTTGATCGGCCGTGACGGAGATGTAGGCGTTGGTTTGCGGGTTCGACTTGTCGATATAGGCCAGCAAATTGTCGGTGACTTCCACAGGGGAGACCGCTTTGCTGCGCAGTTTTTCCGCCAGTTCAATAACGCTTAGCTCAAGCAATTCCTTATTCATGGTGGTCCCCTCCGGCAAGGTGTTTGATTGCAAGGTCAGCATCGTCGATGGCAATGCCTTCCAGATTGCTCTTCATGGCTTGAATCTCTTGCCATTTGGTCTCCAGCTTGGCCAGATGTTCGGGGCTCGGGTGTATCCCTTTTGCAGCCAGGGTGTCTTTGACACTTACCGTCATATGTCTTCTCCTTGTGGTTTTCAAAACGTGCATACGCAAACGACGCGCACAAAAAAAGCCCCACCCCTTGCGAAAGGGGATGAGGCTTTATTGCCTGCATGTCACTGGCAACTTTGGCAGCGCATGCATCTGTTTTGGCAGACCTGAATGTCTGCTTATTTAATCTACAAAATATCCTGGATGGAAAATACTGGGGTTTACCAGCGGGTCGTGTGCAAGGGACGTGGGAGGGCGGTGCGAGGTTGCGGGAACAGGGCTGTAGTCGAGCGCGGTGGGCCGTGTTTTGCGGGTTTTTCAGACTATTCCTAGTCCGGTGCTCAGCAGTAGATCTTACGATTTCAAGCATCAGTTCTGGCTTGTTTGGCTTTGTCCCAATCAAGCTTGTTCAATGTTTGCCAAGGACGTCCATGTTCGCACCCACCACCTTCCCAGCCTTGCCCAAGATGCAGATGGGAGCGGCTTGCCAGGATGATTTGAAATCCGGTTTGTGGATGCCTAAACACATTTCGCCCTTGCTGTTGCGCTCGGCGGTGGGTTCGGGCGAACTGCTTGCTCCAAACAAGGCGGCTCACAGTCGGGGGGGCCGCTCCAAGCTGGTTGCAAGTGGCGGTGTGAGCAGTCAGGCAGATCAGGGAGCCATATTGATCAATCGGGCTGTCTTGCTCAATGCTCTGCGCAAGGAGCAGATTCAGGCCTGGTTTCAGCCCAAGGTCAAGGTGCAGTCGCAGCAGTTGGTAGCGCTGGAAGCCTTGGCTCGTTGGTGTCATCCGCACTGGGGGCTATTGTCGCCTGACGTGTTTTTGCCTTGGTTCAGTGCGCATGGTCTGGACGAGGCCTTGCTGATGCATATGCTTGGTGAAGTGCTGAGCTTGCAAGCCTATTGGCGGCGTCAAGGCAGGGTGATACCGGTGGCTGTGAACGTGCCCACCCATTTGCTGGATGACGCGGGTTTGCCAGATCGTTTACTGGCTTGCGTACAAGCCAAGGACGGATGCGCAGGCGATATTACGTTGGAGCTTCTGGAAAACTCCAATACTCGTACTCCCTGCGCTTTGTTCATGGGGGCATCGCGTCTAGTGGCCATGGGTTTTGGGCTGGCACAAGATGATGCGGGTGTTGCTCACAGCTCGCTGGAGCGTCTGGCTTCGGCCCCGTTTTCGGAGTTGAAATTAGACAGGCAGTTCGTGCATGGCATGGCCCATAGCCCTGAGCAGGCAGAGCAGGTGCAGCACTGGATTGGAGCCGCCAAACAGCGGGGCCTGCGGGTGACGGCTGAAGGCGTGCAAGAGCGAGCTGATTTGGAGTGTTTACAGCAGATGGACTGCGACTATGCGCAGGGGTATCTGTTTGCCAAGCCCACCCCGGCATTTGCGATGGATATGTGGATGCGTCAGCGTGCGTTTCTATGAGCAGTCAGCAAATAGCTCCGTCCTGCCAGCCCCTAGGTAAACAAGCTGTTTTGGGTGCAGAACGCAATCAGGTCCTGGTTGTTATGTACGTTGAGCTTGCGCATGGCGGAGGTTTTTTGGGCGCTGATGGTCTTGATGCTGCGGTTCAGTTTTTCGGCAATGCTGCTGATGGAATCGCCCATGGCAAACAGCCGTAACACTTCAAATTCGCGCGGGCTCAGGGATTCCAGGCGTTCTTGGACAGAACTGGCCAGCATGGTTTTGGAGTGATCTTGCTTGAAGTCGGCCGGATAGTATTTAACCCCCTGGCGCAGCAAGTGCAGGGCCACTAAAGCCTCGGACAGTTCGTCTTGTTTCAGGACCACCCCTTGGACGCCGGCATCATAGAGCGAGGAGATGATCATGGGATTGGAGACCATGGTCAGGATGATCAGTTTCACCTGAGGGAAGCGACGGCGTAGATAGGAAATAAAGCGCAAGCCATCGCCGTACTGTTCATCGCCGGGCATGGAGTAGTCGGTAATGACGGCATCTGGCGGATTAGCCTGCAATTGTTCGACTAGCTCGGACGGGGAGGATGCCACGGATTCGACCGATAGATTAATGTCTCGGCTCAAGAGCTCACGGATACCCATGAGTATCAAGGGGTGATCATCCGCGAGGATGACACGCAGTTTTTCTATGGCTGGCATGCCTGTTTCCTTGCCTTTGTAACTTAAGCTCGTTGAATCAGGTCGCGCAAATCGGCACAGAGGATCTGTGCTTGGGCTTCCGTCTCTGGATCGTAGCTATTCTGCCTGAAATTTTGCTCTAACTCTTTCATGCGTGCAGCGATTTCTTGCTGCCCCATAACTAATAGCGCCCCCGCAATACGGTGCAAGACGGTTTGCGCCGTGTTTGCGTCTTCGTTTTCCAGAGCTTGTTCCAAAGCGCTTAGATCTGCATTCATGGTCTGACGAAAAATTGCGCGATAGCGTCGGGGGACGGGCGCTTGTGCCACCTTGTCCAGCAAGCTGCTCAAGGTAGCCAGATTCATCGGTTTGACCAGACAAGCATCCATGCCGCTTTGTTTGCAGCGTTGTTCCTCATCGGACATGGCGTTGGCTGTTATGCCAATAATGGGCGCTGTCATGCCTCGTGCCCGCAGTTCTCGAGCCAGTTCATAGCCATTCATATGAGGCATGTTCACATCGGTCAGCAGCAAGTCGTGGGTTTCTCCGTCCCAAAGGCCCAAAGCTTCATCGCCATCATGAGCCAACGTGACAATGCAAGCTAATCGTTCCAACTGTTCGCGCAATGTTGCCTGGTTAAGCGGGTTGTCTTCGGCGACCAATACATGCAAACCCGGTTTGCTGGATTTGATGGGGGCCATCTTGGCGGAAGGCTCTACGGGCTTGAGGGCGCTTGCCGTCTGTCGCCAACGCGCCAGTGCGTAGCCCACGCTTTCGGGGCTGGTGCCGTCCGCTTCAGGCAGGGTGTCGCTGCCGTCCCGGCTGGAAACGCTTAGGTACTGACCTGCCCAGTCCGGAGCGGGCGCAGAAACCGGCATCATGATATCCAGCAGGATTTCGGTGGGCGTGCCTTTGGGGCGGTCTCCTGGCCTGCAGGCTAGGGCTTGTGCGCCCCAGCGCTTAAACCAGCTACACATTGATTCTGACAATTCAGCATGGGGGCTGCGTACCCGCAAGGTCATGCCATCCAGAGCAGGCGGAGGCAGGGGGGCTAAAGACGGGGCAAGTTTATCCAGCGTCAGTGTGAAAGAAAAACTGCTGCCCAGACCCGGTTCGCTGGTGAGTTGAATTTCGCTGCCCATCAGTTCAGCCAGTCGCGCACAAATGGACAGCCCCAGGCCCGCGCCGCGTATGATGTGCTCGCCAGAATGGGCGACATAAAAAGGCGTGAACAACTTGTCTTGGCGCTCACGCTCTATGCCCACGCCACTGTCCACCACTTGAAACTGCAATTGCGCCTGGCCGTTTGCATTCGTTTGCTGATGCAGGCGCACAATCACATGGCCGGCTTGGGTGAACTTGATGGCATTGTTCACCAGATTGCTTAAAACCTGGCGTGTGTGCAGCGGATCGCCCATCACACTGCGAGGGGTGTCCGGGTCCACGGCACAAAACAAGAGCAAGTTCTTTTGCTGTGCCATGGCGGCAAAGGTGGCCGTACATTCTTGAACCAGTTCCACGGGGTCCATAAGCTGGGCTTGCACTTGGGTTTGACCCGCTTCAATCCGGCTGATGTCCAGGATGTCGCTGATAATTTGCAGAAGCTGTCGAGAGGCTCCCTGAATGCGGTCTACTTGCTGGTGTTGCTGAACATTCAGCTCTGTCAGGGACAGCAGTTCCAAAGAGCCGAGCACGCCGTACAAGGGGGTGCGAATTTCGTGGCTCATAGTGGCCAGAAACGCGGATTTGGCGGTACTGGCTTCATCAGCCGCCGCACGGGCGCGCTTCAGTTCCTGCTTGATTTCCTCTTGCGCGGTCAAGTCCATCAAGACGCACAGCAGCACATCCTGGTCGTGGTAACGACTGGGGGCGCAGGCCACATGCAGGCTACGGCCATCGGCTAGATGCAGCTTGACGTTGGCCTGCTCAGACGTGGAGGCGTCTTGGGCGAGCAAGGTATCAAGCGCTTGGGACAGTTCTTCGTCAGGGGACAGGAGGTCGCCCACTCTCAGATCCAGCCATTCCAGAGCCTGTTTATTGCCAAAGATGACCTGCCGCTCTTGCTGGCTGATCACACACAGGGCCACAGGCGAGGTATCCATAATGCTGCGGTTGAAGTTCTGGCTGTCCAACAGTGCTCGCTGGGCCTGGCGGGCCGGTTCGACGACATGACGCGCATACCAGCGTGCATAAGCCAGCCCGCCCATTAGGCTAAGCAGTAAAAAGAGTAGTAAGCCAGCCGGAACCCAAGTGCTGTCCAGCAGTTGGCTGGGGCTGATCAAATAATGCCCGGTCCAGGTACCCGAGGGGTCCTGCATCCGAAAAGACAGCCCTTTCAAGCTAAAGCCGAACCCATCTTCATCCATTTCCGGGACATCGTTTTTGCCGATGAGTAGACCTTGCTGGGCGTGGCTCAGCCAAAAACGATAGCCAATAGGCGCTTCGGACTGATCAAAAAACTCCCGCAACCGGCCTTTATCAAACAGACTGACGGCTTGAAAAAGTTCAGGGTCCGTTCCTGGTACGGCCAGCCCTGGAAGGGCGATTTGTATTAGACCCAACATGTGTAAAGGATGTTCTGGCACAGAAAGCCATTGCACGCTTGGATTATGTGAGCCCAGCAGCGGGGCTGGCAGGATATGTTGACGGGCTGCCTGGTGCACATCCACGGGCAAGCCCGTGTCCTGGCGCGAGGGGGCCAGTTCCGGGATGCTCAGGCTGTCCTGCATTTGCGAGTGAAACAGGAACAGGTAGCCGGATGGAAAATAGGAGCGTGCCCAAAACGAGGCGAAACTGTCGGCCAGCTCCGCCCCCAAGGTGCCGAAGTCCTCTTGGGAAACCGTGCATTTATCAGGGCAGATCATAGAGAAAGACACGCTGGCAGTGGGGCGCCAGACACGATAGGTCTTGCTGGCAGCGACGGGTGGCGGCTCGGGAACGGGGCTGGCTTCCAACTTGTTCGCCTCCGCCTGCAACTGCACCAAAAACCGCTCTTGCTCCTTGATAGAGGCCAGTGTCACTCTGAAGTCCGAGCTTAAACGATGGCGTTCCGTACTGAAAAAGTGCTGGCCGCCCACCAGCAGTGCGCCCAGCAGAATCAAGCAGAAGGGAATGACGCCCAGTAGCAGACGAGTGTGCCCGCGAGAGCGACGTGTCATGCGGTTAAAGGGTGAGTTGGACATGCTTCTCCAAGGTGCACTGTGCGCGGCTGGTTTTTTGTATCATACCGCCCACAGCGCCTGTGGCAGCGCAGCAAAAAGGGGCATGATTACAGGGCTTATTGGGTAGAACTCAGCAGACTCGCACGCAAGCTAGCCATGGGTAAGGGCTTGATCAGCAAGTCGTTCATACCGGCTGCTGACCACTCCTTGTCTTTGTCCAGAATCGCGTTGGCTGTAATGCCAATAATGCGGCCACGGTATCCTTGCGCACGCAGGGCGCGAGCCAGGGAGTAGCCGTCCATGCCGGGCATGAACAGATCGGTAAACACAATATCAAAGTCTTCCTTCTGAGCCAGAGTCAGAGCCGATTCGCCTCGTGCCTCCAAACGAGTTGTGCAGCCTAACAAGCTCAGTTGTTCATCCAGGATTTGCCGGTTGACGGGGTTGTCGTCCACCACCAACACATGTTGTTTGCGTATAGGCGGGTTGGCCGGGCAGGCTGGTTTTTCTGTGTTTGCATCCAAGGATTGGGCTTGTTGCACAGCTAGAGCGACATCGCTCATCGCGGTGGAGGCAGTGTAAAAATAATCTGGCTGATCAGCCCGCGGCTGATTGGAGTGGCCGCTGGGTTGCACCCGCACTTGCGGCCCTGTCCATTCGGGCGCTGTGCTGGAAAACGAAGGCCAGGTGTGCAGCAAGATTGCCCCTTCCTGGGGAGGCTGGCGGTCGTAAGGCAATGCGTAGGCCCCCCAATGACGCAGCCATTTGCAGACATTCGTAGTGATTTCAGGAATGTCGCCGGTGACATAGACTGCCTGAAAAGCCAGGGTAGGCGATTGGGGAGCAGCAGAGGTGGGGGTAGCCAAAGGCAAGCTCACCTCAAGGCTGATGCTGGTGCCCAAGCCTGGCTCGCTGACGACCGCCAAAGAGCCACCCATCAAACTGGCCAGACGTTGGCAAATAGGCAGGCCCAAGCCCGTTCCCGTCGTGTCGGAGGCATTGTTGTTCTGGCTGAAGTAGGGCATGAACAGCTTGGGGATGGCTTCGGCATGGATTCCTTGGCCCGAGTCCGTCACCTGGAAACGCAAGGCCACGCGATTCCCTGCTTGCAGGTCCATATGCAGACGCAATACCACATGACCAGAGCTGGTGAATTTGATGGCATTGCTCACCAGATTGCTCAGAATTTGGCGGATCTTCAAAGGATCACCGATGACGGGGGTCAAGGCCTGCACGGGGGTAACGGAGTACAGCAGCAAGCCCTTGTTCTGGGCGGTAGCAGCAAATGCGGCGATCACCTCGTCAATTTGCTCTTGCGGGGCAAATTGACGGGGTTCCAGCGTGACATGCCCGGCTTCAATACGCGACAAGTCCAGGGATTCCCCAACGACACGAAACAAGGTCTCGGCTGATCGGCGCAAGGTGTCCATATATGGCGTGTGCGCCTGTTGCGGCTCCGACAAGGAAATCAGCTCCAGCGTTCCCAAAATACCGTATAGCGGCGTGCGGATTTCATGACTCATAGTGGTCAGGAACTGAGTCTTGGCGATATTGGCATTTTCTGCCAGTTGCCGGGCCTGACGCAGGGTGGCTTCTTCCTCTTTTTCTGTCGTGACATCAATAATCGAGCACAGTGCAGCCCGCTGGCCTCGATAGCTCAGGCTGATCGCGTGCACACGTACCGTGCGGCCATCTTTCAGGTGGACCTCCGAACAGACGCTTTGATCCTCTTGTTCAGGAAGGCGGCTGCGCCATTGGTCGTCGCCTTGCATCCAGCTACGAGCCTGGCTGTTTTCCTGAAAAACAAGCTTTCCTTGTGCATCAAGCAGGGCTAGACCAACGGGCGCCATGGCAATCAGTTTGCGATTCAATGACACGCTATCAACCAGACTTTGCTGTTGCTGCCGTGCTGGCAGCAATAAACGGCGTCGGATCAGGGTGGCCCCCACCAGAACCACGGTCGTAAAAACGGCCAGAGTCATCAAGGCGGTCATCAAGGCGGTGCGCCCATCGTGCAGCAATTGCTGGATAGGCAAGGCATAGAGAACCCGCAGGCCGCCGGTACCAATGGACTTGCTCAGGATGATGTGTTCAGGCCAGAGTTTTCCATCAAAACCAAAATAGTCTTGTTGTACCCAGCGCAGTTCGGACAAGGCAGGTGGGCCGCTGCTAAAGAGCACGGCCTGGCCGCGCAGGTCGAACAGAATGTATTCGGTTCGGGGGGGCGGAGGGCTGAGGGTCAGGGCCCGGTCTATATCTTTAAGCTCCAGTCCCAGCCAGCCACCTTCGCGGTTTTCACGGTCGATAGGGGTGTAAGCCACCAGGCGTGAGGGGGAATCATTGGCTTGATGCAGCCAGACCACGGGTATTTGACGAGCATGCGGTTCCTGATTAATGACATTCAAGCGGGCTGCCTGTATGTCTGTTTGGGCTTCCCAGTACAACGATGAGGTTTTGCGCTCCAGCCTGTAATCCTGGGCGGGGGCAAGCTGGCTGTAGGTCAGCGTGCCGGTACGATGGATGGCGTTCCAGTGGCGTCGTGTCAGCAACAAGGTGTAGTGGTCGGATAGACCTTTGCCGGGCGTGCTGATCGGCTCCAGATTGCGGGTGTCGGGCGAGAGCGTCAGTGCGTTTGAACTAACCGCGCTGGCAGCGACGGCTCGCAGCAGAACTTCTCGCTGGTCAAAGAACAGTTGTGCATGGTCTGCCGCACTGTTCAGGTGACGGCGATATTCAGAGATCAAGTGTGTGGCCGAGGCATACAGATAGGCCCCTGCGCCCAACGAAGCACATAGAATCAGGATCAAGGACAGCGCACCTAGCAAGACGCTGGGAAAGCGCGGAACCTGCATGGGGGGCAGGTTCTCTCGCAGGGGGGCTTTGTCCAACACCGTGTTCGATGTCGTCATACCGTCCCATCCTGGGCATCGCCTTGCTTGACCAGGTTGCCTGGCATCATGGGATCGGGTTCGCGATTGATGCAGTTCAGACGCAGCAACTGGTAGTTCAGACCTTCAGCACCCTCAGACAGTTCGTAGCGAGCGCGGCACAGTTGGCCGTCACGGCTGATATCCAGGTAACCACGAACTTGCTCCGGCGACACCATGGTCAGGATGCGGCCGCGGGGGTCCGTCATGCCCAGTTGTTGGCCGGAAGCATCACGCACCATGGCACCGAAGGGCAGGGCCACACCTTGCTCGTCACGCAGTTCAAATTGCACGCGGTGGCCCACTTCCGCTGTGAAGGTCGCCAGGGCGATAGCGCCACGGGTAGGAACGACCTCTTGCACGGCGTTGTCAAACTCCGCATTACGGGGAGCGTTACGCGTATCCAGGCTGATGTGGTTGCCACGATAAGGGGTGGCGTTCGGGATGATGGCGTAGCCATTCGAGCCGGTTTTGACACCCGCATGGCTGGAGATACCTACACCTGCCACTGCTGGTTCCACCTTGGCCAGCATGATGGTCTCGCCCAGCGCCTGGCCCAGGTTCACACCGCCGCCGTGGGCCACAATCGACCCATTGGCCGAGAAATTGCCGGAATTGTGACGGTTGCCGTAGGAGTAACCGGCATTCATACGGGCAAAGGAGGTAGCCGTGCCGACGTTGACCGATGCGTTGCTGTCACCGCTTGCACTGCGTCCACCTGCCACGGCATAGCTGACTTCGCGCTCGGTGGGCAGCAGACCACTGGCACCGGCCTGTACGGCATTGCCGCTGCTGTCGTGGTTGATCGTGGTAAAGCTTTGTGGCGCGTTGGCGCCACTGCCCAGTGGGATGCTCAGCGTCAGCATGATGGCGTTGTCATGCGAGCGCGAGGGGCCAGAAAAAGACTGCAGATTGCGGGTACGGGTATAGGACAGGTTGTAATTGACCTTGCCGATATTGTTGCTGTAGCCCACTGACAGGCTGTTGGACGAGCTGTCTTCCCAATGCTTGTTATAGGAAGCATTCACATACAGATTGCCGCCGCCCACAGGCTGGCTGATGTTGGCGTCGATACGCTGGCGCGAGTCGCGTCGGCCGTACAGGCGCAGATACGCCGGTGTCTCGGCTGCGGTGACGTGATCGGACAGGGTGCGATAGCCACGGCTCAGGTCGTGGCGCATATTGATGGAAACGTTCGAGCCTGTAGTTTCGATGAACTTGTTGTAGCGCAGGTTCATGCTGGTGCCTTGGGATTGCTGGCCTTGAACACGGCTGGTGGCACGGATCGCGTCCAGCGACACTGCGCCCAGCTGGGTGTTCATCCCTACGCCCAGCGAATAAGCGTTGAAGTCTTTGGATGCCTGAACACCGGCGGCTAGCGTGGTATTGGCGGTGGCTCCATACAGCATGGAAGCGCTCACAAAATTGGGGCGCTCCTGCATGTCGTCGTTCAGACGGACCTGGCCGGCTGCCACGTCATAGCTCAGACGGCCTTCGCGCACCATCAGGGGCGGGGCGGAAAAAGCCTGACGCAAGGTACGACGCGAACCATCGGCCTCGATAATGGTGATATCCAGATCGCCGTTCGAGCCCGAGGGGGCCAGATCACTGATGGCAAAGGGGCCTGGGGCCACGGTAGTGGTGTAGATAACAAAACCGTTCTGGCGCACCTCTACGGTGGCATTGCTCTCGGCCGTGCCACGAATGACAGGCGCATAGCCTTGCTCGCTGTCGGGGCGCATGGCCTCGTCAGACAGCAGTTGCACACCCATAAAGCGCACGCTGTCAAAAATAGGCGAGCGGGTATAAGTCTGGCCCGCCAGCATTTGGCTTTTCAGGCTGACGATGTCGCGCTGGGCGTAGGTGTTCTGGCTGGTAAAGGAGCTGGAACGGTTGCTGCCCGAGGTGTAGTACGAATTATTGCGCAGGCGCCAAGGGCCAAGGTTGACGCCCATGCGCAAGTCCGCGCTCATGTCATTGGTGGCCGACATGCCTTTGCTCTGGTCACGGCGTACATTCACGCCGTAGTTCACAAAGGCGGCGGTCTGACCCGAATCCCACAGGGATGGGTCCACATACCCGCGTTTGCTGGGGTTCAGATAAATCTGCGGGATGCTCAACATCAGACGCAACTGGCCACTTTCATAGGTAACGGTGGCCTCAGGCACGATTTCAGTCAGACGCACGCAGGTGGCCTCTGGGGACACGGGCGTGGGCAGTTTGCTCGGATCAATCCCGATTTGTTCGAGCATGTTCAAGTTAAAGCAGGGCTCGTTATCATCGGTGCGCGGGTTGCGTTTGAAGGTGATGTCGCGACGTCCCGTGCGCTGCTGGTTCACATATAGGTCCACTCGCTGCACACCTTCAGACACGTTGCTATTGGACAGCAAGGTGCGCAGGTCAGCGGTAGAGGCGCTGCCTTGAAGGAAAGCGGTGTTAAAGCCCATGGTCTCAGAAGCGGAAAGGGCCGCAACTTGCACCGGTTCTGCCTTCTTGTCCTCGGGAGCGGGAACGCTTTGGGTGGGTGTCGTTTGAGCCTGTGCGGTGCAAGCCATCATCACCATGCAGGGCAGCAAGGCAAGTCGCAAAGCGGCCAGGGACTGGCGGCTGGTGGGGCGAATGCGCTGGCAGAACAGATGGTTTTTTTTGAACATGACTCTGCACCCATGGGGCGTGGTGGACGATTTGAAGACGTGCAAGGGCTCCTGCTACTGGCTGGATGCCAGTAGCCGAAAGGGGGTCAGACGTGACGCGGGGTGAGAAGCGGCGGGCGGGTGCCGCCGTATTACGGCGTGTCCGGGCTCAAGGCTCGGGGCTGGACTTTGGTCCGGCCGTTCAGGCGGACCTCATACGGGTCAGCACTGCCGTAGTCACTGATAGCGCGAAACTCCAAGGTGTCCTGTGGGCCCGAGCGGCCCAATGGCAACAGACGGGTCTGGCCGGGGGCAATCATGCCGGGGTCTTCCAGATTCTGACCTTTGGCGGTACGCAAAGTGGACATGGACACGTGGTAGGCGCTGGGGTTGTGGACCTCCAGCATGGGAGCGCCCTGACTGTTCACCACAGACCACTGCAAGGCAGTAGGGGCTTGCTCTGCCGAACCGGGCAGGCCATCAGGACGGAAAAATAATTTGATGCGTTGGCGAATGGCAATCTGCAGCTGGTTGTCGCCAGGGCCCTGTTGGGGAATCTCCTGAATATTCAGCCAGAGCACCGTTTCACGGTCACGGGGCAGGCCTTGGTCGCCACCGGCGTACAGCACTCGCATGACTTGCTGGCCGTTAGGAGCCACTTTGACCAGTGCAGGTGTAATAGCAAAAGGCAGTTCGGCCTGATCGTGATCGGTATTTGTTTCCAGCCAGGACTGAACCAGGATGGGGGAGTTGTCATTGCGAACAACGATGGATGCTTCTTGTTGTTTTTCTGGCAGGATCAGACGGGTACCACTCAAGGAGATCGATGCCTGTGACTGGCTGCTCAATAAAGCAGCCCCCAGCGTCAGACATCCGAAAGCCAGTTTCTTGAAAGTTAAGATGGACATGGTTCATTCTCCTTGAGGGCTTAGGTCCGGCGAAGAGGAGGCCCCTTCGCCAGGGGCGTGGGCGGTCTTATTCGTAAGACAGCTCGTAGGCAACAGTGGCGTTGGCCTGGCCACCGACTACGTCAGCAACTTCAGAGCCAGCCTTGCGGGTGTAGTAGGCCGTCAAAGGAATATTGATGGCGCCGTCCGCGTAAGGAGCTTCCAGCTTGGCGGTGCCGCTTGTGAAGTCCAGAGCGGTTTGGTTGCTGACCAGCATGATTTGCACGTTCTGTGCGCCACCCGTAACAGCAATACCCTTGCCGGAGGTAGCGGTAGGAGTCAGTTTCAGTTCAACCTTGGTGCCGCTTGCACATTCGATTTGCATGTCTATGTTCTTTGAAATCGAAGTGATGCCACCGGCGGAGGTGGCTGGCACAGCTTCGGTACCCAGCGTCTTGGCCGATACAGGGCCCATATCTACCAGCATGTTGGCACCGGAGCTGGAAGCACCCGGCGAGCGCACGGTGCAGCTGTCAGCGTTGATGCTGCCGACAAAGTTGATGTTGCCACGGGCTGCGGTCGTGAGTTCTGCTTGGGCACCGGTAGCAGCGAAAGCGGAAAGGATTGTGAGGCCGAAAAGGATCTTTTTCATGATTGATTTAACTTCCGATTGTTGGACAAACGAAGCAACCTTGTTGTACGCCTTGGGGCGCTCTAAGGTTCCCAGGAGTGTGCTCTGTTTGGGCACAATTGAAGTTTAGGAAATCAAGCGGAGAAAAAAGTTAGGACTATTCTTAAACTGAAATCCGATTGAAAAATGGGGTTGATAGTTGTAGTTAACTTCAGGTCAAACTGACTTTCTTTCGGCTTTGTCGTTGTTGCGGCTTGGTTACTGCGGGGAGCAAGTATCTATAAAAGTTGGAAAGGGTATTCTCGGAATAGTCTTAAATAATTCAAGACATTGCGCTTTTAAAATCTCATTCTCAATTGGCCTGTCTTTGGGCTGACAGCAAACGGTGATGAATGAGGAGCGCGACATGTTGAACGTTCTAGTGAAGAAGCGGGCGTCTTCCCGCCCACGGGCCTGGTGGCCCAACGTAATGCTGTTGTCAGTCGCGCTTATTTTCGGGATTGGACAAGCTCAAGCGCAGAGCGTGTCGTGTAAGCGAAACAGAGATCTGACTCCTATGGGCTCTTGGAAGATGGCCCCTAATGGAACCGTGTTTAAAAATGGCGATCTGGTTGGGAAAATAGGAGCCAGTATCGAGTTCGACATGCCTATCAGTCATGGGGACACCGCCGGGATCATCGCGGGTGGCGCAACAACCACGAATAATTATCAAGCGGTTCCTTTGACGGGGATGCCCGGTTTAGGACTCGTTGTCCGGTGGGGCAATCAATACACCACCACGTCGCTGACAATGCTCGCTCCTCCCTTGGCTACCGGCACTATTATTTCGAGCCAGCCATGGATAAGTGTTCTGCAGGCTCGAGCACGGGTTTCGTACACCATGGTTCAAATTTATGAATTTGAGCTGGTTGTCATAGACGAGACTATCTATAAGGGCGGTAAGCTGACATTTACGGACCAAGGTCAGGTGTTTTCTGCGACCTCTCTGGCGAAGGGAAATGCCACTCCCCAACTGTGCATGGGTGGCTGGCTTGATTTGATGGGCGCTTTAACGGGCTCCGTACAGGTGCCTGAACTGCCCAAGCCGGCCTTGCCGTCTTGTAAGTTCTCGACCAGTACTTTGGCTCAAAGCGTCACCTTGGGGCCGGTTGATCCCGGTCAGATTCCAGCGGCCAGTTCACTTCGCCCTTCAGGAGAGGCAGGGCAAAATCATTTTCTGATTGAAGGCACAGGTTGCACGAAAGACACCAAGCTCAGTTTCTACTTCACTGATACCAGAGATACCGCAACGACTAAAAGCTATCTGTTGACGAGCAATCCGGCAGTGGGCATACGTCTGTTTCACCGTGGAGAATATGAGCCCGTGCCTTTTGGGCCGCCTCCCTCAGGCTCCTGGGTGCCGCCCCGTTATGCGCCTTCCGTTGGACCGGCAGAGGCAAACGGGGCTACGCTCTCGACTGGTTTTACCGCTCAGTACGTGCGTCTTCCGAATAAAACCGAGGCTGATATCCGGCCGGGGCCCTTGCAGGCGGCGGCAACCTTCGTGATTGTCTACCCTTGATGGAAAAGAATAAAAAAGCGGAGCCTGGTGGCTCCGCTTTTTTATTGCTGTTCAAGTTTTTGTTGCCAGCGTAGATAGGCGTTGCGGGTCTGGGCAGACACAGATTCCAGCACTTTTTGATGCGTCACTTTATGGCGCATCTGCAGGCGGGCATCGGCCACCGTGCGCGACTTGCAAAACCAGTGGCAACTGTGCTGGAACAGGTACAGTTCTGCCGACATATGAAAGGCACGGGTTTTGGGGTCCAGCTGTTGGGCATTGTCCACAACATGGCGCATACCTGCGGCATGAATTTGCAAAAGCTGCCGGAAGTCGCGCGTCACGGAGGGCAAAAAGCGCTCTGCATAAGGCAGGCAAAAAGGCAGCATGCCCATCCGCGTTTGTTCTGCGGGTTCTTTTTGCATGAGGTCCGCCAAAGACTGGGTCTGTGTGGCAACAGCGCGTTCGGTCTGTGCAAACATCTCCAGCACTTGCAGCTGCCGTGCCGAGTCTTGCTCTCCAATGGCGCGGGCATAGCCTTCTGTCAGCGTTTCCATATGGCGCTCCAACTGGAAGCTGCTCAAGTGGCGGCCCAGCAAGATAATGCGCCCGCGTTGGTAGCGCACCCGCACAAAGTGCAGGGCAATGGCGGCTATCAGAAGAATTATTACTGTGTCCATCGTCCGTGTTTCCGTGCTGGGCCAGACGCTCTTGCCGTGTGCAAGCTGCGTGGCATCGCTATGGCTTTTGAAGGCCGCTGTTCAAGTGAACCGGCCATTGTATCGCGGCGCGCAGCATTCTTGCTTTACTGTCATGTCCTGCAGCTGCGTGCGCCCGGGATAGCAGCCGGGCTGGGCACGTAGCAAAACAGCGAACCTGTTTGTTAAATGGCTCCTTTATATTTTGCTGACTGCTGGCATGGCGACACTCGGGTGGGGCAAGGCTTGGCCTTGCTTGATCTGACGAACCACCAGCAGCATGCAAATCGCCGAGACGATAATGCAAGGAATGGCAGAGCTGATTACGCCAGCCGCACCATAGCCCTGGCTGAGCAACATGCCTGCAATGGTGGGGCCCAAGGTGGCACCAATGCGGCCTACTGCAGCGGCGGTGCCTACACCTGTGGCACGCACGGCGGTGGGGTAGACGATGCCGCCAAAGGCATACAAGACACCCTGACAACCGATCACGAACGCACCGGTCAAGGCGGCGGCCCAATACATTTGCTCAAGTCCCGAAGCCCCGTTCAGGCTGAGCAGGCCGGCCAGAATGCCGCCATACATCAGTGCGATCACCAGGGCTTTGTGCCAGCGATCAGTTAAATACCCCAGCAGGACGGTGCCTACCGTGGCGCTTACCATGAACCAAAATTGTGCTGTGCTACCTTGCTTGCGGCTAAAGCCCAGTTCCTGGAACAGGGAAGGCAGCCAGCTCAGCATCAGGTAGACCACCATCAGCGTGAAAAAATAGCTGACCCACAAAAGCAGGGTGCGGGATGTCAGACCATTGCTGAACAAGTCTTTGAAGCGTCCTTGAACCACGTTGCGGCTTTGGCGGGCCTGTAAAAACTCTCGCGATTCGGGCAGCAGCCAGATCATGATGGGGATGACAACCAGTGGCAGCAGGCCGCCCAGATAGAAAATGTTTTTCCAGTTCTCGCCAAAGTTGGAGGCAGCCACTAGCGACAGAATAGCTGCGCCCACTGGCATGCCGGCATACATCATGCCAACGGCACGGGCGCGCTGTTCTGGCTGGACTGACTCGGCGGCCAGGGTAATCAGGTTGGGCATGGCTGCGCCCAGACCTGCACCAGCCAGAAAACGCACCATCAAGAGGATGGCCAGGCTGTTGACCCAAGCGGTGAACAAGGTAAACAGGGCAAAGATGGCGACTGAGGCAATCAGCACGGCCTTGCGACCGTATTTATCTGCCCAGCGCCCGCCCAGCAAAGAACCCGGCAGCAGGCCCAGAATACCTGCGCTAAGAAAATAGCCTTGATAGGTCTTGTCCAGGCCAAAATCGGCCGCCACGCCTTTGACAGCGATGCCAGCTGCCTGGATGTCCATGCCTTCAATAACGGCGATCAGAAAGCAGATCGCCACAGTGATGACCGCATGCTTGCGGCCGTGGGTTTGTGTCATTGCAATGTCTCCTCGCTTGACCGGGACGTTTTTTTTATTGCTTCTGCGACCTGCCCGCCCCGAATTCAGGGCGCAGAAATCCGCTCACCGCGTGTTAAAGCGGCGGTGAGTCGGGGTAGAGCTTTTTTAGAGTTCTGGAGTCAGGCCGTCGCGGCTTGTCGTTGCAGCAAGTCCAGGGCCACGTCCACAATCATGTCTTCCTGGCCGCCAACCATGCGGCGTTTGCCCAGCTCAACCAGAATGTCCACGGTTTTCAGGCCGTATTTCTGGGCGGCTACTTCGCTGTGACGCAAGAAGCTGCTGTACACACCTGCATAGCCCAGGGCCAGCGTTTCGCGGTCCACCCGCACCGGGCGATCCTGCAAGGGGCGCACAATGTCGTCCGCTGCATCCATCAAGGTGTACAAATCGGTGCCGTGGTTCCATCCCATGCGTGCGGCGGCAGCAATAAACACTTCCAGCGGGGCATTGCCGGCTCCGGCACCCATGCCTGCCAGGCTGGCGTCAACACGGTCGCAACCTTCTTCAACAGCCACGATGCTGTTGGCCACGCCCAGGGACAGGTTGTGATGGGCATGAATGCCGGTCTGTGTTTCGGGCTTGAGCACCTCTTTGAAGGCGCGGAAACGGTCGCGTACATCGTTCATGCTCAAGGCGCCGCCCGAATCGACGACATAGCAGCAGGTGGCGCCATAGCTTTCCATCAGCTTGGCTTGCTGGGCCAGGTGTTGCGGGGTGCTCATGTGGCTCATCATCAGAAAGCCTGCCGTGTCCATGCCCAGATTGCGGGCATATTCGATGTACTGCTTGCTGACATCGGCCTCGGTACAGTGCGTGGCAACACGCACAATACGAGCACCGGCATCGTAGGCCGCTTTCAGGTCGTGAATGGTTCCAATGCCTGGCAGCAGCAAAGTAGCGATTTTGGCGTGCGTGACGACAGAAGCCACGGCCTCAATCCATTCCAGGTCCGAATGTGCACCAAAGCCATAGTTAAAGCTGGAACCGCATAGACCGTCGCCGTGGGCCACTTCGATGGAGTCAACCTTGGCCTGATCCAGCGCACGGGCAATATCCATGGCGTTTTGCAGGCTGTATTGATGACGGACCGCGTGACTGCCATCGCGCAAGGTCACATCGGAAATAAAGAGTTTTCTACTGGGATCGTGTGCCATTGTGGTGTCCTTGCTTGTCATGCGGCCTGCGTCAGCAAGCGGGTGAGCGCCAGACGTTCGGCGCAAGCCAGCGCGGCACTGGTCATGATGTCCAGATTGCCGGCATAGGCAGGCAGATAGTGGGCCGCGCCTTCAACTTCGATAAACACCGAGGTTTTCAGGCCCGAGCGCCATCCCAGACCTGGCACATTGATAGGCTGGTCCTCGGGAATCAAATCAAACTGCACTTTTTGCTTGAGGCGATAACCGGGCACGTAGGCTTGTACCTTGTCGGCCATGCGCTGGATAGACTGCTCGATTTCTGCTTCTTTGCCTGCGTCGCTCAGGGTGTAGACGGTATCGCGCATCAATAAAGGCGGCTCGGCCGGATTGAGCACAATAATGGCCTTGCCCACGGCGGCGCCGCCCACGACCTGCATGGCTTTGCTGGTGGTTTCAGTAAATTCGTCAATATTGGCGCGGGTGCCTGGGCCAGCAGACTTGGACGAGATAGAGGCAATGATCTCGGCATAGTGAACCGGGGTGACTTGCGAGACTGCTGCAATGATGGGCACGGTGGCTTGTCCACCGCAGGTGACCATATTGATGTTGGGCGCGTCCAGATTGTCGTCCAGGTTCACCACCGGGATGGTGTAGGGGCCAATGGCGGCCGGTGTCAGGTCAATCACCTTGATGCCATGCGCTTGCAGCACTGCATTGTGATGGGCGTGCGCACCGGCGCTGGTCGCATCAAACACAATGCGAATGTCTTTAAAGTTGGGCAGTTTCAACAGCCCGTCCAGTCCTTCGTGGGTGGTGGGCACGCCCAGGCGGGCCGCACGGGCCAGACCGTCAGAGGCGGCGTCAATGCCGACCATCGCCCCCATTTTCAGGTGCTTGCTTTGGCGCATCACTTTGATCATCAGGTCCGTACCAATATTGCCCGAACCGATGATGGCGACGGCAATGCCGTTGGGGTTTGTCATGTGTGTTACTCCGTACAAAGAGGACTTAGCCTGCGCTGAAGGTCACGGATACCGAGCCAATGCCCTCGATCACGGCTTCAAAGTGATCACCGGGGGCCACGGGTACCATCGGCCCCAGGGCACCGGTCAGAATCAGGTCGCCCGCTTTCAGGGGTTCGCCCAATTTGGCCATGGTGCGGGCCAGCCAGGCGGCGGCGTTAAAGGGGTGGCCCAGGCATTGCGCGCCACTGCCGCTGGAGGCCAGCTCGCCATTGCGATGCAAGCTCATGCGGGCATTGCGCAAGTCCAGACCGTCCAGACGGCGGGCAGGGCCGCCCAACACATACAGGCCGCTGGAGGCGTTGTCAGCCACGGTATCCACAAAGCGGATATCCCAATTGGCAATGCGGCTACCCACGATCTCCAAAGAGGGCATGACCCAGCCCACTGCTGCGGCCACGTCGCCAAAGCTGGTGTCGGCATGGGGCAGGTCGCGCTCCAGTACCAAGGCAATTTCGGCTTCGATCTTGGCTTGCAGAACACGTTCAACGGGCACGGTTTCGCCATCGCCATAAGCCATGTCGGCAAACAGGGCGCCAAAGTCTGGCTGCGATACGCCCAGTTGTTGCTGAACCTTGGGGTTGGTCAGGCCAATTTTGCGGCCAGTCAGGCGGCGGCCCAGATCCAACGCGTGTTTTACGTTGATGTTTTGAATGGCGTAGGCTGCGTCCGCATTGTCTTCGCCGATTTGCTCACGGATGGGGCTAATGGCCTGGCCCTTGGATTCTGCCTCGCGCAGGCGCAGGGCTACGGTATTGAGTATTTCTGAAGACACGTCAGTCATTTCAGCGTTCCAGAAAGTCCAGCACCAGCTGGTTGAATTTTTCGGCGTGTTCCCACTGTGCCCAGTGACCACATTGGTTGTAGACATGCAGCTCGGAATTGGGGATGCCTGCCAGCAGACGTAGACCGGTATCGAAGGGCACGACTCGGTCCTGGCGACCCCAGATAATCAGTGTAGGGGCGCTGATGCTGGGCAGTCGGGGGCTGAAATCAGGAAACTGACGCGGGTTGGCTTCCAGGGATTTCAGGAAGTTCTCCAGGTGGTCCTTTCGGCTGAGCATATTGTTCAGACGGGCTTGCAGCAGCTCTTCAGTCAGCACGCTGGTGTCGAATACGAACACATTGTTAAAGCGCTTCAGGTTTTCCAGCGTGGGTTCGCGGTACAGACCGTTCAGCAGCTTGATGCCTTCGCTGGGCATGGGGGTAAACAGGCTCATGCCACCTGTGCCGCCACCCATCAGGACCAGCTTGGCAACGCGCTCAGGCCAGCTCAGGGCAAAAGCGACCGAGCTGTGTCCACCCATGGAGTTGCCCAGCATGTGGATTTTCTTTATTCCCAGCTGGTCAATAATGCTTTTGACCACGCGGGCATTCAGGTCCGAGCGCGAGCCGCTGTTGACGATGGAATCGCTCTTGCCCCAACCGGGACAGTCAATCAGCAAAACGCGGTAACCGGCCTGGGTCAAGGGTTCGATATTGCGGTTGAAGTTGGCCCAGCCCGTGGCTCCAGGGCCCGAGCCGTGCAGCATGACGACGGTTTGTTCGCCTTGGCCCAGATCGTTGTAGTGAATGCGCAGTTCCTGGCCTTCCTCGACAACGGTCGCGAAATGGCTGTGATCAGATTCATTAAGGCTCATGACAATCTCCTGATGTTTTGTTGTGGTGGATTCAAGTGCTGCGCGGGTGGGCGGACAAGCCGCCAAAACCGGCAATCCACTCGGGAATTTCACGGTAGTAGCGATGGCTTGCTTCATACGGGCCATAGGCCGACAGTCCGGCAAAGGCGGCTACCCAGGTTTTGACTTCGTGGGCGCTGCGGCCTGCCAGGGCGGACACTTCGTCGTTGGCCACGTCATCAAGCTGGGCATAGCGCTGCGTTTGCAGCAGATCCAAGAAGTTCTGGTCCCAGTCGGGGTTTAGCGGGTGCAATACGGACGGGTCTTGGGTGAAGGCTTTGCCAGCATCAATCGTGCGTTGCGTGCGGGCGGCCCGAGCTTCGGGGGACAGGGTATAGCCTTCGCCATCCAGTGAACGGCGCACAGGCTCCGGGGCTTCGGTATAGACGGGGACGGGCGGCTGATGGGACAGGCCACCGGAGCCAATCCACAGCACTCGTTTGCCGGTGGAACGAGCCCATTGGCCCAAGGCTTCCCCCAGCAAGCGTGCACGTTTGAACGTAGGTAAGGGGGCTGCAACCGAATTGATAAAAACCGGGATAACCGGGTAGTGGTCCAGGCTGCCCACCAGATGCTCCAGTGGATAAGCCGCCCCGTGATCGACCTGCATATCGTGCGAAATTGCCACGTCCACACCGCTGTTGATCACATGGGTGGCACAGTCGGTAGCCAGTTCAAAAGGTACGTTTAGGCGTCCGGCCAGACTGCCAAAATCACCAATGGCATGCGCGCCTGTGCCTATGCAAAAGCTGGGCATGACGTTGTAGAAAAAGCCGTTGAAGTGATCGGGCGTGAAGAGCACGATCAGGTCTGGCTTGAAGGCCGCAATGCGTTCGCGGGCGGCTTTCTGTACCGCAAAAACTTCGTCCAGTACGGCTTGGGCCGGGTCGTGATGACCCAGTAAAGGCGTGTGTGAAAGACACTCCAGGTGTGCCTGCATGTCAGTCTCCAGATTCTGATTATGGGTGTGCGGGGGCAACTGCTTCGCCAGCCAGTGCGGCGATCGTGCTTGGGCTGTTTGTTGCCTGTGCAACTTGCTTGGCCAGATTGCGTAGGGCCTGGGCGTTATCGGTCCAGACTTCCAGTGGCAAGACGGCTCTTTGCTCAATCAGCTCTTTCAGCGGCCGCATATCGCGTCCTTGATTGACAGTGATTGCTGCGCAAATGGCTCCTTCCGGGTCCAGGCCAATCAGCACAAAAGGCGCTTGTTCCAAGGTGCCACGCAAGATCCAGTGGGCAGCACCCATATCACCGGCAAATTGAATGTTCAGATCGCACTGATCGGTCCAGAACCAGGGGGGCGTGGGTTTGCATGGCTCCTGGCCCAGCAGGTGGCATACTGCTGTCACCGCTTGCCGGTTGGCGTTTTCCCAGGTTTCCTGCCGCTGCCAGCGCCCATCCAGGCCAATTTGCACGGTGGTGTCGCCGGCGGCGTAGATATGGGGGGCAGAGCTGCGGCCATGCTCATCAATCACAATCGCACCCTGCTCGGTGTGCAATCCGGCGCTATCGGCCAATGTGGTGTTGATGGTGACACCGACGCCGTAAATCAGCAGATCGCCCGTTAGCACTTTGCGGTTGGACAGGCTCAGCTCCACCTGCTTGTCGTCCTTGAGCTGGGCGTGTTCAACATGGGCTCCCAATTGAAAGCGAACGCCACGGTCTTCATGCACAGACTGTAGGTACTGGCTGAGTACCTGGGGTGCATTGCGCGACATGATGCGGGTGGCCGGGTCGATAAGCTCCACTGTGGCCCCCATGGCGACTAGGCTGGAGGCCAGTTCCAGACCAATCACTCCCGCCCCTACTAGCAGTGCATGGCTACCCGGTGTGACCTGGGCACGAATGCGATTCGCATCGTCCAGGGTGCGCAAGACATGCGATACCGGGCTCAGTGCATCCAGTTCCGGTAGACGCCGGGCCTGGGCGCCGGTTGTCAGCAAGAGCGAGTCGTAATGCAGTCTTTCACCTGTGGATAGGCTGACGCAGCGATTTTCCGCATCAATTGCCAGGGCACGGACGCTTAGCTTCAGTTCAATACTTTGCTCTGTGTAGTAGCTGGACGGATGCAGTGTCAGTTGTGCCTGCTCTGGGGCCAGCAAGGCGTCTTTGGACAGAGGTGGGCGTTCGTAGGGCAGGTGGGGCTCTTCGCCTACCAAGGTGATGGCCCCTTCAAAGCCACGGCTGCGCAGTTCGGCTGCAGCGGTGGCACCAGCCTGTCCTGCACCAATAATCACAATATGCGTTTTCGGCATCACAGCTCCATCCCGCCTGCCACATTGCGGATTCCGCGTATGCCCAAGCCTGCGTCTGCATTGATCATGACGCCGGTCAAGGTCTGGTTGTTTTGACGGGAGGCCAGCAGTACAAAGGGGCCAGTGAATTCTTCCGGCTCCGGGAAAAACTGCAAAGGCAAAATGGCTTTGATGGCATCGGGCGAACGCGAGTCCATGATGCGGGTGTCTTGCT
Source organism: Alcaligenes sp. GW821-FHT11D07 (assembly GCF_058808495.1). NCBI lineage: Bacteria > Pseudomonadati > Pseudomonadota > Betaproteobacteria > Burkholderiales > Alcaligenaceae > Alcaligenes > Alcaligenes sp. GW821-FHT11D07. The sequence continues at coordinate 135,867 of NZ_JBXART010000001.1, forward strand.
GCCCCAAGGCTTGCGGGCCGCGCAGATCCGTTTTCATACCGCAAGGGCCTACGCCATTGACCCGTACTTTGGGGGCCAGCTCAAAAGCCAGTTCACGAATCAGACCGACCGCGGCATGTTTGCTGGCGGTGTACAAAGGGCCACCCCCTTCGGCGTAAAAAGCGGAATTGCTTAGCGTAAATATCATGCTGCCGCGTGATTTCACCAGTTCTTCAGCGGCGGCCTTGGCGCCGAGCAGATAGCCTTTGACGTTGATGGCAAACAGCTCGTCAAAGCCTTTGTCCAGTTGCTCCATGCTGGTGTTGATCAAGCGCGCGCCGTGATCCCAGACCGCGGCATTGCCGATAAAGCAGTCCAGCTTGCCAAAGCGCTCTACCGTCGCGTGTACTGCTTTCTGGTTGTCCGCAGCACTGCACACATCACCTTGTATCGCCAAGACGGCACCCCCAAAGAGCTGCTCCAGTTGGGCGCACTTTTCTGCCGAGCGTTCCAGCACCGCAATAAGGGCACCTTCTTTCAGGAAGCGTTCCACCAAGGCCAAACCCAGGCCAGAGCCGCCACCGGTAATCAGGACGACTTCGTTTTGTAGCCAGCCGTTCATGCCTGGGCCTCCAGGTCGATATAGACCATGCCTTCGCTGATGATCACCGGATAGGTACGCAGTGCTTCTGTCGCTGGCTGGCACAGGGCCGTTCCCGTTTTCAGACAAAAGCGGGCCGCGTGCAAAGGGCATTCCACCGTGCCGTCGTCCTCGATATAGCCTTCGGACATGGATGCGTTGCCGTGAGTACAGCGGTCGTCAGTGGCATAGAAGGTGCCACCAATATTGAACAAGGCAATCTGGTGCTCGGGAGTGTCTATCTTCAGTGCTTCGCCATCGGCCAGCGCACCGGTTTCACATGCAGTAATGCGGGTCATATCAGTCAACATTGGAAAATAAGCAGGTTCAGAACAGAACGCTTAAGTTGTGGGAGCTAATGACGACCTGATCCAGAACGATCTCGCGTTCGTACAGCTCCCATCCAAAACGGTTCTGGCTGCGGCGCACATAATCAATGCGTTTGCCGGCGTACCAGGTCTCGTCTCTTTCTTTTTGCGCGCGATACAGGATGTAGTTGCAGCGAATCTCGTAGCCTTGGCCGTCGACCGTTGGACGGATGCGCAGATTGCTGACGAAGTGGCGCGTGCGGGACGGCGGTTCCTCGGCCCAGGCCATGCCGGTTTCCAGACGTGCCACGCGGCGCTCCAACTGGAACTTGTTGTCGTTAAAGATCCAGGTGGAGGGGGGGTGCACACTGCGGCGGCGATCGCGCGTTTGCGCGTTGGTGGTGCTGCGCATGTGGTAGTGGACATCCTCGGCCATCAGGTCCAGCCAGTCTCGGAACTGCCAGTCATCCAGCAGTTCGGCCTCCATGTACAAGAAGTCGGCAATCTCGTGGTGCAGTTGCTGGTCAACGATGGCGGCCTGAATGGGTTCTTCGATCACGGCGTTCATTTCACCAACTCCTCTTCGTAGGCGCGGCTGCGTTCCAGCACTTCATCCCAGGTCTCGGACACCATCAGGTCAGCCCAGTGTTTGTACAGACCACGGGCAGCGGTTTCGGAGAAGATGTAGTTGGTGACACCGGGTACGCCATCGCTGCGGCGGGTTTCCTTGCCCAGGCCCATTTCCATGCACAGCTGGGTGCCGCGAGCGCGTTTTCCACGCAGAATTTTCTGGATTTCAGCCCAGTTTTCGGAGTCGTCCTGTTCCAGGAAACCGGCTGGCCCAAAGGCGCGGGTGGCACTGCGCTCGAAGGCGGCTTTCACATCATCAGGGGCGGCAGCATCGGCAATGCAAAAGGCCCAGACTTCCACCTGATTGGGGCCACGCGGATGCCAGACACGCAGTGTTGCTGTGCCGTTCAACCAGCTCATGGTGGGGAACATATTGTTGTGACCGGCCAGGCGCAGGGCACGGACTTCACCCAGTCGCTCGTGGGCTTCGGCATAAGTGTCGCGAAAGTACTGTGACACTTCGCCATCGACCCATACGTTGGCATCCGGTTTTTCGGTAAAGAAGAAACCACTGCCATGGCCGCGCTGCCCATATTGCACTGCATCCTTGGCGGTCTCCCAGACCGGGCGTGCGGTTTGGCCCGAGCCCAATGCCTTGTCCTCGTCACCGGGTTTCTGGCCCAGGACCTGGACGGCGGAAGCATGCGAGAACAGGGCGTGATACTGGTCAGAGGCAAACTGCTCGGCCGGGAATTTCCAGTTGCAGTCAATAAGCCACTTTTGTACGCCACCAATGATTTCGGTGCCGCCCTCGCGCCGGTCCAACACCCCGTCCAGATACCAGGCGATGTCGCCCATATAGTCTTCAAGATCCGGGGCGCTGGCATCCCAGTTACCAAACACCAGGCCTTTGTATACTTTGACCCGGGTCACCTCTTGCAGACCCCACTTTTCCTTGCACAAGCCTTGCGGATAGGCACGCGGTTCCAGCGGCACATCCACCAGATCGCCATTGGTGCCGTAGCTCCAGCCGTGGTAGGGACAGGTAAAGGCTTTGGTATTGCCCGAATCGGCGTAGGACACGCGCATGGAGCGGTGCCGGCACTGGTTCAGGAAGGCCTTGATCGAACCGTCTTTCTGACGGACAACAATGATCGGGTCCTCGCCCATATAGGTATTGAAGAAGTCCCCCGCTTTGGGAATCTGGCTGGTGTGACACAAAAACAGCCAGGTACGGCCAAAGATGCGTTCCAGTTCCAGCTCGTACAGGTCCGGATCGGTGTAAATGGAAGGGGTGATACGCCCGTTCCGTGCATCGACCAAGGCTTCGATTTTTTCAGGGTTGATTCCCATCGCTTGCTCCTCGCTATTGCAATGCGTGCTTTTGCAAAATAGGTTTTTGTCGCTAAGGGCAAAATGTAGAAGCTTGAAATGAATCCGACCAATACTTGCTTTAGATCGTGTAATCGGCCAGGCCGATAAGTCTTCTTTAAAACCCTTTTACGGGTATGGTCTAAGACGGAATGCCAGTATTGATGCGGCCTTGCGGACACCTAGGGTTTACGAGAGCTTCAATTGCTGCGCTGCAACAATGAGAATCAAGCCTGCATTTCTGGCCTTGGGAACAGCGACAATAGTGCCTACAAGAAAGGCTCGCTCTGGAGCATCACGGCACAGCGGGCAATCCCTCTTGCCAGGCCTTGAGCCGGGCAGGGAGTAATCAATTAGACAGGAGACAAATTTGGAGTTGCGGCACTTGCGTTACTTCGTTGCAGTTGCGGAGGAGTTGAATTTCACCCGCGCTGCCGAGCGGCTGTATACCTCTCAACCCTCATTAAGCGAGCAGGTTCGCAATCTGGAGGAAGAGATTGGCTATCCCTTGCTGAACCGCACCCGTCGCAAAGTGGAGTTGACGGACGCAGGGGCCGTGTTCCTGGATGATGCTCGGGAGATTCTGCAAAAAGTGGAGGAGGCGGTGCTGCGCGCTGGCAAGGCTGCCTCGCAGGCACGAGAGGTCTTGACGATAGGTTTTGTACCAGCAGCGGAAGTACGTATCTTTCCGGCAGTGCTCCCTGCCTTTCGTGCTGCTTTCCCGCAGGTGGACGTGGTGTTGCGCAGCCTGACGTCCAATGAGCAGGAGGGGGCGATGGCCAGGGGGGAGCTGGATCTGGGCTTTATGCGTGGCCCCGTGCGAGCCAGCAATGTCTGTAGCGAGGTGGTGCTGGATGAACCTTTGCGAGTCTACCTGCCGCAAGGCCACAGGCTGGAAGCCTATAGCCTGGTACCCCCGGCCCGTTTGCATCGCTTGCCCATGATTGCGGTGGACCGCTCATATGGACGCTCCATGCACGATGTGCTGGCGCGCTATCTGGCCCACCATAAAGTGGTGCCCGAACATATCTACAACTCGGCTAATCCTTTGATGAGCATTAACTTGGTGGCTGCGGGCTTGGGTTATACCTTGCTGCCCACGTATGCCGAATATTTCATGCCCAAGAATGTGGTGTCGCGGCCCTTGATTGGCGGTGGCCCGCGTTGCGAGCTTTTGATGGCCTATCCACGAGATACCGCCAGCTTGAGCGAAGCGGCGGCCAGCCTATTAGAGCGCATACGTGAACTGGCTCGCTGGCATGGTTCGGCACCTGCAGCGGCCAGTCCTTTGAAACAGGCTCCCAACAAGATCGCCTGTATGTAGTTGCTCATACAGGCTGCAGTATTTTCTACAAAAATACCGGCTTGATCTTATTTTCTAATAATATTGATCTCGTTAGAGATCTCAGGTGTATTGATGATTGTGTCCAGGACCGGGCAGGTTCTTTCAATAAATTGGACAAAGTTTTCTATTTCTTCATCGCTATTGTTGGCCTGAATATAGTATTTGGATGAGATTTTATAAAATCCCATTTTTGCTTCTTTGTTGATTCCGTTGAATCCATCAATATCGATTTCACCATCCATCTTTATTTGGATATCAATTAAGTCGATCTTTTGTCTCTTTGCAAAGCTTTTCGCAACAATGCATTTGCATGCACCAATTGATGAAAGCAGTGCCTCCAGCGGAGTCATACCACCATTTTTATCGTTCAGATTGCTGGGTTCATTCAGAAGAATGGAAAAATACCTAGAGGAGCACTCAACCTTTAGTTTGTCTATTAACGTTGCAGTTGCGGAAAAAACTTGCTTGTTCATGGCTTTTCCTTTTTTTGCGTCTTGTTAATTAGCTAACGATCTTATGGCTGTTTTCTCTTTGTTTCTGAGGTTTGGATGGCTTGGTTTTAGTTGATGCTAACAAATTTTATCGTGCAGCGTTTTTTAATTGCAGCTTATATATATTTTTTTTGCTGCGCTTATTTTCTATAACTTGGCTTCGTCAGTTAATAGCCGCTGACCGCTGGTATGAAATGCAGCAGTCAGTTTACCCGGCAACGGCACTGGCCATTAAAAACTACTAGGCCAGTGTGTCGGTGTTGCCGGTCCTTGCTTCAGGCTCTACAGCAGCCCTGTTTATTTATCTTCCAAAAAGCGCATGCGAAAGCGACGGCCTTTGATATTGGTTTCGGCAATGCGATCAAAGAATTGGCGGGCAATCTTGCGATCCAAAGCCACATAGGAGCTGGACTCCGTAATGGCAATTTTCCCGACTTGATCGCCTGTCAAACCCACGTCGCGGGTCAAGGCACCCAGCAAATCGCCGGGGCGCAGCTTGTCTTTTTTGCCGCCCTGAATTAGCAAGGTGATCATGGGGGCCTGCATGCTCTCTTGGTTTCGCGGACGCAAGGCTTTCAGATTGCCCCATTTCAGATCGCGGCCTTGGTATTGCTCGATCAGGGTGACCCAGCGCATTTCATTGCGGGACACCAGGCTTAAAGCCAGGCCTTTCTGGTCGCCACGGCCACTGCGGCCCACGCGGTGAACGTGCACTTCAGTGTCTTTGGTGACGTCCACGTTGATGACGGCTTCCAGATTCTGGATATCCAGCCCACGCGAAGCCACATCGGTTGCAACCAGAACGGCGCAGCTTTGGTTGGCAAATTGAATCAGAACTTCGTCACGGTCCCGTTGCTCCAGATCACCAGTCAGGGCTTGGGCGCGGATGCCTTCGGCCAGCAGCTCTTCCACTACTTCCTGACAGCGCATTTTGGTATTGCAAAACACCAGGGTGGAAGCAGGGCGGAAGTGTTCCAGCAAGGTGACAACCGCGGCCAAACGGTGCTCGGGGTGGACTTCGTAGAAGATCTGTTCGATCTGGTTGGAGTCGTGCTGGGCCTCGACTTTGACTTCAGCGGGCTTGTGCAAAAAGCGTGCGCTCAAGTTACGGATGTTTTCCGGGTAAGTAGCCGAAAACAGCAGGGTCTGGCGACGGGGCGGGCAATGCGAAGCAATGGCCACGATGTCGTCATGAAAGCCCATATCCACCATGCGGTCAGCTTCATCCAGTACCAATGTTTTCAGGGAGGCCAAGTCCAGATTGCCTCGGTCCAGATGGTCCTGAATGCGGCCTGGGGTGCCAACGACGACGTGTGCGCCGTTACGCAAGGCTTCTGTTTGCGGGCGCGATGGCACACCGCCGCACAGCGTCAACATGCGCACGTTTGGAATTTGACGGGCCAGTCGGCGCAGTTCGCTGGTGACTTGATCGGCCAGCTCCCGCGTCGGGCAAATGACCAGCGCCTGGGGAGCCAGCTTGCTGGGATTCAGCGTTTGCAGCAGGCCCAGCCCAAAGGCGGCGGTTTTGCCGCTACCCGTCTTGGCTTGGGCAATCAAGTCGCGGCCTTGCAAAATCAGCGGCAGGCTTTGTTCCTGGATTGCCGTCATTTTTTCGAAACCCAGGCTATCCAGGGTCTCGAGCAAGGCGGGCAGAAGGGGGAGGGTGTTAAAGGAGGTATGGGGCACGATGGGTGACATCAAAAAGAACTGCAAAATAAAGGATTTAGCGACAGTTTACCGTTTGCGGACCAATCGCTGGGAAATAGAACGGATCGCTTGATGAGGGGATGAGCACAGCCCGCTTTGTGCCGCTGCACAAGCCGTACCTGTCCCAGAGTTTGAGGTCTTGGGTAGGCGCAGCACGTTGCGGTAAGGGGAAAGGTAGCGGGCTGTGTGGTTGAGCTCTATACAGGCTGGATGAGCGCGCTGTTTGGTCAGCTCAATAATCAGGGGCAAAGAATTGCCCCGTGAATAACGATTGTGTTCCCTGGCGGGAGGATATCAGGCTTTGCGCGATGCACCCAGCCGTTCCGACAAGCGATTGGCCAACTTGCGCATGGCTTCACCCGCACGGCGTTGAGCGGCTTCGTCGGCTTCCTGGGTCAGCAAACTGACCGCTACGCCAGCTACTGCAGCACGGTTATTGGAATCAAATACGGCTGCCCCAAAGCAGTGCATGCCGTCGCGCACGCCACAGGCATCTACTGAATAACCCAGGCGTTGCACATCGTTCAGCTCCACCATCAAATCATCTTTGCTGCGCGGACCATGTGCGGTCAAGGGCTCGGGCCAGGGGTGATTTAAGGCATGTTCCAGATCTTGCCCTTGCAAGGTACTGAGCATGGCTTTGCCGGTAGCGGTGTAGACCGCCGGTAAACGCATGCCGGCGCGAAAGGTGAAACCCAGGGGGCGGGTGCCGTTGCGACAGGCAATATAGACCACATCTTCGCCATCCAGAATGGACAAGGTAATGGTTTCTTCAGGCAGGACGCGCATATCGTCCCAGGCCGCAAAAAACTCTTGTGTCAGATCCAACTGAGACAGGAAGGCATTGGCCCAGCCCATGACGTGCGTTCCCAGCGTGAAACTGCCATTTTCCAGCTTGCGAATCAGATGCAGGTCCAGCAGGGTGGTGCACAGCCCGTACAAAGAGCTCTTGGGCATACCCAGGCGTTTGACCAGGTCCGTGAATGACAGGGGCTCCGGCGATGCCGCCAATTCGTCCAGCACAGTGACTGCACGTACTACAGCCGGAACCAGTTTCTTCTCTTCCACTACGACTAACTCCATAACGACACACAGGAAGTCCAATAAGCCCGGGTGGCCGGGGCTGAACTCTGGAAATAGGGGCAAGGTTCTGTCAGCACTGCAAGAAGCATCTCACTGGGCATGGAGCCCGCAGACCAGGCGTACAGGCCCTGAATTAGGCCAGATTTGCCGCTTGGATGCCAGCGCTACATTGTGCCTTCAAATACCCCAAAACAAAAAATACGGCAATGGATGACCTACGGGTAAACCCGTAAGGCTATTCGTTGACGCCACGATTTTTCGGCTCCTATAATTCTATCAAGTTCACTATAAGAGAAACAGGTTCAGCATAATGAACAATATCGCGGCATCATTGATTAGCAAACTGAAGGATCCCAGCCTGGCTAAAGATCAGTCCTGGACCGCTCAGGGTTGGGTCTCGGCAGGCGACGGCAACACCTTCGCCGTTCTTAATCCTGCTACGGGCGAGTGCCTGGCCAATGTCGCCAGCCTGGCCACGGCAGAAATCGAAGCGGTTATCAGCGACGCTGAAATCGCTCAGCGCGAGTGGAAGGCTCGCAGTGGACACGAACGCGCCAAGCTGTTGCGCGCCTGGTTCGATGCCATGGTTGGCAATGCGGATGACCTGGCCACCATCATGACCATGGAACAGGGCAAGCCCTGGGCCGAAGCTCGTGGCGAAGTGCTGTACGCGGCCTCCTTTGTGGAGTGGTTCAGCGAAGAAGCCAAACGCGTTTATGGCGATGTGATGGGTCACCCCCAGTCGGACAAACGCATTGTGGTGGTCAAGCAGCCCGTGGGTGTGTGCGCTGCCATTACTCCCTGGAACTTCCCGGCGGCCATGATTACCCGCAAGGTAGCTCCTGCCCTGGCAGCCGGTTGCAGCATTATTGTTCGCCCCGCCGACCTGACTCCCCTGACCGCCGTGGCGCTGGCCGTACTGGCTGAACGCGTGGGCATCCCCGCCGGTGTTTTCCAGTTGGTGACAGGCAAGTCCCGTGTGATTGGTGCTGCTCTGACCGAGAGCCCCATCGTGCGCAAGCTGTCCTTCACGGGTTCCACCGAAGTGGGCCGTTTGTTGATGGCGCAATGTGCTCCCACCGTCAAACGCTTGTCTCTGGAACTGGGTGGGAATGCCCCGTTCGTCGTGTTTGATGATGCTGATCTGGACGCCGCGATTGAAGGGGCCATGGCCTCCAAGTACCGCAACAGCGGCCAGACCTGCGTGTGTGCCAACCGCTTCCTGGTGCAAGACGGTATTTACGACCGCTTTGCCAAGGCACTGAGCGAACGTGTTGCTGCCCTGAAAGTGGGTAATGGCATGGACGAGGGCGTGGAACAAGGTCCGCTGATCGAACAAAAAGCGGTGAATCGTCTGCGCGAGCTGATTGATGACGCCGTCGAGCATGGCGCCACTGTTCTGCAAGGCGGTGAGCCTCACTCCTTGGGGGGCACGTATTTCTCGCCCACCGTCTTGGGTGATGCCACGCCGGCCATGCGCGTAGCACACGAAGAATTGTTTGGCCCTGTGGCGCCTTTGTTCCGCTTCAAAGACGAAGCAGAGGCAATCGCGATGGCCAATGACACCGAATATGGTCTTGCTGCCTACCTGTTTACCCGCGACAACGCACGTGCCTGGCGCATGGGCGAAGCGCTGGAATACGGCATGGTTGGCGTCAATACCGGTTTGATTTCCAACGAAGTGGCTCCGTTTGGCGGCGTCAAGCAATCCGGTCTGGGTCGCGAAGGTTCCCGCTATGGAATCGACGAATACCTGGAAATTAAATACATGTGCCAGCAGCTGTAAGTTGATACATACCCGCGCCTAGCGCAGCGAAGGGGCAGCTCTCATAGATAGAGCGCCCCATCAGCAGAAACCCACAATAAGCTACATAAGGAGACGCTATGTCTATCCTGTCTGCAACCCCACGAAAATTGACTTTGGCCCTGACACTGGCCACTGCTGGCCTCATGGCCAGCACGACTGCCAACGCGGATGACGTCAAGCCCATCAAGATTGGTGTGGTCACCTTCTTGTCCGGCGCGGCTTCCGGTCCCTTTGGCGTGCCTGCCAAAAACGCCGCTGAACTGACTGCTGCTCAACTGAACGAAGGCAAGGTTCCCGCTCCTTACAACACCAAGGGTCTGGGTGGTGCACCCATTGAACTGGTGTTCATTGATGAGAACGGTGGTACTGCCAAACAGGTCAGTGAATACCGCAACCTGGTTCAACAACAGAACGTGGACATTGTGGTTGGCTACATCTCCTCGGGTGATTGCCTGGCCGTTGCCCCTGTTGCCGAAGAGCTGAAAAAACTGACACTGATTTTTGACTGCGGCACACCGCGTCTGTTTGAAGATGCCAGCTACAAATACGTGTTCCGTCCCGTGGCCCACGCCACCATGGATAACGTGGCCGCTGCCCGCTTTGTGCTGGAACGCAATCCAGAACTCAAGAGCTACGCCGGTATCAACCAGAACTACGCCTGGGGCCAAGATGCCTGGCACGACTTTGAAGGCACATTGCAAGCCCTCAAGCCCGGTGTAGAAGCCAAAACGTCGCAAATGCCCAAGCTGGGCGCTGGCCAGTACAACGCTGAAATTTCCTCCTTGATGGCGGCTCGTCCGGAAGTGATTCACTCCAGCTTCTGGGGTGGCGATCTGGAAGGCTTTGTGGTGCAAGCCTTGCCACGTGGTCTGTTCCGCAACACCTTGACGGTGCTGACAGCGGGCGAAACGGCGACACACCGTGCCAAGAACCAGATTCCGACCGGCACCATTATTGGTGCACGTGGTCCACACGCCGCTTTCGCTCCTGACAATGAATTGAACCGTTGGTTGCGTGCCAGCTACCGCGATCAGTTCAATGCCGATCCTAGCTACCCGTCCTACAAGATGACCCAAACCTTGTTGGGTCTGAAAGCAGCTTACGAAAAAGCCCAGGCTGCCAACGAAGGCAAAGCACCGTCCACCGAACAAGTGGTCAGCGCCTTTGAACACCTGACGTTCGAGAGCCCATCGGGCGATGTGACGATGTCCTTGGGTCAAGGCCACCAGGCCGTTCAAGGTACGACCTTGGGCGTGGTGAAAAACGATAACGGCGTCATCAGCTACACCGATCTGCGTCACTTCAAACCTGAAGAAGTGACTCCTCCCGAAGGCGTCAAGTCCATCGATTGGATCAAGGGTGGTTTGAAGTACTGATAGACGCAAGCGTCCTGAACAGGACGCTGCCTTGAAAATTCGGGCATGCAAGACCTTGTTTTGCATGTCCGGTTTTTACCGCTTGGCCGCTCCAAGGTAAAAGCCTCCTCCACAAGGGGAAGCGAACCGAAGGCGTGGCGGCATTTTTTATTCCATTTCCACAGAAACCGACTATGTCTCTTCTTTCTGCTGCCTTAATAGATGGCATCATGTACGCCGCCTGGCTGTTTCTGGTCGCGGTCGGACTCACGCTGATCTATGGTGTGATGAAGATCTTGAACATGGCCCACGGCAGCCTCTATACCATTGGCGCCTATACCGCCGTCACCATGGTGACGCAGTGGCTCTCTACCGATCAAAGTCCTTATGGCAGCTATTTAATGCTGATCCTGGCCGCGGTAATTGCCGGTCTGGTGCTGGGTCTGGTCATTGAATACGGCTTGCTGCGCTTCTTCTATCAAGAAGAGCCGGTGGTCTCTTTGCTGATTACCTATGCGGTCTTCCTGATCCTGGAAGATACCGTCAAGCTGGTCTGGGGCGTTGATCCATACGTGATCGCCGAGCCCTATGGCTTGTTGGGTAACGTTGAATTCGGTGACTTGTTCTACCCCACTTACAGCTTTGTGATCGTTGTGGCCGCCATTCTGGCTGGCCTGTTCCTGACCCTGTTCCTGAAGTATTCGCGTCAAGGCCGCATCTTGCTGGCCGTGATTCACGACCGCGAAGTCAGCCAGGCCATGGGCATCAACGTACAACGCTACTTCTTGCTGACCTTTATTGCCGGTGCCACGCTGGCCGCCTTGGGCGGTGCGCTGACTGCTCCAACGATTTCGGTGGCTCCCGGCATGGGCGTTGAGGTCATTGTGATGGCCTTTGCCGTGGTCGTGATCGGTGGCCTGGGTTCTTTGCCCGGTGCGGCATTGGGCGCTGTGATTGTTGGGCTGGTGCGCTCGTTTGCGGTGCATTACTGGCCTGAAATCGAACTTTTCTCCATCTACGCGGTAATGGCATTGGTGCTGGCCGTCCGTCCTAAAGGATTGTTTGCTGCTGCCGAGGCCCGAAAGATATGAACAAGACCAACATTACCCTTAAGCAGGGCATGATTGCCCTGGTCATTACGGTGGCCGCCCTGATCGTGGGCTTTGGCTTGCCATCCTGGCAGTTCCTGATCACCGTCGCGCTGGCCAAGGGCCTGGTTGCCCTGGGCGTCGTCCTTTTGCTGCGTTCGGGTCTGGCCTCCTTCGGTCAAGGCCTGTACTACTGCATCGGTGCCTACGGTGTGGGCATGGCTATGAACTACCTGGACTGGCGTGAAGCCCTGATCCTGTTGCCATTTGCGGCTGCCTGCGCAGCCCTGCTGGCCTGGGTTCTGGGTTTCTTGCTGGCGCGCTACCGCGATATTTTCTTTGCCATGCTCAGTCTGGCTTTGTCCATGATCATGTATGGCTTGCTGGTGCGTAACCCCAGCCTGGGTGGTAGTGACGGCTTTAACGTGCACGCTCCCTCTTTCATGTGGGGCGCCTTTGCTGAAACCCTGTCGCGTCCGGGCGTGTTTGTCCTGACCGTGGTGCTGGTGGGCGTGGTGCTGTGGGCCATGCAAGGTTTCCTGCGCAGCCGCGCTGGCCGTCTTGGCCCGGCGATCAAAGACAATGAAATCCGTGTTGAATACCTGGGTGCTTCGGCTTACCGCAATATTCATCTGAGCTATGTGCTGGCCGCCGCTTTGGCCGGTCTGGGCGGTGCTTTGTCCTCCCTGAGCATTGGCCACGTTGATCCTGAACTGGCGTTCTGGACCACGTCGGGCGAGTTCATCTTTATTGCTGTGCTGGGCGGTACTCGCAATGCTTACGCGCCTTTCCTGGGTGCCTTGAGCCTGGAACTGATTCGCACACTGGCTTACCAATACGCTCCCAACACTTGGCAGATCGTCATGGGTGTCAGCATGTTGGCCCTGATTGTGTTCTTGCCCGGTGGCTTGATCAGCATCTTGAATCGTCGCAACGCTGCGGCTAACACCACCGACTCTTCTTCACCGACAGGGGCCCGCTCATGAGTCAGTCACCCTTGATTTCTGCTAAAGGTTTGTGCAAGCAGTTTGGCGCTGTCCACGCTGCACGCGATATGACCGTTGATATCCATGCGCAAACCATTACGGGCCTGATCGGTACTAATGGCGCAGGTAAAACCACCTTCGTGAACATGTTGACCGGCTATATGAAGCCGGACTCCGGCAATATCTTTTTTGCCGGTCGTGAGATCACAGGTTTGCCGCCACGGGAAGTAACCCGTTTGGGGATTGCGCGCTCTTTCCAGATTCCTCAGCTGTTCACTTCCCTGAACGCGCTGGAAAACGTGGAAATCGCTTTGGGCGTGGCTCGTCAGCCCCTGTCGCAAGCAGGCGAGATCCTGGAACGCTTTGGTCTGAGCGCCTTTGCTCAGTCCCAGGCGGGCACCTTGCCAGAAGGGATTCGCAAACTGCTGGACATCGCGCTGGCCATGGTGGCCCAGCCTAAAGTGCTCTTGCTGGACGAACCCACCAGTGGCGTGGCCAGTGACGAGAAATTTGAAGTGATGGACCGTGTCATGAAAGTGGTCCGCGATGCGGGTGTGACGGTTCTGTTTGTGGAGCACGATATGGAAATCGTGCGCCGCTACAGCGATCGCGTGCTGGCTTTCTATGACGGCACCATTTTGGCTAACGGCACTCCTGATGAAGTGCTGGCTCATGAGCAGGTTCGTGAATACATCATCGGCGAGCCGGTGGGACGCAATAAACAGGAGGCCGATAATGTTGCTTGATGTCAAAAATCTGGATGTACGCATTGGCCCCACCAGCATCTTGCGTCAGGTGAACCTGCAAGTGCGCCAAGGTCAGATCGTGGGTCTGGCCGGTCGTAACGGTGCGGGTAAAACCACGCTGATGCGTACGGTGATGGGTTTGCTGGCCGTAGACAATGGCTCGATTCAGTTTGACGGTCAGGAACTGGCCAAGATGCCAGCCTACCGTCGTACCAGCCTGGGCATGGGTTTTGCCCCCGAGGATCGTAAATTGATCCCCGAGCTGAGCGTGGAAGAGAACATTCGCCTGCCCGCCTGGGCCCTGAAATCCCAGGATATTGAAGAGCGTCTGGACCGTGTCTGGCGCATCATCCCTGAATTGAAAGTCTTTGGCCCACGCCGTGCTTTGCAATTGTCCGGTGGTCAGCAAAAGCTGGTCGCCATTGGCCGTGCCTTGATGACGGCAGACAAGCTGCTGTTGCTGGATGAGCCTTTTGAGGGTGTCGCCCCTGCGCTGTCCAAGCGTATTGCAGAAGTGGTGGGCGAGCTTAGCAAAGAGGGCTTCAGTGCCTTGTTGTCGGGTGCTGACTTGCAGCACGCCGGCAATGTGATCGATTACACCTACCGGATGGACCGCGGCCGTATCGAAGTACCGCAGCCCGCCATACCTTAAGGAGAAAGCCCATGTCGGCATTCGAGTTCAGAACCACCCCCGCTATTTATGTTGAAAGCGGAGCCGCTGCCCGGCTCGGTCAAATCCTGCGCCAACGTTTCTCGCAAGAGCGCGTGTGCCTGGTGACCGACCGCTTCCTGCACGAAAGCGGCTTGCTGGATCCTGCCCTGGCTGATTTGAAGGCCAAGGGCTGGACCGTGCAAGTGATTGACGATGTTATTGCCGATCCACCCGAGCACATCATCTTGCAAGCGACCGAGCGCGCCCGTCAGGCCAAGACAGAAATTGTTGTCGGTCTGGGTGGCGGTTCGTCCATGGACGTAGCCAAATTGCTGGCCGTCTTGCTGGCCACGGATCAGCCCCTGCAAGAGATGTACGGCATTGGCAATGTGCGCGGTTCGCGCTTGCCTTTGGTGCAGATCCCGACCACCGCAGGAACTGGCTCGGAAGTTACGCCGATCTCCATCGTGACAACCGGCGAAACCACCAAGTCCGGCGTAGTTGCTCCCGAGCTGTACGCGGATCTGGCGATTCTGGACTCGCAGCTGACCTTGGGCTTGCCCCCACGTATTACGGCGGCAACCGGTATTGATGCCATGGTGCATGCCATCGAGGCTTACACCAGCCGCATCCTGAAAAACCCGCTATCGGACAACTTGGCTAAACAAGCCCTGAGCCTGATTGGCAACAAACTGGTGCACGTTTGTCGCAACGGCCAGGACGCTGCAGCCCGTCAGGACATCTTGCTGGGCGCGACCTTGGCCGGCCAAGCGTTTGCCAACGCCCCGGTGGGGGCTGTACATGCACTGGCTTACCCAATCGGCGGTATTTTCCACGTACCACATGGCTTGTCGAACTCCCTGGTTCTGCCCCACGTACTGCGCTTCAACGCTCCGGCTGCAGCCCCGCTGTATGCCGAACTGGCTGAGGTACTGATGCCAGGCATTCAGGGCGACGACACCTCCAAGACAGAAGCCTTCATCAACTTCATGGAACAGATCGCCATTGATACCGGCATCGAGCGTCAACTGCGCGAAGTAGGCATCAAAGAAAGCGACCTGCGCCGCATGGCTCAAGAAGCCATGAAACAAACTCGTCTGCTGGGCAATAACCCGCGCGACGTGACCGAAGACGACGCTTTCGCAATTTACAGCGCCGCGTTCTGATAGACCGCTAACAGCGGAAACCTTTTTGCCTGAGTCCGGTGCTGTGCCGGCTCAGGTTTTTTTTGTTCTGAAAAAACGTGCGGCTGGCCTTGGCAGGAGAATTTGGTTCGGGGATCTTATCGGCGAAAGGGCTTGGATCAGGCAAAGCATATCGCTCCCCTTAAGCGGAAACTCTTTTGGTGATGCTGCTGCCCGGCGCATTGCTGAACGCATTGGCGTGTTAAGGCTTTCAGGTCTGCAAGCAGCTTATGCCAGAGCCTAACGTCTGCTTACAAGAGGGGGCCGTACACTTCAGGCCCAATGCGGGTCTGACGCGCATCCATCGTACTAAACTAGCCGGGTTTGGCAGGGCACAGCGCTACGTTTTTGCTGTGCCTTGACGCTGTCAGCGATGGTGATCTTCCATATGCTGTCCTAGTTGAATCGACTGCTTTTTATTCACCATGATTGCGATACCACTTTCCTCTCTACAGAACCGGCGAACCCTGACTTTGTCTCTGGCCGGTGCGCTGCTGGCCCTGCTCGAATGGTTTGCGTTCGTCAGTTTGATGACGTCAGATTTGCAGCAAGTGCGGTTTTGGATCGCCTTGCTTTTCGGGGTCGGGATTTTTGGTGTGGCAGCCATGTCTTTATTGATGTACTTGCCGCTGCGCAAATCCTTGCTAGCCGCTTTGGGACTGGCAGTGCTGGGGGCTGTTCTAAGCTTTCAGGGGCTAGGCGGTTACGCGGATATAGACGGTTTTTTGCTTGCACCGCAGATGGGGGTGGGGATCAGCTTGTTGTCGACTATTACGTTGCCGTTTCTGGCCGTAATGGCCGAGCGGCGTCAGGATTGGCGTAATTACCGGCGCCTGTTTGATGTCAGTTGGTCCATGGTGTGCTCCTGGGCGGTGGCGATGCTGTTTTGCGGGCTTGCCTGGGGCGTACTGATGGCGAGCCATCTACTGCTGAGCTTTGTGGGCATTACCTTTCTGGCGGATGTGTTACTGGAGCCGACTGTCGCAGCCGTGGTGTCTGGCGGCTTGGTGGGGGCGGGCTTGGCGATAGCCTCGGAATCAGATGGCTTGCTGTCGCCGCTTATATTGCTGAAATTGCTGCGTTTGCTCACTCCCGTTCTGCTGCTGGTGATGCTGGTCTTTATTGTGGCTTTGCCTTGGCGTACAGGCGAAGGCCTGCCCTTGGCAGCACTGTGCGTGGCGGCGGTATTGGGGGCGTCCACCCTGGTATCTGCTGTAGTGGCCGATGAAGACGCTAATGCGAGTGCAACCCCTTTGCTGCGTGCTTCGGCGCGCTTGCTGGGCATTGTCATGCCCGTTTTGGCTGCGGTGGCTTTGTGGGCGATCGTGTCTCGGGTCTCGCAGTATGGCTGGACCCCAGCCCGAGTCAGCGCCATGACAGCGGCACTTGTCGCGGCTGGATATGGATTGAGTTATTTCTGGGCTGCCTGCCATGCTCGGGATTGGATGTCGCGAGTGCGCCGCTCCAATATCTGGATGGCCATGGTACTGATCGTGCTGGCCGTGCTCTGGTTGTCCCGGATACTGTCTCCCGAGTCTTTGTCGGTGGCCTCGCAGGTGGAAAGGTTCAAATCGGGCGAACTAACGGCGGCCGATTTTCCGGAGATACAAATGAGAGTGGGCTGGGGGCTGCCGGGCCAGGAGGCGTTGCGCTCTTTAGTTGAGCAGGGTTTGCTGGACGTAGAACTAGAGGAAGAAGAGGGCCCTCCATCTCCAGATCAGACATCGGAACCCTGGGAGTTCAGCGAAGAGCAGGCCAAGCAGATTCTGCTTGAAACCATGCCTAGCTCACCAGCCAATCATCCTTTGCTCAAACCTTTTATTGAGAGCTATCCGGGATGGGAGATCGCCTATCTGGCCAGAGCCTGCCTAAGCAAGACTCCTGCTGGCCATCCGGATTGCTTGCTGGTTTTTGCGGACTTGCTGCCTTCCGTCCCGGGAGATGAGGTCATTATCTTGGCGAGCGATACCATGGTGAATGGTGTGACGTTTGCCATGGCAGAGGATGGCAGCTGGACGCGGGCGACCGCCTTTAATCCTGGTTTGATCGAGGAAAAAATGGCGACTGTCATTGATGGCATTCATGCGCACGGAGCGGTAATTGAACCCGCGCCTTTCAATGTCTTGAAATTGCCCGGCGGCGCTATTCTAGGCGTGACCGAGCGCCCTTGACGGGCTGCTCGGACAAAGCTGATAGCCGTGGTGTCTTTAAAAAAGCATCACGGCTGGGCAGCGATACGCAGCGCGGGTTTCAAGGATGCGGCCAGCATCTGTCCGTGGTTCAGTTCGCTAAAGTTTTCATAGCTGACGTTCAGACCAGCCTGCTGCAAGTGCTTCGCCAAATCCTGCGTTGACCATTGAGCTGCCGCATTATTCATGGACGTATTCCTGCGTTGGCCACCCACCATAATGGCGACTTGCTTGTCTTTCGCCCGAGTGGTGTCAAAAGCCTTGGCCGTCTGCACTAAAACACCCTCATGCCACCACAAGGACGGATCACCGGCGACGTAACGCTGGTACAGGTCGGGATGGGTAAACAACGCATGCAGTGTGAACAAGCCCCCGTAAGAATGCCCCCAAAGTGTTTGTCGGGAACGGTCTATGGATTCGCGCGCCTCTACCGCCGGTTTGATATGTTTTTCGATGTAGTCCAAAAAGATATCCGCTCCGCCGCCCAAACGTCCGCGTACTTCAACGGTTTTGCTCACGCCGTTCTCCGTCACGGGAGGCGTGTAATCAAAGGAGCGGGCGAGCACATCGTGGCGGGCTTCAGTGTCGTAGCCAATGGCCACCAGTACCGGGGCCGTTAGCGCGTCGATCGCTTTCAGGTCGTCCAGGCTAATGCTGGCCATGGCGGCATTGCCATCCACCATATAAATCACCGGATGCCCGGTTGCGGGAGCAGGGCGGTTTGGCGTACCAATTTGTATTTTGTAGCGCCGTTTGCCGTCTTCCGAGGACATCAGCAGCGTTTCAAAACGATAGAGATTTTGTTGTTGGTCCACAATGGTGGGCCCAACGGTCTCGTTCCAGGGGCGAGTGTTCTGATTTTCTTGGGCTTGGGTGGGCAGGGAGAAGGCCAGGCAGAGCGTGGCGGCACTGATCAGAAGGCGGGGCAGGGATGTCTTCATCGGGATCAAATCACAGAAGTCTAAACAGGAATCATTCTTGATTATAGGGTTTGTGTGAGGATAGAAAACAAATACCCGTAAAACAAATTTCGGTCTTGATGTCAGGGAGTTTTCCTGCCGCACATCCGCTGATCCTGCTTAAAAGCAGACAGGGGCAGAGATAGGGAAGAGGGACTGATACGCCGCAGTCGGTAAAGTGCAAGGACTACCTGGGCGTCTGGTGAGTGGCTGGGGCGAAGGCTGATGAGAGTGCTGAGCAGCGGGCGTATTCGCATGTGTGCGAGTGCGCAGCCCGCCTGCTTTAGAAACTGCGGTGGATAGCCAGAGCAGCAGGCTTGGTGCTTGAAGCGTAGGGAGATGGGTGTGTAAAGGTGATGAATAAACCCGGGTTAGTTTGCAGCCAACCCGGGCTCATCTTTACAGGGACTGGTCGGGCAGGGCGAAAGGATTCAGCCCTGTGCGACCAAAGCCTTCTTCTGTTGCCGCATCATCCAGCACCAGCGTTGCCAGATCGTCGGCCACGGTTTCAGCATCGGCTGCACGTTCCTGAGAGATGACCTTCAGGTAGCTATGGCAATGACCACAGCTTTCTGCACGTACCACCGCTTCGGTGGTGTCAAAGCTCAGGTAGTCGAGCTGGCCAGCATCCCCGCAATTGGTGCACTTGGCGCGAACCATATGCCATTCGCACTCGCACAAAGAACAATGCAAATAGCGCAGGCCCTGACGAGTGCCTTTATGAATCAGGCTGGCTATCGGCGCACTGCCACAAACTGGGCAGCTGGCGGACTCTTCGTCGCTGGCCGCCGGCAGAGGAACTGCCCGAGCAGCCAAGGCCACTTCCAGGGACAAGGCAGCCCACAGGAAAGGAGCCAATGCTTCGGAGACTGCATCAAACTGGTTCTGTGCCAGAGCCAGGCCTGCTTCCAGACGAGTCTGGAAGCTCATGGCACGCAGAGCATCCAGATGAGGGGTGATGGCAGGTGATGCGTCAGGTGCCAGTTGGGCCAGCAGCGTATCCAGATGCGCCAGCCAGGCGCCTTGGCGAGCAATCTCCACAGGGTCAATGGCTAGCGCATCGGAACGGCTTTCGGGCGAAACTACTGCCTGTGCCTGTGCCTGTGCCTGTGCCTGTGCCTGTGCCTGTGCCTGTGCCTGTGCCTGTGCTTGTGCCACATCCGCAGCCAGACGCAAATAGGCTTCTAGCTCGTGGCCTTGGGCCAGTTCGCGCAATCGGGCGGCGCGGGCGGTGTAAAGTGCCTGCAATTCAGGACGAAGAATGGGATCAAAGTGGCGTGTGGATTCCTCGGAAGGAACTGAACGGATCACAGGGATTTCGTTCATGCTTTGCCTCGCTTTGTTTTGCTCTCGTTCGTTTTGAGTTCCTCGTGCCAGCGATCGTGGTGGTGACGTATCCAGTTTTTGGAGACATAGCCCGTCACCATGCCGGTGATGGAGCCACGCACCCAAATTGCCAGGTAGATATGGCCCAGAATCAGCAGAATCAAACCGATTCCCGCAATCGAGTGGATCAGGATCGCCAGCCGTAGCACGGGAATGGAAAAGAACTCGGCAAAGTAGGCGCGCCACATGATCAGGCCCGACACCAGCAAGGCCACGATGGAACTCATGATCAGCCAGAACAGCACTTTTTGACCGGCATTGTATTTACCGATTTGCAAAGGCTGTTCCACCTTGTTCAGGACGACGCTTTTGACGTTGCGAAACCAGATCAGGTCCGTTTTGGCAGGCAGGTTGTACTTCACGAAACGTACAAACATATAGCAAAGCCCGACAAACACGGCGATGCCTAAAAAGGGATGCAGGACACGCGCCATTTGCGGTGTGCCCAGAAAGGAACTGAGCCAGGAAAAGGTGGGAAAGAACCAGGACAGCCCCGAGGTGGCCGCCAGGAAAAAGCAGACCACCACGGCCCAGTGGCAAAGCCGCTCGGGGAACTTGGTGCGTAGAACAAGATTATTTTTCTTGGACATGATTCCCTCCTTCAGCGGTTTTGGTTTCCTGTTCGCTGTCGTGCTCATCTTCGTTTTCGTCGACGCTGTTCGGGCCCACGCCAATGAAGTGAGCAGCCATACCGGCAACAGCTACGGCGCCTGCTATGGCAGCCGCCGGTTTAAGTACATCTTTCCAGCCTCCCACCACAGAGCTGATTTGCGGGTCTTTAGGCAAACCTGCGTAGCGCTGCGGATCATCGGCGTGTTGCAGTACATACATCACGTGCGTACCGCCTACGCCCTGCGGGTCGTACAGGCCGGCGTTTTCATAGCCGCGTTCGTTCAAGTCCTCGATACGGCTGGCGGCCAGATCCTTCATCTCCTGTTTGGAGCCAAAGGCAATCGCGCCGGTCGGGCAGGTCTTGGCACAAGCTGGGGCCTGTCCTACTGACACACGATCCGAACACAGGGTGCACTTATAGGCTTTGTGGTCTTTTTTGGAGATGCGCGGCACGTCAAAAGGGCAACCTGCCACGCAGTAACCGCAGCCCACACACAGGTCGGACTGGAAATCCACAATGCCATTGGCGTATTGAACGATGGCGCCGGGCACCGGGCAGGCTTTCAGGCAGCCGGGGTCTTCGCAGTGCATGCAGCCGTCTTTGCGAATCAACCATTCCAGCTTGCCAGCCTCATCCTCGTGCTCGGTAAAGCGCATCAGGGTCCAGCTGTCGGGTGTCAGGTCGCTGGGGTTGTCATACACCCCAACGTTCTCTTCCACTTCACCGCGCAAGTCATTCCATTCATTGCAGGCAACCTGACAGGCTTTGCAACCAATACAGATTGATACGTCAATCAGCTTGGCCACTTCCATCTGGTGGTCGCGTACCTGCGGGGCCGGTGTGATGGCATTGGTCGCCGAGCGGCGCACTATGTTTTGCGAATTCATGCCGTGGCTCCCTTCATTTTCTCGACATTGACAAGGAAGGCCTTGAACTCCGGTGTTTGCGTATTGGCATCGCCCACGCCGGGAGCCAGGGTATTGGCAAGAAAGCCCTTGCGGGTTTCGCCTTCAAAGCCCCAGTGGCACGGAATCCCGATCTGCTGGACTTCCTGACCCGCAACGGTCAGCGTGCGCATGCGCTTGGTCACCACGGCTTTGGCGGTGATGTAGCCGCGCTTGGTCGTGACTTTGACGGTATCGCCGTGGCTAATGCCTTTTTCAGCCGCCAGTTGCTCACCGATTTCGATGAACTGTTCTGGTTGCAACATGGCATTCAGATAAGAGTGCTTGGTCCAGTGGCGGAACAACTCGGTGATCGAATAGGTGGTCGCAACATAGGGGTAATCGTGGCGATTGCCCATGCGTTCAGCATCGTTGGACAGAATCCGGGCCGTCGGGTTATGCGTCACCTTTTCATGCAGCGGGTTTTTGGCGATCGGGCTTTCCACCGGCTCGTAGTGCTCGGGGAAGGGGCCATCGTTAATGCCTTTTTCCGAGAACAGGCGGCCCAGACCTTCAGGCAGCATGATGAACGGTGACGCCGGGCTGCCGGGGGGCAGGTTGGCGGGAAAGTCCGGGATATCCGAACCTGTCCATTGCTTGCCGTCCCAATGCAGGATCTGGCGCTGCGGGTCCCACGGATTACCCATTTCGTCCATGGAGGCGCGGTTGTACAAAATACGGCGGTTGGCAGGCCAGGCCCACGCCCAGCCCGGAGTATTGCCCAGGCCCGTATCGGTATTGTCCCGATTGGCCATCTGGTTGCCTTTCTCCGTCCAGGAACCGGCAAAGACCCAGCAGTAGCTCTGTGTAGTGCCGTCATCGCGCAATTGCGCGAAGTTGTCCAGAAGCTGGCCTTTACGCAAAATCTGCTTGCCGTCTTCATCAAAGACATCAGCCAGCGCATAGCCGTTTGCCTCTTTCGCCACTTCTTCTGGATGCGGGAAATGCGGGTCGTGGTAGGTGTCGCTGTCCCAAGTCATGCTCAGGACTTGCTCGGGACAGGCGCCGCCTTCTTCTTCGTACAGACGGCGCAATTCCATCATGATTTCGCCCAAAATATTGGGGTCATGACGGGCATCGCCGGGAGGCTGCTGACCGGCGTAGTGCCATTGCAGCCAACGGCCCGAGTTCACGATAGAGCCGTCTTCTTCAGCAAAGCAGTTGGAGGGCAGACGGAACACTTCCGTCATGATCTCTTCGGTCTTGACGTCGTTGAACTGTCCTTCGTTGCGCCAGAAGTTGGAGGTCTCGGTGACCAGCGGGTCCACAATCACCAGGAACTTCAGCTTGGACAAGGCCTTGGAGGTCTTGTTCTTGTCCGGCATGGCGGCCAGTGGGTTAAAGCCTTGGGCAAAGTAACCGTTGACCTTGCCCTCATACATCATGTCAAAGTAGGCCAGCATGTCGTAGCTGCGGTCCCACTTGGGCAACATGTCAAAAGCGAAATCATTGTCCGGCGTGGCGTGCTTGCCATACAGGTTTTTCAGCAAAGAGATGAAAAACTTGGGCGTGTGCTTCCAGTAATTGACTTGTCCTGGCAGCACATCTTTGGGCGTTGTCTCTTCCAGATACTGAGCCAGACTTTGTTGACTGTCCGAAGGCAGGTTCATGTAGCCCGGCACACGCAGGGAAAGCAGACCTAAGTCGGTATAGCCCTGGATGTTGGAGTGTCCGCGTAAAGCGTTCACGCCGCCTCCGGCCATGCCGATATTGCCCAGCAAAAGCTGAATCATGGCTGCGCCACGGATGATCTGGGCGCCCCCGGTGTGGTGAGTCCAGCCCAGCGCGTAAAGCCAGGTCAGGGTCTTGTTCTTGGCCGAACAGGAGCCAATGATTTCAGCAATTTGCAGGAAATCCGCTTGTTTGACGCCTGTGATGTTCTCGACCACTTCGGGTGTGTAGCGGTCTACGTGCGCCTTGAGCAGCTGCAGCACGGAGCGCGGATGCGTCATGCTGGGATCACGCATCACCTGGCCATTGTCGTCAAGGGCGTACGTCCAGGAGGACTTGTCGTAGACCTTTGTTTTCGGATCAAAGCCGGAGAACAGGCCTTCATCAAAGGCGAAGTCATCGCGCACAATCAATGAGGCGTTGGTGTAGGCACGTACATAGTCGTGCTGGATCTTGTCATTGTCCAAGAGCCAACGCACCATGCCCATCAGAAAGGCGGTGTCGGAACCGGCGCGAATGGGCGAGAAAATATCTGCCACGGCCGCGGTACGGTTAAAGCGCGGGTCCACCACAATGACCTTGGCTTTGTTTTTGATCTTGGCCTCGATTACCCATTTAAAGCCTACCGGGTGTGCTTCAGCCGGGTTGCCGCCCATCACGATCACCACGTTGGCGTTCTTGATGTCCACCCAATGGTTGGTCATGGCACCGCGCCCAAAGCTGGGTGCCAAGGCAGATACGGTAGGGGCGTGGCACAGTCGTGCCTGGCAGTCGATGCCCAACATCCCTAAAGCACGGGTAAATTTGAAATCCAGCAAGCCGGTTTCATTGGAGGCGGCAGACGAGGCCAGAAAGCCGGAGGACAACCAGCGGTTGACCACCTGGCCTTGTTCGTTTTTGGCGATGAAGTTGGCATCGCGGTCGTCTTTCAAAAGGCGCGCAATGCGTTTGGTGGCATCGCTCCAGCTGATCTTTACCCACTCTTTGGCGCCCGGCGCCCGGTATTCGGGGTGCAGCAGGCGGTTTTTAGAGTGGATCATGTCCAGCAGGCCTGCCCCTTTAGGACAGAGCGAGCCGCGGCTGACCGGATGATCCGGATCGCCCTCGATATGAAAGATGCGTGGTTTCGCGTTTTTGGCGCCATCTCCCAAGGAATACATCAAGATGCCGCAGCCGACCGAACAATACGTACAGTTGTTTCGGGTCTCTTTGGAGCGCAGTAATTTGTAGGGCCGAACGGCGGCGGAAACTTGAGCAGCGGCTGTCGAAAGTCCCATCGCGGTCGCTGACAGCGCAGCTGCCCCAGCACCAAGAATTTTGAGAAATTGACGCCGACCAAACCTTGGTACGGTGTTATTCATGAAGGCTTCTTCTTGCAGAAAGAGGTATTGGCAAAAGGATCACTAATTGCCGGGCCGCATTATAGCAGTATGCGTATAGTGTGCTTTTGCTCTGGGAATACCGTCCGCGTGCTGACGCTGAGTCTTCTTTCAGGCCAATCTTAAATAGCTAAGATTTATTTAAGTGCTGGCGAAAAAGCAATCTTCCAAGATAGTAAAGGGCGAGGCCACTCAGGATAAAAGCAGGGAGTGCCCACACCATGCCCGCACTGGTCAGGTTGGCTCCCTGAGCGGTCAGGCAACTGGAGGCTGCTGCTTCAATGCACGCCTGATGACGGTAATAGCGCTCGTAAAAAAGCCACCAGAAAAGACCGGCCAACATAGAAAAAATGATGAAAAGAAGAGCGCTTTTAAACCGGGAGGCAGGGCTGGGAGTCATGCTTGAAAGTGTAAGGTGAAAATAGTCGTGCGCGGTGTGTCATTAGTGCGCTGTTTTAAGCCTGGCTGCGCGCGATAAATAAAAATACTAATCGCTTTTTTTTTAGAAAACGGCTGGCTGAGTGAAGAATTGGCGCGTTCAAAAATGAATAAAATCCTGATCTTTCAAGGCGCTTGCAGCCTGTGTGGCTGCTGATAAAAGCTGCCATATAGTTGAGAATGTATGCTATTCTCAATTGGGTTTTTCTCTCTACTTTAGCCTTTTCTGCCTTCATATTGCCCTCCCACCGGGCAGGGCACGCACCTCTTCCACGCTAGTTTCCTATGATCAGATTCACGGTATCGGACTTTGACCGACTCGGTAGCCCTGCGGGATTCCGCTATCGTTTGCCGCATTACTCTGGTTCAAGTCAGAGCATGGAACAGCTTTGCATCGCGGAAGGGCGTGTACAGGAATACGACGTTCGGCCCGGCTTGAAACTGGTGCTCTCGGACATCATCACCCACCATCACTACGAAGCGACTTCCCTGGCTGCGCCGCAGTTCTCGGCCATTGTCATGCTGCAAGGCCGGGCACAGACCCAGCTGTCCAGTCAGAAGACCGTCAGCATGATGGCCCAAAGCGGTGCCACCATTGCGCATTCTGACGCTGTAGCAATGACCGGGGTGCACCCGGCTGGGCAGCGCCTGCGAGGCATCAATATTTCACTTAGTACGCCAGATAGTCTGGCGGATTCGCCACTGGGCGAGCTGCTGGTCAAGGCCATGGCTTCGTCGCGGATACGTCTGCAACGCTGGGCGGTGCCTGCCCACTTGCTTACAGCGATCGACCAATTGATAGACAGCCCCTTGCAGGGGACGTTGCACAATCTGCTGCTGGAAGGCGTCAGTCTGCAAGTGCTGGCCCATGCGCTGGATGGCTTGGAGCGAATGCCAGACAACAATTCTCCTGTTTCGGCACGAGACCGTCAGTTACTAGAGCGTGTCAAAGAGCGTCTCTACCATTCGCCGGGCGAAGACCATACCCTGGCGGACTTGGCCAAGCTGGCTTGCATGAGCCCCAGCACCTTGCGGGTGAAGTTCCAGGCTGCTTACCAATGCTCTGTGTTCGGCTGGCTGCGCGAGCGCAGGCTGGAACTGGCACGCGAATATCTGAGCCAAGGATGGAGTGTGCAGCAAGCTGCCCATTTTGTGGGCTACCGCCATGCCACCAACTTTGCTACTGCCTTTCGCGAGAGATATGGCATTTCGCCCAGCGAATTGAACTAGCCCTAAGTTCAGGAAAGGGCAGCTTAGGCATTCGGCAAAGCTCTTTAGGCATTTGGCATTGCCCGCTTCAGTCCTCATCAGCCATTCTGAATAGTATGTGTCCCTTTGGGCGCCTTCTTTCCTGAATCAAATAGAGCTGTGTTGCCTTCCTTGCTTCCCCCTTATCCCGTGATGGTGTTGATTCTGGGCCTGTTAGCCTGCGTAGCACCTGCCACGATCGACGCCTATTTACCCGCATTCAGCGCTTTGGAGCGTGAATTCAATGTGCCGCCCCACGCCGTGCAGCAGACACTGGGGGTGTACATGTCCGCCTACGCGGCCATGCTGCTATTGCATGGCACTTTGTCCGATGCCTGGGGGCGAAAACCAGTGGTTCTGGCTTCCCTGGGAGTCTATATAGCGGGCTCTGTACTGGCTGCCTTGGCACCCAGTTTTGAGTACTTGATGGTGGGCCGGGTGCTGCAGGGTTTTTCGGCCGGCGCGGGCTTGGTTATCGGCCAGGCAATAGTGCGTGACTGCTTTCAGGGTGAGCAGGCCAGCCGTACGCTGTCATACATTGTCGTGGTGTTCAATGTGTCGCCCGCTTTGGCCCCTATTGTGGGCGGACAACTGATTGCTCATCTGGGTTGGCGCTCTGTGTTCTGGATGCTGGCCATCCTGGCTGCGGTGGCTTGCTGGCTTTGCTTGCTGCGCTTGCCGGAGACTTTGCCAGCCAGCAAACGCCAAGCCTTGGCCTGGCGACCCTTGCAAGTGGACGTGTGGCACTTACTGCGTGATGTGCAGTTCATGGGCATGAGTCTGGCCATGAGTCTGCTGATCGGTGCCCAAGCATTTCTAATTGGAGCCGCACCTGATTTCATTGTGCATACCTTGAAGCTGCCCGAAACTGCTTTTGCGGTTTTGTTTGTGCCTTTGGTTATCGGGGCGACAGTGGGGGCCTTGGCCTCGGCGCGGCTCTCCCGGCGCTGGGGAGACTTGAAAATTATTCGCTGTGCCTACGCGCTGATGTTGGGCAGTTGCATTGCCTACGCCGTGTATTTGGGGAACTCTGGAGCGCCTGCCTTACCTTGGGCGGTTGCCTTGCCCGCCTTCTTTGCGGCTGGACTGGCCATGTTGCTGCCGGCGATGACCATGCGAGTATTAGCGCGCTTTCCGGCACGCTCGGGCCTGGCGGCATCGTTATTGGGCTTTTTTCAGATGGCGACGTTCTCGCTGATCAGCGGCTGGTGCGTACCGTGGGTATATGGGCAGCCCTTGCGTATGGCGGGGGCCATGTTGTTCGCTGTCTTCTTAAGTGCGGCCACCTGCCTGTGCTTACAGGCCCGGGCGGATCGAGTGTTGGTGTAGCGGCGGTCAAGACAGGACTGATATTTAGCATAGGGTTTCTGCGTTTATAGATACATGACGCACAGACTTGAGGATGATAATTGTTCGCATCTAATTCATTTGCTGAGATCCCCGTTCATGTCTGCCGTTTTTTCCAGTCCCGCCCGCTTGCGAGCCCGTCTGCTGACTTCTTTGACTCGTTCCGCCATGCTCTTGGCGGCGGCTGGCGGCCCGGTGTGGGCGCAGGACAAAACACCTGATGATTCGCCGGTAGAGCTCTCTACTATTACGGTCAGAGGAACGCGGGACCCCGCCGTCACGGAAACCAGCCCTTCCTACACCACCAAAGCCATGAGCACGGCGACTGGTTTGTCTTTGTCGATCAAGGAAACACCTCAATCGGTCAGCGTGGTGACGCGTCAGATGATGGAAGACCGTGGCATGCAGACTACGGCTGATGCTTTGCAAAGCGCGCCGGGTATTTCCGTGACGCGCAGCGACACCAACCGTTATTCCTTCTCGTCCCGGGGCTTTGGCATCGATAACTATCAGTTTGATGGCTGGACCCAGCCGGTGCTCTCGCCATGGGCGTTCGGTGAAAGCAATCTGGACCTGGTGGTGTTTGATCGGGTGGAAGTGGTGCGCGGTGCAACCGGTTTGATGACAGGGGCGGGCAGCCCTTCGGCAGCAGTCAACTATGTGCGCAAGCGCCCACTGCGAGACTTTGCCGCTTCGGCGGGCGTGGATGTGGGTAGCTGGGATTTCGCCCGTGGCTATGCCGATGTCTCTACCCCTATCACCGAAGACGGCCGTGTTCGCGGACGTATCGTGGGGGCCTACGGCAAGGCCAACAGCTATACGGATTTGCAGGACACTAAAACCCGTACCTTATATGGCGTGATTACGGCCGACCTGATTCCCGGCATGGAGCTGACGGGCGGGGTGGCTTACCAGTCCAGTTCAAACAACGGGTTTGGTAGTGGCTTTCCGCTGTTCTATAGCGATGGCTCACGCACGGATTTCAAGCGATCCATTTCCAACAACGCAGATTGGGCGCGAATTGAGAACGATACGACAACGGGTTTTGTGGATCTGAGCCATCAGTTCGCCAATGACTTGAAGTTGCGTCTGACGTACAACCAGTCGCACACCGATGCATCCATGAAGCAGATTTTCCGGGGCGGCTATCCAGATCGGGAAACAGGCTTGGGCACATCGAACTCCTATTCGTATTACAAGGGCGATGTGCGCCGTAAAGCATTCAATGCGTCCTTGTCCGGGCCGTTTGAGCTGTTCGGTAAAGAGCACGAGTTCTCGGTGGGCTGGATGATGGCCCAAGACCGTGTGTCCTTCCCGCAGTATCGGGCCATGGCTCCTTTGCCGGATGCAGGCAGTTTCTACCAGCCGGGCCGAGTGCCCGAGCCAAATTGGTCGGGTGATCCTTCCCAGGCCGATGATATGGATAACAAACAATCCGGCGCTTATGCCGTCGGTCGTTTTGCGCTGATGGATGATCTACGCTTGATGGTGGGTGGGCGCATCAGCAACTGGGAAACCGACCAAACCTATTTCGGTGCCAAGCGTCAGTATCGTCACCGTAATGAATTCATCCCCTACGCTGGCCTGATCTACGACTTCAATGACACGTACACGGCTTACGCCAGCTATACGGAAATCTTCAAGCCGCAAAATGCTCGTAATGAGCAGGGCGAAATACTGGCGCCCATTACCGGCAAAAGCTATGAGCTGGGTCTGAAAGCGGCCTGGCTGGATGGTCGCCTAAACGGGGCGTTGTCCTTGTTCCAGACGCGGCAGGATAATCTGGCCGAAGCTACAGGCACCAATGTGATTGGCGCACCGCCCAATACTCCGGCATACCGCCCGGTGTCGGGAGCCAAGGTAGAAGGGGTCGAGCTGGAGCTGGGTGGTGAATTGATGCCCGGCTGGAATCTTGCCAGCAGCTTGACCACCTTCACGGCCAAAGATGCGCAGGGCAAGCCTATCAATACCAGCAAACCGCGTACGCTGGTCAAGGTCTACACCACGTACCGCTTGTCGGGTGATTGGCAGGGGCTGACTGTCGGTGGTGGTATCGACTGGCAAAACCGCATGTACCAGGATGCCACGGCCCCAGGCCGTAAGGTGGTCAAGGTGGAGCAGGGCAGCTATGCCATCGTCAACCTGATGGCACGTTATGAGTTCAACAAACGGGTGTCAGCCACGCTGAATGTGAACAATTTGTTCGACAAGAAGTACTACTCGCAGATCGGTTTTTATAACCAGGGCTGGTATGGTGCGCCGCAGAATGTGATGCTGTCCTTGCGGGCGCAGTATTGATTGCCTGTCAAGGCACCAAAGCCAATAAATCAGTCACCCCAATATCGACACCCGCCTGATACAACAAGGTGCTGGCCTGGCCACGATGGTGAGTCTGGTGATTGAAAAAGTGCGTCACCAAAAGCGCAAAATCCTTCTCCATGCTTTGGCTCGCCATAGTGCTATAGCGTAGCGTCTGGCCCAGTTGTTTCGGTGTAAGGGTAGCGGTCCAATCAATAATGATCAGGTCCAGCTTGCGGCGATACTGGTCCAGTTCCGCCAAGGTGCCGAACAACTGCTGATCTAATGCGCCTGGCTTGGCAAACGCTCCGATTTCTTCGCGCAAGGCGTGAGCATCAGGATGCTCGGCAAAGCGGTGCAACCAGACCGTGTCTCCCACCGCAATGTGCATCATGGTCTTGAACAGCGAACCAAAGAACGCTCCACGCTCCTGATGCAAGTCCTGCACAGAAAGATTCGCCGCCGCATCGTAAAGACGGTGGTTCATCTGGCTGTTGTAGGAGGCCATGCGGATGGCGGTTTGGGGTGTCATGGAAAGATCATCCGGGCAGCGTCATGGGTTTTTAAAGATGCTGGTGATGTGCATCACCAGCATCTTATGTAGTCGTACAACATAGAGTAAACGGTTTGCAGATCGACTCCCGTTTTTTTACGCTCTCGGATATGTCTCCCGTACGCCCAAAGAGCTGAGCAAGCCCAGCAAGCTGATGACGACAGACAAGGACAAACCACCTATGTAGGCTGATTCGGTGGATAGGGGAAGCGATAGAAGATGTGAAACCAGCCATCCATACAAGGACTGAATAATGGCTGTGACTAAAAACACCCCCATGTTCACATAAGCAATCGCTGATCCCGTGATAGTGGCCGGCACACTTTCTTTGACCGCTGCAAAGCAGACGACCACCTGCACACCGCTGGACAGGCCTATCAAAGCAAAGCACAGGTACGCGGTATATAAGCCGGGGCTAGGGATAAGCATCAAGCAAAGCCAGGCGAGTGTGTTGAGTAAGGCGGATACCCAGATAAACAGCTTTCTGGTTTGGAGTTGATCGGAAATCTTGCCAAAAAACAGAGACGAGAAACCATAGATCAGTAAAGCAAGCGTGATGATCATGGAAGCATCCAGGGCGGAGATGTCCATCGCACGACTAAATAAATGCGTGCCCCATAGCCCCGAAAAGGCATAAAACGTGCCATTCGTGCCAGAGATAGCCAGCATGATCAGGCCCAACTGCTTGTTGGACACAATAGAGGGCCAAGTGCCACCTGGGGGCTGGTGAATTGTTTTGCGGGTTTCAGGTGTCTCGGCGGCCTTAGGGCTTGGTGCACGCCATAAGCAAAAGATCAAAACAGCGAGAACAAGGGTGACCGCACCAACGCCCAGAAAGGCTTGTCTCCAACTGACATATCCCAGGATGAATAAAGAAGGGGCCTCCGAGAACACCGCCCCCAAGGTGCCAATCAACATGGTCAGTCCAGTGATAAATCCGAACTTGCTGCCATCGAACCAGATGGCATTGTTTTTCATGACGGCCACAAAGACTAAAGACATCCCCAGTCCGACAAGGCCTGGTCCCAACAGTGCCATCCCATAGTTCTGGGCGCTGCCCAAAATGATGGTTCCCAGCCCGGATAGCAAGGTGCCGACCACGGCGGGAATTCGGATACCGAAACGATCAACCACCATGCCTGCGGGCACTTGCATCAGGGTATAGACCCAGAAATGCAGGGCCGCAATGCTGCCCACAACGGTCAGACGCAGTTCCAGACTGTCGGCTATGTACGAGGAAAACGTGGCAGGGGAAAAGCGGTTGAAAAAGCCAATGAAAAATGCGCTGGATAGCAGGAGGTAGCTGATAAGGCTTGCATTCTTTCTGCTCTTCATTCGCTTTTCTCGTTGCTGAATTCGCTTGAAAGAATGATTTTCATTATTTTCTTATCAAATTTATGAACGTTTTTTTCTGCGTCGGTGTAATTTCCTGTGACATCATTGTGCAATCCTTTTTGTTGGTATTGAACGATCATCTCATCCTCATGTATTACTTGGTTTAGGCGTTCAAAGTATTTTTCATGATTTTCTTTAAATTCCTTGGTTTCTATTATTGATTCATCGAATGCATAACCAACTTCTACGCTTGTTTCTTTTTCGTTTATTGGTATCTTTTGTATCCACCACATGCAGTCAATGCTATTTATGACAAAAAAACCGGGGAATATAATGCAAAAATGAGTTCCCTCTAGTCCTTCTCCGTAGGAGTTTTTATTTGCAGGGAGTTGCAGGTGTTTATCTTTTGGTTTAAGTGCTGCTGTTTCTTTCGATAAGTGGAAAACTCCCATCCATTGTCCTTCTGAGTCTATCTCCTCAACGGCCTGTTTGCCAATGGATTCGGTATGTATAAAAGGAGTGTGCAGGGTTTCCATATCTACTTCAGTGTAGAGCTTCCAGTTAGCCTTAATGTTATACCTTCGCCGCTGTACGCACCTCATATCCCTTGTGGAGTGAGGCCTAGCTATTTTTTCTATATAGTTTCCTAAAAACTGATCTATTCCTAATATTGGGAGTTTTTCTAAGCATATAAAAATCATGTTTTCTCTAACTTCACATGGTATTTCAACTAGGTCCAGGTTTTTTTTGTTTTTGCATTTGTTGCTGATTTCATATCCAGTCGTTTTTATTATTTTACCTTCGGTGCTGTATGTCCATTTATGATAAGGGCATACTATTTTTTTTATGGTTCCCTTTGTATCGTCAATGACAGGCGCTCCGTGGTGTCTGCAAGAGTTTATGAATGATCTTATTTTTAAATCTGATCCTCTAATGGTTATGATGTTTGTATCCATATAGGTTTTTGATATGTAGCTTCCTGGCTCTTTTATATCATTGCTCAGGCATGCGAAGTGCCAAGAGTGTTGAAATAGGAAGTTTCTCTCTTTCTGGGCCCAGTTGTTTGATTGATATACAAATGCAGGCGGTCGTTGAGCTTCGTTGAGATCAAGAAAAACGTTATTGATGGATTTTTCTAATGTCATATTGCCTCCTTTTATTGTGTCAATATGGTATCTCTTATTGTTTTTCGTTTATGAAAATATGGCTTTGAGTTCGTAACTCTTTGTTCTTTCTATCTGAAAATATAGGGGCTATCCCTTGTGGCATTTTTTTTGTTAGGGCTGTACTTGTTATCATCATTTAATGGTCTGACTGTATTGGGGGGGGGCGATGATTTCTTCGCTTGACCCCAATATAAGTAGTCAGCTACATTTCAGCCATGATGATTATGTGGCAGCACGATGTTTGAACTTAAGGATCTACCTAGCTACGACACTCTGGTAAAGATGGGCGTCGAGTACAGCAACCCGGATGTGGATGGGTTGCAGGCTTGGCTTATCTGGGCTTCGGCGACCAGTGAGATGTTGTCGGCTTTTGAGGCCAATCTTGACCGTACAAGCGGTTTGTCACAGACCCAGTTCTTCGTTCTGATTTTGCTTAAACGCAATCCTGAGGGCTTGAGTATTGGTGTACTCGCCGACGGGGTTTCGGTGACGTCACAAACCATGACTCGCATTATTGATCGCATGGAAACAGCCGGTCTTTGCGAACGGGAGCAGCATCCGAAAGATCGACGTGCCTGGGTGGTCAGACTGACAGAACATGGAGCTCAGGTCCTGGGTAAAGCCTTGCCCGCTCACTATGTCTGGGTCGCCAAACTGATGAGCCATTTTGATGAGTCAGAGCGGGACGTGCTGGTCAAACTCATGTTCAAGCTTAAACAGGAAGGTGTGTTGCCCAAGGCAAACGGCGGATAGTTGTCTGCCGTTTTTTTTAAATTAATATGTAGCTTGCTGTATAACAGCCTGGAACATTAATGATGAAAGCATCTGTATCTGAAAGGGATTCAGTGGGTACCGGCCAGCGTGCGCTGATGGTGGTGTGTGCCTTGTCGGTGGTTTCTTTGCTTTACCTGCCATTGCCTGTGCTCGCCGTTCTGGAGCAATCCTACGGTGTGGGCGCGACGGGCATGGTCAGCAGTTTTGGTTTTGCCTACGCGCTGGGTTTTCTGATTTTTGGTCCGCTGTCTGATCGTTTGGGACGTTGCAAAGTCATGGTTGGCGGCCTGTTGGCTTTGGCCGGAATTACGGCCTTGCTGGCGGTGGTGCAGTCCCCTGTGGCCATCGTTGTCGGCCGTATGTGTCAGGGCCTGGCGGCGTCTTCCTTTCCTCCGGTTGCGATTGCCTATCTGGCAGAGCGGGGCAGTCCAAGACAAAGAGTCTGGAGTGTTGCCTGGATGAGCACTGCCTTTCTGTCAGCCGGCCTGCTGGGGCAAATCTATGGTGGATTGATTGCGGGACGCTGGGGTTTGGGCGTGGCTTTCTTGCCCTTGAGCGGCATTTTTATGCTGACGGCATGGCAGTTATGGCGTCGACCTGCCGACCTGCTTGAGTCGCAGGGCTTGCCAGGTTTTCTGCGTAATTACCAGTCGATAGGCCGCTTGCTGGCAGATTCAAGATTGCTGCGTGTCTATGTTCCGGCTTTCTTTCTGCTGCTGTGTTTTGTCACTTTTTACATGATGTTCGATAACAAGCTGGGAGCGCAGTTTATGCAACTGGGCCTGACGCCCCTGATGACCCGCGTTCTGGTTGCCCCCGCCTTTCTGATGCCTTTGCTGGTGGCATTTGTTATGCCCAAGTTGGGGCCCCTGCCAGTTCTGAGCGCTGGCCTGGTTTGTGCGGCGACAGGGTTGGCCCTTAGCGCGATGGCTGGACAGGCCCATCCCTGGGGCCTGCTGGGAGCCAGCTTTATCTTCGTGGCGGGTATTGGCATCAGCGTACCCGGCCTGATCGCCCGAGTTGCCGGGCTGAGTGATCTGTCGGTACGAGGTATGGCGGTATCGCTATACACCTTCGTGCTGTTTATAGGGGCGAGCCTGGGGCCATGGCTAGTCCAGCAGACGGCAGCCATGCCTTTGGAGGACACGTATTTATTGCTGGCTGGATTACTGGCGGGGTGTGCGATCTATGCCCTTAGCGGGTTAAGGCGCAGTGAGGTGCTCGTTAATAAGTAATAAGAAAAACAAGCAGCTACCACAGAAGGATGGGAGGGACTCAGTGCATGGGTGCCTTTACAAAACATCGGCGTCAAAAATTTTTAAGGGAGAGTAGAAAAATGGAAGTATTTATTGTTGTTCCGAAGGGCTTTGACCGCTTGTTCTCTAGCCCGTTAGACCTGTAGTGGCCACGGAGTGGAGTTACACGCCGCCAAACGCGGCAGTTTTTCTGAAAACTGCTTGTGGGAACGGAGCCATCAATTTCGTTTTCCTTAGCACGATGCTTTTATTCCTGAAACCCATGCCCAGGTCATGAGCCGTCAGGTCAGCGCTGATGGCCAAGCCGTTGTGTTGACGCGCTATGAGCGCAAGGACGGGCGCAATGCAGGGTTGGAAGGCGAGCACTTCAGTTCTGTGATGGCGGAGTCGGGTCGTCTCAAGGGCTTTGCCAACATCTCTTTGGATTTGGTGGATCGACCCCTGCCAGACAGCCAGCGCAGTGAAGAAATTGCGCGTGCCTTCTTGCAGCAATATGCCCCTGACTTGCTGCCTCGTATGGAGATTCATTGGATCGACAAGCATGACGAACCGATTCGTGTGGAGCGAAATGGCCGCATGGAAACGGTCACCCTGACAGGCATGAAGGTGAAGGCCCGGAGTCTGGAGGACCGTCTGTGGTTCTGGGTGATTGTTGGACCGGATGGGCAGCCTATGGTGTTTGAGCGTTACATCACCTGGATCACTTTTCCAGGGCACAGGCAAACCGAAAAGTGGCTGCACGATAGCTGGTTGAAGAAACAAGGTAAAGAAGGCGTGAACAGCTCCAAACTGGGCTAGGAGTTCGCGCGGTGTGGTGTAGATAGAGCAGGGCGCTACTGATTGCAGCGGCGCTCTTTTTTTATGCTGATGCACGTTCTTTGTCTTTTTGAGACAGGGGCAGCAGAGGGGGCGAGCCTTTTCCGACGCGCCTTCCCGGGTTTTATTTCATGTATGGAATATCGTTTTCAGCCAGATTCTTAATCCCGACCCTTTTTAAGCGGACAAAACTGTCCGTATAATTTCGGAATGAAAAACCGGAATTTACCCAATCGTTCTGATGCGCTGGAGCGCCGGGAACTGTTGCTGGATGCGGCTAACACGGTATTTAGCAAGCACGGCGTCACGGCTCCTTTAGATCAGGTCGTGTCGCAGGCGGGTGTGGGACGGGCTACGCTTTATCGCAACTTTCCCGACCGCGCCGCCCTGATGGAAGCCTTGCTGGTACGCGCCGCAGACCGGATCGAGGAGCGCTTTCAAAGCAAGCGCAAGGGCAATGAGCAGGACTTCAAAATCCTGATGCAGGTGCTTGCCGGTTTCGCGCTGGAGTCGGCTCCCATGTCGGATTATTGGAAGGCGATTGATCCTGGGCACCCCGCGATTGTCGCGGTCCGGGCGCGTCTGGTGGAGCTGGCTCGGGAACCGCTGGCACAAGGTCAGGCAGCGGGGCATTGCAACCCCGCCTTGCAGCCTGGCGATATCCCTTTATTGATTGGAATGCTGGCTGCCAGTTTGCGGGGCCGCAGCGATAAGGAACGGCTTCTGTTCGTGAAACGAGCTCTTAAGTTTCTGTGCGAAGGGGTGCTATTACCCGTCGAAGACCGTGCTCCGGATTGGGAGCCTGAATGAGTCAGTACCTGAAGCCGCATCCGCAGTGGGAAGATCATGAAAAACCGTTTATGCCAGGCTCGCCCTCTGCCCCGCATCATGAATCTCATATCCGCGTGGCCTATGGGCTGGTTGCGATACTGGTTGGTTTGACGGGCGGTTTGGGTAATGCACTGGTGTCGGTCAATTTACCGACCCTGCAAGGGGAGTTAGGCCTGACGCCCTCCGAGGCGGCCTGGTTACCGGCCTCCTATGCGATGGTCAATATCACCGCCAATTTGCTGGTGTTCAAGTTTCGGCAGCAGTACGGCATGCGTTTGTTTGCCGAAATCGGTCTGGGGCTTTATGCCGTTCTGGCCTTGCTGCATTTGTCGATTGATAGTGCCGAGTCCTTGATTCTGTTGCGCGGTGCCAGCGGGTTTTCGGGGGCGGCAGCAAGCACGCTAGGCGTGTTGTACATGCTGCAGGCGTTCCCTAGGCGTTTGCTGGGCAAGGCCCTGGTGCTGGGGGTCAGCATCACGCAAATGGCGACACCGCTTGCGTGGATCTTGTCCCCGTCCTTGATAGAGCTGGGCAACTGGCATGGGCTCTATAGCTTTGAGGCGGGGATGGCTCTATGTGCATTCGCCGCCGTGGTCTTGCTAAAGCTGCCCCCCGGTTACCAGATCAAGGCATTTGAAAAACTGGATTTCCTGGCCTTTGCCTTGTTTGCTCCGGCCGCGGGTTTGCTGATTGCTTTTTTGACGCAGGGTTATATACGTTGGTGGTTCAACGACACAGGGCTAGCCTGGATGGCGATGGGGTCTTTGTTTCTGTTCACCATCTGTACGTTCATTGAGTATCACCGCGTCAATCCACTGGTGAAAGTGCGTTGGCTGGCGCAGGGCTCGACCATTTACTTTGCCGTGGGCGCCATGATTTTGCGCTTCATCACGACCGAGCAAAACTACGGCATGGTGAATATGCTGCGCACCTTGGGCATGGGGTCCGAACAGATGCAGCCTTTGTTCTGGGTGGTATTTGCGGGCATTGTGTGTGGCATTGCAATCAGTGCGCTGACCTTCGGCCCCAAGACGATTCTGGTGCAGGTGTTTGCCGCTATTTTCTTGATCGGCATTTCCAGCTTTATGGACTTTGGGCGCACCAGTCTGGATCGCCCGCAGGACTTTTTCTACAGCCAGTTTGTACTGTCTATTGGTGCTGGGATGTTCATGGGGCCTTTGGTGATGATTGGTTTCAAGCAGGCCTTCAAGTACGGGCCAGACCATATCGTGACCTTTATTGTGCTGCTTAACGTTACCCAGACTTTAGGGGGATTGCTCGGGACCGCCACCTTGAGCACCTTTGAGCAGCAGCGCCAGCAGCATCACTATGCCGCTATTGTCAGCCACATCAATGCAGCCGAGCCAATGGTGGCGAACCGGCTTAAGCAGCAGCAACAAGCTTTGGGGGCGGTAATCACTGACCCGGCACTTCGGGCTGCCTCCGGCACCGCTCAACTAGCCCAGACAGCCAGACGCGAGGCGCATGTCCGAGCCTATAACGACGTTTTCTTGCTGATAGGCATGCTGGCCACCGGCTTTTTACTCTGGCCCGTCTTGCTGGCTGCAGGTCCGGCTATTCAGGCCCGGCGGGCGAACTCCGCCCCCTCCGGCCCTTCTCAGAACTCTTCAACGTAGTCCGTATTTATGAGTCAAGACACTTCATCTGAAAATCAGGATCGTCGCAGTGCGCTGGCCGCCCCGACAGACTCAGACAACGATGGCAAACTGGGTCCCGCTAATTCAGCCGCGCTACCGCCTAAAGTAATCAAACCCAGCAAGCGCAGCGTCATTGTGATGGCCTTTGTCTTGCTGGCAGGTTTGCTGCTTATCTTATGGGCCTGGAATCTGGGGCCGTTCAAAACGACCCAAGTCACGACCGACAATGCCTACGTACGTGGGCAAATGACGGTGCTGGCTCCTCAGGTCAACGGCTATGTCTCTGAAGTCCTGGTGCAGGATTTTGAGCGCGTGCATGCGGGACAGGCCTTGGTGCATATTGATGACCGCATCTATAAAGAAAAGCTGAATCAAGCCCAGGCGCAGTTGGATGCGGCCCAGGCTGAATTGGCTAATCTAGATCAAGCCCAGGCTCAGAACCGGGCCAGCCTGGATGCGCGCAAGGCTGCTCTGGTATCGGCGCAGGCTGAAGCGCATCGGGCCGAGGCAGATCGCAACCGCGCCAAAGACTTGGCCAATAAAGGTTCGATCTCTGTGCGTGAGCGTGATCAGGCCGTAGCGACTGCCGAGCTTGGACGTGGCAATGTGCTGCAAGCGAAAGCCAATATCGCGATTGCGAATGAAAACATCAAATCCACGGAGGTCTCCCGAGCCAGTTTGCAGGCCAAGGTGAAGTCAGCGGAAGCGGCCCTGGGGCTGGCACGTATTGATATGGATAACACGGTGGTAACGGCTCCTGCAGATGGGCAGATCAGCGAGGCCTCTGTGCGGCAGGGGCAGTACGTGACAGCGGGTTCGCAGTTGTTGTTCCTGGTCCCCGACACGCGCTGGGTTGTGGCGAATTTCAAGGAAACACAGACGGCCGGTATCCATGTAGGCCAGCACGCTCACTTTACGGTCGATGGATTGGATGGCCTGGATTTTCAAGGGCAGGTGGAGCGCATTGCACCAGCTACAGGCTCTGAGTTTTCTGTATTACGAGCAGATAATGCCAGCGGCAATTTCACCAAGGTGGTGCAGCGTCTGCCGGTACGAATTGCCATTGATGCGGATCAGCCGGGTATTGAACGGCTGCGACCCGGTATGTCAGTTATTGCCAAGGTGGATATCAGGGCCGATCAGGACGCAGCCCAGGAGCGCATTCAATGACAGTAGCAAGAAGAACGTCCGGCGCGGCCTTACTGAGCTGTGTCGCCTTGCTCTCAGCGTGTATGCCCGCTTATAAAGGCGCGCCTGCTCTGGCAAAGGTAGAGGCCCCCGAAGCTTGGATTGCTTCTTCTGCTCAAGGGGCAAGCGTGGACTCAAGCTGGTGGCAAGCCTATGGTGATCCGGGTTTGAGTGCCGCGGTAGAGGCCGCCCTGGAGCGTAATACCGATATCTTGAGTGCAGCCACTCGTATTGAAAGAGCACGGGCAGAACTTCAATTGGCGGACTCCTCGCTTGGTCCGTCTTTGTCTTTTGATACCGGTGCCCATGCGGAACGGGCGCTGGGGCCTGGCGGAATGGCAATCAGCCGCGCAGTGCAGCCTGCTGTGCAATTGAATTGGGAAGTGGATTTGTGGGGGCGCTTGAGCTCGCAGTCCAAAGCGGCGCATTTGCGGCTGTCGGCTACTCAAGCGGATTATGACGCCATCGCCTTGACCGTGGCAGCAGAAACCGCCCGTACCTATATCACCATACTGGCCTTGGAAGAACAGTTGCAGCAGGCCAAGGCCACTTCCACGTCTCGAACAGAGGCTTTGCGGCTGGCTCAGGATAAGTTTGATGCGGGCTACATTTCTCAGCTGGAGCTGACTCAGGCGCAGTCGGAACTGGAAGCGGTGGAGCAGCACATTCCACAATTGGAACTAGCGCTCAGCCGCCACCACAATGCGCTTCGTCTTTTGTCGGGGGAGCTGCCTGCCGCCTTCGAGCACAACACAACATCGCACTTGTCCGCTTTGAACTTGCCCGCCCTTGGTGCTGGTTTGCCTTCCGAGCTCTTGCGTCGCCGTCCTGATATCGCACGGGCAGAGCTGGATCTGGCTTCCAAGGATGCCACGATGGCGGCCAGCCGTGCGGCCTTTTTGCCGCAGGTTTCCTTGTCGGCACGGGCAGGTGCTTTGTATGTCAGCGCCTTGAGCTATGACCCCACTAAAGTCTGGAGCTTGGGCGGCAGTATCTTGGCCCCTATTTTTGATCGAGGACGTCTACAGGCTCAGTTTGATTCCGCAACGGCACAGCGTGATGAAGCCGCGTTTGCGTATCGCGGTATCGTTTTGACCGCTTTTTCCGAAGTGGAGAATGCCTTGGCCGGACAACGCAGATTGGCGCAAGAGCTGAGTCATGTGTCCGCCAGACGTGATGTGCTCAAGCGCTCCTTGGAGCACGCACGCAATCGCTATGAAGCCGGCTATGCCTCGTACCTTGAGCAGCTGGATGCACAGCGCAACCTGTACGAGGCAGAAAATCAGCTTATCGCGGTGCGCCAAAGCCAGCTTCAAAATAGGGTGGATTTGTACAAAGCACTGGGTGGCGGATGGGCCTATGAAAAGGCGGTTTCGTCAGCCGCGGCAGACTAAAAGAAGCGCGTTGGCGCAGCGTCGCTTTGTGGATGGGGTTTACGCCCAGTGCAATGGGGGCGCAGGAATGCCGCTATTGCGCTCGTAGAATGCGCCGTATTTCCAGGATTGCTTCGGGGGTTTCTTGCACGCTGTGCGAAAAAGGAATGACTAATTCCGAGGTTGCACCGGGCAGATGCGCGCTTTGATAGGGCACCAGGCCATCGTCGGAATACAGCAGATCTTTCTTGGGCGTGTCATTGGCAATAATGCTGTGATAACGCACCTGGGTGGAGATGGCCATCTTGGAGGTGATCTTGATGAAGGGATCACTGTCGCGCAGGCTTTCTACCCCGTTTGGCAAGATTGCCATTTCATTTTGGGCAGGGGTATGGCCCACGGCAACCTGGCTTAATTTATTTAGTTGATTCACCACCGTAACAGGCAGCGTAATCAGAGCCGCCACCCAGCGCGATATCTGATTTCCTGCAAACGGAGTGCCTTTGTGGGGAGCGGCAATGAAGATGGCCGTGGTCACGCCGGGCAGGGGAGAGAAGTGCAGAACACTGCCGAACTCCTCATTCATCTTGGCAACGCTGCTGTCATCTAACTGATAGCGATCCCGGGCAGCGTCTTCCAATAAATTGTCCGAGGAAGACACCAGCAGGCGCCCCAATACACCGCCCATGCTGTGCCCGATCACCACGATATTGTTGGAGGCGACGGCCTTTCTTTCAGGATCAAAGTGCTGGAAGGTTTCCTTCAGCGCTGCGCGGATTTCAGCATTGTTGTAGGGCAGGGGCAAATTGGTGGGGTAGTAGACCTGCCAGATCTGATAGCGACTTCGCAAATCCTCATCGCCCAGCACTTCATTGGCCACATTGATCCAGGCCTCGGGACTGCTGGCCAAGCCATGCAGCATGATGATGACGCGGCGGTCCGGGTCATACGGTTGCAGTAGAAAAACATGCGGGCTTTCAATGCCGCCATCACGCCCCAGAACAGTACGCAAAGCCTGTGTGGAGAAACCCGAGCGCGCCAGCCACAAGCCATAGGCCGACGTAAAGTTGGCGGCCAAGGGAACCTTCATATCCTTTAACTGGACTGTGTTTTGCTGATAGGGGTCATAGCCAATAATCGAAGCCTCGCGGGTTTGCAGCACTTGCGATAGCGTCTCTCCCGGGAAGGTAATAATCCCCGTTACCGCCTGAAAAGGCGGTTCGCTGTAAGTGCTCTGGAAGTTGGCCGAAGTCGCCTTGTCGGCCTCATTCACCACCACCATCTCGGCCCCGAAACCATCCCGGCGGTAGATGCTGCGCAAGCCTCGAAATGTCAGCTGCGAGGCTGGGATCAGTTCCTGGGGTTGAGGTGTCATGTCGTTACGGACTTGGGACAGGTCACCCCGAATATGCCAGGGGCCCAGCTTGATGGTTTGCTGGAAGGCGTAGCTGGTGTCGCGGTACTTGGAGAACAGCAGCATGGTGGCTTGCTGAACCGAGTAATTGTAGTAGTCCCGGACCTGGGTTTGACGGTCCTCAAACGCCCGATCGCCCGGCCTGCGATCCGTAAAGAACAGATAGGCGTAGGCGTAGCGCGCGCTTTGTAAATAGGCATCGAACAGCTCCACCGAGAAATCCGGGCGAGCATTGCGCCTACCTTGCAGACGCAGGGCCTCTTGCGTCCAGACTTCGGCCAAGGCAGCCATGCGCTGCTCGGTATCAATGTTCCACAGTTCCGTCAGCCGGGTAGTGCAGTGTGCAATGTCCTTGGCGCACTGCTCGGGAACAATGGCCAGACTGGTCAAGGTGTCGCGTGCCGAAGCACTGAGCTTGTGGGTAGTAAGAATATCGCCACGCCGCTGGGCGATGTAATCCTCTGTGCTGACCGTGGCGATCTTCACGCCTGCGCAGCCTGTCAAGGCGAGAGAAAGCAGGCTAATCGCGGCCAGTTTGTAGATGTTTAGTAAACGAGCGTGTGTCACGCATTTTTTAAGGTGACTGGGCATAACAAGGGTAGGCTCTGAATAAAACGGATTTTTCTGTTCGTGATTGATCGAAGCCATCATGTTCTAGGGAAGGGGGGCGATTGGATATGCCTTGCTGGGAAGCATATCTAATAGTGGAGAACGAGTCAGGCTAAATTTACCATGCTATATATGGTTATTGGTGTAATAAGTAATGTTATAGATATTTTATTTTTAGGATTTTTATGTTAAAGGAACGGATTGGTTTGTTGGTTGATTTGAAAGGTGTTCCTTTCATTAAGGGGGCTGATTATTTTTATTTTAATGATGGTTATTTTAGGCATTTATTAAAATTGGTTTGTGAAAATCCTGCTGTTAGCGGTGTTTGTGTAGTCTCATTTGGTGGGTTAACTCTTTTAAGCTATTTTCTTCCACTTGGTTTCATACCCGATTTTGAATTGTCATCAGTATTAGGATTGCTTCTGCTGGCATCTTTTTTCGGTGTTCTGCAGATTTTATTAATTGGTGGTTCTTTATTAGTCCCTGCATTCATTATTAAAAGTTTATTGTTAGAGCGCGAAAATAAAGTTAACCCACCTACTCTCAGGTCTATGAGTTTAGTTATGGGAGGCAGTTCATTACTCTGGCTTCTTATTTTTTTTCTTGATATTTTATTTAATTTTCGTTTTACTTCTATTGTTTTTTTAGTTTCTATTTTGTTTTCTTTGTTTTTTGTTTTTTTAGGTGGTTTGAAAAAATATAACAGTTTAATCGTAAAAAACGTTTCTCTTTATCTGCCTATTTTTGTTTTTCAGGGTTTTAATTTGGTTTTGGCGGTATTTTTATTTACTCCGGGTGCAATTATAGGTCTTTCTGGTTCCGCTGAATGGGAGCTTTGGTTAACGTTATGTATTTGGTTCTTATTTGTGGTTTTTGCCAATATTTCACTGCTGAGGTTGCGTACCTGGACGGTGAGTGGTGTCTTAGGGATGGGCGTGGTGATGGTCGTAATTTTGATTTGGCTAACTCAAAATTTTTCTTATATGAATGGAGTAACTATTCGAAAATTACGTCTGGGTGATGTCAGTGGAGTGACCATTTCTGTCAATGAATCAGCGGCAGGTGCCATACGCGCTGCCTGTTTTGACTCTGGTGTGCTGAGCAGTTGTAATGGACGGGAAATAAAATCTGGTAATACCAGGATTTTTGCATATGAGGAAGTGACGATTCTGTCCCGTCTTGGGAATCAGTACTACCTACAATTTTGTCGCCATACTGACAAAGTTTGGCCTTGTGGTACTAAAACTGGTCTGCGTGTGGCTATTGAGAAAAAAGATGTTTTAGGTTGGTCCATGAAAGAACCCGTGCAACCAGCAGAGTCGCAAACGAAGAGACGTGAAATGCCTGCTCAAATGGGTGAAGCTCTTGAGCAGTGAGTTTTTGAAAGGTGGCGTGTCTCTAGCTGTTTGAGGTTTTGGGTTAGCTAGACATACCTAATGCGCACTTTAGCGTACGTTCTGCCAGCTGGAAATCAGAGCTTGTGGGTGTTGTATTTATACTCTGAGTTTCTATTGCTAGATAAGTCTAAAAAAAAGCCCAAACCGAAGTTTGGGCTTTTCTTAAATTTG
>NZ_JBXART010000001.1:180290-1863874 GCF_058808495.1 Alcaligenes sp. GW821-FHT11D07
GGAGCGGGAGACGAGTCTCGAACTCGCGACCTCAACCTTGGCAAGGTTGCGCTCTACCAACTGAGCTACTCCCGCATTTTTACTGCACTACCGACTTGTGACCAGAATTACTGGAGGCGCAAGCCGGAATCGAACCGACCTAGACGGATTTGCAATCCGCTGCATAACCACTCTGCCATTGCGCCGTGGTCGATTAAAAAGGGAAGCCTAGGCTTCCCTTAGGAATCTGGAGCGGGAGACGAGTCTCGAACTCGCGACCTCAACCTTGGCAAGGTTGCGCTCTACCAACTGAGCTACTCCCGCATATCTGCTTTGCAGATTGTTTGCTTTCAAGCAGAGTTTTAATCTGTTTTTCAGCGTTTTACTTGTTAGCTAGTGCTTATCAAGTAAAGAAAGCTAGTTTAGAGTAGCTGTATTTTTTTGTCAAGCATATTTTG
This sequence comes from Alcaligenes sp. GW821-FHT11D07, assembly GCF_058808495.1. Lineage (NCBI taxonomy): Bacteria > Pseudomonadati > Pseudomonadota > Betaproteobacteria > Burkholderiales > Alcaligenaceae > Alcaligenes > Alcaligenes sp. GW821-FHT11D07. The sequence goes on from NZ_JBXART010000001.1 coordinate 180,728, forward strand.
GTTTTTGCTAATGCTTTATAACCAGAACTGTCTGACAAAACTGCACATCTTTAAACTGCTTTTCCGCTGCGAAACTGACGCCGCCCTAAGCAAGAACGTAACTATAGACTGGGTGGAGTTGGCTTGTCAATAGATTCTGTAATTTTTCCCGGAAATTCGCCTGTCCGAGCTATGCTTATTGCTTTCTTTGATCGTGGAACAGGGCCGTGGACAGGCAGCGTAATGTGGATTTGAGCTCCTTTAATACCTTGGGATTGAGCAGTCATGCTCGCGAGCTCATGGTGTATGACGATGTTACCCAGCTGCCTGCCTTGCAATCGCTGGTCGAGCAGGGCACACGTGTTTTTGTTCTGGGTGGTGGCAGCAATGTGGTGCTGGCCGAGCAGGTCGATGCTCTGGTCATCAAAGTTCAAAGCAAAGGCATCCGTTTACTGGCCGAGCAAGACCACGCCTATATTGTGGAAGCGCAGGCGGGTGAATGCTGGCATGACTTCGTGCTGCACTGTTTGAACCAGGGCTGGCCGGGGTTAGAGAATCTGGCTTTGATTCCTGGCACGGTAGGCGCATCTCCTGTGCAAAATATTGGTGCTTACGGCCTGGAGCTGGAGCAACGAGTACATAGTGTTCTGGCCTGGAGCTTTAAAGAGGGCAGGCAACTGGAATTGTCCGCAGCAGAATGTGGCTTTGCTTATAGAGACAGTCGTTTCAAGCACGATCCCGCGGGTAGCTGGCTGATTCTGGCGGTTCGCTTTGCCTTGCCGCGGAAATGGACGCCTGTGCTGGAGTACCCGGATTTGAATAAGCAGGCGCATCTGGCGGGAGAGCCGGACCCGCATACGATCTTCCAGGCGGTCTGCGATATTCGCCGTCAAAAACTGCCCGATCCCCAAGTGCTAGGCAATGCCGGGAGTTTTTTCAAAAACCCGCTTGTGCAGACAGAACAGCGCGATGCTCTCAAGCTGCAGTGGCCCAATCTGGTCTCGTATGAGCTTGGACAGGGCCAGTGCAAATTAGCCGCAGGCTGGTTAATTGACCAATGCGGTTGGAAAGGCCAGCGTGACGGTGCTGTTGGAGTGCATGATCGGCAAGCCTTGGTGCTGGTTAATCATGGTGGCGGAACAGCCCATGATATTGAACGATTGGCCCAGGCTATTCGCGCCTCCGTCCGGGAGCGTTTCGGGGTAGAGCTGGAGCAAGAGCCGGTTGTAGTGACCTAGGTCTGGGCCGCACCCCACCAGCGCAGTGTTTGCGCCAGGTGGTGGCGCACGGCATTCATCGCCGCTTCAGGATCACCCGCTTGCAATGAGTCCAATATCTGCAGATGCTCTGTCATGGCAGGGACGATGCGCTCGGGCAGTGGGCGGCGCGAATGCTGCAACACGTTGATGCGATCGCAGTTTTCTTCGTAAATCGTCATGGCAGAGCGGTTATGCAAGGCCTGTGCCAAATAGCGGTGTAGTGCCCAGTCCACCTCCATCGCCTGAATCTGCAAAGCCGTATTGACGATGCCGCTTTGAGCTTGCTCCAGGATTTTCTCGTGCTTGCTACGTAAGCTATTTAATGCCGGCGCTTTAGCTCCGCTTGCCAAAATCCTGGCCCCCTCCTGATCAAATACGCAGCGCAATTGGAAACATTCCCGTAGCGCTTCCGTTGTGGCCTCCAAAACCAGCACCCCTCGTTTGGGCAGGATGGATACCAGTCCAGCCGCAGCGGCACGCTTGACGGCCTCGCGCACCGGCGCCAGCGGGAAGTCGCTTAATTTCATGAGCTCGGCCATGGAGACCATCTGCCCTGCACGCACCTGTCCTGTAGCCAATAAATGACGAAACGCCTGGAACGCTTGTGTGGCTAACAAGGTGTCGTCTGAGGAGGAGGGAATACTCATTTAGCGTCTCCGTTTTGTACTTGTAGGGGTTTTTACGACTGCTTCTTCGTATTCGATTTTAATTATATTCGGTATTTCATATTGAATATATTCTGACATGTCAGATGAAATTTCAGATCAGTTAATGGTGATGAAAAACAAGCGGTAGTCCATACCAAACACAGGAGACAGCGATGCGGTTTTTATACAGAACTTTGTTCGGCCAGGTCATTGTGGCGTTGATAGTGGGGGTGCTGGTGGGCGTGATCTGGCCGGAGTTTGCTGCGTCGCTGAAACCCTTGGGTGATGGTTTCATTAAGCTCATCAAGATGATCGTGGCTCCTTTGGTGTTCTGCGTGGTGGTGCACGGGATTTGTGGCAGCAGTGACTTGAAAAAGGTGGGGCGCGTTGGCATCAAGGCCCTGGTTTACTTTGAAGTGGTCACGACCTTTGCTTTGGCCCTGGGTATTTTGTTGGGTTACTTTTTTACGCCGGGCCATGGCATGAATGTGGACCCCAGCACTTTGGATGCCAGCGCGATGGCGGCTTACACCTCGCGGGTTGAGCAAAGTACGGATACGGTCGGCTTTTTAATGAAGATCATCCCGACGACTTTTGTTGATGCTTTTGCCTCTGGCGACATTCTGCAGGTCTTGCTGATAGCCATTTTGTTTGGTCTGGCAGTGGCCTTGCTGGGGGAGCGTGGCCGTCCGGTGGCGTCCGCAGTCGAGACCTTGTCGCACGTGTTTTTTAAGATTATTGGTTTCATTGTTCGTTTGGCTCCCTTGGGTGTGCTGGGTGCGGTGGCTTTTACGGTGGGGCAATACGGCTTGGGAACTTTAGGCAAGCTGGGTTTGCTGGTGGTGCTGTTTTATGTCACTTGCGCCATTTTTGTGGTGGGTGTGTTGGGCCTGATCTTGCGTATGATCGGCTTTAGCATCTTCAAATTGTTGAAATACTTGCGAGAAGAGCTGCTGGTTGTTTTGGGTACGGCTTCATCCGACGCTGTATTGCCACAAGTGATGCGCAAGCTGGAACGGATGGGTATCAAGCAATCAACGGTAGGCTTGGTCGTGCCTACGGGCTACTCCTTCAATCTGGATGGATTTTCGATCTACCTGACCTTGGCGGCCGTGTTTATTGCGCAGGCTACGAATACGCCCTTGTCCTTCATTGATCTGATGACCATTTTGCTGATTTCCATGTTGACCTCCAAAGGGGCGCACGGTGTGCCAGGGTCGGCGATTGTGATTTTGGCGGCCACCTTGAGTGCGGTGCCTGCAATCCCGGCCATTGGTTTGGTGCTGGTGTTGTCAGTGGACTGGTTTATGGGAATGGCGCGTGCCTTGACCAACTTGATTGGAAATTGCGTGGGTACGGTAGTGGTGGGGGCCTGGGAAGGAGATGTTGATCGTGAACGAGCGCACGATGTGCTGGATGGCCGTATACAGGTTGATCTGAGCGATGACGCCCAGAGCCAATAAGCCTGGTCATTAGATATTGAAAAAACCCGTGTTGGCTTTTCGTGCCAACACGGGGTTTTTTCATGGCCTCTTGCCGCTTGAGTCAGTCAAGAAGCATGTCACTGATTCTTGTCAGGCTGACACTTCTTCCAAAGATCGACCTTTCGTTTCGACACCCAAAGCAATCACGACTAAAGCGGCAATGGAGAACGAAATTGCGCCCAGTGTGAAGACTCCTGTGTGCCCAGTCCAAGGCAGGATGAAACCCACCAGCAATGGTCCGAGCAGCGAACCCAAGCGACCTATGGAGGAAGCAAAGCCTGCACCTGTGCTGCGTGTACGTGTTGGGTACAGTTCCGGCGTGTAGGCATACAAGACGGACCACATGCCAAACATAAAGAACTGCATGCACAAACCAGCGCCAATCAATTGAGCGACGGGTGCCTGGCTGGTGGCGACATGGCCGTAGATAAATGCACAGCCCGCACTTCCCATCAGCATCAAGACCATGGTTGCTTTGCGGCCCCATTTTTCCAATAGCCAGGCCGAGAAGATGAATCCAGGGATACCGGCCAGAGAAATATAGATGGTGTAGGTCACAGACTTGGTGACTTCATAGCCTGCTTGCTGCAACAGGGCACCCAACCAGGTAGTCAGGCCGTAGTAGCCCAATAAAGAGAAGAACCACAGCATCCAGAGCATCAGGGTGCGGCGCGCGTACTGACCTTGCCACAGTTGGGAGAACAAAGCGCCCCGGTCTAAGCGTTCGATAGGTGTAGGCGGCAGGGGGGAGGGCAAGGCAAGGCCACCATTGGCTTGTATCACTTTGCTTTCAAAGGCACTGGTGACTTGTTCGGCTCGCTCGTTATGGCCAGCTTCTTCCAGCCAGCGGGGAGATTCAGGCACGCAGCGGCGAATTACAAACACGAATAAGGCTGGAACAGACAGGGCGATGAAAATGCCACGCCAGCCTATGTAATCCAGAGACAGGTAGGTCAGGATGCCTGCGCTGATAAAGCCCAATGGCCAAAACCCTTCCAGAATCGCAATGTAGCGCCCCCGGCTTTTTGCAGGGACGATTTCTGAGACCATTGCCAAGCCAATTGGAAACTCCATCCCCATGCCAAAGCCCAGCAAAACCCGAAACGCCATCAACTGCTCGATGTTTTGCGACAGTCCACAGGCCAGGCTGCCCACCCCCCAGAAAATCATGCTCCATTGAAAAACCGGCTTGCGGCCATACTTGTCAGCCAGCATGCCGGCAATGGCAGCCCCTAAAAACATCCCTAGAAAACTGGAACTGGCCAACATCCCCGCCTGAGCGGTGCTGAGCCCCATTTCTGCTTTGATGGAACCTAAAACAAAAGTCATGATGCCCAGATCCATTGAATCGAAGAACCAGGCAGTAGCGATAATTCCGAACAGCATGCGTTGATAACGCGTCATGGGTAATCGCTCAAGGCGATTAGCCACATTGGGGTGATGCTTGGCGGTCATAGGTGTCTCCTGTCAGTCCGCTCTTGTGGCGGGTTTTATAGGTAGGTGGCCTGCCTTTTCAGGCCAGGGCAGGCCTTTTGTTCTACTGATATATTACATGGATACTAGTGGTATTTATTTCAGGATTAAATAATGGTATCTACTTAGCAAGCTAATTAAGTGCTGACGACGGCTCCGGCCAAGGTGCCTTCAAAGGCATGGCGAATGATGCGTTGATAGGCGCTGACGCAGTCAGCCACGGGGAAGGCTTTGGCTAGGCGAGTAACTTGCAGGGCGTCCGTCAGCAAGCGTTCCAGTTGTTCTTCTTGCACGCCGCATTGGCTCAGATCAGAGGGGATGTCCAGCAACTCCACCAGCGAACGTACATATACGGGCAAGGCCTGCAAGGTATCGGCCGGATCGCCTTGAGGCATTCCCAGCAGTTGTGCGACTTCCAGTAGTTCGGACGTACGGGTCTGGCGCAGCTCATCCAGCACATACGGCAGCAGAACGGCATTGGTTGTGCCATGAGACTGATGGGTCAGACCGGCCAGCGCATAGGCAATACCGTGTACGGCGTTCAATCCTGCGGTGCCATAGGACAAGGCTGCGTAGTAGCTGGCGCTGGCCATGCCATCGCGCGCTGCGGTATCTGTGCCGTCGCGGTAGGCCCGCAACATGAACTCGCCACACAGACGTATGGATTCGCGCGCAAACATCATCGTCAGAGGGGAGCGGCCGCTATAGCCAGGGTCTGGGCTGCCTGCACGATCAAAGTCGCGGGCGTCTTGCGTCACAAAGGATTCGATGGCGTGGGTCAGGGCGTCAATGCCTGCGTCAGCGGTGACGCGGGGCGGGCAGCTATCGCTAAGCTCGGGATCAATGACAGCGATGGCAGGGCGCAGTGCATTGCCCATGACGGCGATTTTGGTGGCATTGTCCGGGTCCACAAGAATGGCACCAGGAGTGGCCTCGGAGCCAGTCCCCGAGGTGGTGGGCAGAGCGATCAAGGGCAAAGGCTGGGTATTGGCGGGCCAGGGGCCGCTATAGGTCTGTATGGCGGCGCCTGTGGGGACGGTCAGGCAGAGCGCCTTCGCCAGGTCAATATTGCTGCCGCCACCTAAAGCGATGACGTGATCTGCGGGATGCCCCGCCAAGTGAGCCCGTATCTGCAGTGCGGCCTGATCGCACAAGGTCGTTGATGGGTCGGGTGCGCCTCCGTCAAATACCACGACTTCAATACCCAGTTCTCGACATGCATTGATATGGTCTTGAACCCAGTTGGTCTGGACGGTAAAGAAACGATCGGTGATAAGCAGGCCCCGACGCCAGCCCAGGTGAGCAATCAGGGCGGGGAGCTCGTGACGGCAGCCACGGCCCATCAGCGTGCGGGCTGGGGGACAGAAGAAAACATGGTCGTTCATGGGGAGGTCCTTGAAAGGTGGTGGGAGCAAAAGCTGTCTACCAGGGAGGCAATCTGGGCGCTATGAGAGCCCAGAATGCTGTGTCCGGCATTGGGTAGGATGTGCAAACGGGCTTGCGCTAAGTTCTGCGCCAGAAGCTGCGCGTGAGAGAGGGGGCAGTCCTGATCCTGCTCTCCGTGGATGAGCAGAGCAGGAATCTGGATATCGGGTAATTGCTCGTAGAGGTCGTGATGACGGTTGGCTAACCACGTCCAGGCAACGTCTTGATGGCCCGCCGCTTCAGTCAAACCCAGCCGTTGTTCTCGTTCAGCAATTTCCTGCAGCAGGGCAGAAGTCTCTTGGGCATGAAACCACTGCGTGTTTTTTAAACTTGCCGTACCAGACAACAAGATCAGAGCCTTAGGGAGCGAGGCCTGTTCTTTTAATAGGGTCAGATAGCTCTGCAGAACAATGGATACGCCTAAACTCCAGCCTGCCAACACATAGGGCGCATCTTGGGGCAGAGCCTCTATGCTTGATCGCAAATCCTGCACAAAGCAGTCCAAGGCGTAGTCCTCTAGCGAGGCACCGCGTGCCGCTTTTGCGCGGCCACGCAAGTCCGGGGTGCACCAGGAATGGCTGGCTTGGCTGGCCTGTACAACAGGCAACCAACTGCGGTGTGTGCCTTGAATGCCATGAATGGCAATGATGGTGCCTGGATGTAAATCAGATGCTGTGCTCATGTCGCTTCCTGCAGTAGATAAATACAACTAAGATATGAGGTGTTGCCGGCACATAGACCCCTACACAGCGGGTTGTGACAGGCGTCAGAAGTTGGGTGTTAGCAGCAAACGTTGCGTTTTAAAGGCATGGTCAACATGGTCACAAGCAAGCAGAAGGTAGCGGGGAAAACGAAGGGGCAGACTCAAGAGGACGCCTTGGATATCAAGGCCTTGACGGAGCCCAAGCCCAAGCTCACGGACATTGCTTACGAGCGTTTGGAAGAGGCCATCATTACCTTGAAGTTGCCGCCGGGCAGCATCGTGTCGGAACTGACCTTGAGCCAGATGTTCGAGATTGGCCGCACGCCCATTCGGGAGGCTATCCAGCGCTTGGCGCGCGAGCACTTGATGCTGGTCTTGCCGCAACGCGGGCTGTTGATTCCAGAGCTGGATATGCCCAAGCAATTGCGTCTGATCGAGACCCGACGTGAAGTCGAACGCCTGATCTGCCGAAGTGCGGCACGACGGGCGACGCGAGAGCAACGCGAGCAGTTCAAAAGCTTGCATGATGCTTTCCTGGAAGCCGCCGCCCAAAACGATGAAGTCAGTTTTATTGGGGCGGACCGGCGTTTGAATGAACTGGAGATCGCGGCGGCGCGTAACGAGTTTGCCGAAGGGGCGATGCGCCTGCTGCATGGCCTGTCGCGACGTTTCTGGTTCTGCCACTATCAGCAAAATCCGGATCTGTCGGAAATCGGCAGGCTGCATGCCAATTTGGCGATGACCATTGCGCAGGGCGATATGGACCAGGCGGGTCAGAGCCTGGACCTGTTGATGGACTACATCGAAGAACTTGCCCGCACGACCTTGATCTCCAGCTTGTAAGCAAGCTGCCGGACTTAGCCGGTCAGGCCACGCTGCAAAGCGTGCTGCTCATCTTTTTGCAAGGCGGGGCCGTCTGTGGTGTCGCCGGTGTCTTCAAAGCGGAAGCGGCGAATGATGGGCTTGAGCTCTTCTTTAACGTGCTTTTCGCTATAGCCGTTAAACAGATGGCCCAGCAGCCCGCGACGCAGATCCGTAGTGCCCATGGCCCAGTCCGCAATAGGGAAAGTCAGGTTCATGTTGTACTTCATCATGATGCCCTGATTGTGGTGCGCGGTATGGTGGCGGCGAATCGTATTAATGAAAGGCATATTGCGCACAAAGCTGTTCTCATGCACATGACAGCAGTAGTGAAAGGCCTCGTATATCAGGTACTGCGCCACCATCGTCATAAAGACAAAATAGCCTGCATTAGGATTGATGACGGTTGCCGCCAGCCAGCCCAACAGTCCACCGCCTACGCCCAGTGTGGCCAACACGCGCCATGGGAAAAACACGATACGAAACTCCTTGCTGGAATCAATCGTGGCTTCATTGTCCGTAAAGTATTGATGATGCTGGCGGGTGTGGCGCTCGTAAATTTCCCGTAGGCCAAAAACGTTGATGCGGCGATGCATGACATAGCGATGCATGGCCCATTCAACAAAGTTGCCTGCCAAGAAAACGGGAATAACAATCAGCCATTCCCAACCCACTTGTTCCAGCTTCCCGACGCTGTAAAAAATCGCAGCCAAACCCACGATATAAGTCACCACAACGTGAAGAATACCGTTGTAAGCGGGGCTGATATTAGATTTGTATTCCTCGCGGAATTTGCGTTGGCGTTCGCTCATCATGATATGTGTCTCCTGCAGAAAGGTTTATTTTTTAAATATCCAACTAACATATTAGTGGTATTTTTTTTTACGTCAAGCAGGGAAAACCGAGGGGTAGGGCCAGAGAGTCGTCCAGCGAACCTTCTAGGGATTGGTGAATGAGCAGGTGAAACCTTGGGTTGTTCAGGCTAAGTGCCGAACTGGCGGGCAAAGAACCTGAGAAAGGCAGAGCTCAGAAAACCAGAGCACTGACATAGTTCTGCCACTTTGAAGAAGCAGGAGGCTGTTGTTCAAAAGCCAAAAGCCCCTAAGCTAAACGTTATGGCTATGGCTATGGCTATGGCTATGGCTATGGCTAGGCTGCTGTTGTGATGAGCCCGTCAGGTCCTGCGGAGGGGGGCAGGGCGGGTCAGAGGGCTTGCCGCGGCTCGGGTATGGCGCAGGGGTGCAAGCACCTTGCTGTTTGAGTCCGGCGCTTGTGCTTTGTCCGGTGGACAAAGCACCGGACGAGTTCAAGGTGCGCCCGTAGCCATAGCTGGACAAGGGCACCGGTGCGCAGCACCGGCAAGAGCTCAGCCCTGCCCCCCTCCGCAGGACCTGACAGGTGTCTTCTCAGATCCTTTTCTCAGCTCACATTTTTCCCCGAACTTTAGAAAAAAGCGCCCTACAGCGGCGTCGCTACTGACTAAGCCCCAATAGCCCTGAAAAAACGTCACCATTGCACATGGCAGCCATAGCGTCAGCATCAGTATTCGACAAGGGCATCCTGCATGTATGAGCAAGAAACCGACCATAGAAACAAAAAAGCCGGCTCGAAAGCCGGCTTTACGTGCAGGAGCGCCCAAACGCTTAAATCCCCAACACATCCTGCATGCTGAACAGCCCCGTGCTTTTGTCACCCAGAAAACGGGCGGCACGCAAACTGCCGTTGGTATAGCCAGCACGGCTGGTAGAGCGATGAGAAATCTCGATACGCTCACCTTCGCCGCAGAAAAATACCGTGTGGTCACCCACAATGTCACCACCGCGCAGCACAGAAAATCCGATACGGCCATCCTGACGGGCGCCAGTGAGACCGTGACGAGCCCAATCGGCCACCTCATTCAAGGACTCGCCCCAGGTCTTGGCGATTGCCTCACCCATCGCTAAAGCCGTTCCCGACGGAGCATCCACCTTGTTACGGTGATGAGCTTCAAAAACCTCAGCGTCATAGCCCTGATTCAGCAAGGCAGCTGCCAGCTCAATCAATTTCAAAGTGGCATTGACGCCTACGCTCATGTTCGGGGCGAAGACAACAGCGATCTCGCGACCAGCCGCCATAATTTCCTGCTTGTCAGCTTCCGAAAAACCAGTTGTGCCAATCACCAAACGGGTGCCGTGCTGCAGGCACGCATCCAGGTGCAGCATCGTGCCTTCAGGACGAGTGAAATCAATCAGGCAGTCGGCATGGGCCAAGGCATCAAGGTCATCCGTAATTAAGACGCCCGTGTCTTTGCCCAAAAAAGCACCTGCATCCTGACCGATGGAGCTGGAGCCTTGACGGTCCAGGGCAACGGCCAAAGTCAGGTCAGTACTGTTCAAAACAGCTTCAATCAGCATACGGCCCATACGGCCGTCTGCGCCAGCAATGGCAATGCGCATGAATCCAGTGTCCTTAACTTAAAGCGTGGGCTGAGTGCCGGTGACCGTAGGCGTAGGAACGCTTTCCTGGGCATCAGCCGGTGGCGGTGTGTGAGCTTTGCCGGTGTCGCTGCGCTCGAACGGCTGGCGGTCCGGTTGTTCGTCGCCTTGCCAGCGAACCAGGGTGTCACCCTCGAACCAGACAGTAAACGTGCGCTGCTCGGGTTTGCCGTAGCCAGGTTTGTTCAGGTAAGGGTAATCCCAGCGATCTGCATGGAAAATATCCTGCAAAGTGGGAGAGCCCAAGAGATAGCGTACCTGTTCGCGAGTCATCCCGGCTTGCAGACGAGCGACTTGCTCGGCGGTAATCCAGTTCCCCTGTTGGACGTCGGCGCGGTACGGAAAGCCCCATTTAGAGGATCCGCAGGCGCTCAGGGCTGCGGCAGCCAAGCTGGCTGCGAGTATGGCGCGGATGACAGGAGTGAATGAATTTGCCTTCTTCTGCACGAAATGCCCCAGTAGGAATAAAATCGTTATCATATAAGGGTTTAGGAAAAAGCGCATGAATTGCGCATTGAACCGCCTCAAGACGGCCTGGTTTCAGGCCAGAACCGGACTTGAGACCCATCCCCATCAAGATGCGATAATTTAGCCATGAACGATCAAAATGAACTGAAGAACATGGGGCTTAAGGCGACGTTTCCGCGCCTGAAGATTCTGGATATTTTTCGCCGCTCCGATCAGGACGGTCAACGACATCTGAGCGCAGAAGACGTATACCGCCTGCTGATCGCCGAGGAAGTCGATATTGGTTTGGCAACGGTATACCGCGTGCTGACCCAATTTGAGCAGGCCGGTATTTTGGTGCGCAGCCAGTTTGACGGTGGCAAAGCCGTATTTGAACTGAACGACGGCGATCACCACGATCACCTGATTTGCACCAATTGCGGCGTTGTAGAAGAATTTACCGATAGCGATATCGAAGCCCGCCAGCACCAGGTCGCCAAAGACCACGGCTTTGTGCTGGAGAGCCACACGATGTTGTTGTACGGCATTTGCCCCAAGTGCTCGGAAGCGGGCAAGCAGGCCAAGCCTACCTCGCGTAGCTAATCTGGTTTGATGCTGTGCCCGCTGGCGCGGGATCTGATGATTGGGGGCAGGGTCGCCAAGATGGCATCCTGAAAAAACAAAGAGTAGTCAGATCCATGCCGCAGGGCCAATCAGGGCCGGATAAAAAAACCACCAGATGCCATCGGCGCTGGTGGTCTAACTTGCACTTTTAAAAGCGTTCACATCTGATTAGCGCTGGCGCTCCAACATTTCGCGTGCATGTTCACGTGTCGTTGGCGTAATTTCCAGGCCACCCAACATACGAGCAATTTCGTCTACTCGTTCGTCTTGCGTCAAAGGATGGATTGAGGAAAAGGTCTGACCCTGCTCGGTCGTCTTTTCTACTTTCAGGTGATGATTGCCACAGGCAGCTACCTGAGGCAGGTGGGTCACACACAGAACCTGATGGCGTGCACCCAGCTCTTGCAGCAAACGTCCCACCACTTCGGCCACCGCACCGCCCACACCCGTATCCACTTCGTCAAAGATCAAGGTCGGCACACGTGCTGCCTGGCTGGCAATCACCGACAGCGCCAGCGAAATTCGGGCTAGTTCACCGCCTGAAGCCACTTTGGCCAGAGGGCGTGGTGTTACCCCCTCATGACCGGCCACCAGAAATTCAACTTGCTCCACCCCGTGAACCTGGGGGGCGCAGGGCGTCAGCGCAACTTCAAAGCGGCCACCCTGCATGGCCATGGATTGCATGGCTTGGCTCACTTGCTTGCCCAACTGCACGCTGGTTTTACGCCGTGCGGCGCTCAGCTTGCTGCTCAGGTCCTGATAATGCTGTTCTGCTTGTTGGGCCTTAGCCTGCAACGCTTCCAAATCAAATGATTGCTGCAATTGCGCTAACTGCTCCTGCCAGCTTTCCAGCAGAGACGGCAGTGCCTCTGGCTCCACCTTCAACTTGCGGGCCGCGCCGAAAATGGCCGATACCCGTTCCTCGGCCTGGGCCAGACGCTCAGGGTCCAGATCCATGTCGCTTAAATAGCTGTTCAAGTCCGAGGCTGCTTCAGTGACGGCAATCTGGGCAGACTCCAGCGCATCCACAATTGCTTTCAAGCCAGGGTCATGGCGTAGCAGAGCGTTCATCTCGTGGCTGGCTTTGCCCAGCAACTGCTGTACCGATGTGTCTTCGCCGTCCAGTGCGTTTAAAGCCAAGGCACTGCCATCGATCAGCGCTTGGGCGTGGGACAGGCGAGTGTGTTCTTGTTGCAGCTGATCCCACTCACCTTGGCGCAGATTCAAGCTGGACAGCTCATTGATCTGCCATTCAAGACGCTCTTGTTCGCGTTTGCCTTGCTCGGCACTCTGGCTGGCCTGTTCAACCGCTTTACGTGCCTGGCTCCATTGCTGCCAAGCCTGGGCCAGCTGACGTGCCAGCGCCAAGTGGCCGCCCTGACTGTCGAGCAAGTCGTACTGGCTTTGTGGGTTCATCAGGCTCTGGTGGGCGTGCTGGCCGTGGATATCTACCAGCAGTTCGCCCAGCTCGCGCAATTGAGTCAAGGTTGCTGCACTGCCATTGATATAGCTGCGGTTGCGACCTTGCTGATCAATCAGACGACGCAAGATCAGTTCCTCTGAAACATCAAAATCGCGTTCGCTCAACCAGCTTTGAATGTGTTGTTCGCAGCTAAAGTGCGCGCTGACTTCCGTGCGCGAGCAGCCTTCGCGTATGGCTTTGGCATCGCCTCGTGCGCCCAGAACCAGGGAGAGCGCATCAATCAGAATCGATTTACCAGCGCCGGTCTCACCGGAAAATACCGTGAAGCCGGTTTCGAAATCAATCGTGGCTTGATCCACGATCACAAAGTCTCGAACGTGCAGGGTACGGAGCATAGGGGTTTATTCGTTGTCGTCGTTAGGCAGCGGGATGTGGTTCCAACCCAGCTTCTGGCGCAAGGTGGAGAAAAAACTATAGCCCTTGGGATGGATGAAGCGCGATGTGTTCTGCGCCCGGCGCACATCAATGCGGTCACCTTGCTGACAGTCTGACCAGGTTTGCATGTCAAAGTGCACACTGCCACCGGATTCGACACGGCCCAGTGCGGTAATCGTCAGATTTAAGGTGCCGCTGTCAGGCAAGACAATGGGGCGATTGGACAAGGTTTGTGGTGCCACGGGCACCAGCAAGAAGGCATTGACCGAAGGGTGCAGCAAAGGACCGCTGGCGGCCAGGGCGTAGGCCGTTGAGCCGGTCGGGGTGGAGATGATCAAGCCGTCAGAACGCTGACGGTACATGAAAACACCATCCAGTTCGACGCGCAGCTCGATCATGCCGCCGCGGCCGGCACGGTTGATGACCACGTCATTTAGAGCCACGCCCGAATACAGGACTTCGCCGTCCCGTACCACGCGCCCCTCCAGCATGGAGCGCTCTTCAATATCGTATTGGCCATTCAAGACGCTCAGCAGTGCGTCGTTGGCATCATTCAAAGGGATGTCGGTAATAAAGCCCAGGCGGCCGTGGTTGATGCCAATCAGTGGAACTTTACTGTGGGCTAATTCGCGGGCAGCGCCTATCATGGTGCCGTCACCCCCCATGACAATGGCCAAATCAGCGCGTTCGCCAATTTGGGCATAATCACAGAGCGGGAATTCGGTAATCCCGGCGTTACGGGCAGTGTCGGCCTCCAGCAGTACCGAGCAACCAGTGTTGACCAGGGTTTTGGCCAGCGATCGGATGGGTGCATCCAAGCCGGAGTCCTGATATCTGCCAACAATGGCAACCGTTTTGAAATGCATGGGGCGAAAACCTTAAGATTAATGAAATAATGGCGATAAATGGATTATAGAGTTGCCACTATAGGCTTGGCTGTAAGAATCTCCCCTTTATCATGCAGAGCTGGTGTTTTTAAGTGACGTACGCGACATGGATGACAGAGCAAACGCCTTGTTAAAGGTGCTGATCGAGCGCTATATTGCCGACGGTCAGCCGGTAGGGTCTCGTACCCTATCCACCGTTTTTGACTTTTCCCCGGCCACCATACGCAATGTGATGGCCGAGCTGGAAGGCTTGGGCCTGATTCATAGCCCCCACACCTCGGCGGGGCGCATTCCCACGCCCAAAGGGTATCGCTTGTTTGTGGATCGCCTCTTGGCGGCCGAACGTTTCGAGCGGCCCGATGCCCGTAACCTTAGCCAATATCTGCCGTTTGACGAGCCTACTCGTGCGGTCAATTCCGCCGCGTCTTTGCTGTCGAACTTGTCGCAGTTTGCGGGTGTGGTATTGGCCCCTAAAAAAGCTCAGACTTTCAGGCAGATTGAATTTATCCGTTTGTCTGACAAGCGGGTGTTGCTGATTATCGTCACCCCGGATGGTGACGTGCAAAACCGTATTTTGTTTGTGCCACGTGATTATCTGGAACAGGAACTGGTCGAGGCCAGTAATTTTTTCAACCAGCATTTCTCGGGCATGTCCTTTGAGTCGGTCAAGCTGGCCTTGTCTCAGGAACTCAATACCTTGCAGGTCGATATCTCCCGACTGATGCAGCAGGCCGTTGACGTGGGCAGCCACCAGCCTGATAGCGAAGAAGCGGTTGTGATCGCTGGTGAAAGCAAGCTTTTGAATGTCACGGAAATGGTCGCTGATATGGACCGTCTGCGGCGTCTGTTCTCTTTGTTCGAGAAAAAGACCGATTTGCTGCATCTGCTGGATGTCTCCAGTCAGGCCGACGGTGTGCAAATTTATATCGGTGGGGATTCCCAGTTATTGCCTTTGGACGATGTGTCTGTCATCACTGCGCCCTATGGGGTGGATGGCAAGGTCGTGGGCACGCTGGGTGTGATCGGGCCATCACGGATGGCGTATGATCGTGTGATCCCTATCGTGGACATTACGGCCCGGCTATTGTCCAATGCCTTGAGCCATCACTCTGCCAGTTAATGGATAAGCCTTGGCCCTGTTATGGGGTGAAAGGCAAGCTGGCTGTCTAACGTATCTATCATCATGCCCAAGTTGTTTGCCTCTCCTTATTTGCCCGAAGCGCCGGACGCCGACATGTTCAATGCCAAGGCTCCGGTACGCGAGGCCGGGCCTATCGGTATCTTGCTGGTTAATCTGGGCACGCCCGATCAGCCAGATGCAGCGTCGATTCGTCGCTATCTGGGTGAGTTTTTGTCCGACCCGCGCGTCATCGAAATTCCCCAGCCGGTCTGGCAGATTATTCTGCGACTGTTTATCTTGCCGCGCCGGCCCTCCAAGCTGGCGCCGCGCTACAAGGACATTTGGCTGCAAGACGGCGCGCCTTTGCTGGTTTACAGCCAGGCACAAGCCGATGGTTTGCAAGAGCTGCTTCAAGCGCAGGGCCACGATGTGAAAGTGGAGCTGGGCATGCGTTACGGTAATCCGTCGATTGCCAGTGGTCTGGATAAATTGAAGGCCGCTGGTTGCGAACGGATTCTGACCCTGCCTCTGTATCCGCAATATGCCGCCAGCACCACCGCGACTGCGGTCGATTGCGTGGCCAGCCATGTGGCAAAGCAGCGCAATCAGCCCGAACTGCGCTTTATTAAGCGCTATCACACTCACCCGGATTACATCGGCCCTTTGGCGGCTCAGATTCGCCGCTATTGGGATGAACATGGCAAACCAGAGCGCTTGCTATTGAGCTTTCATGGCCTGCCGCGCCGTTGTGTGGAACTGGGCGACCCTTATTACCGTGATTGCCGCGAGACGGCGGATGCCTTGCGTGCTGCGCTGGATGAACCAGCGGTAGAGGTGCATATGGCTTTTCAAAGCCGTTTCGGTGCCCAGCGCTGGCTGGAGCCCTACACCGAGCCCACCTTGCGCGAGTGGGGCAAACAAGGCGTAGGCCGAGTGGATGCGGTATGCCCCGGTTTTCTGGCTGATTGCCTGGAAACTTTGGAAGAAATTCAGGTGGAATGCCGCGACGCCTTCCTTGAAGAGGGCGGCCGAGAGTTCCATTACATCCCTTGCTTAAATGCTGATCCGCAATGGGTGGAAGGCTTGGGACGCTTGGCTGTGCAGCATTTAGGGGGCTGGTTACCCGGTCGTCTGGTGCCGGGTTAATGGCCTTGTTCGGGTTTTTTAAAGCCCAGGCCAGCAAAATACGACTGAGGGTCTTGAACTGGGGGCAGATGCCCCCATTTTCATGCGATCAACGAATTCATGTAGTGGAGATCAAGCGAATGGCTACACATGCCGATCCTAATAAGCCTCTGGACGGGGAAGTGACAGAAAACACGCCTGAACAGGCACAGCAAGGTGCTGTCGAGCAAGATCAGCCAGAGATTCTGGGCCAACAGCCCGAAGAAAGCTCGGCAGATCTGGCTACCGAATTGGCCCAGGCTCAGGAAAAAGTGTCGCAGTACTACGACCAGTTGCTGCGCGCCAAGGCTGAAGTGGAAAACATCCGTCGCCGTGCGGAAGATGATGTCTCGAAAGCTCGCAAATTTGGCACGGAGTCTTTTGCAGAAAGCCTGATTCCTGTGCGTGACAGTCTTGAAGCTGCTTTGGCCCAGACCGAGCAGAGCACGGAAACCTGGAAAGAAGGTGTGGAAACCACCTTGCGCCAGTTGAACAAGGCCTTTGAGCGCAATAGTCTGAAAGAAGTGGCACCGCAAGCCGGTGACAAGTTTGACCCGCATCTGCACCAGGCAATTTCGGCCGTACCGTCGGAATTCGAGGAAGGCGCGGTCGCTCAGTTGCTGCAAAAGGGTTACACCATTTCGGATCGCGTGTTGCGCCCCGCCTTGGTGATGGTATCTGCCCCTAAGTAATGCATTGAGCCAGCCTGACGGTGTCGGCGGCTAATCCGGTATTACAGTGCCCATTGGGCGTATTTATTGGATTTGCCGCTGATACTGTTAAAAAAATTAGGCTGCTGCTCTTGAAATGTGCGGACTGTTCCCCATATGCATTTCATCAAACAATTTGCTTTCGCAATCAATCTTTTAGTCAGGTAAAAAATCATGGGCAAAATCATTGGTATTGACCTTGGAACCACCAATAGCTGTGTATCGGTGTTGGACGGTGACCAGGTTCGTATTATCGAAAATGCCGAAGGCGGTCGCACGACCCCTTCCATCGTGGCTTACATGCAGGACGGCGAAATCCTGGTTGGCGCTCCTGCCAAACGCCAGGCAGTCACCAATCCTACGAACACCATCTTCGCTGTTAAGCGTTTGATTGGTCGTAAGTTCACAGAAAAAGCAGTACAGACAGACATCGATCACGTGCCTTACACCATTGTGGCTGCCGATAACGGCGACGCATGGGTGGAAGCTCAAGGCAAGAAGATGGCTCCTCAGCAAGTGTCTGCCGACATCTTGCGCAAGATGAAGAAAACTGCAGAAGACTACCTGGGCGAAGAAGTAACCGAGGCCGTGATTACTGTGCCCGCTTACTTTAACGACAGCCAGCGTCAGGCAACCAAAGACGCAGGTCGCATTGCCGGTCTGGACGTCAAGCGCATCATCAACGAGCCAACCGCTGCTGCTTTGGCTTTCGGTCTGGACAAGGCTGAAAAGGGTGATCGCAAGATCGCTGTGTACGACTTGGGTGGCGGCACGTTTGACGTGTCCATCATCGAAATCGCAGACGTGGACGGCGAGAAACAGTTTGAAGTGCTCTCGACCAACGGTGACACCTTCTTGGGTGGCGAGGACTTTGACAAACGCATCATTGACTACATCATCGACGAGTTCAAAAAAGAAAGCGGCGTTGATCTGTCCAAAGATGTGCTGGCCTTGCAGCGCCTGAAAGAGTCCGCTGAAAAAGCCAAGATCGAGCTGTCTTCGACGCAGCAGACCGAAATCAACCTGCCTTACATTACGGCAGATGCATCCGGTCCTAAGCACTTGAACCTGAAGATCACTCGCTCCAAGCTGGAAGCGCTGGTTGAAGACCTGATCGAACGCACGATCGAGCCTTGCCGCGTTGCCATCAAGGATGCAGGCGTGAAGGTTTCGGAAATCGACGACGTGATCCTGGTCGGCGGTATGAGCCGTATGCCTAAGGTCCAAGAGCGCGTTAGAGAGTTCTTTGGTCGCGAACCACGCAAAGACATCAACCCGGACGAAGCAGTGGCCGCAGGTGCTGCCATTCAAGGTTCCGTGTTGTCGGGCGACCGTACTGACGTTTTGCTGCTGGACGTGACTCCTCTGTCCCTGGGTATCGAAACTCTGGGCGGCGTCATGACCAAGATGATCCAGAAGAACACCACGATTCCTACGCGTCATTCGCAAGTGTTCTCCACGGCTGACGATAACCAGCCTGCTGTGACCATCAAAGTGTTCCAGGGCGAGCGTGAGATCGCTGCCGGTAACAAGGCATTGGGCGAATTCAATCTGGAAGGTATTCCACCAGCAGCGCGTGGCCTGCCTCAGATTGAAGTGACTTTTGACATCGACGCCAACGGTATCTTGCACGTGTCCGCTAAAGACAAGGGCACTGGCAAAGAGAACAAGATCACCATCAAGGCAAACTCCGGTTTGTCCGACGAGGAGATCGAACGCATGGTGAAAGATGCCGAAGTCAACGCAGCGGAAGACCACCGCATCGCTGAACTGGCCGTTGCTCGCAACCAAGCAGAAGCGTTGATCCACTCGACCCGCAAGTCTCTGACCGAATACGGCGATAAGCTGGAAGCGGAAGAGAAAGAAGCCATCGAAAAGGCTATCGCTGATCTGGAGGAAACTCTGAAAGAAGGCGATAAGGAAGCCATCGATGCCAAGGTCGAAGCCTTGGGTGTGGCCTCGCAAAAGCTGGGCGAAAAGATGTACGCCGACATGCAGGCTCAAGCAGCTGCACAGGAAGGCGCTGAAGGTACGGCTCAACAGCCCGCCGACGAGAACGTGGTCGATGCTGACTTTAAAGAAGTCAAACGCGATCAGTAATTTGCGAGCCTGAGTAAGGTTCCCTGGCCCGATCTTTGGCGGCATACGCTGGAGATCGGGCATTATTATTCAATCAGCGGCGTTTGTACGTCGTTAATCAAACATGGCAAAACGCGATTTATACGAAATTCTCGGTGTGGCCAAGAATGCGACGCAGGATGAACTCCGCAAGGCGTATCGCAAACTGGCCATGAAGTTCCACCCTGACCGTAATCCGGATAGCAAGGACGCCGAGGAAAAGTTCAAGGAAGCCAAGGAAGCGTACGAGATCCTGTCCGACGAACAGAAACGCGAAGCCTATGACCGCTATGGTCATGCCGGAGTCGATCCCAATGCTGGCATGGGCGGTATGGGTGGTGGCATGGGCGGGGCCGGATTTGCAGACGCCTTTGGTGATATTTTTGGCGAAATCTTCGGTGGTGGCGGCGGTCGTCGCGGCGGTGGCCCTCAGGTCTATCGCGGTGCGGACTTGCGCTATGCGCTGGACATCAGCCTGGAGCAGGCGGCGGCCGGTTTTGATACCGAGATCCGTGTGCCTAGCTGGGAAAACTGCGATACCTGCTCGGGTACGGGTGCCAAGCCTGGAACCTCTGCACAGACTTGCCGCACTTGCCAAGGCAGTGGCGCAGTCCGCATGCAGCAGGGCATTTTCAGCATGCAGCAGACCTGCCCGACATGTCATGGCAGCGGCAAGGAAATTCCTGATCCCTGCGTGGCATGTCACGGCGAAGGTAAGGTCAAGAAAACCAAGACCTTGCAGGTCAAGATTCCAGCCGGTATTGATGACGGTATGCGTATCCGCTCCAGCGGCAACGGCGAGCCGGGTGTCAACGGTGGACCTGCCGGTGACTTATATGTGGAAATCCGCATCAAGCCACATGGCATTTTCCAGCGTGATGGCGAGGACTTGCACTGCGAGCTGACCATTCCGTTTACCACCGCTGCCTTGGGTGGAACAGTGGAAGTGCCGACCTTGACCGGTCGGGGCGAAATCACTATTCCTGAAGGCACGCAGGTTGGCAAAACCTTCCGCTTGCGTGGCAAGGGTATCAAGGGCCTGCGCTCTAGCTACCCGGGTGATTTGTACTGCCACATTCAAATCGAAACGCCTGTGCGTCTGAACGAAGAGCAAAAGAAGTTGCTGCGTCAGTTTGAGCAGGCTTTGAGTGATGGTGGCGTGAAGCATTCGCCCAAAAGCGAATCCTGGACGGACAAGGTCAAGAGCTTCTTTTCCTGAATCCTGGGATGAGTAAATAAAAAACCCGGTACCTAAGTACCGGGTTTTTTTTATGCCTGCACAGTGCGGGCTATCTGGATCAAGGTTGTGCATCCAGGGGGGCTGGGGCCACTGGCTCGGCTTCCGGCTCCGGTGCTGCTCCAGACTTCTGGCGCTCATGGTCTGCCGCTACTGCGATGACCATGTCCTTGGGCTTCAGATACTTGCGAAGAGCGGCATTGACTTGCTCGGCATTGAGCTTTTGCAAGTCTTGATCCATCTTCTCGGACCATTCAAAGCTGCGGCCCAGATCCAGATAGTTCAGCCATGCGCTGCTGACGACGGTGTCCTGGCTGCGCGACAAACGGCGGTAGTTCAGCAAGGCGTTGATGCCTTCCTTGACCTCTTGCTCGCTAAAGCCATCTTTCAGTGTTTGCGTCAGCACCTCTTCAATGGTGTTGCCCAGTTTTTCGCTATTGCTAGGAGCATGGATGGCATAGACCGTCCACGAACCATGAGGCTCAAAGCTGGAAGCATCCACCTGGCTACGTACGTTGTAGGACAGGCCGTCTTCCACCCGCACGCGGTTCCACAGGCGAGAAGTCTCGGACAGACCTAACAAGTAGTTGGCCAGATACACCGCTGGGAAGTCCGCATCACTGTCTTGCAACTTCAGGCCCAGATCCGCCAGGTAAAAGGCATTGGCCTTGTCCGGGGTGTTGATATCAAACTGCTTGGGAGCAACGGATTGCAAGGGGTCATCAGGGCGCTGATAGGGGGGGGCTTTACGCCAGCCCTTCAAACCGTCTGCCAGTGCTTTGCGAACCTGCTCTTTATCAAAGTCACCCACGGCGCTAAAGGCAACATCGCCCACACCGTAGAATTTCTGATGAAAGTCCCGTACCTGCTTGATCGTCAAGGCCTGAACCCGCTCTATGCCTTCTTCAAAGCTGGGGGTGTAGCGGATGTCGTCTTTGGGCCATGGGTTGGTATAGCGTTCAATCTCTTGGCTGGCCAAGGCGGCCGGCTCGGTGCTGGCCGATTTCAATTGCGTGACAACGGCTTGCTGATACTTGTGCAGCTCATCTTCAGGGAAGCTGGCGTTGCGCAATACATCCAGGGCAAGGGCAATCGCTTTAGGCAGATTTTCCTGGGTAGACGACAGGCTCAGGTACAGACGGCCGTTCGAGCCGCTGGTACTGAATTGAGTCTGCAAAGCGGTGAACTGATCCGAGATTTCTTCCCGGTTCAGTTTTTTGGTTCCCGTGCTGAGCAAGCTGGCTACAGCCGCGGCTGCAGCCGTTTGGTTCTTGAGCTGATCAGGTGAGCCGAACTTCAAGGACAAACGGGCTTCCACACGCTCGGCACGAGTGCCTTTTGGCAGCAAGGCCATTTTCACTTCGCCCAAATCCTTACCCAGGGACAAAGGCTGTAAATCCGTGCGGGCCATGATGTTGGCAGGGCTAGGGTCAAAGGCCTCGACTGCTTTGCCGGTGTCTTTGCCTGCGTAGTCTTGCAACACCTTGGCGACATCAACGGTGGTGGCCTCGGGTGCCCGGACGGGTTTCTCAGTGGGAATGTACAGGCCGTTGCTGCGGTTGCTGGCTACTAGCCAGGTTTCCAGTGCTTTTTGAACCTGGGGTAGCTTGGCTGCCTCTACCCGGTCGCGTTGCAAGAAGAACAAACGCCAATCGCCGCTGGCAGCGGCCTCGGACAAGGCGCTGGCAAGGCTGGCAGGGTTGGCATAGGTTTGGGTCCAGCCCGTCATCCACTGGCTGCGAATCCGTTCCAGGTCAGTGTCTTTCAAGGGCGACTTGGCCAGTCCTTCCAGCGTGTCATTCATGGCCTTCAAGGCTTTTTGCTGATCCATATCCGGTTTCAGCTCGGCGCCAAACAGGGCATAGCCGGGATCGTGGCTTTCAGAGTCAAAGCTAAAGACGCTGGTGGCCAACTGCTTGTTGACCAGATTCTTGTACAACTGCCCGCTAGGGGTATCGCCCAAGGCGCTGACCCCCAGGCTTAAGTCCATATACTCCGGGCTGGCAGCGCTGGGCAGGTGGTACAGCGACATAATGATCGGTGCACCACCATGACGACGCAAGGTAACCGTACGGGTGCCATCCTGGACTGGTTCAACTGTGTATTCAGGGCGCAGGGTACGGCTAGGTTTGGGGATGGAGCCAAAGGCTTTGGCGATGGTATCCAGGGTCTGTTCGGTGTCAAACTGCCCAGTCACAAACAGAACTGCGTTATCGGGCTGGTAGTAGTCGTGGTAGAACTTGCGCAACTGTTCAATATCCACGTTCTCCACATCCGAACGAGCACCAATGGTGGTCTTGCCATAGCTGTGCCATTGGTAGGCGGCGGCTGTCAGTTTTTGCATCAAGACTCGGAACGGGCTGTTCTCACCGCTTTCCATCTCGTTGCGCACCACGGGCATTTCCGCTTCCAGATCTTGTTTGTCGATCAGGGCGTTGACCATGACATCGGCCTGCCAGTCCAGATACCACTTCAGGGTTTCAGGGTCCGCAGCAAAGCTGGCAAAGTAATTGGTACGGTCACTGGAGGTAGTGCCATTGGCTTCCAGTCCGCGTTTGGAAAACTCCCCCAAGGCGTTGCGCAAGGTGGGTGTGCCGCGGAACAGCATGTGCTCCAGCAGGTGGGCCATGCCAGTTTGGCCGTAGTTTTCGTGGCGAGACCCGACCAGATAGGTCATGTTGACGGTAGTGGTGGGCTTGGAGTCGTCAGGGGCCAGAACAAGGCGCAGGCCGTTGTCCAGCGTGTATTGAGTGACGCCTTCGACAGAGGGACCTTGAGCCAGTCCAGCGGGCATCGCATAGGCTGCCAGAGAACTGGACAGCAGTGCAGCCCCTGCCAGATGACGCAAGCGCAGGGCGGCAATCAGTACAGAGAGTTTCATGAACAAATCCTTACGGTTTTAGCGATGAATAAGCCAGCTACGCCGACCAGTGTCTTTTGTAGCATGGGGCCGTTTGGCTGGGTAGGCAGGCACATAGACAAAAAGGGCAAGCGCACCGAAAAAAAACCCACCAGGAGCACTGGTGGGCAAAACAGCAAGAAACAGGGCTCTGGTCTTTAGCCAGATTTTCGTTTGAGTCGGTCCAGCGCATCATCACGTAAATGGGCAATGCTGCTGATCAAAAAATCGTAAAGGGCAATCAACTGTCCCGGATTTTGTTGAGCGGTGGCGCTGATAATGTGCTGTGCAGCGTGTTCCATATTAGCGATCAAGCGTTTACAGCGTTCCTGATTCGGATAGAGGCTGGTCATGCGCCCATCACGAGGATGTGGCCGGCGCGTCAGATACCCTGATTGCTCCAATCGAGAGATCAAGGCGTGGGCGCCGCTGGGGCTAAGATGCAGCAGCTGGGCCAGCCTGCCAGGTGATAGCGGTTTTAGCTCCAGTACAAATTCCAGTGCTTTATATTCGTTCAGGCTCAAGCCTGCTTCGTGAGCCAGTTCGTGTTTATTGGCTTCCATATAGACATCAAACTGGCGCATCATCATGCGGACAATGTCTCCCCGCATTTGCCCTGACAAAACCTCCTCTTGAAGATCGGGGTCAATCCAGTTGCTTGTCAGAGGCTGTTTATCTGGCATACACACAAGTCCTTAGCGTGGTGGGCCGCCCAGCAGTCCGCTGACCAGGCCCGTGACGGGGGCCAGCAGGCTGTTATTGGCTGAGGAAGTTGCAGAGCTGTTGTTAGCGGGTAAGCCACTTAATGACTGCAGGTGATTGTTGTCTTGTAAGAGAGCAGTGGCCGCATCCGCCAGTCCGCCTGTTGCGTGACTGAGCGCGGAGGTCAATGGATAGGGGTTGTTGGGGGTGTTATGGAGCAAACCGCTGGCGCTACCCATCGCATCGCCTACGCTGTGAACGAGTAAGCCAGATGCTTCGCCCAGATTCAAAGGCAGATCAGATTGCTCAATAATCCTTCCCAGGATATCTACTGCCTCGCTCGACGAAATGTCGATTATTTCGCCAGTTTCTGAAAGGAAAACACTTTGATCAATGGCGTCCCTTATGCGTTGCTCGTAGTCCATGATCTCTTCCAGAGCTCCTACAAAAACCGGCTGATTTAAATAAAAGTAGTTAGGTCTTGTCGGAAATGCGATGTCGACTGTTCTATCAAGATTTCTCAAGGTCATTTCAGCTGGGCTGGGTGCAGCGGCCATCTCTGCAGTCCAAGAAACGTGTGACGTTGAATTGAAAACTGAGGGGAGGGCCTGCTGATCCCTTGCCAGGCCGCTGGTCTGGGCTGACACCGACACCACAGATTCCAGCAGGCTGAACAAAATGATCCCGCTAGAAGCAAAACGCTTACGTGTATTCGTAGTCATGACTTACTCCTTTTTGTGATTGGGATTGTCCGGACCTGCCAGTAAGCGCCTGGTAACTTCTGTTTGGTCACGGGCGGGGCCTTTATCAGACCCCGCCCTGTCACTTAGCGAGGAGCGCCGCCGCCCAGCAAACCGCCAAGCAAGCCGGTGACTGGGGCGAGCAAGCCGCCCTTATTGCCGCCAGCTGCTGCGCCACCACCCGCACTGATGCTGCCAGAGGCATTCGCCTCAACACTTACAGTGACGGTGCCCAGCAGACCTCCTACCAGGCCAGTAACCGGAGCCAGCAAACCACCGTTAGCCCCTTCACCGCCACCTAGTCCGCCCGTCAAGCCACCGACCAGATTGGTCACGGGAGCCAGCAATCCACCGCCGTTGGCCGCGTCACCGCCACCTAGTCCACCGACCAAACCGCCTACCAAGCCAGTGACTGGGGACAGCAAACCGCCGTTAGCCCCTTCACCGCCGCCCAGTCCGCCCGTCAATCCACCGACCAGTCCGGTCACGGGAGCCAGCAATCCACCGCCGTTGGCCGCGTCACCGCCACCCAGGCCACCCACCAAGCCGCTTACCAAACCAGTTACTGGGGCCAGCAAACCACCGTTAGCCCCTTCACCGCCGCCTAGTCCGCCCGTCAGGCCACCGACCAGTCCGGTCACGGGTGCCAGCAAACCGCCGTTGCCGGGGTCACCGCCCAAGCCACCCGTCAGGCCGCCCAGCAAACCGGTGACAGGGGAGAGCAAGCCGCCCTCACCATTCCCCGTCAAACCACCCGTCAAGGAGGCTACGGCTTGGGTTGCGTGGTTCAAAGTGTTGCCCAGTGGGTTCGTGTTGCCTTCCGTTTTGTGCAGCAGGCCGCCCAGGGATGCAACGGTTTGACCCAAGTGGTTAACCGTCCCGCCCAAGCCCAGAGGTGTCGTGCCATCCAGTTGGGTGCCGACTTGGCTTAGGCTATTGCCCAAATTACCCAGCAAGGAATTGATAGGCTGGCCGACGCCCAGGCCATCGCCCAACTGTTGGGTCACTTGGGTCACGACGGCGCCTACAGGAGCCACCACCGTATCCAAGGCTTCACCCACATTGCCCAAAATTGGATTCAAACCAATAGGCAAAATGTTGTCGACGGTCTGGCCTACGTTAGCTAGTGAAGGTTGCAAAATAGGTTGGGCATCTGCGCCACTGAGCAAGCCGTCCAGTCCCAGTTGACCGGTCAGAGGATAGAGCAGGCTACCTTCGCCCAGCAGTGAACCGGTCAATGCCGAAACGCCGCCGGTAAGATGCCCCAGAACAGCAGTTACTGGTTTCGGGTTATTGGGATCATTGTTCAGCAAGCCACCCACGCTGCCCAAAGCCCCACCCACACCGGCAACCAAGCCGCCCACACCTTGGCCCAGATTCAACGGCAAATTGCTGTTGCCCAACTGCTCGCCCAAGTTGGTAACCACATTGCCTGTTTGTCCCAGCAAGCTGTCGATAGGTTTGCCAAGACCGGTGGCGCCGCCGATCTGTTGCGTCAAGCCGGTCGCAGTGTCAACTACAGGGGAAACCACCGTATCCAGTGTTTTGCCGATTTTGCCACCGGTGTCTTGCAAACCAATTGGCAGCACGTTATCAACCGCTTCCCCAACATTGTTCAGCGTTGTTTCTAGTGGTCCAACTGTGCGGCCGGGAGGATTGCCACCGCCGTTATCACCACCGCCGTTGTCGCCACCACCGTTATCGCCGCCGCCGTTATCGCCGCCGCCGTTATCACCACCGCCGTTGTCGCCGCCGCCGTTATTGCCGCCGCCGTTATCACCACCGCCGTTGTCGCCGCCGCCGTTATTGCCGCCGCCGTTATCACCACCGCCGTTATTGCCGCCGCCGTTATTACCACCGCCGTTGTCGCCGCCGCCGTTATTGCCGCCGCCGTTGTCGCCGCCACCGTTATTGCCACCACCTGAACCGCCTGGGTCGGGGTTGGTTGGAACGGAGTTGTCTGAACCGCCCGAGGAACCGCCACCGCTCAAGCTTCCGCAGGCAGTTAACGCCAAGGTACTGACCATCAAGGTGGCCAGGAGTGTCAGGCGCAGGCCTGGTTTCTTGCTGTCGATATTTTTATACATTGCGTGCTCCAATAAATAATCGGTATGTGCTTGCTTCCTGAATCTAGTGAAGCAATTCGCGTGCCAATTTATTGGGGCCTCTGAAAGCCGCATTTATATTGAGTTTGGGCGAAAGAGGAGAGAAAAAAGAGGCCTATTTGTTACGGCTTAAAGGCCGGGGGCGGAACGTGTTACGTAACAAAAAAAGAACCGCTGACAAGCAGCGGTTCTGGTGGAGATATACAGGGGGTCAGGAAGTTCGGGGTACGAGCGCCTTGGCGTCCAGCCAAGCCTTGGTGTTCTGCCTGAAGGTACTCATGCTATCGACCAGAAAGTCATACATCGCGATCAGTTGTGCCGGATTTTGATTGGCAGCTGTGTTGATGGCCTGGTTGATCGCTCGCTCTTTGACAGCCAGTACATCGCGACACTTGTCTACTACCGGGTGCAGAGCAATGACGCGTTTGTCCAAAGGGTGGCGACCGCGAGTAATGTAGCCCCGGTGTTCCAGCCTATTGATCAATGCGCTGACTCCGCTAGCGCTCAAATCCATCAGATGTGCCAGTTGTCCGGTAGGTAGAGCATCAAACTCCATGATGTATTCCAGCGCCTTGAAATCATTGAGTGGCATGCAGGCCTCTTCAGCCAGGCTGGCTTTCAGAGCTTCGGCATAAATGGTGAATTGGCGACCCAGCATTTTGCTCAGATCCAGCAGCATTTTTTCAGATAACACGGCTTGCTCGTCAGAAAAGCTAGACCAGTTTGATCGGGCCCCGGCGCCCTGGGCGCCAGGGTGGAAATTGACTGGCAGACTTACCGGGTTCATCACTTTATTCATCATTTCTTGCCACCTCCCAGCAGGCCGCCCAACAGGCCGGTTACAGGAGCCAACAAGCCGCCATTTGCTTGGGTACCGCCTGCTGCATTACCTTCCGCTTGTACACTGACTCCGCCGGTCAAGCCGCCTACCAGACCGCCAACTAAGCCGGTTACCGGTGCCAGTAAACCACCACCCGCTTGTGCCTCTGCGCCGGCACCGCCGCCGATTGCAACACTGCCTGTGATGCCACCCAACAAACCTGTTACGGGAGCCAGCAAGCCGCCGTTGGCACCTTCACCGCCAGCCAAGCCGCCCGTCAAACTGCCGACCAAGCCAGTGACTGGAGCCAGCAAACCGCCGTTGGCACCTTCACCGCCAGCCAAGCCGCCCGTCAAACTACCGACCAAGCCAGTCACCGGAGCCAGCAGGCCACCGTTGCTTGCCTCACCGCCAGTCAGGCCGCCTGTCAATCCACCCAACAAGCCAGTGACTGGAGCCAGCAAGCCAGCGTTGGCTCCTTCACCGCCACCCAAGCCGCCCAGCAGGCCAGTGACAGGCGATAAGAGACCACCGCCTTCTCCACCTGTGATTCCGCCCAGTCCGTTTGTCAAAGAGGCGACGGCCAAGGTAGTGCTATTGAGCACATTACCCAAAGGATTAGTGTTGTCAGGCGTAGCGTGCAGCAAGCCGCCTGTGGCCGATACTGCATCCCCCAAGTGGCTCAACACACCGCCCAAGCCCAGAGGCGTGGCAGAGTCCAAGGTGCCGCCTGCCTGGTTCAGTACATTGCCTACGCCGCCCAGCAGCGAGTTGATAGGCTGGCCTACACCCAAACCATCACCCACTTGCTGAGTGACATTGGTGACGGTTGCCACTACAGGGGCCACCGTATTGTCCAACGCGGAGCCGACATCACCCAGAATCGGAGCCAGGCCCACAGGCAGAATGTTGTCGACGGTTTGGCCGACATTGCCCAAGGCTGGTTTCAAAATAGGTTCGCCAGAATCTGCCAGCAAGATGCCACCCAGCCCCAGTTGAGAGGTCAACGGGTGCAGCAAGCTTCCTTCACCCAGCAAGGCACCTGTCAGTACTTCTACGCCTTTGGTGGCGTGGTGCAGGGTATTGCCCAGTGGGTTCGAGTTCTTGGGATCGTTGACCAACAAGCCGCCTAGCGAGCTCACAGCCTGTCCCAGATGATTCGTCAAACCGCCTACACCTTCGCCCAGGTTCAGAGGCAAGCCCGATTGGCTGAGTTGTCCACCCAAGTTGGAGACCACTCCACCCACTTGTTGGGTAAGGCCATTAACCGGTTGCCCCAGACCAGTGACACCACCGACAGTGCGTGTCGTGTCCGTCACAATATTCGTGACGGGTTTCAGGGCGCCATCCAAGGTTTTGCCCAGTTCTGAGCCGGTTTTGCTCAAGTTCAGAGGAACAACGTTATCTACGGCTTTGCCCAAATTGCCCAGGGCATTTTCGGTCAGGCTGTTATTGCTGCCGCCATTGCTGCCGCCATTGTTACCACCCCCATTATTCCCGCCGCCGTTGTTGCCGCCCCCATTATTGCCACCGCCGTTATTACCACCTCCATTGCCGCCGTCACCGGGGTTGGGCAGATTGGGGTCTACAACGGGGGGACGTACGGACACTTCAAGGCCGTCCCGAACGCCTCCGCGCGAGGAGCAACCGGCCAAAGCGACCGCGCTGATGACTAAGGTGGCCACAACAGTACGTTGCAAAATCTGCTGTACCGAGGCTTTTCTTGCTGAATTCCTTGCTTTCATGTCTGACTCCGATTGGAAGTGTAGGCTCGCCCTGATGGGTCTGTTGATAGACATGAAGCAAGTACTGTGCCAATTCCCTATTTTTACTTTTTTTATTTTTATTTTTTTAATTTAATCAATGACTTATTGGTTTTTAGGTGGTGTTTGTTATTTTTCATTGAACCCTTTATGAGGTGGGTTTTCCCTTGTTTAGGCGTGTTCCGAGATCATGTTCCGTTCCTGTTACGTAACGTTTTTCGTAACACCTGGGGGCTTAATCGGGCTAGATGGGATACAAAAAAGGCCATCTTGCGATGGCCTTGGTTCCAGACAGGGGCGGGGAGAGGCTTAAAACCCGTCGTAAAAGAACAGGAAGTTGGTGTTCACGCGCAGTTTGCGCTTGTCGGAGTTGACCGGTAGATCGCCCATGGGCTTGGCCACGTTAATGTCGAACAGGTAGTGTTTGTTATTGGATAGTCGAACCCCAATAGCGGCGGAGCGTAAACGGCGATTGTTATAGCTGTTGAGCCTGTCCAGGTTGTACCAGGCACGGGCCCAGTCATAAGCAATGTAAGGCTGGATGTTATTGAGCCAGGTAGAAGAATTGGTAAAGCGACGATTCAGTTCCAGAGTGGCGCCCACGCCCTTATCGCCTGCCAGCTCACCTTGTGGATAGCCGTAGCCATGTCGCCAGGCTCCAAAGGAAACTTGTTCGGAGTTGGGCAAGACATTCGAGCTGTATTGGCCACTAGCGGAAAAGCTCATGCCAAATTGGGCGGGCAAAACGACGTTTTGTTTGAACGCTGCCGTCCAGCGGGTGAAGTTCAGATCCAGGTCAGACTCCAGGTCGCGTTGCAGATAGGTATTCAGACTCTTGCGAGCACCCATTGCATCCAAGCCTTTGTAGGCCCCCAAATTCAGTTCCCGTGATTGCCGTTGCGAGGCATCGGTATAGCGCAGTTCAGCTTTCAGGGCACGGACGTCTGTCGTATTTTCAATCCAGACATTGTCCAGGGTTTTGTGGGTGTAGTCGTCCAGGGAGCGGCTGGCATAAAAACCAGCTGTGCCTTTCAGGCTGCGCTGATTGCTCAGAATAAAGGGGTAGCTGATTGCAGCCCCCACACGCTCGTTGATCACCTTTCTATTCCAACCCTGACTTTCAAGGACTTCGTCACGCGGTTTGGAGCGGTAGTGGTAGCCGTCGATTTCCAGTGCCAAACCATTGCCGCTGAGTGGGATGGTCAGGTTACCGGCGATGTAGTTCACGTCCTCGGAGCCAGTAGGGATGGCAGCGGTCAGCTTCAGCTCTTCGCCCAGCGGTGTCAGGCTATTGGCGCTTAGCTGCACGATCGCCTGTTTGCTGGAACCCATTTCTGCCACGCTGGCATTGGCGCTGAAAGATTTGTGCTGGGCATTGATGAGCAACTCGGAAGCGCCATCCGTGCGCACAGGCAAGTCCAGCTTGGGATCGATTTTGAGTCCAGGCACGGTGCGCAGCAAATTCATCGTGCGCTCCAGTGTTCGTTGTGTCAGTGGCTTTTCATCCACCATGGCCTGTGCAATTCGTTCAATGCGCGCTTGGCTACGGCCTGGATCTCCTTCAATACGCACACTGCCTACGTGTCCCTCCACCACCGTCACTTTGATATGGCCTTGGGCAAAATCCTGCTGCTGCAATAGAGCAAAGGACAGGGGGTAGCCGCGTTCCTGATACAGGGCAGTGATCTTGTTCACTTCCATGATCAGTTGAGCAATGCTCAGCGTTTTGCCTGCCAATGGTTCCAGAATCGCGGTGATCTGTTCGAACGGAATACTGCGACTGCCGCTGACATCAAAACTGCGTACCACCAGTTGCTGTTGGAGTTGCTGCTGCAACTGATTTTGGGCAGCAGCAGGGGGAATAGCTAAAGAGGGGGCCCGGGTAGTGGGGGCGGGAGCATTGATGGGCGGCAAAGAGTCTACCGGATTGCCTCGTAAAGGGGCGTCGGCCAAGCTATTTGAGCTTGCGGCAGCCAGTCCCATAAATAATCCCAGGCTTGCAATCAGGCTGGGATTTTTTCTTTTAAGGCAGGCCAATGGCAAGTAGGGCTTGTGATTCATATTCTTTAATCATTATTAGCTGAAAATCGGGCGCTTTTTTCTACTGTGCCGTAGTTTGTCTTTGCTGTCACTTTTTGCTGTTTGAAAAGTGGCTGTTGTTCACTAAGGCTTAAAAACAAAGCAACTATTACATTTTGAAACCTAAAAGAATTTGGCCTTATTTGGCTTGTTCGCAAACAGTCTTTTATCACTGTATTGATGCTTACTTACGTCCTATGGGGTTTTCCCTTGGACGCAGGTAGTCGGAAAGGAAAAATGACCTTCTTTCAAGTAATTAAAAAGAACAGAGTTGTCGCTTTGCCCTAGCGAGAGTGAATTTTCTGTCACATTCTGAAATGATAAAAACGGTAACATTAGCAAATTTAGACACATTTTGGGTAAGTGAATGTTTCTAATTATCCGTTTTTTGCCGTTTTTCCATGGGATTTTGGCTGTTGTAAATACACAATCATGCGTTTTCAGTATCTTTGGGATAGAATTCGGTTGTGTATTTAACGTGTGTTACACGTAAACCCTAGTGAAAACAGTCACATACATGGGTTTAAGATGTTTTCATCTGGAAAATACAAAAATTGATAACGGTTAGTGGTGGAAGTTGCCAAAGTTGGCAAAGTGTTGTGCCCCAAAAGGGCGTCTTTTCCTCACTTTTGAGGGTAATTTTTTATTTTTAAATGGGGACAGTCATGAAGACTCAACTTCAGCAATTCTGGAATGACGAAGACGGTGCAACCGCTATTGAGTATGGTCTGATCGCTGGTTTGATCGCGGTGGCCATCATCGGTGTTTTGACCGCGCTTGGCACGAATTTGGATGGGCTATTCACAAAAGTGTCCGATGCGGTAAGTGGCGCCGATTCCGTAACTTAATAGACGGTTATGTTTTAGCATCAGCCAATTCAAGTCTGGCTGTGCCTTTTAGCTTGAATGGCTGATGCTTATGTTTGACTTAATCAATCTCTCTTTTGTTTTTTTGCTTATTTTCTTTTCCCTTCAGATTATTTATCACGATCTGAGATTTCGGAAAATATCTAATTCATTACTGGTTTTTTACTGTTTGGCGGTATTGCTGCACAAGGTGACGGTCAGCGTGCTCTATGGCCTTCCCTGGGGATGGATTGCTGGCTGGGCAGACTCCTTGATTGGCTTTGCTGGTGCCTTGCTGATTTTTTATCCGGTCTGGTTAGTGCGTTTGATGGGTGCAGCCGATGTAAAGCTGATGGCCATACTAGGCCTGGCTTTGGGATGGAAGGAAGCGGGAATGGTGGTGCTGTTTGCTACTGTTTTGGCGGGTCTTCATGCTTTGGTGCTAGTGCTGATACCGTCCTTGGAACAAAAGTATGGATTTGCTTTACCAGGGACTCGAGTTAAAGCGCGCAGTGTGCCGTTAGGCGCCTGGTTATCCCTTGCAACAGTGGGGTGGGTATGGATGCAAAATCAATAAAGCCCCCACGAGAGGGCCAATTACAACAGCGGCGTGGCGTAGCTAAAAGAAATCAATACGGGGCCTACGCGCTGGAATTTGCATTTGTGTTTCCCCTGCTATTTCTCTTCATTTATGGCTTGTTGACCTTTGGTCTGATCATGACCGCTCAACAGTCTTTAAATTTCGCTGCTGAATCCGGGGCGCGCGCCGCCCTGGTAGATCCTGGCTCAGGTTCAGGTGGTCCGATGGCGGGCCTGAATCGTTTGCAGGCCCGGGCTGACCGAGCCAGGCAGGTTGCTGCTAGCCAAGTGAAATGGCTGAGCAACTGGGTAGGCAGTGATCATGTGCGAGTGACGGCAGACCTGGTCAGTAACGAGGTCCACGTCGGCATTGAGTACGACTATCTGCTCGCTCCCCTTGTGCCGCGATTTGCTCCCAATACTCTATTTGCTTTGGTTGTGCCTGAGCAATTGAAGGGCAATGCACAAATCAACCTTCTAGTGGCGGGTGAAGTGGGGGACGCGCAATGAATCTGACCCATAAACCGCGCAGCGCAGCGAACCGCCAACAAGGTGTTGCAGCGATCGAGTTCGCCTTGATGGCGGGAATTTTGCTCCTGGTGTTCAGCGGCATCATTACTTTCAGTTCTCTCTTTCTGGCTCAACAAAAAATGACGCATTTGGTCGGTGATCTTTCTCGACAGGTGACGGCGCAAGCCATGAATCCTGAAGAGATTGCCCCCTTCATCAATAAAGAGCTTTCAGACAATTATGGCAAGGGCAAGGCCAAGAGCGATCCGTTTCTGAACTGGTTTGGAGACCTTAGCGCGAAGGTGAACTCCAAGGCCTGTCAGTCAGAGCCCAAGTACGAGTGTGCAGAGATCGCTTTGAAACTGGATCTGGAGCCTGGAATTCTTTCTCAAACCTTGGATTTGCTCACCTCTGAGCAAGACCAGGAAGATCAACTGCGCACCTTAAGTGCCAAGTCATCACTCGTACTACGGAGACAACCTCAATGAGCGGCATTATGAAGGGGGCGGCAGTCCTTTTATTGCTGATAGCAGCCGTATTGGTTGCATTTGCCCTGTATCTGGGCATGAAACCTAAACCGGAGGTGGTCCAGCCCCTCATCAGCACGCAGAACCCGGAGCCGGCGGCTACCTTGCAGGCCGTCGTGGTGGTCAAGCGCGATGTAAAAGCAGGGGAGACCTTGCAGGCCGATGCGCTGCAGTTGGCTCAATGGCCTGCTGCCCCTGCTCAGTCTTTCAACAGTCTGGAGGAGCTGAACGGCAAAACCCTGCGTTTTGACCTGGAGCAAGGCCAGCCAGTCCTGAGCAGCTTTATTGCTAAAAGCCTGGCTAGTTATCTGGATGCTGGTGAGCGCGCCGTCACTATTCCCATTGATGTGATTACCGGGGCCAGCCATCGGGTGGAGCCCGGTGATCTCGTGGATATCTTCATTACCTTCAATAGCAATAACGAAGTCCACGATACACAAGCCCGCCTATTGATGCCGCGTGTGCGCGTACTGGCCTATGGCGGTGCGTCTTTGTCCGGGCCGGACAAAGAGGAAGCTAACCCCAGTCGTGCTGATACTCAGGCCCGTCACGCCATGCTGGCCGTACCGCTGGAGTCGGTGAACGAACTGCTGTTGGCCAGCCGCAGCGGCAGTCTGCAGTTGGTCTTACGCGCTCCGATGGACGAAAGTCTGCCCGACGCCAGCCTGTTCCCTGAATTTGCCGGTTTGATTCCTGCCCGCGCGGGTTTGGACGCCGATCAGCGTGATGCTTTGAAGCTGCCTGATAACCGAGCCATGGCTGGTTTGGGACTGCGTGAGTTTGCGATCAGCCAGACTGAGAAAGAACAGGAACGGGCACGAGCCGTGAGTAGCTCCGGTGAGCGCCAGGCGGCACCGCCACGTCGTACCGAGGTGATACGTGGTGGCCGTTTAGAGCTTGTTGAGCATTGAGCAGGTCATAGCTTGTAGTGGGGACGGGTCAGCCTGCTTGGCTAGGTTGACGGGAAGCGACGCAAGGCAGCATGGATTAAACACATGAAACAGAAAATCAAAAAATTGGGTCTGGGTTTGGGGTGCTGGTACGCGCTCTGCTTGGGAGGGCTGGTACCGGTGCCGGTGATGGCGCAGTCGACTCAGGCCAGTGCCGGCCAGAAAGTAATTCGGCTGGTGGCCAACGATCAGGATATTTTGCGCCTGCCACAAGTGCCTCAACGTCTGGCGATCAGTGATGACAGTGTGGCCGATGTGCAGTTGCTGTCCTCATCGGGCGGTCAGGGAGGCGAGATCCTGTTGATCGGTAAGCGACCTGGTACGGCGGATTTACGTGTCTGGATGCCGGGCCGCAGTACCCCGGAGCGTTGGACGGTGGAAGTCAGCAGCCAAGTGCAGCAGCAGCTGTCGCAATCGGGCCGTACCATGTCTGCCCAGGTGTCCAGTGCAGGCCAGCAGTCTTTGATTACCGGCAGCAGCCCATCTTTGCTGGAACATCAGGATGCTATGGCCGCTGCCCGCTCTGGCGCTGGGCCTGATGCGGCGGTATTGGATCTCTCGGAGGTCAGCGCCAGCGGCATGGTGCAGGTGGAAGTTAAAGTGGTTGAGGTGTCCCGTGAAGTAATGAAAGACATTGGCCTGAGTGCCAATGCTATTGGCGGCAAACCCTGGTCCGGTGGTATGAATTTGTTGCCCGGCGCGCTGAGCGGTGGTTTGAGCGTGGCGTATAACTCGCGCAACTTCAGTGCCACGCTGAATCTGCTGGAGCAAAACGGCCTGGCCCGCGTGCTGGCGGAACCGACGCTGGTGGCCATGTCCGGCCATAGCGCCAGCTTCTTGTCCGGCGGCGAAATTCCTATTCCCAGCTCCGGTGGTTTAGGGACTACCACCGTGGAATACAAGCCTTTTGGTATCGGCCTGACCGTGACGCCTACTGTCTTGTCGCCAGACCGTATTGCCCTGAAGGTAGCGCCAGAAGCCAGTGATCTGGATTACACGCGTGTGGTGGAAATGCCAGGTGGCGGTGTAATGCCATCGCTGCGTACTCGCCGTGCGGACACCACAATTGAGCTGGGCGATGGCGAAAGCTACATCATCAGTGGCTTGGTCTCGCGTCAAACCGCTGCAGCCGTAAAAAAGATCCCTTTCTTGGGTGATTTGCCCATTCTGGGCAGTTTCTTTCGCAATGTGCAGTACAGCCAAAAAGAGCTGGAGCTGGTGATTGTGGTGACTCCGCGCCTGATCAAACCCATCAAGAAAGGCGCCACGATTGCCTTGCCGGGTGGACGTCAGGAAAAGCTGGATGATGCGCCCAATGCCTGGGGTTACTTTTTGCTGGGTCGTCATGGCTACGAGCAGATGCCAGGGTTTTCGCGCTGAGCGCTTGGAGTAGTGAAGTGCATCGATACCGGGAATATCTCTTGTGTACAGAGCACCCTGAGCTGGCTGTGGCAATCAACACGGCAGCCGCAGGCCTGTTGACGGTGCGGGCGATTGAGCCCACTACCGAGAACTTGCGTAGAGAGCTAGCCCAGCAGCCCGAGCCTTTGGTCTTGTTCGATTTTGTGCACAAGCAGCAGGGTGAGGAACACGGGCCGATTGTTAACTTGGTACGCAGCCTGGCCCGTCTGGATGCCACTGTGCAGCGGGTAGCGGTAGGGCGTGCTTCGGCCCCTCAGGGGCCGGTGAATGCCTTGCGGGCCGGTGCAAATGAGTTTTTGAGTCTGGATAGCACTGAGGACCTGCATCAGCAGTTGCAAGTCTTGATCGAGAGGCTGGGCCAAACCCAGCAAAGCCCTTTATTGGACAAGCCTTTTCGTAGTGTGCTGGTGATGGGAGCGCGAATTGGGGTGGGTTGCAGCACCACAGCCAGCAGTCTGGCCTGGCTTTTGCAGCAAGAGATGAACCGCATGGGTAAAGAGGTGCGCGGTGTGGCGTCTGCCAAACCGTTGCCGGTAGAACTGGTGCCGTTGAGCGAGCGGGTGGGTCTGCTGGATCTGGGGGCGCCGACCGGAGACTGTGCCTTGTATATGGGCTTGGGATCGGAGTTTGATTTTATTCAGGCGGCCTCCCAGCGTCACCGCATGGACGACACCATGCTCCATTCCGCGCTGGCGCAGCATAGCAGCGGGCTCAATTTGCTGTCTTTGCCCGCCGACGTGAATACCTTGAATCAGATCAGTCTGGAAGACTCCTTGGGCCTGTGCAGTTATCTGCGTGAGCGCATGGGATGTCTGGTGATTGATGCCGGCGGCTTTCCGAATCCCCGTTTTTTGGTGGAGCTGGAGTCGCTGGTGGATGAAGTGCTGGTAGTGACTGACCAGAGCATGGGGGCGCTGGTGTCCCTGGCCGAATTCCTGGCCCTGCGCACTCAGTTTGATGCGCTGGCTAATGTACGTTTAGTGGTTAATCAGTTCGATCCCGCTTACGGGTTTTCTGGCTCGGCCATTGCCGAGCGCTTTGAACTGGATTTGGCTGCTGTGTTGCCGGACCGGCGGCTGGGCCACAGGCGCAGTGCCAGTCTGGGCAAGATTTTGGTGCAAGTCGATGAGAAGGACCCTTATTCCCGCGCCATGCAAGCCCTGGCAACGGGTTTGTCGGGGCGCAGGCAGGTGCTGTCGCAAAACAAGGTGGGTTCGGTTTTGGGACGGTTGAAATTCAGGTTCGGGGGCTGAGCAGGCCCAAGCATGGAAAAGTAAGGCATGAACAATACTTCATTGCTCGGTGGGCGTCCGGACCTGATTCAGGTCCGGGAACAGGCTCACGAACATTTGCTGGCTCGTATCGAAGAGTTAGGGGCCGAGTTTGGCCGTTGGACACGGCAGGCGATACAGGACTTTGTTGGTATCGAACTGGCCAGCTTCGTGCGCTTGAAACGGGTGCCGGTCAACGAACAGGAAGTTCGCGAGATCGTGCAGGCCTTGACTCGCGAGTTGGCGGGCCTGGGGCCGCTGGAGGACTTGCTGGAAGATCCGGCTGTCGAAGATATTTTGATCAACGGCTATGACAAGCTGTTTGTGTCGCGTGCCGGAGTTCTGGTACGAGAGCCCAGCGGCTTTACTGATGATCAGCATGTGCTGCGCATTGTGCGCCGCATTCTGGCTCCGTTGGGGCGTCGTCTGGATGAGTCCGTGCCGATGGTCGATGCGCGTCTGCCCGATGGCGGCCGCTTGAACGTGGTGATCCATCCCCTGGCGGTAGATGGCCCCATGGTGTCCATCCGTAAGTTCCGCAAGGACCCGCTCAAACCCGAGGACCTGATGCGTCTTGGGGCATTTGATGAGCCTGTTGACCGACTGCTGCAAGCTGCGGTGGCGTCGCGCTGCAATATCTTGATCTCGGGCGGGACCAGCTCGGGTAAAACTTCTTTGCTCAATGCCCTGGCTTTTTATGTTCCCAAGAACGAACGTGTGGTGACCGTGGAGGATACGGCGGAGCTGGCCTTGAACCACCCACACGTAGTGCGCCTGGAAGCACGTCAGGCTGGCTATGACGGCAGTGGCGAAATCTCGATTCGTGAGCTGCTGCGCAATAGTTTGCGTATGCGTCCTGACCGGGTGGTGGTGGGAGAGGTTCGAGGCGCGGAAGTGATCGACATGCTGCAAGCCATGAACACGGGCCACGAAGGATCAATGGCGACAATTCACGCCAACTCTCCGCGTGAATGTGTTTATCGCGTTGAAATGCTGGCTGGTTTTGCGGGCTTCCAAGGCAGTGAAGACAGCCTGCGCCGCCAGATTGCCAGTGCGCTGGATTTCATTATCCAGATTGGCCGTCTGCCCAATGGCAAGCGCCGCGTGTTGTCCATTACCGAAGTAACCGGGATGGGCGATGGCGTGATTGCCATGCAGGAACTGTACCGTCACGAGACTTATGTGCTGGACGATGGGACCGAGCAAGATCGCTGGGTCAGCCTGGGGATTCACCCGCATACGCGCAAGTTGACACAGTACAAGGATCAGTTAAGCAACGAGCAGGCTCAGGCCCAGGACAACGCGACCAAGGATGGCGGTGGCTTCTGGGATTGGAGGCGCTAAATGACCGCTTTGTTCATTGCTATTTCAGCGGTGATCCTGATGTTGGGGGCCTTGTTGCTGTGGGCCAAAGGGGCCCAGCGGCAGCAGGCACAGCGCTCGGCACACGTGCTGGAGCAGCAACTGGCTTTGCGTCCCACGGCCCAGAGCAGCGTGCGGGCGCAGACCGTCACCCAGGATGCCTGGCTGGGTGCGCCCAAGGGCTGGCGGGAGTTCATGCTGCGCACGGGTATTCAGCCCTCACGCCGTTTCTACCTGATTCTGCTGCTGGGGACTCTCGTGCCTCCCGCCATTTTGCTGGTGTTGGTGGGGCCCGTGGCTGGCGGAGCGATGCTGGTGGCGACCTTGTTGGGTGCCTATACCTTTCTTTGGTTTCGCAGCGATAAGCGTCATCGCAAGATTGTTTCGCAGATTCCGGACTTTCTGGATCTGATGGTGCGCTTAATCACCATTGGCAACAGTATGGGGGCAGCGTTTTTGAATGCGGCCGATAACACGCCGCTGCCTCTGGGGGCTGTGCTGCAAGATGCCAATTCCTTGCATCGTTCAGGGCAGGATTTGGACGTGGCCTTGCGTGCTGTGTCGCGTCAGCATGGCTTGCATGAGCTGTTTTTGGTGGCAGCGGTCATCAGCGTGGCAATGCGCTTTGGTGGTCGCAGTGACCAGACCATGGAGCGTATGGCCGGTTTCATGCGTGACCGGGAAAACGCCCGTAGCGAACTGGTGGCCTTGTCAGCCGAGGTGCGTTTATCTGCCTGGATTCTGGCGCTGTTACCGATCCTGATCGGTATCTACATTTTGATTTTCAATAACGAACTGTTTTTGACCATGTGGCATGACCCTGTGGGCTTTCGCATGCTGCTGTTTGCGGCTGTGTTGCAGGGGGTGGGTTGTTATTGGCTTTATTGGATGGCACGCAATGTCTAGGAGCAAGACATGATGGCCTTGGAAGCACAAACCGTTCTGGTCTGGGGAGCTGTAGCTTGCGCTTTGGCCGGGCTGATCCTGTTTGCCCTGTGGTTTCACCATTATTGGCAGCAGCGGCAGCAGGCTCTGCGCTTGAGCCAGGTGGTGGATGAGCGTCTGAAAGGTGCACCGCATATGGCGCAAGCAGGTAGCCAGCCTCGTCCGACGGTGGAGCAGATCAAGATGCAGGCAGGCAGCTTGGGGGAGCGCTGGTTACAAGGGCGCTTTGGTTCCAGCCTGCTTAGCGATGAAGACCGGCTGCTGATTATGAATGCGGGCTTCAAGCACATTGATGTGGCGCGCCAGTACTTCGTCTTGAGCCGGGTGGGCTTGAGCCTTGTTTTCATTGTCCTGTTCAGTTTTTTACCCATGACCCGCAGGCTCAATGATTTCGTGCCTTTTGTGTCGGTGTTCATTGGTTTTGCACTGGGCTGGATGATGCCCAAGTGGTGGCTGCTTCGTCGTGTGAGTCAGCGTCGCATACGTATTGCTGCCGAGCTTCCCCTGTTTGTGGATTTGCTGCGCTTGCTGCAGGGCGTGGGCCTGTCGATGGACCAGACCTTGCACACGATTGAGCGCGAATTTCACGATGTGATTCCGGTGATGGGTTCGGAACTGACGATTGCCGTGGAGCAATACGCCCGTGGCCGGACACGAGAGCAGTCTTTGGAGCGGCTATCCAGCGGCTTTACCAACGAAGACCTGGCGGTGATATGTCGCCTGATCGTGCAGGTAGACCAGCATGGTGGTGCGATGCAAGAACCCTTGCACCGTTTTGGTGTGCGCTTGCGTGAACAACGCCGCCTGGAACTGAAAGCGAAAGTGGGCAAATTAACGGTGAAGATGACCGGCGTCATGGTCCTGACTTTGCTGCCCGCTCTACTCATTATTACCGCAGGGTCGGGTTTTCTGGCCTTGTTCCGTGGCTTGAGCCAAGTGGCCGGAGGATGACTTTGATGAAAACGTCTATATGGATTCGTCCCGTGATGCGCTGGGCGGCACTGGGTTTAAGCAGCGCTTTGCTAGTGGCTTGTTCCACCACTGAGTCCGCTTACGAGCTGGTCCGTCAGCAGCAAGAGCAAGAGGCCTTTTTGCAGAGCAAAGAGATTGAACAGTGGGAAAAGCGCAGACCCAGCGATAAGCAAATGGCGGTACGGATGCTGGAAGAGACACAAAAGCAGGGGCGCTACTTTGCCTCTCTCGCCTACGCCGATTCCATGGAAAAAGAATATGGCTCCGACCCGGAGGTGAGGGTGCTGCGCGCGGAGGCGCTGCGTCAGACCGGGCAGTTGGAGCAGGCGGCTCAGACCTTCAACAGCTTGCTCAATACCCCGGTTGCCGGTCGTGCTTACCAAGGGCTGGGGCTGATTGCTGGCTCACAAGAACACTTTGAGCAGGCGGCGCATTACTTGAAACAGGCCGCGCAATTGGACCCGACCAACGCGGTTGTGCAAAGCGATCTGGCCTATGCCTATTTGCGCTCCGGTCAACCGCAAGGGGCTCGCCTGGCTTTGGGCAAAGCTGCGGAGTTAGCCCCGGATAACCCCAAGATTCTTAGCAATATGGCCTTGTACTTGCTGGTAAGCCAAGAGACCCAGCGTGCCACCTTTGTGATGCAGCAGGCGGGGATGGACGAGGCCACGCAGCAAGCGATTGCACAGATAGCGCAACAGATAGGACAGGAGCTGGAGCAACTGCATGCCAGTCAGCAATTGCAAAAACAGCAGGAGCTTCGCATGGCCGCTGCCGCCAAGGATGAGCAGGCACGCGCCCAGGCGGTGGCCTTGAGTCCGGCCCCATCGGCCGCGGCTACACAGGTGGTGCTGAATCGTTCGGCTCAGCCCCAAGGCAATGCAGTGGCACGCAGCGGGCAAACCGTCGTCTCATCGTCGCAGGCCGGTCTGAACCGGCCTTTGCTTGAGAGTCTGGGCCCCGTGTCTTATTCAATGAACTGATTGCTGTTTTTTCAAGGATATTGCTATGAACCGATCCCGCATTTTGCTCTGCTGCTCCTTGCTGATTGCCAGTGGGGCCTGGGCGCAAACACAGCCGCCCATAACGGGGGCGATGGCTACCGGAACCAATTCCTATCCAGTGAGTACCAGCCCGGCTGCCGCCAGCAATCAGGGAGTGCACACACCGGCCGCTGCTGCCGAGCCTGCTGAACCCGCCGCACGTCAACCATATGAAAAATACCGTTTGAGTGACGCTGAAGTGCACCCTTGGCCGGAGGTGGAAGGCTTGCCCGTGCATGTGCAAAACGAGCGTCGCCATATTCCGCCACGGCTGGAAGTGGGGCAGGAGACGCGTAGCTTGCTTAGCATGCAGGCCGACCCGGATCGTGAAGGTGCAGTGCTCCCCGTACACGGTGCGGCGGCCAATCTGGCTTGGGAACGTTACTTGAACAGCTTCAAGCATCCCATTCCGGAGTACATGAAAGAGCGCATCAAAACAAACGGTAGTGAATAAGCCCCTTGGGGCAGAGCGGGCCAGGAGAGCGACATGAAATGGGGAAAAACTCGAACCCGGAGTGAGCAGGCGCACAAGCAGCAAGGTTCAATTATTGTGCCTGCGGCGGCGGCCTTGTTTGTGGGGCTGGTCCTGCTGGGGGCTGCGCACCTGGGACACAATTTCTCCGTCAAGCGGGATTTGCAAAATGCCGCTGACTTGGCCGCGTTGGCCGGTGCCCAAGCTTTGGGTTCAGGGGACGAGATGGGGTGCCAGCAAGGGCAGAATATGGCTCGCTTTAGCTTGCGCAGCCAGTCTGGTTCACCCGCGGCTGGTTTGACGGGTAACGGCGCTCAAGTGCTGTGCGGTAAATGGAAGGGGGGCGACGCCGCTTCTGGGCAAAGCTTTACGCAGGTCTTGCCAGCCGATGCCGTTCAAGTGCGCTTGAGCTATCAGCCACCTTCCTTATTCCCTTTCTTCACTTCCTCAGTGATTGAGGCTGTTGCCACCGCCAAGAGCAGTGAGCCTGTTGCGACCTTTTCTGTCGGTAGCCGCTTATTGTCTTTAAAGCGCAATGGTTTGGTCTATAACTTGTTGCGCGGCGTGGGCCTGCGCCCGGATCAGTTGAACGTGCTGGACTCTGCGGGTTTGGTCAACGCCAAAATTACGCCCTCTGGTCTGTTGAAAGCCCTGGGTCTGCCAGCCACTGTTATTGCTGGCGTTGGTACGCCAGAGGAATTGGCTCGATTGGAGCAACTGACTCTAGCTGATTTGTTGAACGCCAGCCTTGAATTGTTGGATCAGAAAAAGACGCTGGGGCTGGATGTAGGGGCGTTGCAGGACTACATCAAACTGCTGCTTGGCGTCGGTCCGCTGGACCTGCCTGTCAAATTATTGGGTGAGGGTGGCATTTTGGCCCTGATC
This sequence comes from Alcaligenes sp. GW821-FHT11D07, assembly GCF_058808495.1. NCBI lineage: Bacteria > Pseudomonadati > Pseudomonadota > Betaproteobacteria > Burkholderiales > Alcaligenaceae > Alcaligenes > Alcaligenes sp. GW821-FHT11D07. The sequence continues at coordinate 224,089 of NZ_JBXART010000001.1, forward strand.
AACGGCGTAGACCCCTTGTCGGCGCTGAATGTGAATCTGGACGTGTTGCAACTGGTCAATACAGGCTTGGTGGTTGCCAATGGCAAAAACCTGATTGATTTGAATCTGACCGCACTGCCTTCAGGCTTGTTCAACAACACCTTGGAAGTGCGCGTCCGTGTGGTGGAACCGCCCAGTATCGCTATGGGGGGAATTGGGACGAAAGCCAATTCGGCCGGCGTACGTGTTTATCTGAAGTTGGATACATCCAATATCCCGGCAGTGGGACCGATTCTGAAGGTGCTGGGCACTCAAGTTAGCCTGCCTATCATTATCGAGCTCTCGCAAGCCACGGGGGAATTGGTCAATGTGTGCAGACCACCTATTGAAGATAACCAAGCCACCATTGCCGTCAGCTCTTCGCTGGTGAACGTGTGTCTGGGCAAGTTCCCGCACACGGACTTTTTCTCGGCCACCAATAGTTGTAAGGACGAGTCCTTTGGTCAGATCCAGCGTCATCGCGTGATCAATGTGCTGGGTATTTTGCCCTTGACGGCTAAAGTCACTTTGCCCCTGATTGACACGAAAAATCCGGTGCATGTGACTTTGACAGCCCCTCCGGGCACGCCCTCGGAAAAGACGGTAAATGCCACTCAGTTGGACCTGACCCGTAGCGTGAGTCTGCTTTCGGATGCGGTGCTGTCGGGTATTTTGGGGGACTTGCTCAATACGCCCTGGAGCGGTGCGTCGGGCAAACGTCAGATGGCGGAAAGTCTGGTGGGTGACGGGGCCGGGCGATCGGTGTCTGCGGTGGTGAACGAGATGAACTGGTCCAAGGAGCGGATGGATCAACTGGCCCGCACCATGAGCCAAAATGGTTTGATTGGTATCTTGGGCGGCACTTTGGGCTTTGTTGATAATTTGTTGACGACCTTGCTGGGAGCCCCCTTGAGTGATCTGGCGTGTGTGATTGGCGGTATCGGTGGCCAAAAAGCAATGCGCGATTGCCGCACGGGAGCCGTGGAAACGTTGGTCTTTAAAGACTCGAACCTGGTCGGTGCGGTGCTCAGCCTGGTCATCGCCTTGCTGGACCCCGTCTTGCAGGCCCTGAGTGCACTGCTGGAAGGGCTGCTGAACCTGCTGGGCTTAAGCCTGGTCGAGGCCGATGTGAAACTCCACGATGTGCAGTGCGGTACTGCCTATCTGGTGCAGTAGGGAAGGGGGCATACACCGTAATGAGTGTCAGCTTTATGGGAAATGAACCTGTTTTATACGTCTGGGAGGGAAGCTCCGATCTGGCTGCGCGTGCTGAACGCGCCTTGGAACCCAGCTCGGTAGCTGTCATGCGCGTAGAGCCTTCATTATTGTTGGACTCGCAGTTGCACCCTACGACCCATGCTGTGGCGCTGGTATCTGTCAGCGTCATGGCGCAAGGGCGTTTTGAGCAGCACCAGTGGCTTGTGGAACACGCCATTCCAGTGATCTGGGTTGCCTCGGAGGACAGGGGCTACGATCCCCGCTTTTATCCTTCGGCCTATTCCTATACCTTGCCCCTGTCATTTAGTCAGGCCGAGTTACGGTCTTTGGTGGCCAAGTTGGCGGGGCTGGCGGCTCAGGTTGAGCGTGAAGGGCAGGGCGGGCCGCAACCGCTGGTGGCAGTCTCGCCCGTGATGCGAGCCTTGATTGCCGAAGCAGATATGTATGCCGATAGCGGCGCCAGTGTCCTGATTCATGGCGAGACGGGGGTGGGCAAGGAGCGTATCGCGCAGTTGCTGCATGAGCGCTCATCCCGCGCTCAGGGGCCTTTTGTGCCAGTGAACTGTGGTGCGGTCCCGGAGGGCTTGTTTGAGGCTCACTTCTTTGGCCATGCCAAAGGAGCCTTTACGGGCGCCATCGGCGCGCACAAAGGCTATTTTGAACAGGCTGATCAAGGCACCTTGTTTCTGGATGAAATCGGGGATCTACCCTTGCATCAACAGGTCAAGTTGCTGCGTGTGTTGGAGCAGCGCTCGGTCACCCGCTTAGGCTCAACCCAGCCAATTCCGGTGGATTTTCGGATGGTGGCCGCCACAAACAAGAATTTGTTAGGGCTGGTGCAACAAGGCCAGTTTCGGGCGGACTTGTACTATCGTCTGGCCGTGGTGGAATTGTTGATCCCCAATCTGGAGCAGCGTGGCTCGCAAGAGAAGATCGCAATTTTTTGTGCCTTGCTGGAGCAGGCACTGGAATGCGACGTTGAAGATATTCCGCAATGGGTACTGGATGCGGTGGGCAGCATGCGCTTTAACGGTAATGTGCGTGAACTGGCTAATCTGGTTGAACGTGTTGCCGTCATGAGCAAGCAATTTGGGGCGTGGGAGTCCGTGCAATTGCGTCAAGTGCTGGAGCGCTTTAATGCGCCTGTGATGGCACCGGCCATCGCCTTGCCGGAAGATGCCCCCTTTTTGGATAGACCTGAGCCTGTCATCAGTTTGAGTGCGCAGGAACAAGAGGAACGTAGCCGGATTATCAATGTGCTCGATTCCCAGAATTGGCGACGCCAAGATACCGCAGCGGTATTGGGGATTTCTCGCAAGGTCTTGTGGGAAAAGATGCGCAAATTCAACATAAAGGCACAAGATGCGACAACGCGCGTTTAGAATACGGGCTGTTTCTGTGTATCAAGCTAATCACAAAAAATTGATTATCAAGGGATGGGTATGGTGAACCTTAGTCAGAAGACGGCGGTGTTGCTGTCCTTGGGAGGACTTCTTTTATTGTCAGCGTGCAGCTCGGTGTCTTTGGTACAGGAGCCAGAGCGTCCCGTTGTGGCGCAAACCCAAGAGCAAGATGTTGAGGACGTGGCCCCTGTTGCTCCTCCTGCAGCCGCCCCTGCCGCTGCCCCGGCCTATCAGAACACGACTGTCGCTCAGCTACAGCAATTGATCCAGGCTCGTGGTGTGCAAGAACTGCGTACGGCCTATAACGGCCGTTTTGGTGCCAGTCTTTTGTTCGCCGCTGACAGCATGACCTACTACGTGGCCCTGTTCCAACAGCGCGAATTCTGGCGTGTCTTCAAGACCACGGATGAATCCTTGGCCGAACGCATGTACACCCAGTATCGTCAGGACACCGTGGACTATGCCGCTGCCGATCTGGAGCGCATCAAGCTGCAGGCCGAAGTGGCCAATGCTGAAAAGCAATTGAATGAAAGCGCAGACCAGTTGACGGTCTTGCAAAACGACCTGGCCTTGCAGCGTCAGCAAGAAGCCCTGGCGATTGCCCAGCGAGAAGAGTCTCGCCGTGAAGCCAATGCTTTGGCCGAGCAGGAACGCGAAGCCCGCGAGCAGTTGCGTGAATTGCAGCGTCAGATCAAGGATCTGGAGCAGCAGCGTGCCGGTATGCTGGATCAACAACGCAAGCGTCGTTAAGCGCCCGGTTATCTAGGTTTTAAAAAAGCCGCGGTGCAAAAAATGCACCGCGGCTTTTTTCTATCTGCCGGTTTTAGCGCGACAGGTAACGCATGGCTTCTTCCAGCCCGGCGCTGGTGACCGGGTACATATGGTCCGACATCAGGTTCTGAATGATGGAGATCGACTGGCGATAGGGCCAGTAGGCCTGAGGTTCAGGGTTTAACCAGGCAACGCGGGACCAATGGGCATTGATCCTTTGCAACCAGGCAGCGCCCGTTTCTTTGTTGTAGTGTTCGACCGAGCCGCCGGGTGCCATGATCTCGTAGGGGCTCATGGTGGCATCCCCCACGATGATGATGCGCCAGTCATCGTTGTACTTGCGCAGCAAATCCCAGGTGTCCAGCCTTTCATTATGGCGGCGCGAATTATGTCGCCATAGAGACTCGTACACGCAGTTATGAAAGTAATAGGCTTCCAGATGCTTGAATTCGGAACGAGCCGCTGAAAACAAGGATTCGACTTGTGCGATGTGGTCGTCCATGCTGCCGCCCACATCCAGCAGCATCAGCACATTTACGCGGTTTTGCCGCTCAGCACGCATCTGCAAATCCAGCATGCCGGCATTGCGGGCGGTTTCGCGTATGGTGCCGTCCAGATCCAGCTCATTGGCTGCACCTTCGCGGGCAAAGCGGCGCAGGCGTCGCAAGGCCATTTTGAAGTTTCGTGTGCCCAGTTCCTGCTGATCGTCGTAGTCCAGGAAGTCGCGCTTCTCCCACACTTTGATAGCTGTACGGTTCCCGGCAGAGGGGCCACCAATACGTATCCCTTCAGGGTGATAGCCACCGTGCCCAAAGGGGGAAGAGCCGCCCGTTCCGATCCATTTGCTGCCGCCGGCATGACGCCCCTGCTGTTCCTTCAGGCGCTCTTTGAACATTTCCAGCAGCTTGTCCAGACCGTGCTTTTCCAAAGCGGCTTTTTGTTCCGGCGTCAGATGGCGGGTCAGGGTTTTGCGCAGCCAGTCTTCCGGCAAGGTCTTGTCCTTGGCCAGGGCTTCCAGCTGGGGTTGGTAGAACTCGCCAAAGGCCAGATCAAAACGGTCGTACAGAGTTTCGTCTTTGATCAGGACCAGCCGGGACAGATGATAGAAATCATCCAGCGTGGGCGGCATGATGCCTTTGCAGAGCGCATCAAGCAGTGTCAGGTGCTCTTGAATGGAGACCGGCAAGCCGCGTTCGCGTAGGTGATAGAAAAAATCAAGCAACATGGTTGTGCTGCCTCAGTCTGTCGAGCAAGTGGGCACGGGTATCGGCCCACTCGCCAGCCATCAGGCTGTAGAACATGGTGTCGCGTATGGTGCCATCGCGGCGTACCGCATGGTGGCGAATTCGACCATCAAAACGTGCTCCCAAGCGACTGATAGCCTGCTGGGATTTGAAGTTCAGATGATCTGTACGCCAGCCCACTACCGCGGCGCCTAAGGTCTCAAACGCGTGTTGCAGCAAGAGCAGCTTGGCGGCGGTATTGACGTGGCTACGCTGGGCGCTTTGAGCGTACCAGGTGTAGCCAATTTCCAGGCGTCCCACGGGGGCCACAATATCGTGATAGCGCGTAGAGCCCACAGCTTGCCCTGTCAGCAGGTTGCGAACCAGAAAGGGCAGCATATGAGCTTGCTCCTGTCCTTCCAGCGCCGTTTGGATATAGGCCTTGGCTTGGCCGGGGGAAGGAACGCTGGTGACGCGTACCTTCCACAGTTCACCATCGGCCGCCGCCGCTTCCAGCAGCTCGCTATGGGCCAGTTGCAAGGGCTCAAGTCGTACACCCCAACCCTCCAGAGTCAGGGGGGTAAGAGGCTGGGTGAAAGCGCTTGCTTGCATATCAGCTCCGGCGTTGACTGCGTTGGCTCATGGCCGCCAGACGCTGCATCAAGGACAGGTCCTGTTCGTTCTTCAGCAAGGCACCGGCCATGGGGGGCAAACCATCATCCAGCTCGTGCAGGTCGCTGGCAGGGATGTCGTTGGCCAAGAGCAGGCGCAGCCAATCCAGGAACTCAGAGGTGGAGGGCTTTTTCTTCAGGCCCGGGACATCACGCAGGGCAAAGAAGGTATCCAGGGCGCTGGCCAGGATGTCGCTGCGCAAGTCCGGGTAGTGCACCGCCACAATTTGCTCCATGGTCTCGCGCTCGGGAAAGCGGATGTAATGGAAAAAGCAGCGTCGCAAAAAGGCGTCGGGCAGATCTTTTTCATTATTGGAGGTAATGATGATCAGGGGGCGGTGGCGCGCTTTGACTGTCTGGCGAGTCTCATAAACATGAAACTCCATCCGGTCCAGTTCCTGGAGCAAGTCATTGGGAAATTCGATGTCTGCTTTGTCGATCTCATCGATCAGGACAACCGTGGGTTCATCGGACTCAAAGGCTTGCCACAGTGTGCCTTGCACGATGTAGTTGCCAATGTCGCGTACCTTTTCATCGCCCAGCTGGGAGTCGCGCAAGCGCGAGACCGCGTCATATTCATACAGACCTTGATGCGCTTTGGTGGTCGATTTAATGTGCCATTGCAGCAGGGGACGTCCCAGCGCGCGGGCCACTTCCAAAGCCAGCAGAGTTTTCCCGGTACCGGGTTCGCCTTTAATCAACAAAGGGCGTTGTAGCGTCAAAGCGGCGTTGACGGCCAGCTTCAAGTCATCGGTGGCAACGTACTGGTCGGTGCCTTCAAAACGGGTCGCATTAGTCATAAATCGGCTCAAACTTGTACTTAAAATGTTGATCTGTCAAGAATAGAAACTCGGGTATAAATACTAGTATCAGTCATCCTTGGCAATTATCATACAATCGACTCAGTACTCGTCGGTCAGCATCACAGAGCCAGGTGTCGCGTTGATTCACCTTTTGCTGCAGTAGACGCAGAACCTGACCCGGACCGTTTTCAACTCCACGACAAAGCGAATAGCGATGATGAAGTTGCAAATGAAGCGGTATGTCTCTTTCTTTATTCTGGCCTCAAGCGCCTGTCTGCTCTCGGCAGCCCAGGCGCAGGATTCCGAGCCTGTCAAAGCCAATCCCGAGGCAGCACGCGACAAAATCTCCATGTGTATAGGCTGTCATGGCTTGCCCGGTTACAAGGCAAGCTTTCCAGAGGTCTATCACGTCCCCATGATTTCAGGGCAGGGCGCCGCTTATATACAAGCCGCGCTTCAAGAGTATGCCAGCGGAGCCAGAACTTTCCCGACCATGCAGGCCATAGCGCAAAGTCTGTCCGAGCAGGACATGGCTGACATTGCGGCGTATTACGCCGGCAACAAACCTTAAAGGCGGGGAGGCAAGCATGAGAAAAGCAGTATTGCTGGTGGCAATGGGGCTGGTGATGGGCGTGGGCACGCAAGCCACGGCCGCCGAGGATCTGGCCAAGGCAGGCGGAGAAGCCTGGAAAAACTTAAATTGCGCGTCCTGTCATGGCGAAGATGCCAAAACGCCCTTGAATCCGGAATACCCGATTCTGGCGGGGCAGCATGCGGATTATTTACGGCAGGCCTTGATGGCCTACCAGCGCGGACAGGCCGGAGCGCCTGCCACCGCCAATATCCGCAAAAATGCCGTGATGGGGGCGATGGCCAACACCATGAGTCAGGCCGATATCGACAGTATTTCGGTATGGCTGTCACGCCAGCCCGGCCCCTTGAACAACCGGAAGTAGGCCGCCAGCGGCCTGTCCGGTTCTTTTAGTCGCGGGTGCTGTGGCGCAAGATCAATTCTATATAGCGCTCGTTGTTCAGCGGCGTACCTAGCCGCTGAGCTTCCCAGATCACCTCGCCCAGGGCTTCCATGATGATGTGCGCGGCACCGTGCGGATCATGGGTGGTCAACAGGCGCTGATAAGCACCCTTGATGCCGGGAGGCTGGTCAATGGACAACTGCTCGTTGATGGCCAAATGCATGGACAGGTGCAAGAAGGGATTGCTGCGCCCCTGTTCTACTGCATAGTCCTGGTTGACGGCATCGGCATTGCGCAGGTCTTCGTGGTATTCGGGGTGCTGTTGCACCAGATCCACCGCCATCGTCTCCAAGGCGGTCAGCAGATGACCACTTTGGTGCTTGTCCCAAGCTTCAATGAAAAATTGGCGAACCTGCTCGCGAGAGGGGTTGAACATGGCGGAATGTAGAAAAAAATGGTCAGAAAATGCGAATCTGTCAGGCGCATTTTACGCGGGTCTGCGGGAGCGGGGAGACAGGTGCAAGCGAGAATCGAGGCCGTGTAGAATGGAAAAGCGGTCAAGAATGCAAGCATTTTTGGCAAGCTTTGAGTTTACAGGTGCCTGAATACGCGCGAATTAAGTTAAACTCTTATATAAGACTTCGGAAACGCAAAAGCGTTCCGTGTTTAGCTATCTCTAATATTGGAGCACAACTGGAGCATCCATGTCCTATCAGCATATCAAGATCCCCGCGTCGGGGCAGAAAATTACAGTTAACGCGGATTTTTCCCTGAATGTTCCCGATCAACCCATTATTCCTTACATCGAGGGTGATGGTACGGGCGTGGATATTTCGCCAGTCATGATTAAAGTAGTCGACGCTGCGGTTGCCAAGGCCTACGCCGGCAAGCGCAAGATCGAATGGATGGAAGTGTACGCGGGTGAGAAGTCCACCAAGGTATACGGTTCCGACGTGTGGCTGCCAGAAGAAACTCTGAGTGCCGTTAAAGACTACGTCGTATCCATCAAAGGCCCACTGACCACGCCCGTTGGCGGCGGCATCCGTTCCTTGAACGTGGCTCTGCGTCAGCAACTGGACCTGTACGTCTGCCTGCGCCCCGTGCGCTACTTCAAGGGTGTTCCTTCGCCTGTGCGTGAGCCAGAAAAGACCGAAATGGTCATTTTCCGCGAGAACTCCGAAGACATTTACGCCGGTATCGAATTTGCTGCTGAGTCCGAAAGCGCCAAGAAGCTGATCGACTTCCTGCAAAACACCCTGGGCGTGAACAAGATCCGCTTCCCCAACACCTCCGGTATCGGTGTGAAGCCTGTTTCCCGCGAAGGTACCGAGCGCCTGGTGCGCAAGGCCATCCAGTACGCTATCGACAATGATCGCTCCTCCGTGACCATCGTTCACAAGGGCAACATCATGAAGTTCACCGAAGGTGGCTTCCGTGATTGGGCTTACGAACTGGCTCAAAAAGAATTCGGTGCTGAGCTGATCGACGGCGGTCCATGGTGCAAATTCAAGAATCCCAAGACCGGTCGCGAGATCACCGTCAAGGATTCGATCGCTGACGCCTTCTTGCAACAGATTCTGCTGCGTCCTGCCGAGTACGACGTTATCGCTACATTGAACCTGAACGGCGACTACATCTCCGACGCTCTGGCCGCTCAAGTGGGTGGTATCGGTATTGCTCCCGGCGCCAACCTGTCCGATTCCGTCGCCATGTTCGAAGCGACCCACGGTACCGCTCCTAAGTACGCTGGCAAAGATTACGTGAACCCCGGTTCGCTGATTTTGTCCGCCGAAATGATGCTGCGTCACATGGGTTGGACTGAAGCGGCTGATCTGATCATCGAAAGCATGCAGAAATCCATTACTTCGCGCAAAGTGACGTATGACTTTGCCCGTCTGATGGAAGGCGCGACCCAAGTGTCGTGCTCCGGCTTTGGCGATGTCATGATCGAAAATATGTAATGACAATGGGCTGTTAAAGCCTGTTATCTACATAGAAAACCGCCGACCTTCGGGTCGGCGGTTTTTTTTGTCCTGCGCTAGCTCAAAGGTGTTTGGTCTGATCTTTTGTGATTCAAAATTATTTTGATCGTTAGATTTATGCAATTAAATTGATCGTCCAATCAATCGGATTTCTAGGTGTAAACCCGTAAAAATCATGTGAAATAGGTGCTTGTCAGGTTTTTCCTTGTTTTTGATATTGCGATTAATTTACGATAGTTATAAATTTGCCATATTAAATAATTCTAAGGAACAGCTATGTCTATCACGGGGCTAACTTCTTTGACTGAGTGCGAACGCATCACTGTGTCTCAAGCGCCTTCGCGGCAGGAGACGGGGGCGCTGCTGGAGCGCATCCATGAGATTGGGCCGCTCTTGCGAGAGTTGGCTCCTCAGGCAGATCGCAATCGCATGTTGTCAGACGAGGCGGTTCAGGCGTTGGAGTCCACGGGTGCTTGGCGTATTTCGGCCTTGAAGCGTTACGGTGGCTACGAGGGCGGGGCGGATATGCTCTTGCAGTGCGCCAGTGCCGTGGCTTACTACGATCCGGCCGCCGCCTGGTGCGTCGTGATCTCTAACGGTTCGGTCATGCTGGCTAACCGCTTTAGCGATGCCATGCTGGATGAGGTGTTTGCGGATGGCCCAATTCGCGCCGCCTCGATTTTTGCTCAGCCCCAAGGCACCGCCACCCCGGATGGCGATGGTTGGCGGATCAATGGCAAGTGGCCTTTCGCATCCAACAGCAATCATTCGGACTGGGCCTTAGGGATTTTGTTCATCAAGGAAAGCGAGTTGGCCGAGCCGACGGTGGGCTTTGTGCTGATGCGTCGTGATGAATTTGAAATTCAGGACACCTGGTACACCATCGGCATGCGTGGTTCTGGCTCCAACACCATGGTGGCTGAAAACCTGTGGGTATCCAAAGAGCGTTTGATCACGTTTGAACAGTTGATGGGGGATGTGCCTGAGCATGATCCCCTGGCGACTTTTGGTCGTCGACTGACGCCGCACTTGACCATGTCCACCTGCATTCAGGCGCCATCTCTGGGGGCTGCTCAGGCTGCTTTGGATTTCACCAATGGCGTCAGCGGCAAGCGGGGAATTACCTATACGCATTACAAGAAGCAGTCGGACTCTGGCGCCTTTGTGCAGAATTTGGGGACCGCCAGTATTCAGATTGATGGGGCTCGTTTGCTGCTGGAGCGTTCCGCTGCACAGATTGATGCAGCAGCCTCGGGTTCCGTGCCTATGCCTTTAGAGTTGCGGGCTCGCCATCGTGCGGGTATAGGCCATGCGGGTCATGAGTTGGTTGAGGCCGTCAATAATCTGTGCTGGTTGCACGGCACAGCTTCTTTTGCTGAAAACAGTTTGCTGGGGCGTATGTGGCGCGACATCAATACAGGCACACGTCATGCCTCGATTACCGCGCCTATGGGTTACGAGCTGCACGGTAATGCCATGACCGGGACCCCCTATATTTCCAACAAGCTCTAAATCATGGTGATGATTGTGACGGCGGGCTCTGCCTCGCGTTCTTATTGGCTTGATGGCGTAGAGGTGCAGGCTTGGTACGGCTTGCGTTATGCGCAGGGAACCCAGCGCTTTGCGTCGGCAGTGGCCGCAGGTGGCCGCCTGGAGGTGGGGCGTCTGAACCAGGTTCCCATTTTTCCCCAACGTCCCAGTCGTTTGGCGGCCGTGATGGGGGCAGGCAGCGATAACCCGCAATCAGAGGATGCGTACTTTCTGAATGTGTGGGCTCCCGCTCAGGCGCAAGGCTTGCCTGTCGTGGTATTTATTCACGGTGGGGCCTGGATGAGTGGTGGCGGTTCGCTGGACTGGTACGACGGCAGTCGCCTGGCAGCGCAGGGCATATTGGTCGTCAATGTGAATTATCGCTTGGGAGCTTTGGGGCATCTGGGAGAGGCGCAAGCCGATCCCTTGCCCTTGCCAGCGTCGGATCTGGTTTTGGCCCTGCAGTGGGTCAAAACGCATATTCGCCAGTTTGGAGGCGAGCCGAACAAAATTACCTTGATGGGGCAGTCGGCTGGGGGCTGGTATGCGCATCTGCTGAGCGTATTGGATACCACGCGGGGTTGGATTGATCGCGTGGCCTTGCTCAGCATGGGAACGCGTGCTCCGTGGCATCCACGGCAACAAAGCGTGATTAGCGAACGTGTCCGCTGCGGTTTGGAAGGCCAGTGGCTGGATGCTGATGTGGAGCGCGTGATGCAACAGGGCGTGGCGGCTCTGGATATGGAGCCTCCGTGCTTAGGATATGCGCCTTCGGCATTCTTGCCTGTGGCCAGTGCGGATGTGCCGGTGCAGCTTTTGAACCCGGATTGGGCGGCGCAGGCCTGCCATGCGCAGGCTGTTTATATGCGCTGTACGGCGCAGGAGTCTTCGGTGTTTTTCTTTGATCTGCCTTTTCACAGACAGGCCACGCAGGAGCTGGTGGATCAAGCGCTGGGCTTATGGCCCTTGAATGATCTGCCTGATATTTTGATTCGTGATGGGGCGTATTGCGGTGCAGCGTCAGGTTTGACGCCGTATCAACAAGTTGTGGCGGCCTCGTCCTGGGCGCAGTTTCAGCGTTTCCCGACGCAGTATGCGGCCAGTCTGAAGCGCGCGGGCCGTTCTGTGCAATGGAGTGAGTTTAGCGAGCAAAGCCAGCAGGAAGCCGTGCTGAGCGGGCACTGCTTCGATCTGCCGTTTCAGTTCGGTAATTTCCCTGCTTGGAAAGACGCTCCCATGATGCAAGGGGTCACCGAGGAACAGTTCGAGACCCTTGCGCAGAGTTTGCTTAAAGAGATTGCTGAGTTTGCCGGAGCGTGAGGTGTCGTGCCGCTTACTCCGCGCTGCGGGCCTTCCAATCGGGAATGGCCTGCTGTACGTGTTGCGTGCACAAGGGGCTGAGCAAACGATGCAAATCACCAAACAACTTGCGGGCTGTATTTCCAACCCAGTTTTCGGGCAGAAGTTCAGGAGCCAGACCGGGGTCCAGAAAAGGCAGCCGACGCCAGCGCGTAATCATGGGCATATAAAGCCGGAAAGCCTCTAACGGGTCGCCTGTGCCTTGGCGCAGAGCAGTTTGCCAACCTTCGACTTCATGCTGATAAGTGTTCAGGAAAGACTGGTATTCGTTGGCCAGCTTGTCCCAGTTCCACCAGCGGGAAATTTTTTCCTGAATATCGCTCAGGCCGCTGGGCTCGCAGGTAAACAATTCAATATAGGGCCAGAGCTGGTGTTCGCGTATGTATTCAACCGCTTCTGGCTGCAGGCGAGCGGGGCCGATATACAAGCCCGCGTTGACGGTGCCAAAGCCCATGCGAGCCAAGCCTGTGCGAATTTTATGGCGGTTTTGGCGCTCGCTCTCAGGAACAGAAAAAGAAACCAGCAGCCATGGGTCGCGGATATTCATGGAGGGCGAGGAAAAGATGCGCTCGTCCCCGGCGTGCATATGAGGCTCAAGCTCACCCGCCAAGGCATAGCCCTTGCCGGAGCTGGCTTGCTGGCTGACCAGAACGCCTTTTTTCTTCAAGCGGGAGATGGCGGATCGAACACTGGACGGTTCGGCGCCCAGATCGGCCAGTAGTTGAACCACACTGGCGACCGGAATTGTGATGCCGGCAGGTCGGGCGTACAGACCGTAGAGCGTCAGAATGTAGTGGTGCGGGGCGAGTTGCTCGTGCTCGCCATGGTCTCGGCTGGCGATGAACTCATCAATCGCGACGCTTGCTTTCATTCTGTTTTCCGGTGGTGGGGCTGATCGCTACCCATTTTTAATAGTAGGTTCTTAGCGGGCCATTTTACCGTGCGAGTCGTGGTGGCGCCAGCGTAGCGGCGTGCCGCTTGCTGGCGCCAAATGAGGATGCTGAAGGGAGCTTGCAGGCTTAGGGCAGATTGTGTTCCAGCACGCTATCCAGCACCACGATGTCCTGAATATAGGGGGCGATGGCATCGAGCATGGCTTGGTGCGCTTGACTGCTGCGGTAGCTGTTCAAGGCATCCGCTGTGCTGAAGACGGACAACAAGGCGTGGCTATAGCGTGCTGAATTAAGTGACAGATTGCTTACCCATTCAAACCGCTCTATGCCTGTGCACGTTTGGCGTATGTGTTCAAACGCCTGTTCCAGCTTGGGTACTAGTTCCGGGCTAAGGGGGGTGTGGGGCGCCATTAATACGATATGCAGATACATGGTGTCCTTCTATTTAGAGGGTGGGGTCATCAGCCTGCTGCTACTTCTGTAGCTGCTAAATATATTGCAAATAAATAATTATAGATAATTAAAGGCAATAAAATTTAGATGAATTGTATAGGTCTATAGTATTTAAAACGACGATTTTTCATAGGGTTAATACCTAAATTAGGCGTGATTCCGCTTTTTTTGTTATTTTTGTTATTGCAAAAAAATGACGATCGACACAAAATTGACGCCAATAAGGTGGGCTTGTTCGAAACTCGTCTTATTCCCGGTTTTGGGTCTTTAACGCCTGAGCAGAGTCATCGTCATGAAAGAAAAAACAAGTGGGTTGGAGGCTATGGCCGTACGCGAGGCCTTTGGGCACTTTCCGTCTGGAGTTGCCGCGATTGCGGCAGTGCTTGATGGCAAGCCGCAGGTCATTGTTGCGTCCAGTTTTTCGGTCGGGGTATCGCTGGCTCCACCGCTGGCCGCATTTTTTGTACAGAAAAGTTCGTCGACCTGGGCGCTGTTGTCTTGCGCCACGCGTCTGGGGGTATCCATTTTGAGCGCCGAGCATGCTGCCATTTGCAGGCAGTTGGCCGGGCCTGATAAGGGCAGCCGTTTTAGCAATATCCAGGTCGAGCTGACCGAGGAGGGGGCCGTACACATCCAAGGGGCATCGGTTTGGTTTGATTGCAGCGTTTTCCAGGTGCATCCGGCCGGGGACCACGATGCCGTGCAGTTGCTCATACACGATGTACAGATAGAACGTGAAATTTCGCCTTTGGTTTTTCATCGTTCTCGTTTCACGCAGTTGGTGGCTTAGCTCACCGAAATCAATAAAAAACTAGAAGTAAAAAAATTAAACCACAGTGAAGGGGACATCTTTTGGACGCACATACACCAGCTTTGCGCGAGCAGTCGTTGACCGCCGCGCAGCGTCGACGCGTTATTTTGGGGGTAGGGGCCGGTAACGCCCTGGAGTGGTATGACTGGACGGCCTATTCCATTTTTGCAGCCTATTTTGCCAAGCAGTTTTTCCATAGCGAGGACCCGCTGGCCGCCTTGCTGGGAACCCTGGCCGTATTTGCGGTCGGTTTTTTCATGCGGCCCTTAGGGGGCATCTTTTTTGGCTGGTTGGCGGACCGTAAAGGTCGACGCTTCACCATGACCTTGTCCATGCTGATCACCGCCTTGGGCAGTCTGGTCATCGGTGTTTCGCCCACCTATGACATGGTGGGGCCGATGGCGGCCTTGTTCCTTCTGCTTGGGCGCTTGCTGCAGGGGATTGGTCACGGTGGGGAGGTGGTGTCCTCGTTCACCTACGTTACAGAAATGGCCCCTGCCAAAAGGCGTGGCTTGTGGTCTTCCTCGGTGTTCGTGTTCGTCACCATCGGGGTGCTGGCGGCGGTACTTTTGAGCGCTTGTCTGACCAGCGTGCTGGGCGAGGACACGGTTCGCGCCTGGGCCTGGCGGGTGCCCTTTGTGCTGGGCGGTGCCCTAGGGGTGTATGCGTTGTATTTGCGCAGAAGGCTGGATGAAACGCCCATGTTCAAGGCTCGTCAGGCGGCAGCCGCGGCATCGGGCAAAACTGCCCGCCCCAGCGCACGCGCTTTCTGGGCAGAGGTCTGGAAATATCGTACGGCCTGTTTACGTGTCTTTGCGCTCTCGGCAGGTGGCACGGTGCTGTATTACGTCTGGGCAATCATGGCCCCCACCTTCGCGATCACCTCTTTGGGGATGCCTGCGGCCAAGGTGATGTGGGTTGGAGTCGGGGCGAATCTGTTCCTGATCCTGTGCCTGATCTTTTGGGGCGCTTTCTCTGATCGTTATGGGCGTAAGGCGAATTGGTACTTTTTCTCCATCGGCTCCATCATCAGCATCATCCCTTTGACGATGGTACTGACCGGCGGGCAGGGCGAAATCTGGCGTCTGGTGGTGTTCATGGCAGGTGGCATGCTGTTGATCTCTGCTCCCACGGCCATCATGCCGGCCTTTTTCCCCGAACAGTTTCCGACTCGTATTCGCGCCGTGGCCATGGGCTTGCCGTACTCCGTTGCGGGAGCCTTGACCGGCGGCACCGCTCCCTATCTGCAGGCTTGGCTGCACTCTATTAATCAAAAGCAGGTTTTTGACTGGTATCTGATTGGCCTGTGCGTTTTGGCCTTGTGGGCCACGATCGCTTCGCCCGAGACCAAGGGCAAAGATTTGCACGACTAAGACGATGGCTTGTGGCGCTGACTTACCGAGATGGAAGTCAGCGCTTTTGTGAATTTATCAGGAGTAGTGAGATGTTGCGCGAGCATATTGAAGGCAAGTGGATTGCTGATTTTGTAGAAGTGTTTGGGCTGTGCAAGGTGCAGCCCGGTGAACTGGCCGTGGTCTTGTCCGAAACGCAATCCCGCTCCGTTTTGGCTGAGCTGGCCGAACTGGCGTTGACGCAAATGGGCGCGCGGGTGTGCCATGTAAAGTTGGTCTCGCCGCGTTTGAAAAGCAATATTGCCTTGCGCTCTACCGGTACGTCCTTGGCCCTGGAAGGTATGGACCCCATTGTTCAGGCCCTGGCGGCAAGCCAGTTCATCGTGGATTGCACAGTAGAGGGGCTGTTGCATTCGCCGGAGCGCGCTGCTTTGCTGGCTAAAGGAGCTCGCATCATGATGATCAGCGACGAGCACCCCGAAATTTTGGAACGGGTCAAACCTAGTCCGTACCTGCAAAGCAAATGTGACATCGGCGGGAAACTGATTACTGACGCGAGTGTGATGCACGTACGCTCAGAGGCCGGTACCGATCTGACGATCAGCTTGGCTGGAGTAATCGGGCGGGGCAGTGCAGGTATTGCGGATAAGCCCGGCAGCTTTGGCTATTGGCCAGCGGGTCTGTGCATTTGCTACCCCAGCAATGGCAGCGTGAATGGCACCTTGGTGCTGGACAGCGGGGATGTGAACCTGACGTTCAAGCGCTATCTGGAGTCAGCCGTGACCTTGCGGATTGAAAACGATTATGTCGTAGCAATTGAGGGTAAGGGCGTGGATGCTGATTTGATCCGTTCCTATTACGCCAGCTGGAACGATAAAGATGCCTACGCAGTCAGCCACGTGGGATGGGGGATGGCGCCAGCGGCTCGATGGGATTCTTTAGCCATGTACGACAAGCGCGACACCAATGGTACGGAGCTGCGGGCCTTTGCCGGTAACTTCCTGTTTTCCACCGGAGCCAATCCAGCAGCGGGTCGTTTCTCCGACTGCCACTTCGATTACCCGATGCGCAATTGCACGGTCAGTCTGGACGGCCAGGAAGTCGTCAGCCAGGGTGTCTTGCAAGGCGATCTGGCCTAGATTCCCGCCAAGACTGCTCCTGTGATGGGCCCACTGTGCTTAGGTTGCTGCCGGTAGGCTGCTTGTTCCGTGGTACAAAATGAAGCTCTATCGTTGATGGCTGCCGCCTAATAGTGGCGGCCATCTTGCTGTCCAGGGTGGTGAGTTGGAAGATTCAATCAGAACTGATTGAATGCAGCACCACAAAAACTGGTTTGTTTTAAAGGGCACGGGATTATGCGCGAAGGATTGGAACAACTGTTGGCATCAGGTAAAGATAACGCCTTGCTGCGCTTTGGCTTGGGTAATGCTTGTATGGGCGATGGGGATTTAGAGCTTGCCCGCGAGCATTTGTCCAAAGCGGTGGAAATGAATCCACGTTACACCGCTGCCTGGAAATTGCTGGGACGGGTCTTGGTCAACCTGGAGCAATTCAAACAGGCTCAGGAAGTGCTGGAAAAAGGGGTGGAGATTGCCCAGGAGCAGGGCGATAAGCAGGCAGAGAAAGAAATGCAGGTGTTTTTGAAGCGTGCCGTGAAGGCTCAGGACACTGCGGCAAAGTGACAAGATGTTAGCGCAGGGGCTGATGAATTCTTGCCATGCGGGTATCAGTGCATTCCCTAAGTGTGACAGCTTTATAAATGGGGCACAATACGTTTCATGCAGGTGAGGAGACATAGCCCGCGTAGCTGGGCAATAAAGACCGAACTAAATCGGTCACTATTATAAAAGCAATATGCAGTACAACATAACAACAACAAAAAAAAGGCCAGCGAAAGCTGGCCTTTTTTATACCTGAACGAAAAGCAGTAGAAATCAAACGCCGTGATCAGACATGGCCTGCAAAACGAGTTTGACTGCACCTTGCCCGCCTTCATTGGGCGCACATTCCACATAAGCCAGCACAGTGGGCAATTGAGTCAGCCAGCGACGCACGGCATGACGCAAAACAGGCTCGCCATTACGCGACCCGTAACCGGTGCCGTGCACAATGCGTACACAGCGCACACCATGCTCCAGACAGGAGCGCAGAAAGTTATCCAGCCTTTCGCGGGCCTGTTCCAGATCCGAGCCGTGTAAATCCAGGCTGGATTCAATAGGCCAGCGATTCTTTTCCAGATCACGCAAGACATCAGGGCCGCAGCCTTGTCGCAAGTGCCGCAAATCGTTGCTCTCGCTCTGTACGCTGACGTACTGGTCTGAGGCTTGAGGCAAAGCAGGGGCGTTGGCCGGGGCGCCGACCGCATGGCGACGGCGTTGCTCCAGTTGCTCAGCACTGGCAGCCGGGCGTGTCATGGCCATGCTTTGACCGCGTTTCCTCAAGGGCGCGACATCGCGCAGGGACTGGCGTAGCCAGGCTCTATCGACCGGGTCCAGGGAAGAGGCAGTTTCTTCTATAGTGTTCGCAGTCCTGGAAGCAGCTTGCACTACTTTGCCGCCCGGATCGGGTGGACGGGGACGCTTGCGAGCTTGGGGACGGGCCGGTACAGGTGAAGGGCTGAGATCCTGGCGGACCTGATGCTGCAACTTTTTCAGGTCTGTCAGGCTACGGCCTACGGCTTTAGGCTTACTTGTTTTCATCCAACCAGCGCTGTGCATCCAAGGCAGCCATGCAGCCAGTGGCGGCGCTGGTAATTGCCTGACGATAAATATTGTCCTGCACGTCGCCTGCGGCAAAAACGCCAGGCACGGAAGTCATGGTGGCCATGCCTTGCAAACCGCTACGGGTGGTGATGTAGCCGTCGTGCATGTCCAGCTTGCCTTCAAACAGGCCGGTATTTGGTTTGTGGCCAATGGCGATAAATACGCCCGTTACATCCAGGTCTTCAGTTGCTTGCGTCTGATTGTTGATCAGACGAGCGCCCGTTACACCCGAAGCATCGCCCAGCACTTCTTGCAATTCGCTATGCAATTTCAGGCGAATATTGCCGTTTTTCACGCGATCCATCAGCTTGTCGGTCAAGATGGGCTCGGAACGGAATGTGTCACGACGGTGGATCAGGGTGACGGTTTTACAGATATTGGACAGGTACAGGGCTTCTTCCACGGCAGTATTACCACCACCGACCACAGCGACGTCCTGGTTCTTGTAGAAGAAGCCGTCACATGTTGCACAACCCGATACGCCGCGACCCATGAACTCTTGTTCTGTAGGCAGACCCAGGTATTGAGCCGAAGCACCAGTCGCGATAATCAGCGAATCGCAGGTGTAGACTGTGCCACTATCACCGTGCAGGGTCAGTGGACGAGTGGACAGATCAACCGACGACACCATGTCAAAGATTAATTCTGTTTCGAATCGTTCCGCATGAGCCTGGAAACGTGCCATAAGATCAGGTCCCTGGACGCCTTGGGCATCGGCTGGCCAGTTATCCACGTCCGTGGTGGTCATCAGTTGGCCACCTTGCTCCATGCCAGTGACCAAAACGGGGTTGAGGTTGGCGCGGGCTGCGTAGATCGCTGCGGTATAGCCGGCCGGGCCTGAGCCCAGAATGAGTACTTTTGCGTGCTTAGTAGTCGACATCACAGAAAATCCGAAAAAGACGATCTCCAATTATAATGAGTCCATGGCAAGAATACCTGCAACATCCCCTCGTTCGTCCCGGTCATCGAAAAATGTGCGCAATGGGCCCTCGGCCCTGCAGCAGCGCCTGACAGGGCTGCTGCGCGAGGCTCGATGGATTATCTTTGCCGCTTTGGCGGCCTGGCTTGGTCTGGTACTGGCGACCTGGGACCCGGGTGATCCCGGCTGGTCGCACTCTGTGCATTCGGGAATAACCCAAAACGGCGGCGGCATCTTTGGTGCCCATATTGCCGACTTCCTCTTGTTTCTGTTCGGTTTGACGTCCTGGCTCTGGGTCGTGCTGCTGGTGCAGCGCGTGGCTGTCGGCTTTTATCGTCTGACCGCCTTGTTGTTACCCAGCAAGAAAAACGAGGATGTTTTGCCTCGTGTGCGCTGGGAAATTGGCATTGGTTTTGCCTTTTTGTTTCTGGGCAGCATGGGCCTGGAAGCCCTGTTCTTTAAAGAGCTGGGTCAGCAATGGCAACTGCCAGCCGGGGCCGGAGGGCAGTTAGGTCAATTATTATCGCAACTATTAGTAACTTCGATAGGCTTTGGCGGTGCCACTTTAGTGCTGATGGGGCTGCTGGCCGGTGGAGCCAGTTTGTTCTTCGGTTTCTCCTGGCTGACGCTGGCCGAACGCCTGGGCGGGCTGATTGAAGGTGCCATCCGTCGCGTGATGAGCTTGTGGTCTGCGCGGCAGGATCGTCGTGTGGGCGAGGTCAAACGAGCCGAGCGCAGCGAAAGCGTGGTGGCCAAGCAAGAGCAACTGGTCCATGAGCAGCCCGTGCGCATCGAGCCCGCCTTTGTGGCCGTGCCTAAGTCAGAGCGCGTCGAAAAAGAAAAACAGCAGATATTGTTCAAAGCACCGCGTCAGGCGGGAGAGGCGGGCGATTTGCCTCCTTTGTCCTTGCTGGACCCGGCCACTGACAATGTAGAGACCGTATCGCAGGAAACGATTGAATTCACCTCGCGCCTGATCGAAAAGAAACTGTCCGACTTTGGGGTCTCGGTCACTGTGGTGGCCGCCCAGGCAGGCCCGGTCATTACTCGCTATGAAATCGAACCGGCTACGGGTGTCAAAGGTAGCCAGATCGTGAATCTGGCCAAAGACCTGGCCCGTGCTTTGAGCCTTGTCAGTATTCGTGTGGTTGAGACCATCCCAGGTAAAAACCTGATGGGCCTGGAGTTGCCTAACCCTCGTCGCCAAATGGTGCGGCTGGAGGAAATTGTGGGCTCCCAGACTTATCACAGCAGTGCATCGCTCTTGACGATGGCTTTGGGTAAGGACATCGCTGGCAAGCCTGTGGTGGCGGACTTGGCCAAAATGCCCCACTTGTTGGTGGCGGGTACAACAGGTTCGGGTAAGTCGGTGGGGATTAACGCCATGATTCTGTCTCTGCTCTATAAAGCAGATCCGGCAGATGTGCGTCTGATTCTGATTGACCCAAAAATGCTGGAAATGAGTGTCTACGAAGGCATTCCACACTTGTTGGCTCCGGTAGTGACGGATATGCGTCTGGCTTCCAACGCCTTGAACTGGTGTGTGGCCGAGATGGAAAAACGTTACCGCCTGATGAGCAAGATGGGTGTGCGCAATCTGGCCGGTTTCAATACCAAGATTCGTGACGCGCAAAAGCGTGAAGAGCCTATTGCGAATCCGTTTTCGCTGACGCCGGATGCACCCGAGCCATTGTCGGTCTTGCCCATGATCGTGGTAGTTATCGACGAGCTGGCTGACCTGATGATGGTGCAGGGTAAAAAGATCGAAGAACTGATCGCCCGTCTGGCACAGAAAGCGCGTGCTGCGGGTATTCATTTGATTCTGGCTACTCAGCGCCCCAGCGTGGATGTGATTACCGGCTTGATCAAGGCCAACATCCCCACGCGTATCGCTTTCCAGGTGTCCTCCAAGATTGACTCGCGCACCATTCTGGATCAGATGGGTGCAGAGACCCTGTTGGGCCAGGGCGATATGCTGTATCTGCCCCCAGGCACGGGTCTGCCCAAACGGGTTCACGGCGCCTTTGTCAGCGATGATGAGGTTCACCGCGTCGTCGAGCACTTGAAAGAGCACGGAGAGCCGGATTACATCGAGGGCTTGCTGGAAGGCACCGTCGAAGGCGAAAGCGGCGAGGGCGTTAACCCGATTACGGGGATGGCCGATGCTGAGGCCGATCCGCTTTACGATCAAGCCGTACAAGTCATTATCAAAAATCGCCGCGCCTCTATTTCCTCGGTGCAGCGTCATTTGCGTATCGGATACAACCGGGCTGCGCGGCTCCTGGAGCAAATGGAGCAGGCTGGACTGGTATCGGCCATGCAGCCTAACGGAAACCGTGAAATTCTGGTCCCCGCAGGAGGTGCCAAAGATGAAGATTAAGACACTGCTGGTCAGCATGCTGCTGGCCGCAACCCCTGCATTGACAATGGGGGCCTCTGCCAGTGAGCAATTGCGCTCTTTTGCGCAAGATGTGCGGGCCGCCCAGGGCGAGTTTTCCCAGCGCACCGTAGACGGTAATGGACAGTCCAAAGGGGCCCCGCAGTCCGGTCAGTTCGTCTTTCAACGTCCCGGCCAATTCAAATGGCATGTGCAACGTCCCTATGAGCAGCTAGTGGTGTCTGATGGCAAGCTGCTCTATCAATACGATCCGGACCTGGCACAAGTTACCGAGCGCGGCGTGGATCAATCCATTGGTGCTTCGCCTGCCGCCATCTTGTTTGGCACAGGCAATCTGGAAGAGTCCTTCCGCTTGGCTGATCAAGCAGCGCGTGATGGGCTGGAATGGCTACGGGCCACACCCTTGCAAAGTGATGCCGGCTTTGCCTATGTTGATATTGGCTTTAAGGGCCGCGAGCCACGCCGTCTGGAGCTGCATGACTCTTTCGGCCAAACCACGTTTATCGACTTCACCGGTCTGGAACCTAATCCTCGGATTACTTCAGGCACATTCAACTTCAAGGCACCCGCCGGGGTTGATGTCGTATCCATGCCTTGATGCACGAATGGTGTTCGTGCAGCTGTAGCAAGAGCTTGCGTTTGCCAGGTTCTTGCCAATCAAGTTTTCAATACAGACCTGGTCCGCTTGGCCAGGTCTTGCCATTTTAGGAAGGGCGATAGCCATGCGTGATCTGTTCGCACAGGAACCCGCTGCGCCGCTAGCCGAAGCTTTGCGTCCCAAAACACTGGATCAGGTGGTGGGGCAGTCTCATCTATTGGGAGAGGGCAAACCACTGCGTTTGGCCTTTCAATCCGGCAAAGCGCATTCCATGATTTTTTGGGGGCCGCCGGGTGTCGGTAAAACCACGCTGGCCCGTTTGACAGCCAGTGCTTTTGAGTGCGAGTTCATCGCTTTGTCGGCCGTGTTCTCCGGCGTCAAAGACATTCGTGCTGCGATGGAGCAGGCAGAGCACAATCTGGCGCTGGGCAAACACACCATCCTGTTTGTGGATGAAATTCACCGTTTCAACAAGTCCCAGCAAGACGCTTTGTTGCCGTATGCCGAAAGTGGCTTGGTCACCTTTATTGGCGCAACTACAGAAAACCCGTCGTTCGAGGTGAACTCCGCCTTGCTGTCGCGGGCGCAGGTCTATGTGCTCAAATCGCTAACGGACGAGGAGCTTAAGCAACTGCTGGGCCGCGTGCAAGAGCAAAATGCGCTGGATGGCCTGACGTTTGATGAACAGGCTGTGGATACTTTGGTGGGCTATGCCGACGGCGATGCCCGGCGCTTTTTGAATTTGCTGGAGCAGACTCATACGGCAGCCAAGACCTCCGGCACCGACGTCGTCACTACGGACTTTCTGCAAAATGCCCTGACTTTGAATTCCAGGCGTTTTGACAAGGGTGGTGATAATTTCTATGACCAGATTTCTGCACTGCATAAATCGGTGCGTGGCTCCAATCCTGATGCTGCGCTGTATTGGCTGACCCGTATGCTGGATGGTGGGGCTGATGCGCGCTATCTGTCCCGACGCATCATTCGTATGGCCTGGGAGGATATCGGTCTGGCCGACCCTCGTGCCATGCAGATTGCTAACGAAGCGGCTTTAACGTTCGAGCGTTTAGGCAGTCCGGAAGGTGAGCTGGCCTTGGGGCAGGCGGTAATTTATTTAGCGATCGCCGCCAAGAGCAATGCGGGTTATATGGCTTATAACCAGGCCCGAGCCTTCGTGAAACAGGATAAAAGTCGCGAGGTGCCTGTGCATTTGCGCAACGCGCCCACCAAGCTTATGAAGGAGCTGGGGCATGGTCATGCTTATCGCTATGCCCATGATGAGCCTAATGCTTATGCCGCAGGCGAGACTTATCTGCCCGAAGGTATTCCCGAGCCGCGCTGGTATCAACCCGTGCCCAGAGGGCTGGAAATCAAGATTGGCGAAAAAATGGAACGCTTGCGTCAGTTGGACGAGCAAGCAGGCAAAAAAGACGTATAAGGGCGGGCAGGGCACACAACCGTCCTTTATTTATCAGGCTCCCGATCGTGATCATGATGCCCGACCCCTGCTGCGCTTGCAGTGGCTTGTGGTTAAAATCATTGCATCAATCGGGATTGAACCATCACCTATATGGCTATTAAATGTTAGATCTGAACCAATTACGCAAAGACTTGGAGCCGCTGGTACAGGGCTTGGCTAAACGTGGCGTGCAATTTGACACGGAGCGTTTCCAGCAGTTGGAGGCCCAGCGCAAGGCTGTGCAGGTCGAGACCGAAACCTTGCAGGCCGAGCGCAATGCCTTGGCCAAACGTATCGGCCAGCTCAAGTCCAAAGGCGAGGACGCCAGCGAAGCATTGGCTCAATCCCAGCAGATTCCTGTGCGCCTGAAGCAGCTGGAGCAAGACTTGTCCCAAGTGCAGACCGAGCTGTCCTCCTGGTTCGCCACCATTCCTAATCTGCCCCACGAAAGCGTGCCAGTGGGTGAGTCCGAAGACGACAACGTGGAAGTGCGCCGCTGGATTCCCGGCCCTAAAGACGATCAGGGCAAGCCTGCTCACATTACGTTTGAGCCGCGCGACCACGTCGATCTGGGTGAAAAGCTAGGTCTGGACTTTGAGTCGGCCCGTAAGTTGGCAGGTGCCCGCTTCATGGTTCTGCGTGGCCCTCTGGCCCGCTTGCACCGCGCCTTGGCCCAGTTCATGCTGGACACGCAGGTGGAAAAGCATGGCTACACCGAGTGCTACACCCCCTATATCGTGAACGCTTCTACCTTGTACGGCACGGGTCAGTTACCTAAGTTCAAGGACGATATGTTCTGGGTTACTAAAGGTGGCCAGGACAGCGAGTCGGCCGAGCCAGCAGAATCCAAGCCTGAAGACCTGTACCTGATTTCGACATCCGAAATCAGCTTGACCGGCATGGTGCGCGACGAAATCCTGCCGGGTGACGAACTGCCTATCCGCCTGACAGCCCATTCCCCTTGCTTCCGCTCGGAAGCGGGTAGTGGTGGGCGTGATACGCGCGGTGTGATTCGTCAGCACCAATTCGACAAAGTGGAAATGGTGCAGATTGTTCACCCTGAACAGTCGTACGAGGCCTTGGAGTCCATGGTCGGCCACGCCGAACATGTGTTGCAAGCCCTGGAACTGCCTTACCGTGTTGTGCAGCTGTGCACAGGCGATATGGGCTTTTCGGCGGCTAAAACCTATGATCTGGAAGTGTGGCTGCCCGCCCAAGATACCTTCCGTGAGATTTCCTCGGTATCGAACTGCGAGGCTTTTCAGGCTCGTCGTCTGCAAGCTCGTTTCCGCGCAGACAGCAAGGCACGTCCAGAATTTGTGCACACGCTAAATGGCTCGGGCTTGGCCGTTGGTCGTGCTCTGGTTGCTGTGCTGGAGAATCATCAGCAAGAAGACGGCAGCGTGATTGTGCCCAAGGCATTGCGTCCTTATATGGGTGGCCTGGAGCGTCTGGTTCCTGCTCAGTAAGTAGTTGCTTAAATAGCAAAGGGCTGATGACCGTTGTGGTCCTCAGCCCTTTTTTATGGCTCGTTTCCTGCAAAAGAATCAATCATCCCAGTAACGCTCCTGCTGCTTGCGCCAGCGCTTGTGTGCACGTCGTTGCTCTTTACGCCACTCTTTATTGGAGCGTCCGTATTCCACATAGCCAGGTCGATAGACATAGCGTGGAGGATGGTAGACCACGGGCGGTGGGGCGACGTAGACAGGGCGCTCCACAATGTGGGCGGGAGGATGATACACGGGCCCGAAACCAAAGCCGGGAATGCCGACATTGATGTCCACATTCACGCCGCCAGCAGATGCTGCGCTGGTGCTCAGGGCCATCAAACCGGCTAAAAGTAGCTTTTTCATATGCTGCACCTCTAGTGATTCAAGCTGCAGCGATTGTTGCCCGGAACCGGTGCCTCAAACGTTAGGCAATCCTGCCAAAGCACTTCCAAACGCAACACGGGTCATAGGACCCGTGCGTATGGTTTACCTTTCTTAACACATGTGCACCCCTGCCTATCGGCAGGAAGGGCAAAACAGGGCTTAGAAGGTGTGGCGTTCAACCTGCCGGTGACGAATAGGGCGGCGGCTGTAGTTAGCGTGAAGCTGCCGTCCGTGCACGGAATCCACTTGTTGATGCAGGTGGGGGGCATGCCGTGCTTTGCGCTGTGCAGGTTCTGCTCGGGGCTTGGAATTGCTTTCCAAAAACCAGAGGCAGAGTACGGCCCAGAAGAACAGAGACAGGATATTGACCAAACCACCCCGCAAGGACGCATAACCGGTTGCATCCGAGGCTTGAATACGTAGAAGGTCAGAGAGAACGGGGACGGAGCCTAAAGTCTCTACAACAAGACTTCCCGGTATACGAAATGCCCAGCGCATGGTCTGGAGAATTTCGTTCAGGCTGTAAATGCCATCGCCGTTGGCGTCGATAATCCACTGAAAGGTTTGCATAACAATTCCTTTTATCAAGTCCAGCCAACAACACTGGAATTACAAGGACTGCCACTAAGGGCAGGGCTGCGATGCATCAAGGTGTGCTTTCAATATAGGCCTGGCTAACAGTGCGAACAAGCGAATTGGGCCGAAATAAAGGGTAAACCCTTGATTGGAAAGCAGTCTTTGGGACGGCCTTCCAAGACTATGCTCAAAAGGCTTTGTTCCGCGCATGTGCTATTTGTCTTTAGTGCTTGTCAAAGCGCTTCCTTTCCTCTATATTTATGGGCTTGCTTGTAACCATATAAGCAATCGCGGACAGGTGGCAGAGTGGTCGAATGTACCTGACTCGAAATCAGGCGTACGTGCAAGCGTACCGTGGGTTCGAATCCCACCCTGTCCGCCACATAGAATTTGAAAAGCCCTTGATTATTCAAGGGCTTTTTTGTTTTCTGGCCTCAGGGCCGCGTCATTTCTTTGTCGGGACACGACCTTTAGGGGCAAGGTTTTTTAGCCGCACTGTTATTGAGCGCATCATCAAGCGTTGAGCTGTGCATCCTCTTGGCTGAATTTCTCTTTCAGAATTTCAAATAGATTAAGCGTTAGTGGGCTGATGGTGTCTTTGCGTGCCCAGAGCATGTAGGTCACTGGGGGCAGAGGAGGCAAGCCATTGGTTTCGCCAAGGATGCGCATATCGGGCTCAAGAAACTCCACGCTGCGCGCTGTCATGCCCAGTCCCGCGCGTACAGCAGCTTTAATGCCAACCAAGGTGGGGGCCAGGTAGTTAATATGCCAGCTCAATTTGGTATGGCTGAGCGCTTCCAAGGCAATACGACGAAAAATGCTGGGCTCATCTGCCAGAATCAAGGCTAGGGGCGCATGCATATTCAGCACATAATCGGCGGCGCATATCCAGGCTGTGGGCGTGGTGCGTAAGCTGAAACCATTCAGTCTGGTGTCATGGCGTGTAGAAATGGTCATGTCCAGCTCACCAGCCTCCAGAGCATCCATTAAGAAGGGACTACGGTCGACGCGGATCTCAAGGCGTACCCGAGGAGCTTGCTGCGCAATAAAGGTCAGAATGGGAGGGAGCAAGGTGTCGGCCACGTCCAAAGGCGCACCAAACCGTATTTCACCTTCCATTTGCTTCTGCCCTATGGTGCGCATTGCCTCGTCATTGATCGCCAGTAAGCGTCGTGCGTAATTGGCAAGTTGCTTGCCTTGAGCGGTCAAAATACGGTGACGGCCTTGTTTTTGGAATAGGCTCACCTCCAGTTGGCTTTCTAGGCGCTGCATTTGCTGGGTGACGGCCGATTGCGTTTTATGCAATTGCTCTGCTGCGCCGGAGAAGGTGCTAGTCTTTTCTATGGTTACTAGGGTCCGTAGCAGGTCCAGATCCAAATTGCGCACGTTTTATCCCTTTAATTATTAAAAAAACTTATGGATTAACCCCCAGGTTTAATTTGTGGAAGACCTGGCACCCGCCTATAGTCAATATAGTAGTTGATTGATATATATATTGAAAAGTACCAGGAGATAAGGCCACAGACCAGCGTCATAGGTGGCTCAAACTATCATGAAAACAAGAAAACTTCAGACGGGGACACGTTTGGTGCATGCAGGCAAATATGAGGCTGGGCATGTGGGCAAAGCGGTTAATCCTCCTTTGGTTCGCGCCAGCACAGTGGTTTTTGACAGCATGCAAGATTGGCAGGATGTGCGAAAGCGCCGCTCCAGTGAGCGGCTTTTTACGTATGGTGCGCGTGGCACACCAACGACTTTCGCACTGGAGGATATGGTGACGGAGTTGGAAGGGGGGTACCGCACTCGTTTGTATCCAACCGGCTTGGCTGCAATTGCCATGGTGTTCCTGAGCTATTTGCGACCAGGGGACCATGTATTGATCAGCGACTGCACGTATTTGCCAGTACGGGCCTTAGGCACTGAGTTTTTAGCTGCCTATGGGATTAGTTATAGTTTTTTCAGTGCGCAGCATGCGGATTTGACGGATTTAGTTCAAAGCAATACTCGCATGGTCTATGTGGAAAGCCCGGGTTCCCTGGTCTACGAGATGCTGGACTTGCCGGCTCTTGCCGCGTTTACGCGGCAACGTAATCTCTTATTGGTGGCTGATAACACCTGGGGTTCAGGGGTCTTGTATCATCCCCTGGCCTTGGGGGCGGACATTTCAGTGATGGCAGCCACGAAGTATTTGGGCGGTCATTCAGATGTCATGATGGGATCAGTGTGTACTCAGGAAACACATTGGGAACCGCTCAATCGTATGAGTGAGGCTTTGGGCATGACGGTCAGCCCTGATGACGCCTGGCTTGTGTTGCGCGGCATACGAAGTTTACGGGCTCGCTTGCAGATGCATCAGCAACATGCTGAACAAGTTTTGCGGTGGCTGTCGGAGCAAAGTGTGGTGACTCAGTTGTTTAGCCCTGTGTTGCCGCAAGACCCTGGGCACGCTTTATGGCTGCGCGATTGCCAAGGAGGCAATGGCTTATTGTCATTTGCTGTGGCAGGGGCGTCTGAGCAGCAAGTTACAGCGATGCTTGACGCTTTACAGTTGTTTGGCCTGGGGGCTTCGTGGGGCGGGTATGAAAGCCTGGCTGCTCTTGCTGATTTATCGGTTGCGCGTAGTCAAACTGATTGGTCAGCCTATGGTCCTGTTGTGCGATTGCACATAGGGCTGGAAGATCCGCAAGATTTGATTGCGGATTTAGAGCAGGCTTTTCAGTATCTATGATCTGTTGAGATCCTGACACAAAAACCATCAAGGCAGCCTTCCGGCTGCCTTGATGGTTTTTAGTGGCGAGTACTTCAATGCAGAATGTCAGAAAGAAACTTACGCGCGCGGTCATGCTTAGGTTGGGAAAAGAACTGTTCAGGTCGACTATCTTCTAGGATTTCGCCTTTATCCATAAACCAGATTCGATCAGCTACCTCTTGCGCGAATCCCATTTCATGAGTTACGCAGACCATTGTCAGCCCTTCTTGGGCCAAGGATTTCATCACGCACAACACCTCGCCGACCATCTCCGGGTCCAAAGCACTAGTGGGTTCATCAAAGAGAATGACGGGCGGGCGCTGGGCCAGGGCGCGGGCAATGGCTACGCGTTGTTGCTGGCCCCCAGACAGGTTGGCGGGCATTGCCTCGCGCTTGGCGTGCAGACCTACTTTTTCCAATAGTTCGTCGGCTAAGGCGTAGGCTTGGTCTTTGGAAAGGCCATTGACCTTAATGGGTGCCAAGGCAATGTTGTCGCGTACCGAGAGATGCGGAAAAAGGTTGAAGTGCTGGAATACAAAGCCTATTTTGGCTCTGATCTGATTGATATTGTTATTTTTGGCGCTGACGTCGGTGTCATTAATATAAATGGCACCTTGTTGGATTTCTTCCAGGCGATTGATGGTGCGGATCATGGTGGATTTGCCGGATCCTGAGGGGCCGCATACAACCAGCACCTCTCCTTTATTGATCTGACCGTTGATGTTATTGAGAGCTTGGTACTGCTTGTACCATTTGTTGACGCCTTCAAAGCGAATCATAGTTGTCTCCTGAGTGCAAAGGGTTAAAACGCGGTACCTAATCGTTTGTTTTGCAGATGTTTTTCGAGTCGTTTTGCAAAATGAGATAGGAGCGCGCAGAGTAGAAAATAGAAAAGGGCCAGAATCAGATAGGTGCGCAAGGTGTTTGTCAGTTCCAGGCCATTGACCTGCTGCGCCGCATAGGTGGCCTCCTGAACGCCAATAATGTAGACAATGGACGTGGCCTTGATGGTTGAAACAAACTGGTTCAGCAATGACGGAATCATCGTGCTCAGTGCCTGAGGCAACTGAATGAACAGTAGGGTTTGGGTATAGCTTAAGCCGGCTGCTCGCGAGGCTTCAGCCTGCCCACGAGGCAAGGATTGCAGTCCTGCCCGAACAATTTCCGCTAAAAATGCGGATTCATAAATAATGATGGCTGCCAAAGCGGTGGAAAAGGGCGGGATTTCGGTGCCGATCAAGGTGGGCAATAGAAAGTAGGCCCAGAAAATGATCATGATCAGTGGCACGGACCGGAACAGATAGACCCATGAACTGGCAAGCATCCAGATGGGTTTGCAGGAACATGTGCGAGCGATGCCCACCAGTAAAGCGATAGGGAAAGCTCCCAAAATACCCAGGCCCGCCAGAATCAAAGTACCGGCAAACCCGCCTATTGGGCCATTGGGCCAAGAGCCAATCAACAGCATGAGGCCATAAGTGTCGAGAAACGCTAGCATTTAGGCCTCCTTAACGTTGAAAATTAGCGGGAAAGCGGCGTGATAGTAGGGCGCCTGCAGTGGCTATCAGCAAGGAGATGCATAGATAGATGATGGTTGCTACCAGAAACACCTGAAAGGTCTGGAATGTTTCGTTTTCAATGCGCTTAACTTGGTAGGACAACTCGGTGACGCCTATCACCATGGCAAGACTTGTATCTTTGAATAAGATCAGCGAACGATTTACAAAGGGAGGGATGGCGTAGCGTACGGCTTGAGGCAAGAGAACATAGCGTAGGCTTTGCGCCGCGCTCAAACCCACTGAGCGGGCAGCTTCTGCTTGGGAGCCTGCAATGGCTTTGATGCCAGCACGAAGGTCCTCGTAGTAATAGGCACTCACGTTCAAAGACAAGGCGATCAAGGCAAAAGAAAATTCGGTGTCGCCTTGATTAATCCATAGTCGCAAGGCTTTGGGCAGGATTTCAGGCATGCCGAAATACCAGACCATGATTTGGACGACTGTGGGTACATTGCGGTGATATTCAACGTACAGTGTGATGAGCCATTGCAAGGGTCGCCAGTTGATCAAGCCCAGGGCTGACAACAGGAACGCCATGGCAAACCCACCTGCCAGAGCACCGACAAACAGCCGCAGGCTCGTGCCTACTCCTTGCACGAGCAGGCTCGTGTTTTCCGGGTCGGCTAACAGAGAGAAAGATAAATCCATGATGTGGGGGGAAGGGGCAAGGCCCCTCTTTGTGTGGGGTGAGACGGCTTGGCTGGGTTAATTGACACCACTTTCGATGGGGCCAACGATAAAGTGGCGTGTCAGGTTGTAGTCGCTCTCGGGCCCCATCCATTTGTTATAGATCGTCGTCAGTTCCCCGGACTGATCCAATGCAACCAGAGCCTGGTTCACGGCTTCAACAAGTTCCGGTTGCCCTTTCTGGAAAATAATGCCGACTTTCTCGGTGTAGGTCGGTTCTTCGATCAAGACAGTAGGCCGATCGCTATTTTGTGACTCATTTAGAAATCGCTTCAAGACCAGCTCACCGGCCGTCATACCGACAACTTTGTCATTTTGAAGTCCCAGATAGCATTGGGAAATGTTTTGATAAGTCAGTACGTCAGAGTCCTTCAGTACCTCCTTGGCGATGGCAGCTGAGCTTGATCCTGATGAAGCGCAGACCTTTTTCCCTGCCAGTCCGCTCAGGGAGCTGATGCCGCTATCTTTATTAACCAGAACCTTAATATGGCCTTCCAGGTACTGATAGCTGAAATCCACCTCTTGCGCACGTTTGGGTAGCCAAGCTACCGAGCCCGCTACCATATCGACCCGACCCATTTTGACTTCTGGAATGCGTGCCTCCGTAGAGAGCGGCTTATGTTCCAGTTTCACTCCCAGTTGTTGGGCGACTGCTTGGCAAATGTCTACGTCATAACCTGCATACTGTCGCGTGGCGGGATCCTGAAAACCATAGGGGGTGCTGGCATTTTGTGTACCGCATACGAGCGTGCCTTTACTTTTTATGTCATCGAGCCGATTGGCGGATGCTGTTTGAGCAGAAGTCAGGCAGGCGGCTGCAAGGCTACCTATGACTACATGACGCCAAAGTGCAGTGATTTGTTTTGTTTTCATTTTTTGTCTCCTTGCAGGTGTTTAAATTAGAAATTCCTGACGCTCCTGCTCGTCCAGTTGGGCAAGCAGGCCTGTTTCCCATTCCAGATAGCGACGGGCTGCTTCTTTGTTGCCATCATGTCTGTCGTGCACAAAGAACAGGTAGTCAATGCAATGCTCATCTGAGAGTGGGTCGGTTTCATGTTGATGCCATAGTGGCCCGTGTTGGATATCTTGCTCTGAGACCAGGCATAGATAGACTGACTGATAGCCTTGTTGCTCTAAATCCAAAGCCAAGCTATGTAGAACAGCGTCTGTATTCGCCAGCACTAAAACAGGGCGATGGAGGGCGATTCCGGCCAGTTGCTGCTGAAGGGTGGGACGAATTGTCCAACGTGCATTTTGAAGGCTGGCCTGGCGAAATTGCATACTGGGGCGCGCATCCAGGATCAGCAAATCCGGCTGCTGTTGTAGCAGGGTCGGCAAGTCTTGTGCCGGATAGGGTTTGGCTGATGCATAGGGTGCGGCTTTCGAGGTGGTCTGTAAGTCTTTGCGCAGGTTTTCAGGGTCAGGCAAAAGGTAGACATTCCAGCCCATCTGTTTCAACCAACTGGCTACAACGGGGGCTCGAATTCCATCGGTATCACACAATACTACTGTGGAGCGCCTGACGCCCACGTATTGGTCGGTTGCTTGAATAAGTTGGCCGCCAGGCGTGTGCTGAACGTATGCAGGCCAGTGGCTTGCTTGAAATTCTGTTTTGCTGCGTACATCACAGATGAACAGGCTATGTAAGTTCTCTTGCTGCAGGCTTTGAAGCTCTGAGTGGCTCAACTGTGGAATATCAAAGTGGGCTCGCAACGTTTGCGCACGCTCTCGCTCGATATCCAGTGCTTGAAGGTCTACGTCTTCTGGATAGTGGCGGCGGGTTTTATGTTCCAGTTGCAGATCTTCCAGGTACCAGCCTTGTGTTCCGTTTTCCAGGGCATAGACGGGGTTGGGGATCCCCAGGTTGATCAGTGTCTGAGCGCCGATAATACTGCGCGTGCGACCAGCACAATTAATCACAACTGTCGTATCTTCATCCTGAACCATACTGCGCACGCGTAATGCGAGTTCCCCATTAGGGCAACATATTGCGCCGGGGATATTCATCTTGTAGAACTCGTCAATGGGACGACCGTCCAGAACAAGGAGTTTTTTATTGGGGTCTGCCTGCCAAGAATGCAAGGCTTTGGCTGAAATGCTGGGCGTACGTTGTTTGTGCTCGATCAGCTCGCCAAAGGTTTTGCTGGGTAAGTTAACGCCCGCAAACGTGCCATAGCCCGCTTCCTTCCAGGCCTCGATGCCGCCCTCAAGATAGTTGATGTCCGTATAGCCCAGACTTTGTAGCGCGCGTGCTGCATTCATGACGGTCTCGGTGTCGGAGTGACTGCCGTAGAGGGCGATGCGAACGGCTTGACGGGGTATAAGTCTGAGAGCCTGACTCTCTAGGATGCTATAGGGAAGAGGGGTGGCAAAAAACAGGTGATCTTCGCCAAACTGCCCGTGTTCACGAATATCCAGCAGGGCAAGTTCTGTCTTGCCATGAATCCATTGTTTGACTGTGTGCGCGTTTACCGGGCGAATGTGTGCTTGCTTCATGTCATCAGAAAGAAAAAGTGGCAGAGGGTTGCGTGAAAGTGCCGAAGTAGAATTAGCGGCGTGTTTTGACGCCAACGGGCATGACCGCGTAGCTGTCATTGCTGGTATCAAAAGCTAGTCGCTGATCCAGTTTCTCTAATGCAAGGCCATACATATGCAGGTGACGGATCGAGTCGTCGTCTATGTGAACGGCATGAATATCGTCGGGCATCAGGGCGATACCTTGGCCCGGCCCCACTTTCATTGAGCCTGTTTCTTCGAGCTTCGCGTAACCCGCTTGTTGGCCGTCATCGGAACGCTCATAAAGATAATTTGTCTCCGTTCCTTCAACTGCTGCGATACAAGCCCATGTGGTGTGGTTGTGGGGCACAATTTTTTTTCCAGGCTTCATCACGTTCAAGTACAGCGCATAGCTCTGGTCAGGCTCTTCATGAATCAGGTAGCGTGCCTGCAATTCGCCTTCGGTAGGGGCTGGGTACTCGTGTTCGGACCACCATTGTTTTTGAGCGGCAATGATCTTCAGCTGCGTCAGTACCGCCTCTATCCCGCTCCTGTTTAACGGGGCTTTCGTGTGTTGCTTGGCAGAGTTAATAAGTTCTTGGACAGCAAGGTGTTTGTGCTTTGTTTCGGTCACGATGATCTCCTATAGATGACAGTCAATATAGGCGTGGCCTTGAGCGCGGCACAAATTAAAAGTCTTGCTTTAACTATTAGGAAAGCTTATTGATTTAGGGTTTTTCTGGCCTGAGGGCGGTGGGGGTTAGGGTATTTACCTAAGTTTTTAGCCGCTTTGACTTATGAATTGGAGACCAATAGATTTTTATTTTTAATATATGAGCTGCTTATTTACGTAGGGGGCGGGTAAGAGTGCGGATTACGGTGCGCTGTGGCTATCCCGGACAAAAGGCTTCCTTTGAGGTTCCCGACGGTGCTGGGCGGCGAGTACACTTGGGGTTTCAGTTCTCCGTTGTCAATACTCACGAGGTATCTATGCTGAAAGGTAAAAAAGCGGTCGTAACAGGATCGACCAGTGGTATCGGTCTGGCCATGGCCACCGAGTTGGCCAAGGCAGGGGCGGATGTGGTGATCAATGGTTTCGGTCAGCCAGAAGACATCGAGCGCGAGCGCAGCACACTGGAGTCCAAGTTTGGCGTCAAAGCCTATTATCTGAATGCGGACTTGAGTGATGCGCAGGCTACGCGGGACTTTATTGCCAAAGCGGCAGAAGCCCTGGGTGGGCTGGATATTCTGGTCAACAATGCGGGCATTCAACACACTGCGCCAATTGAAGAGTTTCCGGTGGATAAGTGGAATGCGATTATTGCTCTGAATCTGTCGGCGGTATTTCATGGCACGGCAGCGGCCTTGCCCATCATGCAAAAGCAGGGTTGGGGGCGCATTATCAATATCGCCTCGGCCCACGGTCTGGTGGCATCGGTCAATAAATCCGCGTATGTCGCCGCCAAGCACGGCGTGGTCGGCTTGACCAAGGTAACAGCGCTGGAAAATGCGGGCAAAGGAATTACCTGCAACGCAATTTGCCCAGGCTGGGTTCGCACCCCTCTGGTTGAAAAACAGATTGAAGCTATCAGCCAGCAAAAAGGCATTGATATCGAAGCCGCTGCCCGTGAGCTGTTGGCAGAAAAACAGCCCTCTCTGCAGTTTGTGACTCCCGAGCAATTGGGTGGCGCCGCGGTGTTCCTGTCTTCTTCTGCTGCCGATCAAATGACGGGTACGACATTAAGCCTGGATGGTGGTTGGACAGCTCGTTAAGCCTTGCCAGAGCTTGTTTTATAGATAAGAACAGATAAGGGGCCGGGCCCTTTATCTGTTTGGATAGAAAGGATATAGGCGCATGTTGTTATTGCTCTCACCAGCGAAAAAGCTGGATTACGATTCTCCTGTACGCACGCAGCTGGACTCCCAGCCTTTGTTTGTGGAGCAGGCGCAAGGCTTGATTGATATTTTGCGCACTCAGTCCGAGCAGGACATTGCGGGCTTGATGAAGCTGAGCGATGATCTGGCACGTTTGAATGTGCAGCGTTATCAGGAGTGGGAACCGACGTTTGACCGCTCCAATGCGCGCCAGGCTATTTTGGCCTTCAACGGCGATGTTTATGAGGGCATGGCAGCGACAGATTTGTCGGATAAAGAGCTGAAGTGGGCCCAAGATCACATCGTGATTTTGAGCGGTCTTTACGGTGCGTTGCGCCCCTTGGATTTGATGCGTCCTTACCGTCTGGAAATGGGGACGCGTCTGAAGAATCCGCAGGGCGCTAGTTTGTATGCCTATTGGGGCAGCCGTATCTCTGATTATTTGAACCAGCGCCAAGATGTCAAGACCAAGCCTATCGTTCTGAACCTGGCCTCCGAAGAGTATTTCAAAGTCGTGGATCAAAAGGTCCTGCGCGCTCGCGTTGTGCAGTGCGTGTTCCAGGACGAGAAAAACGGTGCCTGGAAGATCATCAGCTTCTATGCCAAAAAAGCGCGTGGCTTGATGGCTCGTTTCGTTATCGATAATCGTGTTCAAACCATTGAAGGTGTGAAAGCGTTTGATCGTGAGGGCTATGTATTCCAGCCTGATCTGTCGAGCGACGATAAGTTAGTATTCCGTCGTTCAGAGCAAGACGCCAAGGCTTAAAGCCGGTCTTCAAGCAGGGACACAATGCCGCGCACTCTGTTTAAGACAGCTGTTCGCGGCTTTTTTGTGCCCGTGATTACCCCGGGGGAGTCAGCGGGGTAGATTGTCCACAAGGCGAAACAGTTCGCTACCCTTGGTGCTGGGCTTGCTTAAGCTTAAGCGCCTTGCTGCTCTAGTTCCTGCTTCCGCTCTGGCGGCAGTTGTGGGCCGGCGCTATATTCCAGCCCACGCATATCCTGACGTATCAGTTGCGCAGCTTTAGCCATCTGGCGGATGGGGTACGCCAACATAGCTAATTCGCCTTCGGTTTCGATAGAGGCGGGTGGTTCCGCATCCTTATCGTTAATCAGAGCGCCGATGGCATCCAGCGAGTTCTGGATGCCGGGTGGGATCTCGTTCAGGTTAGCCAGCAAGGGGGCGGCGGCACTGATTTGTGAGGCCAGTACGTGGTTTTGAATCAGCAGGTTATTCAGTAAAGACACATTGGCCTGGCGACTGACGGGCTCGTCCATCATGCGATAAAAGGCTGAAGCAAAATTGCTGAACGCGATGTGCACGTTCTTGTTGGCGAGTTGCCAAGCGGTGTCGGCCTCCATCAGATCCAGATCTACCTGCTCTTTTTGGGCATCGCTCATGACGGACTCGCCGTCTTTGCCGTTCTTGATAATTTGGCTGTGGAGCCGGCTTAATCGAGCAAACTCCAGGCCAGCACGCCAGAACTCCTGATTGGCCGCCAGAGCAGCGCGGGCCAGACCCGTCATGGCGCTGGACTCCCAATTGGGCAGCAAGTAACTGGCCGCCATGGCTATACCGCAGCCAATCAGTGTATCCACCAGACGCTCTCCAATAATGAACGAGCCCCCAGTAGACAGGAATTGGAACGAAAGAATCACAAAAATGGTGTTGAACAGCGCAGACAACAGGAAATTGAGCTGAACCAGACTGTTGCCCAGCAAGTAGGCCAACAACATGGCAATCAGATAGAGCTCACGGTTGTCCGTCAGTTTCAACAAGAGGAAGGCGGCAGCGCAGCCGAGAACCGTGCCAAACAAGCGCCAGCCATTGCGTTGCCGTGTAATGGCAAAGCCTGGTTTCATGATGACCAGAATGGTCAGAATGATCCAGTAACTGTGCGCTGTTAGCGCACTGACCAAGCCCAGTTCGCTCTGAAAGTGGGCGCTCAAGGCACCTACGCCCAAAGCAACCATAGACGCGATACTGACGCGGGCCGCATATCGGAAATGCGAGGACTTCAGTTTGAGGTTGCTGGTCAGCATGCCCAAGCGCAGCTCTTCACGTGACAACATCCGGCTCAAGGATTTGTTCAGATACTGATCTACGGGCAGATTCTGGCTGGCTCGGTGAGACAAGCTGGCCATATTGTCAACAATGCGATTCAGGTTGCGCAGACGTCGCAGGACTTGGACCAGTAGGGCATAGGTCTCTGGGTCGGTTTGCGACATGCCCTGGCGCTTGTATTTTTCCAGCTCGTATTCCATGGCTCGGATTTCCGCTTTGACGCTTGAGCGGCGGGTAGTGCGAGTGCTGCGCGACACATTCATGGCGATACGGCCAATATCAAGAGACAGCTTGTACAGCCCGTCCCGCGCAAACATCATGAAGTCGCTTTGTGCCAGTTGACGGCGCAGGACGGTGTAGTCGGTATACGTCGCAACCAGAGAATCCAGAATGCTGACCATGTTCAAGAAAATGGTCAGCAGCGCGCGACGGTGGTGGTCGCCCCGGCCATGCCCGCGTGGTAGCTCACGCAGCACGACGTCGCGTGCGGCCTGATGCTTTTCGGTCATATTCGACTGTAGATTGATCAGGCGGCGATAGCAGGCGTCCAGATCAGAGGTGGGGTCATAGAATTGCGAGCGCGCTTCCATGTATTCAGCCGTGGCAAACAAGGCGACGGCCAAAGTCTGGCGTTCTTCTCGATACCAGAACAAACGCCGGAACAAGGTGCTGAACAGGTAATAGGACAGGCCCCCCGCAAAAGAATACAGCGTATGGGCCAATACCTCCTGCGGTTCCATGGGAAAGCGCATTGTCAAAGTCATCAGCAGCAGGGCGGCAAAACCGATCAGCCCGCCGCGACGGCCAAAGACAGAAAACATGCTGTACAGAAAACACAGCAAAGGTACGCACAGGACCAGCAAAAGAGGAGAACTGGAGGCTAGACCAGTCAAACCCACCGTGATGGTGCCCAAAGCAATGCCACCCAGCATCTCGTTATTGCGATTGCGGCGTGGGCCACCGGGCTGGTCAATGATGGCGACACAGGTGGCGCCCATGGATGCAATAACGCCAATGTCATAGTGGCCAAAGAAGCGGCCCAAAATAATGACAGGCAAGAGCACGCCGATGGACTGGCGCAGTCCACCGAAAAAATAGTGGCTATACAGGAATTGTTTTAACTGTGGAATGGGCGATGCCATAAAATACCCGGACAGCTCGTCATAGGTAGACAGTATATCGTTTTACGTATGCAAGCTTTAAGCCTGTTTTTTTGCACTTTACCAACAATCACAGTTGCTCGCTTTGTGCAGGCAAGGTAAAGTAACTAGGTGTTTTTGCTCCCTATCCGAGCAAATTGTAGCGAGGCACTGTTAACCGGGCCATCCGCCCGGTTTTTTGCGCCTAAAAACTTTGTTGCTGGCCGCGTCACAAGCGTGGGATGCCAGGACTTCCGTTTCAAGCTAACGCATACGTTTTTGTATGCACGCACTGGGTGTCGAAGAGTGCAGGCCGGACGGTAATGTGTCTGGGTGGTGTGGTCCTGTGGATCATGAAGCGCCAGATCATGTTGCTGACATCGGTTCAAGCTCGGACCGTCGTGGTCGATCGATATTGCAGAGCAAGACTGAAAGGAAAACTCATGTCTGAATTAAATGGCGCAGATATTGTTGTGCGCGCGCTCGCGGACGAAGGCGTGGAACACGTTTTCGGATATCCGGGCGGTGCCGTTCTCTATATCTACGACGCAATCTTCAAGCAGGACCGCTTCCAGCACATTCTTGTGCGTCATGAACAAGCTGCTGTTCATGCGGCGGATGCCTATTCCCGTTCGTCCCAGAAAGTTGGCGTGGCACTGGTAACCAGTGGCCCGGGCGT
The DNA here is from genome assembly GCF_058808495.1 of Alcaligenes sp. GW821-FHT11D07. Lineage (NCBI taxonomy): Bacteria > Pseudomonadati > Pseudomonadota > Betaproteobacteria > Burkholderiales > Alcaligenaceae > Alcaligenes > Alcaligenes sp. GW821-FHT11D07. The sequence continues at coordinate 263,382 of NZ_JBXART010000001.1, forward strand.
CACCAATGCCGTCACCGGTATTGCGACTGCTTACCTGGACTCCATCCCGATGGTCATCATCAGTGGACAGGTCAGCACCCAGGCAATTGGCGAAGATGCTTTCCAGGAATGTGATGCCATTGGTATCACCCGTCCCTGCGTCAAGCACAACTTCCTGGTGCGCGATGTCCGCGAATTGGCAGATACCATTCGCAAGGCATTTTTCATTGCCACCACAGGCCGTCCTGGTCCTGTGCTGATTGATATCCCTAAAGACATTACCACTGCCATGTGCAAATACTCGCCAAAACGTGGCGAGGTCAAAATGCGCTCTTACGCACCGGTAACCAAGGGTCATCAAGGGCAAATCAAAAAAGCCGTTCAGATTTTGAACAGTGCTGAACGTCCGCTGATTTATGTCGGTGGCGGTGTGGTGCTGGGCAATGCTGAAAAGGAACTTGACGAGCTGGTCAAGTTAAGCGGTGCCCCTTGCACCACTACCTTGATGGGCTTGGGCGCCTATCCTGGCACGGCTGATCAATACATTGGCATGCCTGGCATGCACGGTACCTATGAAGCCAATATGACCATGCAGCATTGCGATGTGCTGGTGGCCGTAGGTGCCCGTTTTGACGACCGAGTGATTGGTAACACCCGTCACTTCAGCCAAAACCCCCGCAAGATCATTCATATTGACATCGATCCCTCCGTGATTTCCAAGCGCGTCAAAGTTGATGTGCCTATCGTCGGTTGTGTGAAAGATGTGCTGACTGAGCTGAACGAACTGTACGCACAAGCGCGTCAGGAAGCGCCTAGCTCTCAGCCTGCTTTGAATGACTGGTGGAAACAGATCAATGTCTGGCGTGGCAAGAACTCCTTGGCCTACGCCAAGTCGGACGAACTGATCAAGCCGCAGTACGTGGTGGAATCCCTGTGGGAAGTGACAGGCGGCAACGCTTTTGTGACTTCTGATGTGGGGCAGCACCAGATGTGGGCGGCACAGTACTACAAATTCAATAAGCCTCGTCGCTGGATCAACTCCGGTGGCCTGGGCACGATGGGCGTGGGCTTGCCCTATGCAATGGGTGTGCAAATGGCCAACCCTGGTCAGGACGTTGCCGTCATCACAGGTGAAGGCTCCATCCAGATGAACATCCAGGAACTGTCTACCTGCAAACAGTACCGCTTAAGCCCCAAGGTTCTTTGCCTGAACAATCGTTATCTGGGCATGGTGCGCCAGTGGCAGCAGATCGACTACGGCTCGCGTTATTCCGAGTCCTATGTGGATGCACTGCCTGACTTTGTCAAACTGGTGGAAAGCTATGGCCACGTAGGTCTGGAAATTGATAAGCCAGCCGATGTGGTTCCCGCGATTCGCGAAGCCTTCACCACGCACAAAGACCGCCTGGTATTTCTGAACTTCATCACGGATCAAACGGAAAACGTGTTTCCGATGGTGAAAGCAGGCCGCGGCCTGACAGAAATGCTCTTGGGCCCGGACGATCTGTAAGGAGAGAATCATGAAACACGTCATTTCTATCCTTCTGGAAAACGAGCCGGGCGCACTGTCCCGTGTGGTTGGTCTGTTTTCGGCTCGTGGCTATAACATCGAGACCTTGACCGTTGCTCCGACCGAGGACGACACCTTGTCTCGCATGACTATCGTCACCCAAGGGTCAGACGATGTCATCGAACAGATCACCAAGCACTTGAACCGTCTGGTTGACGTGGTCAAGGTGGTGGATCTGTCCGAGGGTCCGCACATCGAGCGCGAGCTCATGCTGATCAAAGTGCGGGCAGTGGGCAAGGAACGTGAAGAGATGAAGCGTATGGCGGATATTTTCCGTGGTCGCATCATTGATGTTACGGACAAGACATACACCATCGAACTGACCGGTGTTCAAGACAAAATTGCTGCTTTCATTAATGCGCTGGATCGTACGGCCATTCTTGAAACAGTGCGCACCGGGGTCTCTGGTGTCAGCCGTGGCGAACGCGTCTTAAAGCTGTAAGCCAAGGCTTTTTCAGGACATAGTTACCGCCTTTATGAAGGGGCCGCTTTTTCAAGGCAGCTTCGCATAAGGGCACGGCTTGATGCTGTGCTGACCGCGGTGGCCCTGTCCTGGATGTAATGAGTCAAGGTCCTTTTTTGTGCCGCTGCTGCATGAGCGGCCATTCTCGAATTGCTGTTTAAGCGAAATTATTAAATTTGGAGCACCTGAAATGAAAGTTTTCTACGACAAGGATTGTGATCTTTCCCTGATCAAAGGCAAGACCGTTGCTATCATCGGTTACGGCTCGCAAGGCCACGCCCACGCCCTGAACCTGCACGAGTCCGGCGTGAACGTGGTTGTTGGTCTGCGTAAAGGCGGCGCTTCCTGGAGCAAAGCTGAGAACGCTGGCCTGAAAGTTCAGGAAGTGGCTGAAGCCGTTAAAGGCGCCGATGTGGTCATGATCTTGTTGCCTGACGAAAACATTGCTGAGGTCTACCGCAACCAGGTTGCCGAGAACATCAAGCCCGGCGCTGCTCTGGCATTTGCTCACGGCTTTAACGTTCACTACGGCCAAGTTGTGCCACGTGACGATATCGACGTCATCATGATTGCTCCTAAGGCTCCTGGTCACACCGTTCGCGGCACCTACAGCCAAGGTGGTGGCGTTCCTCACCTGATCGCTGTTTACCAAGACAAGACCGGCGCTGCTCGCGACGTGGCTTTGTCCTACGCATCCGCTAACGGCGGTGGCCGTGCCGGTATCATCGAAACCAACTTCCGCGAAGAAACTGAAACTGACTTGTTCGGTGAACAGGCTGTTCTGTGCGGTGGCGCTGTTGAGCTGATCAAAGCAGGTTTCGACACACTGGTTGACGCTGGTTACGCCCCTGAAATGGCTTACTTCGAGTGCTTGCACGAGCTGAAGCTGATCGTGGACCTGATCTACGAAGGCGGTATTGCCAACATGAACTACTCGATCTCCAACAACGCCGAATACGGCGAGTACGAGACCGGTCCCAAGATCGTTACTGAAGAAACCCGCAAAGCAATGCGCCAGTGTCTGGAAGACATCCAGACCGGTGTTTACGCCAAGAACTTTATCTTGGAAAACGCCGCTGGTGCGCCTACTTTGATCTCGCGTCGTCGTATCAACGCCGAATCGCAGATCGAGCAAGTGGGTGGCAAGCTGCGTTCCATGATGCCTTGGATCGCTGCTAACAAGCTGGTTGATAAGACCAAGAACTAAGTTTGATATTGGGGCAGGCTTACTGCTTGCCCTGGTGACGAACTTGAACCGGCTGACGCCTTTTCGGCGTCAGCCGGTTTTTTATTGTGCTGTCGATCGTGACGGGCGGGCGTGTGTTTCGGTGTGGGGGCCCTCTGTGTTACAGGTGCCGCATTGGCGAGCTGGTGGCCGTATCTGCGCTGCCACGATAAAATTCAATCTTTGCACTGAAAGAACAAGCATTGTCATGCGGCTTTTTTGCTGGCCAGCTGCGCTTTGGTCGAGTCTGGCCAAACACGTTTGAAAAAAACGGTGGCAGCAGGCTCACTGGCTGGCCCCACGCATTCTGACTTATATTTGCTTGAATTATTCACGCTCTGTAGCCTTACGTACAATGCTACATTCGAGTGCTCAGTCCTCAAGTAACAACTCTTAAAGCATCAACTATGCCCAATCTGCACAATGATGAAACCCGTCGTCGGCGTAGCATCTATCTTCTGCCCAACGCATTTACCACTGCCAATTTGTTTGCGGGGTTTTATGCCGTTGTGCAGGCCATGAATGGTCGGTTTGAAGCAGCGGCTATCGCCATATTTCTGGCTCTGGTATTTGACGGTATGGACGGACGTGTCGCCCGTTTGACCAACACCCAGTCGGCTTTTGGTGAGCAGTATGACTCGCTGGCGGACATGATTTCCTTTGGCGCGGCGCCTGCGCTGGTCATGTATGTCTGGGCCATGCAAGGTTTGGGGCGGTGGGGCTGGTTAGCCGCCTTCATCTATGTTGTTGGCGCCGCCTTGCGTCTGGCGCGCTTCAATACCAATATCGAAGTGGTGGACAAGCGCTTCTTCCAGGGGCTGCCTAGTCCTGCTGCTGCTGCTCTGGTGGCCGGGTTTGTCTGGCTGGCAGTCGATAACAAGTTGTCCTTGCAGGTTAATGCGATCCCTTGGGTGGCCTTTGGCTTGACGGTGTATGCCGGCTTGGCCATGGTATCCAACGCGCCGTTCTACAGCGGCAAGTCTTTCGCCGTTGGCCGCAGCGTTCCGTTCTGGGGCATGCTGCTTTTTGTGTTGGTCTTTGTCTTCGTGTCTACGGACCCGCCCGTGGTGCTGTTTGGCCTGTTCTGCGCTTACGGCTTATCTGGCTGGTTAGTTATGGCCTGGCGTTGGCGTCGTGCACGAGCTTTGGCCCGACTTCGGCGTGGAAACAACTAAAGCTGCGGTGTTTAATGCGATTTAAGCTGTAAATGCTTAACGCCCGCTCTGCTTTTTCGCTATAATCGTTTGCTTGTGCCTGACCAGGTGGGTCGGGACACAGTCAATTTAATGTTCACCACGTTAGGGCACCTCGGTCCTAACGCAAGTCTTAGAGGCTAAATAAAATGGCAGTTGCAGATATCAAAAAAGTCGATATCGTTTCCGAGTTTCAGCGCAAACAAGGCGATACCGGCTCTCCAGAAGTGCAAGTGGCTTTGCTGACCGCTCGCATTAACGAATTGACCGGCCACTTCAAGGCTCATAACAAAGATCACCACTCCCGTCGTGGTCTGCTGCGTATGGTCAGCCGTCGTCGCAAATTGCTGGATTACCTGAAAGGTCGTAATCCAGACGCTTACCGTGCTTTGATCGAAAAACTCGGTCTGCGTAAGTGATACCGGGGCTGGCTCCCCGCTAAACAACCGTGCATTCGGCGAACTGGTTTCGCTGTGTGCACGGTTTTTTTATTGTAAGGATTCTCCTAATGTTCAATAAAGTCACCAAGTCTTTCCAGTACGGCGAACATACCGTCGTGCTGGAAACAGGAGAAATCGCACGTCAGGCGTCAGGTGCCGTGCTGGTTTCTATTGAAGACACTGTTGTGTTGGCCACCGTTGTTGCCAAAACCGAAGCAAAAGCAGGTCAGGATTTTTTCCCTCTGACCGTTGATTACGTTGAAAAAACCTACTCTGCAGGCAAGATTCCTGGTGGTTTTTTCAAGCGTGAAGGCCGTCAGTCCGAGCGCGAGATCTTGATCTCCCGCTTGATCGACCGCCCCTTGCGTCCTCTGTTCCCAGAGGGCTTCTACAACGAAGTGCAAGTCATCATTCACACCGTGTCGGTCAATCCAGAAATTGATCCCGATATCGCTGCCATGATTGGTGCTTCTGCTGCCCTGGCTATTTCCGGTATTCCTTTCAACGGTCCTGTTGGCGCTGCGCGCGTGGGTTACGTTGATGGTCAGTACGTGCTGAACCCATCGGCCACTCAGCTGAAATCCTCCACCTTGGATCTGGTTGTTGCCGGTACCGAGCAAGCTGTGCTGATGGTTGAGTCCGAAGCCAAGCAGTTGTCCGAAGAAGTGATGCTGGGTGGTGTAGTGTTTGCTCACGAGCAAATGCAAGCTGCTATCAACTGCATTCACGAACTGGTTGAAGAAGCTGGCAAGCCCGAGTGGAATTGGCAGCCCGCTGCTGTGAATGAAAGCCTGCTGGCCGCTGTGACTGCAGCTGCTGAAGAAGGTTTGACACAGGCCTACCAGACTCGTGAAAAGCAAGCTCGTACCGAGCAGCTGCGTGCTGTGTACGCTCAAGCTAAAGAAACAGTCTTGGCTCAAGTTGCCGCGAATGGCGAAGCACAGCCTGATCTGGTGGCTGTTGAAAACATGATGTTCGATCTGGAAAGCAAGATCGTACGTTCGCGCATTTTGGGTGGCGAGCCTCGTATTGACGGTCGCGACACCCGCACTGTTCGTCCAATCAGCATCCGTCTGGGCGTTTTGCCTCGTGCACACGGTAGCGCCTTGTTCACCCGTGGTGAAACGCAGGCTCTGGTTGTGACCACCTTGGGTACCAAGCAAGACGAGCAAATCATCGATTCGATCATGGGCGAGTACCGTGACCGCTTCATGATGCACTACAACATGCCTCCTTTCGCCACTGGCGAAGCTGGCCGTTTCGGTGCCCCTAAGCGTCGTGAAATTGGTCACGGTCGTCTGGCCAAGCGCGCTCTGACTCCTTTGTTGCCTGCTGCTGAAGACTTCCAGTACTCCATCCGCGTGGTGTCCGAGATTACTGAATCCAATGGTTCGTCCTCGATGGCTTCGGTGTGTGGTGGCTCGCTGTCCATGATGGACGCCGGCGTTCCTGTGCAAGATCACGTGGCAGGTGTGGCCATGGGTCTGATCAAGGAAGGCGGCAAGTTCGCTGTGCTGACTGACATCCTGGGCGACGAAGATCACCTAGGCGATATGGATTTCAAGGTTGCCGGTACCGAGAAAGGTATTACTGCTTTGCAGATGGATATCAAGATCCAGGGCATTACCAAAGAAATCATGCAGGTTGCATTGGCTCAGGCCCATGAGGGCCGCATGCACATCTTGGGTAAGATGAAAGAAGCTCTGGACGGTTCCCGTACTGAGATGTCCGAGTTTGCTCCTCGCATGTTGACCGTCAAGATCAACCCCGAGAAGATTCGTGATGTGATCGGTAAAGGTGGTGCCACTATCCGTGCACTGACCGAAGAAACCGGCACACAGATCGATATTTCGGATGACGGTACCATTACCATCGCCAGCGCTGATCTGGACAAGGCTCGCGAAGCTGAGCGTCGTATTAAAGAGCTGACCGCTGAAGTTGAAGTGGGCCAGGAATACGAAGGCCCAGTGATGCGTTTGCTGGACTTCGGTGCAATTGTTCAGGTTCTGCCAGGCCGTGACGGTTTGCTGCATATCTCCGAGATTGCAAACTACCGTATTGCCAACATCAATGACGTGCTGAAAGTGGGTCAGGTTGTTAAGGTCAAGGTCATCGAGGCTGACGAGAAAGGTCGTCTGCGTCTGTCGATCAAGGCTATTGGTGGTATCGAAGCTCAAGGCGGCCCAGCGGCTCCTGCAGCTTCCTGATAAAGACTTAGGTCTAGTTAAAGAAAAACCCGCCTTTGGGCGGGTTTTTTGCGTTTGTGCTGAAGTGTGTGTGCTTAGTCCTGAGGCTGATGAGGTAGGCATTGAGCTCGCTCCAGATTGATGCTGCGTTGGCGACGGATGTAGTGCCTGTTCATCAGGGCGTATGCTTGCTGAGCGGCACTGTGGTGCTGATAGCTGTAGGGTCGAGTGTTACTTGAGTCGCCACCTGAGGGCCTTGTAGCTGCTCGTGGCGCATGCGGGCCTGTTTGGCGCTAACTGCCGCAAAGGCTCGGTATGGCTATGGGCATTAAATGGCAGCAATCAGGCCATCAACTAGCTTTTAGGAGTGGGGCGAGGCCATTGATTCGATTTTTATACTTATAGATCAATGGGCTTCAAGCTGTGGTGCATCCAGCCGGAATCGAACCGGCACGATCAAAGATCGAGGGATTTTAAGTCCCTTGCGTCTACCAATTCCGCCATGGATGCAGCGGGTATCTTGGCGAAAGTGATGAGATTAGCACCAGCTTTCACACAACACCAATAAAATCAATCGATTAACATCGGCTGAGCCAAGCATTATGGCACAGTTCTTTCGCATAATGCAAACTTGAAATCATCTAGTGCTCAGATTTAGTATAAGTCGCCTTTAATCAATAGCATGCGTATTGAACCCCTTATATTGAGTCACTTCGCCTAGTCTCTGGCAGGTGGCGGTTTGCTCAGCAGGCTGCTTAACAATTGCCCCATGGTTCTATGCGTTGATCTTGGCTGCTAAGCCGAATACGCCTTCTGTTTGTGAGTGCTTGGCGCTACACACTCTACGAGGACTTGTTCCTACACCTTGAGGGAGAGGGAGAAGTATGGCGTCACAACGCCCGTTTTTTTTGGGTGAGCCCAGCTAAAAATAGCGAACGACTTATTTTGGTATCGACCAAAAACAGGGTGGAATGGGTTGGGAGAATATGCTGATGAGTCGACGTACCATTGATACCATCAGCCTCGAGTTATTGAAATCAGTCGTGCTGATAAATACCAACCCTGCTAATGATAAAAAATACTAGAAACACCTATAAGCACTGTGATGTCTAATTATTGCTAGTACCTAATTATGATGTTTGGAATTTTTGGAAAATTTGATAAAAATATTTTCGTTTTTTAGGTGTTTTATGTAAATTCTAAAGTAAATAAAAAGCGAGGCGTTTCGCTAGTGAACCAATATATAAGAGCTGTTTATGAGAAACGGCTTTATAGAACGGATCTGATTGATAGGTTTTTTATATTAGAGCGTTGCATCTAATGCGAGGAAATTGTTTAGATCGATAAGCCAGAAAAATTTTCCCGAGGAATCCAGTTTTTTTATTTTTTGTTCAAATTTGGAGAATGCTAACTTTTTGATTAATTCTACCGTCAACTAGCAAAGATCGGAGGCGAGCTTGGGGTTGGTAGTGATATTTACAAGCTCTTGAGCCAAGGTTCTGGAATAGCCGAGTGCACAACTATAAGGGCGAGAAGTCGCCACTTCTGTATGTGTATCTACTAAAAATATCGCATGACAATCCTTCCCCCTTCATGCATATAGGCAGTACCCCGTTAACGTATGGAGTTATTTGAAATATACGTCCAAAAGTCTTTGCTTGTTTCTGTGGCCGCTATATTGATGTCGACTGCTGATATGGTTTATGCAGGGACGTTCGTAACGGTAACTTTCAAGAATCTGGATGCTGAGGCAGCAAACTCCACAATAGCTACTGTGAGTGAATCAAGTACGCATGCAACAATAAGCCCTAAGCCTGCATCAATAGGGAACCTATTTAATTCTGACACCTACAGAGTTCAGAGCAACGTTAGCGCCAATGGAAATGCTGCACTAGTTCGTTATAGGATGGGAAATCGCCCGCTGGGTGGAAAAGAGCGCACGTTCAGTACGACCTATGTCAACATGATCGGTCCAGGTGGGAGCATGACGCCCCAGTGGAGTAAAAATGCTAACGAATCTGCGGTGTTTAGCGGATTAATGGTTAGTGGCGATACACCTAAGCGTATGGCTCGAGAGTTTGTCGTGGAACTTCCAGAGAATATATTTAAAAAAATTGCAAGAGTCTAAAATGGATAAGTTGCTATGAATATTATTAATACTGCTAAGACGGTAGTTGAAGTTCAAAGCGATCTGCTCACAGATAGCGCTATAAAACGGGAATCGAATGGTATCGCACCATCCTCTCCGGCGACAAATGCGGCCGCAAGCACAAGCAAGAAAATAGTAGATTTTTCATCATTTGCTCAACAGTTGAGCGAGGCGGAGAGTCGTGCATTTACTCGAGAAATCAGCCTGACTCGTCAGGAACTCGCCATAAAAGGCAAACATATTGTTAATAAAATTGTTGGATCTGATTATTGGGCCAATAGAAAAATTCACGATGCTGAGGTCCCTAAAACCGGCGATCCTTTGCATTTAGCACGCGCACAGCAATCAACTGCTTTTATAAATCGTGAAGGCCCCAATCCTTTCAAGGGAATGAGCCGTGAACAACTCTCCCTTATTGCTTATGACGAAAGTGGAATATTCACTGTGAACGAGCGCCATGCCGCCTGGAGTGAGGCCTATGATCAAGACCAAGTGCAGAAAAGAATAGTTGTAGCAAAAATGAATGAAGAATATAACCGCACTGGTAAAGTCGTTGACTCCCTTATTGATTTGCTTAATTTTTATAAATCGATGCCAGCCATTGATCGAGTTATACAAATTCCAGCTGATTATGAAGCGAAATTGACATATCACGTTCTCACAGGTGGCATTACTGAATCGCTGGAGGATTTCTCTTCTCTATGGGGGCTGGACGCTAAGTTGAATGTTAGTCAGCTAAGCGAAAGAGAGGAGATGAGCTATGTATCCCAAACATCTTTTAACCGGTGATTGTGAATTTATATTAAAGCCTTTGATGTCCTGAGCTTGATAGGCTGAAAACGCTGATGCGCTGGTTGAGCCAAGTGTGTGAGGTTGATAACAACTACGAGGACAGAAAGAAAGCGTATGCCTGGAACACTCGGCACGAGCCTGATTAGTTTGCAGGGAGTCTCACATGGATACATCATGGGCGCGTCCATGCAGCCTGTCTTGCACAATGTGACGCTATCTATTCATGCGGGCCATGACGCGCAACCGAATCATTGGATTTGTATTTCAGAGTTCCAATCTTCTGCCAAGGCTTACTACTTTGGATAAGGTGGCCTTGCCTTTGTTGTATCGTGGCGCTTCGCGTAATGTGACGCGCTATGTTGGCGTTGCTGAGTATTGCGGTAGGTTGTGCGGCGGTGGTGGTGCTGATGAATATAGGCCATGACGCTCAGCTTGAGACTATGAGTATCTTTAGGGGTATGGGCCGTGATTTGCTCGTAGCTAGTGTGCAGATGCTTATGGGCAGCCAATTTGACTCACGGATGCCCCCTATTGAACTGACACAATCGCATTGCGCAGAACGGTGTATGACATCCAAGCAGCCGCAGCAATGGTTTTAGCAAACACACAAACACAGATGGGCGGACAGACAGTTAGCGCGATGGTACTGGGTAGCAGCGCTGAACTGGGTGTGGTGCTCGGCTTTTAGGTGCTGGACCAAGAAGTAATCCGTCCTGTGAATCAGGTCTAAGGATTTGGATCGTTCTAGGTCGGTATGGCCGGCCGATTGCTGACATTCTTTAACACCAGTGATGTTCTTTTGGTGCGCTGAGGGCGGCAGGCGCACATATCAATGGCGAGAATATCTTGGCGGTGAAAATACTATGGCACTCATAATTGTTGATTCATATAGGCATGGTTTTTTGCATGCCTATCACCTAAGTAACCTCATAAAAAAGGGACTATAGGAAAATCTACAACTTATGGGGTTTTGGCGGAAGCGGTGAGATTCGAACTCACGGATGGGTTACCCCATCGCCGGTTTTCAAGACCGGTCCATTCAACCGCTCTGGCACGCTTCCTATCAATTTTGCTTATCCCCTGGCTAGTCGCGATGGCAAAAAGCTTTGCGGCCAGGAAAGCCTTAAAGTGTAACGTATAAAATTGCCAGCGTCATGGAAATAATGCGTTTTCTCTGCAGGAATAGGGCATCTGTGGCGGGTGCCTATGATAGATTGCACCTGGTACGGCTGCTTACCTTATCTATAGGGTGCGGGCAGGCCGAGGAAATGAATTTGATATCTGGAGTGAATATGCGAGCAGTTGAAATCACTGAGTTCGGAAAACCGGAGGTATTGCGCGTTGCTGATCGGCCTATGCCGCAAACCGGGCCAGGGGAAGTGCTGGTTAAGGTTTTGGCGGCTGGCGTGAATCGCCCCGATGTTCTGCAGCGAGCTGGTGCGTATCCTCCCCCTGCCGGCGCGTCTGATATTCCCGGCTTGGAGTTGGCGGGTGAGATCGTATCCGGTGATGTGCAGGGCAGCCCTTTCAAAGTTGGTGATCAGGTCTGCGCTTTGGTAACGGGTGGCGGCTACGCAGAGTATTGCGTGGTCCCAGTGCAGCAGTGCTTGCCTATTCCTGCTGGTTTCAGCTTGATCGAGGCCGCCGGTTTGCCAGAGACTTTCTTTACCGTCTGGAGCAACGTCTTTGATCGTGGCCAGTTGAGCAAAGGAGAAACTTTGCTGGTGCATGGCGGAGCGAGTGGCATTGGAACGACAGCGATCCAACTGGCCGTCGCCTTGGGGCATACGGTGTATGCCACGGCGGGTAGCGACGAACGTGTTGAGGCTATTAATCGTCTGGGCGGGATTGGCATCAACTACAAAACTGAAGTTTATGAGGATGTCATCAAGAGCAAAACCGACGGTCATGGTGTTGATGTCATTCTGGATATGGTCTCGGGCGACTATATCAATCGAGACCTTACCTGCTTGGCTGACGATGGCCGCATCGTCATTATTGCTTTGCTGGGTGGGGTGAAAGCCACTATTAATTGTGGGGAAATCCTGCGACGCCGTTTGACGATTACGGGCTCGACCTTAAGGTCTCGTTCGGTGGAGTTCAAGGGGCAATTGGCTCAGTCTTTGCGCGAGCGCGTTTGGCCATTGCTGGAGGCGGGGCAGGTTCGGCCTTTGATTCACGCCACTTTTCCGCTGGAGCAGGCTTGCGATGCGCATGCCATGATGGAGGCGGGTGAACAGGTGGGCAAGATCATTCTTGTTCCCTAAAAGCAGCAGGGGGTGGCTTAGCCACCCTTTTTCTTTGGAGTTTCAAAGGAATTTTCAGCTAAATGCGCGCGAAATGGATTGGCTCGCGCTACAATAGCCGGTTAGCTGCGCCTGGATTGTAGGCGTTGGTGTAACTTTTTGACTGGCATCAAGGGAGCAATGAGCGTACATTCTTCGCGTAAACGACTGGTTGCGGGCAATTGGAAATTAAATGGCTCGCTCGATGGCAACAGCCGTCTTCTGCAAGAACTGATCGTTCAGCCTGATGCGCAGGCAGATTGTGATGTAGTGGTCTGTGTTCCGTATGTGTATGTGTCCCAGGTGGCAGATATCTTGAAGGACTCGGCAATTGCAGTCGGTGCCCAAGATATCAGCGTACATGCCAAAGGTGCTTATACCGGCGAAATCTCGGGCGCTATGCTGGCTGATGTGGGTTGTCGCTGGGTTATTGTCGGGCACTCCGAGCGTAGGCAGTATCATCAGGAAAGTAGCGCTTTGGTTGCTGCAAAAGTTGTCGCCGCACTGGATGCGGGTTTAAGTCCTATTGTTTGTATTGGTGAGCAACTAGCCGATCGCCAAGCTGGGCAAGAGACCTGTGTGGTGCAAGATCAGTTGGAGCCTATCAAGGCTCTGGGAAAAGTAATAGTGTCCAGGTTGGTGGTGGCTTATGAGCCGGTTTGGGCGATTGGTACGGGTTTGACGGCAACGCCGGAGCAGGCCCAGCAAATGCATCAGCAGATTCGTGCGTATATGGGATCGGATCAGTTGCGCATTCTGTACGGTGGTAGTGTGAAAGCGGATAATGCCGCTGAGCTGTTCGCCATGCCGGATATTGATGGTGCCTTGGTGGGTGGTGCATCTTTGGATGCGCAGGAATTTTTACGTATTGTGGCCGCTTAAAGGGTCTGGAGTCTTTAAATGCAAGATTGGATGTCTTCCGTTCTGATGGCGGTGCAGGTTATCTCCTCGCTGTTGATTATTGGTCTGGTGCTTCTGCAGCAAGGTAAGGGCGCTGATATGGGCTCTGCTTTTGGTGGTGGCTCTGCGGGTAGTGTGTTTGGTGCAGCGGGTGCGGCCAACTTTTTGTCTCGTATGACCAAGTGGGCAGCCATCATCTTTTTTGTTTCTACTGGTGGTCTGGCTTGGGTGGCTCACCATCCTGCTCAGAAAGCAGATGCGGGTGTGATGCAAGGCTTTGAGTCGTCAGTGCCAGGCGGCGCTCCATCTGGTGCGGCTTCGGTTCCTGCTCCTGCAGCAGCTGTGCCATCCTCTGTTCCTTCAGCAGCACCTGAGAATCAGGAAGCTCCAGCAGTGCCTGACGCAAAATAAGTCGCTATTTGATCTTCTGGTCTGTTTTGCTTCTCTTATATAGAGGTGCTCATCAAAACAGGTCCGAATCAGGTAAAACAAAGCCCGCCTTGATGGTGGGCTTTGTTTATTGAGCGGTGTTTGTCTCCAATAAGGCTTGGTGGCGGCTTTTTTGGGTGTTTTGGGCGGTTTCGTGCTGACAGTCCTGCTTTTCTCATGCTAATATCGCTGTCTTGATTTGCCGACGTGGTGGAATTGGTAGACACGCTATCTTGAGGGGGTAGTGGCGAAAGCTGTACGAGTTCGAGTCTCGTCGTCGGCACCAAGCGAATCTCGGAAGAGTGCTCTGTATACAGAGCCCGGGAATGAAACCTGATCCTGAAAAGGGCGGGTTTTTTTTTCGTCTATTTTTGGGTTTTGTTCGCTTTCTAATAAATTGTGTGGAGACTTAATTTAAAGGTCCTTATTAAGTGTTTAGGTGCCGTTAAATTTTGGGCGTGCCGCTCCCTTACACTTTGGGATGTATTCTCACTATATGAGAATGGTGGCTTTTGGGCGGGGTGGACTGAAAATGCGGGTTTCGGGGTGCGCGAGCTTGTTTGAGCTTTTGCGCTTAAAACGGAATCTGTTCTTATCTCTTAAAAGATCAGTGTTGACGACCCTTTGTTGTGCAGACTTAAAGCAAGTTCTTAAGAGGTGTCGGTGTTTGGCTTGCTAAACCGTGTTGTTGGCGAAAGCCGCCTGCAAAGCGCCTAGAAGTGGGTTTTTGTTGTGTATAGCCAACAGGCTGTGCACAAAGATTCACGATTCCGAAGGCTTTCGTAGTCAAGCGACGGGAATTTTGATGCAATATCGTTAACTTCCCATCGCGGAGTTAGAAAGAGCAGCAGCACTGTTGTAGTTGGGCTGCTCTGATTTACTCAAATCTACGGAGATTTCTTACATGAAAAAGACTCTGCTCGCTGCTGCTCTGATGGCCGGCTTCGCTGGCGTCGCACACGCAGAAACGTCTGTCACCCTGTACGGTATTCTGGACGCTGGTATCGGTTACCAAAAAGTTAAAGGCACTGATGGTTACGCTCAACGAGCCAACGAGCCAGAACTTAACTCCAAGCGTACTGGTTTGATCAACGGCATTCAGTCCGGTAACCGTTGGGGCCTGAAAGGTTCCGAAGATCTGGGCGATGGTCTGCGCGCTGTATTTGTTCTGGAAAGCGGCTTTGATCTGGGTACTGGTAACTCGGCTCAAGGTGGCCGTCTGTTCGGTCGTCAAGCCACTCTGGGTCTGGCTGGTGACAGCTGGGGTCAACTGGACTTCGGTCGTCAAACCAACATCTCGTCCAAGTACTTGAGCGCTGTTGCTGATCCATTTGGCGGTGGCTTCGATCAGGCTAACATCGGTGGTGCATTCACTGCAGCTAACACCGTTCGTTACGACAACATGGTCATGTACCAAACCCCTAACTTCTCCGGCTTCCAGTTCGGCGTTGGCTACTCCTTCAATGGTGATGGCAAACAGGCTTGGGACAAAGATCTGACTGTTTATGATGTTTCCACCGGTACTAATATTACTGGCAACAACAAAGATTTGAACCGTCAAGCAGTTACTGCTGGTCTGCGTTACGCGAATGGCCCAGTCGGTCTGGCTGTGTCCTACGATCAAATCCGTAAGCGTGGTATTTCGTTCAACAGCAATGCTGATCGTTTCGAATACAACGACGGCGGTGATTCCACAGTTAAGTCTTGGAACATTGGCGGTAGCTACGACTTTGAGGTTGTGAAGGCCTACTTGGCTTTCGGTCAAACTCGTGACGGCCTGTTCGAAGGTCAAACTTTTGGTGAGTTGAACAAGCAAGTTGGTCTGGGTAAAGGCCTGAAGGTTAATTCCTACTTGGTTGGTTTGTCTGCACCTGTTGGCGCCGGTACCATCATGGGTTCCTGGACGATGGCTGATCCCCGTTCGGCTCCAAACACATTGTCTGATAGCAATGGCCCATGGGAAATGAAGAAGCAGCATACTTACAGCCTGGGTTACAGCCACCCACTGAGCAAGCGCACGAACGTGTACGCAATTGGCTCCTACGCCAAGAACGTGTACTTCATGCCTGATGCTAAGTCCACACTGATCGGTGTTGGTCTGCGTCACCAGTTCTAATCGTTTCGCGTAGCTTGTCTGCGCGTTGTGATAAGCCAGCTCTCGGGCTGGCTTGAACTGAGGAAGTATAAAAAGCCATCCTTCGGGGTGGCTTTTTTATTGCCCGCTTTTTTGTGGTTCTTTATTCCTTCGGTGTGGCTGGGGTGCATGGATTAATGGTGCAGGCTTATATGCTTGCCGCTATATCGGCTGTCTTTTAGTCTTCTTGATCGATGGGGTGCCTCTTTGACTCCTGGGTTGATGATGGGCTGTGACACAGCAGGGGTTGATAGCGGTATTGTGGTGGCTTTGATGTGGTGGCGGTGGTGGTGTGATCGATTAGTCGATTCGCTTTCTGCTTTGGTGGATCTTGGGGAAGTCTCGGACATATGCCGCTGTGCTGCTTGTTTTCTTCGGTCTTGAGTGTGGTGCTCAATAACCGTTCCAAGTCGTTACGCTCCCGTTCCGACCACTTGGTCTTGTTCGTCTTGCTTACAAAATAAGCGGAAAAAATCACGCTCTCGCTTCTAAAGGCTGACATTTTGCTTACAAAAGCGGGTAAGATAATCATTAGCTTCTTGGAATCGCAACCCTGAATAATCTAAATAATCAATAGTTGAAGGGTTTTTGGTCAGGTAGCTGACAGTTTTTGCTGCATGGGTGCAACACCCGCGCATAGATGTAATGGTTTGGGGTTATCCCCCAAAACTGTGCTCTCAAAATGCTACAATCCAAGAGTTTATTTACTGCGATTGGATGCTTTGCATGAACCTGCAAGAGTACTTTCCCGTTTTGCTATTTATCATCGTCGCCACTGGGATTGGCTTGGCACTGCTTTTGGTTGGTCGAGTGTTAGGTCCAAACCGCCCCGACCCTGAAAAGCTCTCTCCTTACGAATGCGGTTTTGAGGCATTCGGCGATTCGCGCATGAAGGTGGACATTCGTTACTACCTGATCGCGATTCTGTTCATCATGTTCGATCTGGAAATCGCTTTTCTGTTTCCCTGGGCTATGGCCAATGGGACAGTAGGCCTGGTCGGCTTCTGGACGGTGATGGCGTTTTTGGCCGTTTTGACGGTCGGTTTTATCTACGAATGGAAAAAAGGCGCTCTGGATTGGGAATAACCCATCCATAGAGAACTCTTACAGGGGTTTTCGCGTCTGCTGCTGGACATAAGGGGCACGAGGATGCGTCTTGATGACAGCGGGTTTGGTCAGCAACAGGATAGGCCGGGTCTTCCCAGTGCCTGATCCGGCAAAAGGCAACTACTATGGCTATCGACGGCATTCTCAAAGAAGGTTTTGTGACAACCAGTGCAGACAAGTTTCTGAACTGGGCAAAAACAGGGTCTATGTGGCCCATGACATTTGGTCTGGCCTGTTGTGCAGTGGAAATGATGCACGCGGGTGCAGCTCGTTATGACCTGGACCAATTTGGCATTATTTTCCGCCCCAGCCCTCGTCAATCTGACTTGATGATTGTGGCAGGCACGCTGTGCAACAAGATGGCGCCCGCCTTGCGTAAGGTGTACGACCAGATGGCCGAGCCGCGCTGGGTGGTCTCCATGGGCTCCTGTGCCAACGGTGGTGGCTACTACCATTACTCCTACTCGGTGGTGCGCGGCTGTGACCGCATCGTGCCAGTAGACGTGTATGTGCCTGGCTGTCCTCCGACCGCTGAAGCCTTGGTTTACGGTTTGCTGCAAATGCAAAACAAGATCCGTTTGACCAATACCATCGCACGCTGAACGGTTAGAACAGGCTAAACAAGACTATGACACGGCTAGAAAATTTAAAAACGAACCTGCTCTCCATCCTGGGTGAACAGGCTGCGTTGACGCAAGCGCTCAATGAGCTCACTTTGGAAGTGCCAGTTGATGCATGGGTCGATACCTGCACCTTGCTGCGCGACCACGCTGACCTGCGCTTTGAGACCTGTATAGATTTGTGCGGAATTGATTATTCCGCTTGGAAAGCGCCGACGTACCAGGCAGCAGCGGGCCAGTTTCCCCATCGCTTTGCGGTTGTGCTGCACTTGATGTCCTTGAAGCACAACTGGCGCCTGCGTGTGCGCTGCTTTGTGCCTAATGACGACTTTCCCGCTTTGCCGACCCTGTTTGAGGTCTGGCCTTCGGTGAACTGGTTCGAGCGCGAAGCGTTTGACCTGTACGGCATTATTTTTGAGAACCACCCTGATCTGCGTCGCATCCTGACTGACTACGGTTTCATCGGTCATCCTTTCCGCAAAGACTTCCCCATCTCCGGCTACGTCGAAATGCGTTATGACACCGAGCAGAAGCGGGTCATTTACCAGCCCGTCACCATCGAACCGCGTGAAATCACGCCACGAGTGGTGCGCGAGGACGATTACGGAATTGGGCGATAAGCATCATGGCAGAAATTCAAAACTACACCCTGAACTTTGGTCCTCAGCACCCAGCCGCACACGGTGTGTTGCGCCTGGTGCTTGAACTGGACGGCGAAGTCATTCAGCGTGCTGACCCCCATATTGGTCTGTTGCACCGTGCCACTGAGAAGTTGGCCGAACACCGCACTTACTTGCAAGCCTTGCCTTACATGGATCGTCTGGATTATGTGTCCATGATGGTCAATGAGCATGCTTACTGCATGGCTGTAGAGCGTCTGATCGGTGTCGAGGTGCCGTTGCGTGGTCAGTACATCCGCGTCATGTTTGACGAGATCACACGCATTCTGAATCACCTGATGTCGGTGGGTTCGCATGCGCTGGACGTGGGCGCCATGGCCGTGTTCTTGTACGCCTTTCGTGAACGCGAAGACCTGATGGACTGCTACGAAGCGGTTTCTGGTGCTCGTTTGCACGCGGCTTACTACCGTCCTGGTGGTGTCTACCGCGACTTGCCTGAGACCATGCCTCAGTACAAGGCCAATAAATATCGTTCCGACAAAGAACTGAAAGCCATGAACGAAGCTCGTTCAGGCTCTTTGCTGGATTTCATCGAAGACTTCACCAATCGCTTCCCCGCCTGCGTGGACGAATACGAGACCCTGCTGACCGATAACCGTATCTGGAAGCAGCGTCTGGTAGGTGTGGGCGTTGTCTCCCCAGAACGCGCCATGGCTTTGGGCTTTACCGGCCCCATGCTGCGTGGCTCGGGTGTGGAGTGGGATTTGCGCAAGATGCAGCCCTACGAAGTCTACGATCGCGTTGATTTTGATGTTCCCGTGGGCCGTAACGGCGACTCCTATGACCGCTACCTGGTCCGCATTGCTGAAATGCGCGAGAGTAACCGCATCATTCGTCAGTGTGTGCAGTGGCTGCGTAACAACCCCGGCCCTGTCATCACGGATAACCACAAAGTGGCACCGCCTTCGCGTGAACGCATGAAAACCGGGATGGAGGACTTGATCCACCATTTCAAACTGTTCTCCGAAGGTATGCACGTGCCAACCGGCGAAGTGTATGCCGGCGTGGAGCATCCAAAGGGCGAGTTTGGCATTTATATGGTTTCTGACGGTGGTAACAAGCCTTACCGCATGAAGATCCGTGCTCCGGGCTTCGTCCACTTGCAGGCCCTCGATGAAATGAGCCGCGGTCACATGATTGCTGACGCGGTCACAATCATCGGCACGCAGGACATTGTGTTTGGCGAGATCGACCGTTAAGGTCGCGCCTGGAAAAACGGAACCGAATTATGTTGCTTTCCGAAAAAGCCTACCAACAGATTGATAAGGAACTGAGTAAGTTCCCGGCAGATCAAGGTCGTTCTGCCATCATGGCCTCTTTGGCCATCGCCCAGCAGGAAAAAGGCTGGGTGTCGCCTGAAATTATCGAGGATGTTGCCAAATACATTGGCGTGGAGCCCATTGCTGTTCAGGAGGTCGCGACCTTCTACAACATGTTCCACACCAAGCCTGTTGGCCGCGTCACGATTTCTGTATGTACGAACCTGCCCTGTGCGCTGCGTGACGGTGTCAAGGCAGGTGAATACCTGAAAGAAAAATTGGGTATCGAATACGGTGAAACCACGGCTGACGGCCAGTTCTCCCTGATTATGGGTGAGTGCATGGGCTCATGTGGTGATTCGCCCGTCATGTTGCTGAACAACCAGCACATGTGCGTGCGTATGGAAGCCGAGCGCATTGATGCCATGCTCGAAGAATTGAAGACACACGGAGAATCGGCATGATTGCACCGGACATTCTGCGTAAGTTCGCACAGGGATTGGAACCTAACCCTGGTGGCGATCTGTCGCGCAGCATGATTTTTCATGATCGCCACATCCAGCCACAGATTCTTGCTGGTTTGAACGGCGATAACTGGGGCCTGGAAGAGTACGTCAAGCGCGGTGGCTACGAAGCCCTGCGTAAAGTCTTGACCACTGGCATGAAGCCTGAGGACGTGATTGCTGAAGTCAAAACTTCGGCTTTGCGTGGTCGTGGTGGTGCAGGTTTCCCTTCGGGTTTGAAGTGGAGCTTTATGCCCCGCACATTGCCAGGTCAAAAGTACCTGGTGTGCAACTCTGACGAGGGCGAGCCCGGCACCTTTAAAGACCGCGATATTCTGCGCTTTAACCCGCATATCGTGATCGAAGGCATGGCGATTGCTGCCTACGCGATGGGCATTACTGTGGGCTACAACTATATCCACGGTGAAGTGTTCGAGATTTATCAGCGTTTTGAAGAAGCGCTGGAGCAAGCTCGTGCAGCTGGCTTCCTGGGTGACAATATCCTGGGCTCGGACTTTAACTTCCAGCTACATGCGTTCCATGGTTACGGCGCCTACATTTGCGGTGAAGAAACCGCATTGCTGGAGTCTCTGGAAGGCAAGAAGGGGCAGCCACGCTTCAAGCCGCCATTCCCCGCCAGCTTTGGTCTGTACGGCAAGCCCACTACCATCAATAACACCGAAACTTTTGCGGCTGTTCCCTGGATTTTGCGCAATAGCGGTCAGGAATACCTGGAAGTCGGTATTCCTAACGCAGGTGGTACCAAGATCTTCTCCATTACTGGCGACGTAGAGCGTCCCGGTAACTACGAAGTGCCACTGGGTACTCCATTTGCCACTCTGCTGGAGTTGGCCGGTGGCATGCGCGATGGTCGCAAACTGAAAGCAGTGATTCCCGGTGGTTCCAGCTCGCCCGTTTTGCCAGCTGACATCATCATGGCGACCAATCTGGACTATGACTCCATCGCCAAGGCCGGCTCCATGCTGGGTTCCGGTGCCGTCATCGTGATGGATGAGACCCGCTGCATGGTGAAGTCCTTGCTGCGCCTGTCATATTTTTACTATCACGAAAGCTGCGGCCAATGTACGCCGTGCCGGGAAGGTACTGGCTGGTTGTGGCGCATGGTGCATCGTATCGAGAACGGTCAGGGTCGTGCTGAAGACCTGGACATGCTCGATGACATCGCACAGAACATCATGGGCCGCACTATTTGCGCCCTGGGTGACGCTGCTGCCATGCCGGTGCGCAGTTTCGTTAAGCATTTCCGCGACGAGTTCGCACACCACATCGAGCATAAAGGCTGTGTGGTGCCTCAATATTTGTAGGCCAGGACAACGTAATGGTAGAACTCACCATCGATGGCATTAAAGTTGACGCCCCGGAAGGCAGCATGGTCATTCAGGCTGCCCATGACGCCGGGGTCTACGTGCCGCACTTCTGTTATCACAAAAAACTGAGTATTGCCGCCAACTGCCGCATGTGTTTGGTAGACGTGGAAAAAGCACCCAAGCCTTTGCCTGCTTGTGCCACCCCCGTCACCAACGGCATGGTTGTGCGTACTCGTTCGGAAAAAGCCATTGCCGCTCAAAAAAGCGTCATGGAATTTCTGCTGATCAACCACCCTCTGGATTGCCCCGTATGCGACCAGGGTGGTGAGTGTCAGCTGCAGGATCTGGCCGTGGGTTACGGTAGCTCCGAGTCGCGCTACAAGGAAGAAAAGCGCGTTGTAGCCGCCAAGTCCATGGGCCCGCTGATCTCCACTGAAGCCATGCAGCGTTGCATTCATTGCACCCGCTGTGTGCGTACTGGCGAAGAGATCGCCGGTGTTCAAGAGGTTGGTATGCTCAACCGCGGCGAACACGCCGAAATCACTACCTTCGTGGGTCGTGCAGTCGAGTCCGAGCTGTCGGGCAATATGATTGACGTCTGCCCAGTGGGTGCTTTGCTCTCCAAGCCATTCCGCTTCAATGCCCGTACCTGGGAATTGGCCCGTCGTCGCAGCGTTAGCCCGCACGACAGCGTGGGTGCCAACCTGGTGCTGCAAGCCAAGATGGACAAAGTGCTGCGTGTCGTGCCTTTCGAGAACGAAGAAGTCAACGAGTGCTGGATCAGCGACCGTGACCGTTTCTCTTACGAAGGCCTGTACACCGAAGACCGTTTGACTCGCCCCATGGTGCGTGGTGATGACGGTCAGTGGCGTGAGTCCTCCTGGAACGACGCCATGCAAACTATTGTTGCTGGCATGAATGCCGTGCGCGAAAAGTTTGGTGCCGATCAGCTGGGCTGTATTGGTTCGGCGACTTCCACCACAGAAGAACTGGCTTTGCTGGCTCGTCTGGGTCGTGCTTTGGGTACTGAAAACGTGGACTTCCGTCTGCGTCAGACCGATGCGCGTTTGGATGGCGCTCTGGCCGGTGTACCTTGGCTGGGCATGCCGTTGACGGCTCTGAACGAGCTGGATCGTGTTCTGGTCGTCGGTTCGTTCCTGCGTAAAGATCATCCTTTGATGGCTCAGCGTCTGCGTCAGGCCGTCAAACGCGGTGCTCAAGTTTCCTTTATTGATTCGGCTGCCGATAATCCATTGTTCAATGCGATTGCTGGCCGCATCACTGTGGCTCCTAGCCAGTTGGCCAACTCCTTGGCTCAGGTTCTGGTGGCCGTTGCCAAAGCCAAAGACGCTGCCGTTCCTGCTGGTCTGGAAGGCGTGCAAGTGTCTGCCCAGGCTCAGCAAATTGCTGACAGCCTGGCCTCGGGCGAGCGTGTGGCCATTCTGCTGGGCAATATGGCCGTTAATTCGGATCAAGCCAGTGTGATTGCTGCGAACGCCAATGCCATTGCACAGGCAAGCGGCGGCAAGCTGGGCTTCTTGACTGCCGGTGGTAACACGGTTGGTGGTTACCTGGCCAATGCTGTTCCCGGCAAGGGCGGTTTGACTGCTGAGCAAATGCTGGCTCAAACCCTGCGTGCTTATCTGGTTCTGAACGTCGAGCCTGCGCTGGACAGCGATCTGGGTGAACGTGCTGTTGAAACGCTGAAGTCCGCAACCTTCTCGGTGGCACTGACCTCCTATCGTTCCGCTGCTGAGCAGTGGGCCGATGTCATGCTGCCTGTGTCGCCTTTCACTGAAACCTCCGGCACTTTTGTGAATGCCGAAGGCCGTGTGCAAAGCTTCAAGGGTGCTGCCGCTCCGGTAGGCGATACACGTCCAGGCTGGAAAGTCTTGCGTGTGCTGGGCAACTTGTTCCAGCTGGATGGCTTTGACGATGAAACCTCCGAATCGGTTCGTGACTCTGTCATGGCTGCCGGCGTGGAATCGCGTCTGTCCAACCAGATTAATCTGGCTGCCAGCGTATTGCCTGAGGGCAGTGGTCTGGAGCGTGTGGCCGATGTACCTATTTACCGTAGTGATGCGCTGGTGCGCCGTTCGGCTCCTTTGCAGCAAACGCCTGCATCGGCAGCGCCAACGGCTCGCATGGCTGCCGCAACGTTGACTCAGTTGGGTCTGGCCGATGGCGATCTGGTGAAGGTTCGTTCTTCGCAAGGTGAAATCAGCCTGCCTGCGCAGTTGGATGACACCGTGGCCTTGAACTCGGTGCGTGTTGCCACCGCTTTTTCTGAAACTGCCGCTTTGGGTAGCGCATTCGGTCAATTGACAGTGGAGCGTGCGTAACATGGATTTCCTCTCTACCATCAATAGCTACGGTACGGACCTGTTGGGTCCCACCGCCTGGTATGTGGTGTGGACGCTGCTGAAGGTTGTCGCGATTGCGGTACCTGTCATTTTGTGTGTGGCCTACCTGACGTACTGGGAACGCAAGATGATTGGCTTCATGCACTCCCGCTTGGGACCGACCCGTGTCGGTTACCGCGGTTTGCTGCAGCCTTTTGCTGACGTTTTCAAACTGCTGACCAAAGAGCTGATCATTCCGGCGCAATCCAACAAGGTCCTGTACCTGTTGGCTCCGGTGGTCACCTTGATGCCTGCTTTGGCCGCCTGGGCTGTGATTCCTTTCAGCCCAGAAGTGGTTTTGTCCGACATTAATGCAGGTCTGCTCTACATCCTGGCGATTACTTCGCTGGGTGTGTACGGTGTGATCGTGGCGGGTTGGGCGTCCAACTCCAAGTACGCTTTGCTGGGTGGTCTGCGTGCAGCCGCTCAGGTTCTGTCCTACGAACTGGCCATTGGCTTTGTCCTGATTACGGTGTTGCTGGTTTCCGGCACACTGAACCTGTCGGGCATTGTGGTGGGTCAGACTCAGGGCTACTTTGCGGACAAGGGCTTGAACTTCCTTTCCTGGAACTGGCTGCCTCTGCTGCCACTGTTTGTGATCTACGTTATTTCCGCTGTTGCTGAAACCAACCGTCACCCGTTTGACGTGGTGGAAGGCGAGTCGGAAATTGTGGCTGGTCCCATGGTGGAGTATTCCGGTACCGGTTTTGCTCTGTTCTTCCTGGGCGAATATGCCAACATGATTTTCTTGTCGGCACTGGCGTCCATCATGTTCTTGGGTGGTTGGACTCCGATTGTCGAGTTCGCTCCCTTTACCTGGATTCCGGGGTGGCTGTGGCTGGGTCTGAAGACCTTCGTCGTGGTCTCCATGTTCATCTGGTTCCGTGCGACTTTCCCACGTTACCGCTATGACCAGATCATGCGCTTGGGTTGGAAAGTATTTATCCCGCTGACCGGTGTTTGGCTGGTTATTGTGGCGATCTGGATGCAGACGCCCTGGAACATCTGGCATTAAGGCTAAGGGGCAAAATTATGGAAGCAATCAAAGATTTCTTTGGCAGCCTGATGCTGTCCGAGATGCTCAAAGGCATGCGCCTGACGGGGAAGTATTTCTTCAAGCGTAAAGTTACGCTGCGCTATCCCGTTGAAACCACGCCTACTTCGCCACGTTTTCGCGGTCTGCACGCTTTGCGTCGCTACGAGAACGGCGAAGAGCGTTGCATCGCGTGCAAACTGTGCGAAGCAGTATGTCCAGCCATGGCCATCTCGATCGAGTCGGCAGAACGCGAGGACGGCACGCGCCGCACCACGCGTTACGACATCGATCTGGCCAAGTGCATTTTCTGTGGTTTCTGTGAAGAAAGCTGCCCGGTCGATTCGATCGTGGAAACGCACATTCACGAATACCACGGTGAGAAGCGCGGCGATTTGTACTACACCAAGGACATGCTGCTGGCTATCGGTGACCGCTACGAAGACGAGATCGCTCGTCGTCGTGCCGCAGACGCACCTTATCGCTAAGGCCGGAGCTCTACACTCATGTTATTTACTACTGTTCTGTTTTATGTGTTGGCACTGGTGATGGTGGTGGCCGCGTATCGCGTGATCGCCGCCAAGAACCCAGTTACGGCCGTATTGCATTTGATTCTGGTGTTTTTCACGGCAGCCATGCTGTGGATCACGATGGGCGCCGAGTTCCTGGGCCTGTTGCTGGTAGTGGTCTACGTCGGCGCTGTGATGGTGATGTTCCTGTTCGTCATCATGATGCTGGACGTGCGTCAGGAATCCGCTGCCAAGAAGTTCAAGGCTCACGTGCCAATGGGGCTGTTGATCGGCGCCATCATGGTTCTGGAAATGGGCTTTGTGCTGACCAAGCTGTGGTTCACAACCGCTCCCGCTGCTGCTTTGCCTGCTGACTACAACAACACTCGCGTGATTGGCGAATTGATGTACTCCCAGTATGTCCTGGCCGTGTTGCTGGGTGGCATTGTGCTGCTGGTTGGCATGGTCTCGGCCATTGCCCTGACCCTGCGTAAACGCGAGGGTGTCAAACGCACCGTATCGAGCGAGCAAGTCAAGGTTCGCGCCTCCGATCGCCTGCGTATGGTCTCTATTCCTTCTCAAACCGAAAAGCCGTCGGTGTCCAGTTCGGCTGACGCTGTCGTGCCAGGAGACAAATGATGATGACGCTGACGCTTGCGCACTATTTGGTCCTGGGCGCTGTGCTGTTCACGATTGGCCTGTTTGGCTTTTTTCTGAACCGTCGCAACCTGATTATCTTGTTAATGTCGGTTGAGCTGATTTTGTTGTCAGCCAACATTAATTTCGTGGCCTTTTCCACGTGGATGGGCAATGAGGCAGGTCAGGTGTTTGTCTTTTTCGTCCTGACGGTCGCTGCGGCCGAGGCGGCCATTGGTCTTGCAATTTTGGTTCTGTTGTTCCGTAACCTTAATTCGATCAATGTCCAGGATCTCGACCAGCTCAAGGGTTGATGGGATAGCACACTAATGAACTCCATAAATCTTTACTTAACGATTGCGCTTGCCCCCTTGGTGGGCTCCGCGCTGGCCGGTTTGTTCGGTACCGGCTTTCTGGGCCGCTTTATCGGCAAGACGGGCGCTCATCTGCTGACTATTGCTGGCGTGCTGATTTCTTTTATCGGCTCGGTAGTGGTGTTGATGCAGGTGCTGGAAGGCCAGACCTTTAACGGTCCGGTCTACACCTGGATCACTATCGGCAGTGCTCAGTGGGATATCGGTTTCCTGATCGATAAGCTGACTGCGCTGATGATGGTGGTGGTCACTTCCGTGTCCCTGATGGTGCATATTTACACCATCGGCTACATGAAAGATGACCCAGGCTACCAGCGCTTTTTCTCCTACATCTCCCTGTTTACCTTCTCGATGCTGATGCTGGTCATGTCTAACAACATGCTGCAGCTGTTCTTCGGTTGGGAAGCAGTGGGTCTGGTGTCCTACCTGCTGATCGGTTTCTGGTACGAGCGCAAGACGGCCATTTTTGCCAACATGAAGGCCTTCTTGGTCAACCGTGTGGGTGACTTCGGTTTTGCTCTGGGTATTGGTCTGCTCTATGCCTACACCGGCTCCATGAACTACAGCGACGTGTTCGCCAAGGTTCAGGAACTGAGCACCATGACATTCCCCGGTACCGACTGGCAGTTGCTGACCGTTGCTGCCCTGGCCCTGTTCGTGGGTGCCATGGGTAAATCGGCTCAGGTGCCTTTGCACAGCTGGTTGCCAGATTCCATGGAAGGTCCAACTCCTATCTCCGCACTGATTCACGCGGCGACCATGGTGACGGCCGGTATCTTCATGGTGGCTCGTTTCTCGCCTGTCTTTGAACAGTCCACCACTGCGCTGTCCTTCATCATTGTGATTGGTGCAACCGGTGCCTTGTTCCTGGGTCTGCTGGGTATCATCCAGAACGACGTCAAGCGTGTTGTGGCGTACTCCACCTTGTCCCAGTTGGGTTACATGACGGTGGCATTGGGTGCGTCGGCTTACTCGGCCGCTGTGTTCCACCTGATGACACACGCTTTCTTCAAAGCCTTGTTGTTCCTGGGCGCCGGTTCCGTGATTATCGGTATGCACCACGATCAGGACATCCGCAATATGGGTGGACTGCGCAAGTACATGCCTATTACCTGGCTGACCTTCCTGATCGGTACGCTGGCTCTGGTCGGTACACCGTTCTTCTCGGGCTTTTACTCGAAAGAGCACATCATTGAAGCCGCTGGCGAAGCAGGCATCTGGGGTTCTACCTATGCTTACTACGCCACCCTGATTGGTGTGTTCGTTACCTCGCTGTACTCGTTCCGTCTGTATTTCCTGGTGTTCCACGGTAAAGAACGTTTCCGTGACGTCAAACACGACGAGCACCATGGTCATGACGAGCATCACGCACCTGGCGGTGATCCTCACGAGTCGCCTTGGGTTGTTACGCTGCCTTTGGTTCTGCTGGCCATTCCGTCGATCTTTGCCGGTATCTGGTTTGTCGATCCCTTGCTGTTCGGTGGCTACTTTGAAGGCATCGTAACGGTTCTGCCCGATCATCCTGCTATGGCAACTCTGGCCAGTCACTGGACTGACTGGATGGCTTACGCCATACACGGCTTTGGCACATTGCCATTCTGGCTGGTTGTCGCTGGTGCTGTGGTCGCCTGGTACATGTACCTGGTTAACCCCGCCTTGCCTGCAGCTATCAAAAAGAACTGCTCTTTTATCTACCGTATCCTGGAGAACAAGTACTACGTTGATTGGTTCAACGAACAAGTGCTGTCTCGTGGCGTTCGTTGCCTGGGTACGGGCCTCTGGAAAGGTGCTGACCGCGGTCTGATTGATGGACTGATGGTCAACGGTAGTGCGCGCGTGGTGGGCTGGGTGGCTGCAATTAGCCGTCACCTTCAGTCTGGCTATGTCTACCACTACGCCTTTGCCATGATCCTTGGGATTCTGGCGCTCTTAACCTTTTTTGTACTGACGGTTCGGTAAATGGCTAGCGATATGGCGTCTTCTACTCTTCCTTGGTTAACGCTGGCGATTTTTGTACCTATCGTCGCTGGCCTGTTGGTGCTGGCTCTGGGGCGCGATGACCGTCCCACCTTCACCCGCTGGCTGGCTCTGCTTGGTTCAATTGCTGGTTTAATTGTCACTATTCCTCTGTACACGGGCTTTAATCCCGGCACGGCCGACATGCAGTTTGTCGAGCTGGCTCCCTGGATTGATGCCTTCAAGGTGAATTACCACCTTGGCGTGGACGGTATTTCCATGTGGTTTGTATTGCTGACCGCCTTCATCACCGTGATTGTGGTGCTGGCGGGCTGGCAGGTCATTACCAGCCGCGTGGCGCAGTACATGGGGGCTTTCCTGATCCTGTCGGGCCTGATGGTCGGCGTTTTCGCCGCACTGGATGGCTTGCTGTTCTACGTGTTTTTTGAAGCCACACTGATTCCGATGTATTTGATCATCGGTATCTGGGGCGGTCCGAACCGTGTGTATGCATCGGTCAAGTTCTTCTTGTACACCTTGCTCGGTTCTCTGCTGACCCTGATTGCCTTCATCTACCTGTGGAATGTGTCCGGCGGTACCTTCGATATCCTGACCTGGCATAAAGTGCCGCTGGATTACACCACTCAGGTGCTGATCTTTGCTGCCTTGTTCATGGCTTTTGCTGTGAAAGTGCCGATGTGGCCTGTCCATACCTGGTTGCCAGATGCTCACGTGGAAGCACCTACCGGTGGTTCCGTGGTGCTGGCCGCCATCATGTTGAAGCTGGGTGCTTACGGTTTCCTGCGCTTTTCCCTGCCTATCGCTCCTGACGCGTCGCAAGGTCTGGCTGGAATCATTATTGCCCTGTCCCTGGTCGCGGTGATCTACATTGGTCTGGTCGCTATCGTTCAGGACGACATGAAAAAGCTGGTGGCTTACTCCTCTGTGGCTCACATGGGTTTTGTCACACTGGGCTTTTTCGTCTTCAACACCACGGGTATGGAAGGCGCGATCATGCAAATGATCTCGCACGGTTTTGTTTCCGGTGCCATGTTCCTGTGTATTGGTGTGTTGTATGACCGCCTGCATAGCCGTCAAATCGCCGATTACGGCGGTGTGGTCAAGGTTATGCCGCGCTTTGTCACCTTCTTTGTGCTGTTTTCGATGGCCAACAGTGGCTTGCCTGGCACCAGTGGCTTTATCGGTGAGTTCACCGTCATCATGGGCGCGGTTGAATACAACTTCTGGATTGGTCTGTTGACAGCAACAGCGCTGATCACGGGTGCTTCTTACTCGCTGTGGATGCTCAAGCGCGTGGCCTTTGGCCCCGTGGGTAACGACAAAGTTGCCGGCATGAGCGATCTGAGCGGCCGTGAGTTCTTCGTTCTTGGCGTAATGGCGATTGCGGTGCTGGGCATGGGTGTCTATCCCAAGCCATTCACCGAGGTCATGCACGTTTCGGTTGAAGCGCTGCTGCAACACGTCTCCATCTCGAAACTGTAGGCCGAATCACTATGGATACTAACTTTAACTTTTCTCTGGCTCTGCCCGAGATCCTGCTCCTGGTTCTGGCTTCGTGTGTGCTGATTTCTGACGCTTTCAGCACGCACAAACAGCGCCACTCGACTTTTGTTTTTAGCTTGTTGACCCTGGCCGTTGTGGGGGCCAGCGTTGCCTGGCAGTGGTCCCAGGGCGTCAGCGGTGTGTCTTTCGGCGGCTTGTTCGTCGTGGACGAAATGGCGCACTTCTTGAAGTTGATCTCGTGTGTGGCCGTGGCTGCAACCTTGATCTATGGTCGCGAATACGCTGAACAGCGCGACATGATGGAACGTGGTGGCGAACTGTACACCCTGACTCTGATGGCTCTGCTGGGCCAGATGATCATGATTTCGGCCAACAGCATGTTGACCGCTTATCTGGGTGTGGAGCTGATGTCCTTTGCGCTGTATGCATTGGTGGCTTTGCGTCGCGAACACCGTCAGTCCATTGAAGCCGCTTTGAAGTACTTCGTGCTGGGTGCTTTGGCATCGGGTGTCCTGCTGTACGGTATGTCCATGATTTTTGGCGCAACCGGCCATCTGGAATTCCCACGTATTGCTGAAGTCATCGCCAATGGCCAAGCCGAGCGTCTGGCCCTGGTCTTTGGTGTGGTGTTTGTAGTGGCAGGTCTGGCCTTCAAACTGACGGCTGCTCCTTTCCATATGTGGACACCGGACGTTTACCAAGGTGCTCCAACTACCGTCACCCTGATCATCGGTGCAGCGCCCAAGCTGGCTGCTTTTGCCGTGACCATGCGTTTCCTGGTGGAAGGCCTGCACGGCATCGCCGTGGACTGGCAACCCATGCTGTTGATCATGGCTGTGTTGTCGCTGGCTCTGGGTAACCTGACAGCGATCATGCAAAAGAATCTCAAGCGTATGCTTGCGTATTCGACCATCTCGCACATGGGTTTCATCTTCCTGGGCTTGCTGGCTGGCGTGTTCAATGGCGAGACCCACTCTCAAGCCTACGGCGCTTCGCTGTTCTACGTAGTGATCTACGTTCTGACCACACTGAGCACCTTTGGCCTGATCCTGATCATGAGCCGTCGTGGTTTTGAATGTGAAAACATCAATGACCTAAAAGGCCTGAACCGTCGTAATCCCGGTTTGGCTCTGGTTTGGCTGCTGTCCATGTTCTCCCTGGCTGGTATTCCTCCGCTGTCCGGCTTTGCCGCCAAGCTGAGTGTTTTGCAGGCAGTGATCGGTGCAGGTCAAGTGTGGCTGGCCGTGTTTGCTGTGATCATGTCCTTGATCGGTGCGTTCTACTACCTGCGTGTTGTGAAAGTGGTTTACTTTGACGAGCCTGAAGGTGAAGAGCATCCGATCGCTACGGGCTTGCTGACCAAGCTGGTCATGCTGGTTAACGGCGTACTGATTATCGGCCTGGGTCTGTTGCCCGGTGGCTTGATGGATACCTGCATCCGCGTGATTCAGGCTTCCTTGCAGTTTTAAGTAGGTGGCACTATGGACCAAAGCCTTTCCATCTGGGTCTTGATTGTTCTGTCCGCTATTACGGCTAATTTGCCGTTTATCGTGGAAAAGCCCTTGTTGGTTTTGCCTTGGTCCTTGCCGGGTGAGCGTTCGGGTTTGTCGCCATGGTTGCAGCTGATTGTGGGTATTGTTTACCTGGCTGTGCTGGCCGGTCTGGGCCTGGGGGTGTATACGGTTATAGCCTCCAGCTCCGGTCTGAGCTCCTTGCCTGTGATGCTGGGCAAGCTGGTTCTGGGCCTGGCGGTATTAGGGGCAGTATTTTATTTCCCGGCCTGGCGTACTCGCCATCAGAAAGTCTCTAAAGGCTTTTTTGCCCGCTTGCTGGAAGTCTGTGCGTTCTACGGGATTATGGGTGCGTTTGGTTTCGCTTTTGAAGCCAGTATTGGTAACCCGTTCAAGCAGACTTGGGTGTTCTATACCATTACCTTTGCTTTATTTTTGGTGATGGCCTACCCCGGCTTTGTGTATCGGTACTTGATGCGCCACCCCAAAGGCAAGTTCGAATAGTTCCGCCGTATAAAAAAACCTCGCAAACTATCTTGCGAGGTTTTTTTTCGTTCAGATTTTACTGATCTGCTACGGCGTGAAAGCTGTTGTGCGCCTCTGTAGGCAGAGGCAGCGTTCAGAGCCCCTTAGGGCTTGTCTAAGGGGGCATGGGTGGCACCAGCCACCCCCAGGCGTTTACACACACCTTGAGCCTCTTGTGCCAGTACAAGAGTCAGTTGCTCGGCAGGCAGGGCACGACCCAGGGCTGCACTTTGACCACTCCAAAGCGAACTGAAGTCTGTCAGCCCTTTCTTTTCGGCTGCGATCCGTAGCGGGCTCAGAGCTGAGCCGGCATGAGGAAAGACGGGGGCACTGTTGCTTAACGGGCCAATTTCGTCCATCAAACGTGTGCTGATGCTGCGAGCGGGACGGCCGGAGAACAAGTTGGTCAGCGCAGTTCCGTCCGAGCGGCTATTCGCTAAGGCGTCACGGTGCAGGGGGGTAATCTTCGATTCGGGACAGAACAAGTAGGCGGTACCGATTTGTGCAGCGCTGGCTCCTAGCGCCAGGGCAGCAGCAATACCACGGCCATCCGCAATGCCACCCGCCGCAATCACAGGAATAGTGACCGCGTCTGCAATCTGGGGCACCAAAGACATCGTACCTACCTGATTGGGCACTTTAGGGTCTAGAAATACGCCTCGATGGCCACCGGCCTCTAAGCCTTGAGCGATGATGATGTCGGCACCATGTTCCTGCAGCCACACAGCCTCCGCCGTGGTGGTGGCGCTGGACATGATAAGTGCGCCTGTGTTTTTAACGCGCTGCACTAATTCAGGGGAGGGCAGGCCAAAGTGAAAGCTGACTACTTCAGGTTTTAGCTCTTCCATCAGCTCCGCGTGCTGGCTCGAGAAAGGGGCGCGGGAGGCTTTGGGCAGTTCCTGATTCGGGTCCAGGCCATATTCCTGGTAGTAGGGCATCAGTTGTAGACGCCATTCTTGAAGGGCTTCCGGTTCCAGACGCAGATCGTCGTGGCAGAAGAAGTTTAAATTGATGGGCGCCGATACAGCTTGCCTGAACAGCCCGACCTGTTCTCGTATTTGTTCCGGGCTGAGCATTGCGCAGGCCAGTGAGCCCAGACCCCCAGCGCGAGCCACGGCAATGGCCAGCTCGCTGTCTTGGGCACCGGCCATAGGTGATTGCACAATGGGATGTTCGATGTGGAGCAGATCCAGCAAAGTGTTGTTGGGCCAGATGTACATGACGGGTGTCCTTGTCGTTTCTCGATAGCTTTTATCGTATCAGGATGAGTTGAGACTGGAAACTGACGGTGCAGCGTGTTGACCGCAGTGTGTGCGGGCGGTGGCACGCTACAATAATCGTCTTTTGGCACCGTAGCGTGCTGTATTTTCTTGTTTTGTGGACGAACTGATGTCTCATCTCATTCTTCAAGGGCCGCGTCTGGATAGCGCCATCATCGAAAAAATTGCCGCAGTGGTGCAGGCCGATGGAGTGCAGGAGCTCGGTCCCACCGCGGTGCGTTTGCTAGGAGCGGATGCCCAGCAACAGGCTGAAGTTCAAGCCTTGTGTAAAACGGGAGCAATGGATTTTGCCTTTCTGGAACAGATAGACCGTTTGAAAGACATGCGGGTTCTGGCGATGGATATGGATTCCACGCTGATCAATATTGAATGTATTGATGAGATTGCCGATATGGCTGGTCGTAAAGAGCAGGTGGCTACTATTACCGAGGCTGCCATGCGCGGCGAGATCAAGGATTTCACCGAAAGCCTGAACCGCCGTGTGGCCTTTTTGGAAGGCGTGCCTGTCAGCGATCTGACCCGTGTTTATGAAGAGCGGCTGCAGCCTAACTTGGGGGCAGACCGCCTGATTGCCACTGCCCATGCACATGGTGTTAAAACCCTGTTGGTTTCGGGTGGCTTCACTTTCTTTACCGAACGTATGAAAGATCGTTTCAGCCTGAGCTACGCTCATTCCAATACTTTGGAAGTGGTGGATGGCAAGCTGACCGGTAAAGTGCTGGGCGCTATTGTGGACGGCCAAACCAAAGCCCGCTTTTTGCAAGAGCTGGCTGCAGAGTTGGGTGCAGGCCCAGAGCAGTGCATCGCCATTGGGGACGGTGCTAATGACCTGCCCATGATGGCTCAGGCAAAATATTCGGTGGCGTACCGAGCCAAGCCTGTGGTGCAGGAGCAGGCGCGCTTTGCTTTGAATCACTCCCCGCTGGATGCTGTGCTGAATTGGTTCCGACTGGACGTTTGAGGCCTGTGTGCTTTGTGTTCTCGTTTGCCTGCATGGCAATGGCGTAGCAGCTTGCAATTCTAGGGTGTGCCTGGGCCAGTTTATATTTCTTGCCTGACCGGTTTCTTAGGTAAGCACACCCGGTAGCACCTTGAAGTCTGTTCAAAAGAAAAGAGCGCTGTTTGATGACAGCGCTCTTTTTCATTCAGCAAGCCAGTTTTATTTTTCCTTGCGCAAGCTGTTCAAGACATTACGCACGGCCTGAATGCGGTTTTTGACTTCATCGCCTTTGGTAATTTCGACCTTGAGCTTGTCAGGGCCAGCCAGCCGCACCTGCTTGTTCTTTTGAACCAGTTCAATAATGCTCACGGCATCTACATTCGGCTTAGCAGAGAACTGGATGGTGGCCTGTGATTCACTGGCATCAATCTTCACAATACCCAATGGTTCCGCTTTGATACGTAAACGGTGTACGGCCAGCAGGTTCTCGCCAGGCTCGGGCAGCAGGCCGTAGCGGTCGATCAACTCTTCGTGGATATGGATGAGGTCATCTTCCGTACGTGCGTGTGACAGGGCCTTATAGTGCCCCAGCCGGGCATTGACGTCGGGGCAGTAGTAGGACGGCAGCAGGGCGGAGGTATGCAGGTTGACTTCACACTGCAGGGCAAAGGGTGAATCCAGATCCGGCTCTTCACCGGCCTTCAATGCTTTGACGGCCGTATTGAGCATGTCCGCATACATGGAGTAGCCCACTTCCTGAATATCGCCAGACTGAGATTCGCCCAGTACTTCACCAGCGCCCCGAATTTCCAGATCGTGCATGGCCAGGAAAAAGCCTGCACCCAGCTCTTCCATGGCCTGAATGGCTTCCAGCCGCTTTTTGGCATTGTTGGTGATGGCGTCTTCACCTGGGGTGAGCAAATAGGCGTAAGCCTGGTGATGGGAGCGGCCTACACGTCCACGCAATTGGTGCAACTGGGCCAGACCCAGGCGGTCAGCGCGGTGGATCACGATGGTATTGGCGGTTGGAACGTCAATGCCAGTCTCGATAATGGTGGTGCATAAGAGCACGTTGTAGCGTTTCTGGTAAAAGCCTTTCATGACGGCTTCCAGCTCACGCTCGGGCATTTGGCCGTGTGCTACGGCAATACTGGCTTCCGGGACCAACTCTTCCAGACGGGCACGGCGGTTGTGAATCGTCTCGACTTCGTTATGCAGGAAGTAGACCTGACCACCACGCTTGAGCTCGCGCAGCAGCGCCTCGCGTATGGTGCTGCCATCTTCACGGCGAACAAACGTCTTGATAGCCAAACGTTTTTGAGGCGCGGTGGCAATCACCGAGAAGTCCCGAATCCCTTCTAAAGACATGCCCAGTGTGCGTGGGATAGGGGTAGCGGTCAGGGTCAGAATATCCACTTCAGCACGCAACTGCTTCAGGGCTTCTTTCTGACGCACGCCAAAGCGGTGTTCCTCGTCGATAATGACCAGGCCCAGCTGCTTGAAATGCACGTCTGCGGACAGGATCTTGTGCGTTCCAATCACAATATCCACACTGCCATCGCGCAGGCCAGCAATGGCCGCCTGAGTTTCCTTGCTGGACCGAAAGCGGGACAGCTCGGCAACACGGATGGGCCAATCGGCAAAGCGATCAGAGAAAGTCTGGGAGTGTTGCTCAGCCAGCAGGGTAGTGGGGCATAGCAAGGCGACCTGCTTGCCATTGGCAACCGCCAAGAAGGCGGCACGCAGGGCGACTTCAGTCTTACCGAAGCCCACATCGCCACACACCAAACGGTCCATGGGTTGGCCCGAGGTCATATCGTTGACCACGGCTTCAATGGCAGCCGCTTGATCCGGTGTTTCTTCAAAGCCAAAGCCTTCAGAGAAAGCCTGGTAGTCATTCAACGGCAATTTGAATTGGAAGCCTTGACGGGCAGCGCGCTGGGCATACAAAGCTAGCAATTCGGCTGCGCTGTCACGAGCTTGCTTGGCGGCACGTCGGCGGGCCTTGTCCCATTGGCCAGAACCCAGCTGGTGCAAGGGAGCATGCTCGGGATCGGCACCGCTGTAACGAGCGATGACGTGCAATTGCGCCACCGGCACATACAGTGTGCTGCCCTTGGCATATTCCAGATGCAAGAACTCCACCGGACCTTCGCCCAGGTCCATTTCCTTCAACCCGCAGTAGCGACCAATGCCATGTTCGGCATGCACAACGGGGTCGCCCTCGCGTAGCTCTGACAGGTCCCGCACCATGGCTTCCACATCGCTGCTGCGCTCATTTCGGCGGCGGCTGCTCTGTGTACGTGTCTGGGTCGGGTAAAGATCGTTTTCAGTCAGCAGGCTCAGGCTGTCATGGACCAGCGCAAAACCACGAGACAAAGGGGCAACGACCAAGGCAAAGGCCGCATCCGACTCCAGAAAGTCGGCCATGCTATGGCAGTCTGGTGCGGGAGACAGGTCATGCTCACGCAGCATTTGCAGCAGAGTTTCCCGACGGCCTGCTGAGTCGGCACACAATACGGTGCGATTCTTGGGATCCAGCACTTCCTGACGCAGTTGGGCGAGCGGGTCTTTATCCCGTCGGTTGACGGCAACGACAGGCAGGGGCTCAAAGTCCGGGTGAGCGATAGGCTGATTGTCCGCCTGTTCGCTCAGGCTCAAACGGCTAAAGGGTTTGATGCCATTAAAGAACTGCTCATCTGAAAGAAACAGACTTTCCGGAGGCAGGATAGGGCGCTCGCGATCATTTTTCAGGAATGAAAAGCGGCTATGGGTATCACTTTGGAAGCGGCTGATGGCGTTTTGTGCATCGCCGTGGGTAATGACCAGGCTGCCTTCAGGCACGTAATCCATCAAGGTGGCTGTTT
This sequence comes from Alcaligenes sp. GW821-FHT11D07, assembly GCF_058808495.1. NCBI lineage: Bacteria > Pseudomonadati > Pseudomonadota > Betaproteobacteria > Burkholderiales > Alcaligenaceae > Alcaligenes > Alcaligenes sp. GW821-FHT11D07. The sequence goes on from NZ_JBXART010000001.1 coordinate 300,181, forward strand.
CATCAAAAAACAGCGGCAGATAGTATTCGATACCGGCAAAGGCAATGCCATTACCTACATCTTTATAAGGCAGAGCGCGCGAGGGGTCGCCTTCAAAGTATTCCCGGAAGCGGGTGCGAAACTGCGTGCGCGCTTCCTCGTCCATGGGGAACTCACGGCCGGGCAGTAGCTGAATTTCTTTGACGGGATACAGACTGCGTTGGGTATCGATATCAAAGCTGCGTATGCTCTCGATTTCTTTATCGAACAGATCCAGACGGTAAGGCAGCACCGAGCCCATAGGAAACAAGTCAATCAAGCCACCTCGGATACTGAATTCTCCGGGGGCACTGACCTGTGTCATATGGGTATAGTTGGCCAGTGTCAGTTGGGCACGAAGCTGGGCTTCATCCAGCGCATCGCCCTGACGGAAGGAAAAGGTGTAGGCCGCCAAAAAGGACGGTGGTGCCAGGCGATACAGGGCAGTGGTGACCGGTACCGTCAGAACATCGACCTCGTGCATGGTCAAAGCGTGCAGGGTTCGCAGGCGCTCGGAAATTAAATCCTGGTGAGGCGAGAAGCTGTCGTATGGCAGTGTTTCCCAGTCCGGCAGTTGGCGCACTCGCAAGGCGGGGCTGAACAACAGAATTTCCTCGCCCAGTCTTTGGGCGGTCAAGGGATCAGCGCACAGCACCAAAATAGGGGCTTTATGAAGGCGGGCCAAGTCGGCAATCAGGCAGGCATCACCCGAACCCGGAGGCATGGGTTGCGTGTAGCGTTGACCGGGACGCAAGGCAGCCAGCACCTCGGGAGTGCTGGGCAGGGACAGGAAGTGCTGTTTTTCGGTTTCCATCAGGATTGTCATTATAAAATCACCCACCTATGAAGACTACCTTGATTGCAATTGTTCCAGCCGCCGGTATCGGCTCGCGCGCCCTGGATTCTGCCACGAAGGCGCAAGGCTTGCCCAAGCAATACCGTTTGCTGGGCGGGCAGCCCATGTTGCGCCGTTCGGTACAAGCCTTGCTGGCCGATGAGCGCATCAGCCAGGTTCGGGTTGCAGTGGCACCGGGTGATGCCTGGGCTGCAGCGGCGCTGGAGGGCTTGCCGCGTACCATCTGCCTGCCTTGCGGTGGGGAAACGCGGGCAGAAACGGTGCTCAATACGCTGCGCACCTTGGATGAGGATGCGCAGCAGTGGGTGTTGGTTCATGATGCGGCTCGTCCTGGCTTGCCCCCGCAAGCCCTGGGGCGTTTGATAGACGCCTGTCTGCAGGCCCGAAACGGTGGCTTGCTGGCCTTGCCCGTGCCCGATACGGTCAAGCGCGCCACGGCAAGTGAACCTGCCGCTGTGCAGCAGACTATTGATCGGGAAGGTTTGTGGTTGGCACAGACTCCCCAGCTTTTTCCGGCACTGGCTTTATGCCAGGCTTTGCAAGCCGCTAAAGAGCAAGGTTTGGCGATTACTGACGAGGCCAGCGCGATGGAGCTGGCGGGCAGCCAACCCTTATTAATATTGGGTTCGGCACGGAATTTTAAAGTCACCTGGCCCGAAGATTTTGAATTGATGGAGAAATGGTTATGAATATGCCGATTCGCGTAGGACAAGGTTTTGATGTGCATGTGCTGTGCGAAGGCCGGCCCCTGATTTTGGGGGGCGTCACCATTCCCCATACGCATGGTCTGATGGGGCATTCCGATGCGGATGCCTTGCTGCATGCGATTACTGATGCCATTTTGGGCGCGGCGGGTTTGGGGGATATTGGTCGTCATTTTCCAGATACCGATCCGCAGTACAAAGGTGCCGATAGCCGTGTGCTTTTGCGCCATGCTTACGAGCAGGTCCGGGCAGCAGGCTGGCGAGTGGGTAATGTGGATGCCACGATTCATGCCCAGAAGCCTAAAATCGCGCCCCATGCGCCCGCTATGGTAGCCAACATCGAAGCCGATCTGCAGTTGGAACCGGGCAGTGTGAATGTCAAAGGCAAAACCAATGAAGCCATAGGCTTTGTGGGACGCCAGGAAGGGATTGCCGTCACGACGGTTGCCTTGTTGTATCGCGCCTAGCACAGCGCTTGCAAAGCCTCCTGAATCAGGAGGCTTTGCTGTCCTTTTCCCCAGGGGATGCGGCGGCGTTGCGGCCAACCCGGATGCGAGGTAACTGGATACGGGCAGTCAGGCCTTCCGAGGGAGCACTCACCAGCTCGAAGTGGCCGCCTACCTGACCTAATAGACGCTCTACAATCGCCAAACCTAAGCCAGCGCCACTGACGCCGGTACGAGCTGATACGCCACGGGAGAAGGGGCGCAGCAGACGCTGTATATCCCCTTTGGCAATACCTGCACCCTGGTCTTTTACGGCAATGACCAGAATATTGCCGTGCTGATGAGCGGAAAGTTCGATACGTGCACGGTCATCTTCAGGGCTGCGGCCATAGCGGCGCGCATTTTCAATCAGGTTGGAGATGATGCGTTTCAGATCGTGGGCGCTGATGCGAGCATATAGATTGGGCTCGACCGACGCGGTCAAGATGCCGCCCAGCGATTCTGTGTGGGTACGTTCGCGCTCGTAGACGTCATTCAGGACGGCGGAGACGTCAATACCATGCTCAGGCACAGCTGCTGCGGGGCGGGCGTATTCCATGAGCTGACCAATACTGTGGTCAATCTGGGCCAGATCTTCGTCAATGGCAGCACGGGTTTCGTCCGACACCTGACTTAATTCAATTTCCAGACGCATACGCGCCAAAGGTGTGCGCAAGTCATGGGAAATACCGGCCAGCATGATTTCCCGATCTGCTTCAGTCTGACGAATATCGCGCGCCATACGGTTAAAGGCGATATTCATGTCACGGATTTCGGCCGGGCCTTTTTCAGGCAGGGTGCTGGGTGTCTCGCCACGGGCCAGTTGCTGGGCTACTTTAGCCAGCTGTGCCAGGGGGCGGTTCACAAAACGGACACTGACAGCAGCACCGATCAAGGCCAGCAGCAAGGCGGTCGCGCCCCAGCCTAGCCATTCCACACCGGCGGTCAGACTGAGCTGCTCGCGGTCAAAAACCAGCCAATACTGGTCTTCGTTGATATCAAAAGAAACCCAGATGCCCGGTACGCTATTGACCGACCACATGATCAAGGTCTGACTACCGAGGGCGCCGCGTACTTCTGTCGAGACGTGTTGCCAGTAGTTGGAGCGCGGCAGGGGTTCCAGCTCGTCTGTGTTTTCGCGTGGCTGCACGCGCAGACTTTCTTTAGTGGCCAGGTCCAACAAGAGGGCAGGACGCACGGCCGGCGGGGCATAGACCAGCGCTGAACGGGTGATGCTGACGATGGACGCCACTCGCTGAGCCATTTGGGCTGCACGGGGGCCTTCTTCCATACTGAAGAAAACCTGTAGCCAGGCACCCAGGCTGACGAGCATCAAAGCGGCGAGCAATAAAAAAGACCGGCTGAATAAGCCCAGCCGGATACTCGAGTTTTTTGGTGCTCGGCGCTGGGCGGCCACGGCGGGCCGCCCCTCTTGCTGACCGGAAGACAAGGTCAGTTACCGCCGTCGGGCACAAAGACGTAACCCAGACCCCACACCGTTTGAATGAACACGGGTTTGGAGGCATTGGGTTCGATCAGCTTGCGCAAACGCGAAATCTGTACGTCCAGGCTACGGTCAAAGGCTTCGTACTCACGGCCACGCGCCAGCTCCATCAATTTGTCGCGCGACAAAGGAATCTTGGGATGACGGGCAAACACTTTCAGCACAGAGAACTCGCCCGTAGTAATAGGGACGACTTCGTTGTTGCGTGTCAGTGTCCGAGTGGACAGGTTCAGCACATAAGGGCCGAACTCGATGGATTCATTTTCCTGACTAGGTGCGCCGGGGTGTTCCTCGGTACCACGGCGTCGCAAGATTGCGTTGACACGGGCCAGCAGTTCACGTGGGTTAAAGGGTTTGATGAGGTAGTCATCAGCACCCATCTCCAGGCCCACGATACGGTCGATTTCTTCGGCCTTGGCGGTGAGCATGATGATTGGGGTGTTGTCGTGTCCGCCGCGCAACCGGCGACAGATGGACAGACCATCCTCGCCAGGCAGCATCAGATCCAATACCAGCAGATCGAAATGCTCGCGTTGCCAGAGTTTGGCCATTTCTTTACCGTCTTCGGCAACGAAGACGTTGAACCCTTGTTCAGACAAGTAGCGGCGCAATAAATCGCGCAGCCGGGGATCGTCGTCAACGACAAGGATTTTGCGGGTGAGGGGGGGTGTCGGCGTATTCATAGCGAAAATGTAACAGGCATCAGAAAGCGCGTACAGGGGGATGTAGAAAAATATTACACATTAAGTGTTTTGTACGATTTATGCGCCTTGCAGCGGGTTTGGATAGTCTTCGACGAAAATCATATGGTGGCAAACAATCTAGTCGGTGGGTTTGAGCGGGGTCAAAAAAATGTGATGCTCACTATAAAAAACCTCTGGATTCTCCTATGAAGTGGCTTGTGTGATCCCGATCCCAGACAGACGCCTATTTTGCGTCCGCTTAAACTAAAATAGCCCGATGGATGCACATATTCTTGCCCTGGAGACTTCCTCCAACCTCTGTGAACTGACCTTGTTGTCTCGCACCCAAGCGGGTATTGCGCTTGTGGAGCTGAGCCACGAGGGTAGTGGCGATCATGCCGAGCGCCTCTTGCCTATGGCTGACGAACTGCTGCAGCAGGCTGGCCTGGACCGGCATGCCCTGACGGCCATTGCGTTTGGTCAGGGGCCTGGCGGCTTTACCGGCCTGCGGGTGGCCTGTGGCGTGGCACAAGGCATGGCTTTTGCGCTGGACTTGCCCGTCTTGCCGGTTTCGTCCTTGTTGGCAGCGGCTGCCTGCACTACACCTGTTGAAAACACGGCTTATGTGGTCGTTCAGGATGCGCGTATGCAGGAAGTCTATGCTGCCGTCTATGCGTGGGACTCTGAGCAGTCCTGGTCGGTGCTGCAAAGCCCGGTATTGCTTGATGCGGCACAGGTCAGCACCTGGATTGCCCGCTTGCAGGCCGAAGGTTTGATTGGTGCCCAGCAGCAGATTCAGGTTTTGGGAGACGCTTTGGTGCAGTTTCCTGATCTGATTCCTGCCATTCAAGCCCAGGGCTGGGAAGCCGGCCAAGCCTGGCGAGCCACAGGTGCCAGTGTGGCGCGTTTGGCTTTGCACGATCTGGATTGCGGTCGCGGTGTGTCCCCGGATCTGGCGATGCCGCTGTATGTGCGCGAGAAAGTGGCGTACACCATCGAAGAAAGGGAGCAAGGTTTGGGTGGCAATCCTGCTGCCTTGGATCAACCGCTGCAAATCGAAGCCATGCAGGCGGGGCACGTGTCAGCTGTGCTGGACATTGAGCGCCGGGTGGAAAGCCATCCCTGGACGGCAGGCAATTTCACGGATGCCTTGGGCAATCCGGCCTATTACTCCCGCATTATTCACAAGCAAGGCCAGGTGCAAGGCTATGCAGTGTGGTTGCAGACCCCCGATATGATTGAACTTTTGCTGATTGGGGTAGCCCCCGAGCAGCAGCGCCGTGGTCTGGCTCGCCAACTGCTGGATGAAGGGCTGGTCTGGGCGCGTCAGCAAGGTGTGGAGCGGCTGGTTCTTGAGGTGCGCGCCTCCAATGTGGCGGCCATCACCTTGTATAAGAACTACGGTTTCCAGGCTGATGGTCTGCGAAAAAATTACTATCCGCTGAGCGCAGGCCAGCGTGAGGATGCGGTGTTGATGAGTCTGGCTATCGCCGCCAAGGCAGGGGCATGATCGATTTTCAGCCAATCTCCCCTCTGCAACGTGGCTGGCTTTTAGAGCTGGGCTTGGAGCGTGCCTTTCTGGCACGTTTGCCTCAGCCTCAAGTAGCCCCTCAGCCGGTAGCGGCAGCCGAACCTGCTGCTGCGCCAGCGCCCGTTGTAGATCCGCAGCAGGGCGTCACGACCAGCCCCGTGTCCAGGCTGATTTCCGCGTCCGAAGCCGCTAGCGATGCGACATCTGCGCGGGACAAGGCCTTGGCCTTGTTGCGCAAGCCGGGTTCCAGGCCTGTGGTGGCAGCGGTGGAAGAGCCGCTTGTTCAAAAACCTGCGGTGCTGATTCAGCCAGAAAAAACACAGGATATGGCGAGCTTGCTGGAGCAGGTTCAGGCATGCCAGGAATGCGGTTTGCACACAGGCCGATCCCAAGTGGTGTTTGGAACGGATCAGGTACTGGAGCCGGACTGGATGATTATTGGCGAGGCCCCCGGAACTAGCGATGATCGCAGTGGTTTGCCCTTTGATGGCAAAGCGGGATTATTGCTGCAAGCCATGCTTGAAAGCGCTATTCCTGAAGCCTCGGTGTACAAAACCCATCTGGTTAAATGCCGTCCTGTGGGGAGTCGTTCCCCGACACCGGACGAGCTGGCCGCCTGTCGTGCTTTTTTGGATGCGCAGATACGTCTGGTGCAGCCTCGCCGTTTGTTGGCCGTAGGTCATTTGGCAGCTGTGGCGCTGAGTGGCCGAGAGGACGATCTGGAGACCTTGCGCGGTCAAACGCTGGCGTATACCGATAGCCTGGGCCGTAGCTTGCCCTTGGTGGTGACGTATCATCCCGCCTCGCTCTTGCTGCGTCCGCAGCATAAAGCCAATGCCTGGCGGGATTTATCTTTGTTGCGCCAGTTGCAGGGGCAGTCCTAAGACTTCGCCCCTTTCTAAGGCTTTTACTTGGCTGTCAGTGCTTGCCCGTGACCTTCTTGGCCGATGCAGGCTTCCAGCTCCGGATGTGCGCGCAGATTGGCATTTTTCCAGATGATGAACACCGTCATCAGGGACGCCACCATCAAGCCAAAGAACACAATGATGTAGTTGATGGGTAAACGCAGCCAGAGCAATAGGCTGTACAGCGCCAGCATGAACAGGATATTCAGCTGTTCATTGAAGTTTTGCACCGCAATCGAGTGGCCAGCCGAAAGCATGACGTGACCACGGTGCTGAAGCAGGGCATTCATGGGGACCACAAAGAAGCCGGACAAGCCGCCGATACCCATGAGCAGGGTGTAAACCGCCCATTTTTCGTGGACCAAAGGCATTAGCAGGACCACCAATCCCATTCCCACCCCGACCGGCAAGACACTTAAGGATTTCTTCAAGGGAACGCGGGCGGCAAAGACGGCGCCGAACACAGTGCCCAAGGCTGCTACCCCCATCAATACCGAAGCCTGATCCAGCCGGTAGCCCAGGTGTTGAGCCCCCCATTCGATCACAATAAATTGCAGCGTGGCACCTGCACCCCAGAACAAGGTGGTGACGGCCAGCGAAATCTGCCCCAGCTTGTCACGCCACAGAATGTGCACGTAAGAGCGGAATTCTTTCAACAGCAGGATGGGGTTTTTTTGCTGTTCGGGGTAGTTGATGTTGGTGCGCGGAATCAGCAGATTGCACAGGGCAGCCAAGAGATAAATAAAGGAAATCAGCAAGATAGCCACTTCAGCCCGGGTTTGGGCCAAGGGGGCGATCAAGGGGTGCTCTGCCAGGGTGGCGGCGATGGAAGGGCTGATCAAAATACCGCCCAGTACTGTGCCGCCAATAATGGATAGCACGGTCAGGCCTTCAATCCAGCTATTGCCCTTGACCAATTGTTCAGGCTTGAGCATTTCGGTCACGATGCCGTATTTGGCCGGCGAGTAGGCTGCCGCACCGACACCCACCAGGGTGTAGGACACAAAAACCAGAACTAATTGCTGGGAGTCGCTCATGCCAAAGTACTGGTGGCAGAACATCAACATACAGCCAATTAGCTTGATGGCGTTGGTGGCAAACATGACCCGGCCCTTGGGGTACGAGTCGGCAAAAGCCCCAACAAAAGCGGCCAATAGCACGTAGGACAGCGCAAACCACCATTTCATCATGGGGACCATCCAGACAGGTCCATGCAGGTCAGCGATCAGGGCGATGGCGGCAATCAGCAAGGCATTGTCGGCAACTGACGACAATGCCTGGGCGGCCATGACCAGATAAAATCCTTTATTCAAAATACATCCCGAATGCGTGTGTCCCATAAAAGCAGTACGGTCACTGCCGGACACGAATCAAAGCCAAATTTCAGGCAGAACGAGCAGCTTGAGTAGCGCCCGCTACGGTTTTCCTGACAGAGCCTGGGCAGGCGCGAAATTTACGAACAGAGATGGGGAGCAAGAATAACAGGGTCTGCGCGAGCAGTGGTATCAGAAATTCATTGCTACGCTTTGTTGGTCCTGATTTTCTGGCCTGTCTGGCGCCGGGCAAAGCGTTATTGTAATTGCGCTGTTCGATCTGTTTGTCCGGCTTGCCAAGCAGGGTAAACAGGGCTTGACGGCAGCGGGCAGTTTACTGCCTTATCATTCAGGTGCACGGATAGGTTTTCATTTGTTTTTTGGCTGTCTTGGCTGTGCGCGGCAGGTGCTGCGGTATCATACGACTCGCGGTGCCAGGCATATATAGATGCGCCTGCGCGCCTGTTCAAATTAGTCCTTTTTGAGCTGACCTCTACCCTGTGCGTCTAACCCAGATCAAACTCGCTGGTTTCAAATCCTTTGTAGACCCGACAACCATCCCTACCCCAAGTCAATTGGTGGGGGTTGTCGGGCCCAACGGCTGTGGAAAATCCAACATCATCGATGCGGTGCGTTGGGTGCTGGGCGAGAGCAAAGCGTCGGAATTGCGTGGCGAGTCCATGCAAGACGTGATCTTTAACGGTTCTTCACAACGCAAACCGGCAGGCCGGGCCTCAGTAGAGCTGGTTTTTGATAATTCCGAAGGGCGTGCTTCTGGTCAGTGGAGCACCTATGCCGAGATCTCGGTGCGCCGTGTATTAAGCCGGGATGGAACCAGCAGCTATTTTTTGAACAATCAGGCCGTCCGGCGGCGTGACATTCACGATATTTTCCTGGGTACAGGCTTGGGGGCGCGCGGTTACGCCATCATCGGGCAGGGCATGATCAATCGCCTGATTGAAGCCAAACCGGAAGAGCTGCGCGTTTTTCTGGAAGAAGCGGCTGGCGTGTCCCGCTACAAAGAGCGTCGTCGCGAAACGGAAAGCCGTTTGCGCGATACCCGTGAAAATCTGCTGCGCGTAGAAGATATTCAAAGAGAGCTGGATGCGCAGCTGGAGAAACTGCAGGCGCAGGCCGAAGTAGCGCGTCAGTATCGTGATTTGCAGCAGGACGGCGAGCTCAAGCAAAATTTATTGTGGCTGCTGAAAGAGTCCAATGCCCAGGGCGATCAAAAAGCGCGCTTTCTGGCCATTGAACAAGCTCAGACCAAACTGGAAGAATCCATTGCCGGCTTGCGGCATACGGAGTCTGCGCTGGAGTCTCAGCGGCAGGCGCATTTAGAGGCGGGTGACGCCTTGCACGCCGCCCAGGCTCAGTTGTATGAAGCGGGCTCCCAAGTGTCCAGCCTGGAGGCTGAAATCCGCCATGTGCTGGATTCGCGCGGCCGTATGGCCCAGCGTCGTGAGCAGTTGGAACAACAACAGCAGGATTGGGCGGAACAACAGGAACATTGCCAGCAAGAGCTGGAAAATAGCGAGCAACAGCGTGAAGAAGCTGCTGTAAAGCTGGAAGAATTACAGATTCTGCTGGAAGAGGCCCAAGGCAGCTTGCCCGATCTGGAACTCCAGGTGCGCGAGCAGGCCCAGCGTCGTGACGAAATGCGCATGGGTTTGGCCCGTCTGGAGCAAAACCTGGCTTTGGCCGCGCAGTCGCAACGTGATGCGGACCGGCAGATTCAAGGACTGGAGCAGCGCCAGGAACGCTTGAAGCAGGAACTGCGCGAGCTGAACGCGCCCGACCCAGATAATCTGGAGCGTTTGCGGGGTGACTTGAACATGCTGCAAACGCAGCTGGAGCAAGCCCAGGAGCATATGCAGCATCTGGAAGTGCAACTGCCACGCTTGGAAGAAGAGCGTAAAAAGGCGCAAGAGCAGGCCTTGCAGGGTGGGCAGGATATGGCCCGACTGGAAGCGCGCCTCTTGGCCTTGAGTCGCTTGCAGGAAGATGTGGCGCGCAAAGGCACGCTTGAGCCATGGCTGGCCAAGCATGGGCTAGAGAGTATGAAACGCCTCTGGCAAAGTCTGGATGTGGAAAAAGGCTGGGAAACGGCCTTGGAGGCGGTGTTGCGGGAACGCATGACGGCTCTGGAATTGCGCCGTCTGGATATGGCTGCAGCCTTTGCCAGCGATGCGCCGCCGGCCCGTCTCAGCTTTTATCAGCTGCCGGAGCCCGCTTTAGCCGCCAAACCCACTTTAGATTTGCCCTTGCTAAGTTCTGTGCTGCGTCAGCAAGAGGGTGGCCTGCGTAGCCTGTTGGATGACTGGCTGCGCGAGGTTTATGTCTGTGCCGATTTGAAGCAGGCCTTGAGCCTGCGCGAGCAGCTCACCGATCAGATGACGATTGTGGTGCGCGATGGCCATCTGGTGGATCGTCATAGCATCCGTTTTTACGCCCCGGATTCCGAGCAGGCAGGCATGTTGGCGCGCCAGCAGGAAATTGCTCATCTGGAGCGGGAACTGCGGGGTGCTCAGCTTATTGTTGATGAGCTGGGGCACGCCAGTACGCAGTCTGAAATGGCCTTGCAGCAAGTGCGTTCCGGCCTGGTTCCGGCGCGTGCACGCGTGGGCGAATTGACGGCCCGTATGCACGATGTGCAGTTGGAGCACTCCAAGCTGGCGCAACAAGCCCAGCAATCGCAAGAGCGCGGCGGACGGATCAACGAGGAGCTGGAAGAATTGGCGGTGCAGCGCGAAGAGCTGCAAGCCAATCGTGAAGAATTCGAAGCGCGCTTTGAAACGCTGGATGAAGAGCTGGCCGAGCACCAAGGCATTTTTGCTGAAGCGCAGATGGAAGGCGAAAAAGGCGCGGAACTGGCCGAGCAGGCCCGGCGCACCGTGCATGAACGCGAACGTGCCGTGCATGATGCCCAGTTCGCAGAACGTGCTTTGGTGCAGCGTATGGCAGAACTTGAGCGCAATCTGGCCTTGGCTCAGGAGCAAGCTCAGCGCACGGCCGGTCAACTGGAAGGTTTGCAAGGTGAGTTGCTGGAACTGGACGCTTCTGCGGCCCAGGCAGGTTTGCAAGATGCCCTGGAGTTACGGGCCGAGCGAGAGGAGGCTGTGCGGCTGGCCAAAATCCAGCTGGATACTTTGGCTGCCCAATTGCGCGAGCACGAGCAGGCTCGATCTGAAAATCAGAAAAACTTGGGGCCTTTGCGTGAGCAGGTCACCGAATTACAGTTGCAGGAACAAGCCTCGCGTCTGGCGGTCGAACAGTTTGCCGAACAGTTGGACAGTCGCAAGGTGAACCGTTCCGAACTCTGGAGCTTGTTACAGGAAAAGACACCGGAATGGCAACGAGTGGGTTGGTTGCAGTCTGAAGTCCAGCGTATCTCGCGTCAGATTGAAGGGCTGGGGCCGGTTAACCTGGCTGCACTGGAGGAGCTCACGACCGCGCAGGAACGCAAGACTTATCTGGATGCCCAGCATCTGGATTTGACCGAAGCGATCGAGACGCTGGAAGATGCGATTCGCAAGATCGACCGCGAGACGCGTCAGTTGCTGATGGAAACATTCAACATTGTTAATGAGCACTTTGGAGAGCTTTTCCCAAGGTTATTTGGTGGTGGAGAGGCTAAACTGACGATGGTGGGCGATGAAGTGCTGGAAGCGGGTGTACAGGTGATGGCGCAACCGCCGGGCAAGCGAAACAGCACCATTCATTTGCTCTCGGGCGGTGAAAAAGCGTTGACAGCCACCGCCCTGGTTTTTGCTTTCTTTAAATTGAATCCCGCTCCTTTTTGCTTGCTGGACGAAGTGGATGCTCCACTGGATGATGCGAATACCGAACGCTATGCCAATCTGGTGGCCAGCATGAGTGAACAAACCCAGTTTTTATTTATTTCCCACAATAAAATTGCAATGCAAATGGCAAAACAACTGATTGGTGTCACCATGCAAGAGCAGGGGGTGTCCCGAATTGTTGCGGTAGACGTAGACGCTGCCATGCAAATGAGCAGTGTGTAAGCCTGTTTTTTTAATCCGGTAGTGTTGATTCGACGGAACTGACAATGAGTGATTTGCAAATCGCACTGATTTTATTGGGCATTTTGCTCATCTTGCTCGTGGTGGTGTTTAACTGGTGGCAAGACCGCCGTGTACGCCAGCAGATGCAAAGCCAATTCCCGGATGGGGATACTGACCCTTTGATGAGCCAGCTCACCGAGCTGGAACGTCGCGAACCCAGCATGGCGCGGGGCGATGCTACCGCTGCGGATGGTGACCATGATGCCGCAGAGGCTGATTGCACCACCGAAGCCGTGATTGACATCAGCTTTAGCCAACCCGTGGATGCGCAGGATCTGGCCCAAGCCTTGCAAAGTGTGTCGCGCTCCGGCTCCAAACCGGTGCGTTATTTTGCCGAATGTGAAGGGGGTGGACACCGTGCTCGCTTGCGGGCAGGCGAGTCCTACGCCAGCATGCAGATAGCCGTTTTGCTGGCTAATCGTAGTGGCCCCTTGTCGGCCATTGAATGGTCGCAGGTCTGGATGGCGGCTCAATCCTTGGCCCAGCAATTTGACGGCTCGGTAGAAGGCCCTGAACAAGATGATGTGCTGCGTCGCGCAGCCTCCCTGGACAATACGTGTGCTGATCTGGATGCCTTGGTGGGCGTCTCTGTGCGCCTGCCTGGTCCTATGCCAGCTTCCTCAGTCATTCAGATGGTGAAAGACGCGGGTTTCTTGCCCTTTGGGCAGCAATTGGCCTGGTTGGCCGATTCGGGCCAGCCTCGCTTTACCGCCATGTTTGACAGCGCTCACCCCAACGATATTCAATCGGCCAGCATTGAGCGTATTGATCTCTTGCTGGATCTGCCCAATAGCCCGGCCGACGACCATGCCTTTAGCCGCATGGCAACGGTTGCTCGTGACTTGGCCAGCCGCCTGGATGCCGTGGTGCTGGATGATCAAGGCCGACCTTTGCCAGAGAGCACTGATCAAAATATTGATGAACAACTTAGCAATCTGTACGAGCGCCTGGAGCAGGCCGGCTTTACGGCAGGCCAGGAACGTACGGGCAGGATTTTTTCGTGAGTTTGAAGCGAGTACAGCAGTTACATGAAGAACTGGCCCAGCATAACTGGGCCTATTACGTTCAAGATGCGCCCAGCATTTCGGACGCGCAGTATGACGCATTGATGAATGAACTGCTGGCACTGGAAGCCGAGCACCCGGAATGGATTACGCCAGACTCTCCCACGCAACGCGTGGGGGCGGCCCCTTTGGGCGGATTCGATACCGTTCAGCACGCTGTGCCTATGTTGTCCTTGGGCAATGCCTTTGACGACGAAGAGGTCAGTGCCTTTGACAAGCGGGTGGCTGACACCCTGCTGGATGCCGGTGTGATTGGCCTGGATCGCCGGGTAGATTACCTGGCTGAATACAAGTTTGACGGTCTGGCGATCAGTCTGCGCTACGAGCAAGGTTTGCTGGTGCAAGCCTCAACCCGCGGCGATGGCACGACGGGCGAAGATGTCACTAGCAATATCCGCACGATCAAATCTATTCCCCTGCGTTTGCGAGGCGATGCCGCGCAGCTGCCTGCGGTTTTGGAGGTGCGTGGCGAAGTCCTGATGAACCGGGCTGACTTTGAAAGCCTGAATGAAAAGCAGACCAAGCGGGGCGAGAAAGTTTTTGTAAATCCCCGCAACGCAGCTGCCGGCAGCTTGCGTCAGCTGGACCCCAAAATTACGGCTCAGCGACCCTTGCGCTTTTTTGCCTATGGCTGGGGTGAGATCAGCCCGATGCCCGCGGCTAATCAGCCGCAAAATGCCTTGTTTGCGGACTCGGCAAGCGACGCGCTGCCCCGTGATACCCAATCGGGCATGATGGATTGGCTGGAAAGCCTGGGCATGCCCATGAGCCGAGATCGGAAAGTAGTGCAGGGCGTTCAAGGCTTGCTGGATTTCTATGCAGAAACCCAAGAGCGTCGTCCTAATCTGCCCTTCGAGATCGATGGGGTGGTTTACAAGGTCAATGCCTTGGCCGCTCAGCGTGTCCTGGGCTATGTGGCACGTGCCCCGCGTTTTGCCGTGGCACATAAGTTTCCGGCTCAGGAAGAGATGACTCGCGTGGAGAGCATCGAGTTTCAAGTAGGCCGTACAGGGGTGGTCACGCCCGTAGCGCGTTTGAAGCCGGTGTTTGTGGGTGGAGTAACGGTTACGAATGCCACCTTGCACAACGAGGATGAGGTGCGCCGTAAGGATGTGCGCGCAGGCGATACCGTTGTAGTGCGCCGTGCAGGCGACGTCATCCCTGAAGTGGTGGCGGTGGTGCTGGAGCAGCGTCCTGAGGGCAGCAAACCCTTTGAGATGACCAAGGAATGCCCGGCCTGCCATTCAGCGCTGGAGCGTCTGGATGGGGAGTCCGCCTGGCGTTGCACCGGCGGCTTGATTTGCCCGGCGCAGCGCAAGCAGACCCTGATTCATGCGGCCAGCCGCAAAGCCCTGGATATTGAAGGTTTGGGCGAAAAGCTGGTGGATCAGTTAGTGGAAAACGGTTTGGTTCATACCTTGGCTGACATCTTCAAGCTCAAGGTGGAAAAACTGGTGCTCTTGGATCGCATGGGCCGCAAATCTGCTGAAAATTTGATTGAAGCTATCGACAAAGTACGTGAGCCAGCCTTGAATCGCCTGATCTATGCCTTGGGCATCCGTCATGTGGGTGAAACCACGGCACGGGATCTGGCTCAGCACTTTGGCACTTTGCAGGCTTTGGAGCAGGCTGAAGAAGAGGCCTTGCTGCAGGTGAATGAGGTGGGCCCGGTGGTTGCCGCTTCCGTGCGGCACTTCTTTCAAGAGCCACACAATCGTGAAGCCCTGGAGGCTTTGCTGGCAGCCGGGGTCAGACCGCAGCAAGCTCAAGTACGTGCCAATAGCGCAAACCTGCCCTTGGCAGGCAAAACAGTGGTGATCACCGGTACTTTGCCCAGCATGAGCCGTGACGAAGCGACACGCCGCGTGCTGGAAGCAGGCGGCAAGGCCAGTGGGTCGGTATCCAAGAAGACTGCTTTCGTGCTGGCAGGGGCCGAGGCTGGCTCCAAACTGACTAAAGCTCAAGAGCTAGGCGTGACAGTTCTGGATGAGGCTCAGTTTCTGGCACTGTTGGCGGGTGAATAGAAGGCTGGTACACACAGAGTGCTAGCCACGCGTTAATTCTGATATTGGGGCAAATAGCCCGTAGTGATCTGCTGCTGATTTGAGATTTAACTACCGTGTGAATGACACCCTGTGAACTGTCTTCACTAAAAACAAACATGGCGCCCTTGAGGCGCCATGTTTGTTTTTCCTGTCAGCCGCTTCACCTGTAAGGCAAGGCGACCGTCAAAGCCATTACTTGATATTGGCTTCTTTCAGGATCTTTTGCTGGTACTCGGCCAGCTTGCGCTGACGCATCATTTCTTCCAGCTGAGGCTTCACTTCAGCCATCGACGGGAAGGTCACTGGACGGGCATCGTCCACCTGGATGATGTGCCAGCCAAACTGCGACTGTACGGGAGCAGCACCCAGTTCGCCTTTCTTCATCTTCTCTACGGCCTGAGCAAATTCAGGGACGTAGGTGGAGCTTGGAGCCCAACCCAGATCGCCACCTTGTTGGCCACTGCCGGTGTCGATGGAGTCTTTCTTGGCGGCATCCGCAAAGCTGATCTTCTTGGACTTGATCTGAGCCAGCAGGTCTTGGGCAGCTTTCTCGTCTTTCACCAGGATGTGGCGAACCTTGTATTCTTGCTGACCTTCTTCCATCGCCTTGATGGTGTTGTATTCCTTGGTCAGATCAGCTTCGGTAACCGGGTTCTTTTTCAGGTAGTCAGCCATCAAAGCGCGTACCAGAATGCTTTGGCGGGCCAGTTCGGTTTCTTGCTGGACCTGAACGGTCTTGTCGATACCAGCTTTCTCAGCAGCTTGTACAACGGCCAGGCGGTTGACCATTTCCTGTTTGACTTGCTCACGCAGCTCAGGCGAATCTTTAGCGCCTTGCTCGACCAGAACGGCAACGAACTGATCCAGGTCTTTTTGTGTGAGGTTTTTGCCGTTGACGGTAGCAATCGTCTGGGCATAGACGGGAACAGCCATAGCGCAGGTCAGGGCAAATGCAGCGATACGTTTCATGAGCATCCTTAAGCAGTGGTTTTGGCTTGTATAGCCAATGCGTGAATCGGGAAAGGCATTAGATCGTGGACGCGATCATACACAAGTCTGTGTCGTGCCAGTGTTGAAATTCCATCAAATTGTTTCGAGGCAATAATGACTCGAAAGTGGCTGGCACCCCCTTGAGCACCGGCATGGCCTTCGTGCAAATGGGATTCATTGATGATGTCCAGTTCCGTAGGCTCCAGCGCCTGGAGTCGTTCATGGATCAGGGAAGCGAGCGCATCTGTCATAGCGAAATCAAGATTTGGGAGGATTGGAGTTGTCGGAGGAGTCTTGCAGGTAGCGGCCCAGCCACAGAGATTGGGCAACGACAAACACCAGCATCAAGCCCAGCAAACCGAAGGCTTTGAAATTGACCCATTGGGATTCAGTGAAGTGGCCCGAGAAAGCCACGTACAGATTGACCAGGCCCGTGATGATGAAAAACGAGGCCC
This sequence comes from Alcaligenes sp. GW821-FHT11D07, assembly GCF_058808495.1. NCBI lineage: Bacteria > Pseudomonadati > Pseudomonadota > Betaproteobacteria > Burkholderiales > Alcaligenaceae > Alcaligenes > Alcaligenes sp. GW821-FHT11D07. The sequence continues at coordinate 316,819 of NZ_JBXART010000001.1, forward strand.
AGACCAGGTTTAATTTGTCCCAGACATGACCGGGCAGCACCAGATGAGTGCCCATGAATTTCTGCATCAAATTGCGGTGCATCAGGTAGCGTCCGCCCAGCAAGACCAGGGCAAAGATCCAGTACAGCACGGTGGGTTTCCAGCGGATGAAGACATCGTTATGGAAAAACAGCGTGGCACCACCAAAAATGACGATCACCGCCAGATTGATCCAGTGCGAGGTCTCGATGGCTTTGCTGGTGAGCTTTAGCCAGAGTATCTGCAGGACCGAGGCCGCCATGGCCACACCGGTCGCGGTATAGATATCGGAAAAGCGAAACGCCAGAAAGAATAGAACGAGCGGGAATAGATCAAATAAGAGCTTCTTCATGCTTCAGGTTCAAAGGTCAGCGACAAGGAGTTAATGCAGTATCGTAGCCCAGTGGGCGGAGGACCGTCTTCGAACACGTGGCCCAAATGCGCATCGCAGACATTGCACAGCACTTCAGTGCGGCGCATGCCGTGGCTGACATCCAGCTCTTCGCGCACATTATCCGGGTTCAGGGGTTCAAAGTAGCTGGGCCAGCCGCAGCCCGCATCAAACTTGGTGTCCGAGGCAAACAAAGCGGTGCCGCAGCCAACGCAGCGATAAATGCCGGGGGTCGCGGTATCCCAGTAGCGGCCCGTAAAAGCACGTTCCGTGCCTTTCTGACGGGTGACATAGAATTCTTCGGGGCTGAGTTGGGCACGCCATTCAGCCTCGGTTTTGCGTACTTTATCCACGTGTGCTGCCTTTTGAAAAACAGGTAAATGCCTACAGGAGGCGCAATCCTACATAGTAATCGACAATTAGAGTGCGTTTGGTGCAGAGGGTTCCATACCGCCCGGTCCTGGCATGAAATAGCCGGAGAAATAGCGGTTTTTCATAGGGGGAGTGCAGTTAATTAGTGAGCTATCACTTTAGTTAGTGCACTATTTAAACTTTTAATATTTAAGGTAAACACCAATATCTGAAAACCGCGTGACTTGATACGTTTCTGGTATGTGCTGGTGATTATCTGTATTACGATTTTTGGCCGCTAATCCGGCCCACAACAATGAACAAATATTGGGAGAAAAGGATGAACTGCATTTCTACTGGGCGCCTGACGACATTGGCTGCTGCCCTGGCTTTGAGCTTGCCCGTGGCGGTTTCCGCGCAGATCAAAGTTGGCGTGACGGTGGCGGCAACAGGACCGGCGGCTTCGCTGGGCATTCCTGAGCGCAATACAGTCAGCCTGCTGCCTAACGAAGTGGCTGGCCAGAAAATTGAGTACATCGTTCTGGATGATGCAACAGACACCACCGTTGCCGTGCGCAATATGCGCAAGCTCATCACCGATGACAAAGTAGACGTGGTGATCGGTACCTCCGTGACCCCAGGCTCTTTGGCCATGGTGGATGTGGCTGGCGAAACCAAGACTCCCATGATCAGCGTGGCCGCTAACGCCAAAATCGTTGATCCGGTTGAAGGCGCCCGTACCTGGGTGTTCAAAACCCCTCAGAATGACCAGTTGATGGCTGGCGCTCTGGCTGACGCCATGGTCAAGCAAAACGTCAAAACCCTGGGCTTTATTGGCTATAACGACGCCTACGGTGATGGCTGGTTGAACGTGATTACTGAAGCGGCTCAAGCCAAAGGCATTAAAGTGCTGGGCGCCGAGCGCTATGGTCGTAACGACACCAGCGTGACCGGTCAGGTACTGAAGCTGCTGGGCACCAAGCCTGATGCTATTTTGATCGCTGGCTCCGGTACGCCTGTTGCCTTGCCACAGCGTGAACTGAAGGGCCGCGGCTTTGCCGGCATCATTTACCAGACTCACGGTGCGGCCAACAGCGACGTGCTGCGTGTATGTGGCAAAGACTGTAATGACATGATCTTGCCAGCCGGTCCTTTGCTGGTAGCCGAACAACTGCCTGACAGCAGCTCGGTGAAAAAGACCGCTATGGAATACAAAGAAAAGTATGAAGCCAAGTACGGCGAGGGCTCCATCAATACCTTTGGTGGCCATATGTGGGATGCCGGTCTGCTCGTGACCGAAGCGATTCCTGTCGCTCTGAAGTCCGGTGCCAAACCTGGCACGCCGGAATTCCGTGCCGCCTTGCGTGATGCTCTGGAGCAAACCAAGGAACTGGCTGCTTCGCAAGGTGTATTCAATATGTCCGCAAGCGATCACGCAGGCCTGGATAAACGTGCCCACGTGATTGTGAAAGTGGTCGACGGTAAATGGACGTATCAGCCTGATCTGTAATATCTGACAGGCGAAAACCGGCTCAAGAGCCGGTTTTTTCCGAGGCGGGTGCTGGCTGATCCTGGCACCCGTTCCCGCTACAGGCCTGCGGTTCCGTAAGCCCTTTGCTTCTTTTTGTTGTACAGGATGTTGTCCGACATGGATACCACCATTGCTTTAATTTTGTTGCAGGATGGCATATTGAATGGCGCCATCTATGCCTTGCTCGGGCTCGCCCTGGTTCTGGTCTTCTTAGTTACGCGCGTCATTTTTATCCCGCAAGGTGAGTTCGTCACCTTTGGCGCCTTGACCTTGGCGTTTGTGGTCAATGGCCGCATGCCGGGAACCGTTATTTTGTTATTGATTGCAGGCGCACTGGTGTTCCTGCTGGAGTTGCTGTCTGCCTTGCGCAGCCGCAGTCTGGCTGGCATGCCCCGCAAGTTCCTGGTCAATATCCTGATTCCCGTGGCCGTTTACTTTGCCGCCCCGGCAATTGTGAGTTCGCAATTGCCTCTGTGGGTCGCGGTGCTGTTCTCCCTGGCCGTGGTCATCCCTTTAGGTCCCATGGTTTATCGCCTGGTGTATCAGCCCATTGCAGAAGCCAGCGTGCTGGTGCTGCTGATTACGTCGGTGGCCGTGCACTTTGCCCTGACCGGTCTGGGTCTGGTGTTTTTCGGTCCTGAAGGCTGGCGTACCCCTCCGTTCATGGAAGGCGAGATTTCCCTGGGTCCAGTTAGCTGGTCGGCACAGACCTTCTTTGTGATGGGCGCTTGTGTGCTGCTGATCCTGGCTTTGTGGGGCTTTTTCGGCAAAACGTTGTACGGCCGTGCTTTGCGTGCCACAGCGGTGAACCGTCGCGGTGCCCGCCTGGTGGGGATCAGCACCAATATGTCCGGCTCCTTGACCTTCACCTTGGCTGCGGCCATTGGTGCTTTGTCCGGCATGCTGATCGCGCCTGTGACAACCATTTATTACGACACGGGCTTTTTGATTGGCCTTAAAGGCTTTGTGGCTGCCATTTTCGGTGGCTTGATCAGTTATCCCGTCACCTTGCTTGGGGCTTTGTTCCTGGGGGTGCTGGAAGCGTTTTCGTCTTTCTGGGCCAGTGCCTATAAAGAAGTCATTGTATTTACCATGGTGATACCGGTGTTGTTGTGGCGCTCCTTCGGTAGCAAGCACGTGGATGATGAGGAGTAAATCACATGAGACACTTGCTGACGCTACTGTTTATTGCGGTTCTGTTGGTCTTGCCCCAGTTGGGAGCAACGCCCGAGTTCTGGATTACCCAGCTTAACTATATTGGTTTGACCAGCCTGGTCGTTTTGGGCCTGGTCTTGTTGACGGGGGTGGGTGGTTTGACTTCCTTTGGTCAGGCCGCTTTTGTGGGTCTGGGTGCCTATACCACGGCCTACCTGACGGCTCGTCTGGGCTGGTCCCCCTGGTTCAATCTGTTGATTGGCATGGCTGTGACCATGATGGTGGCCTACATCCTGGGCGCGATCACACTGCGCCTGTCCGGTCACTTCCTGCCCCTGTGTACCTTGGCCTGGGGGCTGGCTTTGTATTACCTGTTCGGCAACCTGGAGTTCCTGGGTCAGTACGACGGTATTTCCGGTATCGCACCGCTGGAGTTCTTTGGTATTTCCTTGTCCTCGGGCCGGGATATTTATTACCTGATCTGGGCCTTCGCTTTACTGGCTATGTGGGGAACGCGCAACCTGCTCAACTCCCGTCCCGGTCGTGCTATTCGTGCCTTGAAACACGGTAGCGGCATGGCGGAATCCTTTGGCGTGAACATGGCCAACTACAAGGTCATTGTGTTCGTTTACGCTGCTTTGCTGGCTTGTGTATCCGGTTGGCTCTACGCGCACTACCAGCGCGCCGTCTCGCCCAGCCCCTTCGGTTTGAACTACGGTATTGAATACCTGTTCATGGCCGTGTTGGGTGGTGCAGGCAGTGTGTGGGGGGCCGTGTTGGGTTCGGCCCTGGTGCTGAGCCTGAAAGACCAGCTGCAAAACTGGTTGCCCAAGCTGCTCAATACCGACATCAACTTCGAGTTGATTGTGTTCGGCATCTTGATGGTCTTGATCCTGCAGTACGCGCGTGATGGCTTGTGGCCTATTTTGCAAAAAGCCTGGGAAATGGTGTTTGGCGCTAAGAAGCGCAATCAGGCGCCGCCTCCTCAAGCGCAGGCCTTGCCTCAGCGTGAGCGTCCCCAGGCTGGCTCGCTGGTGCTGGAAGTGAACAAGATCCGCAAGGAGTTCGGCGGTCTGGTGGCGGTCAATGACATCAGCTTTACTTTGAATGCCGGTCAGATCATGGGCTTGATTGGCCCTAACGGCGCGGGCAAGAGCACGACGTTCAACTTGATTACTGGCGTACTGGGAGCCACCAGCGGACAGGTCAGTTTCCTGGGTCAGCGTATTGATGGCAAACCCGCACGCGAGATTTCTCGCTTGGGCGTTGGCCGCACCTTCCAGCACGTTCAATTGCTGCCCACCATGACGGTTCTGGAAAACGTGGCATTGGGCGCTCACCTGCGTCGCAATGTAGGTGTCTTGTCTGCCGTCCTGCATACCGAGCGCCGTAGCGAAGCCGAACTGCTGCATGAAGCCGCTGTTCAGCTGGAGCGCGTGGGCTTGGGTGAATACCTGTACGAAGAGGCCGGCAACCTGGCTTTGGGCCAACAGCGTATTTTGGAAATTGCCCGTGCCCTGGCTTCTGATCCGCTGCTCTTGTTGCTGGACGAGCCCGCTGCGGGCCTGCGCTACAAAGAAAAGCAGGAGCTGGCCAAGGTGCTGGATCAACTGCGTCGTGAAGGCATGAGTATCTTGCTGGTTGAACACGACATGGACTTTGTCATGAATTTGACGGACAAGCTGGTTGTCATGGATTTTGGCACCAAGCTGGCCGAAGGTTTGCCCAAGGAAATTCAGGAAAATCCAGCTGTGCTGGAAGCCTACCTGGGTGGTATTGATGACGACCTGGATCTGGATCAGGTCAATGAGCCCGCCTCGGCAGGAGCAGCGCTATGAGTTCAGCACAATCGCAAGACATCATTTTGAAAGTGGACAATCTGGCAGCTCAGTACGGCAAAGTCAGTGCCGTAATGGGCGCCAGCCTGGACGTTCGTGCCGGAAGCATCGTGACCGTGATCGGTGCCAACGGCGCGGGCAAGTCCACCTTGCTTAACGCCATGATGGGCTCTTTGCCCAGCGTGGGCCGCAGCACAGGTTCGGTGAAGTACGAAGGTCAGGAAATCAGCCATTGGGAAGTAGAGCGTCGTGTAGCCGCTGGTATTTCCCTGGTGCCAGAGCGTCGCGAGCTATTTGGCAGCATGACGGTGGAAGACAATCTGCTTTTGGGCGGCTTTCGTTTGTACCGCGCCCGTCATCCTGGCTGGCGTGACACCATGGATAAGGTCTACACCTTGTTTCCGCGCTTGAAAGAGCGTCGTACGCAGCTGGCGGGAACTTTGTCAGGTGGTGAGCGGCAGATGCTGGCCGTGGGCCGTGCCTTGATGGCGCAACCCAAGGTGCTGATGCTGGATGAGCCCAGCTTGGGTCTGGCACCGCGCGTGGTGCGCGAGATCTTCATGATCATCGCCCGACTGCGCAGCACCGGTGTGGCCATCTTGCTGGTCGAGCAAAATGCTCGTGCCGCTTTGCAAGTGGCTGACTACGGTTATGTTCTGGAGACGGGCGATGTAGTGCTGCAAGGCCCCGCGTCAGACCTAGCTCATAACCCCCGAGTGATAGAAAGCTATCTGGGCTTGGGGCAGGGCAAACGCGAGCAGGAAGAAGCGACTGCTTAGAAGCGGTAGCCGATCCCGATGGTGGCAACCACGGGGTCGAGCTTGGCTTTACCAATCGACTGGCCGTTCAGCTTCACGTCTGGACGGATGCTGATGTAGCGTACGTCAGCGTTCAGGAACCAGTTGTTGTCCAGTTTGTAATCCACGCCGACCTGAGCTGCAAAACCCCAGCTGTTTTTCAGTTTCAGGTCCGAACCTGCCAGAGCACCGCGCGATTCGGTATCAAAGAACATAGTGTAGTTCACACCCACGCCCACATAGGGTTGGAAATCGCTGTCAGGCAGGAAGTGGTATTGCAGGCTCAGGGTAGGGGGCAAGTGCTTAGTCTTGCCGATACGGCCCAGATTGCTGTCAATATTGTGCTGGAAGGGGAAGGCACCCAACAGCTCCACACCAATGTTGCGAGTCGCCATATAGGTCAGGGAAAAGCTGGGGCGGGCATTATTGCCCACGTCCAGATCAACGGTGCCGTCAGCGACCGAGCCGTTATTGGATTTGGGGGCCACCCAGGTCACACCACCTTTGAGCAAGAAATCACCCGTTTCGTGTGTTTGGCCTTGGGGGGCGTACAGAACAGTGGCCAGTCCGACGGCCAGCAAGGACAAGTGCAGACCAGGAAACAATTGGCGGGTTTTCATAGTAGCTCCGTAGGGATGTGTAAAGCCTACAGAGTGCATGAGCGTGCTGGCGCTGGATTTGATCCAAAACAAGCTTCAGAAGTAGTTGGCCGCCTGACCTTGTTGCAGATCAAGTAAGCCGAACTCATCGCCTGTTGTTTTCGCCCAAGTGTCTTTTTTCTGCATCACCCGCTACGCGCTCAAAAATAGAAAGCCCTAGGTTTTGGCGGGGTATTTAGCAAAGCTGTTTCTGGTGACGCTGGGTTTGATCGGTTGAAGGGCTGGACAAGTGTCAAACAAACTTGCCACCGTCCTTAGACGCCCAGCAAGGCGTGCAGCGCCCCATATTTGTGATCAAGCTCACTGCCAGGAAAACGCTGAATAATTTGCCCTTGCTCCAGAACATGAAAGTGATCGCTGAATTCAGCAGAGAACTGTGGGCATTGCTCGGCCAGAATAATGGCGTAGCCTTCGCTGCGCAGGGTGCAAATCAGCTTGGCCAGTGTTTGTGCCTGGACCGGAGCCAAGCCTTCCGACACTTTATCCAAAAGCAGCAAATGAACTCCTGTGCGTAGCAAGCGCGCTATTGCCAGCATCTTTTGCTCGCCAGTGGATAGATGAGCGGCCATATGGTGGCGGCGTTGTTCCAGGCCTGGCAGTAATTCGTAGATTTGAACCAGGGACATGCCCCCGCCCAGGGTGGTACCGATGGCAGGCGGCAGCAAGAGGTTTTCCTCGCAGCTCAAACCAGTGAAGATGCTTTGCTCGTAGGGGCTGTAGCCCACGCCCAGGTCCGCCAGCTGATGCTGGTTGAGATGAATCGCTTCAGTCCCTTGGATGCGGATGGAGCCGCGGCGGCTATCGGTCAGTCCCACAATGGCACGTAGCATCGCGCTACGCCCCGCCCGATGACGACTTAATACGGTGCAGATTTCGCCTTGAGCGACCTGTAAATTCAAACCACGCAAGAGCGGAAACTCTCGGTGCCAGGCGTAAAGATTCTCAATGTCCAGGGCAGCCCGTGTCATGAGAACGCTCCTTGTCGTGAGTCGTCAATATGGGCCTGGAGCTGGGCTGGTGGCGTGTGTTCCGCACCGCAAGCGTGTTGCCACCCGCTAACTCTAGGCAGAGTCCTTCATGCGTTTCAGTATGGAAGGGCGGACGACGCAAAACTATGCGGGTTTGTCATAGGATGGACCGGTTTAATGCGGTGTTTAGTAAACAAATGTTGTTAAACCAGCCTAGTGTTACTTAAGTGTTAACAGTTTTAGGTTTGAAGTCACACAAGTCTGAAATACCGCACTGAGGGCACTTGGGTTTTCGGGCTACGCAGATATAGCGGCCATGCAAAATCAGCCAGTGATGCGCATCCAGCAAAAAGGGTTTCGGGATGAGCCGTTCCAGCTTCTTTTCCACTTCAACCACGTTCTTGCCCGGTGCAATGCCAGTGCGATTGGAGACGCGGAAAATATGTGTATCAACAGCAATCGTGGGCAAGCCAAAAGCGGTATTGAGCACAACGTTGGCCGTTTTACGACCTACGCCAGGTAGTGCCTCTAGGGCGTCGCGATCACAGGGGACTTTGCCTTGATGCAGGTCCAGCAGCATTTGGCAGGTCTTGATGACATTGGCTGCCTTGGTTTTGTAGAGGCCAATGGTTTTAATGGCTTCGCGCAAACCTTCCTCACCCATAGCCAAAATGCCTTCAGGTGTGCCGTGTTCAGGGAAAAAGCGGGCGGTGGCCAGATTCACAGATCGGTCCGTCGCTTGGGCTGACAAAATCACCGCAATGAGCAGTTGGAACGTGTCTGCGTATTCCAGCTCGGTTGTAGGTTTTGGGTTGGCCGCCTGAAAACGGCTGAAAATCTCGTAGCGTTTGGCGGCATTCATGGCGTAGTTTCGTTTGCAGTCTTGCTGGCGCGTCGGGCGCGGGCGCGCGCCAAGGCAGAGGCGATGGAGGCCTCTCGTTTATCGGCTTGGTCAGCGGTGTTGGCCAAAACGGGTTTATTCGCCAAAGTCCGAGCGGCCAGATCCGAGCTTTCTTGGTGGCGAGCCAGCAGACGGTCGCGACGTTGTTCGGTATCCAGACGGGCCTGAAAGGCCTGCTCGCTGTTCCATTCGTCTGTGGGCACCATGCTGATGCAGTCAACCGGACAGGGCGGCACACAGAGCTCACAGCCGGTACAGCGGTCAGCCAGCACGGTATGCATCAGCTTGTTGGCGCCAATAATGGCATCGACCGGACAGGCCTGAATGCACAGCGTGCAGCCAATACAGTGTTCTTCAATAATCACGGCCCGGCTGGGGCCGGTGAATTCGCCACAGGAGGGGTCCAGGGGCAGGACGTCACGGCCCAGTAGCTCGGCTAAAGCCTGCACGCCTTCCGGGCCGCCTGGCGGGCAGCGATTAATAGCCTCGCCTTCCAAGGCAATTGCTTGGGCGTAGGGAAGACAGGCGTCGTAACCACAGCGGGTGCACTGGGTTTGGGGGAGCAGGGCGTCAATGCGCCGTATTAAGGTGTCTGGCATGAATACAAAAACGGGGCCATCTGGCCCCGTCAGAAGCGGCGATAGCCAAAATCAGTTGTGCTGACGGATGAAGTCCTTGATTTTAGGACAGATCAGCGTGCGCCAGCGGCTTCCCGAGAAAATCCCGTAATGACCACAGTTGGGCGCCGTAAATTCCTGTTTGAGTTCAGGGGCGATTTTCGAACAAAGGCTTTGGGCTGAGTGTGTCTGACCTTGGCCAGAAATATCATCCAGCTCGCCCTCGATGGTGAACAGGGCGACCCCATCAATATCCTGGGGGCGGACCTGCTCGCCGTGTACGTGCCATTGGCCTTTAGGCAGTCGGTGCTCTTGGAACACAATGCGGATCGTGTCCAGGTAGAACTCGGCGGGCATGTCCAGCACGGCATTGTATTCATCGTAGAAACGGCGATGTGCCTGGGCATCGTCATCATCGCCTTTGATCAGATGCTGATAAAAGTCGTAGTGCGAGCTGACGTGCCGGTCCGGATTCATGGCAACAAACCCTGCATGCTGCAAAAAACCGGGATAGACGCGACGATGCGCACCTGGGTATTTGGTGGGTACACGATGGATCAGATTGTTTTCAAACCAGGAGTACGACTTGGTGGTTGCCAGCAGGTTGACTTCGGTGGGCGACTGGCGCGTGTCAATGGGGCCGCCCATCATGATCATGCTGCGTGGCATCACTGGCGAACGGCGGGTCGCCATCAGGGAAACGGCCGCCAGGACGGGCACGGTAGGCTGGCAAACAGACATGACGTGCACGTTCGAGCCCAAGGTCTGGATGAATTCCTGTACGTACAACACGTAATCATCCAGATGGAAGGGGCCGGCTGAACGCGGCACCATGCGGGCGTCTACCCAGTCTGTGACGTATACCGAGTGGTCCGGTAGCAAGGCACGTACCGTTTCGCGCAGCAAGGTGGCGTGGTGGCCCGATAAAGGGGCGACCAGCAAAATAATCGGGTCTTGCGCCGCTTGGGGGTGGTCGCGTTCGAAGTGGATCAATCGGCAAAAGGGCTTGTCCAGATGGACGGTTTCGCGCACCTGCACCGTTTGCCCGTCTATCTGGGTCTCGTTCAGCCCCCAGGCCGGTTTTTCATAATCTTTGCCGATACGGTGTACCAGTTCAGAGGCTGCCGCCAGTTGGCGCGACAGGGGCGTATAGGCCAGTGGACTGTAGGGGTTGGAGAACCATTGAGAGCTGGTGCCTGTAAAGGCCGCCAAAGGGGCCAGAAAGGACCGCTGAAGTTCGTGCAGATCGTAAAGCATAGTGTGCGCCTTGGTGTTGCCTAGTTTGATACAGAGGAATGTATATGCTTATTTCCTGTGGGAAACAATACGACGTTTGCTGTTCCTCTGGTCTTGGGATTTTCCCTTGCTGCGCTGCGGCAAGTTTTTTTATCAAAAGGCGAGATTGGGCGCAAGGGTGGCTGTTAAGAAAAAACAGCCACCGGCGGTGGCGTGTCTAGGGCAGGGCAGTGTTTAACGCTCCAGGTACTGTAGTTTGTTCTCCACACCGTTCCAGTCGTCGGCATCTTCCAGCGGTTTCTTAGAGCGGTTGATGCTGCCAAAAATGGGGCTGAGCTCAGCATTCAGTTCAATGAAGGGGACCTGGTCCTGCGGGACGTCTTCTTCGGCAAAAATGGCATTGGCCGGGCATTCGGGAATACAGACGGCGCAATCGATGCATTCGTCCGGGTCAATCACCAGAAAGTTCGGGCCTTCACGAAAACAGTCGACGGGGCACACATCCACACAATCGGTGAATTTGCACTTGATACAGTTTTCGGTGACGACGTGGGTCATTTCAGTAACACTCCTGCGGTATCGGTAAGGCGTTTGGCCCCGGCAAACCGGCCTGGGGCTGGTGCGCGATAACGCACAGGGCCTGAACGATAAAAATGGGATTTAAATCTAATCTTGGGATTTTAACGAATATTCAGCTTCTTGCTTATTGAGATGGCGCAATAGCTGTCCGGCTAGATAGCTGTTCGCAAGAACTGGCGCGCATGCTATGGTTGCGCAATCAAAATCGGTAGGTTTGCGATGATCATCACCTCTTTGCTTGATACGGATCTGTACAAGTTTTCCATGATGCAGGTCGTTTTGCATCATTTCCCCGCTGCGCACGTGGAGTATCGCTACAAATGCCGTACCCCCCACATTAATTTGGCCCAGTACCTGGACGAGATCCGGGCGGAAATTCATGCTTTGTGCCAGTTGCGTTTTTCGGACGCCGAACTGGATTATTTGCGTAGCCTGCGATTCATCAAAAGCGATTTTGTAGATTTTCTGGGATTGTTCCATCTGCCCGAGCGCTGCATCCAGGTGCAGCCCAGCGATGTTCCCGGCGAAATTGAAATTCTGGTCCAAGGCCCATGGCTGCACACCATTTTGTTCGAGATCCCGGTGCTGGCCATCGTGAACGAGGTGTACTTTCGCAACGAGCGTCCGCAGCCGCCGTGGGAAGAAGGGCGTGAACGCCTGCAGTCCAAAATGCGCCTGGTGGTGGATGATCCCGCCTTAAGTGACTTCCGTGTAGCGGATTACGGCACGCGCCGCCGTTTTTCCAAGCAGTGGCACGAAGAAGTTGTCACAACCATGATCCAGCAGATGCAGCCTCATTTTGCGGGCACCAGCAATGTCTGGCTGGCCATGAAGTATGGTGTCACGCCGCTGGGAACGATGGGTCACGAGTATTTGCAGGCCTGTCAGGCTCTGGGGCCTCGTTTGCGTGACTCACAGATTTTTGCGCTGGAAGTGTGGGCCAAAGAGTATCGCGGTGATCTGGGCATTGCTTTGTCCGATGTGTATGGCATGGATGCCTTCCTGCGCGACTTTGATATGTACTTTTGCAAGCTGTTCGATGGCGCGCGTCATGATTCCGGCGATCCCTTTATTTGGGGCGAACGCTTGCTGGCGCACTATCAGGCCAATCGTACGGACCCGCGTACCAAAACTCTGGTGTTCTCTGATGGCCTGACCATTCCTAAAGCCATTGAGTTGGCTCTGCGCTTTGCAGGTCGTTGCAAAGTGTCTTTTGGTATTGGCACTAATCTGACGAACGATCTGGGCCATGAGCCTTTGCAGATTGTCATGAAAATGGTGCGTTGTAATGGTCAGCCCGTGGCGAAAGTGTCGGATGCTCCGGAAAAGACCATGTGCGATGACCCGGCCTATCTGGCGTATTTGCGGCAGGTTTTTCAGTTGCCTCCGGCTTGACGATTTGGTCTTCGCTGCTGGTCTGGTTGAGTATCAGCCTGGGCTAGCAGTCCTTAGGGCTATCGCCTGATAAAGCTGTCAAGCCATGTCGCTATAAAACTTAAAAGCTACAGAGCGATCAAGCACATTCAAAGCCCTTTGTTAAATCAAAGGGTTTTTTTATAGGCACAGCAAGGCCGCCAGATGGCCTCCGGCTTCACGGGCCTGTTCAATGTGGTCTGCATGAAGTGTCTTGGGAGCCAGAATGGTCTCCGGCGTTTGCGCTTGAAAATTGAAAATGCTGGTGGGAATGGCCAGTTCCAGTCGCCATCCGATGCAGATTCGCTCCAGTTGCCGTTGGGCTCCTTGCCCGTCGCTGCCCGCACTGATCAAGGCTGTATAGGGACGTCCATTGAGTTGATCCAGAACCGCGTAGTAGTGGCGGTCCAGGCACTCTTTCATGGCCCCGCTCAAACTGCCCAAGTTCTCGGGGGCGCAGAATAAGTACGCTTCCGAGTCCAGCAGATCACAGGCCTGTACCTGATCACAGTGCAAGCGTTTGATACAGACGCGTTCTTGCTCACCCAGCTCCTGAAGTACGTGCAAAGCACCCAGTTCCGCTTGCTCGGCCAATTGCTGGGCAGCGCCGGTACGAGAGTGCCAGATGATCAGAAGCTGGCGGCATGTGTTCAGACTCATAAGCTCTTACTCGCGGTGATAGACTAGCGTCTACAGTATAGAGAGCTACTCCAGCGCTGAGTGGCCACATCGACGTAAACCACCATGAATCACACAGCTTCTCCCCCTACGGCCGAGTCGGCCTTCAATCCCGAATGGTTTGCGCAAGCCAGCCAAGGACTGGATGAAGCAGGGCGTACGCTATTGCAGGCAGCGGCCGATTGGACGGGGCCTATTTTGCAGGATCTGACCGGGAGCACCGGCGAACCCTTGAACAGCCATTGCGCCCAAGTGGCGATCATTTTGGCTGGCTTGGGCGTGGATGCGCAAACCCGTGCCAGTGCCTTGCTGGCCGTCACCCCATCTCCGGGGCCGGAAATCAAACAAGACCCGGTGCAAAAAGCCTTTGGTGCCGAGGTCATGACCTTGGTGCGCGGCTCTCGTGCTTTGTATCGTTTGGGTTCGATTACAGGTCGAGCCAAAGAGGAAGCGGGCGGGGGCGATCAAAAAGAGATGAAGCGCAAAATGCTGCTGGCGATGGCTGCGGACTTGCGCATTGTGATGATGCGCTTGGCGTCACGCCTACAGTCGCTGCGCTGGTACAGACAGTCCAAAACCGTGTGCCCGGTGGAATTCGCACGGGAAACTCTGGAGCTGTACACGCCGCTGGCCAATCGGTTGGGGATTTGGCAGGTCAAATGGGAAATGGAAGATCTGGCGTTTCGCTTCCTGAACCCCGAGGTCTATAAAGACATTGCCAGCCGATTGGAAGACAAGCGGGTAGAGCGTGAAACCCTGATCAGTCAGGTGCGTGACCAATTATTGGCGGCGCTCAAACGCGAGCACATTCTGGCCGAGGTCTCTGGCCGCCCCAAGCATATCTTCAGTATCTGGAACAAGATGCGGAATAAGCATCTGGACTTCGAGCAGCTGTTTGATCTGCGCGCCTTGCGCGTCATTGTTGACGATGAACGCAGCTGCTATCACACGCTGGCGGTGGTGCATTCGTTGTGGACGCCGGTGTCTGAGGAGTTTGATGATTACATCTCCCGGCCCAAACCTAACGGCTATCGTTCCCTGCATACCGTTATTGCGGATGCTCAAGGGCGCTGCTTTGAAATCCAGATTCGCACGCGGGACATGCACCAGTTTGCGGAGTACGGGATGGCCGCCCACTGGCGCTATAAAGAGGCCGGGGCGCAAGGCGGTCAGCAAACAGCCGATGGCGAGGACGACAGGAAAATTGCCTGGATGCGTCAGCTGCTGGCCTGGGATAGGGAGGCATCTACCTCCAATGCCAGTGAACTGCCTGCGCAGGCAGAAAAAGAAGTCAGCACTGAGCCTGCGGCCGAGGTTGCACCAGCTAAAAAACCGGCTCCTGCTCGGCCTTTGAAGGCGCAGGAAGATGAACATATATATGTTTTGACGCCACAGGCCCGAGTAATCGAGCTGCCTGTGGGGGCGACGCCGGTGGACTTTGCTTATTATTTGCATACCGATCTGGGGCACCGCTGCCGGGGCGCCAGGGTGGATGGCCACATGGTGCCTTTGTCTACGCGCTTGTCGACAGGGCAGACGGTGGAAATTGTGGCGGCTAAATCCGGCGGACCTTCGCGGGACTGGCTGAATATTCAGCTAGGCTTTCTGGCCAGCCCCCGTTCGCGTTCTAAGGTGCGGGCCTGGTTTAATGCCATTGAATTGCAGCAACGCATCTCCCAAGGCCAGGGCATGGTCGAAAAAGAGCTGCAACGATTGGGCCGCACGGCGGTGAATCTGGAGCAAATGGCCCAGCAGCTGGGTTTTGCCAAGGCTGACGACTTGTATATTGCCGTTGCCAAGGACGAATTCAGCCTGCGTCAGGTCGATGCCTTGTTCCGCGAGGATACCCAGGAAGAAGAACCGGTTCAGCGTGTTTTTGACGCGGCGCGGGAAAGCGTCTCGAAAACCGGGAAAAGCGGCGTGCTGGTGGTGGGGGTGGATTCGCTGATGACTCAGCTGGCCCGCTGCTGCCGTCCGGCCCCACCCGATGCTATTGCGGGTTTTGTGACTCGGGGGCGGGGTGTGTCGATCCACCGGGCCGATTGCAAGTCCTATCATGAACTGGCCGAGCGCCAGCCTGAAAGGGCTATTAGTGTGGATTGGGGCGATACAGGGGATACTCAGTATCCGGTGGACCTGGCGATCGAGGCTCAAGAGCACCCCAGCTTGTTGCGCGATCTGTCCGAGGTTTTTGCCCGCCTGCGTTTGAATGTGACGGGTATTAATACTTTGAGCCGTCGTTCTTTGACGCGCATGATCTTCACCATTGAAGTGCGTGATGGTGAGCAAATTCAAAAGGCCTTAGCGGCCTTGAACGAGTTATCGGGCGTCAGTGCCCGCCGCTATTCGTCCTGAACTGCTAAAATCAGTAAACCTAAACCTCGCGGGCGTTGTGCCCGCGATTGTTCTTGTCAATCAAGAGAGCGAGCTTTGAAAACCTATACCTTGCCCGACCCGGATGGACATTTTGGTCAGTTTGGTGGTTCGTTTGTCGCTGAAACGCTGGTCCACGCCCTGGACGAGTTAAAAGCAGCCTACGAACAGTATCGGAACGATCCTGAGTTTCTGCGCGAGTTTCATTATGAACTCAAGCATTTTGTCGGTCGTCCCAGCCCCGTATACCATGCCCGTCGATGGTCGGAGCAACTAGGTGGAGCTCAAATCTGGTTCAAGCGCGAAGATCTGAATCACACTGGCGCACACAAGATCAATAATTGTATCGGTCAGATTTTGCTGGCTCGCCGTATGGGCAAGCCACGCATTATTGCGGAAACCGGCGCTGGCCAGCACGGAGTGGCAACGGCAACCGTCGCTGCCCGTTACGGCCTGGAATGTGTGGTGTACATGGGTAGCGAGGACGTGCGTCGTCAGGCCTCCAACGTGTACCGCATGAAATTGCTGGGTGCCACTGTTGTGCCCGTGGAGTCCGGTTCGCGCACCTTGAAAGATGCGCTGAACGAAGCCATGCGCGATTGGGTTACCAATGTCAGCAACACCTTCTACATCATTGGTACGGTGGCCGGCCCTCATCCTTATCCGATGATGGTGCGTGACTTCCAGTGTGTGATTGGTGACGAGTGCGTGGAGCAAATGCCTCAGGATGCGGGCCGTCAGCCTGATTACGTGCTGGCTTCGGTAGGCGGTGGCTCTAATGCCATGGGCATTTTCTACCCTTACATCGAACATAAAGATGTCGAGCTGATTGGTGTTGAAGCCGCCGGACGTGGTCTGGATACGTTGGCGCATTCGGCATCCCTGAACAAGGGTTTGGTGGGCGTGCTACACGGCAACCGCACCTATGTTCTGCAGGACGATGATGGCAACGTCATGCCGACGCACTCGGTCTCTGCTGGTTTGGACTACCCTGGTGTTGGCCCTGAGCATGCTTGGCTGAAAGATTGCGGACGTGCTCAGTACGCCACCTGCACGGACGAGGACGCACTGAAAGCGTTCCACGACTGCTGCCGTATCGAAGGCATTATGCCGGCGCTGGAGTCCTCGCACGCCTTGGCCCATGCCGCTCGCATCGCTCCGACTTTGCCCAAGGATAAAATTATCCTGGTCAGCTTGTCCGGCCGTGGCGATAAAGACATGCACACGGTCGCCGAATACGGCGGCTTGACTCTGTAAGCAATCGGGAACTGATATGTCGAGTAATGTGCGTCTGAAAAAGACGTTTGAAGGTTTGAACGGGCGTTGCGCTCTGGTGCCTTATGTTACGGCTGGCGATCCTTCGGTGCCTGCAACCGTGGCCTTGATGCATGCCATGCGTCAGGCTGGGGCGGATGTCATTGAATTGGGTGTGCCGTTTTCCGATCCTACGGCCGACGGTCCGGTTATTCAGCAAGCCGCTGAACGGGCTATCAGCCGTGGGGTAGGTCTGCGCAAAGTGCTGGAGATCGTCCAGCAGTTTCGCTTGATCGACACAGACACACCGGTGGTATTGATGGGCTATGCCAATCCTATCGAGCGCATCGGTCAGGCCGAGTTTGCCGTAATGGCCGGCCAGGCCGGGGTGGACGGCGTATTGACGGTGGATTACCCGCCCGAAGAGTCCGAAGATTTCACCCGTTTGCTGACTGAGCAGGGCGTAGATACTATTTTCCTGCTCTCGCCCACCTCCACGGACGAGCGCATTGCCAAAGTGGCTGCTCTGGCCCAGGGCTATGTGTATTATGTGTCCCTGAAAGGGGTGACAGGATCGGCCCAAATCGATGTGGCTGATGTGGAACACCACTTGCAGCGTATTCGCCAGCACGTCAAAATCCCGGTCGGAGTCGGTTTCGGGATTCGTGATGCGCAAAGCGCTAAAGCCATTGCCCGTAGCGCCGATGCGGTAGTGATCGGCTCCAAGCTGATCCAGACCATGGAGCAAGCGGTGCAAGAGAACGCCGGCAAGGACCAAAAAGATATTGATGCTGCCGCGATTGCTGCTGCCAGCCAATGGCTCGCACAGATTCGTCAGGCATTGGATAATTAGCCTAAAAACCTATTCCGCGTATAGAATCGTCTGCCTGTTCCATGAGAACAGGCGCTTTTTTTCAGAATAAAGAGATCAGTGGGCTTCATGCCGGCTGACTGCAAACAGGATCTCACAATGAGCTGGATCGAGAAAATACTCCCGCCACGAATTAACCGTAACCCCGAAAGCAGCCGCCGCGTTCCCGAAGGGCTGTGGGTGAAATGTCCGTCGTGTGAGTCAGTGCTCTACAAGGAAGATCTTCAGGCGACCTTGAATGTCTGCCCCAAGTGCAGCCATCACATGCGTATTGGCGCACGTGGCCGGATCAAATCCTTGCTGGACCCGGAAGGCCAGGTCGAGATTGGTTCCAACACCCGTCCTATGGACCCTTTGAAGTTTCGTGATTCGCGTAAATACACCGAGCGCGTTTCCGAGGCGACCAAGCAAACGGGCGAATCCGAAGCCATGGTGGTGATGAGCGGCACAATTTTGTCTGTGCCTGCGGTCGTTGCCTGCTTCGAGTTTGAATACATGGGCGGCTCCATGGGCTCAGTCGTGGGCGAGCGCTTCACGCGTGGTGTTCAGGCTGCCATTGCCAATCGCAGCCCCTTTATCTGCGTGGCGGCGTCGGGTGGCGCACGTATGCAGGAAAGCTTGTTCTCCCTGATGCAGATGGCCAAGACCACCGCCATTCTGGCTGAGTTGTCCGAAGCCGGTTTGCCCTTCATCAGTATCCTGACCGACCCTACCATGGGTGGCGTCTCCGCCAGTTTCGCCTTTATGGGCGATGTGGTGATTGCAGAGCCTAACGCCTTGATTGGTTTTGCGGGTCCGCGTGTGATCGAACAGACCGTGCGTGAAAAACTGCCTGAGGGCTTCCAGCGTGCTGAATTCCTCTTGGAAAAAGGCGCCATTGATATGGTGATTGACCGCCGTGAACTGCAGCGTGAGCTGGCCGAGCTTTTGGCTTTGCTGACTCGCCAACCCGCAGAGGCCGTATCGCGTCATCCTTGATGCCGTGCAGGCTTATGGATAAGAAAACGCCACCTGGAAGCAGGTGGCGTTTTTTGTTGGGCGTTCGAAGGATGAGAGGCTAGGGGTAACTGCAGCATTTGGGTAAATGCCTTACGCACATGTGTAGCGCACAAGGTAAAAGAGGGCTGATATCGATTTAGAAATACTTAGGCCTGGGGAGCGTAGATTACGCACCCGGACGCAAAATCGGATTCAAGCGTGTACTGATTGCGATTAGGCCTTTGGCCAGGATCAGGGTGTGGAGAGGATGGAGAGACTGAGCTTAGACTGGAGCCATAGCCATAGCCACCACCATCTCCATCGCTAAAGTCTTGGGCTCAGTCATAGCCACAAACCAGAGCCGAGGCTCAGGTCGAAACCGACACCGAAACTGAAGCCGAAGCCGGAAATGAAGCCTGAGCCTGAGCCGAAACACGCCTAAAGATCCAGGAACGATTTGGCGCATCTAAGACGTCGGGCCCCAATTCTCTTGGCTTGGAACGAGCAGACATAAAAAACGCCGCCTATGAAGGCGGCGTTTTGGGTCTAACACTTACTCTGTTTCGACCTGTTGCAGCGGTTCGCTGCTTTCAGTCTGAGCAACACGTTTGCGTGGGCGACCCAGGCGGACGGGAGCAGGCTGGTAATCGTCCTGTACTGCCGAACGGGCTGTTTCCACCAGTTCGATGCCCGCAGCGCTCAGCACGGCGTCCAAAGGAGCGGCGGCGGGTGCCTTGGTTTCAGCAACAGGTGCAACCGCTTCCTTAGTTTCAACCACTTCAACAGCGGTTTCAACAGCAGCAGGAGTAACAGGCTCAAGGGCAGGCACTGTTTCGGCAGCAGGAGCTGCAGTTTCAACAGCAGCTGCGGCTTGTTCCTTGACAGCCTCTTCAGCCGCGACTTCCGTCTTGGCAGGCTCAGCAGCGACTTCTGGAGTAACTTCAGAAGCCACTTCTTGAGCAACTTCAGCAGCAGGTGTTTCCGAAGCAGGGGCTTCCTGAACGGCTTCAACTGGTTCTTGAGGGGCTTGTTCCTGAACAGCAACGGTTTCAACAGCAGCTGGCTCTTGTTGAGTGCTGACCACTTCTTCGGCCTGCTTCACAACATCAGCTTCGCTGGTCTTGGTTTCTACTGCTTGTACTTCAACGGCAGGAGTGGCTTCAACCGCAACTTGGGTTTCGGCTTGCTCCAGCACGGGAGCAACAGGAGCAGCTTGCTCTTGGGCTGGCTGAGCAACAGCGGCGACTTCAACCGTGTCTGCTTGCTGTGCAGGAGCTTGCTCTTGCACGGCTGCAGGTGTTGGAGTGGCGTCTGTTTTCTCTTGAGCGACTTCCTTCAGGGCAGGAGTGGCTTCCTGGGCGACAGGAGCCTCTACGGCAGCTTTGGCTGGCTCAGCCTGGGCTGGAGCTGCTTGAGCGGCTGCGGCCTGTTCCTGGGCGTCCAGAGCGGCTGGGTTGAAGCTAGGCGTTTCGTGAGCAATGTAGGCAGTGTTATTGCTGTCTTCGTTGCTTTCTTCGTTCTCGGCAACAGCATTGCTATCGTTGCTGCGACGACCACGACGGCTGCGACGACGACGGCGCTTGCGTTCTGGGTCCATGGAGCCGTTTTCACCGTTCTCGTCGGTTTCGGCATCCAGATTGTCGCTGGTATCAGCGTTATCAGCGTCGGCAAGCTGCTCAGCACGGTTTTGTGCTTCTTGCTTGCTGGCGGCGACAGCTGCAACGGCGGCCACACTGGCGACAGCGGCAGCTTGCTCAACGGGAGCATCCGTGCCGTTGATGTCTTTGTTCAGCTCGGGGTTCTCTGTGCTGCCTTCTTCACGACGCTGGCGGCCACGTCCACGGCGATTGCGTGGGTTGCGGCTGTTGCTACCTTCTTCTGTGCTAGCGGGAGCGGCGTTTGCGCTTTGCGGCGTTTCCAAAGCGGACTCGCTTGCTGCCGATGCGTTGCGACGGCGACCACGCGTGTTGGTGCTGCTGGTAGCCTCAGCGCTGGCTTTTTCTTCCTGCGCGGCTTCTGGACGGTTGGCCTGACGGCGACCTCGTCCACCTTGACCACGGCCACTGTTGGACTGGCCTGGACGGCCTTGGCGACGACCCGAAGCCGATTTGCTGCTATCGGACTTGGCGGTTTCGGCCACGGGTTCGGCAGGGGTGCCCGACAACCAGTTCAGCAAACGCTTGAGCAAACCGGGTTTGTTGTCGTTGGCGGCAGCGCTGGCGGCTGCTGCGGCCGCAGCAGGTTTGCTCATAGGAGCAGGCTGGGCGGGTGTGGTGCTCTTGACCAGAGCTTCTGGACGAGGCTTGATTTCGTGGCTACGGTGCGGCACCAGGCTGTCTTGCTGCTCGGGCTGTTGAACCAGCTCGTAGCTGCTGCGCAGTTCGTCCAGACGAGGGTCGTCGTGGCGCAGGCGCTCGATAATGTGGTGCGGGGTTTCCAGATTCTTGTTCGGAATCAGGATCAGGGCAATGTTCAGACGCGATTCAATCTTGGTGATATCGGCGCGTTTTTCGTTCAGCAGGAAGGTGGCCACATCCACAGGCACTTGAGCGTGCAGGGCGGCAGTGCCTTCTTTCATGGCTTCTTCTTGCAGCAGACGCAGTACGTGCAGGGCGCTGGATTCGGCATCGCGAATCACGCCTGTGCCGGTGCATCGTGGGCAAGTAATGTGAGAGCCTTCATTCAGGGCAGGGCGCAGACGCTGACGGGACAATTCCATCAGGCCGAAGCGGGAAATCTTGCCCATCTGGACGCGAGCGCGGTCCAGGTGCAGCGCATCGCGCAAGCGTTGTTCGACAGCACGCTGATTCTTGCTGTCTTCCATATCGATGAAGTCGATGACAATCAGGCCACCCAAGTCACGCAAGCGCAACTGACGGGCAACTTCGTCTGCCGCTTCCTGGTTGGTACGCAGGGCGGTTTCTTCGATGTCGGCGCCACGTGTAGAGCGGGCCGAGTTCACATCGATGGCGACCAAGGCCTCGGTGTGGTCAATAACGACCGCGCCACCCGAAGGCAACTGAACCGTACGCGAGTAGGCTGTTTCGATCTGGTGTTCGATCTGAAAGCGCGAGAACAGGGGAATGTCATCGCGGTACATTTTGACGCGATGCAAGTTGTCGGGCATGACCACGCTCATGAAAGCGGCGGCTTGCTCGTGAATTTCGTCTGTATCGATCAGGATTTCGCCAATATCGGGCGAGAAATAATCGCGAATAGCCCGGATGACCAGACTGGATTCCAGATAAATCAGGATAGGTGCAGCATTGTCGCGGGCAGCGCCATCAATGGCGGTCCACAGCTGCATCAGGTAGTTCAAGTCCCACTGCAGTTCTTCGACGCTGCGGCCGATACCTGCAGTGCGGGCGATGATGCTCATGCCCTGAGGGATGTCCAACTGGTCCATGGCCTCGCGCAGTTCCTGGCGGTCTTCGCCTTCAACGCGACGCGATACACCACCCCCGCGAGGGTTGTTGGGCATCAGAACCAGATAACGGCCAGCCAGGGAGACAAATGTGGTCAGGGCGGCGCCCTTGTTGCCACGTTCTTCTTTTTCAACCTGGATGATCAGTTCCTGACCTTCGGTCAGGGCGTCCTGGATGCGGGCCGTACGTACGTCTACGCCTTCTTTGAAGTAGCTGCGAGCCACTTCTTTAAAGGGCAGAAAACCGTGACGCTCTTCACCATAACTGACAAAGCAGGCTTCCAGACCTGGTTCGATGCGGGTGATGACCCCTTTGTAAATATTGCCCTTGCGCTGTTCGCGCCCGGCTGTTTCGATGTCGAGGTCAATGAGTTTTTGACCGTCAACAATGGCGACGCGTAGTTCTTCTTGATGCGTCGCATTGAACAACATGCGTTTCATGAGTGTGGATCTCCGTTGTCATGGCGCACCGATTATCGGCGCACGACCACGGGTCACAGGGTGTGTAGCGCTATAGCTGCATCAGTTTGGAGCAGGCAGGCAAAACGGCCTACCGGCTTATAGTCTGGGAGGCACGAGTCGCGCCAAAGCGCGAAGTTCAATCAGCAGGGGGGTCAGGTTCACGTTATGTGTTTGACGAATATAAAATTGCTGGGGGAACGGCAGCCGCATAAATCATGCGACTGGTGCAAAAGAGCGGGACAATCTGTGCAGGAATTCAGCGCCGCACGCGGGAGGAAAACATCTCTTGGAAAGCGGGCCTTCTTGCCACACGACTTTCGCTATTTCGGACTCACCCCGGCGACCTTATGACCCGGAAGCTGGAACTCAAGGATACAATTATCAGTCCTTGGTTATCCAACGGAGACGCACCCTTTGCATCTCTACGCTGAAACCAGTCTCAGCTTCCATAGGCTGAAGCGATTATATGCCCCTTTTTGTTATGTGCAAACCTCATGAATCACAAAGATCAGCCCCTCAAGTGCGAATACTGCGCATTGATGAAACCCGGGCTGGACAGCGTATAGACAATTTCTTGTTACGCGAATGTAAAGGGGTGCCAAAAAGCCACATTTACAAAGCTATTCGCGGTGGACAGGTGCGGGTCAATAAAGGCCGCATCAGCAGTGATTACCGTCTTCAGGACGGTGACATGGTACGAATTCCGCCATTGCGTCTGCCGGAACCGGAGCAGGCCCGCCATGTACCGGCCGCTGTTTTCCCCGTGGTGTACGAGGACGAGCACCTGATGGTGATCGACAAACCAGCGGGTGTTGCCGTGCACGGTGGCAGCGGGGTGTCTTTCGGGGTGATCGAGCAACTGCGCGCTGCGCGTCCCCAAGAACCTTTTCTGGAACTGGCGCACCGTCTGGATCGCGACACCTCTGGCTTGCTGATTATTGCTAAACGTCGTGCAGCCCTGATAGGCCTGCACGATATGTTCCGTGAAATTCGTGCTCGCAAGTTTTATTGGGCGCTGGTGCAGGGTGATTGGGTGAATGATCGCCAGCACATTCGCTTTCCGCTGCTGCGCTGGTTAACGGAAAGTGGCGAGCGCCGCGTGAAGGTTGACCCAACGGGTAAGCCTGCTCACACCATTATCACCATGCAGCGCCGCTTTGGCCGCTTCAGTCTTGTGCAGGCGGAGCTGAAAACTGGCCGTACCCACCAAATCCGGGTTCACCTTGCGCATTCCGGCTTCCCGATTGTGGGCGACGACAAGTATGGTGACGATGCCATACGCGAGCAGTTTGCCCGTCAGGGTTTCAAACGCATGTTCCTGCATTCGGGACGTCTGGAGTTCGACCACCCGGTGACCGGTCAGCCGCTGGTTCTGGACGCCCCACTTCCTGCCGCCTGCCAGACCCTTCTAGATCGTTTGGAGAAGTAGTTATGACGCCTTATGCCGCCGTTTTGTTTGACTGGGACGGCACAGTTATGGATTCGACGTACTCAATTGCCAGTTCTATTCAGTTGGCCAGTGCGGATCTGCAGTTGCCTGTGCCTTCGATTCAACAAGCTAGCTGGGTGATTGGTCTGTCGTTGGAAAGCGCTTTGTATCGTGCGGTTCCCGATTTGACGGCCGAGCAAATGCCGGAGTTCCTGGAGCGTTACCGCTATCACTTCATGCAGCGCGATCCGCACATCAAATTATTTGACGGGATTTTGCCCTTTCTGGGTGAACTTCGTGGCCGCCAGATTGCCTTAGGTGTGGCGACTGGTAAAAGCCGCCAAGGTCTGGACCGGGTCTTGCAGCAGGTCAATCTGAGCACTTTTTTTGATGCAACCCGCTGTGCAGACGAAACCCGTAGCAAACCAGACCCGGAAATGCTGCATCAGTTGTTGAATGAACTGATGCTGGAGCCCGAGCAGGTGTTGATGGTGGGCGACACGGTTCATGATATCCATATGGCGAGCAATGCCGGTATGGATAGTGTGGCCGTCACCTATGGTGCCCATGACCCGCAAACACTGGCCAAGGCCGAGCCCACCGTCATGGTCGATAATGTGGCGCAAATGCGCGACTGGGTTTTAGAACGTATCTGATTTCAGGCAAGCGGCTAGCATCGCCATCTTGCCCGGCTGGCACAAGACAGGAGATGGAGATGTTCAAATTACGCTCGCCCGCTATACGACCTTCTGAAATTACGGATGAATCCGTCTGGCGCAATCGCCGTCGGCTGATTTTGCAGGCTCCCGGTGCGCTGGCCTTGGCGGCCAGCTTGCCGGGGCTGGCGCAAGCTGTACCTGCCGGGCAGCCTTTGCAGGCCAGCCCCTCCCAGCGCTGGCGACTGGATGATGATCTGACCAGCGAGTCTGACATCACCTCCTACAATAATTTCTATGAATTTGGTACGGGCAAAGAAGACCCTGCCCGTAATTCTGGTGCATTCAAGACAGAGCCCTGGACCTTGCAGATCGACGGTCTGGTGCACAAGCCTCTGACTCTGGATATGGATCAGATCCTGAAGCTGGCTCCCTTGGAAGAACGTATCTACCGGCTGCGCTGCGTTGAGGCCTGGTCCATGGTGGTTCCCTGGGTGGGCTATTCCCTGTCTGCTTTATTGCAACAGGCCGAGCCATTAGGGAGCGCCCGCTTCGTGCGCTTTGAGACAGCCGCAGACCCAGAAACCATGCCGGGTCTTCGATCCCGCATTCTGGACTGGCCATATGTAGAAGCGCTGCGGCTGGACGAGGCCATGCACCCGCTGACTCTGTTGGCAACGGGGCTGTATGGCAAGGCCCTACCCACTCAGAACGGTGCGCCGGTGCGTTTGATCGTGCCATGGAAATACGGTTTCAAATCGGCCAAGTCCTTGGTCCGCATCACCTTGACAGACAGCATGCCTCAGTCCAGTTGGATGCGGGTAGCGCCACATGAATACGGGTTTTACGCCAATGTGAACCCGCAAGTGCCTCATCCGCGCTGGAGTCAGGCCACAGAACGAGTCATAGGTTCAGGTTTTTTTGCGACCAAGAAACCAACACTGCCTTTTAATGGCTACGCCGATGATGTAGCCAGTTTGTACGCTGATATGGATTTAAGGCGCTATTACTAATGGCTACCTGGAAAGCTGCGCAGCTGGATCGACTCAAGCCTTTGGTGTTTCTCTTAGGCTTGTTTCCCTTGGGGCGCTGGGTCTGGCTGGGGTTCAATAATGGCTTAAGTGCCAACCCGGCCGAGTTTTTAACCCGCTCCAGCGGGATTTGGGCTCTGGTGCTCTTGCTGCTGACCCTGGCGTTAAGTCCGTTGCGACGCCTGTTGGCTCAGGCCGCTCTGGTTCGGTGGCGACGCATGTTGGGCCTGTTTACCTTCTTTTATGCGGCCTTGCATACTTTGGCCTGGGCGTGGTGGGATCGCTCCGGCAGTTGGCAGTCCATGTGGCAGGACATAGTCCAGCGGCCGCTGATAGCCATTGGTGTTTTTGCTGTGCTGATCTTGCTCTTGTTGACGCTGACCTCTACACAGGGATGGCAAAAGCGTCTTGGGCGCGCTTGGAGCCGTTTGCATCGCACGGTGTATCTAGCCGCCGGGCTGTCCCTTCTGCACTTTTATCTGATTCGCGCAGGTAAAAATGATGTGGTGGAGGTGTATGTCTACGGGGCGGTCTTATTGATTTTGCTTGTGCTGAGACGGTGGCCAGCTAAGCATGTAGAACATAGTTAAAAGGGTAATAAGCGTGCCGCTTATTACCCTTTTTTGATATCAATCCAGGCTTTGCAAAATAGCGGCAGTTTCTGCATCCAGTACGCCGTTGTAACGGGCTGGGCGATAGTGCATTTGGAAGGCGGCCAGCACGTTTTGTGTGGCCTTGTCGAAAATGCCACTGTCCGGGGTTTCATAGCCTGCTTTACGCAATAAGGCTTGCACCTGGGATGCGGAAGGTAAAGGGCGCGTTGCGTACTGAGCTTGAAGCGCACGTGCTTGCGGCTCTTTGTACCAACGGCCTATGCCGGCCTGAGCCAGTTCCTTCCAGGGGAAATGAGGGCCTGGGTCCAGCTTGCGCTGAGGGGCGACATCGCTATGTCCAATAATATTGCGTGGCGAGACACCATGTCGCTGGGCCAGATCTTTCACCAATACTTTTAGTGCTTCAATCTGTGCGGCGCTATAAGGGGCCCAGCGTCCATCAGCCAGGCGGCCCATATTGACTATTTCGATACCAATCGAGCCGGTGTTCAGATCCGTGAAACCGTACCAGGAGCCCAGGCCTGCATGCCAGGCGCGGCGCTCTTCGGGAACCAGGCGGTAAACAGTAGGGCGCCGCTCGTCGCTGACCAGATAGTGGGCGCTGACATCGCGCTGCGTCAGCACTTTCAGTGATGTTGCATGGTCGCCAGCGGTGTAGTGCATGACCAGATAGCGGACCCGGCTGTTTTGGCCTTGCGCGCTATAGCTGTCATCCAGCTTATAGGGGCCGCTGCTGCCACAGGCTGCTAATAGCGCTGTCAGGCTAAGGACGCCAATCTGAAAACCGCGCTTTACGGCGGGGCTGAAAAACGACAGGGGTTTCATCTTAGCGGCCAGCCAGAAACAGAAAAATGCACGGGGTTTTGTCCAGGGAAGGGGCTTGGCGTTCACGCCATTGCTCGATGGTGGCAGTCTGGATTAATTCGCGTGAACCGGTTAGGTCGCGCGCTAGGCAAAGGCGGGTCATGGGTTTCAAAGCTTGCAGCAAGGTGCTGTACATCGCCTGATTGCGATAGGGTGTTTCGATCAGGATTTGGGTTTGTTTCAGCGTTTGCGATTGGCTTTCCCACTGTTTGAGCTGTTTGGCGCGGGCGTTGGCATCCACGGGGGCATAGCCATGAAACACAAATTGCTGGCCGTCCAGACCGCTGGCCATCAGGCTAAGCAAGATGGAAGAGGGGCCTACGTGTGGGCGCACCGGGATTTTCATCTCGTGGGCCATTGCCACCACCAGCGCGCCGGGATCAGCCACTGCCGGGCAGCCAGCCTCGGACACCAGGCCAATTGCCTGGCCTTGCAAGGCGGGTTTCAGCCATTCACGCATTTCGCCGGGCTTGTTGCCGCGTTTATCCAGGGTGTGAATGGTGATTTCCTGCAGAGGCACAACCGGCTCAATCAGCTTCAGGAAGGCGCGGGCTGTTTTGGCATTCTCAGCAATAAAAACGGTGAGTTCGCGTGTCAGGGCGCGAACATCAGCAGGCAGCCAGCCACTGACCGGGCTCTCGCTCAGTCCAACGGGAATCAGGTGCAAGGGGGCGGCTTGGGGCATGAGTGAATAGGTCCTAAACAGAAAGAGTCAGAGGGTTGGGGCGCAAGGGGTTCAGGCCAAAGTGGCGCAGCATGGTGCACAGCTCGATTAAGGGCAAGCCAATAATGGCCGTGGGATCGTCCGAGCGCATGGATTCCATCAAGGCAATGCCCAGGCTTTCGGCTTTGGCACTGCCTGCGGTGTCATATGGTTTTTCTTCCAGCAGATAGTGTTCAATTTCTTCATCGCTTAACTTGCGAAAACGACAATTGGTAACAATATCGCTGCACAGAAATTCCTGTCCGTTTGTGACGCATAAAGCGCTATGGAAATCGATGTGCTGGCCACTTAATTGACGCAGTTGTCGCTGTGCTCCCGCATGATCGCCAGGCTTGCCAATGGCGTCTTGCCCGGAGGTGGCCACTTGATCCGAGCCAATGACCAGCGCGCCTGGGTTGAGCTGGCTAATGCGGGCGGCTTTCTCACGCGCCAGACGCAGGCTCAGCGGAGCCGGAGCCTCCCCCGGAAGCGGGGTTTCATCAATGTCAGGAGATTGACAGGTGAAAGGCAAGCCTAAACGCGCTAACATAGCGCGGCGATAGACTGAGCTTGATGCAAGGATGAGACGCATAGTGTGTTTTAGCTGTGCTTTGGTTTGACTGCCTTGTGCTTAGCACGGTATTATCTAATGTTTTCTTCGTTATTGAAATGGTTTGGCTTACCTTGCACTTTTGTGCGGCCGGGCAACAAACCACTATTTGAACGAATCGGTTTGGCATTGCGGTGCTTTTATTAGTACTCCAGTCGCTTACCGGCTTTGTTTCAATAGGTTCAATGGCGTGGGGCAGCAAAACCAAAGCGGTAGAGCATTTGCGCGATACCAAGCAGTAAAAACAAACAAGCAGCATCAAGACCTAAGTTACACCGTGGCTTGATGCCTAAAACCTACACATGACGACACAGTATATCGACACCTTGAATCTAGCTCGTGCCCCCCAGAAAATGGCGGGTCAGGTGCGGGTGGGCGACCTGTCTCGTCTGGTATCCGATTTGCCCGATCAAGGCGATTTAAGCGTTGAATGGAGCGTATCGGGCCGGGAAGATTCCGCCCGGCGCCGCTTTGTGCATGTGCAGGCCAAAGGTAGTGTCATTTTGGAATGCCAGCGCTGCGTAAAGCCCTTCGAGTGGCCCATCGATATTTCTAACGAAGTACAGATTGTGGCAACCGAGGCTGAGCTGGAACTGGATGATGACGATACAGAAGGTCCTGATCGCATCTTGTGTGAAGGCCAGATGGATGTCCTGGGACTGGTCGAGGACGAACTGATTCTCAGCGTGCCTTATGTGCCGCGCCATGAGGTTTGCCCCGACGCTCAGTCGCTGTCCATGGAAGCCAAATCGGACGACCTGGATGAATCTGCTTTCGAGCGGCCATCCCCGTTTGCCGTCTTGGGCTCGCTCAAGAAGTCTTGATTGTTTGTTACTAATTCGTTAATTTTTCGGGCTGCACCCATTTATTCGGGGTTGTCCATCTACAGGAGTCATCATGGCTGTTCAGCAGAATAAAAAGAGCCCGTCCCGGCGTAACATGCGTCGTTCGCACGACGCGCTTACTGGTCCTTCGACGGCTATCGAGCCAACGACTGGCGAATTGCACCTGCGTCACCACATCAGCCCCAACGGCATCTATCGTGGCCGTAAAGTGCTGAAAACAAAGAACGACGAGTAATAGTTTCTTTGTCGTTGCAAGCAACATAGGTTGCATGCTTGATGTCTAACAAAAAAATACGTATTGCCATCGATTGCATGGGCGGCGATATCGGTTTATCCGTCACTGTCCCTGCAGCGCTGCTTTTTGCCAAGCGCTATCCGGATGTGCACTGCTTATTGGTTGGCGAGCCTCAGGCCATCGAGCAAACATTGCGTGCGCAAGGGAATGTCGATACCTCCTGGTACGACATTCTTCCTGCATCCGAAGTTGTCACCATGGCCGATTCGGTCGAGGTGGCTTTGCGCCGCAAAAAAGACTCCTCCATGCGAGTGGCTGCCCAGTCCGTCAAGGACGGGATAGCTGATGCCTGCATTTCTGCGGGCAACACAGGCGCATGGATGGCAATTTCGCGCTACGTACTCAAAACTTTGGATGGGATTGATCGCCCAGCCATTGCCACGTCCATCCCTAATCAAAAGGGCGGGGCCACGATCATGCTGGACCTGGGTGCCAATGTGGATTGCTCCGCAGAACACCTGTTGCAGTTTGCCATTATGGGATCTGCGCTGGCCAGTATTGTGGACCGTCACGAGCGTCCTACGGTGGGCTTGCTCAATATTGGGGAAGAGGTCATCAAAGGCAACGAGGTCGTCAAAAAGGCGGCTGAGTTGTTGCGCTCCAGCGGACTGAACTTCTACGGCAACGTAGAAGGTGACGATATCTGCAAAGGTACTGTCAATGTCGTGGTGTGCGATGGGTTCGTCGGCAATGTGGTTCTGAAGTCCATGGAAGGGCTGGCCAAAATGGTCGGCAGTATGCTGCGCGACGAATTTACCCGTGACCCCTTGAGCAAAGTATCCGCTTTGTTGGCCCGTCCGGTCTTGAATCGTTTCCGCGATAGGGTGGATAATCGCCGTCATAACGGTGCAGCCCTTTTGGGTTTACGCGGTATTGTTATCAAGAGTCATGGTTCTGCCGATGCCTATGCTTTCGGTTATGCTTTGCAGCGGGCCCGCGGTGCGGTGCTCAACGGTCTGCTTAGCGGCACCAGCCAGGCAGTCGAACGCATTATGCAAAGCGTAAGCTTGCAGGATGCTCAAGGCGGCGAACCAGATACACGCCATACTTCAGAGCCCTCGTCCTCATAAGAACGGGCTTGATCGGGAACATAAAATGACGATATTTGCCAAGATTATCGGTACAGGCGGCTACCTGCCTCCTCGGATTGTGTCTAACGATGATCTAGCGCTTGAGCTGGCTCAAAAGGGTATCGAAACCTCCGATCAGTGGATTGTTGAGCGTACCGGTATCCACCAGCGTCATCTTGCCGATCCTGGTGTTCGTACCAGTCATTTGGCAACTCAGGCTGCGCGTCAGGCACTGGAAGATGCGGGCATTACTGCCCAGGATCTGGACCTGATCGTGGTGGCCACTTCCACCCCCGATTACGTTTTTCCCAGCACCGCCTGTCTGGTACAGGCCGAACTGGGCAACAAAGGTGCTGCCGCTTACGACGTGCAAGCAGTATGCAGCGGCTTTGTTTATGCTCTGACCACCGCCGATGCCATGATCAAAGCGGGCCGTGCACGCCATGCCCTGGTCATCGGTGCTGAAGTGTTCTCCAGCATTCTGGACTGGAACGATCGCTCTACCTGCGTGCTGTTTGGTGACGGTGCCGGTGCGGTTGTTCTGAAAGCTAGCGACGAACCCGGCATTCTGGCCGCCCAGCTCAATGCGGACGGCAGTCAAATGGGTATCTTGTGTGCGGCAGGCAATGTCTCGCACGGGCAGGTCGTGGGCGATCCTTTCCTGCGTATGGATGGTCAGGCGGTATTCAAACTGGCCGTCACCTCTCTGGCCGCTTCGGCCCATCAAGTCTGCGAACAGGCTGGCGTTTCCTTGGCCGATATCAATTGGCTGGTCCCGCATCAGGCCAATGTTCGTATCATCAATTTTCTAGGTCGTAAGCTGGGTATCCCCTCCGAGAAGGTGGTTATCACGGTTGATCAACATGCCAACACCTCGGCAGCCAGTGTGCCTCTTGCCCTGAATGCTGCTCGTCGGGATGGTCGCATCCGCGCCGGAGACCTGGCGTTGTTGCAGGGCGTGGGTGGCGGCTTTACTTGGGGCTCGGTACTGGTCCGCTGCTAAGTAGCGCGATCCGGATTACCGCCTCCTCTCTTTGGGTTTTTCTACCATGAAAATTGCGTTTGTCTTTCCAGGGCAAGGCTCGCAGTCCGTGGGCATGCTTGATGCCTGGTCCGAGTCAGCTGTTGTGCAGCAAGCCATTGAACAAGCCAGCCAAGCGCTGGGTCAGGATTTGGCTCAGTTGATGGCTCAAGGCCCGGCTGATGCACTGAACCTTACAACGAATACTCAACCTGTCATGCTGGCAAGCGCCGTGGCCATGTACCAAGCCTGGATTCAGGCGGGTGGGCCCGTTCCTGCTGTCATGGCGGGCCATAGCCTGGGTGAATACTCGGCCTTGACCGCTGCCGGTGCCTTGAGTCTGGAGCAGGCTGTACCGCTGGTGCGTGCACGTGCTGATGCCATGCAGGCTGCTGTGCCGGTTGGTGTGGGCACCATGGCGGCTGTACTGGGCCTGGATGACGATCAGGTGCGTGATGTGTGTGCTCGCGCCTCTGAAGGTCAGCAGATTGTTCAGGCTGTGAACTACAATGCGCCCGCTCAGGTCGTGATTGCCGGAAATGTAGAAGCTGTAGATCGTGCTTGTGCCTTGGCTAAAGAAGCCGGTGCCAAACGCGCTCTGGTGCTGCCTGTGTCGGCTCCCTTCCACTCCAGCCTGCTGGAACCGGCTGCTGCCGTTCTGGCCCAGGCTCTGGCCTCGGTGGATGTGAAATCGCCCGCGATCTCCGTTATCAATAACGTAGACGTGCAAGCGCCTACTGACCCTGAACAGATCAAAGACGCCCTGGTTCGCCAGGCATGGCATCCCGTGCGCTGGGTAGAGACCATTCAGGCCATGAAAGCTCAGGGTGTCACACATGTGGTTGAATGTGGTCCCGGCAAAGTGCTGACGGGTCTGATCAAGCGCATTGATCGTGACCTGATTGCCTTGTCGATCAGTGACCCTGCCTCTTTGCAGGCAACACTTGAAGCCCTTGAGGGAGCGTAAATGCAAGATTTGGATCTTAGTGGCAAAACTGCCCTGGTCACTGGCGCATCGCGCGGTATTGGTCAGGCTATTGCAAAAGAATTGATGGCGCGTGGTGCCAAGGTTGTGGGTACCGCAACCTCTGAGACCGGTGCACAGGCGATCTCCGCCGTGCTGGATCAGAACGGCAGCTACGGCCAAGTATTGAACGTGGACGACCCACAAGCTTGCGAAGCCTTGATTTCGGCGCTGAGCAAAGAAGACGGCGGTCCGCACATTTTGGTTAATAATGCTGGGATTACCCGCGATAATCTGGCCATGCGCTTAAAGGACGAGGACTGGGATGCCGTTATCCAGACCAACCTGAGCGCTGTGTTTCGCTTGTCGCGTGCGGTGATCCGCCCCATGATGAAAGCCCGTTGGGGCCGTATCATCAGCATTACTTCCGTAGTGGGCGAGAGCGGTAACCCTGGTCAGGCCAACTACGCAGCGGCCAAAGCCGGTGTGGCGGGCATGAGCCGTGCCTTGGCGCGCGAGCTGGGTAGCCGTAATATCACCGTTAACTGCGTCGCTCCCGGCTTCATTGATACCGACATGACTCGGTCCTTGACGCCTGAGCAGTCAGCTGCGATTTTGTCGCAAATCCCCCTGGGACGCCTTGGCGCTGCCGAGGATATCGCTAACGCGGTAGCCTTCCTGGCCGGGTCGCAAGCGCAATATATTACGGGCAGTACCATCCATGTGAATGGTGGTATGCACATGTAAGGCTTGGCATCGCGCCCGGCTGAGGTAAAATTGCGGGATTATTTGGGGCCTATTGCTTGAGCCGGCGTTGCAAGAATGACGTTGGGCCTCATACAAGAACGCCGTTTTTTGTCATGGCTTATCCCTCTTAGTAGTATGGATTGGCTATAATTTGCGGGAATTTTTCCCAACTTGGAGAATCTGCATGGAAAGCATCGAACAGCGCGTCAAGAAGATCGTCGCTGAGCAACTTGGCGTTAACGAAGCCGAGATCAAAAACGAATCTTCTTTTCTCGACGACCTCGGTGCCGACTCGCTCGACATGGTCGAGCTCGTGATGGCGCTCGAAGACGAATTCGAAACCGAAATACCAGACGAAGAAGCTGAGAAAATCACGACGGTCCAGCAAGCTGTGGACTACATCAATTCTCACAGCAAGCAGTAAGTTCAATTAAGAGGGTGGGCGGCATTGTGCACGCCCTCGCTCCAGAGCGGTTTCCAGAGAGTAGCTTGTGCCCTGCGGCTTTCGCTTGCAAGACGCAGTTATTCCCTTTAAACCGCTTTTTTTGTGTTTAGGAGTCATCCGTGAAGCGACGTGTCGTGATTACCGGGCTGGGTATTATTTCCCCGGTCGGCAACGATATTCCTACCGCGTGGGATAACATCGTCAATGGGCGTTCGGGCATTGGGCGTATTACCCGTTTCGATCCCTCGGCCCTGAGTGCCCAGATTGCGGGTGAGGTCAAGGATTTTGATTTAACGCCATACATTTCCACCAAAGAAGCCAAGCAAATGGATACCTTTATCCATTACGGCGTGGTGGCTGGCATGCAAGCCTGGAAGGATAGTGGCCTGGATATCGATACCATCGATGCAGAACGCGCAGGCGTTATTGTCGGCTCGGGTATTGGTGGCTTGCCTCGTATCGAAGAAACCCAAAAAGAATATTTGGAACGGGGCCCACGTCGGATTTCCCCGTTCTTTGTGCCTGGATCCCTGGTTAACCTGGTATCGGGCCAATTGTCTATCGGCCTGGGCCTGAAAGGCCCCAGCTACGCCGTTGTGTCAGCTTGTACAACAGGTTTGCACTCCATTGGCGATGCCGCTCGTCTGATCGAATACGGCGACGCTGATGTCATGATTGCCGGTGGTGCTGAATCGACCGTGTCCCCCTTGGGCATCGGTGGTTTTGCTGCCATGCGTGCTCTGTCTACCCGTAACGACGACCCCACTACCGCATCCCGTCCTTGGGACGTGGATCGCGACGGCTTCGTGCTGGGCGAGGGTGCTGGCGTACTGGTGCTGGAAGAGTACGAACATGCCAAGAAACGTGGCGCCCGCATTTATGGCGAGTTCTCCGGTTTTGGCATGAGCTCCGATGCTCACCACATCACCTCGCCAGATCGCGATGGTCCACGCCGTGGCGTTGTGAACGCCCTGCGTAACGGTGGCATCAATGCCGATGAAGTGGATTACGTCAATGCGCATGGCACGTCTACGCCACAAGGTGACGTGAACGAGTCCGAAGCCCTGAAGCTGGCTTTTGGCGATCATGCCTACAAACTGGTGGTTAACTCCACCAAGTCCATGACCGGCCACCTTCTGGGTGCCGCAGGTGGTATCGAAGCGGTGTTCACTACCTTGGCGGTGTATAACCAGATTTCGCCACCGACTATCAATATCTTCAACCAGGACCCTGCTTGCGACCTGGATTACTGCGCTAACCAAGCGCGTGATATGAAGATTGAGGTTGCCCTGTCCAATTCCTTCGGTTTTGGTGGCACTAACGGTTCGATGGTGGTTCGTCGTCTTCGTTAAAGTGGACTGTCCCACTCGTGACGCCCAGTCCTGGTCGATCGGAGCCCCGGCTCCGATGCGCCGACTGGGTGTTTTTGTCTATGCTTTAATGGCGCTGGGCGTAGCCTGGACCCTTTATAGCTGGCAGCTTCCCTGGATTTTGGCCGTTTCAGCCGGTGCTTTGTGGGCTTACTTTTTGTATGCTTGCACTCGCCCGAGATGGGACGGTCACGCTACACTAGCCTATCGGGCAGGGATATACTCCCTGCAACGCGCTGGATCACCTGGGCAAGCCGTATATATTGAGCAGGTCTGGCGCTCTCCCTGGTTTCTGACTTTACGTTTGCTGGGTGACTTGTCCGGCACAAGCGCAAGTACTGTCACGTTATGGCGTCACGCCCAGCCGCAGCAGGCATGGTGGGCATTGTGCCTTCGTGTCAATCGGCTGTCCCATCAGGTCCGTGCTCAGAATAAGGATTCTTAATGAGTGAACGCGATACCGATGCCGAACTAGTTGCACGTGTTCAGCGTGGGGATAAGCGAGCCTTTGACCTGCTGGTACTGAAGTATCAGCGCAAGATCATGCGTCTGCTCAGCCGCATGGTGCGTGAACCGTCCGAGGTCGAGGACGTGGCACAAGAAACCTTCATCAAAGCCTATCGAGCGCTCCCTCAGTTTCGGGGCGACAGTGCTTTTTACACCTGGCTCTACCGCATTGCGATCAATACGGCCCGTAACTGGCAGGCCTCGGCAGCACGACGTCCGAACACTTTACAGAACGTCGAAACAGAAGAAGGTGAAACTTTTGACCGAATCGATAACCTAAGTGATATCAGCACGCCGGAGTCCATGATGGTCAGCCGCCAGATTGCCGAGACTGTAAACAGTGCAATCCAGGCTCTGCCGGAAGAATTACGGACGGCGATCGTGCTACGTGAAATTGAGGGTATGAGCTATGAAGACATCGCTCAAACCATGAACTGCCCTATAGGAACTGTGCGATCACGCATCTTTCGGGCTCGTGATGCGATTGCTGCGCAATTGCGTCCCATACTGGATGGTGAAGATAGTGAACGACGGTGGTAAGGATTGATGATGCAAGCCTTGAAATCCCATTCCGATGACGAACAACTTAATGCCTGGGAGGCCGCTGTGTCCTCCTGGGTGGATGGTGAGGCTGAAATACGCCCCGAAGAACTGGACTCCCCCTATGGGCGTCAAGTTTGGGATGCCTACCATTTGATTGGTGACGTCATGCGTACCGACGCCTTGGCGATCCGTACCTCGGATCGTTTTTACGCGCGTCTGTCCAAAGCGATTGACGAAGAGCCCACCGTGCTCGCTCCCAACGCCATGAAGCGGCCCCTGGTCCAACGCTACGGCGTGAGCGGCTTGGCGGCCGTAGCCGCTGTTGCGGCTGCCTTGTGGGTCGGTTTGCCGTACATGGGTGTCAGCTCGGCGCCGGGCACCTTGATGGCCAGCGCTCAGGACGAGCAACTCTGGAATGATTACGCGGATTTGCACCGTGACTTTGTTGGTACCGGTCCGGTACGCCATGTTTCTTTTGAAAGTGGAGCCTTGGGTCAATGAGGTCTGTACGTATGCCGTCGCAGGTGGCCTTGGCACGTCTCTACAAGGGCCTGTTTGCCTTTTCCCTGGCGATATTGTGTACAACACCCGTACTGGCTCAGGACGCAACCGGGCTTGAGCCGCTGGATTTGCCCTGGCTGCAGAAAGTGCATAAAGCCGCTCGTGATCTGGATTACTCCGGGGTCATTATTTACACCCAGGATCAGTCCAGCCAGTCTATGAAGCTGGTGCACATTATTGACGGCACCGGCGAGCGCGAGCGTCTGGAAATTCTGGACGGTGAGCCTCGCGAATTTTTGCGTCAGAACGAAGTGACGCAATGTCTGATTCCCGAAAAGAAAATGGTGGTGATCGAGCGCCGTGAAAACGAGCGCTTTCCCAGTTTCCTGGTCGGTGATGTCAGCCAATTGCCTAATTTTTACGATATGCGCCGTTTGCCTTCCCGCGAGCGGGTAGCTGGACGCCCTTGTGATCTGATTGAGCTTGTCCCTAAAGACGATCAGCGCTACGGCTACCGGGTGTGCGCGGACACGGATCACCACTTGCTGCTCAAGATGCAAACGCTGGACCCGCAACAAGCGGTTGTGGATCAGATTGCGTTCGCCTCTGTTGCCTTTGGTGAACATGTTGATTTGCAGGAGTTGCGCACCAACTGGAATCCCAGCAAATGGGAAGTGGTCGAGCCTGAAGTGCGGAAAATTGATTTAAACGAGCTGGGCTGGAATCTTGCCTTGCCCGCTGGTTTTACCTTGCGTTCTGAAATGCTCAGGCCCATGCGCGCCGGGCGTCAGGTGACGCATCTGATGATGTCTGACGGTCTGGCTGCGATCTCCGTTTTCCTGGAGCGGGTGGGTACCCCGGAGGCTGAAGAAAACAGCCTGGGTGCGTTTCACCGTGGCTCCATGAATATGTACCGTAGCCGCATTAACGACTATGTTTTGACAAGTACCGGCGCTGTTCCTGTACAGACTTTGCGCGCCTTGCTTGAAGGTACCCAATTTACCCCTCTATCCCGGACACATTGACCATCGTCCACCAGGAGTATTTGAATGGAAAAATCGAGTCAAAAAATGCGTATTCCTGTTCTCTCGGCTTTGACAGCCGCCGTGCTGTTTGCAGCTGCGGCGCCTGTCGCCCATGCTCAGGCTGAGCCTGTTAGCACGGCAGAACAAGTCCAGAGCACGACGCTGGGGCTGCCTGATTTTACGGGCGTTGTCGCCAAGACTGAGGATGGCGTCGTCAATATCCGTACGACGGAAGCCGTTCAGGTTCGTTCGCCTGCAATGGGCCCCGGTTCCGATCCTTACGATATGTTCCGCTGGTTCTTCGGTCCAGATTTCATGCCTCCGGGCATGGCGCCTCAGCGCCCGCATGGTGGCGGCAATGCACCACAGGCCCAAGAACGGACCGTTCCTCGTGGTGTGGGCTCGGGCTTTATTATTTCCGCTGACGGCTACATCCTGACCAATAATCACGTGGTGGCTGATTCCAACGGGATTTTTGTCACCTTGAGCAACGGCAAGGAATATCCGGCCAAGATCATTGGTACGGATGAGCGCACCGACGTGGCTTTGATCAAGATCGAAGCCAAAGATCTGAAACCCATGACGATTGGTGATTCCAAGCAGCTTAAAAAGGGTCAGTGGGTCCTGGCCATTGGCTCGCCCTTCGGTCTGGAGTCCACTGTGACGTCCGGTATCGTCAGTGCAATCAACCGTGAAACGGGTGATTACCTGCCCTTTATTCAGACTGACGTGGCGGTGAATCCCGGTAACTCCGGCGGTCCGCTGATCAATCTGAACGGTGAAGTGGTGGGTGTAAATTCCCAGATCATTTCGCGTAGCGGTGGCTTTATGGGTATTTCCCTGGCTATTCCTATCGACGAAGCCATGAATGTGGTCGAACAGCTCAAGTCTGACGGCAAAGTCACCCGTGGCCGTATTGGCGTGCAGATTACCCCTGTGGCCGATGATGTGGCCAACGCACTGGGCTTGAAAGATAGCAAGGGTGCCTTGGTCAGCAGCGTGGAAGAGGGGGGTCCTGCTGCTAAAGCCGGTATTCAGTCCGGTGACGTAATTCTGAAATTCAATGGTCGATCCATTGACCAGATGACCGATTTGCCACGTATTGTGGGCAGCACCAAGCCAGGTCAAAGCTCCACGCTGGAAATCTGGCGCAAGGGCAAAGTGCAGACGGTCAAGATTGAAGTGGAAGAAATGCCGTCCAGTACCCCCGCCGCTGCCGCCAAGGATGAAAAAGACAGCCCGGCTGCCAGCACTGCTGACGCATTTGGCTTGAAAGTGACAGCAGTTCCGGCTGCTGATCTGAAGCGTCTGGGTGTGGAAAGTGCGGTTCAGGTCACTGAAGCAGCAGCCCCGGCCAGCGAAGCTGGATTGCAGCCTGGTGATCTTATTTTGCGTGTCAACGACAAAGACGTAGGGACACCGGATCAATACGCTAAAATGGTGGCTTCCTTGGATAAATCCAAAGCAGCGGCCTTGTTGGTTTTGCGTGGCGGCCAGTCGCAATGGGTTTTGATTACGCCATCGAAATAAATTTTTGTAAAACGGCTAAAATGATAGCCATTGATGAACTCCGGCCTGTGGCCGGAGTTTCTCCGCCACCATTCGGAGGCGCAGTCAGCGCCGAATGGATAATGGCTCCACGTGCGCCCGTCTGACAGGACGGGTCTTGTGTTTCAGGCACGTGGACTGAAAAGGGGCGTCATGGGCGCCCCTTTTTTGTGCCGTCTCTCTGGCATTGAGCCTCAACATTTTCTTTGTTTATTAACGGGTTTATGGATCACATCCGCAATTTCTCTATTATTGCTCACATCGATCATGGCAAATCGACCTTGGCTGACCGCCTGATCCAACGCTGTGGTGGCCTGGCCGACCGCGAGATGTCGACTCAGGTTCTGGATTCGATGGACATCGAGAAAGAGCGTGGCATTACGATTAAGGCCCAGACCGCCGCTTTGCAGTACAAGGCCCAGAATGGCAAGGTTTACAACCTGAACCTGATCGACACCCCCGGCCACGTGGACTTTTCCTATGAAGTCAGCCGCTCCCTCTCGGCCTGTGAAGGTGCCTTGCTGGTGGTGGATGCTTCCCAGGGCGTGGAAGCGCAAACGGTTGCCAACTGCTATACCGCTCTGGATCAGGGCGTAGAAGTGATTCCAGTACTGAACAAGATGGACTTGCCTTCGGCAGATCCGGATGCCGCACGTCAGGAAGTTGAAGACGTGATTGGTATTGATGCCAGCGACGCCATTGCGGCCAGCGCCAAAACAGGTCTGGGCATCGACGAAATTCTGGAAACTATTGTGGCCCGCGTC
Source organism: Alcaligenes sp. GW821-FHT11D07 (assembly GCF_058808495.1). Taxonomy (NCBI): domain Bacteria; kingdom Pseudomonadati; phylum Pseudomonadota; class Betaproteobacteria; order Burkholderiales; family Alcaligenaceae; genus Alcaligenes; species Alcaligenes sp. GW821-FHT11D07. The sequence goes on from NZ_JBXART010000001.1 coordinate 356,865, forward strand.
CCGGCCCCAGTGGGAGACCCCAGTGCTCCCTTGCAGGCTTTGATCATCGACTCCTGGTTTGATAACTATGTGGGCGTGGTCATGCTGGTGCGCATCGTTAATGGCGTACTAAAGCCCAAGGAAAAAATTCTGTTGATGGCCACTCGCGCCACTCACTTGGTCGAGCACATTGGTGTGTTCACGCCCAAGTCGGAAAACCGTCCTCATTTATCGGCGGGTGAAGTGGGTTTCATCATTGCGGGCATCAAGGAACTGGAGGACGCCAAGGTTGGTGACACCATCACCTTGGCAGGCAAGCCAGCTGACAAGGCTCTGCCAGGCTTTAAGGAAGTGAAGCCCCAGGTGTTTGCCGGTCTGTACCCGGTCGAGAGCAGCGAATACGATCAGCTGCGCGATTCGCTGGAAAAGCTCAAGCTCAATGACTCGTCCTTGATGTTCGAGCCTGAAGTGTCCCAAGCCTTGGGCTTCGGTTTCCGTTGCGGCTTTTTGGGCTTGCTCCACATGGAGATTGTCCAGGAGCGCCTGGAGCGCGAATTTGACATGGACATCATCACCACAGCGCCTTCGGTGGTTTACGAAGTAGAGCGCCGTGACGGTGAAGTGTTGATGATCGAAAGCCCATCACGCATGCCCGAAGTCTCCCATATTGAAGACGTACGCGAGCCTATTGTTGTGGTTTCGCTGCTAATGCCCCAGGAATACGTGGGGCCGGTCATGACGCTGTGTACAGTCAAGCGCGGTTTGCAGTTAAATATGACCTATCATGGCCGTCAGGTTAATTTGGTCTATGAAATGCCGCTGGCCGAGATCGTGCTGGACTTCTTTGACCGACTCAAATCCGTGTCGCGTGGTTACGCCTCCATGGACTATGAGTTCAAGGAATACCGTTCGGCCGATGTGGTCAAGGTAGACATCCTGATCAACGGTGACCGCGTAGATGCCCTGTCCATGATTGTGCACCGTAGCAATGCCCGCTATCGCGGCCGCGAAGTGGTCGCCAAGATGCGCAGCTTGATTCCGCGCCAGATGTTTGATATTGCTATTCAGGCGGCTATTGGCGCCGAAGTGATCTCCCGTGAGAACGTCAAGGCACTGCGCAAGAACGTGCTGGCCAAGTGTTATGGCGGTGATATCTCGCGTAAGAAAAAACTGCTTGAGAAGCAAAAAGCAGGTAAGAAGCGGATGAAGCAAGTTGGGAACGTGGAAATTCCGCAGGAAGCCTTTTTGGCAATTTTGCAGGTCGAAGATAAGTAGTGCTCTGGTCGGCCGCCCAAGCCGACCGCAGCCAGGACTGCTTTAATTTCTTTAAAGGAAACCGATGAGCTGGGATTTCGCTCTGATTTTGTTTGTACTGCTGATACTGACCGGGGTGATCTGGTGCTTGGATCGTTTCTCCCTGCGTAGCCGCCGTCAGGCGCGCGCGCAGGCTGCGATGCAGGCTGTGCCGGAAACGGCCGCCCAGGACCCCGAGCATTTGCAGCAATTGCGCCAAGAGGCTTACGACCAGGCTAATCGTATGCCTTGGTGGATTGAATATGGCGTCAGTTTCTTCCCGGTTATCTTGTTCGTCTTTGTATTGCGCTCTTTTATCATCGAGCCGTTTCGCATTCCGTCGGGCTCCATGTTGCCCACGCTGAAAAACGGCGACTTGATTCTGGTGAACAAATACGAGTACGGCATTCGCTTGCCAGTCAGTGGCGCCAAGGTGGTGTCTTTGGGGCATCCCGAGCGCGGTGATGTGATTGTGTTCCGTTACCCGGTAGACACTACGGTGGACTACATCAAACGTGTGGTGGGCGTGCCTGGTGACCGTGTCGAGTACCGTGACAAGGTGCTGTCGATCAACGGCAAAGTGGTAACCCAAGTGCGCAGCGGTGATTACTACGAACCTGATCGTTCGGCCTATATCGGGCGTTATCTGGAAGAGCTGGGCAAGACGCAGCACAATATCTTGCTGAACAAGACCCAGCCCCAAGGTTTGATGCCTATCGTCGCGTTTCCCAATCGTGATTCCTGTGAGTACTTCTCCAACGGCATTTCCTGTGTTGTGCCTAAAGGGAACTACTTTGTGATGGGGGATAATCGCGACAATAGTCTGGACAGTCGCTATTGGGGCTTTGTGCCCGATGAGAATATTGTGGGACGCGCCTTCTTTATCTGGATGAATTTCCGCGAACTTAGCCGTATAGGTCGCTTCCATTAATGAAACGTCTTGCTTTGCTTGAGGCCGCAATCGGCCACTCCTTTAAAGACATAGGCCTGCTGGAGCAGGCCTTGACCCATCGTAGCCACAGCGCTCGTCATAACGAGCGGCTGGAGTTCCTGGGTGACTCGGTGCTGAACTTTACGGTTGCCGCCTTGCTGTTCGACCGTTTTCAGCGCATTGATGAAGGCGATTTGTCGCGCCTGCGGGCCAATCTGGTCAAGCAGGCCGCCTTGGCGGAAATCGCGACGCGGCTAGGTTTGTCGGACTACTTGCGCTTGGGAGAAGGGGAGTTGAAAAGCGGTGGTTTCCGCCGTCCTTCCATTCTGGCCGATGCGCTGGAAGCTGTTTTTGGTGCGGTGTTCCTGGATGCAGGTTTTATCCAGGCGCAAACCGTGATCACCAAGTTGTACGAGCCCATGCTGGTTGATGTGGACCCTAAAACCTTAGGGAAAGATCCCAAAACCTTGCTGCAAGAACTGCTGCAAGGTCGCAAGCTGGATTTACCGGTCTATACCGTGGTGGCCACTCATGGCGCAGCACACGATCAGTTGTTCGATATCGAATGCACGATCGCCAAGCTCAATATCCATGTACGTGCCAGTGGCAGCAGCCGTCGCGCTGCTGAACAGGCCGCCGCCACGCAGGCCATCGCTATTTTAGAAGCTGAATTTCCAGCCAAGACGACGCGCGCCAGTCGCCATCGTCGCCCCTCACAATTGACCCTGCCCGTGGCAGTGTCGCAGGATACACAATGACAGAAACCCCTTTTCGCTGCGGCTTCGTGGCTATTGTTGGACGCCCGAACGTAGGCAAGTCCACACTGGCCAACGCTTTGATTGGCAGCAAAATTTCGATCGTGTCGCGCAAGGCGCAGACCACGCGTCACCGCATCAATAGCGTGTTAACCCGTGATCACGATCAAATGATATTTGTAGACACCCCCGGCTTTCAGACCAAGCACGGCGGCGCCATGAACCGCATGATGAACCGCGTGGTTACTCAGGCTCTGGCAGACGTAGATGTAGTGGTTCATGTGGTTGAAGCGGGTAAATGGTCGTCGTCGGATGCCGAGTTGCTGCCTATGCTGCCTAAGGGCGGCAAGACCATTTTGGTTATCAACAAGGTTGATGCCCTTAAAAGCAAGAACGACTTGCTGCCTTATATTGCACGCCTGTCGCAAGAATTCGAATACGGCGCGGTGATTCCCGTCAGTGCGGCCAAGCGCCTGCAACTGAGCCCTTTACTGGACGAGATCGCTGGACGTTTGCCTGAAGGCGAAGCCATGTTCGATGCCGAGACGATTACCGATCGCTCGGTGCGCTTCATTACGTCCGAGCTGTTGCGCGAAAAAATCTTCCGTCTGGTGGGTGACGAACTGCCTTACGGTTGTACGGTGGTTATCGAGCAATGGGAAGAGAACGAGAACGGCGCCCGCATTTCTGCCTGCGTGGTGGTTGAGCGTGAAAGCCATCGCCCGATTCTGTTGGGAGCCGGTGGTATGCACATGAAGCGTATTGCCACTGAAGCTCGCCAAGACATTACCAAGTTGATCGACAAACCTGTGTTCCTGGATGTGTACATCAAGGTACGCAAGGGTTGGTCCGATCGTGAAGCGGTCCTGCGTGACCTGGGGTATGAGTAATCTTCGTCATCGCTTTCAGGACGAAGCCGGCTACATACTGCACACCAGTGCCTGGCGTGAAACGTCACTGATCTGTCATGCCTTTACACGCAATCATGGGCTGGTGCCCCTGGTTGCCAAAGGCGCTAAAAGGCCGCATTCCGTTTTGCGGCCTGCTTTGTCTGTGTTCCAGCCTTTGCTGCTGGCTTGGTCAGGCAAGAACGAAGTCAAAACCCTGACTCGGGCAGATTGTGCAGGGATTCGTCCTTTGAAGGGCAGGGCCTTGATGTCCGCGTGGTACATGAACGAATTGCTGATTCGTCTTTTGCCCCGCGAAGATCCCCATCCCGTGCTGTTCGATGCCTACGAAGAGGCCCTAGTTCATTTGGCCCAGGTGCCTCGTCCCCCCGTGGCAGGAGCCCTGCGGCGCTTTGAATGGGTGCTGCTGACAGAAACCGGCTACGGGTTTGACGAGGAAGTCCCCGACTTTAATGACCCTCATGGTGAGCCTGAACTGCGTATTCGTTTACGAGAGCGCTTGAATAGTTTGCTGGGCCGCCCCCTACACACCCGTTCCGTTCTTATGCAGTTGCAACGCTATTAATATGGCCATCTCCCTTCCGTCTGTACTGGTCCTGGATACCTGTGTCTTGATCTCCAATGTCCTGCGACGCCTGCTGTTGGCCATGGCAGACGAGCAGTTGTTCAAGCCGGTGTGGAGTCCTGTCATTGGGGACGAGTGGCGCCGGAATGCGGGCCGGCTTTGGAAAGTGATGCCGAGCTCGATCGAGGAGCAGTGGCAGCACTTGCAGCAACGCTACCCGGAAGCTGATTTAGGCGACAGCAGCGAGTACAAAAAAGATTTGCGCTACTCCGATGCCAAGGACTGGCATGTGATTGCTACCGCTCGTCTGGCTCAGCAGCGGCACCCTGAACTTGGGGTAGGGATTGTGACGCGCAATCTGAAAGACTTCAATCGTTCCGAGCTGCGGCGTTTGGGGATCAGCTTGTGGGAGCCGGATCAGCTGTTATGCCGTTTCATGGCCGAGCATCCAGAAATGATGCAGCATCTGTTGGACGCTTTACCCTCTTTCATGGTGACCGAAGAGGCAAAAGCCTTGGATACAGCCACCTTGCTCAAGCGTGACCGCTTGTTCAGTCTGGTGCATGCCTATGTGCGGCGCCAGCGAGCGGGCATGGTGAGTGCATGAAACAAGGCGTGTTGCTGTCGGTTCTAGCCTCAGCTTTATTCGCTTGCCTGTACTACTACGCGACTGTTTTGCAGCCGCTTAGCGGCGAGCAGATCTTCGCCTGGCGGATAGTGCTGGGCTTGCCTGCTTTGGCCCTGGTAATCACTCGTGCGCGGCGCTGGCGAGAAGTCCGCTGGGTGCTGCGTCACTGGCCTGGCAACTGGCGCTATTTTGCTTTGCTGTTATTGGCTGCAATCCTGGTTGGAGTGCAACTGTGGATCTTTGTCTGGGCGCCTTTGCATCAGATGGCGCTGGATGTGTCCTTGGGGTACTTTCTGCTGCCCTTGATGATGGTGCTGGTAGGGCGCCTGTTTTACAAAGACCAGTTAAGTACGATCCAGTGGGTAGCGGTGGTGTTAGCCGGTGCCGGTGTGCTGCATGAGCTTTTGCGAGTGGGTAGCGTGTCCTGGGCGACCGCCGTTGTGGTTTTGGGCTATCCCCCGTATTTCATGTTGCGCCGTTATTTGCGTTTGGGCTCATTGGCGTCTTTGTGGTTCGACCTGAGCTTTCTATTTCTGCCTGCGTGTTGGTTGCTGTTTGTACAAGACACCACAATGTGGGGAGAGTTTGCCCAACACCCCCGCCTTTTCTGGCAAATTCCCGTCTTGGGCTTGATCAGCTCCATTGCGCTGGTCAGTTATTTGTCCGCCAGCCGGCAGCTACCCTTGGCTTTATTCGGGATGCTGGGTTACGTGGAACCCGTGCTTTTGTTTTGGGTCGCCTTTCTTTTGCTGGGGGAGCCCATGCAAGCCGATCAGTGGTGGACGTACATTCCGATTTGGATCGCTGTGCTGCTTGTGGCGCTGGAAGGCGGTGTGCGCTGGTGGCGTTCAGAGCGTAAAAGTACTTGAGCATTTATTGGAAAAGCCCCTTATAAAAAAGGGGCTTTTTGCTGGTGTTCACTCATTAGCAAGTTATCAATAAAGTGGGATCAGGCTTGTCCTTGTCCTTGCGACCTTAATTGTGATGTCGGCGTAGGTAGCCGATGAGAGCGAGCGCAGCCAGGCTTAATCCGGCAGCGATCCACAGATTGGCGGATAAGCCCAAGGAATCTGCCAGCCCGCCGCCTGCCCAGGAACCCAGACCAATACCAATATTGAAGATGGCAACATACAGGGCAGTGACGATCTCCACGGCATCAGGGGCAACTTTCATCATCCAGCTCATCAGGCCCACAGAGACACCGCCATAGGCCAGCCCCCAGAGCAGCAAGGTGCTGCCACCCCCAAGCTGGCTTGTGCCCACGGTCAAATACAGGAGCATGGACAGCAGCAGCCCGGACGCGATCACCGTCAAGCTGCCCAAGGGGTATTTGTGTGCCAACAAGCCGATCAAAAAATTGCCAGTAATGCCTGCAATCCCATAAGCAAACAATAAAGCGCTAATCCATTGCGCATCAAAGCCACTCACGTTCAGTAGCAGCGGCCGAACGAAGGTGAACACCATGAAGTGCCCGGCAACCAGTAACACGGTCAGTAGCAGCCCCAGTTGGACTGAGCGTCGGGCCCATTGCGCGCTGAACTGACGCACCTGTGTGGAAGAAGAAACGGGCAAAGGGGGAAGGCAGGTATAAAGCAGCAGCAAGACCAGGATGCTGAAAAAGGACATGAAGCCAAAAGCCCAGCGCCATCCCGCCGCTTGTCCAAGTAGTGCGCCCAAGGGAACCCCTAAGACAGAAGCGGCCGCGACACCGCCAAAAATAATGGAGCTGGCCAGACCTATTGCCCAAGCGGGTACTAATCTGGATGCCAGTCCGCCTGCAATGGCCCAGATCCCGCCCATGCAAAGGCCAACCAGAATGCGTGCGGCCAAGAGCCAGGTAAAGCTGGGAGCCAGAGCCGAGGCCAAATTGACCATAGCCAATAGAAGCAGCAAGCCGCATAGAAGTCGGCGCCGGTCCATCTTGCCAGCTCCTAAGACCACTAATGGGGCAAACAGGGCGGCCAGCAAAGCAGGTAAAGAAATCAACAAACCTGCTGAACCGGCAGAGGTATTCAGGGATTGGGCGATCAGAGTCAGCAAGCCTACGGGCAGCATTTCTGTGGTGACGACTGAAAAGGTGGCAAGTCCAACAGCGGCCACGGCAAACCAGCGAGGCGCAGCAATGTCTTTGGTCGGGCTAGAGACGGTCATTTGAGTTATTCCTAGAGTAGAGGCGTAGCAAAGCTGCTTTAGCTAGTCACAGGGGTGTGTTGGTTTTGGCTGCCCAAGCCTGCAAAGGCCAGCACTAGAAGGGCGGCACCCAATACCACCGTAAATCCGGCTTCCGCTCCTTGGTGATCGATCAGATAGCCCGAAACCGCTGCGCCCGCCGCTACACCGACATTCAAGCCAGCAAGCAACCAGGTCATGCCTTCAGTCAGGCTTTGCTCGCCTGTCAGCTCTTCAAGCAGAGACATCGCCACAATCATGGTGGGAGAAAAGAACAGCCCGGCCAGGAATACAGCGGCCATCAAGGAGGGGAGGCTGCCTGCCAGCCACAAAGGAACACAGCTCAGGGCAGTACCTATGCCGCCCAATAACAACAGTCTGGGTAGTGGCAAAGACAAAGGGCGCGCGCCAAATAGCAGCCCGGCCAAGCAAGAGCCACTGGCGTATACCGCTAAAACCAAGCTGGCTGCCGCGGGGCGGCCCCATTGCTGAGTCAGTGCGACGCTGGCGACATCCACGCTGCCTACGATTAGACCCATAGCAGCCATTAGCAGCGCCAGTAGACGAACACGAGGCAGACGGATGACAGATCCTGCGTTCGGTGCGCCGGAATTGATGGCCAGAGGGGCAGGCTCCGTGCTGCGTTGCAGGACCAGCAGGGTGACTCCTAGCATCAGCAATAAGGCAGCGATTAAAAGGCCGGCCTGCGGGATCAGCGCAAGAGACAAGGCCACTGACAGAGCGGGGCCTGTGATGAAGCTGAGTTCATCAAATACGGTTTCCAGAGAGTAGGCCGTTTGCAAGCGAGTTTGACCACGATACAAGGCCGTCCAGCGAGCGCGAATCATGGCCGAGATGCTGGGCATGAAACCGGCCAGTACGGCACTTGGAAACAGAGTCCACGCGGGTGCCTGTCTCCAGGCGCAAAGGGCGATTAAAAGTAGCCCCCCACTACTGATGGCACTGGCCCAAGGCAACACTTGAGCTTGTCCATGCTTATCCACCAAGCGTGAAATCTGAGGCGAAAGCAGGGCATAGCTCAGCACGAAGGTAGCTGACACAGCACCTGCCAGGGCGTAACTTCCGCGCAGTTGCGCAAGCAGGGTGATGATGCCGATACCGGTCATCGGTAAGGCTAGTCGGGCCGATAGGCCCGCCAAGGCAAAGCCTCGGGTGCCAGGGGTGCAAAAAAGAGCTCGATAGGGGGAAAACATGGGATCTCCAGAACACGGCGGCTTGCCACAAAGAGAGGGCGAAGCGACAATACATACATGGCGTATGAATAGAATCTTATATTCATACGATCCGTATGTAAATATATATACGTTGCGTATGTAAGGAGAGCCCGATGGCCCGTCGTACCCGTGCGGAAATGGAAGAGACCCGTGCCACCCTGGTATCCACCGCTCGTCATTTTTTTAGCGAGCAAGGATTTGCAGAGACCTCTATGGATGATTTGACCGCTCATGCGGGTTTGACCCGTGGCGCTCTTTATCATCACTTTGGCGACAAAAAGGGATTGCTGGCCGCTGTGGTTGAGCAGCTGGATGCCGAGATGGACGAGCGCCTGCAGGCTATTTCAGATAGCGCACAGGATGCATGGGAAGGGTTTCGTCGCCGGTGTCACGCTTACTTGGAAATGGCCTTGGAGCCAGAAATTCAACGTATTGTGCTACGGGATGCGCGGTCGGTATTAGGGGGCGCGTCACCACAATCCCAGCGCCATTGCATTCGTTCCATGCAGGCATTGATTGCGGAGTTGATGGAGCAGGGAGTGGTGTCGCAGGCCGATCCTCAAGCCCTGGCTTTTTTGATTTATGGCAGCTTGGCCGAAGCCGCCTTTTGGATTGCCCAGGAAGAGGACGGCAATGAAGTGCGTCTGGCACAAGGCATTGCCGCTTTGGACTTGATGCTACGGGGTTTGCAGCCTAAGGATTAGACTGGCAATGGGATTCCAGGGGCTGATTGCGTAGCAAATTGGCCTGAGTGACCGAGCAGCCAGCCGGCACATCTTCCGTAATCCACACATTCCCGCCAATGGTGCTGCCTGCGCCCAGGGTCACGCGGCCCAGAATGGTTGCGCCAGCATAGATAACCACGTCGTCTTCAACAATAGGGTGACGGGGCTGACCTTTGAGCAGCAAGCCTTTCTCGTCTTTATTGAAGCGCTTGGCTCCCAAGGTCACAGCCTGGTAAATACGGACGCGCTTGCCGATGATGGCCGTCTCGCCAATCACGACACCGGTGCCGTGGTCAATAAAACAGGAATGGTCGATCTGAGCGCCTGGGTGGATATCAATGCCCGTTTGGCTGTGAGCCAGTTCAGCAATAATGCGCGCAGTCAGGGGCAGATCCAGCTTGTTCAAGGCGTGGGCAATGCGATGGTGAATCATGGCCAGCAGGCCGGGATAGCACAGCAGCACTTCGTCGACGTTGCGGGCTGCCGGGTCGCCTTGGTAGGCCGCCACTACATCCAGGTCCAAAGTGCGACGCAGCTGAGGCAGCAAATTCGCGAAGGACTGGATTGCCTTGTGGGCTTGATCATCAATGGCGCAGCGTTCCTGATTCGAGCCATTGACCAGCGCAGCACGACGCAGCTCAATACGGGCTTGTTTCAGCAAGGTATTGAGGGCTTGGCCCAGGTTGTGGCCAACGAAATGGTCTTCGTATTCACGACGCAGTTCGGGACTGCCCAGACGCATGGGAAAGAGGATGCCTTTGAGCTGCTCGGTGACGCGAATCAAAGCCTGCACAGAAGGAAATTCCTGGCCTTCAAGCTCGTTCAAGCGTTGATGCGCCTGTCGCCATTCTTCGCGGGCACCGCGTAGATTATCGACTATATGTTGAGTTTCAAAGACTGCCACCAGTGTTCTCCAAAGGGGAAATTTTTCTATAAGGTTTACTATACCCGCGCGCCTGTTTCTGGACACGAAAAACAGGGTAGTCCGTCAGGGTGATAGCGGTATCTGGGGGGCGCAGGAGCCCCGTAGGAACGCTAGCCTGGATCAGGGGGATCAGGGGTGCCAATCAGACTTGGCCCGCTCAGCGGCTAGCCTGTGGGTGATTCTTTCAGAAAGGATTCTGATTCATCCAGAATAAAAAAGCCCCCTTGGAAAGGGGGCTTGGAGAGCCAGGGAAATCGCGGTTTTATTCGCGGTTACCGCCCAGCACGCCCAACAGCATCAGCAGGTTGCTGAAGATGTTGTAGACATCCAGGTAGATAGCCAGGGTGGCGGATACGTAGTTGGTTTCACCGCCATTGATGACGCGTTGCAGATCAACCAGCAAGAAGGCCGAGAAAATACCGATGGCCATGACCGAGATGGTCAGCATCAGAGCTGGCAGTTGCAGGAAGATGTTGGCCAAGGCGGCAACCAGCAAGATGACAGCGCCAACAAACAGGAACTTCTGCATGCCGGAGAAATCACGCTTGGTGGTGCTGGCGATGGTTGCCATAGCGCCAAACACGGCGGCGGTACCGCCGAAGGCCAGCATAATCAGCTGGGCGCCGTTACCCATGCCCAGCACAAAGCCCAGCAGACGGGACAGCATGATGCCCATAAAGAAGGTGAAAGCCATCAGCAGGGCAACGCCCAGCGAGCTGTTCTTGTTCTTTTCGACCAGGAACATCAGGCCAAAGGCACCGACCAGAAAGACAATGGCGCTCAGGCCGGGGCTGGCGCCCATGACCCGGTTAATGCCGGAGGACAGGCCCAGCAAGGCTCCCAACACGGTGGGAATCATGGACAGGGCCAGCAGCCAGTAGGTGTTGCGCAGGACGCGATTGCGAGCAATCAGCGACTGGGCGCCCAGGGTGCCGTTGTGCTCAGGCAGGCTTGATTGACGAAATTCGCTCATGATGAGTCCTTAGAATACAGAGAGATCAGTGGTCAAGAATAACTGACAATTACCTGAATAATCAAGAATCTTCTTTATTATTCAAGCACTCAGTTTGTGGGCATGCAATTTACAACCCTGGGTTTGGTAGACGCGCCAGCGTTCCCGGGCTTGGGTACGGTCCGCTTCTCGTTCGGAAACAATCTCCAGAATACGGGGAAATTGCTCAAAGCCAGGCGGGCATTGGGTATCCAGATTTAACAGCCAGGTTTGTTCACCCGCAGGCACCGGTGTGGTGCTGGTTAGCAGGACAGCGGTGCTGCTTGCCAAGGGGTCGTCCACATGAACGTGGGGAACAAAGGCGGTGGATTCAAAACCCCACAGCAGGCGGTCGAAGCGGGCCAGTTGGCGTGCATCGGACAGATACACCACCACATGACGGCCCGCCTCGTAGTGCTTGCGCACGACCTCGCAGGCCATGCGCAAGCGGTCTGGCGCGCCGAATGCAAAATCGACGCGGGTCATGCTTAGCGACACTGATTAAGCAGGTACTGAACCAGCAGGGGCACGGGACGGCCTGTGGCGCCCTTGTCCTTGCCACCACGCCAGGCAGTGCCAGCGATGTCCAGGTGAGCCCAACGGTACGCCTTGGTAAAGCGGGCCAGGAAGCAAGCGGCGGTCACCGAACCGGCAGGTGGGCCACCAATATTGGCCATGTCCGCAAAGTTCGAGCGCAGTTGCTCTTGGTAGGCGTCGTCCATAGGCATGCGCCATGCTGTGTCACCGGTTTGCTTGCCAGCTTGCAGCAGGGATTCGGCCAGCTCGTCGTCCGTAGAGAACAAACCTGTGTTGATGTGACCCAGGGCCACTACGCACGCACCGGTCAAGGTTGCCATATCAATCACGGCAGCAGGTTTGAAACGCTCGACGTAAGTCAGCGCATCGCACAGCACCAGACGGCCTTCGGCGTCGGTGTTCAGGATTTCGATGGTCTGGCCGGACATACTGGTAACAACGTCGCCAGGTTTGTTGGCGCGGCCGCTAGGCATGTTTTCGCACGAAGCTACAACAGCGATCACTTCGCGGTCGATATTCAGCTCGGCAATAGCGCGCATGGTACCCAGAACGCTGGCAGCACCGCCCATGTCGTACTTCATCTCGTCCATATTGCCGGCAGGCTTGATAGAAATACCACCCGAGTCAAATGTCAGACCTTTACCTACCAGAACGATAGGGCCGTCCTCGTGTTTGGTCTTGGTATTAGGGGTGTGGCGCAGCACGATGAAAGCAGGCGGCTCATCCGAACCCTTGGCTACGGACAAGAATGAGCCCATTTTCAAGGCTTCAATTTGCTTGCGCTCCAAAACTTCGGCTTTCAGCGTCTTGAATTCTTTGGCCAGCTGTTTAGCCGTTTTGCCCAAATAGGTGGGGGTGCAGATATTGCCGGGCAGATCGGCCAGCAGGCGGGTCAGGTTTACACCGTTACCGATGGCATGGCCTTGCTCCAGACCGGCCTTGGCTTCGCTGGCTTGCGTGCGGGCCGTCCACAACAGAAATTGACTCAGTTGCGGGGCGGGCTCGGGCTTGCTGAACGTTGCCGTATAGCGGTAGCTGGCGCGGCACACCGCCAGCGCGGCGTCTTGGGCGCGGCTGCGCAAGGTGGTGCCTTTGCAATCGATGCTGGACAGCGCCGAAACGGCTTCTTTCAGGTCTGCCTTCAGGCAGTAAGACGCCAGGCAAGCCTGGGCTTGCGAGTGTGTTACTGCTTTGTATTCCTCTTGAGCGCCTAAGCCGACTAAAATAACGCGTTCAGCCTTAACTCCGGGCAGATTGCGCAGCACCAGATGGGTATTGGGCTTGCCTTTAAACTCGGCTTTGACGGCGGCGCTCACAGCTCCGTTGCTGGCGCGGTCGATAAGTTCCGCTGCGGGGCTTAGAATGCCCTCTGCAAAGACGCCCACGCCTAGCGCGGCTGTCTTAATTTGGTGCAAAGAAGCGGATGTCTGTGTGCTAAATTCCATTCAACTATCCTCAGTGTGTCGCAAATCGTACCTGCGATTATCTCGCAAATTCTCATATGTCTCTATTTAAACGCTCTGCGGTCTCCGAAATCTTAAGTCACAGTGGCGTTGTTCTGTCCACTTTGCTGATTGTTTGGCTTAGTGTACTTCTGGTGCGTTTGTTAGGTGAAGCGGCCAACGGCACGATTGGACCTGACGTCGTGTTAGGTTTGGCGGCCTTTTCCAGCATCACGGCCTTGCCGATCATTCTGGCTGTTTCTCTGTTCATTGCCGTGCTCACGACGATTACGCGCAGCTTCAGAGAGTCTGAAATGGTGGTCTGGTTTGCCAGCGGTTTGTCCTTGAAAAACTGGATTACGCCGGTTTTGCAATGTGCGATACCCGTGGCGGCTTTGATTGCTGTCCTGACCTTGCAGGCCTCGCCCTGGGCCTACCGCCAGATTGCTGAATACCGTCAGCGCTTTGAGCAGCGCTCGGACTTGAGTAAAGTTACCGCCGGCCAATTCATTGAGTCGGACGACGGCGCACGTGTGTTTTATGCCGATTCGCCAGAAAAAGAAGGGGATGAGCTGGGTAATGTCATTGCACGAGTCATTGACCCACAGTGGCTCAGCATTGTGACTGCGCAAAGCGCCCGCATGGAGGAGCAGCCCAATGGTGATCGTTTTCTGGTGCTGACCGAAGGCCACCGCTATGACTTAAAGCCCGGTCAGGCCGAATTCCGTATGGTGGACTTTCAAAGCTACGGTATGCGCCTTGAAAGCCGCGATGCGGGAAATACAGCGGAAACTATTCGTTCTCGTGCCGAGCAGCAGATCAAAGCCCGGCAGACCGGTTTGCTGTTCAGCGATAATAATGCCGAATCCCGCTCGCAAATTATGTGGCGACTGGCCTTGCCCTTGGCCGCCTTGAATCTGGCCTTGCTGGCCATTCCCTTGGGAGCGGTCAACCCGCGTATGGGCCGATCCGGCAATATCTTGCTGGCCGGCTTGGTGGGATTGCTCTACATGAACCTCATCAACTTGTCGCGTGGCTGGATACGGCGCGAGCAGCTGGATTTTGAAGTGGGCCTATGGCTGGTTCATGTTGTATTCCTGTTGATCATGATGTTCATGATGTGGAATAAGCTGCGCATCAAGGCCCCTAAGCAATCTGGCAGTTGATCTATTGAAGAAAAAGGGGCGGATAGCCCCTTTTTTTATATCCTTGCTTTGCGCAACACGGCTCCGATGGCCTGTCGATTGCCTAGGCCCCATCCAGCAGGTCCTGCCGTTCCTCCACGGATTGCTTCAGAAAGTGCCACAGTCGGGTCAAGCTGGGGTTCTGGCGTTGTTCTTCGTGACAGAACATCCAGAAGCGGCGTCTCAGCTCGACTTGATCAGGCAGTACGCAGCGCAGTCGCGGGTCGGTTTTGGCCAGAAAGCAGGGCAGTACAGCAATGCCTTGGCCTTGCAGGGTCGCCTGATATTGAGCAATGACGCTGGTGCTGCGAAAGCGTACCGCAGCGGAGCGCACAATCTCTTCCAGGTAGCGAAGGCTATCGCTAAATACCAGATCATCCACATAGGCAATGAAGCGATGCTGAGACAGGTCCTGTACGGTCTCTATAGGCGGATGCGCACTTAAATAGTCTTGATGGGCATAGAGCCGCAGACTGTAATCAGCCAGACGAGTGCACCAATACGGGCCGCGCTGAGGGCGCTCCAAGGCAATGGCCAGATCAGCATCGCGGCGTGACAAGCTGATGGGGCGCGGCACTGGCAGCAACTCCAGCGTCAGTTCTGGATACTGAGCCTGAAAAATGCTTAATAAGGGTGTCAGTACATAGCTGCCGAAGGCTTCGGTACAACCCAGGCGCAGCTTGCCAGTCAAAGGGCGCGCCTTGCCAGTGATGGCATCGCGTGCTGCCAGCAGGCGGCTTTCCACGGGCTCCATTCGTTGTTGCAGATTCAGGCCTTCGCTGGTCAGGCTATAGCCGCTGACGGTGGATTTATGAAACAGGCGCAAACCCAGTTCTTGCTCTAAAGCCTGAATCCGGCGGGCGACCGTGCTATGTTGCACCCCCAGACGTTGGGCTGCCAAACTGATTCGTTGGCAGCGTGCTACTTCCAAAAAATATCGCAGATTGTCCCAGTCCATCTTGCTGCCCCTGCCTTGAAAAAGACTTGTGCATAAATGCCCAGCTCCTGTGCATTTTTCAACATGGTAAACGGGTCCTTAGGCTTCTACACTCGATAAGAACCCTCATACAAGTGGGATAACAAATAAGGCTTAGCCGCCTGAGCGATTAATTGGAGACATGCTATGACGGAAGTGGTTCGTGTACCTTTGCTGATCGATGGACAACATGTGCAGTCCAAGAGCACCCGTTGGGATGACGTGCTCAATCCAGCAACCCAGGAAGTCGTGGCACAAGTGCCTTATGCCACGATGGAAGAGTTGGAAACCATTATTGCCAGCTCGGCCAAAGCCTATGAAAGCTGGCGTCATTCCAGCCAGGGCGCTCGTATGCGCGTCATGCTCAATCTGCAGCGCCTGGTTCGTGAAAACAGCACCAAGCTGGCCGAAGCCATTTCGCGCGAGCATGGCAAGACGATGCCGGACGCCGAGGGCGAAGTTGGCCGTGGCCTGGAAGTTATCGAATACGCGTGCTCTATTGCTTCTATGCAATTGGGCGAATACGCAGAAAACGCGGCAGGCGGCATTGATGTTTACACCTTGATCCAGCCTTTGGGCGTGTGTGCCGGTGTGACGGCCTTCAACTTCCCTGTGATGCTGCCGTGCTTCATGTTCCCGCTGGCCGTGGCCTGCGGTAATACCTTTGTGCTCAAACCTTCCGAGCAAGACCCAAGCGCCAGCCTGATGCTGGCTGAGCTGGCTTTGGAAGCTGGCCTGCCTCCAGGTGTGCTGAACGTGGTTCACGGCGGAGCGGATATTGCCAATGCGCTGGTGACTCACCCTGAAGTCAAAGCCGTTTCCTTTATTGGTTCGACGGCAGTCGGTACTGAAATCCACCGCCGTGCTACCGAAGCGGGCAAGCGTTCGCAAGCCATGATGGGTGCTAAAAACCATTGCATTGTTATGCCGGACGCAGATCGTGATGTTGCGATCAACCAATTGCTGGGCGCAGCCTTTGGGGCGGCCGGTCAGCGTTGTATGGCGATTTCTGTAGCAGTGATGGTGGGTGAGTCCGGCGAGTGGGTGGACGAGCTGGTCAAGCGCGCTGCCACGATGAAGGTCAATGTGGGTACTGACCGTCAGGCAGATTTGGGACCACTGGTGTCACCACGTGCCCGTCAGCGTGTGGAATCCTTGATTGAAGCCGGCGTGCAGGAAGGGGCCAGCCTCTTGCTGGATGGCCGTGGCGTCAAGGTGGACGGTTACGAGAGTGGCAACTTTGTAGGCCCAACCGTATTTAGCGATGTGAAAGCGGAAATGCGCATTTACGAAGAGGAGATCTTCGGGCCCGTGTTGTGCATTGTGCGCGTCGATACATTGGAAGAGGCGGTGCAGTTCATCAACCGCAATCCCAATGGCAATGGTGTGTCCATCTTCACACAAGATGGTGGCCATGCACGCTACTTCCAGAACCGTATTGATGTGGGGCAGATCGGTATCAATATCCCGATTCCAGTGCCTGTCGCCTGGTTCAGCTTTACCGGTTCTCGCGCTTCCAAGCTGGGCGATCTGGGCCCGAACGGCAAACAAGCAGTTCAGTTCTGGACACAGACTAAAACCGTGACGGCACGCTGGCAGGCTCATGCCAACACCATGAATACGACAATCAGCATGACGTAATCGTTGAATCTAAATATATAACTGAATGCTATAAGCAATCAGTTTCTTATTACATATAATAGCCCTGTACCGAGGGCTATTATTATATGAATATTCAACAATTTCGCTTTGTCCGAGAGACCATCCGACGTAACTTCAATCTGACTGAAGCCGCTCGTTCGCTCTATACCTCCCAACCGGGTGTGTCTAAAGCGATCATCGAGTTTGAAGATGAACTGGGCATCAAGATTTTTGAACGTCATGGTAAACGCATCAAGGGCTTGACCCGTCCGGGAGAAGCCGTCGCCGAGGTGATTGACCGCATCATGCGCGAGATCGATAACCTCAAGCGAGTCAGCGACGACTTTGCCCGCCGCGATGAAGGCACCTTGGTGATCGCTTGTACCCACGCCCAGGCACGTTATTTGCTGCCCAAGGTGATTCCCGAGTTTCGCCGTCGCTTTCCCAAGGTCCATATGTCCTTGGCAGAGGGCAGCCCGCCGGTATTGGCCCAGATGGTGGTGCATGAACAGGCGGATGTAGCCATTGCTACCGAAACCCTGGCTCAGACACCCGGGTTAGTGGCGTTGCCTGTTTATTCTTGGGAACACACGGTGGTGGTCAAGCCAGACCATCCCCTGGCGGATTTACCGGCCAACAAACAGCTCTCGATTGAAACCCTGGGCCAATACCCCATCGTGACCTATGACCATGCTTTCTCGGGTCGAGGTTCTATCGATGCGGCCTTTGCAGCCCACGGAATCACACCAGACATCGTGCTGGAGGCTATTGATGCTGACGTGATCAAGACCTATGTAGATGTGGGCTTGGGAATCGGCATTATCGCGGGTATCGCTTTTGATCCGCGGCGCGATAAAGGCCTGGTTGGTTTGCCTGCAGGTCACTTGTTCGGTGTTCATCACACCAAAGTTGCCGTCAAGGCAGGGGCATTCCTGCGCGACTATATTTTTGAGCTACTGGAAATGCTGGCTCCGGAATTGACCCGCGACGTGGTGCTCAGCGCTTTAGATGAAAAGCAGACGGGCGGCACGCTGTAGAACAGTACAGCGGTGCTTTTCAGACCGCTTATCGACAACAAGGGCCTACGTAGTAACGCGTAGGCCCTTGTTGTTTTAGGGCAGGGGAGCCCTTCGTGCCTGGCAATGCTGGCTTATGTTCAAGGGCAATAAGTAAAAATTGAAACAAGCTATCGACTCAATTGACTATGATAATAAGAATGATTATCATTATCCAACTTTCTTAGCCAATGGAGTTTCCTGTGTCTCAATACGTCAGTGCAGTCGTGGTTGGAGCGGATCGTCTGGGCAATATTCCAGACTTGCTCAAGATTCACAATATCTCGATAAAACATCATATTAGCGGGCGTGATCCTGCTCATCAGAAGAAAACCTTGCAGTTGCCTTCCGGCACCGATTTGCTGATTTTGCTGACCGATTTCCTAGGTCACAACGTCATGAAGACATTCCGCGCCGCAGCCTTGAAATCCGGTATTCGAGTGGTTGCCTGCCGACGCTCGGTGTGCAGCATGAAACAAGCTCTGACTCAGTGTGGGTATTGTGAAGCTTGTCCGCTCGGTAAGTCTAAGAGCCACTAGACTGGCGGCGTGACTTACTGGGGCAAAGAAGGAATCTTTATAGATCAAAAAAAAGCCACTGTTCAATGAGCAGTGGCTTTTTTCTTGGGCAGTGTTTTTTATTTGACGCTGCGCAGACGGGTTTCGGACTGCTGCGTGTCGGCAGCGGCCAGACGGCGTGCGCCGTTATAGCGTTTTTTCCAGTAACCCACTTGCATATTTTCCACACGGACGACTGCGCCAGTGCGAGGGGCGTGGACAAATTTGTCGTCACCCAGGTAAATGCCAACGTGGGAGAAACGTGCACCACGAGTATTGAAGAAAACCAGGTCGCCCTTACGCAATTCGTTGCGGTTGACCGAAGTGCCTTCTTTGGCAATATCTTTGGATTGGCGGGGCAGCTTCAGGCCCAGGGATTTTTCAGCGACGTAGGACACCAGACCGCTGCAATCGAAACCGGTGCTGGGGGCGTCACCGCCAAAGCTGTATTTGACACCCAGAAAGGACAGGGCAGCAGAGGCCAGACCGTTCGTGGAGCCAGAATTTGCTTGGGAGTTGTTATTGCGCTCAACCCGTCCTTGGCGACGATCACTGCTGTAAGCAATGTTGATGTCGTTACGAGCACGATTGGCAAGATAGGAGCCTAAAGGATCAGATTCAGTCTGGAATTCGTAGTCGGCGTAGTAACCGTGATCCAGTTCTGCACGATCTTTGTCTTGGCTAGATTGCTGGGTTCCGGTGGTTGCACAGCCTGTCAGGGCAAGTGCGCCGGCCAACAAAAGATATTTGGCGCTGCGATAAGTAATATGCAAAAGTGCGGGTGGATTCAGGTAATGTGGCGGCATGACCAGGGCTTTTTTAAGGACTTGGTGGGCAGCAGCACAACCTTGATGCCTATTTTTGCTGAAATTAGCAGCAATTGATGGGTATCAGGGCTGTAAGTATGGCTAAAAACACCATACCTTGCCGAACGTTGCTGTGCGTTGAATGCTAGGCAGTGTACCGGATGACAATTGCACCGTAAAGCATTGTAGGAGTGTATTTTGCGATTGAATCATACTGTTGCAAAGTGCTGCTTGGCGCGGTTTTTGGGCTCTGTATATGGGTCCAGTGCTCTTCTTGTTGATTTGCCGGCAAATGAATGAAATAGAGCGAAGTTTGACTATTTATAGGGATTGAATGATGCGATTTATGGGACAGGCCCTAGGGAAAGCCCTAAACGAAGGTGTGCGGTTTCGCGAGTTATGGGCATGGGCTATGTATGACTTCGCAAACTCTGGCTACACCACCGTCATCCTGACCAGTGTCTATAGCGCTTATTTTGTGGGAGTGGTGGCTGAAGGGCGCAGCTGGGCAACTTTGGCCTGGACTTTGGCCCTGTCTGCTTCTTATTTGAGCATCATGCTGACCATGCCCAGCCTGGGGGCTCGGGCCGATGCTCGCCAGGGCAAACGCAGGCTTTTGTTCAGCAGCACCATAGGGTGCGTCGTGGCCATGGTGCTGCTGTTTTGGGCAGGTCCCAACGACATCGTCTGGGCGCTGGTTTTTATTGCTCTATCTAATTACTGCTATTGCATTGGTGAATCCATCATCGGCGCTTTTTTGCCGGAGATTGCACGCCCTGAAGCCTTGGGCCGTGTGTCGGGCTGGGGTTGGGGCTTTGGATACTTTGGCGGCATGCTGGCCTTAGGACTTTCTTTGGCATTCCTGACCTGGGCGACTGGGCAAGGCTGGACTGCTCAGGAGTATGTGCCCGGCATCGTGTTGATTACGGCCACCTTATTTGCTTTGTCTGCCTTGCCGTCATTTCTCTTTTTGCGTGAGCGCACAGCAGCCAGTGGAGCCAAGCAGCAGGGTATGTTGTCGCGTTTGATGGCCTCGGGGCGGGATGTGCATCAGCATTTTCCCGATTTTCGTACCTTGCTTTTGTGTGGTGCGGCCTATCAAGCCGGTATTGCCGTCATTATTACGCTGTCGGCCGTGTATGCGACCGAAGCAATGGGCTTTACGATGGCGCAGACCATGACGCTGATCTTTACGGTCAATATTGCAGCGGCAGTGGGGGCCTTGTTGTTCGGTCATGTTCAGGATCGAATTGGTCATCGACGCGCTCTGGCCCTGACTTTATGTGCCTGGCTGGTCATGGTTGCTATTGCCGTCAGCACCACGTCCGTGGCCGGATTTTGGGCCGCTGCGACGGTGGCAGGTTTGTGCATAGGCAGCAGTCAAAGTGCGGGCCGGGCAATGGTGGGATTGTTGGCGCCCAAGAGCCGTCTAGCCGAATTTTTTGCCTTGTGGACTTTTGCCATTCAGCTGGCAGCGGTGTGTGGGCCGCTGTCCTACGGTGTGGTGACCTGGCTCAGCGGTGGCAACCATCGTTTGGCCCTGGCTTGCACCGGGCTGTTCTTTCTGGCCGGCTTGCTGATCTTGTCGCGTTTGAATTTTCAGCGCGGTATTTTGGCCAGAGATCATGCCAATTTGAATTGTCAGGATTGAGTAAGTAAGGCGCGTTACGTTTATATAAAATTAAGCTGGGTTGCCCACGCGCAGCCCATAAAAATACCAAATCTGGAAAATAAAGGAGCCAAACTATGAGCGGTCCAACGTCTATTGAATCCGTCCTGTCGGAAAGTCGGGTATTTCCCGTGTTCCCAGAGCTGGAACGCGATGCGAGCATCGCTGGCATGGCGGCCTACAAGGAGCTTTGCCAGAAGGCCGAGCAGGATTACCCCGGCTACTGGGCGGAGTTGGCCCGTGATCGTCTGGTCTGGACCAAGCCTTTCACCCAGGTTCTGGATGACAGCAAGCCCCCGTTTTACAAGTGGTTCCATGATGGCGAGCTGAACGTATCGGCTAACTGTCTGGATAAGCACCTGGGCACCCCTACCGAACACAAAACCGCGCTGATTTTTGAGGCCGACGGTGGTGAAGTCACTAAAGTGACTTTCCGTGAGCTGTATGAACAGGTTTGTCAGTTTGCCAATGGTTTGAAGGCCCTGGGCTACAAGACCGGCGAACGCGCCCTGATCTATATGCCCATGTCGGTACAAGCCATTGTGGCGATGCAGGCATGTGCCCGTTTGGGTATCACGCACTCGGTCGTCTTTGGCGGTTTTTCGGCTAAGAGCTTGCATGAACGCGCCGTAGACGTAGGCGCCAGCCTGGTTATCACCGCAGACGAGCAGCGTCGTGGTGGCCGCGCCATTCCTTTGAAAAATGCAGTGGACGAAGCCCTGAGCGGCGGCGACTGCGAAGCTGTGCGCCACGTGATCGTCTACAAGCGCACGGGTGGCCCGGTTGAGTGGCACGAAGGGCGTGATCTGTGGTGGGAAGAGGCCATCAAAGGCCAAAGCAGCGATTGCCCTGCGGTGTCCGTCAATGCAGAGCATCCTTTGTTTGTTCTGTATACCTCTGGCTCCACCGGCAAGCCCAAAGGCGTGCAGCATTCCTCCGCTGGCTATTTGTTGGGCGCCATGCTGAGCGTGCAATGGACATTCGATGCCAAAGACAGCGATGTGTTCTGGTGTACAGCTGATATCGGTTGGGTCACAGGCCACACCTTTATTACTTATGGCCCCTTGGCAGCAGGTATTACCCAGGTCGTTTTTGAAGGTGTACCTACGTATCCTGACGCTGGCCGCTTCTGGAACATGATCGAACGCCACGGCGTCACGATTTTCTATACGGCACCGACCGCCATTCGTTCCCTGACCAAAGCAGCGGAAGCGGACGAAGCCATCCACCCCAAACAATACAATCTGGATTCGCTGCGCATTATTGGTTCGGTGGGTGAACCGATCAACCCTGAAGCCTGGATGTGGTATTACAAAAATGTGGGCCGCGAGCGTTGCCCCATTGTGGATACCTGGTGGCAGACCGAGACCGGTGGCCACGTCATTACCCCATTGCCAGGTGCTACTCCTTTGAAACCCGGTTCTTGCGGCTTGCCGTTCCCCGGTATGGATGTAGCCATTGTGGACGAGGTGGGTGGTGAAGCCGAGCGCGGCAATGGCGGTTTCCTGGTGATCCGCAAGCCATGGCCCAATATGATCCGCACTATCTGGGGCGACCCAGACCGTTTCGTGAAAAGCTACTTCCCGCCCGAGTTGAAAGGCTATTACTTGGCCGGTGACGGTGCACAGCGTGATGCTGATGGCTACTTCTGGGTCATGGGCCGTATTGATGACGTACTGAACGTCTCGGGCCACCGCCTGGGTACGATGGAAGTCGAATCGGCGCTGGTGGCTCACCCCTTGGTGGCTGAAGCGGCTGTGGTGGGTAAACCTGATCCCACGACTGGCGAAGCGATTGTGGCCTTCGTGGTACTCAATGGCGATCTGCCATCGGGTGCCGAGGCGGACAAGATTGCCGCAGAGCTGCGTAACTGGGTCGGCAAGGAAATTGGCCCTATTGCCAAACCCCGTGAAATTCGTTTTGGCGAGAACTTGCCCAAGACGCGTTCGGGCAAGATCATGCGGCGTTTGCTGCGTTTTGTAGCCAATAATGAGCCGATCACCCAAGACGTCTCCACGCTGGAAAATCCGGCTATTCTGGATCAGTTGTCCGCAGCACATTAAGTTTTTTTGGTAGTTCCTGTTTGACCCTGGTTTCCTATAGAAGCCAGGGTTTTTTTATTTCTATTGATTATTTTGTTACTGAAAACCTGCTTGGACTGGAATTAGCCTAGCATTACTGCGGAGCCAAAAAAGCGGTTCATGATTCAAGAATAAAGGGGATAGGTTTGAGCGGGGAACAGCAGGCAGACAGGGGCGCTTTGGCGCTGATGGGCTTGGTGGTATTGACCTGGGGTATGAGCTGGGTCGTGATGAAGGCGATGACCGTCTACATCGGGCCAGTCGATCTGATTGCAGCACGTTATGCGGTGGCATTCATTTTCTTGTGGCTGGTATTACGCCTGAAAGGAGGGCATTTACGAGCCACGCCCTGGAAGTTGAGTCTTGGCGTGGCAGTTTTTCAGACCACAGGCTTTCAGCTATTGAGCCAGTTCTCCTTGCAGGCGGGCGGGGCGGGCAAGATGGTTGCTTTGGCCTACACCATGCCCATCTGGATTCTGTTGTTGTCCTGGCCCATGCTGGGCCAACGTCCGCAATTACGTCATATCTTGGGGATGATTCCGGCTGTCCTGGGTTTGATGCTTTTGATCGCCCCCTGGGAGGGAATGGGAGGTCTGCTCGGTTCTGTTCTGGCGACGCTCAGTGGCGTGAGCTGGGCTTTAGGTGCCGTGTTTTCCAAACAGTTATTCGAGCGCCATCGCGTCGAGCTTCTTAATGCCACGGTCTGGCAATGCTTGTTGGGCATTGTGATCGTGTTGCCCCTGAGTTTCCTGATTCCGCAACGTGCCATCGTGATGGAGTGGCAGATGTTCAGCGGCGTACTGTATTTGGGAATTATTGCGACAGGGGTAGGCTGGCTCTTGTGGATGGCCGTAGTCAGCCGGGTTAGCGCTACCTTGGCGGGCATGTCCAGTCTTGGGGTGCCGGCACTGACGGTATTACTGGCTTGGCTGATTCTGGATGAATGGCCTACGCAGCTGGAACTGATGGGGACCGGATTGATTCTTTTGGGCTTGTTTGTTGTGAACTGGCCGACCCGATCTCGAAAGGCATAAAAAAACCACCCTATATGGGTGGTTTTTTCGACAGGCAAAGATCTTCCCCTGCTGTAATAAACAGGGGAAGAATTGAATTTACATGCCGCTGTACACCGGACCTTCGCCGCCTTGAGGCGGTACCCAGACAATGTTCTGGGTGGGGTCTTTGATGTCACAGGTTTTGCAGTGCACGCAGTTTTGCGCGTTGATCTGCAGTTTGTCGTCGCCAGTCTCGGTCTTGATGAACTCGTACACGCCAGCCGGGCAGAAGCGGGCTTCCGGGCCACCATAGCGGGCCAGGTTGATGGCTACAGGCACCGACGGGTCTTTCAGTGTCAGGTGGATAGGTTCATCTTCTTCGTGGTTAGTGTTTGAAATAAACACGGAACTGAGACGATCGAAGGTAACCTTGCCATCCGGTTTGGGATAGTCGATACGAGCACATTCTGCCGCAGGCTGCAGACAGGCGTGGTCGGGCTTGTCATTGCGCAAAGTCCAAGGCATTTTCCCTTTGAACAGGCCTTGTTCTACAAAGGTCATGACCGATGCAATCGAGCGGCCTTTCTTGAACCACTGCTTGAAGTTGCGAGCCTTGTTCAGTTCTTCATGCAACCAGGATTGTTTGAATTTCTCGGTGTACTGAGTTAGCTCGTCTTGCTTGCGTCCTGCTTGCAAAGCCTCAAAAGCAGCTTCTGCCGCCATTGAACCGGATTTGATCGCGGCATGGCTGCCTTTAATGCGTGAGGCATTCAGAAAGCCAGCCTCACAGCCCACCATGGCACCACCGGGGAAGCTCAGCTTGGGAATAGCCAGCAGGCCACCTGCGGTCAGAGACCGAGCACCGTAAGCAATGCGCTTACCGCCTTCAAAGGTAGGGCGCAGGGCAGGGTGAGTTTTGTAGCGCTGGAATTCCTCGAAAGGGGACAGCCAGGGGTTGGCATAATCCAGGCCCACCACCATGCCGACCATCACCAGATTGTTATCCAGGTGGTACAGGAAAGAGCCACCGTAGGTATCCGAATCCAGTGGCCAGCCCGCGGTGTGAATCACCAGGCCGGGTTGGGACTGGGATGGGTCCACTTCCCACAGTTCTTTGATACCAATGCCGTAGCTTTGGGCATTGCGCGACTCGTCCAGCTTGAAGCGTTCGATCAGCTCGCGCCCCAAGTGGCCGCGCGAACCTTCAGCAAAAATGGTGTAGGAAGCCAGTAACTCCATGCCAGGCTGGTAATTGGCTGTGTGGGTGCCATCGCGCGCCACACCCATATCACCCGTCAGGACACCACGCACGGCGCCGTTGTCGTCGTACAGAATGTGGGCAGCTGCAAAGCCGGGGAAAATATCGACGCCCAGCGCTTCAGCTTGCTCGCCCATCCATTGCACGACATTGCCCAGGCGGACAATGTAGTTGCCGTGGTTCTTAAAGCAGTCCGGCAACAGCCACATCGGTGTGGAGCGTGCGCCTTTTTCCGTCAGGAAAAGGAATTTGTCTTCGGTAACTTCCACCGAGATGGGGGCGCCTTGCGCTTTCCAGTCCGGAAGCAGTTCATCCAGGGCGCGTGTGTCCATGACGGCGCCGGACAAAATGTGGGCACCCAGCTCAGCACCTTTTTCCAGGATACAGACGCTGATTTCTTGTTCTTTTTCTTGGGCGAGCTGTTTTAGACGTATCGCGGTAGCCAAACCAGCTGGCCCGGCACCGACGATAATGACGTCATATTCCATCGATTCACGTTCAGACATTGCTGCTGATCTCCTATTACGGCTTAGCGCTTTGTTCTTGATTGTTGGCGGGTGAAACTTGTGTACTGTGCGTACGGTCGATTGTATTGTAGTCTGCTTAATCCCGTCTTGACTTCAGACGAGGCGGCCAAAGCCTTGGCTCGTCTGGGTTCATCAGTAAATATCAGCAAGGAGAGCATGTAATGACACAAGTAGTAGATTCAGGTTCTGGAGCCACTTTTGATATTGCCGTGCGCTGGGGTGATCTGGACGCCATGAATCATGTTAATAATACGGTCTACTTTCGCTACATCGAGGAAGCCCGCGTCCAGTTGATGATGCAATTGGGCATGGTGCCACCTTCGCCACGTACCGGGGTGCTGGCCCATGCCAGCCTGGATTTCCAGCGTTCCATCCTGTATCCGGCCACTGTGCGCATTGTGCACAAACTGTTGCGGGTGGGCGGTAGCAGCATTGAGCTGGAAGCCTTGGTATGTGATGCAAATCAAGCTGACACCATTTATGCACGAGGCCGCTGTGTGCTAGTGTCTATCAACCCTCAAGGCGGTTCACTGCCCTGGACCGACGATGAGCGTAAACAGATACACTCGGTTTTTCAGGGTTAAGCTTTACGTATACGGAAAGCATAGTCAAGTCGTAGAATGCCTGATAGCGCCTGATGGTGCATAGCGGCATTATTGGACAAAGTTTGCTGTTTAGGCCAATTAAAGAGTCATTGGAGAGTCAATTGAACAAAGTCTATCCAAGCGCCAAGGAGGCGTTGCAGGGAGTCGTTGCTGACGGACAGACAATCGCAGTGGGTGGTTTCGGCCTGTGCGGGATTCCCGAAGAGCTGATTGCTGCGCTGCGAGATAGTGGAGTCAAAGATCTGACCTGCATTAGCAATAATGCCGGGGTGGATGGCTTCGGTCTGGGCCAGTTGCTGGAAACCCGCCAGATCCGCAAGATGATTGCCTCCTACGTGGGCGAGAACAAAGAATTCGAACGCCAGTACTTGGCGGGCGAACTGGAATTGGACTTCACCCCCCAAGGCACGCTGGCTGAAAAGCTGCGCGCGGGCGGTGCTGGTATCCCCGCCTTTTTCACAGCCACCGGTGTCGGTACGATGGTGGCAGATGGCAAGGAAATCCGCGAGTTCAACGGCAAGCAGTATGTGATGGAAGAGGCGCTGGTGCCGGATGTGTCGCTGGTCAAAGCTTATAAAGCTGACCGCAGCGGCAACCTGGTGTTTCGCAAGACTGCACGCAACTTCAACCCTAACGTAGCGATGGCCGGCAAGATCACCATTGTTGAGGTTGAAGAAATTGTTGAGACCGGCAGCCTGGACCCGGACGATGTGCATTTGCCGGGCATTTACGTGCACCGCATTGTGCTCAATGCTCAGCCCGAAAAGCGCATTGAACAGCGTACCGTTCGTTCTTCCTGATGAGTGAGGCAAGATAATAATGGCTTGGAATAGAGATCAAATGGCGGCACGCGCCGCTCTGGAGCTTCAGGACGGCTTTTACGTCAACCTGGGTATCGGCTTGCCTACGCTGGTTGCCAACCATGTGCCCAAAGGCATTGAAGTCTGGCTGCAGTCGGAAAATGGCTTGCTGGGCATTGGCCCGTTTCCTACCGAAGAGCAGATTGATGCGGACCTGATCAATGCGGGTAAGCAAACCATCACCACTTTGCCCGGTTCGTCCATCTTTTCATCGGCAGATTCATTTGCCATGATTCGTGGCGGCAAGATCAATATCGCCATCCTGGGTGCCATGCAGGTGTCGGAAAAGGGTGATCTGGCCAACTGGATGATTCCCGGAAAAATGATCAAGGGCATGGGCGGTGCTATGGATCTGGTGGCCGGGGTAGGCCGCGTTGTGGTGCTGATGGAACACGTCGCGACCAAGAAAGATGGCACTGAAGACCTGAAAATTCTGCCTGCTTGCACTCTGCCTTTGACCGGCGTGGGTGTGGTTGACCTCATCATTACCGATCTGGGAGTCATGGAAGTCACGGAAAATGGTTTAAAGTTGCTTGAGTTGGCACCAGAAGTCAGCCTTGAGTACATTCAGTCCAAGACAGGCGTCCCGCTGGACGTCAGTGCCGTGGCCTGATTAGTGCTTTAGACTAGAAAAAGCTTCGGCGCGAGTCGGAGCTTTTTTTATGCGTGACCGGTGCGTGAACGCTGTTTATGTAAAGGAAGTTGGCATGGCCCATACCCCCGCTGTTGCACGCTTGCAGGCACTGCGTGAACAAATGCAATTTCAGTCCGTGCAGGCCAGTATCTGGCCTAGCTCTGATCCTCACTTGTCTGAATATCTGCCCGATCGCTGGAAAAGCCGCCAGTGGTTAAGTGGCTTTGTGGGTTCGGCAGGTTTGCTGGTCGTGACCACGGACTGGGCCGGCTTGTGGACCGATAGCCGTTATTGGGAGCAAGCGGCCAAAGAACTGGAAGGCAGCGGCATCCATCTGCAGCGCGCAGGAGAGCCGGGCGTGCTGGAGCCTGCTGCCTGGTTAGCCGAGAATCTGCCAGCGAAATCGCGCGTGGCGCTGGATAGCCAGTCCGTGTCGGCCCAGAATTTATTGGCTTGGCAGGAGATAACACAAGACAAGGGACTGGAGTGGGTGCTGGAAGCAGACTTGCTAAGCCCTGTCTGGAC
Organism: Alcaligenes sp. GW821-FHT11D07; assembly: GCF_058808495.1. Lineage (NCBI taxonomy): Bacteria > Pseudomonadati > Pseudomonadota > Betaproteobacteria > Burkholderiales > Alcaligenaceae > Alcaligenes > Alcaligenes sp. GW821-FHT11D07. Next base: position 385,321 of record NZ_JBXART010000001.1, read on the forward strand.
GGACCGGCCCACTGCTCCAGTAGGACAGATCGTAGAGCATTTGCCGCCTTACGCATGCCGCAGCCGCCAGGAGAATCTGAGCCGTACCCGTGCAGCCATGCAAGAGCAGGGCGCGCATTGGCATTTGCTCAGTGCCTTGGACGATATTGCCTGGACACTGAATCTGCGCGGCAGCGATGTGTCCTACAACCCCGTGTTTCTGTCTTACTTGCTGATTGGTCCTGATCAAGCCTTCTTGTTTGTGGACAGTGCCAAGTTGTCCCAAGGCATAGCCGAGACGCTGGCAAAAGACGGCGTACAAGTTCAGGGCTACACAGAGCTGCCTTCTTTTATGCGCGCTTTGCCTGCCTCCATGCCTATTTTGCTGGACATGGCCAGGACCACAGCCTGGGCGGCCCAGTTGGCAGCCCACTTGAATATAGTCGAGCACATTAATCCGGCTCAGCTGCTGAAGTCTTGCAAGACGGATGCGGAGTTGGCCCATGTGCGTGAAACCATGGAAAAAGACGGTGCCGCCTTGTGCGAGTTCTTTGCCTGGTTTGAACAGCAAAGCCAAGTGAATGAGCTGGATGTGGACGAGCAAATCTGCGCGGCTCGAGCGCGTCAGGACGGTTTTGTCAGTCCCAGCTTTGGGACGATTGCCGCCTATAACGCTAACGGGGCCATGCCGCACTATCAGGCCACGCAGCAGTCCCATGCGCGTATCGAGGGCGACGGCCTGCTGTTGATTGACTCTGGCGGGCAGTACCAGGGGGGGACCACTGACATTACCCGTGTCGTGCCTGTCGGTCAGGTCTCGACAGAGCAGATTCGGGATTTCACGCTGGTGCTCAAGGGCATGATCTCCTTGTCTCGTCTGGTATTTCCTGAAGGGATTGCTGGCCAGCAAATTGATGTCCTGGCGCGCCAGCCTTTGTGGGAGCAGGGCCTGGACTTTGGCCATGGCACAGGCCATGGCGTGGGCTACTTCATGAATGTGCACGAAGGTCCCCAGTCTATTTCCTGGCGTGGCCGCATTGGCCCGCACTCGGCTTTGCGGGCTGGCATGATTACTTCTAATGAGCCGGGGCTTTATCGTCCGGGGCAGTGGGGTATCCGCATCGAGAATCTGGTGGCTGCCGTACCGGCGGTCCGTAGTGAATATGGCCAGTTTTTGCGTTTTGAAACCCTGACACTGTGCCCCATCGATACCCGTTGTATAGATGCCGCATTGCTCACGGCCGCAGAGCGTGACTGGCTCAATGACTACCATCAGCAGGTGCGTGACCGTCTGCTTGCCCGCGTCCAGGGTGAGGCACGTCAGTGGCTGGAACGCAGGACGCAAGCGATCTGATTGCTGCTTCGAAGTTGGTAGTTCTGACAAGGTCAAGTGGTATTTCCGCTGTGAAATGCCACTTGTCTGGTCGCCAAGCATGAGTGCTTGCCGTTATAATCCAAATTTCCCGCTATGGCCTGATTTGACCTCAGGCGCCTTTTATAATGACCACCAAATATGTATTCGTAACGGGAGGCGTTGTGTCCTCCCTGGGCAAAGGTATTGCGGCCGCATCCCTGGCTGCCATCCTGGAGTCCCGCGGGCTGCGCGTGACTATGCTCAAGCTGGATCCCTACATCAACGTAGATCCGGGCACCATGAGCCCCTTCCAGCATGGTGAAGTGTTTGTTACAGAGGATGGTGCGGAAACCGACCTGGACCTGGGCCACTACGAGCGTTTTATTTCCGCTCGCATGCGCAAGGTCAATAACTTCACCACGGGCCAGATTTACGAATCCGTGCTGCGCAAAGAGCGTCGCGGTGACTATCTGGGCAAGACCGTGCAGGTTATCCCGCACATCACCAATGAAATTCAGGACTTCATCATTCGTGGCGCCAAGGCTGCCTACAATGGCGAGGCCGATGTTGCTATTGTCGAGATCGGCGGCACGGTGGGCGATATTGAATCCCATCCTTTCCTGGAAGCCGCCCGCCAGATGAATCTGCGCCTGGGCCGCAACAACACTGCTTTTGTTCACCTGACGCTGGTGCCTTTCATTGCATCGGCTGGCGAATTGAAGACCAAGCCTACTCAGCACTCCGTGCAGAAATTGCGTGAAATCGGTATTCACCCTCACGCTTTGCTGTGCCGTGCTGATCGCATCATCCCTGATGATGAACTGGCCAAGATCTCTCTGTTCTCCAACGTGCCAATGGACGCTGTAATCTCGGTTTGGGATGCAGATTCCATCTACAAGATTCCTTCCATGCTGCATAAGCAAGGTCTGGACAACCTGGTGTGTGACGCCTTGGCACTGTCGCCACCGCCTGCTGATCTGTCCATGTGGGATCGTCTGGTTCAGGCTTTGGAAAATCCGCTGCACGAAGTGCGCATCGGTATGGTTGGCAAATACGTTGACCTGACCGAGTCCTACAAGTCGCTGAGCGAAGCGTTGGTTCACGCCGGTATCCACACCCGTACCCGTATCAAGATCGAGTACCTGGATTCCGAAGTGATCGAGAACGAAGGCACCGATTGCCTGAATGGTCTGGATGCCATTCTGGTTCCGGGTGGTTTTGGCAAACGCGGTACCGAAGGCAAGATTCGCGCCATTCAGTACGCTCGTGAAAACGGCGTGCCATTCCTGGGTATCTGCCTGGGCATGCAGCTGGCTGTGGTTGAGTTTGCACGTAACGTCGGCAACCTGGTGGGTGCGAACTCCACCGAGTTTGATCCGTCCGCCGTGCATCCTGTTGTGGCCTTGATTACTGAATGGGCTGACCGTGAAGGCAAGGTGGAAACCCGTGATGGTTCTTCCGATCTGGGCGGCACCATGCGCAAGGGTGCTCAGCGTTGCCCCGTAAAACCGGGCTCGCGTGCAGAAGCCATTTATGGCCCTGAGGTGAACGAGCGTCACCGCCACCGTTTTGAGGTCAACACCTTGTATGTGCCTCGTCTGGAAGAAGTGGGCATGGTAATCAGTGCACGTACGCCTACTGAAAACCTGCCGGAAATCATGGAATTGCCAAGCCATCCTTGGTTCATGGGTGTGCAGTTCCATCCGGAGTTCACCTCGACCCCGCGTGACGGCCATCCGCTGTTCACCAGCTATATCAAAGCGGCTTTGGAACATCAGAAAAAGTCGGTTTGATCGTTTGAGATGACTGAAAAGGCCCGCGTGATGCGGGCTTTTTCATTTCGGGCAACAAGCGCTGTAGCTCGTTTTCCTGGGAGTAAACATGATCGAGCAATTGGACCATCTGGTGCTAACGTGTACAGATCCGCAAGCAACTACCCATTTCTATACCCAGGTTCTGGGCATGAAGCAGGAAGTCTTTGGACATGGGCGTATTGCGTTTAGCTTTGGAACGCAAAAAATCAATTTGCATGTGCGCGGGCACGAGTTTGAGCCCAAGGCGCATTTGCCTGTACCGGGTTCGCTGGACCTGTGTTTTATCGCCAGCATTCCTTTGGATCAGGTGATCGCACATCTGCAGGCCCAGGCGTGGCCTATTATTGAAGGGCCCGTGCAACGTACCGGCGCCACCGGTCCTATCCGCTCCGTCTATGTGCGCGACCCGGACTTGAATCTGATCGAAATCTCCGAGCGATTGGCCTGAGCCCACATTGCCTTGCAGTGTGCAGGTTTTCAGGAATGTGGGAGAATGCAGCAATACTGAAACGAGGTCTATTATGGATTTATGCGGTTACGACGTTGGCCTGGATCGGCCCTTTTTTCTGATCGCTGGCCCTTGTGTGATTGAATCGCGTCAGATGGCGTTTGATACAGCGGGTCAACTGGCTGAAATCACCTCGGCCCTGGGTATCCCTTTTATCTACAAAAGCTCTTTTGACAAGGCTAACCGAAGCTCGGGCAGTTCCTACCGTGGTCCGGGCATGGCCGAAGGTCTGCAGATTCTGGCTGATGTGCGCTCGCACTTTAAAGTGCCAGTGTTGACAGATGTGCACGATAAAGAGCAGGTTGATGATGTGGCCGCAGTGGTAGACGTACTGCAAACGCCCGCCTTCCTGTGCCGTCAGACTGACTTTATCCAGGCTTGCGCCGCGACGCTCAAGCCCGTCAATATCAAGAAAGGGCAGTTCCTGGCCCCTCAGGACATGGTGCAAGTGGTCGCAAAAGCGCGCGCAGCAGCGATGGAAGTCGGGGGCGATGGCTCGACCATTATGGTCTGTGAGCGTGGTGCCTCGTTTGGCTACAACAATCTGGTATCCGACATGCGCTCTTTGGCGATCATGCGTGCTACCGATTGTCCGGTTGTGTTCGATGCCACCCATTCGGTGCAACTGCCAGGCGGGCAGGGCACCACCTCGGGCGGGCAGCGTGAGTTCGTGCCGGTGCTGGCACGTGCTGCAATTGCTGCAGGCGTATCCGGCGTATTCATGGAAACACACCCCAATCCTGATAAAGCCTTGTCCGACGGCCCGAATGCCGTGCCTTTGAGCGAAATGGCAGATCTGCTGCGGACCTTGCAGCAACTCGACTCGATTGTTAAGAACAGCGGTGCCTTGAAGCACGGCTATTAAGTGTTATTGGAGACAGCATGCCCGCATTTTTGATTGCCAACGTTGAAGTGACCAACCCTGAGCAGTACAAGCAGTACCAGGAGTTTTCCTCCATCGCGATGAAAACTCACAATGTGAAGGTGTTGGTACGCGGTGGCGAGACCGTTACCCTGGAAGGCAACGCGCCTTTGCGTACCGTGGTGATGGAATTTGATACCTTGGAACAAGCACAGGCATTTCACGACTCCGAGGAGTACCGCCGTGCTCGTCAGGCTCGTGAGGGGGCTGCCAAGATGACCATGTACGTGGTGCAAGGCCTGTAATTCTTCAGCTAGGCGCCGCCATATGGCAAGAAAAAGGGAGTGTGCAAACACTCCCTTTTTGATGGGCTTTAGATAAGGGCTGTGGCGCCCAAATCATTTGGTGTCACTTTGAATGGCTTAAAAACGGGGATCGCGCAGGGCGGGCAGAGTCAGTTCACGTATAAAGCTGGCAGATGACAGTTGTAGCAGACTGCGCACGATGGTGAGCACATCGTGAACCGGGATGGTTTCGCCTTGGCCACGTTCTGCAGCAGTTTGCAGCGGCACATCCAGTGCGTCTTCTGTATTCAAGTAGCCCAGTTGCAAGCAGCTTACCGCCAGTCCTTGTTCTCTATAGCCTTCACGCAGACTGTCTGCCAGACCATTCAAGGCAAATTTGCTTGCTCCAAAAGCGACTTCAGGACGGCCACTTTGGCGCAAACCAGAGGTAGAGCCTGTCAGAATCAATCGAGGCTGTTTGCTGCGTAGCAAATGCGGCAGCAAGTGGCGTATAGCCAGCAGGGCACCCGTCAAATTCACATCCACCAAGCGGCGGATAGCTTGATCGCTTTGCGATAAAAAGTCGTAGTCCGGGCTGAAGGCGGTGTCCTCCCAGATACCCAAGTTGTAGATCAGGACATCCAGCGATTCAGGGCATGCCTGGGCCAGCTCGCTGGCCGCTTGCGGGTCTGACAGGTCTGCGCTGATCCAATGCTGCCTTGCTTGCCAGTCTGCCTGGGTGGGCTTGCTTGATGCGGTGGGAGGCCGTCTGGCGACACCATAAAGGGTATTGCCGTCCTGGGCCAAGCCATCCATCAGAGCGCGTCCCAGTCCCATGCTGGCGCCAATAATCATGATCTTCATACGGTTCTCCGCTTAATTGCTGCTGGGCTGGAAAGTAATGCCCCTTTGGTTGAGCGTTATTGTGAACCGTGCTGCCATTTTCGGCAGGAATTCAGCCATCGCTTGTCAGGCTTATCTCTGCCTCGTAGAATTGTTGACTAGGCAATAATTGCATGGTCAATGAAAATGGAAAAGATATCAGGAGCCCAGCGGCAGGCACCGGGGCGTGTGTTATCAGTCACCGAATCCATACTGGCGATGTTGGGGCTGTGTTTTGTGGTGATGTTGGTAGCCATTGATCAAACAGTGGTGGGGACAGCCTTGCCCACCATTGTCTCGGAGCTGCATGGTTTCGAGCTTTACGCCTGGGTAGCCACGGCTTATTTGCTGACCTCGGTGATTACTGTGCCGATTTTTGGTCGCCTGGGGGATTTCTACGGACGCCGCCGCTTTGTGCTGGTGTCCATTGTCTTGTTTACCTTGGCGTCGGTGCTCTGTGGCATGGCGCAAAGCATGCTGCAACTAGTGCTGGCCCGTGCCTTGCAAGGGATTGCTGGCGGCATGCTGGTCGGCACTGCGTTTGCCTGTGTGCCTGATTTATTTCCTGATCCGCGTGTTCGCTTGCGCTGGCAAGTGATGCTCAGTGCCTCTTTCGGTATTGCCAATGGCATAGGACCGTTTTTGGGCGGGATTTTGACCGAGCACTATGGCTGGCGGGCGGTGTTCTATGTGAACTTGCCCGTGGGTTTGCTCAGCCTGTATTTTGTCTATCGCTATTTGCCGCATATTCGCCACTTTCGTGACACCAAAGTCAGCCTGGACTGGTTGGGAGCTTTGTTGCTGATGGTGGGCTTGGCCTGTATCCAGCTCCTCGTCGAACTGTTGCCTCAGTATGGCGGCAGCTATTTGATGGTCCTGTTGGGGCTGAGTAGCCTGGCCGCCTTTACCTTGCTGGTTTTTTGGGAGCGTCGGGTGGCTGAGCCCCTGTTGCCCCTGATCTTATTTAGTAGTCCTGCTCAGTTGTCTTTGTTGATTCTGTCTGCGGGACTGGGCTTTATTTTGTTCGGACTTCTGTTTTACGCGCCCTTATTGCTGCAAGGCGGCTATGGCCTGCGGCCACAAACGGCGGGTTTATTGATCACTCCGTTGGTGGTGTCGATTACGGTAGGCAGCATTATTAATGGCCGCACGATTACGCGGCTTCGTCATCCGAACAGAATGCTGTATTTAGGTCTGGTGCTGCTGACGATTGCTTGCCTGGGGATGGTGTTCGTCAAGAAGTCAGACCCGCATTGGCATTTTGTGGTCTACGCCACTTTGGCTGGTTTAGGCGTCGGTTGCATCATGCCTAACCTGACTGTTTTCGCCCAGGAAATTGTGGGCCGTTCCATGCTGGGGATCGCTACCGCCATGCTACAGTCCATGCGCATGGTGGGCGGCATGCTGGGGACTGCGGTGGTCGGCACCCTGATCAATTATCAGTATGGCGAAGCCATCCGCACACAATTGTCGGCTTTGCCCAGCCGCTTGGTGGAGTCCCTGCAAGATCCTCAGGTCTTGATGAGTGCAGACCAGCAAGCGCAGTTTCTGGAGCAGGCCGGTCAAGACGGGCAGATGTATCTGGGGCTGGCACGAGACGCTTTGGCACACGCCGTCAATATGGGGATGGCCGTTACTTTAGTGCTGATTGTCTGGTGTTTTTATTGGGTACGTAAAGTGCCGCCCGTACAATTTAATCGTCCCGAATAGTCCTGAACATGATGAAGAATGAATTCCCGCAACTTCAAGCGGCTCAGCAGTTGGGGCGCACTTACCGCAGCTTGATGGCCGCTTTTGATCAGCAATTGGGCATGCCTTTGCCACGCTGGCGCGTCTTGATTTGTTTGTATCAAGAAGATGGCTGCCTGTCTCAGAAGCAATTGGTGCGCCTGTTGCGTATTGACCCGGCAGCCGTCACGCGTCAGCTTAAAAATATCGAGTCCTTAGGGCTGATAGAGCGCTTTACCGATGAACAAGACAACAGACTGACCAATGTGCGCTTAAGCCCAAGCGGTTATGAACTGGTTGAAGCGACCTTGCCACGGCGTCGCCGTCTGGTGGAGGCGATGCTGCAAGACTTCTCGGATCAGGATTTATCGCAGTTGATCACCCTGCTGGGTAACTGGGAGGCGGCGCTTCTAAAGGCCAGCGATAAAGATTTACTTTGAGACGCATCGGTACTTTTTGTATTTACAGAGACGCCGCCTAGTCTCGGAATTTCTGGTGATAATAAACAGGTCCAGGTTTCGATCCGCAAGGGGCAAGAGCTTGAATCCAGGCTTTTTTCCCTGCTTTCGGAACCAGACATGGCACGGCTGTGTCATGGGCAGGTACAATCCTGTTTTAGCAAGAGGGCAGGGGCGCTGATTGCACGTTAGCTGTCGCGCCTGCTGATCTTTTCAACTTCCAGGCAAGGCGCCATTCCAAGCAGATCACCCGATCCGCTTAGGGCGAGCAGCCCGGCAGCAGGATTGTTTAACTTATCTAGCTTAATGCTACTTCAGGCAGGACTGTCAAAATCATGAGTGCAATCGTAGATATTATTGGCCGCGAGATTCTGGACTCCCGTGGTAATCCAACGGTGGAGTGTGATGTATTGCTCGAATCGGGCGCTATGGGGCGTGCCTCCGTTCCATCCGGTGCATCCACTGGCGCTCGCGAAGCGTTAGAGCTGCGTGATGGTGACAAGAGCCGTTACCTGGGCAAAGGTGTTTTGCGCGCTGTCGAGAACCTGAACACCGAAATCTCTGAAGCCTTGATGGGCCTGGATGCTCAAGAACAAACCTTTATCGATCGCACCCTGATCGAGCTGGACGGAACGGAAGACAAGAGCCGCCTGGGCGCCAACGCCATGCTGGCCGCCAGTATGGCAGTGGCTCGTGCCGCTGCAGACGATTCGGGCCTGTCCCTGTACCGTTACTTTGGTGGCAGCGGTGCGATGGCCATGCCAGTGCCGATGATGAACGTCATCAACGGTGGTGCACACGCCAACAACACCCTGGACTTGCAAGAGTTCATGATCATGCCTATCGGTGCAAAGAGCTTTCGCGAGTCCCTGCGTATGGGCGCCGAAGTGTTCCACACCCTGAAAGGTCTGATCCACGACCAGGGCATGTCCACTGCGGTGGGTGACGAAGGTGGTTTTGCACCTAACGTGGCCAACCACGAAGCCGCCATCGAACTGATTCTGCGCGCTATCGAACAGGCCGGTTACGAGCCAGGCACCCAGATCGCTCTGGCTCTGGATTGCGCTGCTTCCGAGTTCTACCGCGACGGTAAATACCACCTGGCTGGCGAAGGCGGCGTGTCCCTGAGCTCGCAAGACTTTGCCAACCTGCTGGCTAACTGGTGCGACAAGTACCCCATCATCTCCATCGAAGACGGCATGGCCGAAGACGATTGGGAAGGCTGGCGCATTCTGAGCCAGCAACTGGGCGACAAGATTCAGTTGGTTGGTGACGATTTGTTTGTTACCAACACCAAGATCCTGAAGAAAGGTATCGAGTTGGGTATTGGCAACTCCATCCTGATCAAGATCAACCAGATCGGCACCCTGACAGAAACCTTTGCTGCCATTGAAATGGCCAAGCGCGCTGGTTACACCGCCGTGATCTCGCACCGTTCGGGCGAAACTGAAGACTCCACCATTGCAGATATCGCCGTGGCTACAAACGCGATGCAGATCAAGACAGGCTCCTTGTCCCGTTCCGATCGCATGGCCAAGTACAACCAGTTGTTGCGTATCGAAGAAGAATTGGCAGAAGTTGCTACCTTCCCAGGTCGTGAAGCGTTCTATAATCTGCGCTAATTCTGTTTAATGAACCGGGTCTACAGACCCGGTTCTTACATCACCATGCGCCTTATTGTCCTGCTACTGCTCTGTCTGACTTTGGTAACCCACTACGCTTTATGGTGGGGCAAAGGCGGTTGGCTGGACGTTCGGCAAATGCAGACCAGACTGGTCGCTCAAAAAGAAACCAACGAAGCGCTGACGGCTCGTAATAATGCCTTGCTGGCCGAGGTTCAGGATTTGCGCTCTGGTACCCATGCGGTTGAAGAGCGTGCCCGTAGCGAGTTCGGCATGATGCGTGAAGGCGAAATCTTCGTGCAGATCGTCCCTCCCGGTGGTTCGGCTGGCTCCACTGCCCGCCCTTGATAAAGATTGGCTGTGTGCAGGGCCTTGCGCCAGTAAGCTAATCAGCTTGTTTCTCTGATTTCCCCTTTCTTTTGCTAATGGGCTTGCCAGGCTCGGCATAGACACGTCTACTGAGCTGCCTGCCTGCCTGCCTGCCTGCCTGCCTCCCTCCCTGCCTCCCCCGGTGCTTTTACCTTGCTTATTTCTTTGCAGTTCTTCCCGAGCATATGGGTATCCGCTGTCCTAGCCTTAATAGCAAGCAGGGTTGGGAGCCTCCGTGCTGGGGGTGTCCGCTTCAGAACCGGGTGAGGTATCCGGCCTGGTTGACTCAGTGGGTGGAGGTGGAGCCGGGGCCGGAGCTGTGCTATCCCACGGGGGAAGTAGCCCGCCTTTGTCCAAGTTAGAGCTGTCTGATGGATCAGGATAGTCTGGTTCAGCAGGCTGGGTTTTGGGCAAAGGGGCTCCGCTTTCAGGTGGCTGGGCATAGATGACTCGTCCATCTGCTAGATCGTCCCAGCGGATAGCATCGGATTGCATGGGATGCTTGATCTCCAGCCGTAGCTTGATGGGAGCGCTGCCTAAGAAAGCCCAGGAGTTAGGCATACTTGCGCCCAGTTGAGGGAGCAACCGCATCAGCGATAAGGGCCCGGCTTGATGGGCGTATAGCAAGTACAAATGCAGGGTATTTGCTTCGTAGATGCTGGGGCTTGGGTGGGGTGATTGCTCGTCTTGCAGAGTCTGCCAGCCCTGGGTAATGCTTTGTCGTCCTTCATGCTGCTCAGATGCGCGGCCATGCACAGCAAAGGCTAAGGCAGAGGGGGACAATATTTGTATTTGCCATTGATCATGGCGGGGAACCTTGGAGGCAGCCAGCCCCTGGCTGAATACTTGGGCGATGATTTCCGGTTTAGCGTGATGGACGCTGGCCTGCCGTGCTGCTTGCAGCAAGTTGTGTTGCAGGCGTACACGTAATGAGTACAGCGTTAGCACATCCAGTGCCAGTAGGCTGAGCAGGATGATGGCCAGCAAAGCGCCCAGGATATGAGAGCCAGCCAAGCCGGATTGCAGAAAGGAAGGTCGAAAAAAATCAGCCATGATGAAAGCCATCATGGCTGAGTGCAATTCAAGCGGCTAGAAGGACTTGTCCGTGCGTAGTTCCTTCTGAGTAGACCGCCGTTTAGTGCAGTGTGTCGTCACCGGGCTGAGGGTCGCCCTGATCGACAAACAGGGACGCGCAATCGATTGCATCGTACTGATAAGGCTTGCCACAGAAGTTGCAGGACACATTGATGGTGTCTTGCTCGGTCAGCATCTGCTCAATTTCTTCACGACCCAGCATGCGCAGCATATTGCTGACGCGTTGGCGCGAGCACGGGCAGTGCCAGCGCACGGCTTGGGGTTCAAACACTTGCAGGTCTTCTTCCCAGAACAAGCGGTGAATCAAGGTGTCGCTGTCCAGTTGCAACAGCTCTTGAGTCTGAACGGTAGAGCCCAGAGCCAGTGCACGTTCCCAGGTGTCCAGGTTTTGTGCCAGGCTGTGACCGCCTTGTGGAGGGATACGTTGCAGCAACAGGCCCGCACAGCGGTTCTCGTCAGCGGCCAGCCACAAGCGGGTGTCCAACTGTTCGGAGGTGTGCATATAGGTTTGCAGAACCTCGGCAACGGTTTCCCCTTCCAATGGCACGACGCCTTGGTAAGGACGGAAGTCCTTGCTGCTTTGGCGGGGTGCGAGCACCACGGTAAAGCGGCCCTGGCCTTGGGTATTCAGCAAAGTTTGCAAGTTGCCAGTCTGTGGGACAGGGTGGTTTTCACGCAGGGAAACCGTAGCGCGAATATCCATGTCCGAGGAGCACTCCACCACCAGCAGGGCAATCGGGCCGTCACCTTGAATTTGCAGAATCAAGGAACCGTCAAATTTGAGGTTACCCGCCAGCAATACTGAGGCAGCCACCAGCTCACCCAGTAAATTGCGGATGCAGGCCGGGTAATGCTGATGTTCCAGACCCACTTGCCAGGCTTGTTCCAGATGAACCAGCTGGGCGCGTGTGCTTTGGTCGGCGAACAGGTATTTTTTTAAAATGTCGGTCATGACTAGGGTGTACTACTAAAAAATAAAGGGGCAACGACTGGCTCAGGTAGCTGCCGAAGTCACACGGGAGGGGCGGGCATCGACCAGACGCGTCTTGCTGAGACGGTCGTGCAAAAACTGTTGTTCCGGATCGAACCAGGTCCAGATGAGGTTCAGGAAGGGCGTAAACACGATAAGCAAATCCGTGGACGCGTAGCCGGTATAGCCGGACAGAAGCTGAACAAACAAGGCGCCTAGCAAAGGCAGGGGCCAAAGCAGAATATAACGCAGCACCAGAGTGCGCAGGGCAGGAATATTGCCTTGGGTGTCGGTCAGCCGAATATGCCAGGTTTTCATGGGCAGGGTCTGGCCGACTTTACGCCAGCACAACACAAAATAGATCCCCAGCGCGATGAACAAAATAACCTGGCGTACATGGCGCAGGTCCAGGCCGCTGCGGCTTTGCGTCAAAGTATCGAACAGATAGCCACTGGTAAAAATAACGCCAAACAGCAAGATGGATTCATACATCATGCAGGCAAAGCGACGCCAGCGTCCGGGAGTAGTAAATGAAGGTGTCATGGTGCGTACTGAGGCAGGGAAGATAGCATTATCGCGTATATCGTCGGCCAACGGAATGCCGCAAGCCTATGTGAACAAGGGCCAAGCCATCAAGATGGACTTGGCCCTTGCGGGTTTGACTCAGTGAGCGCAGGGCTTACTGCTCAGAGTCAGCATCCTGCTCAGGGGCCGCTTCGTTATTGCGGTAACTGGCGGGCACCATATCAAAGCAGAACAGGCGGCAATCCAAAGCACCGTTAAACAGCGGGTAGCGGCGTTTGGGTTTGAGGCGCATATGACGGGGCAGCTCCAGGTCGCTGCTGATCATGTTCACGCTCCAATTGGCAAAATTCTGCTTCAGGTTGCTGGCCCAGTTTGGCCAGAAGTCTTCAGCCTGATTTTCCAGACGTTCGCCGTAGGGAGGGTTGGTGACAATCCAGCCTGGCTCGGTGTCGGGACGAATCTGCAGGGCATCGGCTTGCTCGAAGCGAATCGTTTCCAGCGTCAGGTGCGAGCGTTCCAAGTTGGAACGGGCCGCATCCAGGACAGCAGGATTGATGTCATAGCCGATCAGCGGCGTATCCAGACGAGGAGCAATCAGCGCGCGCGCTTCGTCCTTGATGTCACGCCACAGGCGCTGATCGTGGCAACGCAAGCGCTCAAAGTGGAAGGGACGCCAGATACCGGGAGGGGCACCCAAAGCCATCCATGCCGCTTCGATCAGAATCGTGCCGCTACCGCAGAAGGGGTCGATCAAGGGCTTGCTGGGGTCCCAGCCGGACAGGGCCAAGAGACCGGCTGCCAGGTTCTCACGCAGGGGAGCGTCGCCCTTATCGTGACGCCAGCCACGCTTGAACAGGGACTCACCACTGGTATCCAGGTAGAAGGTGGCGCTGGTCTCATCCAGGAACAAATGAACCTTGGCGTCGGGGCGAACGGTGTCAATCGACGGACGTGCGCCTTCCAGGTCACGAAGGCGGTCACAAATACCGTCCTTGGCGCGCAAGTTGCAGTACTGCAGACTTTGCATGGGGCTACGTACCGCAGAGGTATCAACCCGCAACGTTTGCTCGGGACCGAACCAACGCTCCCACGGAGTCACTCGAGCCAGGGCCAGAATGTCGTCTTCATTGCTGACGGGGGCGTGCGAGACTTCCAGCAGGATACGAGTTGCCAGTCGCGAGGACAGGTTGGCTCGCATGACGCCGATCCAGTCTGCATCAAAGTGGCAGCCGGCACGGCCTGTCAGCACGTTCTCGTAGCCCAAGGCCTTGAGTTCCAGCGACAAGGCCTCTTCCAGCCCTTGAGGGCAGGGAGCAAACAAACGGTACAGTTCGCCTTGAGGGGCTTTGATCTGGACGCGTTCGTTCTCTTCGATATTGCTGTCACGCAGGCGTTGGCCGGGCTTGGGAGCCTGGGGGCTGTCTATCTGCTTGATAGGAGATTCGTACTGCGGAAAGGCGTCTGGATTGCTTGCAGGCTTGAATAGTCCGCCGGGTTTGCTATCGGCAGGGGTACGTTCCGGAGTGTCGCTGTCGCGCTTGAACGCAGGACGCTCACGGCGCTCACCGGGGAAATCGCGGCGCTGACCCGATTGGGGGCGGCTTTCACGATTTCGGTCGAATGCAGGGCGATCGCCCGACTGTGGGCGGTCGCTGCGGTTACGGTCATAGGCAGGACGGTCACCAGACTGTGGTCGGTCGCTACGGTTGCGGTCGAATGCCGGACGTTCGCGGCGCTCGCCGGAGAACGAAGGGCGGTCACCCGATTGCGGGCGGTCGCTGCGATTACGATCGAATGCCGGACGTTCGCGGCGCTCGCCGGAGAACGAAGAGCGGTCACCCGATTGTGGTCGGTCGCTACGGTTGCGGTCGAAGGCCGGACGTTCACGGCGCTCGCCGGAGAACGAAGGACGGTCACCCGATTGAGGACGGTCGCTGCGATTGCGGTCGAATGCCGGACGTTCGCGGCGTTCGCCGGAGAACGAAGGACGGTCACCGGATTGCGGACGGTCGCTACGGTTACGGTCGAATGCTGGACGTTCACGGCGCTCGCCGGAGAACGAAGAGCGGTCACCCGATTGCGGACGGTCGCTGCGGTTGCGGTCGAAGGCCGGACGTTCACGGCGCTCGCCGGAGAACGAAGGACGGTCACCGGATTGCGGACGGTCGCTACGGTTACGGTCGAATGCCGGACGTTCACGGCGCTCGCCGGAGAACGAAGGACGGTCACCGGATTGTGGGCGGTCGCTGCGGTTACGGTCGAATGCCGGACGTTCACGGCGCTCGCCGGAGAACGAAGGACGATCACCTGATTGCGGACGGTCGCTACGGTTGCGGTCGAATGCCGGACGTTCGCGGCGTTCGCCGGAGAACGAAGAGCGGTCACCGGATTGTGGTCGGTCGCTACGGTTGCGGTCGAATGCTGGACGTTCACGGCGCTCGCCGGAGAACGAAGGACGATCACCGGATTGTGGGCGGTCGCTGCGATTACGGTCGAATGCTGGACGTTCACGGCGTTCGCCGGAGAACGAAGAGCGGTCACCCGATTGAGGACGGTCGCTGCGGTTACGGTCGAATGCTGGACGCTCGAGGCGCTCGCCGGAGAACGAAGGACGGTCACCGGATTGTGGGCGGTCGCTACGGTTGCGGTCGAATGCTGGACGTTCACGGCGCTCTCCGGAGAACGAAGAGCGGTCACCGGATTGTGGGCGGTCGCTGCGGTTACGGTCGAATGCTGGACGTTCACGGCGTTCGCCGGAGAACGAAGAGCGGTCACCGGATTGTGGACGGTCGCTGCGGTTGCGATCGAATGCTGGACGTTCACGGCGCTCGCCGGAGAACGAAGGGCGGTCACCGCTTGGGCGGGGACGGCGGTCCTGGTCTCGTTTTTCTACGTAGGGACGGGATTCGTTCTTGGGACCACCTTGGCGGTCTTGGTGTTGGCTGACGACACGTGCGCGCGCGCCCGAGCGCACGCGGGGTTCCGCATTGCTGGATTTCTTCTTAGTGCCTGTGCTCAGGCTTAGTGTCTTGCGTTCAGATTGGTCTGACATGAATAGGGCATTAAAAGGGTTTTATAACCACCAGGATGAGGACCAGCAGCAGAACGATGACCGGAATTTCATTGAACCAGCGGAAGAATATGTGTGAACGGCTTTGCTGTCCTTGTTGGAACTGACGCAGGTAGCGGCCGCATACACCGTGAAAGGCAAACAGGATCAGAACCAGGGTCAGTTTGGCGTGCATCCAGCCCTGTCCTTTGCCTATGCCGTAATACAAAAATAGTCCCAAGCCTGTCAGCAAGGTCAAAATGGCCAAAGGGGCCATGAAGCGATACAGGCGTCGGGCCATGCCCAAGAGCGTTTCATAGGTCTTGGCATCCTGTTCCTGGGCCAGGTTCACATAGATGCGGGGCAGATAAAACAGCCCCGCAAACCAGGAGGTGACAAACAAAATGTGGAATGTTTTTAGCCAAAGCATGATTTAACCACGCAACTGGCCATTGCCATGCAAGACCCACTTATAGGTAGTCAGGCCGTCCAAGCCCACCGGGCCGCGTGCATGCAAACGGTTGGTGGAAATGCCGATCTCAGCACCCAGGCCATATTCGAAGCCATCTGCAAAACAGGTGGGCAAATTCACCATGACGGAGCTGGAATCAACCTCGCGCTGGAAGCGCTCGGCCAAGCTCAGATTTTCTGTCACGATGGATTCAGTGTGTTCAGAGCTGTACTGGGCAATATGGTCCATTGCCTGATCCATGGAATCCACAATGCGGATGGCCAGAATGGCGGCAGCGAATTCAGTTTCCCAGTCTTGTTCAGTGGCAGGGGTAACATTGGCAATGAGTGCACGGGTCTGTTCACAACCACGTAGCTCTACGCCTTTGTCCTGCAACTGGCGGGCAATTTCAGGCAAGAATGCGGGTGCAATGTTGCGATGAACCAGCAAGGTTTCCATCGTACCGCAAATGCCGTAGCGATAGGTCTTGGCATTAAACACAATGCGCTTGGCTTTTTCCAGATCGGCAAATTCATCCACATAAACGTGGCAATTGCCATCCAAGTGTTTGATTAAAGGCACAGTGGCTTCTGCGCTCAAGCGCTGGATCAGGCTTTTGCCGCCACGAGGGACGATCACATCCACATAATCATTCATGGTGACCAGCAGGCCAACGGCGTCGCGGTCAGTGGTGGGTACCACTTGCACGGCCTCTTTGGGCAAACCGGCGCGCTCCAGGCTGCTGGAAATAATCTGTGCCAGAGCCTGGTTGGAGTGAAAGGCTTCGCTGCCCCCACGCAAAATCGTCGCATTACCCGATTTCAGGCACAAGGCGGCAGCGTCAATGGTGACGTTGGGGCGTGATTCGTAAATGATGCCGATGACACCCAGGGGCACTCGCATTTGAGCCACGCGCATACCGTTAGGGCGGGTACGGGAGGCGCTGATCTGGCCAACCGGATCGTCCATATCAGCAATCTGGCGCAGGCCCGTTGTCATGATTTCAAGGGCACGGTCAGACAGGACCAGACGCTCGATCATGGCCGGAGCAATCTGGCGCTCACGTGCGGCCTGCAAATCCAGCTCATTGGCGGCTTGCAATTGGGCCTTTTGTTCAATCAGGGCATCAGCCATATAGCGCAGTGCATCAGCCTTGGCTTTGCCAGTGGCGGCGCGCATGCGGCGGGCTGCAAGCTGAGCACGTTTGCCCAAATCTTGCATCATGGTGGACAGATCGCCGACCTGGGTGGCGGCAGAGGACTGGGTGATATCGTTCATAGCCGTGTAACTCTCCGGTTCAAGAGAGCATTATCGCAACAATTAAAGGGTTAGGGGGTATTGGACGCTTAGCGGCGAGGCGCTTGTGTCGCGACCGCGATACGCATGGTCAGGCGGCGCATTTCTTCCCACGGGTCCTGTTGGCGCCCGCTGGGGTGCAGGCCTTTGATCAGGCGGTCTATGTCGTGAGCGTGCAGCACGGATGCGGGCCAGCTTTGAGGCGGGATACGATCCAGGGCCTGGCGCACCAGTTTTTCCCGTGGACCGAAGATGCGGTACTGACGAAACAGGTTGGACAGGTCTTGTCCTTGCTGGCGAGCTTGCGACAAGCGGGCCAAGGTACGGACTTCTTCGCCCACTGCCCACAATACCAGCGGCAGGGCCTCGCCTTCCGCTTGCAGGCCGTCCAGAACGGTCAGCGCGCGCTGGCTTTGACCCGCCAGCATGGAGTCGCGCAGATCAAACACACTGTAGCGCGCCACATTCAATACGGCGTTTTCCAGCTCTTCCTGACTTAATTGGCCTGGAGGATAAATCAGGCCCAGCTTCTGGATTTCCTGGTGGGCGGCCAAAAGATTGCCTTCGACCTTGTCGGCCATCCATTCCAGGCTGTTGCGATCCAGGCTTTGCTCTTGCGCTTTCAGGCGCTGAGCAATCCAGCCGGCCAGAGAGTTACGGTTAATGGCCTGGATTTCAACCCAATAGGCCACTTGTTCCAGGGCCTGGCACCATTTGCTGCTGCGAGTGGCTTTGTCCAGACGAGGCAGCTGAATCAGAAAGCTGGTGCCATCCATTTGCCCGCCGCCAATCATCTGACACAATTTTTGCAGTGCGTCGCCGCCTGGTTTTCCGGGTTTGCCGCTGGGGATGTTCAGGTCCACCAGCTTCTGATCGCCAAACAAGGAGATATTTTGGGCTACCGCAAAGAGCTGAGACCAGTCCGAGCGGGCATCCAGGGTAAAGCTGCTGCGTTCGGTAAAACCATCTTGACGGGCTCGGGCGCGCACGGCGTCGCCAGCCTCAACGAGCAGCAGGGGTTCGTCACCTGACACCACATAAAGCGGTTGAAAAGCAGCGGAAGGCGTAGCCAGTTCGCGCAGCAAGGTGTCGTGGTCAGCCCTGCGTCCCATTATTACAGCGGTGCCTGTTGTCGAGTAGGCAGCAGCTCCATTTCTTCCAGGGAACTGGCGTCAGGTTGGCTGGTGACAAAGTGATAGGCGCTGGAGACATCAGGTGAGCTCAAGCGACGCACGATACGATTGATCAGGGACTGTTCCATATCGCGGAAAATCATCTCGATTTCGCTGTCCTTGGCTTGCACAGCATCGGCGTCATAAGGCACTTCACGAGTCACGTTCAGGGTCGTGGGCGGCAGAATAGAGCGGCCCTTGGAATCCAGCAGCTCGAAAACAAAGTTCAGTTGCAGCTCGTATTCTTCTACCTGACCTTTGGCGTTGATGGAGATTTCGCGCTGATTCCGGCTATGGGACAGCTGTTGCAGCATGACTTCTGCATCTTGTGGCCGTTCCACAAAACGGGTTTGCGGAGAACTGGCCAGTAAGGTGCGGCGCAGGTTGGCACCAAAGGCGGTGTTGTCCGTAATGTTGGTGTAGATGGAATTGAACGGCAGTTGGGCCACCCCTTTCAGGTGAAAGCCACACGCCGTCAATACCAGGCTGAGCAGGAGAATCAAGCCCGCCAGTCCCCACTGCCTAGGCGCAAGGACGGACAAAGGACTGAAGGGAAACAGGCGGGCTGAATGCATGATTAACCTACGACGTTAACAAGTTTGCCTGGCACCACAATGATGCGCTTGGCGGGACGGCCTTCCAGGTGCTTTTGCACAGCTGCATGTTCGGCAGCGGCTTGTTCAATGGCAGCCTTTTCCGCACCCTGAGGCACGACCAGCGAGCCACGCAGCTTGCCGTTGACCTGCAGCATCAGCTCGATCTCGTCGGCAATCAGGGCTTGCTCATCGAGCTCTGGCCATTGCGCGTCCAAGAGGTCGCCCAATACATCGGCCCAGCCCAGTTCACGCCACAGCTGCCACGTGATGTGCGGCACCACGGGGTACAGAACGCGCAGCAGGATAGACGTAGTTTCGGCCAGGGCGCGCTGAGCGGCTGGCGTGTCTGCCCACTGGGTTTGCTCCAGCGTGTTGAGCATCTTCATGCAAGCCGATACAACCGTGTTGTATTGAATACGTTCGTAGTCGTAATTGGCTTGCTTGAGCAGGGAATGGATTTCCAGGCGGGTGCGCTTGGCAGCAGCATCCATATCGCTCCAGTCCGTCTCTTGAGCACTACCGGCGCGCAGGGCATCGGCGTGGTTATAGCAGAAGGACCACAGGCGGCGCAGGAAGCGGTTGGCTCCGTCCACACCCGAATCCGACCACTCCAGTGTTTGCTCTGGCGGGCTGGCGAACATGATGAACAGGCGGGCAGTATCCGCGCCCAGCGTGTCGATCAAGGATTGCGGGTCCACGCCGTTGTTTTTGGACTTGGACATGGTGCCAATGCCGTTGTACTGCACAGGCAGGCCGTCGCTCTTTAAGCGAGCACCGATGATGGCGCCTTTGTCGTCGTAGAGGTTCTCGACGTTTTCGGGCCAGAAGTATTCAATGCCACCTTGTGGTGTGCGGCGGGTGTAGCTGTGATTGAGCACCATGCCTTGGCACAGCAGGCGGGTAAAGGGCTCGTCAATCTTGACCAGACCCATGTCGCGCATGACTTTAGTCCAGAAGCGTGCATACAGCAAGTGCAGCACGGCGTGCTCGATACCGCCGATGTACTGATCCATAGGCATCCAGTAGTCGGTGCGAGGATCGGTCATGGCGCTGTTCAGGTCTGGCGTGGTGTAGCGCAGGAAGTACCAGGACGAGTCCACGAAGGTGTCCATGGTGTCGGTTTCGCGACGTGCAGGCTTGCCGCAGGACGGGCAGCTGCATTTCAGGAAGGCTTCGTGCTTGTTCAGCGGGTTGCCGCTGCCATCGGGGATCAGTTCCTCGGGCAGAACAACGGGCAGATCTTTTTCTGGAACGGGTACTGGGCCGCAATCGTCGCAATGGATGATCGGGATGGGTGTGCCCCAGTAGCGCTGGCGGGAGATACCCCAGTCACGCAGACGGAAGGTGGTTTGTTTCTCGCCCAGCTCTTTGGCGTTCAGGTCAGCTGCGACAGCGTCGACCGCAGCGGCATGCGCCAAGCCATCGTACTTGCCGGAGTTGATGGTTTGGCCTTGCTGCTTGTCGCCGTACCAGTCTTGCCATTCGGTAGTGTCGTATTCCTTGCCTTCAACGCCGATGACTTGCTGAATAGGCAACTGATATTTGAGGGCAAAGGCGAAGTCGCGTTCGTCATGAGCAGGTACGCCCATCACAGCACCGTCGCCATAGCTCATCAAGACATAGTTACCGACCCAGACAGGTACGTCCGCGCCGGTCAGGGGATGCTTGACGGTCAGGCCGGTAGGCAAGCCTTCTTTTTCACGGGTAGCCATATCGGCTTCCGTGGTGCCGCCTTTCTTGCACTCTTCAATAAAGGCCGTCAGTTCAGGATTGTTGCGGGCAGCCAGCGTTGCCAGCGGGTGTTCAGGGGCAACGGCACAGAAGGTGACGCCCATGATGGTGTCTACACGCGTAGTGAACACGTACAGGCGGCCGTCTTGAATCAGTTGACCTTGCTCGTCACGAATGTCGTGCGGGAAGGCAAAGCGCACGCCCTGGCTCTTGCCGATCCAGTTTTCCTGCATCAGGCGAACACGCTCGGGCCAGCCGGGCAAACCGGTTTTAACCGTTTCCAGCAGCTCTTCGGCGTAATCGGTAATGCGCAGGTAATAACCGGGGATTTCGCGCTTTTCAACCAGCGCACCGGAGCGCCAGCCACGGCCTTCAATAACTTGCTCGTTGGCCAGTACGGTTTGGTCTACCGGGTCCCAGTTCACGGTTTGGGTCTTGCGGTAGGCAATGCCTTTATCCAGCATCTTCAGGAACAGCCACTGGTTCCACTTGTAGTAGTCCGGATCGCAGGCGCACATTTCGCGCGACCAGTCGATGGCCAGACCCATCGCCTGCATCTGCTTTTTCATGTAGGCGATGTTGTCGTAGGTCCACTTGGCTGGAGGAACCTGGGATTTGATTGCGGCATTTTCCGCAGGCATACCAAAGGCGTCCCAGCCCATGGGCATGAGAACGTTAAAGCCGCGCATGCGTAGCTGGCGCGCCATCATGTCGTTGATGGTGTAGTTACGCACGTGACCCATGTGTAGTTTGCCGCTAGGGTAGGGCAGCATGGAGCATGCGTAAAACTTGGGTTTTAGCGAACCATCCGGGGCGGTGGCGTTTTCGACGGCGCGATAGGCGTCCCGATCGGTCCAGTTTTGCTGAGCGAGTTGTTCTACGTCGCTGGGGCTGTAACGTTCCTGCATGAGTGGCAATACCGTTTTAGACAAAAGTAAAGGAGTATCCGCCATTATACGGGGCAAATCTGGATGTGGACGGCCGCAAAGAGGGCGGCTTACAGAGCCAGATGGCGGATAGGCGGCAGGCGGGGCAAAACGGCCTGTATAGAGCAAAAAAAACCCCTGCTGGGCAGGGGCTTTTTGGAAACCACCCCGCTATGAAAGCGGGAGCGCGAATTAACGCAGCTTGGTTTCTTTGTACTCGACGTGCTTGCGAACGACGGGGTCAAATTTCTTGATCACCATCTTTTCAGGCATGTTGCGCTTGTTTTTGGTGGTGGTGTAGAAGTGACCCGTACCGGCGGACGATTCGAGTTTGATTTTTTCGCGTATACCTTTTGCCATGATGAGCTCCTGGTTAAATGGTTAAGAAGCGCAGCTTAGAACTTTTCGCCGCGGGAGCGCATTTCGGCCAAAACGGATTCGATACCGTTCTTGTCGATGGTGCGGATAGCATTAGCGGAAACGCGCAGGCGAACCCAGCGGTTTTCACTTTCAACCCAGAAACGACGGGACTGCAGGTTAGGCAGGAAGCGACGCTTGGTTTTATTGTTGGCGTGCGAAACATTGTTGCCCGACATTGGGCCTTTTCCGGTCACTTGGCATACGCGTGCCATGGTCATACCCCTTGAGATCTAAATCTGCCTCCGCTAAACGAGAAAAGCCGCGGGCGATTGTAAAATTAGGATCGTGTTAACCCCAAGCTGGGGTCGAAAGAAGATTATTCTAATATGGAAAAATCACTTAGATCAAGTTTTACCGTGCTTTCCGTGCTGCGTTGCGGCCAAACAGCCACGATAAGACAGCACAAGAGGCTAATACCGCCGTCAATGGCAAGGCATCGGGAGCCGCCCAACTGCTCACGGCAAAACCGGCCAGCGCACCACAGAGCATTTGCAAAGCGCCCATCAGGGCCGATGCGGTGCCCAGGCGATGGCCTTGCTCCGATAAGGCCAATGCAGCTGAATTCGGGTTCACAAAGCCCTGGCAAGCCATAAAGCCCATCAAGGTCACCATCAGCCAACTCAGATCCAAGAAGCCCAGCAGCGTCATGACGGCGCCGAAAACGGTAAAGGCCACTTGCAGGCTTTGAGCCACACGCAGCAAGGTGGGTGGGCTATAGGTATTGAGCAGACGCGCGCTGATTTGGGAGAACACAATCAAGCTGGCTGCGTTGGCGCCAAAGTAAAAGCCGAAATGGCGTGGGTCTACAGAAAACAGCTCAATAAAGACACGCGGTGAACCGGCAATATAGGCAAACATGCCAGCCGAGCTAAAACCGGCCGCCAGCGAATAAAACATGAAAGGGCGGTCGCGCAGCAAGGCACCGTAATTATGCGCAATCAGCTTAGGTTGCAGCGGCATCACCATTTCAGGTGCCAGCGACTCTTTCATGGTGAAAAAGGTCAGCAACCATAGCAAGACACCGCAGCCGGCCATAAAGAAGAAAATACCGCGCCAATCGCTAAATAGCAGGATCTGGCCGCCAATCAGGGGAGCCAGAATAGGCATCACGCCCATGATCAGCATCAGCATGGACAAGGCGCGGGCGGCTTCACGTGTTTCAAAGCGGTCACGGATAACGGCACGCGGAATGGCCATGCCCGCGGCGCCGCCAAAAGCCTGCACGATGCGCCAGAAGGTCAGTTCATCAATGTCGCTGGCCCGGGCGCACAAGAAAGAGGCCACGGTGAAAATCAGCACACCCATCAGCAAGGGCAGCTTGCGGCCAAAGCGGTCCGCCATCGGGCCGTAGACCAGCTGTGCGACCCCCACCCCTAATAAGAATCCAGCCAAGGTGCGCTCGACCATACCCGCAGAAGTATTCAGGCTCTCAGCCATCGCCGGAAAGGCGGGCAGATACATATCAATGGCCAAGGGCCCCAGGGCGGTGAGCAGGCCCATCAGAACGAGCCAAGGGGGAAATGCAGGGGAATGGTTGCGTGTCATCGGGCCAAGTATTAAGGTGGGGCAGATCCTGGTAGCGAGCCTGGGCCGACTACCCCGCGCCGAGCATCGGAACAGTCCGGTGCGTAGGGCCAAAGGCAGGAAGTTTAGCATGGGGGAAAGTCGGTTTCGGCATAAGTGCTTTAGGCGTCAAGCACGCGAAACGTGACTTTAGTGCAACGGATTTACAGCTTCGATGTCATCAGGCTACAGGATTGACAGCTTGCGGACGGTGTGTCGAAACAGGCGACACATCGTCATCTTTGTTTGTTTACATACAAGGAGACGAAGTTGAGTGCAATTTCATCAATGGTCCAGGCCAAGTTAGATCAGTTAAGCATCCCGGTGCGACTGACCTTGCCCAACGGTGAGCAGGTAGGGCAAGCCGACGCATCGGTTCATCTGACGATCAAAGATAACGCCACGTTGGCGCAGTTAGCCGCCGGGCAATCCGGCCAGTTGGGCGAAGCTTATGTAGAAGGGCGCATGGACTTTGAAGGCTCCATGCGTGATCTGATGCGGCTGGCAGCCGATATCTTGCCCGGCTCCCCGGTGGATGCCGCACAGGCGGGCTGGCTGACATCCATTGTCAAACACCTGACCTCTGTCTGGCGCCATTCTCTGGACAAAGACGCCAAGCAAATCCAATTTCACTACGACTTGTCGGACGACTTCTATGCCTTGTGGCTGGACCCGCGTCGGGTGTATTCCTGCGCCTATTATCGGGAGCCGGACATGAGCCTGGCCCAGGCTCAGGAAGCCAAGCTGGACCATATCTGCCGCAAGTTACGCTTGCAATCTGGCGAGCGATTCCTGGATGTAGGGGCGGGGTGGGGCGGCCTGTTGATGTGGGCAGCGGAAAACTACGATGTGGACGTGACAGGCATTACCTTGTCGCGTAATCAGCATGCCTATGTAAACGGCTTGATCGAGCAAAAAGGTTTATCGGGCCGGGCGCGCATGATGCTTCTGGACTATCGCGAACTGGATGAACTCAAGCCGTATGACAAGCTGGCCTCGGTCGGTATGTTCGAGCACGTGGGCCGCGCCCAGCTCAGCGGCTATTTTGATAAATTGCGCCGTCTGGTTAAACCCGGTGGCTTGATTCTGAATCACGGCATTACTGCCGGTGGTGTGGACAATAGCCAGCTAGGCGCGGGCATGGGCGACTTTATCGAGAAATATATCTTCCCCGGTGGTGAACTGACCCACATCAGCCATGTGCTGCGCCATTTGGCGGAAGGGGGGCTGGAGGGGCTGGATATTGAAAACTTGCGGCCGCATTACGCTCGTACCCTGTGGGCCTGGAGTGACGCTCTGGAAAGCAAGCTGGAGCAGGCTAAAGCCACTTTGAACTCCGAACAAGGCGAAAAATCCTTGCGTGCCTATCGTATTTATCTGGCTGGCTGCGCCATGGGGTTCGAACATGGCTGGATTGCCTTGCATCAAGTTCTGGCCCAAGCGCAAAGTGCCACCCGGGCTCAGGAGCTGGATTACGCGCCAGACCTGGTGTATCCGTGGCGACGGGACTATATGTATCAGCGTTAAACAGCTAAAACGCGGGGCGAATGACAAGGTTTTGGGCCTTGTCATTCGCCTTTTCAGGCCAAGGCTTTGCTGAAGCTAGATAGGGCTGAATTATTAAGTAACAAAAAAAAGTTCTATAAAACGCTAAAACCACGTGAAACAAGGGTTTTGTTGCGTTTTCGCCATTGACATATCGTCGGTTTTTTCTGATTTAACGCGGTAATAATTTGTTTTTGATTGCAAAGCCCCGTAGAATGGCCTCCTTATCAGATTCATCAATTCGATTCAGAGCCGCTTAATCAGCGTGTTCTATTCGCACCAAATCATCGTCCCCGCACGGTGTAACCCAGCCCGATCCGGCTTGTTTCGGTGAAGGCGCAGAGCGGTATAAAAAAGGGCTTTGCCCATACACGCTGCTCCGGGTTGTTTTGTGAGTGCCCAGCACTCGTCTATACGTAGGTATGTATTGGCGATAAGAGCATCGTCTTCCGCACACCCCTTTAGCCTTGGCGCCGACTGATCATGCAGGACGCGTCCACAGTAACTCAAGGAGGAGCATCATGTCTTCATACTTCCCTCACGCCGGTGCCAAGTCGCGCTTGCACCGTTTCCCCCTGATTCAAGCCTCTTTGCTGACCAGTGTTTTGCTGGGACTGTCTGGCGCTGCGCAAGCGGCCACGCCAGTTGCCTGCGAACTGGATCGCAATGTTCGCTTTGGCGGTATGAATTGGGAATCTAATTTGGTCCTGACCGAAGTCGAGCGTTTTATCGCCGAAAAAGGTTATGGCTGCAAGACTGAGGTCATCTCGGTCGAGACGCTTCCGGCATTAGCCGCTTTGGAGCGGGGCGATCTGGATGTCAACACTGAAATCTGGCTCAACAGTGTGGCTGATCCCTGGAAACAGGCTGAAGCCAAGGGAAATGTAAAACGTATTAGCGACATTTATATGGGGGGCGAGGCCTGGTTCATTCCACGCTATACCGCCGAGCGTCTGCCCGAGCTCAAGTCCGCAGCGGACTTGCCCAAGTTCAAAGATGAATTCAAAGATCCGGAAGAGCCAGGCAAGGGCCGCTTTTATGGCTGCCCGGCCGGTTGGGGCTGCGAAGTGGTCAGCGGCAACCTGTTCAATGCCTTGAAACTGGGTGATACCTACACCTTGTTCTCGCCAGGAACGGGTGCCACGCAAAAAGCGGCCTTGGCTTCTGCCTATCAGCGTAAAGAAAACGTGGTGTTCTATTACTGGTACCCCACGCCGCTGGTTGGCTCCATGGATCTGGTCAAGTTGGAACTGCCGACCTATGACGAGAAAAAACACGGCTGTTTGACTGACCCTAATTGCGCCAATCCCGAGCCTAGCGATTACCCCGAAAACCCGGTCTTTAGTGCCGTGAATGTGGAGTTTTCCAAAGCGGCACCGGAACTGACAGCGTTTCTGTCCAATGTCAGCATGCCTGTCGAGCTGATGAACGACACCATGGCGCATATGGAAAAAACCGAAGGTGAGCCCGAAGATGTGGCGAACTGGTTCTTGAAAGAGCACGAGGACGTCTGGTCCAAGTGGGTGCCATTGGATGTGGCTCAGCGCGTAAAAGCCGCTCTTTAGTATTCGTGTCTTTGTAGGGCGAGGCCGGCCTCGGTGCTTGCATCCCAAACGGGTGCAGGCCACTGAGCCGTACCTCGCTTTTCTGCCTGGCCCCCTGTGGTCGGCAGTGGACTGGGCGGGCCAAAAGCCCGCGCCGCATGCACGAGTTTTACGGAGTGTTTTTTATGTTTCCTGAGTTGATTGATCCGCGCGCCTTACGTTTGCCCATCGATCAGTTCGTGGGCGACCTGGTCGCTAATTATTCCAGTACCTTGCGCGCCATGACCCAGCCTTTGCTGGACATGCTGGTGTTCATGGAGTCCATCTTGCGCAGCAGCCCATGGTGGGCTGTGGTACTGGTGGTGGTGGCATTGGGCTGGGTAGCCAGCCGCCGGGTACTTTTTTCTGTGGCTATGGGTGCCATGGTGTTTGCCATCGGTTTGATTGGCCTGTGGGATGCAGCCATGCAGACCCTGGCCTTGATGATTGTGGCAGTTTTCCTGTCTGTGCTGATAGGTATACCTTTGGGCCTGCTCATGGCCAGCTTTAACTGGCTGCGCCGCATCATGATGCCAGTGCTGGACGTGATGCAAACCATGCCCAGCTTCGTCTATCTGATTCCTGTAGTGATGCTGTTCAATCTGGGCAAGATTGCCGCCTTGATTGCCACCATTATCTACGCCATTGCTCCGGTGATTCGCCTGACGGATCTGGGCATACGGCTGGTTGACAGTGAAGTGCTGGAAGCGTCGCGCTCCTTTGGTTCCAACCGGTGGCAGCAGCTTTATGGCGTACAACTGCCTTTGGCGATGCCCAACATCATGGCGGGTATCAACCAGACAACCATGATGGCGCTGGCGATGGTGGTGATTGCCTCCATGATCGGTGTGCGCGGTCTGGGCTACGAAGTGCTGCAGGGTATTAATCGCTTGCAAGTGGGACGCGGCCTGATGGCCGGCCTGGGCATTGTGTTGCTGGCTATCTTGTTTGACCGTATCACTCAAGAGTTTGGCCGTCGCTTTCAGACCCGGGAGGCTGCATGAGCAAGATTGAAGTCCGTAATATTTTCAAGATCTTTGGTTCGCAACCGGAACGCTGGCTGGAAGAGGCCCGTAACGGGGTTCGCAAAGATGAGTTGCTGGCCAAAAGCGGTCATACCTTGGGTCTGCGCGATATCAGCCTGTCTATCGAGCACGGCAGCATTTACGTCATCATGGGTTTGTCCGGTTCGGGTAAATCTACCTTGATCCGCCATTTCAATCGCCTGATTGAACCGACGGCGGGCCAGATTCTGGTGGATGATGTGGATGTCATGAGCCTGGACACCAATGCCCTGATGAAGTTTCGTCAGCAAAAGATCAGCATGGTCTTCCAGCGCTTTGGCCTGTTCCCGCATCGCAGTGTGCTGGAAAATGCGGCCTATGGCCTGCAGGTTCAAGGCATGGGGCGGGCGGCTCGTGAAGAAAAAGCCATGTACTGGCTGGAGCAGGTGGGTTTGCAAGGTTTCGAGAACCAGTATCCTCATCAGCTGTCTGGCGGTATGCAGCAGCGTGTGGGCCTGGCGCGGGCCTTGGCAACCGATGCTGACATTCTTCTGATGGACGAAGCCTTCTCCGCACTGGACCCTTTGATCCGACGCGAAATGCAGGACCAGTTGCTGGAACTGCAGGCACGCCTGAACAAGACCATCGTTTTTATTACGCATGATCTGGACGAGGCCTTGCGCTTGGGCAACCGGATTGCCATCTTGAAGGATGGTGAGCTGATTCAGGAAGGTTCACCGGAAGACATTCTGCTGTCACCGGCAAGCGACTACGTGCAGGCCTTTTTGCAGGATGTGAACCGTAGCAAAGTGCTGAACGCGGCTCACGCCGTGCGTGACTCCAGCAAGACGCTGACCTTCACTATGCGTACCCGTGCGATTCATGCGCTGGAGCGTTTGAGTGAGCGGGGCGTGCGCTATGCCCCAGTGCTGGACGGCAAGCGTTTGGCGGGTGTGATGACGCGTGTTCGTGCGCAGGAAGCGGTGCAGCAAGGCGCCAGGGACATTTCGGGCTTTGTGGACGAGATGAGTTCGGTTCCATCGACGATGGGGCTGGATGAAATCCTGGGGCAATTGTTGCGTAGCAGCGAACCCTTGGCGGTTACCGGGGAAAACGATGAGTTCCTGGGCTTGCTCTCGCGCAGCAAGGTGGTGGATTTGGTCAGTCCCTTGATTGATGCGGTGCAAGAGCCGCAGGAAAGCAGTCAGGATGACACGGCCAAGGTGCTGGATGCGCTTGAAGGTGAGAAACCCGCCTGAGTCCGTAAACCGGAGTCGTCATAAAGAAAATGGGGCCAGTTAATCAACTGGCCCCGTTTTTTATGGGTTTTGCTGGCTACGTAGGGGTGCGAAGAGACTTTGTTTCAGGCTTTGCTTTGCCGCCTGCCTGAGTAAGTACGTATGAAATCAGCCCTGGCTGGCTTTGAGTGCTGCCAGCTTGGTCTGGCGGGTCTTGCGCCGTGCCGGGTTATACAGCCGCAGAATATGGCTGTACCAGAATAGCAGCAGCAAGGCAGATGCTCCCAGACCCAGGCTGGCCATGGTCCATAGACTGGCAGCGCCTGAAGGAGCACCTGGGGCGAGCCACTGGATAAGGCCATCCAGCGATCCGGCCGCAGGGCCAAAGCCCAGCCACCAGCCACCGCCCAAGCCCAGGACGCTAAGTGCAAAAAACTGCAGCAACATGGGGACAAATGCGACTTTATAAGCCCGCAGCAGATAGGACGTCAGGCACTGGAAGGCGTCGCAGAAATGGAAGTAGGGCAGTAACTGCAATAAGAGCAAAGCTAGGAGTGCGACATCAGGATCATCGGTATAGGCATTGGCCAAAGCGGGGCGCAGCACAACCAGCAAGGTGATGGTGATAAACACACCGACCAGGACAATGGCCAGGCTTAACATCCCGACATGGCGTGCTCGATGGAATTGACCGGCACCAATGGCTTGTGCGCTGACGGAGGCAGCAGCCACCCCAACGGCCATGGGTACCATAAAGCTGACTGCGGCCAGATTGGCCATGATCTGGTGCGCACCGGAGGCAAACACACCTTCCCGAGCGACCAGCAAAGCCATAAAGCTGAAGGCGCAGATTTCGATCAGGTAGGAGCCGCCCATAGGCAGGCCTAAACGCAGCAGTTCTTTTTGCGCTTTCCAGTTGGGCAGACCCAGTCGTAGCGTGAAGGGGCGGTAGAAGCGGTCGGTGCGTATCAGCCACAATCCTGCTGCCAGCATCAACCAGGACACTAGCGTAGTAGCCAGCCCAGAGCCTACCGCGCCCATGGCGGGCAAGCCGAATTTACCGAAAATCAGCATCCAGTTGAACAGGGCTTTGAACACCACGCTGAACAGATTGATCAGCATGACGGCTTTGGGGTGCGAGGTTGCCGTGCCCAAGCAATAAATGGTTCTAAAGACCAGAGCGGCGGGCAGGGCCAGGATCAAGCTGCGCAAATACCAGGTTACTCGGTCGTGAACTTCCGGATTCAGATCGCCCGACCAGCTAAGCCAAATATTGGGAAGGGCCAATGCCACGGTGCCGATTAAGGTCAGCAGCAGGGCCAGCCAGACGCCTTGTCCCCACCAGCGGCCCACCTCGTCCAGATGACGAGCGCCAAATTGCTGCGCAATGATGGGGATGAGGGCATGGATGACGCCCATCAAACCGATAAAAACGGTGATGTAAATGGAAACGCCCAGGCCCATGGCCTGCAGGTCGATGGCGCTGCTGTGGCCGACCATAACGGTGTCCAGAACGCCAAAGGCAATTCCGGCCCAGGAACCGACCAGCACTGGCCAGGCCTGACGCAGGATCTTGCCTGCCTGGCCTTTCCAGTTGTGATGAAACACGGAGGACATGATTGAGACTTACTGAGCTTGCACTCGTAGTAGACGGAACGCCTCGTGACGGTCAGCTCCGCGCTTGCCTTGCCATAGCTGGACCGCATTGTCAGGAATGGGGGCCTTGCCGTTTTGCAGGTCGCGCAAAGAGAACTGTTCCAGTACTAAAGAGCAGCGGTTGTCGAAATTGATATTGATGTTGTTGAACACCAGGAAGGACGCGCGTTGCCCTGAACCCAGACCCCAGGAGCGCAAGCACTCACCGGGTTGCTTGTGTTCTTGTAGAGCAGCGGACAATTCGCCAGAGACTTCACGATAGCTACGCACGTAGTCCAGCGAGGGCATCCACAAGGTGACCAGCAAGAGCCAGGTGGTAATCAGCCCGCCTGCTGACAACACCGTGCCGCGCAGCAATCCAGGAGGGTTTGTGGACAAGCGCCAGCGCACCAGGGCAATCCAGGCCACCGTACCCAGCACGGCAATAATCATGACAGGCCAGGAGATAAAGGTGTCGTAACCCTGAGTCTGGCGAGCGATATTGCGCGCAATTTGGCTGGGCCACCCGGTTTGTTGGGCAATCCAGCCCAGCCACACTGTAGCGGCGGTCAGCGAAAAACACATGATGGCGAACCAGTCCAGCGTGTTCACCACGCCACGGCGCAAGGTGGGCAGCGAGAACGCGGCTAACACGGCGCAAGGAACCACCAGCAGAGCATATTCAGGCTCGAACGCATCGCGCATGAACAGCAGGCTGATCAGCGGCACCACAAGACTGATGGCCGGGACATAGATGTGCGGGGCTTTGAACCAACTGCGCCACTGCCATAGGGCCAGCAAGGCCAGCGGCCAAATGGGCCACAGGAACCACAGCAAGTCGCGCAGATTATTGAGCTGCTCTTTAAAGCCGCTCCAGCCCCAGGCGGCCAGATGCCAAAGACGCCATTGTTCAGTCCAGTAAACACTCACACGCTTGGCGGGAATCCACCAGGCCATGATGATGGCCAGGGTCAGCACGGCGCTCAGGGCCAGCCATTGGCTGTGCTGACGCAAGGGGCCGCGCGGGATAAAGCACAGTACCGTGGCCAGCATGATGGGGCCAGCGCCCAGCCAGCCACGAGTCAAAAAGCAGGCGCCCAAGGACAGGCCTAACAAGATAGCGCCCGATGCCGGACGCTCGAACATGCGTATCAGGCTGTACAGGGCCAAGGCCTGAAAGGCGATGATGGCAGGCACTTCCGACGTCTCGTGCATGCGCCAGATGATGCCCACGGTGGCTACGGTCAGCAGCAGGGCTGCGTCGGCAATCATGCGCCCATAGTCGGTGGGCGAAGGCTCGCCCCCAAAGGGCAGACGCAGCGGTTGAGCTTCCGGACGGCGGGCCAGCCAGTAGGCGCTATGCCAGACCGAGGCGGCCAGCATGCCAAACCACAATAAATTAGGCAGACGCGACGCCACAATATTGGCGTTCAGATCAGAGGTGAACAGCTTGAAGATTGGCGCGAACAGGGTGATGAACAAGGCACCCAGCCAGGTAATCAGCGGTCCATCCTGTGCATGAGCCAGATCTCCCACTTGCGGCAACAGCAAAGCCTGACCGCTGTGATCAGACAGAGCGGTAAGCATGGTTGCAAGCCCGATAACATCGTCTGCTTTCCAAGGATCACGGAAAAACAGACCCGCAAGAATGTAGATTGTCCCCACGACAAGCAGGACCAGTCGGGGAAGTTTGACTGCCGCAGTAGCGGTCAGGCGGGCGGGGGTGGAGGTAGGAGTGAGGCTGGATGACACGTCTAGGGTAAAACAGTCTGTTGATTCGCCCTATCTTAATGCAAAGGGGGCGCCTTGGCCGGGAAATGTACGGTAAAAAAGGACCTCCACGCTGCGCCTTCGGCTTGCTGCCCCCCTAGGGGAGCTTTTTACCGGGGGCGCCGAGTCTTGGGGTGGCCCGACGGTAAAAAAAAGGCAGCCGAAGCTGCCTTTTTTGCGCTGAACGCGGTATGCCGAGAAAGAGGGCTTATTCGCCTTTCTTGACGGTACCAGCCGTACGGGCAAAACGGGCGCGGAACTTTTCAACGCGGCCAGTTTCCACGATACGGGTTTGAGCGCCCGTGTAGAAAGGGTGCGACTCGGACGTCACGTCACACTTGAACAGTGGGTAGGTCTTACCGTCTTTTTCGGTGGTTTCGCGAGTCTGGACAGTGGAACGGGTGATAAAGGAGTTGCCCGTTTGCAGGTCCAAAAACACCACGTCACGGTATTCTGGGTGAATGCCTTCTTTCATGATGATTCCTGTTTTAACAAATAAGGACCGCCAGCAGGGCTCGTATTTACAAAAAACAAACTGCATTACGCAGTTTGCCAAGCCTTGTAAATACCGGCGCTAAAAAGCAAGAGGGCTGTTTTTTTAACCGGGTTTGGGGTTTTATATCCCGCCCGATTGAATAATGCCTAAAGACTTTTTGCCACGTATCCGATGAAGCCTGAAATTTTAGCATCGAGCGGCCGCTTTTAAAAGAAAACTCCATAAAAGAGGTGCGCAAGTGCAACAAGAGGGGGACCAGGAACAGATGAACAGGCTGCAAAGCGCGAAAAATAAGGCAGCAAACCGTATGTTTCGTACTGCGAGGCGCTGATAGAGCCCGCTGAGCCAGGCCGTACCCAAGTTCAGTGGGCTTGAAGCCAATAATAGATTGCACGTAATGCGATGTCGGCCCAAGCAGCACCAGTTGCTGTCGTTGAAACGGGTAGTGAATCAGCTCAGGGAACGCAGAATGGCCCGAACCGGGCTGGCATCTGCTTGGATCAAAGCCAAAGGCAGGGCAATCAGTTCATAGTCGCCGGGGTTGACCTGATCCAGCACCAAATTTTCGAGCACCCGCATATTATGTTGGCGCAAGATCTGGTGACTTTCCAGCGTTTTGCTACTGGCTGGATCGACGCTGGGCGTATCGATACCCACCAACTGTATGCCCTTATCAGCCAGTAACTGCAGGCTGGCCGGGGCGTAGGCCATGAAATGATCGCTCCAGACATGCTGCGCTGCCTTGGCGGTGGTGCTGACCAGAATACGCGGCGGGCATTGATCCAGATAGGGCAGCAGATCTGCTGGCTCAATCAAGGGGCCGCCATGGCGAGCATGAATGACACGACAGGGACCAAGAAAAGGCTCCAGAGACATCTGGCCCGCTGTTTGGCCTTGTGGGTCGTAATGCAAAGGAGCGTCGGCATGGGCACCCACATGGGGCGAGAAAGTCATCTCTGCCACATTGACCGGGCAGTGCTCGTCCAAGGTACAGGTCCAGCTTTGTCGGTAGGCGGTATCGCCCGGAAAGACAGGGGAGCGATCGCTGATTGGAGGGGAAATATCCCAGATAGTGCTCATGGTGGTATCAGGCTAAGAAAATCATGCAAACCAGTGTAGATGATTTGTGGCGTCTATCCGGGCTGCTGTTCCTTGTGTTTCAGGGGAAATAAAAAAGCCCCCAAGCGCTGGCCTTGGAGGCTTATTTGTTTGTGAATCAGTTAGCCGGTCTTGTTGCGTGTGCGAAAAGACAGAATCCAGATGCCCACGGCCAGTTCCAGTGCGGCAATGATCCACAGCCCCCCTTGGAAGGTGCCGGTGGCGTCTTTAAGCGCACCTAACATAAAGGGGGCACCAAAGCCGGCCAGATTGGCAACTGAGTTAATGAACGCAACGCCAATGGCGGCTGCCGAGCCTGCCAATACCGCATTGGGTAACTGCCAGTACACCGGAATGCAGCCCATCGTCCCGGATACGGCAATGATCAGGCTGATAAATGCCATCGGGGTGTTGTTGCCCAAGAACAAACCGACCCCGGCCAGGCCAATGGCGCCGATGATGACGGGAATTCCTGTATGCAGGCGCGCTTCACGGCGACGGTCCGCGCTAAAGCCCAGTACCAGTTGGAAAATAGCCCCGAAAACATAGATCAGGCCCACCAGCAGCCCGACCTGCAAGGGATCTGTCGGCCCCAGCGCGCGCACCAAAGTCGGTGCAAAGAAGGCCAGCGTGGAGTTGGCGGCCACAATGCCAAAGAAAATCAGGGTCAGTGTCCACAAGTCCTTATTACCCAGCGCCTTTTTGAAACTGTGTTCGCGTGGGCCTGCGGCCTTGGCATCCAGAACCAGTTCCTCTTGAATCAAATCCTTTTCCCGTTGACTGAGCCAACTGGCTTTGTCCGGACTGTCCACAATAAATATCACGGCCAATATGCCAGCAAAAATGGTGGGCAGGCCTTCGAGCAAAAACAGCCACTGCCAGCCCGACCAGTCATTGACGCCGTGCAGACGAGTCATGATCAGGCCCGCCAGAGGCGCGCCCACTACCGAGGCCACAGCCGAAGCGGAGATGAAAACCGCAAAAGCCTTGGCGCGTCGGTGCGCGGGGAACCAGAACGTCAGGAACAGCAGTACACCAGGTTGGAAACCTGCTTCAAATGCCCCCAGCAAAAAGCGCATGACATAAAAGTAGGCAGCCGTTTTGGTAAACATCATCAGCACGCAGATCAGGCCCCAACCAAAGGCAATGCGGGCCAGTGTCTTGCGTGCTCCTATACGCAGCAGCAACCAGTTGCTGGGGACTTCAAAAAAGAAGTAGCCCAGAAAGAAGATGCCTGCACCAATCCCATAAACCGTCTCGGAAAACCCCAGCTCGGGCTGCATTTGCAGTTTTGCAAAGCCGATATTGAGTCTGTCTATCCAGGCCAGCATCCACAGCAAAAAGATGAAGGGCAAAATGCGCCACATGACCTTTTTGTAGATTTGGTCCAGTTCTTTCTGGCTGGCAGGCGAGGCGCGAGCTCCGTCCTGGGGGCGACTACTGATCATGAGGCTTCTCCTTGGGGTGGGGCTGCCGCGTATTAGTTCGGAGGCAGGCGCTCGGCCATGAGCTGGCAGGCGGCGATGATGGGGTTAATGACCGGGACAGACAGCTTGGTTTGCAGTGCTTGGGCGCTTTGCGCCAAGGGGCCGCCACCGATGACGACCGCGCGGGCACCGTCTTGTTCAATGCAGGCAAGAACGCTGTCCTCCAGCTCCTGATTCTGGCGCTCGGGAGCCTGAGCCAGATCCAGCGGGGCGGTGGGGGTCAGGCGCAGCCCTGAAAACTGTTCGCTCCAGCCGTAGCGCTGTACCTGATCCAGAATGGATTGCTCCAGACCGGGGGTGGTGGTGGCGATGCCAAAGGGAGAACCTGCCCGCGCGGCCTGCAGCATGGCCGCCTGGCCTATGCCAATGACAGGCACCGCTATGTGTCCGGACAGGACTTCCAAACCCGGGTCGCCAAAGGCGCCAATGATGACGCCATCTGACTGGCGCGCCTGGGACAGCACGACAGGATGGTCTGCCATGGACGCGGCTTGTTCCAGTTCGTCCATTTCGGTCAACATGCCAGGCCCTTGGGGGGCAGTCAGCCCCTGGACGTGGATGTCGCTGCGTTCCAGCTGCTCGAAACAGGCTTGGGCGAGGGCGACCATCATCTCCGTCGTGGAGCGGGAGGTGTTGGGGTTAATCAGCAATACGGTGTGAGACATAAGTAGACGCAGTGGCCGAACGGAGTCGGCCGATCAAAGGTGAAATCAGGTATCCAGCGGGCGACCGAAGGTTTCCGGTGCCAGTTGCAGGACGGCCGCGAAGGTGAGGTACATGCCCGCCATCAGGGTGAACATGCCGGCCACACCATAAAGTTCCAGTATCCAGCCGCTCAAGGTGGGGACAAAGGCACCAGCCAGTGTGCCCAAGGCCAGGATGAAGGCTGTGCCAAAGGCGCGTACGCGAGTGGGGTAAAGCTCGGGGGCGAAAATCCAGATCGTGGTATTGAGCAGCAACACGCAGAACTGGAAGGCGGCGCCAAATAGCAAGACCAGATAGATGTTGGCGCTCAGGAAGCCGAAGGCTAGGCCGCTGGCGCAAGCCAGTAGGGCACCGATGGTGAATACGCGTTTGCGGGGAATGCGAGAGCCCAGGTACGAGGCTGTCACCGCCCCCAAAAGGCTGCCCGACTGCATCAAGATGGTGAAGGTATAGCTTTTGACCAGGGAATAGCCTTGCTCTACTAATAAAGTGGGCATCAGCGTAAGGACGGTCAATTGAGCGCCGTAGGTCATGCATACCGCGATGCCAGTGACCAGCGTGCGTTTAGCCAATGCACCTTGGAAGATCTCCCCCAAACGTACGCGTTCTGCTTTTTGCGCCTGTGGTCCGCTGTGCAAATAGGGGTAGGGATTGGCGACATTTCGTCCCAGCTTTCCGGAGGCCAAGATGTTCAGGACTTGATTGGCCTCTTCGATCCGTCCTTGGGATACCAAAAAGCGCGGTGTCTCGGGAATGTAGCGGCGATAGAACAAGACCATGAATGCGGGCATCACCAGCAGGCCAAACAACCAGCGCCAGCTTTCCGGGCCGGGGAACAGGGTAAAAACCAGCAAGCCGAAAGCAGGAGCCAGCATATTGCCCAGGCCCCCGCCCGCCACATTGATGGTGCCTACGGCTGTGCCGCGAAACCGGGAGGAGCAGAACTCGGCCAGCATGGTGACGGCAATGGAGATCTCGCCCCCCAGGCCAAATCCTACAATGACGCGGCCCAGCCCCAGCACCCAATAGCTAGGCGCCAAGGCGCAGATCAACGCTCCCAGGGTGAACAGGGCCAGGTTAATGGTCAACATGACGCGTCGGCCGTAGTGGTCGGCGATATACCCTGAGAGCAGTCGACCCAAGGCGGCAGCTGCGAAAGTCAGGGTGTTCAGAAAGCCAACGTCGCGGGGCGTCAGGTCCCAGTACTTCTGCAGCAAGGGGCCAACCAGGCCCACGGCATTTTGCTCCAGTACATCAAACAGCACGCCCAGCAGAATCAGCGCCAGCACTTTACGGTGCGAGTTCGTGACCCCTATGGTTTCTAGCGAGTTTTCCAGCTGATGCTGAACCGTATTGCCCGGAGAGGCCGAAGTGGTATCGGCCTGCCCAGGGTTTGTAGCTTGGGTTTGACTGGTGGTCGTCATGTTTTCTCCTCGTTCAGGGGCGTGTTGAGCACGCCCGCTTCCCAACACTATTTTTTCAGTCATTATTGATATGAAAAAATATTTTCAAAAGTAGGGTAAACGAGAAATATTTTGCAGAAACACCAGTCTGTTTCTACAGTTGATTGATATTTAAAGGGAATTTATAAAATAAAGGTCATATCGTTTCGGTTATGACCTTTATTTGATTATCTGAATGGCTTACAGCTCCAGAAAGCTGTCGTGGAAGGCTTCCACCATGCCCAGATGGCGGCGTCCGGCAGGGCCTGCGCTGTCCATGACCTGACTGAGTATCAGATGACACAGCCCGATGACCGCGACGTGGTTGTCCAGGACCCCAGGCGATTGAACATCGCAGCGCACGGTCCAGCGGCAGGCACTTTTTTCCGGGCTGAGCTGGTCGCTAATATGCAGCACATTCGAGCTCAAGACCGCCATTTGTTCAATAAGTTGGTTCATGCCACGCACTCGCCGACGCAGGGCAAAAACTACCACTACATCGTCTTTCTGTATGCCGGCCAGATGTTCCCCCATCGTTTCACCCGGGCCGGGAATCAGTTGTGCATCGGGCACGATTTGTAGTAATTGCCAGCGAAAGTAACTGGCCAGCGACTGACTGGAGCGAAAGCCCAGTATCCACACTTTGCGTGCAGCAAGAATGGCTTGGGCGATTTCTTGCAATAGCGATTCGGGAATGCGTCTATAGGTAGCCGCCAGATTGTTCTGACTTTGCTGCAGATGCGTGGCCAGGGAGCGCCCAGCCTCTGTCTCGGTGGCCGCTAACAGCAAGGGTGAGCCGGCATTTTTTTCGGAGCGTACTTGTTTGCGGGCCGCTTCGTAATTGCTATAGCCCAGTCGCCGTACAAAACGGGTGACCGTGGCATTGGATACATTGGCCAGTGAGGCCAGTTCGGACGCGGTGTAGCCCGCTAGATCCCCAGGGAAATCCAGGGCGAATTCCGCCAGGCGTCGCTCTGAGGGGGATAAATCGTGAAGAATCTCGCGTATGCGTCCAACAAAGGACTTCACGGCGGTATCAGGCATAGCGTTCCGTACTCGGCTTTAGGGTGTTCTGGATTTTACGGGCAAGCTCACTGAACTGTATCAAAGAATCGGGGTCTGACTGGACGGTGAGGGTGGCGTTCCGCCGACTTAGCTTTAAAGATCGCCGCGCTCGGCCATAGAGACCGTTTGGTTGGCGGTAACGATGATGTGATCCAGCAAACGGATATCAACCAGCGCCAGCGCTTGTCGCAGGTGCCGTGTCAGCCGTATATCGGATGCACTGGGATAGGCGGCCCCGGACGGATGATTGTGAGCCAGGATAATGGCGCAGCTATGGTGACGGATGGCAGCACGCAGTATTTCGCGCGGATAGACCGAGGCTTGATTGATGGTGCCCCGGCTGATTTCTTCGGCGCAGATCAGGCGTAGCTGATTATCCAGAAACAGGGCCAGGCAATGCTCGACCGGTAAGTGGCCGATATGCGCCAGACAGTATTCGCGGACTTTGTCGGCCTGGTTCAGGACGGGCTGGGCCATCAGGTTTTCCAGGGCGCAGCGCCGTTGCAGTTCCCGGATAACCAACAGTTCTGTGCATTTGGCCGGACCGATTCCGGCAACCTGGCGCAGGGCGGACGCATCGGCTGATAATAATCCTTTGAGTCCGTTAAAATGGTCCAGCAATATCTGGCCCAGTTCAACAGCATTGTGCCCGCGCGTGCCAGTGCGCAGGACGATACCCAGTAGTTCAGGGGTGGTCAGGCAGGCCGGGCCGTGCGCCAACATGCGCTCTCGGGGCCCTTGGCGGCGTAATGTGGATGTAGCCATAAGAAACGCTAAAATGCGGTAATTGAATGATTTTCTATAGTGAGCGATCGTGAGTAACACTGCTAGTTCCGAGCTTGGAATTGTCCGTCAGGATTCCTACCTGACCTTGCACTATCGTATAGAGCTGGCCAGTGGCCCGGCAGCAGGCTCTGTATTTGCGGATACCTATACGGGTCGCCCAGCCACACTGCAACTGGGTAATGGCCAATGGGCTCCCGGCATGGAAGCCCCTTTGCTGGGTCGCCAGGAAGGCGAGCGCTTCGTGGTTGATATTCCGGCTCAGGATGCCTACGGTGATCGCAACCCGGATTTGCTGCAGCGCATTACGCGTGAAATGCTGGCGTCCAACGCGGCCGAGGGTGTGCAGTTCGAGCCGGGCGATATGGTGGAGTTTGCCGCGCCCAATGGCAGCCGTTATTCCGGAGTGCTCAAGGAAATTGACGAGCAAACCGCCCTGTTTGATTTCAACCATCCCCTGGCCGGTGTGGCCTTGCGCCTGGATGTTCATATTTTGGGGATTCTTTAATGAGCCAAGTTACTCCTGTTCAGAACGCTGAGGTTGTTCTGGCCCAGCCACGGGGATTCTGTGCTGGGGTTGACCGCGCCATTGATATTGTCGAGCGCGCTCTGGAATTGCACGGCGCCCCTATTTATGTGCGCCACGAGATCGTTCACAACCGTTACGTGGTGGAAGACCTGCGTAATAAAGGGGCGATCTTTATTAAAGAGCTGGACGAAGCTCCAGCCGGTGCCATTGTTATCTTTTCGGCGCACGGGGTGTCGCGTCAGGTGCGTGACGATGCCGAGCAGCGTGGCTTGAAGGTGTTCGATGCCACCTGCCCGCTCGTTACCAAAGTGCATATTGAAGTTTCGCGTATGCGCGCCGAAGGCCGTGAAATCATCATGATTGGCCATGTGGGGCACCCGGAAGTAGAAGGGACCCTGGGACAGGCGGACGGTGGCATGTACTTGGTGGAAACTCCCGAGGATGTGGCCAAGCTGCAAGTGGTCGATCCTGACAAGCTGGCCTTTGTGACGCAAACCACCTTGTCGGTAGATGACGCTGCCGTCGTGGCTCAGGCCCTGCGCGAGCGTTTCCCCAATATTGTGGAACCCAAGAAAAGCGATATTTGCTACGCCACGCAAAATCGTCAGGATGCCGTGAAGATTATGGCTCCACAGTGCGATCTGGTGTTGGTCGTGGGTAGCACCAACAGTTCCAACTCCAACCGCTTGCGTGAAGTTGCCGAGCGCAAAGGCGCCGAGGCTTACTTGTTGGATAAACCGGAAATGATTGATCCGGCCTGGCTGGTGGGTAAAAAACGCGTCGGGGTGACAGCCGGTGCGTCAGCCCCGGAAGTTCTGGTTAATCAGGTAATCCAGCGTTTGCAGGAATTGGGTGTTGGGCGTGTACGAGCCTTGGACGGGGTGGAAGAAAATATTGCCTTCCCGCTGCCACGCGAATTGTCACGCAAGATTGAAACGCTGAATAAATAACAAAATCAATTTTTGCAGGGTGGGCAGGAGACAAAATGATTCTGTATAGCTACTTTCGCAGTTCAGCCGCATACCGTGTGCGCATTGGTTTGAATCTCAAAGGCCTGGATTATCAGATCAAGCCAGTGCATCTGCTCAAAGATGGGGGGCAGCAGCATCAGCCCGACTATGTACAGGTCAATCCAGTCCAGTTGCTGCCTGCGCTGGATGATGATGGTTTGATCATCACGCAATCCTTGGCCATTCTGGAATATCTGGACGAGCGTTATCCTGAATTACCCTTGCTGCCTAAAGCTTCGGCGGAACGGGCCTGGGCACGTTCTATGGCGCAGACCGTGGCCTGCGATATTCACCCTTTGAATAATCTGCGCATCTTGCAGTATTTGAAAAACGAATTGAATGCTGACGAGGATGCTCGCAATACCTGGTATCGCCATTGGGTCAGCGTAGGTCTTGAAGGGCTGGAAGCCTTAGTTCAGCGTCATGGCCAAAAAGCCCAGCCTTTTATTTTCGGTGACACCCCCGGTATTGCCGAAATTTGCCTTGTGCCACAGCTGTATAACGCTCGCCGTTTTGAGATTGATCTGACGGCGTTTCCGCGCTTGCTGGCTGTCGAGGAAAAATGCCTGGAATTGTCAGCCTTTCAAGAGGCGGCACCTGATCGTCAGCCTGACGCTGCTTAAGTCCGCCCGTGATGGCTGCTCTGTGAAGGGCAGGCCGGAGTTCACCCGCCTGACAGGCGGGTTTTTCGTGCCCCACGGTATACAGATATCGTTTTTCGGGACGTAAAGGAGTAGAGATGAAGATTGGTTTTTGTGGTCTGGGCCGGATGGGCCAACCCATGGTGCGGCGTTTGCTGGCAGCGGGGCATCAAGTCAGCATCTGGAATCGTTCCCAAGATAAAGCAGCCGC
The DNA here is from genome assembly GCF_058808495.1 of Alcaligenes sp. GW821-FHT11D07. NCBI lineage: Bacteria > Pseudomonadati > Pseudomonadota > Betaproteobacteria > Burkholderiales > Alcaligenaceae > Alcaligenes > Alcaligenes sp. GW821-FHT11D07. Next base: position 427,217 of record NZ_JBXART010000001.1, read on the forward strand.
TTTGCTGAGTGAGGGGGCGACTTGGTGCGACACCCCGGCACAGATGGCTTTGCACTGTGAGGCTGTGTTCTTGTGTGTCTTTGATGCCCAGGCGGTTCAGGATGTGGTGCTGGGTGAGCAAGGTCTGGCCAGTGTCCAGGGCGCTTTGCGCATTGTCGTGGATCACTCCTCGATTCCTCCCCAGGCGACCCGCGAGATAGCAGCTCAATTGCACAGTCGTTGTGGAGCGCATTGGTTGGATGCCCCTGTGTCGGGCGGCGTGGGTGGCGCTGAGCAAGGCACACTGGCCATTATGGTTGGTGGTCAAGCGCAGCCGCTGGATCGGGTCCGTCCTGTCTTGGCGGCCTATGCGCAGCGCGTCACCCTAATGGGTGATGTGGGTGCTGGCCAAGTAACAAAGTTATGCAATCAAACGATTGTAGCCGCTACCCTGACCGCGATTGCCGAGGCTTTGAGCCTTGCCAATGATAACGGGGTCGATGCCTCCAAAATTAGCGAGGCCTTAGGAGGCGGCTGGGCCGACTCGGTCTTGCTGCAATTGTTCGTGCCGCGCATGACTGAGCGTGATACGCAGGTCAAAGCGTCGGTGGACACGATGTTGAAGGATTTGAATACGGTGGCCGAACTGGCTACGGGCAGCCACACCAGCATGCCTGTCGCCCACGCTGCCCAACAAACGTACCGCGCCGCCCACCGTTTAGGTTTGGGCGAGCAGGACGTCGCTCGCATCACCCTCGTGAATAGTTACAATTACGGGGAATAAACTACCATCTGTCAAACTTAGTTTCGGTATTATGTCGGCTATTTGAAGTTGGGACTGTAGGTCTACAAAAGGGAAGTCAATGAAGAAAAGTACAGGGCTGGTCACACTGGTCGTCGTGTTAGCGGCCGCATATGGCGGTTCGACCTGGTACACCGGCAAGAAAACAGAAGCGTTGGTGCAGGAAAAAGTGGCCCAGTTCAATACCTTGGCCGCCGAACAGCTCCAGCAAATGGGCATGAGCGAATCGGTCGTCATGAATGTGGTCGACTACCAGCGCAGCGTGTTCTCCTCTAACGCTCGCTACACGATCACCGTCAAACCTGGCAACGCAGACGAAAAACCACTTGAGCTGACCTTTGATGACAAGATCAGCCACGGTCCACTGCCTATGTCGGCATTGGCTCTGGGTAACTTCACACCCGTGGCCGCAATGTCGCACAGCACCTTGGTCAAGACCAAGGATTCTGAAGGCTGGTTCAAGCTGACCGGTGACAAAACACCGTTGTGGGCAGACAGCCTGGTCGGTTTTGACGGTGCGGTGGATTCCAACGTGCATTTTGAAGCCATCAAGCATCAAGGCGACGAAATCAAGGTCGAGTTCAGCGGCGGTCAACTGCGCACCAAAGCAGGCGGCAAATCCAAAGACATCATCATTACGGGCGACTTCCCCAAACTGTTTGTGGATGACATCAGCGATGATCCATTGACATTGGAAGCCACCAATTTTGTGATGGACTTAAAGCAAACCGGTGACATCAACGTAAATGGCACTCAGTTTGGCAAGATTAGTGTCGACAACGTGAAAATGAGCACGGCTGAAGCCGCTGGCATCCTGTTCAAACAGGTTGCAATCAACACGGAAAGCGTCACTAAAGACTCCTTGAGCGACAGCAAAGTTAGCTACCAACTGACCGATCTGGTCTTTGAAGACAAGGTCAAGTTGGGTTCGGCTGAACTGGTCATGAATTTTGACCGTGTTTACGCTCCTGCCATCTCCGCTGTGTCCTCCTTGTTGTCCAACGTGGATCTGGAAGGCGAAGGTCCTGACGAGGCAACTGCCGAGAAGATGCTGGGTCTGGTTCTGCAAGCCCTGGAGCACAAGCCTGTCTTGAGCGTTGCGCCTTTGCGCTGGTACACCGCCGGTGGCGAGTCCAAGGCCAATCTGCGTATTGACCTGCAAAAGCCCAATGCAACGGTTCAAGAGCTGAAAGAAAGCCCAGAGCTGTGGTTGGAAGCCATTCCTTCCGCTCAGCTGGATGTTCTGATTTCCAAAGCCATGTTGCGTGATCTGGCTAAAGAAATGGACAAGTCTGAAGGCGTGCCTCCAGAGCAAGGCAATGCAGCCATGCTGGATATGGTTCTGGAAGCAGCAGTTGCTCCTTACGCCGAGTCCAAGATGATCAAGAATGACGAAAACAGCATCTCTACCGAAATCAAGTACAACGGTACCGATCATGTTTTTGACATCAATGGCCAGCGCTTTACCTCCGAGCAATTGCTGGGTCTGGTTCTGATGGGCATGATGTAATTCGTCTGGACTCTGTCCAGCGTAAAGCCCACCGTTTATCGGTGGGCTTTTTTTATGAATGTGTGCCAAGCAGGCTAAGGCCTTGCATGCCGCCAGCCTTCGCAGGCCGATGCGTCTTGGTACAGGCTGTTTTTTACTGGCAGGACTTTACGGAGCCGGTTTTAGCAGGCACATTTCAGCCAGTTCATGGCATTTAATTTTCAAGGGAGTGAAGGACGATGGCCAGCTTGTCGGATCAACTATCCAGACTGGTATACAGCACAGATCAGGGGCGTATCTGCCCGGACTGCGGACAGCCGCAGCATCAGTGTCGTTGCGAAGAGGAGCGCCGCCAGGAAAAGCTCTCGCAAGTGCAAGGGCCAGTGCGGTTAAGTCTGGAGACCAAAGGGCGCAAGGGCAAGGGCGTAACGGTAGTCAGTGGGCTGGTGATGCCCGAAGAGCAGCTCAAAGCCTTGGTCAAGGAGCTGAAAAACGCCTGTGGAGCGGGCGGGACGCTAAAGGAAGGAACACTGGAGATTCAGGGCGATCACCGAGCCGTTGTGCAGGCACGCCTGGAACACAACGGCTTGAAGGTCAAACGGGTAGGAAGGCCCTGATTATTCGCTGCGCTTAGAAGCTGTAGCCCAGGCCAACACCACCAAATACACTGCTTTTCTTCTCGACCAGTGGGCTGTCTTTGGCTTCTTCACCCAAGGTGTTTACGCCCAGCAAACCTTGCAGCGACCAGCTTTGGCTCAGCTTGTGAGTGTATTGGCCGTACAGAGCGTAAGAGCGCAGGCCCGAGTCAGGGCGGTAGGTTTGCAGTTGGCCGCCGCTATTGACGACTTCATGCGATTTCACGCCAAAGTAGGTGCGCATGGCTTTTTCGTTGGACCACTTCAATTCGGTGCCGACCGAAAAGCTGCTGTCCTGGTTGTTCCAGAGGCGGTAGCTCAGATCCAGCACGGCAGTAGCGCCATAGCCGCTTTTCAGTGCCTGGTAGTAGCTGCCTTCAATTTTGGCATTGCCCAACTGGTAGGCCGTAAAGACACCCAGGTTACCGTGGCGGTCGATGTCATCGGTGCCATGCAAGCGGCTGCCATCACCTGCATCGCGCGAGCGCGACAGGGAGGCGTAAGTGCCAATGGTCCAGTCATCCGTTAATTGGGTTTGCAAACCAATGGCGGGCATGCCTGCCTTTGGGGCCAGAAAAAAGTGGCCATTGCGGTGCGAAATCAGTGGGTAGGCGCGACCGCTGTAGCTGTCGGAACCTTCGTACTTGGGAGCAAAGCCCATGCCCAAACCAATAGTCGTTTGCTGAGCGATTGCCTGACTGCTTCCTACAACGCAGAGAGCCAGTAAAAGGCAGGGACGCAGAGCAGAGCGGGATAGTTGGGGCATGACAGATTCCTTGTGATACGGGGGGTAAAGAATGTGCCCGCTTGCGGCGGGCCAAGCTATCGTAACAAGGTTTGCTCTTGGGCAGGCAGAATATTGACCGGCCTGTATGGTTCGTTGTACGGGCCCTACAGCTGATCAGGCTCGGATATAAATCCAGTGCTCGGCCTGCAGCTGGACCAAGGTCGTGATGGCTCCTTGATCCAGTGTTTTGAAGCGTTCAGGAGCGCTCAGTTCTTGGTTGCGCAAGGTATTGGGACATAGGTAGGTGTAAACGTCGCAATCGTGTTCAGCGCCTTGTACGCACGCTTTGACAGCCTGGGCGTTGGCAATGATACGGACCTGGGCCTCTGGGAGATCCTTGAGCAGATTGCGCGCATTGCTGCGGGCCCGCTCCAGGGCATCAGGGGTGGGGGCGTGCAAGAGGACGCGAGTGCTCATGAGTAATCTGCCTTTGCTGAGAAATTAACGAGGGCCAAAAACACGGGCGGCAATGTCGGGAGAAGCGCCGGTCTGCATTTGAATCTGACCCTGCTCATCCTGCCAGATCATGGCTGGTGTGGCACGCAAGTCCCAACCCATCATCAGGTCTTCGTTGCGGGTCAGGTCGGCGTCAATATTGCTTGGAACACTGTCCAGTGGTTTGATACCAGCATTGCGATCTTTCAACATGGCCAAAGAATGTTCGTTCAGGGCCTGGGTAGGATCTTTGGCAGCCAAAATCGCGGCGGACTTCAAGCTGCTGCTGGGGGCCAGAATGCCAACCATGATATGGCGCAGCTGCACTTTGCCCGACTCTACCCACGGGCGGGCCATTTGCCAGAACTGCATGCAGTACGGGCAGTTGGGATCGGTAAAGACGTAAACCACGCGTGCTGCCTTGTCGTCGCCGTCTTTGATCCAGCGGGATTGCTCCAGCTTGCCCAGCATGTCTTTGGCAATCATGGGTTGGACCAGTTCATCCAGACCGGCAGGGCGCACTTCCTCTCCCTTGGCATCGATCAGCGTACCCACCATCATGTGCTGGCCGTCGGGCAGGCTGTAAATGGCCAGGGCTCGGTTGCCGCTATAGGCTCCCCAGGCTTTCAGGCCGCCGGGGGCGTCAAACTCACCTACAACGGACAGCCCTTGCTCTTCCAGGGCTTTCAGGGCGGCGGGACGGTCAGCAGCGTTGGCAAGCGTGCTGGCACACAGCGCACCGGCCAGGGCAAGACGAATCGAAAAAGAAGAAAGCGACATGGTGGTTAATCCTGCGAAACAGTCAGTAAATGTATATATCCAAAAAATATATACTAAGATCCAAACATAATAAAAGAGTGGGACTAGGCGATGGCAGGATAGTTCCCCATCTCTGTCCGACGCCGTATCCAGTTTGGATGGACTAGCTGCGGATCTTCAGATTGGCCAATTCCAGCAAGCGATAGGTTTCGTGTACAGGCAAACCCATCACGCCGGTGTAGCTGCCACTCAGATGTTGGACGAAGGCGCCGCCCAGACCTTGGATACCGTAAGCACCGGCCTTACCCATCGGTTCTTTGCTGGCGCAGTACTCCTGAATTTCCTGCTCGCTCAGAGTTTTGAAACGGACTTCAGTAATGCTGATGCTTTCAAACTCCACACCCCCGACACCCAGGGACAGGGCCGTCATGACTTTATGATTTTGTCCCGACAGTTCACGCAAGATACGGGCCGCATCATCCTGGTCAGCAGGTTTGCCAAAAATCGTTTCGCCCATGCTGACCGTGGTGTCGGCGCTCAAAATAGCGCGCTCCTGATCCAGGTGGCTGTTCTCGCTACGCCATTGCAGGGCTCGCAGCAGTTTGTCGCGGGCGGTACGGCGTACATAGTCCATCACCGCTTCTTGTTCCAGACGGGGTTCGTCTTCGCCCGGAGGGCTGGGTACGTTCAGCACTTCATGAACGATCTGGATGCTGTTGAGCAGGTCGTGACGTCGAGGGCTGGCCGAGGCCAGGTAGATGGGATGAAAAGGCATAAGAGGCTACTGCGAATAAAGAAGGGCTCAGGCGCGGTGGTAGGGATGTCCGGTCATGACGGACCAGGCACGGTACAACTGCTCGGCCAGGAAAATACGTACCAGAGGGTGGGGCAAGGTCAGGGATGACAAGCGCAGCATGCCATGGCAGCTTTGCTTTAGGCTTGCATCGAGCCCATCAGGGCCGCCGACCAGGATGGCAATGTCTTGGCCGCTGCTGCGCCAGCGCTCCAGTTCCTGGGCCAGTTTGACCGTAGTCAGGTCTTTGCCGCGCTCATCCAGCGCAATACGCATGGCTTGGGCGGGAATGGCGGCTTCAATGCGTTTGGCTTCAGCCTGCATCATCTGGGCGGGCGTCTTGCCGCTGGTGCGAGGTTCTGCCTTGATTTCGCGCAGTTCTATGGCGCAGTCTTGCGGCATGCGACGTGCATATTCCTGCCAGCCTTGTTCCACCCAATCGGGCATGCGCTGACCAACCGCGATGACAATGAGTTTCATGAAAAGTCGTCAGAAAAAGAAAAAACCGCCTTTGGGCGGCCCGGCGGTAAAAAGACCCCCACGCTACGCCTTCGGCTTGCTGCCCCCGAGGGGGCGTTTTTACCTTGGTGCGGCCCAGCGGTATAAGTACCCCCACGCTACGCCTTCGGCTTGCTGCCCCCCGAGGGGGCATTTTTATCTTGGGGCGGCCCGGCGGTAAAAAGACCCCCACGCTGCGCCTTCGGCTTGCTGCCCCCCGAGGGGGCATTTTTATCTTGGGACGGCCCAGCGATAAAAAAGGCCGCAGGGTAAGTTGCGGCCTGGGTACCGCTGGTTAGGCGGGGAGAAGCTTAGTCTTCGTCCTCGTCGGCGCTGGCATAAAAGCCAGCGGGTGGAACTTGACGCGATTGCGGCAGCAGTTCCACTTCGACCGGGCGCTCGCCCCAAAGTTCTTCCAGGTTGTAGTACTGGCGAATGGCGGGCTGCATGCAGTGCACTACGATGTCACCCAGGTCGAGCAGCACCCATTCACCGGTGTCCTCGCCTTCGTGCGCCAGGACCTCGATCTTGCTTTGACGTGCTTTATCAAACACGCTTTGTGCCAGGGCGCGGGTCTGCCGGTTGGACGTACCACTGGCGATGACCACACGATCGAACAGGCCGGTCATGTGCGTAGTGCTAAAGACCTTGATGTCTTGAGCTTTGACGTCTTCGAGTGCATCGATGACGAGTCGTTGAAGTGTTTCTATATTCATAAAAAGAACTATACAGGGCGGGCCTGTGGGTGGGAAAGATAGAGTCGTTTTTTGTCAATGTATTGAGCGACTTCTTCGGGGACCAGCGTGCTGATGTTGTCACCACGCTGCACTCGCTCCCGAATTTCGGTAGCGGAGATACTCATGGGAAGAAAGTCGATCTGATGTAAACGACGTTGGAGCCGGTTCAGTTCCGCTTGCAGAGCACGGGGTGTTTCCAGTGTGCTGCCAGGACGCTGGGCAACGGCCAGTTCGACGTATTCAAGGATTTCTTGCCAGTCGTTCCAACTGCAAAAATTATGCAACTGGTCACTGCCTAAAATCCAGTAGTACTGGGTTCCGGCCGGTAAATCCCGCACCGTGTCTATGGTGTAGGTGGGACCACCGCGCAAGATTTCCACCGGATTGACGTGCAGGGCAGGGTGGTCTTGTGCCGCCAACTCGGCCATGGCCAAGCGATCCTCGGTGCTGGCACCCAGGGTATTGCGCTGCCAGGGCTGGGCCGCAGGCAGCAGTTGCACCTGGTCCAGCTTGAGCTGTTCAAAAGCAGCCAGGGCCAGCGCCACATGGGCCTTATGGATGGGATCAAAACTGCCACCCAAGAGCCCGATACGCTTTAAATCCATTCGCGCGGCACCAGGTATTGGGCCAGGGCGGCTTCCGGCGTGCCGGGTTCCGGTGACCAGTTATAGCGCCAGTTGGCTTGCGGTGGCATGGACAGCAAGATGGATTCCGTACGGCCACCCGATTGCAGGCCAAACAAAGTCCCGCGGTCAAAGACCAGATTGAATTCCACATAGCGGCCGCGACGGATAGCCTGGAAGTCTCGTTGTGCCTGATCGTATTTCTGATCCATGCGCGCACGCACGATGGGGGCGTAGGCCTCAGTGAAGGAATTGCCGACCGAGCGGGTCAGCGCGAAGCTGGCCTCAAAGCCGGGTTCATTCAAATCGTCAAAAAAGATGCCGCCAATGCCACGGGTTTCATTGCGATGCTTGAGATAGAAATACTCGTCGCACCAGCGTTTGTAGCGCGGGTAGTAATCTTCTCCGTGAGGAGCCAGCGCATCGTGGCAAACCTGGTGGAAGTGGCGGGCATCGTCTTCTTGCAGATAGTAAGGGGTCAGATCCAGACCGCCCCCGAACCAGAACACGTCCTGTTGGTCTGCTTGCTGGGCTTGGGCCACAAACATGCGCACGTTCATGTGCGTGGTAGGCACAAAGGGATTGCGCGGGTGAATCACCAGCGACACTCCCATCGCTTCCCAGGGGCGTCCAGCCAGCTCAGGGCGATGTGCGCTGGCGGACGGCGGCAGGGTTGTGCCTTTTACATGACTGAATAAAACGGCAGCCCGCTCGAAGACGGGGCCGTTCTCCAGCAGGCGGGACAAGCCGCCACCGCCTTCTGGACGATCCCACTGGTCCGCTTCAAACGGCGTCCCGTCCAATTGCTCAAGTGTGTCCACGATGTGGCTTTGCAACTGACGGAAATAAGCCTGGACGGTATCAATGGGTAAAGACATGAAAAGACCTTGCTGCGTGAATCAGGATTCGTTGCTGGGCAGAGCGCGCCAGCCGATATCGGTGCGAAATTGCTTGCCGTCGAAATGCGTTTGGGAAATAGCCTGGTAAGCCGCTTCCTGGGCGCGTCTGATGGAGTCTGCCATGGCGGTAACGCACAGCACACGACCACCGGTCGTCACAACCGTGTCGTCTTTCAGCTGGGTGCCAGCGTGGAAGGTAATGCAGTTGTCAGTATCGGTCGCAAACTGAGTGATGGCATCACCGGTGCGGGGCTCTTCGGGGTAGTTTGCTGCTGCCAAAACGACGCCAATGGCAGTGCGGCGATCCCATTCGATGGTGGCCTCGTCCAGCTTGCCGGCCAAGGCCAGTTCGAAGGTTTCGGTCAGATCGCTTTTAATGCGCATCATGATGGGCTGTGTTTCAGGGTCGCCCATGCGGCAGTTGAATTCCAGCACCTTGATGGGGCGGGTCGCGTCCGGGCCGTCGTCAATCATCACGCCTGCATACAGAAAGCCCGAGTAAGGCAAGCCTTCCTTGGCCATGCCTTGCATGGTGGGGTGGATGACTTCGCGCATGATGCGGTTGTGCAGGGTGGGGCTGACGATAGGAGCAGGGGAGTACGCACCCATGCCGCCTGTGTTTGGACCCTGATCGCCGTCTTTCAGGCGTTTGTGGTCCTGGCTGGTCGCCATGGGCAGCACGTTTTTGCCATCACACATGACGATGAAGCTGGCTTCTTCGCCGGTCAGGCACTCTTCAACCACGACGCGGGCACCCGCAGCACCAAAGCGGCCATCGCCCAGAATGTCATCAATTGCACCCAGCGCTTCTTCCAGCGTGGTGGCCACAATGACGCCCTTGCCAGCGGCCAGGCCATCAGCCTTGACCACGATGGGAGCGCCCTGTTGGCGGATGTAATCCTTGGCCGCTTCAGGGTCAGTAAAAGTGGCGTAAGCAGCCGTAGGAATGTTGTGACGCACCATAAATGCTTTGGCGTAGTCCTTGGAACTTTCCAGCTGCGCTGCCGCTTGCGTGGGGCCAAAGATCTTCAGACCCGCGGCACGGAAGGCATCCACGATGCCTGCAGCCAAAGGGGCCTCCGGGCCGACCACGGTGAAGGCAATTTTTTCTGCCTTCACAAAGGCGATCAGTTGCTGAATATCGGTGATATCCAGGTTTTCAATACGTTCGGCGCGCGCCGTACCGCCGTTGCCAGGGGCAACGTAAACGGTTTGTACGCGTGCAGATTGGGCCAGGCGCCAGGCCAAGGCGTGTTCACGGCCGCCGCTGCCGACAACAAGTAGCTTCATAGTGGTGAGTCGGGCAGGGCCCGCAAAGAGGAGTTTTCAGAAACAGGTTATTCGGCTTCGTCCATGACGGCGGTGGTGTAGACCTCTTGGACATCGTCCAGGCCTTCCAATGCGTCCAGAAGTTTTTGCATCTTGGCGGCATCGTCGCCGCTCAATTCAGTCTCGTTCAGGGCTTTCATGACCACACCTTCAACTTCAGGGGTCAGTCCGGCGGCCTGGAACGCCGCTTGTACAGCGGGGTAGTCGGTGGGAGCGCACAGCACTTCAATCAGGCCTTCCTCATCGGTGACGATATCGTCGGCACCGGCGTCCAGGCCAATTTCCATAATGCTGTCTTCCGAGTTGCCTGGCGCGAACAGGAACTGGCCGCAGTGGCGAAACTGAAACACCACCGAACCATCCAGCCCCAGATTGCCGCCATTTTTAGTGAAGGCGTGTCGCACGTCCGAGACGGTGCGTTGACGGTTATCCGTCATGCAGTCAACGATCACGGCGGCACCGTTGATGCCATAGCCTTCGTAGCGGATTTCTTCGTAATTGGCATCATCTGTGCCGCCAGCACCCCGCTGGATGGCACGCATGATGTTGTCTTTGGGCATATTGGCAGCGGTTGCCTTGTCCCAGGCCATGCGCAAACGTGGATTGGACTCGGGGTCAGGGCCACCAGCACGTGCGGCCACAGTGACCTCACGAATGATCTTGGTCCAAAGCTTGCCCCGTTTTGCGTCTTGACGACCTTTACGGTGCTGAATATTCGCCCATTTACTATGTCCGGCCATAAAGTATTACCAATTCAGTAGACTACGTTCAAAGAAAAACAGATCTATTTTAACCTGTCTGGACGACAAGGCCCGAGCTTGGGCGAAAGTCGCTAGAATCTAGGCACTTGGCATTCTATCCGGAAGAGAACAAACAATCATGGCCGATCCAATTTTGCTTGCTCAGAACAGCGATACTCCCCTCTACCTGTTGCCAGCGCTGGCAAATCGGCACGGATGTATCACCGGTGCCACAGGAACAGGTAAAACTGTGACCTTGCAGGTATTGGCCGAAGCCTTTTCCCGCCAGGGTACGCCGGTCTTTCTGGCCGATGCCAAGGGCGACTTGAGCGGTATTTCCCAAGCGGCGCAGCCCAATCCGAAATTACAGGAACGCTTGCAAAAGCTGGGCCTGCCTGAACCCGCCTGGGGCGCCAACCCGGTGACCTTCTGGGATATTTTTGGTGAGCAAGGTCATCCAGTACGCGCCACTATCTCGGATTTAGGGCCTTTGTTGCTGGCTCAGATCCTGGAGTTGAACGATACCCAGGAAGGCATTCTGAATATTGTCTTTCGCGTGGCCGACGACGAAGGGCAACTGATTCTGGACCTGAAAGATTTGCGTGCTGTGATGCAGGATGTCGCGGACCGGGCGGCGCAGCTGCGTAGTCAGTATGGCAATATTGCCGCTGCCAGTGTGGGGGCCATCCAACGCGCCTTGCTGCGTCTGGAAACCCAGGGGGCGGACCGTTTTTTTGGTGAACCCGCTCTGGATGTCATGGACTGGATACGGACGGACGCCTCCGGCCGGGGCATGATTAACGTGCTTGCTGCCGACAAACTCATGCAGTCGCCCCGTCTGTATGCCGTGTTTTTGCTGTGGATGCTGGCCGATCTTTACGAACGTCTGCCTGAGGTGGGTGACCTGGATAAACCACGTCTGGTTTTCTTCTTTGATGAAGCCCACTTATTGTTTACAGGTGCACCTAAGGCCTTGCTGGAGAAGGTCGAGCAGGTGGTGCGCTTGATTCGCTCCAAAGGCGTCGGCATTTATTTTGTGACGCAAAACCCCCTGGATATTCCCGACACCGTGTTGGGGCAGTTGGGCAACCGCGTACAGCACGCTTTGCGCGCCTTTACGCCGCGCGATCAAAAAGCCGTCAAGACTGCTGCGCAAACCATGCGCCCCAATCCCGGTCTGGATATCGAGGCCGCCATTACCGAACTGGGTGTGGGAGAGGCGCTGGTTTCCATGCTGGATGCCAAAGGCATTCCTACCCCGACCGAACGGGCCTGGCTGGTTGCGCCGGGTAGCCGGATTGGCCCGGCCACGGAGGCAGAACGCCAAACCGTGCGTCAAGCCTCTTTATTTAGCGTGAAGTATGACCAGGCCATTGATCGCGAGTCTGCTTATGAAGTGCTGGCCAAGCGCGCCAATGATGCGGCTGCGAACGGGGACGCTGGCGCCGCTGGTAAAGCTGCGGCAGGCGCGGGTAAAGAAGACGGTTTGATGGGCGTGGTGAACGATTTTCTTTTTGGATCAACCGGACCGCGTGGTGGCAAAAAAGACGGTTTGGTGCAAAGCATGATTAAAACCGAGACCAAACGTGCGGCCACCAAGGTGCTGCGCGGGGTCTTGGGTTCTTTATTTGGAGGAAAGCGCTGATGCCCTCGACACAGCCTCATTTGATTGTTGCTACACCGCGCCCATCGGAAACTCAACGCTGGGCGGAGCATTTTCGCCAGGCTTATCCGGATTGGACGGTGGATGAGTTTGTTGTCGGGCAAGGCGCGACAGGGGCACAGTATGCAGTGGTGTGGCAGCCGGACCCTGCCTTGTTTCAGCAAGAGCCTGCCTTGCGAGCCGTATTTAATCTGGGCGCAGGCGTCGATGCGGCTACTGGTTTGATTCCTCCTGAGCTGCCCCTGTACCGCCTGGAAGATGCCGGCATGGCCGAACAAATGGCCGAATACGCCTTATATGGTGTGCTGCGTGCAACCGGGCGTTTTAGTCCTTACGAAGAGCAGGCCAAACAAGGCCAGTGGAAGGCTCATCGCCCGCTGAGTCGCCGTGACTGGCCGGTGGCCGTGCTGGGATTGGGAGTGATCGGGCGCAAGATTGCGGATGTCATTGGCAGCTTGGGCTATCCCGTTCAGGGCTGGTCACGCCGTTTGCATGAAGCGAATTTTCCTTGCTATGCGGGTGAACAAGGTTTGCAGCAATGCCTGTCCAACAGTCGTATCCTGATCAATGCCTTGCCGCTGACACCTCAGACCAAGGGTTTGATTAATCGTGAAACCTTGGCGTATTTGCAACCCGGTGGCTACTTGATTAATGTGGCCCGTGGCGCGCATCTGGTTGATCAAGACGTGCTGGCTGCGCTAGACAGTGGACAGTTGGCAGGTGCCTTGCTGGACGCCTTTGTACAGGAACCATTGCCAGCGGACAGCCCTTATTGGGGCAATCCGGCCGTGATGGTGACTCCGCATATTTCAGGGATTACCTTGCGTGATCAGGCAATGGAGCAAATTGGCTCGCGCATTGCCTTGCTGCACGAAGGGAAAACAGCCAGCGGGCGGGTAGACCCCAGCCTAGGGTATTGATCGCATTCCCACCTGCTTTGATTGTTTTCTGGCGCCTTGAGGGGCGCCAGCAGCGTTAAGTCTGCGCTGAGATGGAGACTTGAGACAGCCATTGAAAAATGGCATATGGACAGAATAAGGCCGTTGCGGCCGTGTAAAACCACAAGGAAAGAGGAATGAGTAAAGTACATCGCATTGCCGTTATCGCTGGAGACGGAATCGGCAAAGAGGTCATGCCCGAGGGTTTGCGTATTTTGGAAGTGGCGGCTCGCCGTCACGCCATCAATTTTGATTGGAAAGTGCTGGACTGGAGCTCGGAGTATTACCAGGAGCACGGCTGCATGATGCCTGCGGACTGGAAAGCCCAGTTGTCTGAGACCGAGGCCATTTTCTTTGGTGCCATGGGGTGGCCTGATCTGGTGCCTGACCATGTGTCACTGTGGGAGTCGCTGTTCAAGTTCCGTCGTGAATTTGATCAGTACATCAACTTGCGCCCTGTGCGCTTGATGCCCGGTGTGCGTTCGCCGCTGGCAGGTCGTGAGCCTGGTGATATTGATTTTTTCATCGTGCGCGAGAACACCGAAGGCGAGTATTCCAATAGCGGCGGCATCATGTTTGAAGGCACGCAGCGCGAAGTAGTCATTCAGGAAAGCGTCTTTACGCGTACCGGCACAGATCGTGTCTTGAAGTTCGCGTTTGAGCTGGCTAAAAAACGCGGCAAGCATGTGACTGCTGCGACCAAGTCCAATGGTATTTCCATCTCCATGCCCTGGTGGGATTCACGCGTAGCGGCGATGGGCGAACAATACCCAGATGTGAAATGGGATAAATATCACATCGACATTCTTTGCGCACACTTTGTGCAGCACCCGGACTGGTTTGATGTGGTGGTGGCCTCCAACTTATTTGGCGATATCTTGTCCGACTTGGGCCCTGCATGTACTGGCACGATTGGGATTGCGCCATCGGCCAACCTGAACCCGGAGCGTGTATTCCCCTCCTTGTTTGAGCCAGTGCACGGCTCAGCCCCGGATATTTACGGCAAGGGAATTGCCAACCCGGTGGGGCAGATCTGGAGTGGTGCCTTGATGCTGGATTTCCTGGGCTATCCGCAGGCGGCTGCCGAAGTAGTGCAAGCCATTGAGCAGGTTCTGGAAAAAGGCCCACGTACGCCAGATCTAGGCGGGCAGGCCAGCACGCAGGAAGTGGGTGCTGCCATCGCCCAGGTGCTGGAAGCGATGGCCTAAGCCATTAGCTGGACTTGGGTGGGCGCAGGCCCGCCCAAGTGATGGCGCCAATCATGATGGCCCCGCCTAGCAGCGCCCGGCTGCTGGGGTATTGAGCAAAGAGCAGGGCAGCAAAGGCAATGGCGTAGATGGGCTCCAGAGCAATCACAATTCCTGCGCTACGTGCATTCAAGACCGTCAAGGCTGATACCAGCAGGTAGTGCGAAAGCGCTGTGCAAAAGACGCCCAGCAGCCCGATCCATACCCAGTCCATCCAGGTGCTTTCCCCCAAAAAGGGCAGTGCAAAAGGCCAGCACATCAAGGCGACAAACAGGTTCTCCCACCAAGCCACTTGCTGGGCCGACAGGTGTTTGGCCGCACGCCGATTGATCAGCGTGAACATGGCAAAGGTAAAGCCGGAGGCAATGGCCCAGGCCAGACCGATGGTGGACTGATCCTGGAAGTCGAAAGAGGGTGTCACCAGTAAAAGACCGGCGGTGACCAAGGCCAGAATGACCCATTCAGACGATGTGACTCGTTCTCGTAAAACTGCCCATTCGCACAAAGTAATAAAGGCCGGGAAGCTGGCAAAGCCCAAGGTTGCAATAGCTACGCCACCGACTTTAACCGCCACAAAAAACGTAGCCCAGTGAACGGCCAGCATGATGGAGGCCATCAGCAAAGTGCGAAAGTCTGCGGCCTTCATACCTTGGCGCAAGCCACGCCCTTGTGAGCGCATGCTGATAAATAAAGCCAGGACCGCAAAGCTGGCCCGCCCCGCCGTAATCAGCATGGCGCCGACTTGAATCAATTCACCAAAAATACCGGTCAGTCCGAACAGAACGGCGGCCATGTGAATGGCAGCGAGAGCACGTCCACGGGTCATGGAAAGCTATCCGAGAAAAAGAGAGTCAATTTAGGCTATTCTGGTGTTTTTATATCAGCCAGTGATAGGGCAAGCGGGTCAGGCAGGCAATACGTGTAAGGCATTATTCTAAGACATTGCTATCGGACCCAATTATCAAAGGAGTAAAACGATGACGCAGACGGTCAAGGCCATACGGATTGAACGCAATGGTGGCCCCGAGGTATTGCAGTGGGCTTCAGTAGAGTTGCCAGCCCCTCAGGAAAAGGAAGTCACCATACGCCAAAAGGCGGTGGGTTTGAACTTTATCGATATTTATTTCCGCAATGGCCTCTACAGCAATCCTTTGCCGCACGGTTTGGGTTTTGAAGCCTCCGGGATCGTTGAAGCAGTGGGCTCGGGTGTGACACACCTGAAAGTGGGCGACCGGGTTGCTTATGGTCAAAGCCCACTGGGCGCCTATGCCGAGGCGCGTAATGTGCCTGCAGATCGTGTCGTGCGTATTCCTGACGGTATTTCGTTTGAGCAGGCAGCCGCCATGATGCTCAAAGGTTTGACCTGCTGGTATTTGCTGCGCCAAACCTATCGTGTTCATGAAGGTCAGACTATTTTGTTCCACGCCGCTGCGGGTGGAGTGGGTTTGTATGCTTGCCAATGGGCCCGCGCCTTGGGCGTGAAACTGATTGGTACCGTTTCCAGCCCGGAAAAAGCGGCTCTGGCTAAAGAGAACGGTGCTTGGGAAGTTATTGATTATTCCCGTGAAGACGTGGTGCAACGCGTGCTGGAATTGACCAATGGGCAGAAAGTGCCAGTGGTCTATGACGGGGTAGGTAAAGATACCTGGGAGCGCTCGCTGGATTGCTTGCAGCCGCGTGGCTTGATGGTCAGCTTTGGCAACGCGTCTGGTCCGGTAACGGGTGTGAATCTGGCAACCTTGGCGTCTAAAGGTTCCTTGTATGTGACTCGCCCAGTATTGGGTGCTTATGTGCCCACACAGCAAGCCATGCAGGAAGCGGCGGACGAGATGTTTGATCTGGTCTTGCAAGGCAAGATCAAGGCCTTGATTGGCCAACGTTTTCCCCTGGATCAGGTTGCCAAGGCGCATGAAGAATTGGCCAGCCGCCGTACCACTGGCTCTACAGTCTTGACCCTGGAATAAATCCGGAACTGGCCGCGAGCGGCGAAGCGGACTTTGCAAAAGGGTGGCAATTCGGTTTCAGGCAAAGGCTTGTTTTTGTCTACGACTTGGCGCTCTTAGTTCAAGAGCCCAGTCCCCGGGATTGACCAAGGCGCGCTGTAAAAGGCCGTGTTGTACATAAAGCTCAGAGTCTAGATAGATAAAAAAATGGCCTCCAGAATGGAGGCCATTTTTATTTAGCAGGGTTTTATCTGCCTGCGCATGGCAGGCGGATATCAGCCTTGCTCGTGGTACTGACGTACACGCTCTACTTCATTGCGCGAACCCAGGATGACACCAATACGTTGGTGCAGCTCGGTAGGTTGCACGTCCAAAATGCGCTGTGTGCCGTCGATCGACAGGCCGCCGGCTTGTTCAACCAGGAAGCTCATGGGGTTGGCTTCGTACATCAGACGCAGCTTGCCTTTCAGGCCCGAGGGGCGGGAATCACGGGGGTACATGAACAGGCCACCGCGTGTCAGGATGCGATGCACATCGGCCACCATGGAAGCAATCCAGCGCATATTGTAGTTTTTGCCCAATGGACCTTCAGGGCCAGCCAGACAATCGTCAATGTAGCGTTTTACCGGAGCTTCCCAGTGGCGCATATTGGACATATTGATGGCAAATTCAGCCGTGTCTTCTGGAATGGTGATGCGCTCGGTGGTCAGCACCCAGGAACCCATTTCTTTGTCCAGTGTGAAGGCAGCAACGCCGTCGCCAACAGTCAGCACCAGCATGGTTTGTGGGCCGTAAATGGCATAACCGGCAGCCACCTGGCGCACGCCGGGTTGCAGAAAGTCTTGCTCTTCAATGACACGGTCACGCGCTTCAGGCGGCACGCTCAGTACCGAGAAGATGGTGCCAATGGACACGTTCACATCAATGTTGGACGAACCATCCAAGGGATCGAACAAGAGCAGGTTTTCGCCCTTGGGGTAGTAATCGGGGATGCGGTGCAAGGTGTCCATTTCCTCGGATGCCATCGCGGCAAGGTTGCCCCCCCATTCATTGGCTTCCAGCAGGATTTCATTGGACAGCACGTCCAGTTTCTTTTGAACTTCACCCTGGACGTTCTCGGAGTCCAGAGAACCCAGAACGCCGCCCAGCGCCCCTTTGCTGACGGCATGGCCAATAGCCTTGCACGCCCGAGCCACTGTTTCCAGCAGTAGGCGCACATCGGCGGTGACCGTTTTTTTCTGGCGCTGTTGCTCCACCAGATACTGAGTAAGGTTTTTCTTCAAGACAGACTCCGAGGTCAAAGAGTTAATGCTTTATGTACGATTTCGGCCACATTGCCCGATAGGCCTGGTTCGGCCTGGATGCGCTCCAGCGCTGCTTTGAGCAGGTCGCGGGCTTCGGGTTCAAAACGAGCCCAATTATCAAACACACGTGCCAGGCGGGCAGAAATTTCTGGGTTGAGCTTGTCCAGTGCAATAACTTGCTCGGCCCAGAAAGCGTAGCCTTCAGGCGTGTGTACAGCCTGCATATTATTGATGCAGAACTGGAAAATCAGAGAGCGGGCGCGGTTGGGATTACGCAGCGAGAAGGCCGGGTGCAGCATCAGGGCGCGCACTTGAGCAACTTGCGTGCTGGGGGCGGTGGCCTGCAGGCTGAACCAGCGGTCCAAAACTAAAGGATTGTCCTGCCAGCGCTGGAAAAAGTCATCCAGTCCGTCCTGACGGTCTTGCTCATCGCCGTAATTGACCAGCGCACTGAGCGCACCCATGCGATCGGTCATATTGCTGGCCTGATCGTATTGGTTGCGGGCCAGTTGCGGGCCGGTATTGACGCCAGCCACGAGCAGGTAGTTCAGGGCCAGATTGCGCAAGGAACGCTCGCCGGCTTGCAGGGCATCCGGGCTGTAAGGGGCTTGCTGCAGGTTCAGGTATTGGTAAAGCTCTTGCCAATAAGGCGTCAGAGCCAGACCCAATTCACGCTGTAGCTGACGGCGGGCTTGTACGACGGCGCGCGGTGTCATGGGCTTGGTTTGTTCCAGCAATTCGCGTTCGCTGGGCAGAGACAGGATGCGAGCTTTATAGGCAGGGCTCAGAACCGGGTCTTGTACCAGTGCGTGCCATGTCTGCACGACGGTAGCCAGTTGACTGGGCGACGGAGCACGGCCGGAGGCGCTGGACAGGATCAAACGTGTCGCCAGCAGTTGGGCCGCTTCCCAACGGGCGAAAGGATCGGTGTCATGGCGCGCCAGCAGGGCCAGTTCGGAATCAGGGCGGTAATACTCCACTCGCACGGGGGCGGAGAAGTTACGCAGCAAGGAGAGAACCGGCGTTTCGGGGATCTGGCTGAAGGTCCAGCTTTGCTCGGCTTCGGTAAAGTCCAACACTAACGTGTCGCCTTGCTGATCATCCAGGTGCAAGGTCAAGGGGCGACCTTGTTGATCCAGCATGCCCAGTGCAAAGGGGATATGCAAAGGCGGCTTGGGTGTGGCCTTGTTTTCAATCCCGGCAGGTGCATTGCTTTGTCGCAAAGTCAGTGTTGCGGTCTGTGCGTCGGCGTCGTACGTCAGGCTGACCTGAACACGAGGAGTACCGGCTTGCTGATACCAGCGTCGGAACTGCTCCAGGCTCTGGCCGGGTTTGACCTGGCGATACACGCTGTCCATGCTGTCCACGAAATCATCGCAGGTGACGGCTTGGCCATCATGGCGCTTGAAATATTCTCGGATACCGGCCTGGAAATTGTCTTCGCCCAACAAGGTGTGTTGCATGCGAATGACTTCTGCACCTTTTTCGTAAATCGTGGCGGTATAGAAGTTGCTGATTTCCTGATAGCTTTCTGGCCGGATGGGGTGAGCCATTGGGCCGGCGTCTTCAGGAAACTGGGCGGCGCGCAGAACGCTGACATCATCAATGCGTTTGACGGCACGGGCGCTGGCGGCTTGAGCGCCATCCAGGCCTCTGGCCAACATGTCAGCGGAGAACTCCTGATCCCGGAATACGGTCAGCCCCTCTTTCAGGGATAGCTGGAACCAGTCCCGGCAGGTCACGCGGTTGCCAGTCCAGTTATGGAAGTACTCGTGGCCGATGACTGCTTCCACGGCATGGAAAGAGGCGTCGGTGGTGCTTTGGGCATCTGCCAGAACATAGGCGGCATTAAAGACGTTCAGGCCTTTGTTTTCCATCGCACCCATATTGAAGTCGCGTGCGGCCACAATCATGAAGCGATCCAGATCCAGTTCCAGACCAAAGCGTTGTTCGTCCCAGCGTACCGAATTTTCCAGGCATTCCATGGCCCATTCGGTTTTATCGCCGTCACCACGATCGCAATAAACCTGCAATAGGGCAGGGTGACCATTGGCTTTTAAAATTTCGCGTTCGCGCACATCAAAGTCGCCGGCGACCAGCGCAAATAAATAAGAAGGTTTTGGAAAGGGGTCTTCCCAAATGGCTTGTTGACGGCCATCTTCCAGCGTGGTGCTTTCCAGCAAATTACCGTTGGACAGCAGGTAAGGGTAGAGTGTGGGGTCGCCGCGCAATACCACTTCAAAACGGGCCATGACATCAGGCCGGTCAGGAAAGAAAGTAATGCGGCGAAAGCCCTCGGCTTCACATTGGGTAAACAGATTCTGGCCTGATACATACAGGCCCATCAGCATGGTGTTTTCTTGGGGGCGGCAACGGCTCACCAGCACCAGATCAAATTCCGCTTCGCTAGGTGTCAGCGTCAGGCCTTGCTCGTTGAGCTGATAGTCCTGGGCATGAAGGGCGGTGCCGTTGATGCTGATCTCAAGCAGTTCAATGTCTTCGCCATCCAGTACCAAAGGACGGATTTGGCCATCCCGGCTGCTGGCTCGAAAAGCCAGACGAACCAAAGTTTGCTCGGCCGCCAAATCAAACTCCAGCCGCACCTGTTCAATCAGGTAGGGATAGGGCTGGTAATCCTGGCGGGAGATCGTAGGTAAGGTGTCTGTGCGCATGTGATCCTGGTCCGACAATCGAAAAAGATGGTCTATTGTAATGTTGTTTGAACGCCCATACTGATGAGTGGAAACAGGCAGTAAACTAAATGTTCTTTGGCGCTAAGGCGCCGTAATAAATCGGGCTTGAACGAGTAAGTGAAAAACAAGCAGGGGTGAAACTATGACGTTATTTTCTGAAGGGTTTTCCTGGCGCGCCCTACGCCTGATGAGCCTGGCCTTTGCGGCATTGACCACGGCATGTGCTGCGCCTAGCTGGTCCGCCAAATTGACACGCTATCAGCAGTGGCCTGCGGCCACCAGTGGCGATAGTTACTACATCAAGTCCTCGCCGCAGGAAAGCGGCAATCTGCAATACCAGTCTTTTAGCGACTCGGTACGGGCGGCGATTGGGGTTACGGGGCTGGTAGAGGCTTCCGATCAGAAAGCGGCACGTTTTGTGGTGGAAATGGATTATGGCAATCCGCAGGAGCAAAGTTGGGTGCCGCAATTTGCCGATAGCTTTTATGGCCCATCTGCCTGGGGAATAGGGCGCGGCTATTATGCGCCGAACGATGGTTGGGGCGGCGGATTCTTTTATTCTCCGAATGTTGTGAACGTACCTGTAACTGTATATAAAAATTATCTGAATGTAATCATTACAGATAATCAAAACTCAGGTGCAGAAGTGTATCGTGCCACCGCCGTGTCTTATAGCCACTCGGACAATCTTGACCAGCAAATGCCTTTTTTGTCCCAGGCCATATTTGACGGCTTTCCGGGTAATAGCGGGCAGGTGATTGATATCCGATATTCTTTGCCCAAGAATTGAGAGCCAAGAAACCCGATATTGTGTAGGGGATTGGCGAAAATAAGAAAGGGACCGCTTTTTCAAGCGGTCCCTTTCTTTTGTTTGGTTCCGTACCTTATTTGATCAGGAACTCTTCACGCTTGCGGCCATTGGCTTCAGCATCAATGATCCAGCGTGGAGGGCGACCACGGCCGGTCCAGGTATCCTGGGTACCGGGGTGACGATATTTGGGCGGCAGGCTTGTTTTTGGGCTATCGGAACCTGCACCAGCACCGCGACGGGCGGACTTTTCCAGAGCATCAGCGACTTCTTCAATCGTGATCTCGTTATCTTGCATGGATTTGACGATAGACGCGATGACAGGACGACGCTGTTTGACGCGAAGGGATTTCATCTGTTTTTGCAGACGCAGAATCTCTTTCTCTATCTTCTGCTTTGCGGAGCTGTAAGTTTCGACTGACATATGGGATTCCTGTTTCATGTTTGTAGTTATCTGATAAACCCTGCCTGCACAAGCTCATGTTTATCATGCGAAAACAGTGTACTTTGATTTTCTTGAAAAGATAAGAGCTTTGGATAAAAAATAAATGTTAATTCAAAATGGTGTTTGGTTTTTGTAATTATTTACGGTCATTAGACAATATGATGAGCCGTGATTCATTAATCTAATCAGGGGTTATCATGGATTTGAATGGGTTTATATCAAAACCGTATAGGTGGGCTTTTAATTAGGGAAATTTTAAAATACTTTTAATTACGTATCAGAAAATGTCGTAATTGGAATTTTTGAACCTATTAGCCCGTCAGCGGCTCTGGAGCCCGCCACATCAGTAAAACCGGCCGATCCGTACGCCGGCATCGCATACGGTGGCACATTCTGTTTTAATGCTCAGATGGACGGAAGCCGAACGGATGTAACTCGTCCCCTGGTACCCAATTTCGTCCCTTGCAGCCGCTGGCTTGCCGGGGATTTGTCAGTAGGAATAAACGATGAAGCTAGTTGACCCGGCTATCAATGCCCTGGAATGCGCCCGTGGACTGTTGCTGGACCCCTGGGGTCTGACCGAGAGCCATTTGTCCGGTGCGCTCGGTGAGATCTTCACCCATCAGGCTGACTATGCCGATTTATATTTCCAGTACACCCGCAGTGAAGGCTGGAGTCTGGATGAAGGAATTGTAAAGAGTGGCAGCTTTTCGATTGAGCAAGGCGTTGGGGTGCGCGCATTAAGTGGCGAGAAAACCGCTTTTGCCTATTCCGATTCTTTAAGCCCAGAGGCTTTGCTGTCGTCGGCACGGGTAGTGCGCTCCATTGCTCGCCAGGGTGGTTCCGGTAAAAGTGGAATTCTGGTGCCCTCCAGCTCGCAGCGGCCTACGCTCTACACCGGTACGGACCCTATTGCCAGCTTGCCTGCCCCTGAAAAGGTGGCGTTGTTAGGACGTCTGGATACCTTGGCTCGTGCGGCTGATTCACGTGTGGTTCAGGTCATGGCTAGCTTGGGCGCGGAATATGACGTTGTGCTGGTCGCTGGCAGCGATGGCCGTCTGGCTGCGGACGTGCGCCCCTTGGTGCACTTGTCCCTGTCGGTCATTGTTGAACACAATGGACGCCGTGAGCGTGGCTCGGCCGCCGGTGGCGGACGGGTGGACCTGTCTTATTTTTCGGACGATATGCTGCGCAGCTATGTGGATAAAGCCGTGCGCTCGGCCATGACTAATCTGGAGGCCAAACCGGCTCCAGCCGGTCAGATGACGGTCGTTCTGGGCCCAGGCTGGCCTGGCGTCATGCTGCACGAGGCGGTCGGTCATGGTTTGGAAGGCGACTTCAATCGCCGCGGCAGCAGCTTGTTCTCAGGCCGTATGGGTCAGCGTGTCGCCTCCAAGGGCGTGACCGTTATTGATGATGGCACCCTGGAGCACCGTCGCGGTTCCCTGAATATGGATGATGAAGGTAACGCTACGCAGCGTACGGTCTTGATTGAAGACGGTATTTTGAAAGGCTATTTGCAAGACACCCATAATGCCCGCCTGATGGGTGCAGCTGTGACGGGTAATGGCCGTCGCGAGTCCTATGCCAGCCTACCTTTGCCGCGCATGACCAACACCTTTATGTTGGGCGGGGATAAAGATCCCGAGGAAATTATTGCCTCGGTTAAAAAAGGTCTTTATGCCGTGGACTTCGGTGGCGGCCAAGTTGATATTACGAGCGGTAAGTTTGTTTTTTCCGCTTCGGAAGCCTGGCTTATTGAAAACGGCAAGCTGATGTACCCCGTCAAAGGCGCCACCTTAATTGGTAGCGGTCCGGATGCCATGAATCAAATCACCATGATCGGCAATGACATGAAATTGGATTCGGGCGTAGGCACTTGTGGCAAGGAAGGCCAAAGCGTGCCCGTCGGTGTGGGTATTCCCACCGTGCGTATGGAAAACCTGACAGTAGGTGGTACGGCCTGATTCGGCTTTTGACCGTCGATTAAAAAGACCTGCTTGATTGGGGAGCTTGCTAAGGAAAGTCTTTGGCAACTGTCCAGATCAGCAGGTCTTTTTTTGCACTGCAGCAAAAACCCTTATTCGCTCCTTTCCCTGGCATTCCTGATATTTATTAAGCTGGCTAACTATTTTGGGCCGCTTTCTTATTTTTTTGCGCGTGTGGCGAACCAGCACAGTAACGCGCCACCGCAAACCATCGCTGATCCCTGCCAGAAGGCCAAAGATAAAGGGGCACGAAGTAAAAACGTAGACAGGGCGGCTGAAAAGACGGGAATAAAGTAAGACGCTCCAGCCAGCAGGGTGACATTGCCATGCAAGATGCCGATATTCCAGGCTGCATAACCGAACCCCATCGCCATGGAAGCCAGAATTAAGTACAGCAGTGCTGCTGTGCTGAATTCCATTTCGCCACCCCCTTGGCCCAGGTATTTAATCCACAAGGTGAGTGCGGTCAGCATAAAAAATAAAGTGATGCCGTTTTTACCTTGGGCAATGCGGGCGGTCATGGTGCTGTAGCCCGCCCAGATCAAGGCACCGCTAAACGCCAAACCGTAACTGAGGGGATTGCTGCGCACATTCAGCCAGATGCTGCTCAAGCTCAAACCTTGTTCAGCGCCCAATATCCAGCTGATGCCGGCCATGGATAAAAACAGACCGGGCAGAATCAGCCAATTTGTCTTTTGACCATTAAATAAGATGGCGGCCACGATGGTGAAGGTGGGCCATAAGTAATTGACCATACCCACTTCAATGGCTTGCTGACTGTTATGGGCATAGCCGATCGACAGCGCCAGGCAGAGCTCATAGCTCACAAAGAGCACACTGCCGCACCATAAGTAGCGCGGCGGAAACGAACGCAACCGCACCCAGCCCACCGACAAAAGTAAAAAGACCGAGGCCAGGGTATAGATCATGGCCGCTCCGCCCGTGGGGCCCAGATAGTCGCTGACGCTGCGGATCAGGCCGACAATGGTGCTCCACAAGAGAATGGCGCTTAGGCCGATCAGGGTGGCCTTATTGCTGTGCTTCATGGGTGATTTGCTGCTTGTATGGCCTACTATCAGGCCAGGCCCTGATGGGCCGCTTTGCAGGGTTCAGAGACTTGTGGGTTAATGGGCTCGGACAGCCCGCAGTGTACCGTACGCCCTTTGCCTTAGCGCTTGCTCGCTGAGTGGAACAAAAGGGGTAGGGCAGGATGCGATTAAACATGTTCCTGCTGCCTCACACCGAACCCGGCTGTTATTTTTTTTGAGTCCGATCACTGTGTTTACGCTCCGTAAGTTTTTGAGTGTAAATCAGTTTGACGCCGACCTTTTCTAGGCATATCATTTCAACACGAATTAATCGTGCTGAATTATTTTGTTTGGCTAATTAAATGACCACAGATCAACACTACGATTTACGAATTTTGCGGGCGTTGCGCCAGATTACGCGCTCCATTGCCTTGCATTCCAGGCAGTTGTCGGCCTACAGCAATATCACGGCCCCGCAGTTAATTTGCCTGCGCACCATCATCGAGAAAGGTCCACTGACTGCGACGGCCATCAGCCGCGAGATGCATGTCAGCCCCAGTACCGTTGTAGGGATTCTGGATCGTTTGGAAGATAAAAAACTGGTGCTGCGTGAACGTGGCCGCGAAGACCGTCGCATTGTGTTTGTCAGTGCGACACCGGAAGGGGTGACCCTGGCACGCGATACGCCGTCCCCCTTGCAGAAGAAATTGTCCGATGCGCTCAATGAACTGCCCGAGCTGGAGCAGGCCACCATGACCTTGTCCTTGGAGCGCATTGTCCGTTTACTGGATTCCGACCCCGATGTTGTGCTGGAAACGGGCGAGTCGGTCTCGCCTTTGCTTGAGGTCCCGGAAGGGGATGTTCCCCCTGAATCCGGGTTGGTGGTTTGACGGATCAGCCTGCGACGGGCGGCTCGGTCAGCAGTGTGTCTGCTGCCGATCCGGCCCCCAGTGAGCCGTCGCTGGTATTGCGCGCCCCCTTGCTGCGTGATGCCGCTGCAATCCATCAGCTGATCGCAGAGTGCCCGCCACTGGATCTGAATTCTGAATACCTCTATTTGTTGCTCAGCGAGCATTTTTCCCAGACCTGCGTTGTCGCGCAGCGCGGGGAACACATAGACGGTTTCATCTCTGCCTACTTTCTCCCCGACCGCCCCGATGTGCTCTTTGTATGGCAGGTCGCCGTGCATCAGCGTGCTCGTGGGCAGCGCTTGGGACAAGCCATGCTCGATCATCTGAAACAGCGCTTGAGCGGGCGTGCCTGGCGCTATCTGGAAACAACGGTGAGCCCCGGCAACCTGGCCTCGCGTGGCCTGTTTGCCGCGATGGCCCGGCGCTGGGAAGCGCCCATGCAGGAAAAGGAATTTTTCGACACCGCCTTGTTTGCCGATCAGGCACACGAGGCAGAACCCCTATTACGAATCGGCCCCTTGGACTCTGGATAAGGGGACTTTACGCAAAAGAGCGGTTGAGCCGGTCTGGTTCGGTGATGGTTGTTTGTCGGCTCAAGACACACCGCTCTATAACTAGGAGAGGAAATATGACTGATTTAAAAATATTCGACCGGATGGAGTCTGAAGTAAGAGGCTACGTCCGGTCCTTTCCGGTCATTTTCAATAAGGCCCGAGGCTCGGTCTTGGAGGACGAGTCAGGTAGGCAATACATCGATTTTTTCAGTGGGGCCGGTACGCTCAATTACGGGCATAACAATCCCCAGCTGAAAGAAAAGCTGATTGAATACCTGAACACCGACGGTCTGGTACACGGTTTGGACATGGCCACCAGCGCCAAGAAGTATTTTCTGGAAACGGTGGACAAAGTTCTGCTCAAACCGCGCGGTTGGGACTACCGTTTGCAGTTTACCGGTCCTACCGGCACCAATGCAGTGGAGGCTGCGTTGAAGCTGGCTCGCCAAGTGAAAGGCCGCCAGAATGTGATTTCCTTTACGCACGGTTTCCACGGCGTCAGCACGGGTTCCCTGGCAGTGACGGCGAATTCCAAGTTTCGTAATGCAGCCGGTGTGGCTTTGGGCAATACGTCCTTCATGCCATACGACGGGTACTTGGGCCCAGACGTCAACACGATGGCTTACCTGGAACGCTTGCTGGAAGACCCCAGCAGTGGGCTGGACCATCCTGCCGCGGTCATCGTGGAAACCGTGCAAGGTGAAGGGGGCGTGAACGTAGCCACACAGCGTTGGCTGCGTGAATTGCAGCGCCTGTGCCGCGAGCACGATATGTTGCTGATCGTGGATGATATCCAGGTCGGTTGTGGCCGTACCGGTCGCTTCTTCAGCTTTGAACAAGCCGGTATCAGCCCTGACATCATCACCTTGTCCAAATCCCTATCTGGTTTTGGCCTGCCCATGTCGCTGGTCTTGATGCGTCCTGAATTGGATGTGTGGAAGCCGGGCGCGCATAACGGCACCTTCCGTGGCAACAACCTGGCTTTTGTGACCGCCGCCCAGGCGCTGGAAAGCTATTGGGCTGACGAGCAGTTTGAAGCTGAAATTCAGAGCAAAGAGCGTCAAGTGCGTGATTGGCTGGAAAACCTGGTGCACAGCTATCCGGATCGCGGCTTGAGTGTGCGCGGTCGTGGCCTGATTCAAGGTTTGGTCACGCCTCCCGGACAAGGTTTGGCTAACGAGATTGCGGCTCAGTCTTTCAAGCAAGGCTTAGTTATTGAAACGTCGGGTGCGCATGACGAAGTGCTGAAACTCTTGCCTGCTTTGACGATCAGTAATGAAGAGCTGACGCAGGGTCTGGACATCATCGAACGCAGTGTGGCCCAGTGCTTGTCCAAGCGCGGTTCGCAGGCCAAGATTTTGAAGATTGGAGGTGCACGCTAATGTTGGTGAAGAACGTACAAGATGTGATTGGAACCCGCGACGAAGTGCGCACAGATACTTGGGTAAGCCGCCGTGTTTTGCTCAAGAAAGACGGTATGGGTTTTTCCTTTCACGAAACCGTTATTTTCCCCGGCACCGAGACACATATCCATTACCAGAACCATCTGGAAGCGGTGTGGTGCATCGAGGGTGATGGCGAGATCGAAACCGTTGCCGACGGCAAGAAATACGATCTGGGCCCCGGCGTGGTCTACGCCCTGGACCAGCACGATGAACACTATCTGCGCGGTGGCAAAGAGCCGCTGCGGGTGATTTGTGTGTTCAATCCTCCCCTGACCGGTCAGGAAGTTCACGATGAGAAAGGGGTTTACCCAGCCATCGTTGACGACTAAAGAAGCAAGGAGAGCATCATGACAGTGACCATGAGCGATCTGTACACATCCCGTACAGAGCGAACGGCGGCCATCGTCAGCCGCCAGGAGCCGGTGGTTTATCCGGACCCGGTAGGTAGCCAGCCCCTGAATAAAGCCCAGTTGCGCGAGTACGAGGACAACGGGTTTTTGCTGCTGCCTGACTTGTTCAATGCGCAAGAGGTACAGGCATTGCTGGGTAATGTGCAGGCCATGAGCACGGACCCTGGTATTTTGTCGCGCGAAGAGGCCGTGGTGGAAAAAGGCAGTCAGGCGGTGCGCTCGATTTTTCGGGTACATGAGCTAAGCGAGCTGATCGCCCGCCTGGTACGTGATCCGCGTGTGCTGGATGTGGCTCGTCAGATTCTGGGCTCAGAGGTCTATGTGCATCAATCGCGCGCCAATATGAAGCCCGGCTTTACGGGTAAAGAGTTTTATTGGCACTCGGACTTTGAGACCTGGCATATTGAAGACGGCATGCCGCAGATGCGTGCGCTAAGCTGCTCGGTACTGCTGACGGACAATAATGTGTGCAATGGGCCCTTGATGCTGGTTCCTGGCTCACACCGTCAGTACATCTCGTGCACCGGCCAGACTCCGGATGACCACTACAAAGAGTCTTTGCGCAAACAGGAGTACGGCGTGCCCGATCCTATCAGCTTGCGTTTGTTGGTGGATCAAGGTGGTATTGAAGCCATCACGGCCAAAGCCGGTTCGGTGATCTTTTTTGACTGCAATACCTTGCACGGTTCGGCCAGCAATATTTCCCCTTGGCCGCGAGCCAATGTGTTCACGGTCTATAACAGTGTGGAAAATTGCGTGGGTGATCCCAAGCAGGGACTGACTCCGCGGCCACCTCATGTGGCCACGCGTGGACAGTTTCCGGTACTGACTCCCTTAACCGGGTCTTTACTGGAATCTTAAGTATGACCGTCTGTGCCTTGTGTGCAGACTGAGCCGGATAAGACGCTCCCTGGAATTCATCCTGGGAGCGTTTTTTTATGGGTAACGATAGCCGGAAGGGTGGGGCGCTGCTGTGAACATGACGAAGCTATTTGAAAACGGATTAACAACAGTTTTTTTATTTTCATCCGGGTAATATTGACTGGTTAATATCATCCGGGTAAAAATAGCATCTTTCTACTTGAAAGCGTGGTTTGCCATGACAAGGATTTATCCCCATACCTATACCAGCTTCATGGGCCACCGCCGCATCGCGTCCGGTCCCATACTTGCGAATGTATTGGCTGTTAAAAAAGTGCTGGAAAGCAAAACTAATGATCCGGTTCTGATCTTTGACGATGTGACAGGCAGCTTTGTGGATGTGAATACACAAGGTACGCCAGAGGAGCTGGCCCAGCGTTATGCGCCTCTCAGCACCCCGGAGCCAGAAGCAGTACAAAGTGAAGCGGATGTTGACGCCCCCCGTGGGCGGGGCCGCCCCAAGCTAGGTGTTGTTGCACGCGAAGTAACCTTGCTGCCACGGCATTGGGACTGGCTGGCGACCCAGACCGGAGGCGCCTCAGTGGCTTTGCGCAAGCTGGTTGAAGAGGCGCGACGCGCCAGCGCGGTCAAAGATCAGCGCCGTCAGGCGCAGGAACGCACGTATAACTTCATGACGGCTATTGGTGGCGATTTGCCCGGCTTTGAAGAAGCGATGCGAGCCTTGTTTGCCAATGAGCTAGAGCGCTTTAAAGAACTACTGGCTGTCTGGCCTGAAGATGTCCGGGATCATGCCCTGCAACTGGCGCAAGTTTCGGTTTCCGCTTCAGCCGAATAAGACATTAGCAAAGCGTTGATGGCTGTTTTCCACAAGCCCCGCTCGTCGGCGGGGCTTGTTTATTTATTTACTAGGGGCGGAGCTGCTGTGATAGCCCAGCAACTGGGACAGTTCGGTGGCCGCGCTGCTCACCGTGTTGACCAGCACAGAAGTATCCAGCTCACCGGAACGCAGATAACTGACCGGGATGGTCACCCCCAGAGCGGCCACGATATGGCCCTGTTTATTGCGTATGGGGACGGCTGCGCTACCGACCTCAGGCTCAAAATAGCCTTCGTCGTATCCGTAGCCGCGTTCCGCATCTTGGCGGATGAGCTCGTACAGCATGGCTGTCGTGGTGGGGGTACGTTCAGAAAACCGGGGCAGTGTGTCCTCGGGATACAGCTGCAGCAAATCAGCTGGCTTCATATCACTTAAGAGCACCCGTCCCAGCAGGGTGGCATGCAAGGGCAAACGGGTGCCTACATGCACGGTGCTGACAAATGGGGTGGGGGCGGCCACTTTACTAATAATGACGGCGCTATGTTCGTCTTGAATCGCCAGGTTGCACGACAGCCCGGTCTGATCTCGCACACGCTCCAAGATGGGGGTGCCCAATTGGGTCAACTCCAGGGAGGCTAAATACTCAAATCCCAATCGCAAAATGGCCATGCCCAATTTGTAGGTGTGGCCGCCTTCCACGCGCTGTACAAAGCCCAGGTTCTCCAGCGTTGCCAACAACCGGAAGGTTGTGGTGCGGGGAAGTTCCAGCCTTTTGGCCAGCTCGGGCGCCGTCAAGGTCTGCTCATTCCGGTTGAATTCGAATAACAAACGCAGGCCGCGCTCCAGCCCAGGCACGGTGTAGTTTTGTTGTGCCGGCAAAGTCGTACTCATAAGCTCTCTTCGGTGTTGGTCACAGCGGATTAGTTGATGTGGCTAAGTATAAGAGTGGGGGGCGTCATTGTGACAGACAGCGCTTTGTCTGCCTGAAGTGATTCATGCCTAAAGGGTTTCTACTTATGTCTTTCGAAGTTTAAATGATTTTATACTTCCTGTTCCTAATATAAAACAGCATTCCATTAGTGAAACAAAAGGAAGTGGGGATGAGCAAAGGACGAGTGGGGGTAGTAGCAGGGGTATTGGCCATGGCATGTGCCGGGTCCGGTGCAGCCTTGGCGCAGCAAAGCAGCGTGCAGCTATATGGTTTGCTGGATAGCGGCCTGCTTTTGGAAAAACAGTTGGACGACAGCAAGAATTTTGGGATGGCCAGTGGTATTGCGGGTCAATCGCGTTTTGGTATTCGCGGCAGCGAAGACCTGGGCAATGGTTATTCCGTGACCTTCCAGATGGAAGGCGGCTTGTTGACCACAACGGGTAATTCCACCCAGGGCCGTCTTTTTGGGCGGCAAGCAACCTTGGGCTTAAAGGGTGGTTTTGGTGAGCTGAAGTTTGGCCGTCAAACCGTTTTTGGCTATTCGTGGACGCCCTTTATTGCCAGCCCGTTTGGCGTGGCCTGGTCCGGTAACGGCATCGGTTCCACCTTTGGATATAAAAGCGGCGACTACGGTGCAGATGGCCGCTTAAGCAATGCCGTTACCTACCAAACCCCCATTGTTGGCGGGCTTGAGGCCGGGATTGGCTACAGCTTTTCGACTGCTGATGAACAGTCCTTTGGCTCGTCCAATAACAACCGTGTACTGACCGCTGGCTTGCGTTATAGCAATGGTCCCTTGAAAGCAGCTGTGACTTACGAGCGCTTGAACCCGATTAAAGACAGCAATAATCGCAAGGCGCAAAACTTGCAGTTCGGTTTGTCCTACGACTTTGGCGTCGTGCGTTTGTTCAGCGGCTATAACGAGCAGCGCAACATTAACCTGAACCCGGCGCCTGGCTATGTGAAATCAGGCGGCGATAAAGACCGCGCCTTTACGCTTGGCGCATCCATTCCTACCGGAAAAAGAGGCACGGCCATGCTGAGCTATCAGCGCGCCATGCTCTCGAACAATGGCGGTTTTGCCGCAGGCTACCGTTATCAGCTCTCTAAACGCACCAATGTCTACGCGATGGGCAACGTGTACAGCGTGCGTAACCACTTTATTGACGAAAAACAGCGCAAACACCAGCTCGGTGTTGGGCTGCAGCATTCATTTTGATTGATTTGATGTTTTGGAAGTAGAAAGGAAAGCCATGAGTGATATGACAACAGAACAAATCGTGCCGGTTCCCGATCAGGAATCTCCCCTATTTGCGAGCTGGAAGCGTCCACAAGACAAAAGTCTGCAAGATTGGATTGAATCACGCATTGCTCGCCGCAAAACCCGTCAGTACGATTGGAATGCACTGGGCTGGCAAGCAGAGGTGGACCCTACTTACCGCCGTGCGCAAACCCGCTACATCGGTACAGGCGCAGCGGGCGTGACCCATGACGACAACGTCATTCCGGCAGAACATTTCACTTTCTCCACCATGATTTTGCCTGCAGGTTGTGAAGGCCCCTTGCATGTGCATCACGACGTTGAAGAAGCTTTTTTCATTTTACGTGGCGACAGCATCCGTCTATTCCTGGAATATAAGGGCGAGCGTTGCGAAGTGGTGTTGAACGAACGTGACGTTATTTCGGTGCCACCGGGTGTGTACCGTGGATTGCGCAACGAAGGCCAAGAAGAGTCCTTGATGTGCGTGATGCTGGGGGCGAACCGGCCTGATTTGCCTGACTACCCTGAAGACCATCCGCTGACGGCCGCCAAGAAGCTGCGTATGCAGGCAAAGGCCGCTGCGCAAAACAAGCAGCCTACCTAAATCCTATCAAGGAGAGATCCCATATGAACCGCAGGAAATTTCTGGTTTATAGCGCCGGCGCCTTGGGGGCAATGAGTTTGCCCCTGAGCTCCAGCGTGGCCTTTGCCAAGGCAAGGGGTACCTATACTTACCTGACCCCTTTCACACTGTCTTTGGCCTTTGCGCCTGTCTTGTACGCCAGCGCGTCGGGTGGGTTCGAGAAACTGGGCGTGAACGTCAAAGTGGAAGTAGGCAGGGGTGCCGGTCAAGCTATCCAGTTGGTTGCGGCCAAGCAGGTAGAAGCTGGCCGTACCGGTGGTGCCAACTATCTGGCCGCCCGCGCCCAAGACAACTCTGATGTTCTGGCCTTTGGCACGGTGTCGCAGATTTCACCTTTCGTGGTGATTTCCTCCGAAAGCCATCCTGTCCGGGACGTGAAAGAGCTGGCCGGTAAAGTGGTTGGCGTGGCGTCATTCGGCGGTTCTATGGAGGCCACCTTGAATTTGATGCTGGCCAAAGCGGGTGTGGACCCCAAGTCGGTGCGTCGTGAGCGTGTTGCTGACGGCCCGGCGTCATTCGCGATGGTAGAAGCAGGCCGTATTGCCGCATTTTTTGGCAATGCCAGTACGGTATCGCGCCTGCGCGCTGCAGAACTGCCTTTGGTGGCGCTGGCTGTGGATGACGGTGTGCCAGGTCAAGTCTATGTGGCCAGCGAAGAGGATCTGGAATCCAACCGCGAACAGCACGTCGCATTTTTGCAAGGCACCCGTACTGCGATTTTGGCTATGGCGGATATGGACGACGCGCAGTTGCTGGAGGTCATCCGGACCATTGCTCGTCGCTTTGATGTGCCTGGTATTGAAAAAGAAGACATTGCCCTGGGCGACCTTAAAGGCAACCGTGAGTTGTGGTTGGCGCACGGCAAAGAAAATGTCTTGCGTAATGTGCCTGAACAGTGGGATGAAGCGACTCGCTTGTTGCGGGGTGCCGGTCTGATGAAGGAAACCTCCAGACAGCTCTATACCAATGCCATCTGGGAGTCTACCGTTGTCTGAGCTAGCAAAAAATCCGTCCACTGACGCACAGCCCATCGTTCGTTTTGACAATGTTTCCAAGCATTTTGAGACCTCTACAGGTACGACCATTGCTTTGCAAAACATTAACCAGCACATCATGGCCGGTGAGTTTGTGGCGGTAATTGGTCCATCAGGCTGCGGCAAGTCTACCTTGTTGCGCTTGTTATGTGGTTTGGAACAGCCCACCTCCGGGCAGGTGAACTGGCCCGCTACTGCCGACAAGAAAACGCCCGATATCGGTGTGGCATTTCAAGAGCACCGGCTTTTGCCCTGGATGAATATCCAGAAAAACATCTTGCTGCCCAAGCTGATGCAAAAAGGCAGTTTCAGTGCTGAGGATGAAAAGCGAGCGCTGTTGCTGTGCGACATGGTGGGCTTGAAGGGCTTTGAAACCAAAGGCCCGGCCGAGCTGTCCGGCGGGATGCGTCAACGCGCGTCTTTTGCACGCGCCCTGTTTTCCCAGCCCGATTTATTGCTGCTGGATGAACCGTTTGGGGCCTTGGATGCCTTGACCCGGGAAAAAATCATTGCTGATGCAGAGCGTATTTGGATGGACCAGAAATTTGGTGCTTTCCTGATTACGCACTCTATTAGTGAAGCTGTGCACTTGGCGGATCGGGTCATTGTGATGTCAGCGCGCCCAGGGCGCGTGGTAGCCGAAATTCCTATTACGCTGGAGCGTCCGCGCACAAACTTTTTGGGTGATCCCGAGTTCGCCCGTTTATGTGATGAACTGCGTCAGCATTTGGAGTTGTAAGTGAATCGTCTACTTATTCAAATCATTTCCGTGCTGGTGTTTTTCCTGCTCTGGAAAGCCTATGTCAGTGGCTTTGACGTGTCGCCCCTGGTTTTGCCACCACCGGAAGATGTGTTGCATGCCTTGGTACGACTGATGCAGCGCGATGATACCTACTATCACATCTACACCACTTTGGCCGAGTGCCTGGGAGGCTTTTGTATCGCGGTTATTGTGGGAACGTTGCTGGGGCAGTTGCTGGGCCGGATCGCCATCTTGGATACGATCTTCAAACCCTTTGTGATTGCTTTGCAGCTGACGCCTAAAGTCGCCCTGATTCCCCTGTTCATTTTGTGGTTCGGTTTTGGCATTGAATCCAAGATCATCATCTCGGCGCTGTTGGCATTTTTCCCAGTCTTTTCCAATAGCTACCTGGGTGCTAAGTCTGTTGATACCGGCCTGATTGAAGTGTTCCAGGTGGGTAAGGCAAGTACGTGGCAGCGTTTCAAACTGCTGGTGATCCCTGCCTCCTTGCCCTACATCCTGACGGGTATGGAAATGGCGATTGTGCTGGCCATTATTGGTGCAGTGGTGTCTGAGTTTGTGGCGGGTTCACGTGGCCTGGGCTATTTGGCCACCATCAAGCTGCAGGATCTGGAAGTGGATACCTTGTTTGCCGTTGTGATTCTTTTGGCAATGATCGGTTTTGTGCTGTATTTCACCGTAGGCTCACTGCGTAAAGTCGTGATCCCTTGGCACGAGTCGGCAAAAGCGGCCAAGAAATAAGCCATCGCACGAAAGTAGGAGGCAAAACATGCCACTGAGCACACACAGTGCGATGCGCCAGACGGCTTGCGGTCTGTCGTATTGGGATAACGGGGAGCAGCAAGGCGATGTGTACGTCTTGCTGCACGGCATCAGTTCGGGTGCGGGGCTCTGGGCCAAGCAATTTGCCAGTCAGGCCGGGAAAAACCGGCTGATCGCCTGGGATGCGCCGGGCTATGGCGACAGTGTCGCCTTGGCCTCGGCCACCCCCAGCGCTGCCGATTACGCTCGCGCACTCAAAGCCTTGGTAGACGAAGCGGGCTTGCCCGCCTTCACGCTGGTCGGGCATTCCTTGGGCGCCTTAATGGCCAGTGCTTACGCCTCGCTGTATCCGGAGGATGTGTCGCGCTTGGTGTTGGCCAGCGTGGCACAGGGCTATGGCAAGACCTCGGCAGAGCAGCAACAGCAGGTGTACGAGAAACGTCCGCGCCTGCTCGAAGCGCTGGGCCCGGAAGCCATGGCGCAAGAACGCGGGCCGTTCCTCTTGGGGCAAGCGACACCTCAGAACATGCAGATGGTGACGCAGGCAATGAAACGGCTGCGCCTGGAGGGATTCAAGGCATCGTCCTATCTCTTGGCTTGCGACAGCATCGATGATTACCTGCCGGCTATCCGGGGTGACATAGAGGTCTTGTACGGCACGGAAGATGGCATTACGCCACCTGCCGGGATGCAGGCCTTACAGCAAACGTATCCACAAATGAAATTACAGGCAGTGCCGCAAGCTGGCCATTTGTTGTACGTGGATCAGCCCGCGCTATTTGATCGCCTGGTCTTTGATCATGCCAAGCAGGGCCAGAAGGGGAGCAACACATGAGTTTTCAAGTGAGCGGCAAAGTGGCCGTTGTGACGGGAGGCTCTTCAGGCATAGGTCTGGAAACCGTCCGGCTATTGCTGGAGCAAGGTGCACACGTTGCCTGGTGCGGCAGGGACGCCGTGCGTCTGGAGGATTCCTGGAAAGCGATGGCGGCCTGCTTCGAGCCAGATCGATTGCACATACAGTGCTGCGATGTTTTGGATGCGGATGCCGTCAAACAATTTATTGATCAGGTGGCGCAGCGTTTCGGCGGTGTGGACATGCTGATCAATAACGCAGGCCAGGGCAAAGTAGCCAACTTTGAAGACACCTCGGATGAAGAGTGGATGAGGGAAGTACAGCTGAAGTATTTCAGCGTCCTCAATCCTGTGCGTGCTGCCTTGCCGTATTTACGTCAGTCCGGCATTGCCTCCATTGCCAATGTGAATTCATTGCTGGCGTACAAGCCTGAGCCGCACATGATTGCCACCTCCGCCGCCAGAGCGGGCTTGTTGAATTTGAGCAAAGGTATATCCAAAGAGTTTGTTGCGGCAGGCATTCGAGTGAATTCCATTTTGATTGGCATGGTGGAGTCCGGGCAGTGGCAGCGTCGCTACCTGGATAGATCCGATCCTGATCAAAGCTGGGAGGACTGGCTGGCCGGTATAGCCCGCAAGCGCGGCATACCGATGGGGCGTTTGGGCAAGCCTGTGGAAGCGGCCCGCGCTTTGGTGTTTTTAGCGTCGCCGTTGTCTTCCTACACAACGGGATCAGTGATTGATGTATCTGGCGGATTTAGTCAGGAAATTTAGGGCAGAACGATGAAAAAAGTAGCATTTATTGGCTATGGGGCCATGGCAAAAACGGTGCATGCCCTCTTGCCTGAATCCATTGAGTTGGCATGGGTGATTGTCACTGAGGCCGGTGTGGCCGACACGCAGCAAGAAGTCGGGCCTGCTGTGCAGGTGATCAGCCGCGTGGAGGAGATGGTCGGTACGCCAGACCTGGTGCTGGAGATGGCGGGACAGCCCGGTTTGAAAGCACATGCCAAGGCCATCTTGCAGCGTCAATTGCCCTTGGCGGTGATTTCGGTGGGGGCTTTTGCCGACAGTGCGTTTGAACAGGAAATCCGTGAGTTCGCAATCGCACAAGGCGCACAACTGCAGATTTTGCCAGGGGCCATTGCGGGCATCGATGGCATCGCTGCTGCACGAACAATGGGCCTGGATAGTGTGGTCTATCAGGGGCGCAAAAAACCGGCCAGCTGGAAAGGCAGTTATGCCGAGCAATTGGTCGATCTGGATGCTCTGACGGAAGCGACCGTATTTTTCCGTGGTTCGGCGCGTGAGGCCGCACAGAAGTTTCCGGCGAATGCAAACGTGGCAGCGACCATTGCCTTGGCGGGTGTAGGTATGGATGCGACACAGGTTGAACTGATTGCTGACCCTGCCATGACACGAAACCAGCACCGTATCCGTGTGGAAGGGGCGTTTGGTGAGATGCAAATAGAAATGCAGGGCGTCGCTTTGGCCAGCAATCCTAAAACGTCTACCTTGGCGGCACTGAGTGTGGTGCGCGCTTGCTATCAACTGGGTGACGCCCTAGTCATCTAGGCGGAGAACAACATGAAAGCATTATTTTTGGCCGGCCAGTGGCGGCAAGGCCGGGGGAAGGCTGCGCGCAGCATTTTCCCCGCAGACGGTAGCGTGAATGCCGAATTCTCAACCGCCAGCCTGGAAGATGTGGAAGAGGCTATTCAAGCGGCACATCAGGCCTGGCAAGAGCCATCCTGGCGCAATAGCTTGCCCGTGGAGCGGGCTCGGGTGCTGTACAAAGTGGCCGATCTGATAGAGAAAAATGTGGGCGAGCTGGCTGCTTTGCAAACACGCGACAACGGTAAACCCTTGGCAGAAACGCGCGGTCTGGTGATGAGTGCCGCAGCCACGGCCCGTTATACCGCAGCCTGTCTGGAAACCCTGGATACGGAGCTGACGAATGCCCGATCCAGAGACTGGTTGACCATGAGCGTGCATGAACCCTTGGGCGTGGTGGCCGCCATTACCCCCTGGAACTCGCCTATTGCGTCTGAAGTACAGAAATTGGCACCGGCCCTGGCAGCGGGTAATGCAGTGATCCTGAAACCGGCTGAAGCGACCTCCTTGATCGCTTTGGAACTGGCGCGCTTGTTTGAAGAAGCGGGACTGCCCCCTGGCTTATTAAGCGTGTTGCCGGGTAAGGGTTCAGTGGTGGGGAATGCCATTGTGCAGCATCCACTAGTGAAGAAAATCTCCTTCACAGGCGGGACGAGCACCGGGCGTCAGCTGGCTCATATCGCCGCAGAACGTTTGATTGGCACATCCCTGGAGCTGGGTGGCAAATCGCCGACTGTGGTACTGGAAGATGCTGATCTGGATCTGGCCGTAAATGGCGTGATCTACGGTATTTTCAGTTCCTCAGGACAGGCCTGCATTGCGGGTGCGCGCTTGTTTGTACACGCAAAAGTGTATGAGACCTTTATGCAGCGTCTGGTCGCTAAAACACAAGCGCTGCGTGTGGGGCATCCAGAGCATGCAAGGACTCAAGTTGGCCCATTGATTGACGAGAAACACTTGAATTCGGTTGACGCCTATGTGCGACGGGCCGAGCAAGAGGGCGGGCAGATTGTGGTCGGTGGGCACCGTCTGAGCGACGGTGAACTGGCGCAAGGCAGTTACTACGCGCCTACCATTATTGCCGGGCTGAGCAACCAAGCTAGCGTGTGTCAGGAAGAGATTTTTGGCCCCGTGCTGGTGGTATTGCCGTTTGAGGACGAGCAAGACTTGCTGCAGCAAGCCAATGGCAGCGTGTATGGATTGGCCGCCGGCATTTGGACTGAAAACTACCGCAAGGCTTGGCAATTGGCCAGGGCATTGGACGTAGGCACGGTCTGGATTAATACCTACAAGAAATTCTCTATTTCCACGCCTTTTGGTGGTTTTAAAGAAAGTGGTGTGGGTAGAGAAAAGGGCCGGCTGAGCATTGTGTCCTACATGCAGCAGAAAAGTATTTATATGGGGCTGAGTACACAGCCTGATCCGTGGTGTGAAGGATGAGAGACGCAAACATGACAGAAACCATTTCCGTGGGTGAGGCCATTGCCCGTGTGCTGGAGAACCATCAGGTACGCAATGTGTATGGCGTGATCTCCATTCACAACCTGCCCATTGCAGATGCGCTGGGCCGCCGCAAGCAGGTGCAGTTTGTGTGCGCCAGGGGCGAGGCTGGCAGCGTCACAATGGCCGACGCAGAATCACGTTTCACCGGTTTAGGCGTGGCCCTGACCAGTACCGGAGCAGGAGCGGGTAATGCCGTGGGCTCGCTGATCGAAGCCTGCAACGCTGCCAGTCCTGTGCTGCATTTAACAGGCCAAGTGGAACGCGAGTATCTGGACAGAGACGCCAGTTTTATTCATGAAGCCAAAGACCAGCTGGGGTTCTTGCGTGCGTCCAGTAAAGCGGCCTATCGCATCACGAGTCCTGAAAACGCAGTGGGCATGATTCAAGAGGCCATCCGCGTTGCGACCACCGTACCCATGGGACCGGTGAGTGTCGAGATTCCTATTGATGTGCAGGCGGCACAGATTGCCTGGCCAGTCTCATTGGAACCCGTTTCCCCCTTGCAGTTACCTGCTTTGCTAGAGCGCGACAGAAGTCGTTTGGCCGCAGCCTTGAAAGCGGCAAAACGTCCCATGCTCTGGATAGGGGGCGGAACCCTAAAAGCGGGTGAAGCCGTGCGTCAGTTGGCCGACATGGGCATCCCGGTTGTGTCGTCCACTCATGCGCGTGGTGTCTTGGCAGATAGCCACCCTCGCAGCTTGGGGGCGTTTCACAATGCTGCCGAAGTGGAAACCTTGTTGGCCGACGCGGATCTGGTCTTGGTGGTCGGTTCGCGTTTGCGCAGCAATGAAACCAAAACCTATTCCATCCAGTTTCCTGCCAACACCATACAAATTGATGCGAACCCGGCGGCTCAGCAGCGCAACTACGCCATCAGCCAGTTTGTATGTGCAGAGGCCAAGGAAGCCTTGACGGCATTGGTGCAGGATTTGCAAGGTCACAGCTTTGTCGATACGGCCTATGAGGCTGCAATTACCCAGGCCCGTGAAGCCGCCATCTCCCAGTTGACCGAACAGTTGGGGCCGTATGCAGAGCTGTGTTTTGCACTGCGTGCTGCCATGCCCGAGGATGCGATCTTGGTGCGTGATATCACCATGTCGGGCAGTACCTGGGGCAGTCGCCTGTTCCCCGTGCAAGCACCTTTGCAAAACATTCATTCCCTGGCGGGAGCCATCGGTTTGGGCTTGGCACACGCGATCGGAACCGCTAAAGCGAACCTGGACAAGAAAGTGGTGGCGCTGGTGGGCGATGGTGGCTTGATGCTGGGTATTGGTGAAATGGCCACCATGGTTCAAGAGCAAAGCAATCTGGTTTTGCTGGTGATGAATGACGGTGGTTATGGCGTGATGCGCGGCATCCAGAAGCGTTATTTTGACGACCGGCAGTATTACAACCAACTGCATACGCCCAGCTACCGTGATGTGGGCAGTGCAATGGGATGCCAAAGCTATCTGGTGTCTTCATTGGATGAGTTCAAAACGGTGATGCAGCAGGCCATCGAGCATCAAGGACCATCCGTTGTTGAAGTGGACATGCACAGCATTGGGCCGCTGAATTTCGCCGGCCCACCACAGAAAAAGCTGTACTAATCTGCTCTGTGAAAACGGGGTGGCCTGCATAAGCAGGCCACCCCGTTTCAGTCTACTCAGAAATAATAAAAAAGCAGGGCAGCGGATCAGGCTGCCTGAATAAAGTTGCTCAAAAACGCTTGGGTACGTGCTTCCTGGGGGTTGCAGAAGACTTGCTCTGGCGGGCCGGATTCCACGATCACGCCTTTATCGAAAAAGCAGACCCGGTCCGACACTTCCTTGGCAAACTGCATTTCGTGGGTCACCAGCAAGATCGTCAGATCCTGTTCTTGGCTGAGCTTTTGGATTACTCCCAGCACCTCGCCCACCAACTCCGGGTCCAGTGCGGATGTCGGCTCATCAAAGAGCAAAATATTCGGTTCCATGGCCAGAGCACGGGCAATGCCCACTCGCTGTTGCTGGCCACCCGAAAGCTGGCTGGGAAACTTGTCCGCATGATCAATCAGGCCCACCAGATCCAGATACTTGGTGGCCCGTTCGCGGGCCTGTTCTTTGGATAAGCCCAGCACGTGAGTCGGTGCTTCGGTGACGTTACGCATCACCGTCATATGGGGGAACAGATTGAACTGCTGGAACACCATGCCCATTTCCTTGCGCATTTCGCGCAGGTGATTCTGGCTGGCAGGCACCAGTTTGTTGTCGACCCGCTCGTGCCAGAGCGGTTTGCCTGCCACGGTGATCAGGCCTTCATCAATGGTTTCCAGCGTCATCAAAATACGCAGCACGGTGGATTTGCCTGAACCGGAGGGGCCGATAATGGTGACTTTTTCTCCGGGCTCCACCTGAAAGTTCAAGGCATCCAGCACGGTCACGTCACCAAATTTTTTGGTGACGTTTTCAAATTGAATAATGGGGCTTTCAGTTGCGCTAGTCATCGTAGTGGTATTCCTTGCTTGGGCAAACGCCGGTCAAGCGTGCGTACCCCGGCCGAAGCCAAGAGGGTGAGCAGCAAATACAGGCCGCCCACCATGGATAGGGGAATGATGTAGTTAAAGGTGCGGTCGCCAATAATCTTGGCCACGTTCAGCATTTCCAACACCGACACCACGGACAGAACGGGCACGTCCTTCATGATGGACACCAGGTAGTTGCCCATAGCGGGAATAATGCGCGGGATGGCCTGGGGCAGGGTGATGACCATAAAGGTGCGCAAGGGGGAAATATCCAGCGCCCGTGCGGCCTCTGTCTGGCCGTGTGTGACGGACTCCAACCCGGCGCGATAGACCTCGGACAGGTAGGCGCTGTACTGCACGCCCAAGGCCAGTGCACCGGTTAAAAAGGCCGGCAGCACAATGCCGTAGTCCGGCAGCACGTAGTACAGGAAAAACAATTGCACCAGCAAAGGGGTGTCGCGCAAGAACTCGGTCAGCACGTAGGCGGGCCAGGAAATCAGGCGCAGGCGCACGCTTTTCAGGCCCGCCAGAATCAAGCCCAGCACAGCGGCCACGCCAAAACCCAGTACCGCCGCTTGGACGGTCACCCACAGGCCTTTCAAAAGGATGGGCAGGATGGAGAGGGCAAAGGCTCCATTGCTGCTGGTGTCCCATTCAATACCAAACAGCATGTTCAGCTCCTTTGCGCACGCCAGCGGCCGGTTGCGCGTTCCAGTAATTTCATCAAGGCCGTCAGCACCAGGGCCATGCCAAAGTACATCAGCAAGAGCAGGGTGTAGATGGTGGTGCTGTCTTGGGTGAAATTGCGTATTTGTTCCGCCCGAAAGCTCAAGTCACCCAGGCTGATCAAGGAGACCAGGGCGGTATCTTTCAGGTTCTGAATCGCCAGATTGCCAAAGCTGGGCATCATTTCGGGAATGGCCTGGGGCAGGCTGATGCGCCACAGGGTTTGGCGATCAGTAAAGTCCAGGGCCTTGGCCGCTTCCAGTTGGGAATGAGGCACGGCTTGGATGGCGCCGCGCACGACCTCGGCACCGTAAGCCCCGATATTCAAGCCCAGGGCCAAGGTGCCCGCCACCACCGGATCAAGACGCCAGTCCAAACCCAGCGACTCACCCAGAATGGGCAGGGCGAAGTACAGCCAGAACAGCTGTACCAGTAAGGAAGTGCCCCGGAATACCTCAATCACCGTGATGGACAGGCTGCGCAGGGCAAAAGAGTGGGACAGGCGACCTATCCCCAGGGCAAAGGAGGCGATGGCCCCTAATACCGTTGAGTAAAACGTGAGTTGAATCGTGACCCAGGCCCCTTCCATCAGGGCCGAGCTGTAGCTTAACCAATCCATATCAAATTCCAGACAAGGGCGGGCGGCGCACCGTCGGTGCCTGGCCGACCCTTGTCAGGGGCCGCGCTGGCCAGTGCGGCCACCTCACCGGCAGGTGAAGGATCAGGCTTTACACAGCTGTTCCGTGGATTGTTCAAAAGAGTGCTTGGCATCCTCTTCGGTAAAGCCGTGCTTGCTCAGAATGGCTTTCCATTCGTCGGTTTTCTTGAATTCGGCCAGCTCTTTATTGACGGCATCACGCAAGTCCTGGGACTCGCTGGCAAAGGCAAAGCCGCCCCAGCTCCGTACCGGTTTGCCATTGATGATGGGATCTTTGAATTCGGCGGCCAGCTCCACTTTGCCCTTGCTCTTGGACGCTAGGTCACTGGCAGTCTGGCCGGTAGCGGCATAGGCATCGGCCCGGCCTGTGGACACGGTAGAAATTGCGTCAGCATTATTGGAGATAGTGACCATGCGATTGTCGGGCACTCCCAAAGCCTGCATCATCTCCAGCTGATCTGCACCGGCCATGATGGCAATGGTGTGATCGGTCTTGGCGAAGTCTTCGTAGGAGTGAATGTTCTTGGGGTTGCCTTTGGCCACCAGCAAGCCTTCCCCGTAGGAACTATTGGGCTCGGAGAACAGCACTTTTTCACAACGCGGCGGCAGGATCGCCATCTCGGCGGCCACCATATCAAAGCGTTTGGCTTGCAAGCCGGGGATGAGCGAACCGAAGTTGGCAGTTTCCCATTTGATCTCTTTGACGCCCAGACGCTCCATGATGGCTTGGGCCACTTCAGGGCCGGCGCCTTGAGCTTTGCCGGACATATCCATGTATCCGTAAGGAATTTCGTTAGCAACGGCGACGCGAATCACGCCGCGCTCTTTGACTTGTTCCAGGGTCACGGCTTGGACGCTGGAGGCGGTCGCCAAGGTGCCCAGCAGGGCAAGGGCCATCGCGTAGAGGGGCTTGGATTGTAGTTTCATCATGAGTCCTTTTTTCGCCTATACCATTTCGTTATAAATGATTTGTTTTACGAAAGATTTGCTAAGAAATCATAGCGCATAAAATCATTTGAACTCAAATTAAATGTGTAGAAACTATCAGGGCGCAGCGATGAGTAGTATTTATAAATAAGGCGGGAAACAGGGCTTAGGGAAAATGCGCGGTGTCTTGAAGGCGCGTTTTTACTATGCTCCCTAGGATTAAAGAGCGCTTACTTCGTAGAAAAGCGCCTATGTTCTGCATACCCTGGATCGATTCATAAATGAGTTTGGCGTGCCTGATGGCACGCCAACACCCTTTTAGAGGGCACGTAAATGCGGGCCCTCTACCCATGCTGGTTTGGGCTGCACATTTGCCAACAGGCTCTGTGTGGCCTTGCACGGTCTGGTGCCATAAGCGGCGCCAGTAGCCAAGTACCAGTGTCTGGCGGCTTCTTCTGATCAGAAGACCGGCCTGTGGCAAAAAAGTTGGTGGCTGCTTACTTAATGCAAAATCGTGGAGGCTCTATGAGCAGAGAAG
Source organism: Alcaligenes sp. GW821-FHT11D07 (assembly GCF_058808495.1). Lineage (NCBI taxonomy): Bacteria > Pseudomonadati > Pseudomonadota > Betaproteobacteria > Burkholderiales > Alcaligenaceae > Alcaligenes > Alcaligenes sp. GW821-FHT11D07. The sequence goes on from NZ_JBXART010000001.1 coordinate 471,492, forward strand.
AGGGCGGGTTTATACAGCGGCATTTGATATGGCTGCTGGTGGCTTTATTGGGGGCCTTTGCGCTGGGGACCGTAGCGCTGAGCAGGGGGGAGAGCATTAACGCCCTGTGGATTGTGGTGGCGGCTGTCTGCGTCTACTTGATTGCCTATCGTTATTACAGTCGGTTTATTGCACGCAAGGTCTTTGAGCTGGATGCCACGCGCATGACTCCTGCCTGGCGTCATAACGATGGCCTGGATTACGTCCCGACGAATAAGCACGTGCTCTTTGGGCACCACTTTGCCGCGATTGCCGGTGCTGGGCCGTTGGTCGGGCCGGTTTTGGCGGCCCAAATGGGGTATTTGCCCGGCATGCTCTGGATTCTGGCTGGGGTGGTCTTTGCCGGGGCTGTGCAGGACTTTACGGTTCTGTTCATCTCTATGCGTCGCGACGGGCGCTCCCTGGGTGATCTGATCAAGTCGGAGCTGGGTACGGTGCCCGGCGTGATTGCCCTGTTTGGTGCCTTCATGATCATGGTCATCATCCTGGCGGTGCTGGCACTGATTGTGGTCAAGGCGCTGATTAACTCGCCATGGGGCACCTTTACGGTGGCCGCGACCATTCCGCTGGCGATTTTCATGGGGATTTATCTGCGCTTTTTGCGGCCTGGTCGCATTGGTGAGGTTTCTGTCATTGGGCTTGTTTGCTTGCTGGCTGCCATTGTTTACGGCCAGGATGTTGCAGCTCATCCCGTCTGGGGGCCTTTCTTCACCCTGGATGGGGAAGAACTCACTTGGGCTTTGATCATTTACGGCTTTATTGCGGCTGTGTTGCCTGTCTGGCTGCTGCTGGCACCGCGTGATTACCTGTCTACCTTCTTGAAGATCGGCACGATTGTCGGTCTGGCCATCGGGATCGTGATTGTGGCGCCAGAATTGAAAATGCCCGCCACCACCAAGTTTATTGATGGCACAGGCCCAGTCTGGTCCGGCAGCTTGTTCCCCTTCCTGTTCATCACTATTGCTTGCGGGGCGGTGTCTGGTTTCCACGCTTTGATCTCCTCGGGCACCACACCCAAGATGATCGAAAATGAAACCCAGGCTCGTTACATCGGTTATGGCGGCATGCTGATGGAATCTTTTGTGGCCATCATGGCGCTGGTGGCCGCGTGCGTGATCGAACCGGGCATTTACTACGCCATGAACAGCCCGGCGGCCTTGATTGGCACTACGCCAGAGCAAGCCGCACAAGTGGTGTCCAGCTGGGGCTTTTTGATTACACCCGCAGACTTGACGCAGATGGCTAGCGATGTAGGCGAAAACAGCATTATTTCGCGTGCGGGCGGAGCGCCGACCTTGGCCGTGGGCATGGCCTTTATTTTGCATAACGTCATCGGCGGGCCCGCGATGATGAGCTTTTGGTACCACTTTGCAATTCTGTTCGAAGCCCTGTTCATCCTGACCGCGGTGGATGCGGGTACTCGTGCAGGCCGCTTCATGTTGCAGGATTTGCTGGGTACCTTTGTGCCGGGATTGCGGCGTACGGAGTCTTTGGTCGCCAACTTGATTGCGACTTCCCTGTGCGTGGCTGCCTGGGGTTATTTCCTTTACCAAGGCGTGGTTGATCCGCTGGGCGGCATCAATACCTTGTGGCCCTTGTTTGGTATTGCCAACCAGATGCTGGCGGCGGTTGCGCTGGTGTTGGGTACGGTGGTGCTGTTCAAGATGAAGAAGGACCGCTACGCCTGGGTGACGGTCGTCCCCACCATTTGGCTGCTGATTTGCACCTTGTTCGCCGGCTTTCAGAAGATGTTCCACCCCGATCCCAAGATCGGCTTTTTGGCACACGCCAATGTCTATCAAAAGGGTTTAGCTGAACAGACGGTAATGGCACCTGCTAAATCGCTGGGTCAAATGCAGCAGGTTATTTTCAACGATTACGTGAACTCCACTTTGTGCGGCTTGTTCATTTTCGTTGTCTTGAGCATGGTGTTTTTTGGTATTCGTAGCGTTTTGCAGGCCCGACGCACGAGCACACCGCATTCTGCGGAAACACCTTATGAAGCGTTGCCCGCTCAGGCAGCGGCAGGAGCGTGATATGAAAGGACTTTTAACCGGCGCCATCGCACGCAGTACCCAGGCAGGGCGGGGTACTGGTCGCTATCTGGCTACTACCTTGCGCCTGATGGTGGGCGTACCCAATTACGACACCTATCTGGAGCATATGCGGGTCAATCACCCGGATGAAAAACCGATGGATTACGCCACTTTTTTCCGTGAACGTCAGCAAGCTCGATACGGCGGAAAAGGGCGCATAGCGTGCTGCTAAATTAGGCGGCTAAGGGCCAGAGCCCTGTGTTCTGGCCCTTTCGCCTGGATTTGAGCAGTCAGTGATCAGGTATGTATTAAGATGTAAAAATAAGACAAACCGCCAGTCCAAACGATTTATCGTGGTTTTTCTGGATAACACGAAACAAAAGGGCCAATAAAAAATGCTAAACGAAATTATTATTTCGTTTGATGCTATTTTTTAACGACCTATTGGTATAAGTGTTTTGTGTAGAGCGGCTTTTGTGGGTGAATCTTGCTGAATTATTTGGCGATGAGTCTGGAACTGTGTTAGGATTTTTCACATGACTTTCGCAACCCCTGTTTTCTTTTTTTATTTTTATGCTTTTCCGATGCCGCTGGTGGAGGAAAGGACGGGTTGCACCAAACATAAGTAAGACCTAAATCCTGAAATAAGCCGCCAGCATCGTCCGGGCGGCTTTTTTTTTGTTTGCCCCCGGATCTGGCAAACCTACTGGAGTTAAATCGTGTCGCACAATACTGATGATTTACGGATTCGTGAAATTAAGGAGCTGTCCCCACCTTCGCATGTGATGCGTGAGTTCCCTTGTACGTCTGCCGTATCGACCACGGTTCATCAAGCTCGTCGCAATATTCACAACATTCTGCACGAGCAGGATGATCGCCTGGTTGTGGTGGTGGGGCCTTGCTCCATTCACGATACCGAAGCGGCCATGGATTACGCCCGCCGCCTGACGGTAGAGCGCAAGCGTTTTGCGCCCGAGCTGGAAATCGTGATGCGTGTGTACTTTGAGAAACCCCGCACCACCGTAGGTTGGAAAGGTCTGATCAATGACCCCAATATGGATGGCAGCTTCAATATCAATCAGGGTTTGCGCACCGCACGTGAATTGCTGCTGGCAGTGAACAAGCTGGATCTGCCAGCGGGTTGCGAATTTCTGGACATGATTACGCCGCAGTACATTGCTGATCTGGTTTCCTGGGGTGCTATTGGTGCCCGTACTACGGAAAGCCAGGTTCACCGCGAGTTGTCCTCGGGACTGTCTTGCCCCGTTGGCTTCAAGAACGGCACGGACGGCAATATTCGTATTGCCCTGGACGCCATCAAAGCCGCTTCCCAGCCGCACCACTTCCTGTCGGTGACCAAGGGCGGTCATTCTGCCATCGTGTCCACCGTGGGCAATAACGATTGCCACGTGATTCTGCGCGGCGGCAAAACACCGAATTACGATGCGGAAAACGTTGAATCCACCAGCCAGGCGATGATCAAGGCCGGCATGGTGCCGCGTGTGATGGTTGACGCCAGCCACGCCAACAGCAATAAAGACTACCGCCGTCAGCCTGAAGTGCTGGCCGATGTGGCTGGGCAGATTGCCGGTGGCGATATGCGCATCTGCGGCGTGATGATCGAAAGCCATTTGGTGGGCGGTCGTCAGGACGTGGTGGAAGGCAAGCCATTGACCTACGGCCAGAGCATTACCGACGGCTGCATTGATTGGGATGACACCCTGCTTGTGCTGGAGAAAATGGCTGAAGCCGTCCGCCAGCGTCGCAAGACACGAGTTGCACTTGAAGAGGGGGCGCTTAGCCACTCATAATAGGGTTTTGCCTTTTTGGAATGCTCATGAATGCTCCCGGTCATGCCGATCTAGCGCGGCGCCCTTTACCTGAAGGTTTCGTTGAAGCCTTGCAGGCTCAGTTCCAAGAGCGCTGCTCGCTTTCTCACGCTGTGCGTGAACACCATGGACGGGATGAATCGCCGTATCCACCCATGCTGCCTGATGTGGTTGTTTTTGCTCGCAGCACAGAAGAAGTGGCCTGGGTGGCGCGCCATTGCCATGAGCACCATGTGCCCTTGATTCCTTTCGGTGCCGGTTCCTCGCTGGAAGGGCACTTTCTGGCAATTCAAGGGGGTGTCAGCCTGGATCTGTCCGGCATGGACGAGATCGTGGCCATTAACGCCGAAGACTTCACCGCCACGGTGCAGGCCGGGGTTACTCGCATGGCTTTGAACGAGCATATCCGTGATACGGGCTTGTTCTTTCCTATCGATCCCGGTGCGGATGCCAGCCTGGGCGGTATGGCTGCCACTCGTGCGTCGGGCACCAATGCTGTCCGTTACGGCACCATGCGTGAAAACGTTTTGACCCTGACCGTCGTAACAGCGGACGGCCGCGTTATCCAGACGGCTAACCGTGCCAAGAAATCCTCGGCGGGTTACGACCTGACTCGCTTGTTCATTGGCAGCGAAGGGACGCTGGGTATCATCACTGAAGTGACGGTGCGTCTGTATCCGCAGCCTGAAGCCATCTCTGCCGCAATCTGTAATTTCTCTGATTTGCGCTCGGCTGTGCAAAGCGTGATTGAAGTCATCCAGATGGGTATTCCAATTGCCCGTGTCGAGTTCATGGACACGGCCGCTGTGCGCGCCACGAATGCCTACAGCAAGCTGAGCCTGAAAGAATCGCCCCTGTTGTTGTTTGAATTCCATGGCAGCCCCAGTGGCGTGCAGGAGCAGGCTCAGGTCGTTCAGGAAATCACGCGAGATAATGGCGGCATGGACTTTGAGTGGGCGGAAAAAGCGGAAGACCGCTCCCGTCTGTGGACAGCTCGTCACAATGCTTACTTTGCCGGTCTGCAACTGCGTCCCGGCTGTCGATCCAGCACGACGGATGTCTGCGTTCCAATCTCTGCCCTGGCCGAATGCGTGGCTGAAACGGCGGCTGATATGGACCAGGCCCCGTTCCCTTACACCATTGTGGGCCACGTCGGCGATGGCAACTTCCACGTGCTGATGCTGCTGGATGCAGATAGCCAGGAAGAGTGGGAAGAGTCCGAGCGTCTGAACCATCGTTTGGTGGAACGTGCCATTGCCATGCAAGGGACGTGTACTGGCGAGCACGGTGTGGGCTTGCACAAAATGGAGTTCATGTTGGCCGAGCACGGGCAGGATGCGCTGGATGTCATGAGCAGCATCAAAAAGGCGCTGGACCCGCATAACATCATGAATCCTGGGAAAATGTTGCCGCCCCGTCCTTTGGACTGATCGCGCTGCAGTTGATCCGGAAAGCCCAGGCCTTAGTCTGGGCTTATTTATGTGTGCCGTATAAACATCACACGGTTTTCCATAACCCTGACCGGCGCGCTGTCTGCCTGCAGATGCATCGGTGCAGGCGTACAATGCGTTTTTTAGTTAGTCAGGTGCGCTGCTTGCAAATTCGCTTTGTTTGAGCAGCCCCTCTCACTCTCATTGCAATGACTATTTCCACCAAAAAAGGTCGCGTCGTTATCGGTATGTCCGGCGGCGTGGACTCCTCCGTTTCAGCCTGGCTGCTTAAAGAGCAAGGCTATGACGTCGTTGGCCTGTTCATGAAGAACTGGGAAGACGATGATGATTCCGAATTCTGCTCCTCGCGTCAGGATTGGCTGGATGCGGCCAGCGTGGCCGATCTGCTTGGCGTGGAGATCGAGGCGGTTAACTTCGCTGCGGAATATAAGGATCGCGTTTTTGCGGAGTTCTTGCGGGAATACTCGGCCGGTCGCACACCCAATCCCGATGTTCTGTGTAATGCAGAGATCAAGTTCAAGGCCTTTCTGGATCACGCCATGACCTTGGGTGCGGACTGGATCGCCACTGGTCACTACGCCCGTGTACGTGGTGTCCCCATGGCTGGGGGCGGGACAGACTTTCAACTGCTCAAAGGTTTGGATGCGTCCAAAGATCAAAGCTATTTTTTGCATCGCCTGAATCAGGCGCAGTTGTCGCGCACCTTGTTCCCTTTGGGTGAGATCAATAAGCAAGAAGTACGTCGTATTGCCGAAGAACTGAAGTTGCCCAACGCGGCTAAAAAAGACTCGACCGGTATTTGCTTTATTGGCGAGCGTCCTTTCCGCGAATTTCTGAATCGCTACTTGCCCACTCAACCCGGCCCCATCAAAACCCCGGAAGGGCAGGTGCTGGGCCAGCACGTGGGCTTGGCGTTCCATACCTATGGTCAGCGTAAAGGCTTGGGCATTGGTGGTGTCAAAGGCAAACAAAGAGAGGACGGCACGGCTGATGCCTGGTACGCCGCCCGTAAAGACTTGGCTACGAACACCTTGTACGTGGTGCAAGGGCATGACCATCCCTGGCTGTTGCAGTCTGAACTGAAGGCCGAGCAGACCAGCTGGATCGCGGGCCACCCACCTGCATTGGGCCCCATTCACGCTAAAACTCGTTATCGCCAGGCTGATGCCGCATGCACCGTCTTGGCCGCCGAAGGGCAGAGTCTGTCTTTGCATTTTGATCAGCCCCAATGGGCCGTAACACCGGGCCAGTCCGTGGTCTTGTATGACGGTGATCGCTGCCTGGGCGGCGGCATTATTCAATAAGAGGCACGTATGGATCCCATTCTTGTCACCAGCTTGCTGGTGCTGGGTGCAGGCATAGGTCTGGCTGCAGGTCTGCTGGGGATTGGCGGGGGGATGATCCTGGTGCCGTTCCTGACCTTCTTGTTGCCACGCTTTGGTGTGCCACAGGACATGGCGGTGCACGCCTCCATTGCAACGGCGATGGCCACCATCCTGTTCACTTCCTTGTCCAGTGTGCGGGCGCACCATAAGCACGGCGCAATTCGCTGGGATGTGGTCAAGGTCATGGTGCCGGGCTTGATTATTGGCGGGCTGCTATCGGGCGGCGCGATTTTTGCCATGATCAACAGCACGGCACTGGCCATCGTATTCGGTATTTTTGTGCTGTATTCAGCCTCCAAAATGGCGCGCAAATCCACGCCGGTGCTAGGGCGATCCTTGCCTGGGCCTTTCTGGATAGCGGCCATGGGCGCCTTGATTGGGTTTATTTCGGGCTTGCTGGGTGCAGGTGGGGCATTCCTGTCCGTCCCCTTTATGCTGCGCGGCAATGTGCCGGTCCGTCAGGCCGTGGCGACCTCGGCTGCGCTGGGGTTTTTCATCGCCCTGGCCAATAGCGCGGGTTATATCTGGTCAGGGCAGGCTGCCTTGAGCGGTCAGCCTGGCATGATCGGCTTTATCTATTGGCCCGCTTTGTTGATCGTGTCGGCTACCAGTATTTGTACCGCCCCTTTTGGTGCCAGTCTGGCCCACAAAATCGACCAAACTACGCTCAAACGCATCTTTGCGGGCATGCTGACAGTCTTGGCGATTTACATGATTACACAGGCTATTCTTCAGGCCTGATCCCCTTCGCTTGGGCGCGGCACCACGCTTCGCCCAAGCTATCCAGCTCGGTCTGTGGGATCGAGCTGAACTCAGCTCCTTGCGTCCATTGAATTGCCTCCAGCAGCCGCGCTAGCGCATGGTCGCTTTCAGGCAAGGTGCTGCCGTAGGCTTGAAATTCATGCGTCATGTCCGGCCATACATCCAGGTGTATCAAGGCTCCTTGAGCCTGTGCCTCTTTAGCGAAGTCCCGAATCATGTCCACCAGGATCTCTTTGCCTCCCGCCTGTATATAGATGGGGGCCAGACCGTGCAAGGTTTGCGCAATTGGCGAGAGTTCGGCGTCAGTCCAGGCACCATCGCCCCTTAGCCATTGACCATATTGCAGGGTCTGGTAGCCCTGCACCATGTCATAGCGGTCGTGTCCAAACTGACTGGCTCCACGGCGGCCTATGTCCGTCCAGGGGCTGAGTGCCAGCGCAAGCGACGGTTGGGGTAGCCCTGCATCACGTAATGCCACCAGACTCATCAATACCAGATGCCCGCCCGCTGAGTCACCGCCCAGTACGAGTTGTTCAGGGCGCTGGTGCTCGAGCAGGTAGCGGTAGGCGGTCAGCACATCCTCTTGTTGGGCAGGATGTGCATGCTCGGGCGTCAGGCGGTAATCCAGCGCAAATATAGGCATTTGCAGTCGATGAGCCAGCAAGGTGATGAAGTGGCGGGAGGCAGCGGGGTAAAAGGCGTAGCCACCACCGTGAAAGTACAACAAGGTTTTCGAGCTGTTATGCCTCTCTGGGATGAACCAGTGGCCGCGTGGCTCTAGGGAGCCGCTGTTTTTTATCTGCACGGGAAGACCAGGCTCTGCAATCGTGTACAGACTGTCGAAGTAAGCCCGGCTTTGCGGCATCGTTCCCATCGCGAAGGCGTGGTTGAATTGTTTACGATAAAACAGCGTGGCTATTTCAAAAGCGATAGACCAGCCTGGTACCAGGGGCCGGCCAATAGCGCGTCGAGCGAGTACGTTCAAGGTAGTGGCAAGCAGGCTGGCCGCACTGCGGTAGCGATAAGACCATGGGCCTTGAGAAACTGTTTTGGGCATAAGGGTGAGCGTCTGAAGTAGGATGTGAGAGCTTTCAGTGTGCTCCGGCCCTTGCGGGTTCAGATAGAACGGAAACGACCTCTCATGTCTACTTATCCTGGCGCTCGACTCCATTATCCGCATCGCAATCTTGCGGCCTGCATCCATGTAGGCGTGGAACGTGATACTCGTGGCGTCACCCTGCAGGATGAGCAGCGTCTGAACTTCTACCCGGCTTCACCCTTGGCCGTGATCTCGTGGATTTTCCATGGGCGCTTGCAGATGGTTTCGATGCCGTCAGATGAGGTTCCCCCCGTATTGTCTGAAGCCTTGCCGAAGCTGGTGTTTTCGGGCCCGTCACGTTTGCCCGCAGTGAGTTGGTCGCCCGGCGCCGTGCATGCGATTTCAATTGGACTGTATCCCGATGCCCTGAGCGCTTTGGGCGTGCAGGCTCGTGACTATATGGATGCCGTGCTGCCTGTAGAGGACGTGCTGCCGGAGGCGGTTTGCCGGACCTTAGAGCAGGTGCAAGAAGGTGAAGGGGAATTATTTCAGCGTGTTGAATGCGCACTGGCCTCTGTGTTTGAGTCCGCATCGTACAGCGGGAGCGCGATGAGTATGAACCAGTGGCTCACGCATCTGCGGACCCGGCTTGCTTGCTCGCGTGCTGGAGTCGGTTTGCGCCAGATGCAGCGGCAGATCAAGCGCTGGGCTGGGCAAAGCCATCGTGATCTGGAGCTCTACGTGCGAGCCGAGCGGGCTTTTGCTTTGGTACAAAGCCACGACGCGCCGGTCTGGTCGGATATCGCTTTGCAAGCGGGGTACAGTGACCAGTCTCATTTTGGGCGGGAGGTTAAAAGAGTATCTGGCTTTGCACCTGCTCAGTTAGCGCGGCGCATGCAGGTGGACGAGGCCTTCTGGATGTACCGTTTGCTGGGTGAGCGCTAAAGCAGCAGACATAAAAAAACCCATTCAAAAGAATGGGCCCTGGCTTGCTAATGCAGCACTCACTGAATAGGCGGCAGTGTGCTGGCAAACGAGGGACGCGCTTGGAGTTTTTCGTCCAGACGTTGCAAGTTGCCATACTGCGAGCGCCAGTCCAGTTCAGGAAAGCGCAGATCCAGGTATCCCAGCGCGCAGCCTACAGCAATATCGGCCAGGCTAAAGCTGGTGCCGGTGCAGAAGGACTGGTCACCCAGGGTATTGTTCATGGATTGCAGTGCAGCGGTAATCTTGCTGTTTTGGCGATCGATCCAGGCGGGCAGGCGGAGCGCTTCGGGACGGCGGTTTTCGACCACGATGGCAACGGCAGCATCCAGCAAGCCGTCCGCAATGGCTTCCCAGCACTTTACGGCAGCGCGATCACGTCCAGCTTGGGGAATCAGGCGGCCGACGGGCGAGAGGGTATCCAGATACTCGACGATCACGCGGGAGTCAAACAGGTTTGCCTGATCATCCATAATCAGACAGGGGACTTTGCCCAGTGGATTGTGCTTCAGAATATCGCTGTCATCGGCCCACACATCCTCCAGAATCATCTCGTAATCGAGCTTTTTTTCCGCCATGACTACACGCACTTTGCGCGCGTATGGACTTGTTAGGGAGGCTAGAAGTTTCATAAAAAGCTATCAAAAGTTGCAGGCTCAAAAAGTATAGCAGGAACCTATGGGCGAACGCCCCGCGGGCAGGGGTCTGCCCCCTCGCGTGGAACAATGTCCGAAAACTGTGGTTTATTCGTCAAACCGTCCTGGAGCAGGATCATTCTGACCATGCCCTGAACAGCTGGCGTACGAGCACTTGTACGCAATGTTAGAATGCGGGCTGACTTTATTCCCCCTTCTTTTCTGTAGAACGATGCACATAGCCGATACCCTGAGCACTCTGAATGCCTTGTCGCCATTGGACGGGCGTTATGGCAGCCGTACAGCCCCCTTGCGTGGACTGTTGTCTGAAGCCGCATTTATGTGGCATCGCGTGGAGGTCGAAGTGGCCTGGCTGATCGGCTTGTCCGATGCCGGCCTGCCTGAACTGCCCGCGTTTACGTCCGAAGCCCGCGAGGTGCTGAAAAGCCTGGTGCAAAATTTCTCGGAAGAGGACGCTGCTCGGATCAAGGCCATCGAACGCACGACCAACCACGACGTGAAAGCCGTGGAATACTGGCTGAAAGAAAAAGTGGCCGATCACGCTGAACTGGCCGCTGCGGCCGAGTTCATCCACTTTTCCTGCACCTCCGAGGACATCAACAATACCTCGCACGCCTTGATGCTGACGCGTGCTCGCGAACAGGTGATCTTGCCTCAGCTGCAGGAAGTATGTGATGCGATCAAGGCCCAGGCCCATATGCATGCTGCTCAGCCTTTGCTGTCGCGCACACATGGTCAGCCTGCCAGCCCCAGCACCTTGGGTAAAGAATTCGCCAACGTGGCAGCACGTTTGCAAAACGCCATTACCGCCATTGCTGCCGTTCAGCCCTTGGCTAAATTGAATGGCGCAACAGGCAACTACAACGCCCACTTTTCTGCTTACCCGGAAATTAACTGGCCCGAGTTCAGCAAGAGCGTGCTGGCGGGCCTGGGTCTGACCCAGAACGTCTACACCATTCAGATTGAACCGCACGACTGGATGGCTGCTTTGTTTGACGCCATTGCGCGCGCCAATACCATTCTGTTGGACTTTAACCGTGACGTCTGGGGTTACATCTCCCTGGGTTACTTCAAGCAGCGCCTGAAAGAAGGCGAGATCGGTTCGTCCACCATGCCGCACAAGGTCAACCCCATTGACTTTGAGAACTCGGAAGGCAACCTGGGCCTGGCCAATGCCATGCTGCGTCACCTGTCCGAAAAGCTGCCTATCTCTCGTTGGCAGCGTGACCTGACTGACTCCACCGTCCTGCGTAACCTGGGCGTGGCATTGGGTTACAGCGTGGTGGCGTATGACGCTTGCCTGCGCGGTGTGGGCAAACTGGAATTGAACGCAGCGGCTGTCGATGCCGACATCGATGCGTGCTGGGAAATTCTGGCCGAGCCGGTGCAGACTGTGATGCGCCGCTACGGTTTGCCCCAGCCTTACGAGCAACTCAAAGAACTGACACGTGGCCGTGGTATTACTCAAGAGGCCCTGCGCGAGTTCATCAGCGGTCTGGAGTTGCCTACAGACGCTAAAACGTATTTGCTTGAGCTAACTCCACGCAGCTATTTGGGCGTCGCAGTACAGTTGGCTCGGGCAATCTAAATCCTCAGGGGTGCGTCACTACGCGGTGACGCATCTTGAGCGGATTTGCAGAGCCAGTGCTTTATGAAGTGTTTTATGTTTCATCACACAGGAGTTCTCATGAAAAAAATTGCGTTTTTGACTGCCGCCGCTGCTTTGTGCGCCGCGTTTGTCACGCCCGCCTCCGCCCAGTTCGCCAAGCCTGAGCAAGCTGTGAAATACCGTCAATCCAGCATGGCTTTGATCGGTTCGCACTTTGGTCGTATGGCTCCAGTAGCCAAAAAAGAAGCTCCGTATGATGCGGCTGCTATCGCCAAAAACGTGGAAGTCTTGACGGTTCTGGCAGCGTTGCCTTGGGGCGCTTTTGGTGCTGGCACCGAAGGTGGCGAGACCAAAGCAGAAGCCTGGAGCGATGCTCAGGGTTTCAAGCAAGCCACAGAAGATTTCAACTCGGCCATTGGCAAGTTGAAAGTCGCTTCCGAGTCTGGCGATTTTGATGCGTTCCGTGTCGCTTTCGGCGATGTGGGCAAGTCGTGCAAGACCTGTCATGACGCTTACCGCAAGGAAAAATAAGTTTGTGGTGAGCGCATGAAAAAAGCCCTCGAAAGAGGGCTTTTTCGTTTAGGCCTGTGCCTGTGTTTGAACGGGGCAGTTTGCCTGCAAGAAAGATAATCAAGAATCATGATCAGGACTCAATGTTGATAACCTGTTTCACCGTGGGTGCGGATATCCAGACCTTCGCGTTCATGATCGGCATCGACACGTAGACCACCGCAAACATATTGGGCAATTTTGAACGCAATCAGGGCGGCAATACCGGACCAGACTAGCGTGACCAGAACCCCTTCCAGTTGAATCCACAGCTGCATCCAAATGCTGTTGCCAGCGGCAGTACCCGGGCCACCCAGAACAGGCGAGTTGAACAGACCTGTGAGCAAAGCGCCCACAATCCCGCCCAGACCGTGAATACCAAATACGTCCAAAGTATCGTCTGCACGCAACCAGCGTTTTAAGCCATTCACGCCCCACAAGCAGGCCAGCGATGTAATAAGGCCAATGGCCAATGCGCCAGACGGAGCTACAAATCCGGCTGCGGGGGTAATGCCGACCAAACCTGCAATGGCACCCGAACACGCACCCAGCAAAGAGGGATGACCTTTGCTGATCCACTCACCCAAGGTCCAGGCGATCACACCGATTGCTGCTGCCAGCATGGTGTTAAAAAAGGCCAGGGTAGCGTTTTCGTTGGCGGACAGAGCCGAGCCTGCATTGAAACCAAACCAGCCCACCCACAGCAAGGCAGCACCGATAAAAGTCAAAGGCAGGTTGTGAGGCGGCATGGCTTCACGACGGTAGTTCAAGCGAGGCCCAACCAGCCAGGCACCCACCAAGCCTGCAATACCGGCATTGATGTGTACAACGGTGCCACCAGCAAAGTCCAGTGCCCCACGGGAGTTGAGCAAACCGCCTTGTTGTTCATCAGCAAACCAGACCATATGGCAAATGGGCAGATAGGCCAGGGTGAACCAGATGACGGTAAAGACCAGAATGGCTGACAAGCGTGCGCGTTCCGCCAGACTGCCAACGACCAGAGCGCAAGTCAGACCGGCAAAGGTGGCCTGAAAGGACGCAAAGAGCAGTTCAGGTAAGGAACCCGACATGGAAAACTGCTGGTCAGCGGCGTTGAACATACCGTTAAACAGCACCTTATCGAAGCTGCCGATAAAGGGGTTGCCGGCCGTAAAAGCCAAGGAATAGCCATAAATGAACCACAACACTACGCCCAGGCAGAACACCAGCAAGGTCTGGGACAACATGGACAAAGCATTTTTTTGACGCACCATACCCGAATAAAACAGGGCCAGGCCCGGCGCGGCCATCATCAGGACTAAAAGCGTGGATACCAACATCCACGATAGGTCAGCGTTGTTCATGAGAGGCTCTCCGATTACAGGGCTTGCTCATCGCATTCGCCGGTGCGGATGCGGATGACATGGTCCAGCGGCTGGACAAAGATCTTGCCGTCACCAATACGGCCGGTGCGCGCGCTGTTTTGAATGGCTTCTAGAACGCTTGGCAACTGCTCGTCCGGGATAGCCAGTTCAATGCGGATTTTGGGTAGAAAATCCACCGCATATTCCGCACCGCGGTAAAGCTCGGTATGACCTTTCTGACGGCCAAACCCCTTGACCTCTGTCAGTGTCATGCCCTGTATGCCCAAATCGGAGAGGGCCTCGCGTATCTCGTCAACCTTGAAAGGTTTGACGATGGCGGTAATCAATTTCATAGGTGTTCCTGAAGTAAACACAGGCAAGCCAGCCTTGGGGATGCAAAGGAACACCGAGAGGGGTAGGAGACGGTTGAGAGGGGGCCAGCCGGGACGGATAATCCTGGCAGATGGCTTGAGTGCAACCGGGCGATGCCGGGTAGAGCGACTCTCCGGCTGTCAGCAAGGTGTGTGACAGCGCGAACGCAAGTAGTAGGCAAGCGGACCTGTGTTGTAGGTTGAAGAGCAACACAATTCCGGCAAGGCGAGTAAGCTAGCTAGGCACGTGACCCCGGTCTTGCCTAGTCGGTGGGCAGCGAGATAACAGCAGCGCTCTGTGACGCCTGTCTCCGCTCATCTCACCACCGCAGGAACAACGACTATGGAAAAATAATATATGCTGCGGCGCAACAAGTGCGCGCTATGTGCGGATTTTTTTTTAATAGTCTTAACTTTGCAACATTTTCCTGCAGCAAAGTGGCTCTCCGAATCAAGCACAAGGCTAGTGCAGGGCAGTGGTATTTTCCCCGCTGCCCTGATAGTTAGCCTGCATTCCCTGTGCGCTGCGGCCTGGATCGGCTGCCTGTCAGTCCTTGGGTTTGCTAGGCGGTTCATTGCCCGGGATCTTCTTCGGGTCAGGCTCTGGATTCGGCGTTTTTCCAGGGGGCGTGGTGTCGGGAGCTTTGGTCGGATCAATAGCACTTAGCATGACAGTCTCCTGATTTGAAAGACCTTTTAGCCTATCGGATTTTCCTTGCCGCTAAAGTAAACAACTATGACAATCCCTTTCCTGCTCAGCGCTTGATGGTGGTTTTAAATATCGCTAGGCAGGGTTTGAGCTTGTCTTATTCAGCGTCGATCAAGACAGCCGGGGAAGGAGGGGCAATGCTATGATCAAACCCCTTGAAAATAGCAGATTGGTGCCTTGAGGTGCGAGTTGGAAAAGTTGCTCTTGGCCTGGAGAATGTTCTCTCACATCAAGTCATGACGCAGGCGTCGCCTATGGGGGAGAACTGCGCAATTCTGGCTACTTAGCAGTATCGGTGGTGATCCTCGGCTTAAGGAGCCCCGCATGAAGCACATCAGGACGGATGCCCTTCATCCCCAAGAGCGCCAGCGCTATTGGGAAAGCGCCATTTCGAATTTGTATACCGTGACTGCGGTCCAGGTGCAGGATCTATCCCATTTCTATGGGCGTATCGCTTGGCGCAAACTGGGCGATGTGCTGTTCTCCGATATTTCGACTTCCCGCAGCCGGGTGCTACGTGAAGATCGACATATCAAACGTGCTGAGCAGGACATTGTCCAGATCAACTTTCAATTGCAAGGCAAGGGGCTGCTCAAGCAAGATGGCCGTAGCGCCTTGACGCATCCTGGCGAGATCGTCTTGTACGACAGCGCGCGTCCCTACGAAATGTGTTTTGAGGGCGACTCCCGCCAGATATCGGTCGATTTTCCACGTCATCTGTTGACTGCCCGTTGCGGGCATCTTGAGCATCTGGTGGCGCGTCCCTTTTCAGGTAGCGCGGGGGCGGGGCGGTTTTTGTACAGCTATGTCACCAATCTGGTGCTGCAGTCTTCAGAAGAAGACTGCCTGCTTGCCGGTCAATTGCAGGAGCATTTTTTTGACTTGCTGCTGACGGCTTTCGCCAGTGTGATCCAGGACGGGCCTGCCGCGCCCTCCAAAAGCCGGGCTGCCACTCTGAACCGTCTCAAAGCTTATCTGACTCAGAATCTGAACAATCCCGAGCTGACGCCGGGGATGGCGGCTCAGGCCATGGGGATTTCTCTGCGTACGCTGTATAGCTTGTTCGAGAACGAGGAGCAGACTGTCTGGAACTACATTCAGTACGCCAGGCTGGATCGCAGCCGCGCCGATATTGAGAACATGGCGATGTTCAGTCGTTCTTTGAGCGATATCGGCTTTTCCTGGGGATTTAATGACGCCGCGCATTTCAGTCGTGCGTTCCGGCGGCGTTTCGGGGTCACGCCCAGCGAGTGCCGCGCTGCCAGGAAGTCCTGCTTGTCCTGAGTTGTGTGACGATTGGCACTGCGTGCAGGCAGGATCAAGCTGTCCTGCACGGAGAGGCCAAATAGGCGCCAAATCCATCGATAAGATGAGTCTCCATACCTATAAAACAGGAGACAGGGATGAGCTTGGCTTACGACGCGTCATTAAAGAAATTTTCGAATGTTTTTCATCTTTCCAAGCTGGAAACCTCCAAGGGGACAAATTACATCCCGGGTGGTTTCAGCCGCCGGACTTTCGCCTATGGCCCCCATGCGATCTTTGCTCAACGAGGCGAAGCCCAATATTTGCACACCATAGAAGGCGTCAGGCTGCTTGATCTGAACAATAATTTTTCTACCAATGTGCTGGGTCACAACCATCCAGCCATCATGGCAGCGATTCAGGAGGCCTTGCCCAATGGTTTCTCGTTCGGCAACCCGATTGATGCTGAGCTTGATCTGGCCCGGCTGCTTTGTGAGCGAATTGCCTCAATAGAGCAGATCAAGTTTTTCTGCTCCGCCAGCGAAGCCTGTCTGGGGGCAGTGCGTATCGCCAGGGGTTATACGGGCAAGCAGAAAATCGCCAAGTTTGAAGGTGGCTACCATGGCTTCACGGACGATCTTGCTATTTCGGCGCACCCGGATCCAAACGACTCTCCAGGCCCTGATCAGGACCCTAGGCCTTTACCTGATTCGCAAGGCATTCCTTCATACAAAAGCGAGCATGTCGTCATTCTGGTGCAGAACGACTTCGAGACTTGCGAGCGCATTCTGCGAGCCAATGCAGGCGAGATATCTTGTGTGCTGATCGAGCTGCAGGCTGGTGCGGGCGGTATTGTCGAGCTGGATCAGCAGTTCGTTACGCAGTTGCGGGTGCTCACCAAAGAGCTGGGCATCTTGCTGATTGTTGATGAGACCGTCACTCTTCGTGCGGCTTATGGTGGCTTGCAAGGCGTGTACCAAGTGACGCCGGACTTGACAGTGCTGGGTAAGATTATCGGCGGTGGGCTGCCCATTGGCGCGGTCGGCGGGAGCCGGGAGGTGTTCCGTGTAGTGGAAGAAAACCGGGTCATGATGTCGGGGACCCATCACGGGCATCCTCTTGCCTGCACGGCGGGTATCGCCTGCATGCAGGCGCTGGATGAAACCGCCATTCAACGCCTGAACAGCATGGCAGCGCGCATCAAGAGCGAGCTGACTTCCTGGGCGGATCAGCAGGGCTATCCCCTGACTTTGATAGGCGGGTTTTCCGTGATGGGCTACGCCTTGACCAAAGCAGCCGGTCAGCGCATCACCACGCATAGAGACTACTGGAATAAGGTCGATGATGACAGCATGGGTATCTACGCGCTGGAAATGGCTGCCAGAGGGTATTTTCCGGTGCATCGGGGGCAGATTGGTTTGACCTTGCCTATGACTGATGATGATGTGACGGGCTATATCCAGACCAGTCAGGAAGTGATCAGCCTGATCTACGGTAAAGGTTAAGCGCTTGCACAGGCTGACGCTTAGGGATGAAGAGGCGTCAGCCAGAGCAGTGTGGGAAAGAGCTGGGTAGCGCTGCCGTGGGTCGATGCGTGCAGACGCAAAAAAGCCCGCTGCGAAGCGGGCTAATTTACAGTTTTACGGAAAGTTTCCCGTAAATCGCAGGATGGTTGGTGGGTCGTGACAGACTCGAACTGTCGACCAATGGATTAAGAGTCCAGTGCTCTACCAACTGAGCTAACGACCCTCGTTTCCTGCGAAGAAAAAGATTATAGAACGGAAATTATGCTGCACAAGCTATGGTTACATAATTTTACGTTTATCAGGAAGCGGGGTCTGCTCGGGTGAAGGTGTCACAGGTTTTCAATTGCCCGCTTTTGTAGCCTTCCATGAACCAGGCCATGCGCTGTTGCGAACTGCCATGGGTGAAAGAATCCGGCACAACATAACCTTGTGATTGCTTTTGCAAGGTGTCGTCGCCAACGGCCTGCGCCGCATCCAGTGCAGAGCGTATATCGCCTGGCTCCAGAATCTGGCGTTGCGCGTCTGCATGGTGTGCCCAGATACCAGCGTAACAGTCTGCCTGCAGTTCCAGGCGGACGGACGCCTGACGTGCCTGAGAAGCCGAGCCGCTGCGGCGGGCTTCATCAACACGGCGCATCATGCCCAGTTGGTTCTGAACGTGGTGGCCGACTTCGTGAGCGATCACATAGGCGGGGGCGAAATTGCCCTTAACGCCCATATTGCGTTCCATCTCGGTGAAAAATCCCAAGTCTATATAGAGCTTTTGGTCGGCGGGGCAGTAAAAGGGGCCCATTGCCGATTGGCCTGATCCACAAGCGGTAGGCGTGGCGCCTCGATACAGCACCAGAACCGGATCACGATAACTGCCATTCGTCTGCTGCGCGAATACGCTGCGCCAGACGTCCTCCGTTTCGCCCAGAATTTTCGAGATGGCTTGGCCTTGAGCATCCGAGCTGGCAACCGGCTGGGATTGCGGGGCACTGCTAGGGCCATCGGCCAGATTCAGCACGACGCTGGGATCGACGCCAAAGTACATGGCCACTAGCGCCAATACCACTGTCCCCAAACCGATTTTGCCGCGACCCAGGCGTGGCCCATTTGCACGGCGGTCCTCGACATTACGGCTGGAGCGAGATTTATCCAGACGCATCACGCTCTCCTTGATTTTTAAAACGTCAATGTACTCTGATTTCAGGTCCCGGGCTGTGGCATTTTCGATTCTTGTCATCCCTGCTTAGCCAGGGGGCTTAAATTATCCCACCCTGACAAGTCATTGAATTGATTGTTCTAATGTGACTTGTCCAAAGGCTATCCCCGCGCTTGCCCACTGAAAATGTGGATAAGTGGATAAGTAAGTGGGGCTGACACTGGGGTATGCTATTTTCCTCAGGGCGTACCCTACTGGAGAGCGAGTATGTTGGGAGGAACCTTGTTGGCCTTGCGTGACCATGCCCGAGTCCGGGCAATTGGGGCGGTCATCGCTCGATACGGGATTGGGGATGTGATGCATCGTCTGGGGCTCTCGGAGCTGATGCCCGGAGCCAAGGCCTTACAACAAACGGAGATGCCGGAACGCTCTGCTCCCGAACGTCTGCGACGAGCGCTGGAAGAACTGGGGCCTACCTTTATCAAGCTGGGCCAGATCCTGGCGACTCGCAATGACTTGTTGCCGGAAGAGTGGACCCAGGAACTGGAAAAGCTGCAGGGACACGCCGCGGCCGTGCCTTGGGACACTATACGTCCCGAACTGGAGTTAGCGCTGGGCCAAACGGTAGAGCAGGCCTTTGCTCGCTTTGATACTCAGGTGCTGGCATCGGCCTCCATGGCGCAGGTGTACCGCGCCTGCCTGCATGATGGAACGGAGGTTGTGGTCAAGGTGCAGCGGCCTGGCTTGGAGCCTTTGATTCGGGCAGACCTGCGTTTGCTCAAACAGATTGCCCGTCTGGTTCAGCAGCAAGGCTTGCTGCCTGAGTACCGTCCTTACGATATCGTGCGTGCCTTGGCCGATGCCATCGCAGACGAACTGGATTTCACTCGTGAGGCGGCCAATACCTTGGCTGTACGCGAGAATATGGCATCTTTCAAAGACATCGTCATACCGCGTGTGCATATGGAGTGGACTAGCGCGACCGTGATGGTGCAGGACTTCGTGCCTGGGGTTTCGCCTATTAAGGAAGATCAACTGCTGGCAATAGGCGCCGACCGTCCCTTGCTGGCTCGTCGTGGTGCCCTGGCGTTTTTGCACATGGTGCTGGAGGATGGCTTGTTTCACGCCGATCCTCATCCGGGCAATATGATGGCCTTGCCAGGCGATAAAGTCGCCTTTATCGATTTTGGTCTGGTGGGGCATTTGACGGAGCGACGGCGTCAGCAGCTGATGGTTTTGCTGCGAGCCATTGTGGACGGGCAGGCTGATGGCGTAGCTACGACCTTGCTGGACTGGTCGGGTGCAGAGGATTTTGATTGGACTCGGCTGGAAGAAAGCTCGCAGCGTTATGTAGCCCGGCAAAGCAGCGGCTTATTGTCGATATCAGCGGCATTGCTGGACTTTATGGCCTTGGCACGAGAAAACCATCTGATCTTGCCGCCGGATTTGGCTTTGCTGTTCAAAGCCTTTATCACGGCTGATGGCGTCTTAAAGCGCCTGGACCCACAGTTTGATGTGGTGGCTGTTGCGCAGCCCGTAATCATGACACTGATGCGCAAGCAGTATTCGCCAAGGCGTGTCTATGCGGACTTGCAACGCAGCTTGCTGGAGTCGCGTCAGTTGGCGATGGATGCCCCCCAGTTAATACGATTGCTGATGCACCGGGTGCGTCAGGGCAAGATTTCAGCGCGTATTCAAATTGAAGGTATGCCGCGTTTGGCCTCGGCCTTGGAAAAGGCGGCGACACGTTTAGCGATTGCAATTGTCACGGCCGCTTTTGTGCTGATTCTTGGGCCGGTCCTGGTGACGCGTGGCCCTTCCTGGTTAGGATTGACCATTTTTAGCTGGGCCGGTTTGCTGGCAGCCTTGGCAGGTTTGGTCTTGGTCTTGTGGGGATTTTGGCGACGGCGTTAAGAAAGAGTTTCTGCGCCGCCGCTTTTTGGGTACAGAGTGCTCAAGCGGCTAGTCTCAGTCCAGTTTAAAAGACGGCTAGCAAAAATGCGGCTCAGCCCAAACAGTCCCCGCATTATCCCCAGGTTTATGCACAGGTTCTGGGGATAAGTCGGGCCTTACATAAAGTCGTCCATACCACCGCCCACTGGTGCCAGACCCGTCAGCCAATACACGCCCCAGGCAATCAATGCAGCAATGACAAGAGCGAGAAAACGGCTTTTCCAACTATCCTGGCTTGCAGGCAGGGCGGGTTCGCTAGGAACAGGCATGGTGCCTTTGACCATGACGCTGGTTAATTTCTGACCACGCAGCACGCGATACAGGAAAATAGCGACGATATGCAAGCCAATAATGGCCAGCATGATCCATTCGTTGGCTTTATGCAGACCCGTCAGGGTTTTGGACCAGTCACTGCTCAGGTAGGCCAGGGGGCCGCTGGTGAAAATGTCGTCGTTCGCAAATAAGCCCGAAACAGCTTGAAAGCCGAACACAATCAACATGATCCACACGGACCAGGCACCGATGGGGTTATGGCCGGGGTAGACCGCCGGCTTTTCACGCAGGTAGCGCAAGCTGCGCACCGGATTGGGAAGGAAATGGCTAAAGCGCGAGTAGTATCCGCCAATCAATCCCCAGACCAAGCGAAACGTCAGCAGGCCCAAGGCCAGCAGTCCAAAGCGGACGTGCCAGTCCATCCATAGACCGCCTAGCTTGATGGTCACAAAACAGCCTACGACGCTGATAACCAGCAGCCAGTGGAACAGGCGGGTTGGTAAATCCCAGACGAGTAAGGGGCGAGTCGAAGAGGGCTGCATAAGGGAAAATCCGGAGAGACGTAAACACTTGATTATAGACAGTGTTTTTTTCCTGGGCTTTGTCCCTGGTCAGATTTTTGTCTATGGTGCGGCTTGGCGGCGCTTGCGCAAACTGATTTTGCGACCGTCGTAACGGTATTCGTCAATCAGGGCCGGATTGTCCAGGCTGGGTGTTTCCATGATCAAGGTCTGACCATGGTTGCGCACGCGAATTTGCGAACTGCACGAGCCAAAGGCGGGCGAGACGGTATAGCCTTTGGAAGACACCGTGACCCAGTGGTACATGATTGAACAACCACCTAAACCATTGTCTACCGAGATCAAAGCAGTCTGGGTGTGTTGCTGCTTGAATGCGTAGGGAATATTGATCAAGCCCTTGAGCTCCGGGGCGATCACTTGGGCATTGAGTTGCAACTGTGCTTCATAGACATAATCGCTTTGGCTGACCTGCAATTTGCCGTAGGGGCTGTCCAGACTTAACTGTGATGGCGGCTGAGGCCAGGTCTGGCTTGCCGAACTGTGGGCGACAAAAGGCTGCAGAGCCAGCGAGAGCCCAATCACAAGATAACGAATAAGGACCTTAGAGGCAGGCATGATCGATCAAGTCTGATGATGATTCGAGCAGTAAGCAGAAAACTTAGGGCAAGAGATCATCTGTATTTGTAAGTTTCATAACATTTTATGTATTTTCTTGTTGCGTAGAATACCGGATAGCAGAAAATTTCGCTATAAGGATAGGGACATAAGGTTTTTGTTGCGCATATGTGTCATAGGAAGAGCGGCTAAATTAGTCCTGCAAAGCAATATGTCCTAGGGTTAAAGAATCAGGCTGAATTGGGCTATTATTGCTAGGTTGCCCCGGATGGGGCCAAGCCGCATTTCTTCGTTGCAGCAGAGACTTATTATGCAATCCATCCCGGATGCCGCACTGGTGGCAGAATCGGACGCTACGCTTTCTCAGGATCAGGCCAAACCCGGCACCTTATTGGACTATGTCAGTTCCAGCCGTTTGCCAACCCCGTGGGCCGTCTTTCAAATCCACGTATTTGTAGAGCGCAGCAATCAAAAAGAACACGTATTGTTGACCTTGGGTAATGTGGCCGATGGCGAGCCCGTTCTGGCTCGTGTTCACTCCGAATGTTTGACGGGCGATGCCCTGTTCAGCTTGCGCTGTGATTGCGGCCCGCAGTTGCAATTGGCACTGGAGCGCATTGCCAAGGAAGGCCGTGGTGCCTTGATGTATTTGCGTCAGGAAGGCCGGGGCATTGGCCTGCTGAACAAGATTCGTGCTTATCACCTGCAAGACGAGGGTGCGGATACCGTTGAGGCAAATGAAAAGTTGGGCTTTCCGGCTGATATGCGTCGCTACGATATCTGCAAGGATCTGCTCGATCACGCCGGTATTCAGAAGCTGCGTTTGATGACCAATAATCCGCGCAAGGTAAAGACCTTGCAGGAAATTGGCATTGATGTGGTGGAGCGCGTCCCGCATCAGATCGAGGGGAACCCGTTCAACGCCAGTTATCTGGATACCAAACGTGTGCGTTTGGGTCATTGGCTGGAGACGGACGAGTAAGCTTGATCGCTATATTGGGGCCTGACACATTGTCTGCTCAGGTCCGGTAGCGTGCAGGGCGCACAAAAAGCAGCCTCTTGCAAAGCGGGATCGACGATCCTTATTTGCAAGAGGCTGTTTGTCTTTGGGCTAAGCGCAATGGGATATATGTACGGCTCAAATAAAAAACAGGCTCAGTTCCATTTACGGAGCTGAGCCTGCCTGCGATAGTCATAGCCCGGGTCAGCCAGGGCTACGCTGCGGTCAGCTCAAGCCCTGATTGCCCAAGTTTGCCTCGGTCTTAAGCGACGCTTTTTTCCAGCAAGGCGCTTACACTGGCTTTGGCATTTTCTATAATCTGGTCGCGCAATTCGGGTGTTTTTCCCAGACCTTCGGCGTACACAATGCGCAGATCGCTCACGCCCATAAAGCCAAACATGACGCGCAAGTAGCTTTCCTGATGTTCCATGGCTTGGCCTTGCTCCGATTCGGAGTAGATGCCGCCACGGCTCAGAACCAGGTAAACCGTTTTGTCGCCAGCCAGGCCTTCAGGGCCATTGGCGGTGTAGCGGAAAGTGCGACCTGCTTGTGCCAGGCGGTCCATCCAGGCTTTCAGCTGGCTGGGGATGGTGAAGTTGTAGAACGGGGCACCAATCACGACAACATCAGAAGCCAGAAATTGCTCCAAATATTGCTCGGTGATGGCGTTTTCAGCACGCTGACGCTCGGTCAGGGTTGCGGGGTCCAAGCCGAAACGCATACCCAGGGAATCAGCCGAAAAGTGAGGTGGCGGATTCAGGGCCAGATCGACATGCTCCACTTGAACTTGATCATTTTGCTGGCGCAGTTGATCAACCACGTATTGAGTAAGTTCACGGGAAACAGAGTTTGCGCCGGTGATGCTGGAGTCGATGTGTAGCAGTTTCATGATGTTTGGTGTCCAAAGCGATGAAGGAATGGTGCCATTATGTTGGAAGCCCTGTCCTTTGATAAGCCGGTTTTTCTGAGAAAGATTATTCTAATTTTGTTGGTAATCCTGGGAAACATCCCCGTATGTATGACTTAAATGACATGGTGCTGTTCACCGAAGTGGTGCAGCGAGGTGGGTTTAGTGCCGCTGCGCGCCATTTGGGAATGCCCCCTTCACGCTTGTCACGGCGTTTGAGCCGGCTGGAAGCCGAGGTGGGCGTGCGCTTGCTGCAACGCACGACGCGCAGCCTGTCCTTGACCCCAGCGGGTGAAGTGTTCTTGCGCCATTGCCAAGCCATGCGCGACGAGGCTGAAGCGGCCTATTCGGCGGTTGCCCAAGTGCAGCAAGAGCCGCGTGGGCTTTTGCGCATCAGTTGCCCGGTCACCCTGGCGCATACTGTCTTGTCCACGGTTTTTGCGCAGTTTTTGGTCCGTTATCCGCAGGTGGAGCTGGAAGTGGAGGTCAGCAATCGGGTCGTAGATCCGGTGGCGGACGGAATTGATGTGGCTTTGCGGGTGCGCAGTACCTTAAGTGATAGTGCCAGCTATATCGTCAAACGCTTGGGAGAAACGGGGTCTATCCTGGTTGCCCAGCCCGAGCTTTTGGCAGGCTTTGAGCCTGTGCGGGCTCCAGGTGATCTGGCCAAGCTGCCTACGGTAGCCATGTCAGCCCGGCAAGGGATAGGGGAGTGGGAGCTGTATGGGCCGGACGGCGCTAGCCTGACTGTTGTTCACCGACCCCGCTATATGGCCTCGGACTTGCTGACGTTGCGGCAGGGGGTAGAGCAGGGCATAGGCGTAGGGATTTTGCCCGACTACATGTGCTGTGACGCCTTGCGAGCCGGACGTTTGGTACAGGTTCTGCCGCAATGGGCGCCTTTGCCAGGGATTATTCATGCGGTGTTTGCGTCCCGCCGAGGCATGGCCCCGGCGGTCCGGCATTTTCTGGATTATCTGGGTGAGCAACTGCCGGTTCATCATCCCAGAATCTAAGCGCTCTTAGCGGGCTGCAGACAAGTGAGGGCAGGAGCTTTGCACGGGTAAGATGGCCCAGTTCAGATCAATCAGGGGGCTGCGTTCAGACGACCAGCGCTGCTCTGCCAAGCCCTTGATGGGCGCTTGCTGGTAGAGCTTGAGCAAATCAGCGGGGGGCGGCCCACGTGTCTTCAGGCTATAGACAATCAGGGCCCCGCATTCCAAATCTTCGGGCAGATGAAGCCAGGGGGAGGACGCGGGCTCGGCATCAATAAAAACCAGTACGTCCTGACCTGCATGAACCGCGATATTGCCGCCTAACCAGGTGTCGGCAACTATCACTCGCAAGGGAATGCCGGGCATATGTTCTTGCCAGATCGATTGCATTTGTGCCGATACTTCAGGGCCTGGAAAGGTGGAGCGGGCCTCCCGTCCTTTGTGCCAAGCCAAGGGGCCGCGCGCCAAGGCATATCCGCAGGCCAGCAGAATTTGCAGAACGATCACGATGATAGCGATACGACGCAGTTGAACTTTGTCGCGGCCATACATAAGCCATAAGGCAAAAAAGCCGTACAAGACAAAGAAGGTCGTGGCCCAGGAGGCAACCAAGCGGGTGCCCATGACGGCCGAAATCAAGACCGTGCTTACAAAGGGCGTCAGTCCCACCCACAGCAGAAATTGCTTGTCGGCGCGGGATAAGGCATCGGCGTAGCGCTGCGGGCTTTGCGGTGCAGCGTCCCCAGGCTGACGTCCCTTTTGATCGCGCCGATTCCAGATTGCCAGCGCCAGCACAGCCACAATCATGGGGCTCAAGCGGCCCAGTTGATCCAGGGTGAATGCCAACAGCTCTTTATAGGCTTGCCAGCGGGTGTGGGCTTCCAGAGAGCCATCCATGTAGCGGAAGGGGGCGAAATCATTCGCTACCAGCCAGTACAGGTGGGGGGAGAGCACTAGCACATAGGCAATCAGCGCTAATCCCAGCCCCACCCAGGTTTGTCGCTGGCGCCACATGCCACTGCGCAGAAAATATAAAAAGAAGGCGGTAAACAGAATAACCGCACTGTATTTGGTGACGGTAGACAGCGCAGCCACGGCGCCCAGCCAGAGCCAATCCGAGGCTTTGTGATGGCGGCTGGCGCGGTAGAAAAACCAGGTTGCCGCTGTAACCGACCAAAGTTGTGCCGTGTTGTGATTAAAAATGGTGCCGCGCAAGGAAAAGTAAATGCTGACCGAGCTGATCAGCAATACCATCAGGGCGCGCTCGGGATTGAGAAACTCGCACGCCAGTTTCCAGATGAACCACAGCCCCAGGACGGAAGCGGTCATGCCGGCAGCAAAGGTCAGCCAGATGGGGCGCCCGAACACACTGGTCAAGGCATACATGATCCAGGCCGGAAAGGGCGGATGCTTCAGATAACCGAGCTCAAAACTGGCGGACCAGACTAGCTCTTCCATGCCGTCCAGATCGGGGGCTTTGTGGCTCATTGCCATCAGAAGGCTCCACAAGAGGACCATAAAGAGCAGATAGAGCAGCACGTAGCGCTGGTAGGTTTTGGCTGGGGCAGATGCAGCAGATTGGACGGACATGCAAGTACTCGGCGAGCGCAAATAAGCAAGTGTACTGTGTGAGCGTTGAAAGTTGCGGATTGGACACAGGGGAAAATGTAGGCTACGATTCGCTTCGTCATTAGGGAGTAGCCGCTTCGGATTACCGAAGATCAGTGTCAACATACTTGACCTACACAGGGTCATGGCACTGATAGCAACTTAGCCTGGCAAGACTTTTGACCATGAACTTTCGCGTTTGGCCGGGAGAGTTCGTGGTCATTCGTCTCTTTTCCGGCCAGGAGTTGTTATGGAAGCGTTGTTTATCTCCAC
Source organism: Alcaligenes sp. GW821-FHT11D07 (assembly GCF_058808495.1). Taxonomy (NCBI): domain Bacteria; kingdom Pseudomonadati; phylum Pseudomonadota; class Betaproteobacteria; order Burkholderiales; family Alcaligenaceae; genus Alcaligenes; species Alcaligenes sp. GW821-FHT11D07. The sequence goes on from NZ_JBXART010000001.1 coordinate 498,317, forward strand.
GGGTGTGGTTGCCTTGGCAGAAATCGGGGATAAAACCCAGTTGCTCGCCTTTATTCTTGCAGCCCGTTATAAACGCCCTTGGCCCATCATTCTCGCTATTTTCATAGCAACCTTAGTCAATCACGGTCTGGCCGGTGCCATTGGTGCCTGGGTTCCCGCTTTGCTGGACCCCGAAGTGCTGCGTTGGGTATTGGGTGTTTCTTTCCTGGCCATGGCCATCTGGATTCTGATTCCCGACAAGATCGATGATGCGGAAGCGACCCGTACCCGTTTTGGGGTATTCGGTACAACGCTCGTGACCTTTTTCCTGGCCGAGATGGGCGACAAGACCCAGATTGCCACGGTAGCCCTGGCAGCAAAATATCAAGAGTTCTGGTGGGTCGTCATTGGCACGACCCTGGGCATGATGCTGGCCAACGCACCTGCCGTCTTGTTTGGCGAGCGAATCGCTCGCCGTTTACCGACTCGACTGGTACACCGGATTGCTGCCTGTATCTTCGCTGTTTTGGGTGTTCTGGCGCTCTTGGGTGGGGCGGAACGCCTGGGTTTCTAAGCCGTTTCAGGTACTGGATGCCAATTGTCGTAGACGGCCCGAATGGGCTGGACGTCGACGAGCGGCATCCATATTGACAACAGGTGCCAGCGCCAAGGGGGCAGCAGGACGAATTCGTTGATGGGCTTGGCCATGATCACCGTGATTCAAGACACTGATGGCCTCTTGCAGCTCGGCACCATTCAGGTTCATTTCCTGGGCGGTTTCACTTAAGTCATGAACCAAGGCGGCATTGTCGGTGGTGATTTGATCCACCTGTTTCAACGCCTGGGTCAATTGCCCTAAACCAATGCTTTGCTCGCCTGTTGCGGCAGAAATTTCCCCCATCAGCCCGGCAACTTCAGACACCGAGGTCAGAATTTCCTGCATGGTTTGTCCAGCATGCTCCGCGTGCTTGGCGCCTTCGGCACTCAGGTCTTGAGTCTCGCCAACCAATTGTTTGATTTCATCAGCCGCTTGAGCGGCTTGCTGAGCCAGTGAACGCACGGCAGAAGCCACGACAGCAAACCCTTTGCCTGCCTCTCCTGCGCGCGCCGATTCAATCGATGCGTTGATGGACAAGATATTGGTTTGAAAGGCGATGTTATTGATCATCGACACAATATTGCCGATATGTTGCGAGCTCTCCAAAATTTTCTGCATGGAGGAGCTGACTTTTTGAACGGCTTCGTTGCCACGATCGGCAATCAAGGCGCTGCGACTGGCTAGTTCGTGACTGGCTTTGGCATTTTCAGCCGTTTGCAATACCGCCTGACCAAATGAGCTCATGCTGGCGGTTGTCTCTTGCATGGAAGCGGCTTGTTCCTGGGTTCGGGCTTCCAGCAAAGCACTATTGTCCGAGAGCTTGCGGGACACAATCTGTGTGTTGCCACAGCTGGCATCTACGTCTGTGCTGATACTGAGCAGGCTTTTTCGCATCAAATCCAGATTCTGGCCCAGCGTCTCCAACTGTTTGACGGCCGGCCCGCGGGTGTTGACTGTCAGGTTGCCTGCTGCGATTTGTTGGGCAATATGGGTGGCCGTTTTGAATGAACCCAGAACGCGGCGCATCAATACAGCCTGATAACCCAGAATCATCAAGGTTCCTATGCCCAGCGAACTGGCCAATAGCATCATGCTTTGCTGGGGCATCTCCGTATTCAGAATCATGGCGATAATCCCGCCCGTAATACCGAGATTCAAGATTCCTTTGCGTAAAAAGGCGGCCAATAAGGTGGGGCCAGCCAGAAAACCTAAAAAGGCAAAGGGGCGTCGCCAACTGCGAGCAGTAATTTGACCTGCCCGTATGGTTCGCGATTTATTGCGGCCTTCGCGCAGTTCCTGATAAAACTGCTCGGCCTCTTGAATATCCTGGGGCTTGGCGCGTACCCGGACCGATGCAAAGCCCGTTAATTCGCCTTGTTCAATGATGGGGCTGGCATGGGCTGATACCCAATAAAAGCCGCCGTCTTTACGGCGGTTTTTTACAATCCCTATCCACGATCGGCCCTGCTTTAAGGTATGCCATAAATCGGCAAACACCTCGGGCGGCATATCAGGGTGACGCACGATATTATGCGGCTCTCCGATCAGCTCTTCCCGGCTGAACCCGCTCACTTCAACGAAAGCGGGGTTGGCGTAAATGATGCGGCCGGACAAATCTGTTTTGGAGATCAGATATTGCTCGTCCAGCAACTCGGTTTCAATGCCGGTAATTGGCAGGTTCTTGCGCATAGCCTTTCCCTTTGTATTTTTGTATCAGCAAAAGACTCAAGATGAACGGATCGGTTTCTTGTTGTGAATTTTCGTGAATAGTATCATTTGATTCGTTTTTTATGTCTAAAAATAAAAAAATGATAATCAAATGAAAGTTCTTGTCACAAAAAGACTAAAAGTGATAAAACCGATCCGTGCTGATAAAGGGAGAGAGCGTGAGCTCAGGTAGGCAAGTGTTGGGCGTGGAAGGCTTCGCTGAGCAACTGCAAGAGAAGCGCGATGGGAATGGGCTTGGCCAAGGCGGTTGCATTGCTGGGCAGGCCGCCCCGAGCGTGGATATCGGCCGCGTTTAACGCAGAGATTACGTAGATCAGGGTATGTTCAGTTTCGGGTGCATCCGCCAGAGCTTTGAGCATGGCAAAGCCGTCCAGCTTGGGCAGGTTCAGATCCACGATCAACACATCAGGATAGAAGTTGCCTGCTGCAATCAGGCCTTTCAAGCCATCTTGTTCGCAACGCAGCTCGACAGGGAAGGGAAGATGCTCCATCGCCATACGGTAGATAGACAACAGATCAGGGTCGTCCTCGACCACCAGCACCCGCAGGCAAGGGTCACCACTGCACGCGGGTACGCTGGAGGGAGCTGGATTGTCCGGGCCCTGGGGGCTGTGTTGCCCAAGGCGCTCTTGCAAAATGGCTTGCACGGATTCGCGATCAATGCGGCGGTGCCCGCCCTGGGTTTTCCAGGCTTTCAGGGTTCCAGCTTCTACCCACAGTTGAACTGTGCGTACGGACACGCCCAGTAAGTCAGCAGCCTGCCGAGTGGAATAAACGGCGTCGTTCATGGAGTCAAAAAAATGAATGCAGACTGCATCGGGGACGAGATGGTTGGTTGCCCCGATACAGCAGTGCAGAGTGTAGAGACGGCATTATTAAGTACAGCAAAGCTAATAATGGAAAAGGGAAGTGGCCTGCTCATGCCAGTGGATCGGCGCAGTGTTGGACAAACATGTTTCTAATATCTCCGGTTTTCAGATGTTTATGCTTGTTCGGGGGACCACTTCAATCAGGCAAGCCTGTGAACCTGGGCTTGCCATGCTGATTTTACGCGTAACCCTTGCCCTGTCGTGTTACCGGGCCGGCCCTGTGTGGGCATCGGAACACACTTGTAAGCGCGGTGATACATGCTTTTGCGCCACGGTGTCTGGTCGTCGCGACCAAAAAAAAGGGTGTTAGCACCCTAGCATCTGTTTTTAGAGTTAGTCTTGATTCTAATCAGTCTTTATGAATTAGATAGGAATCTATTTTGTATAAAGAACCCTGTTTTATCAAAGAAATTTTATGCACCTTATGATACGGCCGTTTATAGTTTTAAGCAGCTTAGTGCGAAAATATGGAGTGAACCTTTTAAAACGTCTTAATACCTTTCCCGTAGTCTCACTTAATCGTAAAAATACGAATTAGTTAGGTGGTTAATCTTTTTTCTACCCATATTGATGCGCCGCAACAGGCACATCGCTACCCCCATTTAAACGCTTGTCAGCTGTGTTTTTTGGGGTCGCTTGTGGGTGAATGGTGATTCGACACTGCACCGAAGCAGGCTCAGCGCCCGCTTCAGGACGAAAAGAAGGGGATTGGCTTGTTGCTCACATTATTTGCGAGTTTTCTGATCGGACAGCGCTGGTTTACCAATACAGGTACGCCCAAATGGCCTTGGGCTTCTCATACTCAGGCACGTCGATTTGAGATCATGCTTAATGCATTACCCGATGCGGTAATTATGTTTGATGCCTGTGAGCGAGTAGATGGTTGTAATCGTGCCATGCGCAGGCTGCTTGGTGCTCAGGACATAAAAGCCTGCTCCGGGGATTTAATCAGCTTTTTGCAAAAGCTGGAAAAAGAAATACAGGCAGACCTAGCCTATTTGCTGCCCGGCATTAGCCAAGTTGTGCAGCGCATTAATCCATCATTTTTTTGTAGGCACCGTGCGGGCGAAGGCGCTCGCACGCGCGTGCTGGAATTTCATGTGTATGCGGCGCCCGCTCCGGACACCGCCACCCTGCTGATGATTAGGGATGTCAGCGCCAAAGCGCAGCAAGAGCGCGACCGTGCCGATTGCTTTGCCGTCGCCGCGCACGAGATCCGTTCCCCCTTGGCCGCCATCAGTGGCTATATCCAGTTACTCCAACTGGAGAACACGCCTTCTGCCTGGGCCAACAAGATCTATACCCAACTGCACGAAAAAGTCCGGGGCGTGGATGTACTGCTGGATGATCTGACCCGCTTGAATCGCATAGAGTACGAAGGGGCAAGTAATCAGGACTGGCGCACATCTGATCTGCGCGCGGTGTTGCGCCTGAGCTTGCGGGCGTTCAAAGAACAGCAGTACCGGATTTTGTTGGATTTACCGGCAGCCGGCTTGTACGCCAATGTGGATATTGTTCCGCTGCTCGTGGCTTTGCGTAATGCCTTGGAAAATGCTCTGAAGTATTCGGCAGCGGATACGCTGGTTACCTTGCGTCTGCGCAGCGCTCAGCCCGGCTGGGCCTGTATTGAAGTGCTGGATCAGGGCGTGGGGATTGATCCCCTCTATAAAGAGAGGGTGTTCGAAAAGTTCTTCCGAATACCGGGCCAGCAGGTCCAGGGCAGTGGGTTGGGGCTGGCTATTTTGAAGTCCATCATGCTGCACCATAACGGGCAGGTCTACTTTAAGGACAAGCCCGATGGTGGCGCCCATCTGGTCATGGAATTGAATCTGCTGCCTTCCGCATCGTATATACCTTAATCTTCTCTAAAATAGGGTTATTTTCATATATTTAAGTTTGATATAAGGTACAATTTGCGCTCTTTTCGTGGAGCGGGGTGATCGCCAGTCCAGGCGCACCTCGCTTCAAGTTTTTATGTTGCGGTCGTCTCGTTGGTAGGGAACGCAAAATCCGTTAAAGGAGCACACGATTATGCAAGGCTTGCACTTGACCGCAGACCTTTACCAATGTGCATGCAGCCCAGAGCTGCTGATCGATGCCCAGAAATTGGCTGATTTTTGCCGTCAGCAGACCATCGAGGCCGGGCTGACTATTGTTGGTGAAGAATGGCAGGCATTTCCCGAGTTTGAAGGGCAGCCCGGTGGTGTCACCGGTGTTCTGTTACTGGCCGAGTCTCATCTGGCTATTCACACTTGGCCAGAACGCAATGGCGTTACCTTGGATGTGTATGTCTGCAACTTCATGCAGGACAACTCCGGTAAAGCAACACGCTTGATCGATGGGATTGAACAAGCCTTCAAACCCGGCCAGGCCCAGCGCAACCGCCTCTGGCGTGGCGAGGCAGACGGCCCGGCCCATGCTGGCGAGATCTTGACCGAAAACCTGAACGAAGATGCGCTGTACGGTTTCCGCTTTACCGAGCGTTTGCTGGATCGTCAGACCGCATTTCAACGTCTGGAATTGCTGCGTTCGGATACCTTGGGCAAAACCTTGCGCCTGGACGGTTGCATGATGACCTCCGAGGCCGAGGAATTCTTCTATCACGAAGGTCTGATTCACCCGGCGGCCATGGCTCATCCTGATCCCCGTCGCGCCCTGATTGTGGGCGGTGGTGATGGCGGCGCGCTGGAAGAGTTGTTGAAATATCCCAGCCTGGAACAGGTATTCCTGGTTGAGCTGGATGGCGAAGTCATCGAGGTGTCCCGCGAGCACTTGCAGTCCATCAATAAAGGCGCGTTCGATAATCCGCGCGTGAAGATTCAGATTGAGGACGGTGCCAAGTTCCTGGCGAACACACAGGAACAGTTTGATCTGGTCTACCTGGATCTGACAGACCCTGAAACGCCAGCCGGCCCCTTGTACACCACTGCATTTTTTGAGTCCTGCAAGCGTGCTTTGGCGGCAGGTGGCGCCTTGGTTCTGCACCTGGGTTCTCCTTTCCACGAAAGTGAACAGGTCAAGAATTTGAGTGCTTCCCTAGCTGATGTCTTTGCTCAGGTTCATGGCTACGGTCTGCATATCCCGCTGTATGGCTCTTACTGGGGCCTGGCGATTGCATCGGATGATCTGAACCCGCGCGGCTGTTCGGCTGAACAAATCCAGGAGCGTCTGGACCAGCGTATGAGCAGCGAGAATCAGGAGTCCTTGCAGTTCTACAACGCAGACTTGCACGACGCCCTGTTTGCCTTGCCTACGTTCTACCGCCGCTTGATGCCGGTTTGCGAAGCACCGCTGGAATTGGCCTGCTAAGTCCAACGTCTTGATGGCGGCTGATGTGTGCGCCAGACAATGAAAAAAGCCCCTGATCTTCTTAAGACCAGGGGCTTTTTTACGCCTGTTTGATGACGGCAGGCTTATTCCTTGTCAGCACCGCGATAGCGTTGATAGGGCAGTACGTTCCAGGTACGGTTTTTCAGTTGATGGGCTGAAATCGAGGCTGGGATGTCGTCCAGCAGGCTGCGGGCCGATTCCAGTTCTCGGACGACTTCACTCTTGTCTTGATACATGAATTCGTCAGAGGCTTCGTCCGGGGCTTGTTGCTGCTTTTCTTCCAGGTCACTAATCAGGCGCTCTTGCTGGAAACGCAGGGCGGAGCGGGCATCTTCAATCCAGGAGGCCTGCATGCTGCGATTGTGGTCCACCACCGCACTGTATTCCGTATAGACGCCGTTGTAGATGTCCCCCGCATGGTGCCGAACGTCATGGCTGGCGATCTCCAGATCGCGCACCGTCAGCTGGGCAGGGTCCAGTGGCTCGGTTCGTTTCATGCCCCCCAGGCGGGTGTACTGGGTGTAGTAGGGGAACATGCTTTGGATCACTTTGCTGACTGGCTGTATGGCCTCGCCTTCTTCGCACAGGCCTTTGGGCTGTACGCCCTGTATGGCGGGCAGAATCGACTCGGGGCGGCAAATCTCCTTGGGCGGCATGATGCCGTGGCGCAGCATCTCGCGAATGCCGGTGCCGGAGATGGTCAGCTTGAAGCGCTCATCATGCGGGCAGGTTTCTGTTGTCGCGTGGCAGGCGCAGCGGGTGCAGTAAAACACCTCGTGGAACAGGCGCACATCAATGCCCATTTCTTTGGGGCTGAACTGATCAAAAATACTGTGGCTGGCGTACTTGTCGTAGTAGCTGCCAATACCGGCGTGGTCTCTGCCAATCAGCGCATGAGTACACCCGTAGTTCTTCATGATCAGGGCGTGCAAAATGGTTTCGCGTGGGCCAGCAAAAATATACGTCACCCGCAGGGGCGACAAGATAGCGCGCTCTTTGGGGTAGTAGGTATCGAGCACATTTCGGTAAGCCATCATGCGAAATTCATGGCGTACGTATTCGCGCTTGGCCATTTCTACCAAAGGCTGCAGGAACAGTCCATCAATCCCTTCCAGAGCATTGCGGTGGATGTATTCATGACCGCGGTGCAAGGGGTTGGCGCCGGTAATGAAGCCGGCCACTGACTTGAACTTTTTCTCTTCGTAGAACAAGGCCCAGGTGTCTTTGGGTTCACGGCGCAGCTTTTCAAAGGGACCCCAGTCCACGCGCTTGAGCAGGTGCAAAGTACCACCCAAGGAGACATCACCCATGCGGCGGTGAATGGAATCTACGCCGGGGTGGTTGCGGTCAGTGGTGCCAAAAAGCTGCTGAGCCCGCTGCTCTTTGTCGTAAGAGAAAATATCCTCGATGCTGAGAATGGCGACAGGCTCGTTTTGGCTATCGGTCAGTGCGACCTCTGAGCCAACCGAGAGTCCTTTGATAATGTCGCGGTTACGATCGCCAATGGGGGCGAAGCTCAAGGGCACAGGCCACACCACGCCATTACTCAAACGACCCTCTTTGAGCACGCTTTTGTAGTCGGCCTCGTTCATGAAGCCTTTGTTCGGGGAAAGAACACCCGTGGCAATCATCTCGATGGTGATCACAGCTTCCAGATCTACGCGGATGCTGGGCAGGGACCGGGCCCGTTCGATTTCGTCTTTGACCAAGTGTTCAGGAACCACCTGATTGACCAGGGTGCCACCGTGCGGCTGCTGTGGATACTTATCAAAGTTCAGAGTTTGATCGTTCATGCTTCCTCCTTTAGTGTGCCCCGCGTGACGATGAAAGATAGTTTTATTGTCGGGGCGTTTTTTGGCACTGCGGTGATAGATATCGTTTTGACGCCGGGCCGTCGGCCATGTGGTTCAAACGCTCTATTTCTTGTTGTTTTGCCTGACAAACAGCGATGTGTAGGCGCGCCGGGTGTCAGGGTTTAGCTAGGGACCTGCGCCATTGCCTTGCAGGCAATCCAAAGGCGCGGGCGTGTGGGCAAGCAGGCGCTGCGCCGCTGGCAAGAACAGGTCGGGGTGCTCTCTTTGCTGGAGCCTTGTCTCCTCTGTGCAGTTCATGCTGCTTGTCTTGTTTGCCCCCGTATAGATCCGCCGTGAAATTGATTTCGGGTATAGGGATTAAGCCTTAGACCAGATAGCTGTGATCCAGCGGGAACTACCTTAGTATTACTCACAATCGCGAGAAAAATCATCGCGTTATACCAAAGTAGGAGACAGTGCTGATGACGCCGGCTTGGGTCGTGTTGGCTTCTTTGATTTACGCCGCCATCTTGTTTGCCATTGCATGGTTTGGGGATCGTAATCCCTTATATACCCAACGTCCCTGGTTGCGCCCTATGGTGTACAGCCTGGCCTTGGCTGTGTACTGCTCCTCCTGGACCTTTTATGGGGCTGTGGGGTCTGCGGTGCGCTATGGGATAGGCTTTCTGCCCATTTATCTGGGGCCCTTGCTGATGCTGCTGTTTGGCTGGCGGATCATCGAACGGCTTGCCCTGGTTGCTCAATCGCAAAATACGGTTTCCATTGCCGACTTCATGGCCAGCCGCTATGGGCGCTCTCAGCGCTTGGCAGCCATGGTGGCCGGCGTAGCAGTGGTGGCTGCCGTCCCTTATCTGGCCCTGCAGTACAAGGCGGTTGCCTTGAGCCTGAGCGTATTGGCCGGCACTGAATTTCATTCCAGTGTGCTGGGCGACCCGGCCTTATACGTGGCGATCCTGATGGCCTTGTTTTCCATCTTGTTTGGAACGCGGCAGGTGGATGCGACGGAGCACAGGCCAGGTTTGATGCTGGCAGTGGCTTTTGAATCCGTGGTGAAGCTGGTGGCTCTGGTGGCAGTAGGCCTGTTTGCAGTCCGCTGGTTTGGCAAGTCGGATCTGAATATGGTTGGCGCTGTCAGTACCTTGTTCGAGAGCAGCCCCCCGGTGGGTTTTGTAGGACAGACTTTGCTGGCTTTTGCCGCCATTATTTGTTTGCCGCGCCAGTTCCATGTGGCCATTGTTGAATGCGGTGATGTGGTGGATATACGCCGGGCGCGCTGGATGTTCGGGACCTATCTTGTTGTGGTCAGCGTCATGGTATTGCCGATTGCTGCTGCTGGCGTCAGCTTGTTCGGAATGGGTTCGGACGGGGTGGCCCCAGACAGTTTTGTGCTGGCATTGCCGCTGTCACAAAATCAGGTTGGGCTGGCATTAATGGTCTACATCGGCGGTTTTTCTGCGGCGACCGGAATGGTCATAGTCACCAGCGTTGCCTTGTCGACCATGGTCAGTAATGACTTGGTGATGCCCTTGTTGTTGCGCAGGGGCTGGGCCCAGTATCAGCAAAGCACGGTGGCTTCTACTGTGCTTTGGATACGCCGGGTAGCCATCATGGTGCTGGCGGGTGTGGCGTATGGCTATTACATGCTCAGCGGCAGTGATACGACATTGGCTGCTTATGGGCTGATGGCCTTTGTGGCAGTTGCGCAGTTTGGTCCTGGACTGATCGGCGGGCTGTACTGGCGCGGTGCCAGCCGACAAGGGGTGGAAGTAGGCTTGCTGCTGGGCTTCGGTATCTGGGTCTACACCCTGCTGCTGCCAACCTTGACGGAAGTAGGGTGGTTGGCGGATGACTGGATTCATCATGGGCCCTTTGGTCTGTCCTGGCTGCGCCCGTATCAGCTCTTTGGTGTAGAGGGATGGGACCCGCTGACGCATGGTACCTTCTGGTCCCTGCTGTGCAATATCAGCGCATTTTTATGGGTGTCTTGGCGCAAGCGTCCTGGCTTGGGTGATCGCTTGCGTGCAGAGCCCTTTCTAAACCCTTATGCAGAGCGCCAGACCTTGGCTTCCAGGCATTCCTATGGGGATTTGGCGGTTCACGATTTGCTGCTGCTGGCCGAGCGTATTGTGGGCAAGAAAATGGCTGGGCGGGCGTTTGAGGCGCAGGCTAGGCAGCTTAAGCAGTCGATTGAACCGGGCTTGCGCGCCAACACGGCTTGGGTGCACTTTACCGAGTTGCTGCTGGCAGCGGCGGTGGGAGCGGCTTCGGCCCGTCTGGTGTTGACCAGCGCATTGCGAGGCTCGGGCATGGAAGTGGCCGCCATTATGGCGGTGCTGGATGAGGCTGGGCAAGAGCTGCGTTTCAACCGGGACATCCTACTGGCGACGCTGGAAAACATTGATCAGGGTGTCAGCGTGGTGGATGCGGATATGCGCCTGGTCGCCTGGAATCAGCGCTACCAGCAACTGTTCGATTATCCGCCCAGTATGTTGTACGTTGGCCGTTCGGTGGCAGACCTGATTCGCTTTAATGCTGAGCGAGGCAAAGTGGATGGAGTCGAGAGTATTGGTCTAGAGCAAGCCATAGCGCGGCGTGTTCAGTTCATGCGCGAAGGCTCATCGTATGTAGCCCAGCGCATGTTGAATGACAAGCAGGTGATCGAGCTGCGTGGACGCCCACTGCCTGGCGGCGGCTATGTCACCAGCTATAGCGATATCACGCACTATAAAAGCGTAGAACGCGAGCTGCGCGACATGAACGATAGCCTGGAGCAGCGCGTGGCGGCACGTACACAAGAGGCGGAAAAAGCGCAGGAATCCCGCACCCGTTTCTTGACTGCAGTCAGTCATGACGTGCTGCAGCCCATTAATGCAGCACGTCTGTTTGCTTCTGCGCTGCGTGACACGCGCGACAGCGCTGAAATGCCCAATCTGGCCGAGCGAGTGGATACTTCACTGCGTACAGCAGAGGAGTTGCTGGAGGGCTTGCTGGATATCTCCCGCCTGGATGCGGGGGCTTTGAAGCCGGAGCTGGGTGTAATTAATGTGCGGCAATTGCTGCAGCATCTGGCGGATCAATATGCGCCCATGGCGGCCCGACGCGGCATACAGCTGCGCATCCATGCCCGCCCGGCGCAGGTCTATAGCGATCATCGTCTCTTGCGCCGCGTGTTGCAGAACTTTCTGGCCAATGCCTTGCGCTACACCCAGGACGGGCGGATTATTCTTGCCGCGCGCATACGGGGCGATGAGTTGGCTTTTCAAGTCTGGGATTCCGGCCAGGGCATACCGCCCCATCACATCGAGCAAATCTATGCCGAGTTCCACCGCTATGAGCAGGCTTTTGACTGGGATGGCCGGGGTCTAGGTTTGGGACTGTCGATTTGTCAGCGCATTGCGGTGCTGCTGGGGCATACGCTGGATGTGCGCTCCGAGGTTGGGCACGGCAGCATGTTCTCCATCCGCGTGCCTTTGAGCCGCGCACCTATTGTTCATAACGAGCAAAGCGGCGAAGTCTCTCAGGTGCATGATGGGCAGGCGCTACGTGGCTTGCGGGTACTTTGCCTGGATAACGATCTTGATATCCTGGCCGGTATGGAGGTGCTGCTGAGCCGGTGGGGGGCAGAGATCATTACCGCCAATACGGTAGATATTGCATTGGAAAAGATAGCGATGAGCCCCGATGTACTGCTGGTGGACTACCATTTGCACGACCGTCTGGATGGTTTGCAGGCTTTGCAATTATTGCGGCAATACCTGCCCCACGCTCAAGGCGCTTTATTGACGGCGGATGGTAGCGACGAACTGAAAGCGGCAGCACGTCAATACGGCTATCTGGTTCTGACCAAACCCGTCAAACCCGCCTCATTGCGGGCTTTTCTGACAGCGCAGATTAAAAAGTATTAGTCTCGGTGGACTCGTCCTGGTTCAGGCCCAGCGAGTTGGCCATCAGGACGGCCTGGGTGCGGTTTGAGGCACCCAGCTTGCGCAAGATGGCCGTCATGTGGGCTTTGATGGTGGCCTCGGACACATTGAGTTCGTAGGCAATCTGCTTGTTCAGTTGCCCCGTGCTGACCATTTGCAGGACACGAAACTGTTGGGGGGTAAGCTCGCGCAATTTTGCAGCGGCCTCGCGCTCATCAACGCTGATGCCGGGGGCGGAGGAGCCCAATTCAGGCAACCAGGTGCCGCCATCCAGAACCACTTGCAGGGCCACGCCCAGTGTTTGGACATCAATGGACTTGGGGATAAATCCCATGGCACCATGATCCATGGCGCGGCGCATAAACCGGGCCTGCTCATGGGCGGTGACCAGAATAATGGGCAGGGAGGGATAGGTGGCGCGTAAATGGACTAAAGCACTGAATCCGATTGCTCCTGGAATATCCAGATCCAGCAGCAGCAAGTCGGCATCGGGGTGATCATCAACCAGCGGATAAAGCGTGGATATGCGATCAGCTTCGTAGATGGCCGCGGTGGGAAACAGGCTGGCTACGACGCCGCGTAAAGCTTCACGAAACAGAGGGTGATCATCAGCGATTAGCAATTCAGTCATGAGGGGATTATGCCATGTCCTGATTGTTGAAAAGGTTCGTACCCAAGGCTGGGTCTTGGAGTGAAAACAGGGCATCGAAATGCCCTGTTTCCTTATGCAGAATAACTACTTCAGTTGCTTAGTGAGAACTGGCCGTGGCAGCACCAATACCGGTCTGACTACGTACCGTCAAGGCGTCGAAAGCATCGCGTTCTTTGTCAGCGCGAGCACTCTTGTCCAAGGTCGAGAACAGCCAGATCGAGAAGAATGCCAGCGGGATGGACAGGATGCCTGGGTTCGGGAAAGGAGTGATGGGCTCGGCAAAACCGAATACATCCACCCAGACCGTGCTGCTCAGTACGACCCAGCCAGTTGCTGTCACCAGACCCAGGAAGCCACCGATGGTCGCGCCACGGGTAGTGCAACCGCGCCAGGCAATGGACAGCACCAGAACCGGGAAGTTGGCGCTGGCAGCGATGGCAAAGGCCAGGCCCACCATAAAGGCGACGTTCTGGTTTTCAAAGATGATGCCCAGCAAAATTGCCAAGACACCCAGAACGACCGTGGAAATGCGGGAAATACGCATCTGGTCTTTCTCAGTAGCACGGCCCTTGGCAATCACGTTGGCATACAAGTCATGCGAGATGGCAGCCGCACCGGCCAGAGCCAAACCCGCTACCACAGCCACGATGGTGGCGAAGGTAACCGCTGCTAAAAAGCCCAGCAACAGATTGCCACCAACCGCATTGGCCAAGTGCACCGCCACCATATTGGTGCCACCAATCAGGTTGGTCAGCATATTGAAGGAGCCGTCCGGACCTGTTTGGAAGTACTCCGGATGCTTGACCAACAGTGCAATTGCACCAAAACCAATAATGAAGGTCAGCAGGTAGAAGTAGCCAATGAAGCTGCTGGCGTAAATAACGGATTTACGGGCTTCTTTGGCATCGGCCACTGTGAAGAAGCGCATCAGAATATGCGGCAAACCAGCGGTACCGAAAGCCAGAGCAATACCCAGAGACAGCACGTTCAGCGGGTTGCTGCTGACGGCGGCGCCAGGTTCAAGAATGGCGTGTCCCGTGGGGTGAGTGGCAACTGCTTCGGCCAGCATCGCGTCTACATCCCAGAAGAACGCAGCCAGCACTAACAGAGTCATCAATGTGGCGCCTACCAGCATCAGGACGGCCTTGATGATTTGTACCCAGGTGGTGGCTGTCATGCCGCCGAAGGTCACGTAGATCATCATGAGCGAGCCCACGATCACCACGGCCACGTTGTAGTCCAGACCGAACAGCAAAACGATCAGCTTGCCTGCTCCGACCATTTGGGCGATCAGGTACAGCGCAATGATCAAGAGCGAAGCGCTGGCAGCCAGAATACGCATGGGGTTCTGGGCCAAGCGAAACGAGGTGACGTCCGCAAAGTTGTAGCGGCCCAGGTTACGCAGGCGCTCGGCAATCAGGAACATCACCACTGGCCAGCCAAACATAAAGCCAATGGCGTAGATCATGCCGTCAAAACCGCTGACGTACACCATGCCCGCAATCCCCAGGAACGACGCAGCCGACAGATAGTCCCCAGCGATGGCCAAGCCGTTTTGAAAACCGGTCAAACCGCCACCGGCGGTATAAAAGTCCGAGGTGGTTCGAGTGCGACGAGCCGCCCACCAGGTAATGCCCATGGTTCCTGCAATAAAGACCAGGAACATGACAATGGCAGAGGTGTTGGCTTGGCCAGCAGAGGCAGCCGCTGCGCTGCCGCTGGCCAAGGTAAACAGGCTGAGACCGAAAAGTGTTTTTTTCATGTCACGTCCCTCATGATTTGTGCGAGCAAGGGATCGTAGACCTTGTTGGAAATGTAGACGAAGGTGGAAACCAGCACGACAGCGCTGACCAGAACAATAGCGGCACTAAGCACACCGATTGTCATGGTCATGGAGCCTACTGAACGGCTGAAAAGTTCTGGGTCAAACGCCAGGGTCAAGATAAAGCCCGCGTAAATAACCACGGTCAAGCCGAAAAAAATCAGGCTCATGCGGTTGCGTTTTCTAAGTAGTTCTTGATAGGCGGGGTGGGCGGTCACTGCCGCTACGACAGTGTTGGCTGAGTTCATCGTTATGTCTCCTTATGGGTTGATGATTCTGAGCATCGACGCTCCATAAGCACTGGGTCGTGCAGATGGAGTTGGCGCTTGGGGGCGCTCTATGTACTGCATGTATAGAACGAATCCAGCGCGTGCCATAGGCGACTTTGGTCGTAGACGAAGGGGCGGAGGGGGAAGTGGTGGCTAGCAAAAGCGGGCAAGGCCAGCCGGCAGAGTCCAGCGTGGGTGCCGCTTTGCTATCAAATCGGGGATGTCTGCTGGTACGGATGCAAAGCGTCCGAGTGACGCTTGGGTTGACGCGGATTTAGTGAGAGATTCTTGAGGAAGTCTTACGGGAGACGGATTTCCCTTAGGCGGCGGGTGCCCTCAAAAGAGCTCGTCCGCCATCTCCAGCCGTTTTTCCTGAGTGTCTTGCTGGCTTAAGCCCCGTGCCTTCAGAATTTGGCTGAGCAGCAGATGCGACAGGCTGGCGACGGCTACCGGATTGTCTACTTGTTGATCCAGTCCTGCTTGGCAGGGCAGGGGCCAGCGGCTGCGGGGGCGCTCTTTGTAGTCTTGATCGCTAATATGAACAATGGCTGGGCAGCGCGCTTCCAGTCGCTGGATTAAGTCGGGCAGGTGGGCAGCACGCGGGAGCAGATCAAAAATAATAATGACGTCTTGATGGCTGATGTCAGCCAAATATTCGGAGACGCTTTGGCCAGGGCCAGGAATGAGCCGCACGCCAGGAATGAATTTAGACAAATGCCAGTAAAAGTGGCCGGCCAAAAAGTAATTGGCCTGCACACCCATGACCCAGACTTGGCGGGCGGTGCTGATGGCCTGACTGGCCTCTTGCAGCACTTGCGGGGAGAGGTGTCGGTAGGTATTGCCCAGTTTGCTGTAGCTGTCTTGAAGATGGGAGCTTAAAAGCGCATCACTGGGGAAGGAGAGCAGGTTTGCACTGCTGTTAGATTCTTCCGTCTTTTCTGATCGGATTTGCTTGCGGGCGGCTTCGTAGCTGGTGTAGCCCAAACGGCGGATCAAACGCGTGACGGTGGCATTAGAGATATGTGCCAACGCGGCCAGCTCCGAGGCGTTGTAGCCAGACAGATCACCCGAGAAATCCAATGTGAATTGGGCCAGGCGGCGCTCGGAGGCGGGCAGGTCCGTAATAATGGCGCGGACTCGATCAAGAAAAGAGATGTTGCTAAGGTCTTGCATAGTGCTTGGGCAGTGCCCTGTGTGCTTATCAGTTACAGCGGGGTGCGGCGGGTGTCGTTTCTGAGCGTGCTTTGAAGGCCTGAATCATAGCTGATTGTCTGGGGCGTTTAATCCGTTTAATTTCAAGGGCGTTTGAATGTAGTCGCTTGATTGAATGATGCAAATTCTGATGTGAATGAATTAGCTGATCGCCTTGAAATAATCCTTCACGGCCTGCAAGGCATCGTTGAACGATCCTTGAACAAATTGAGTGCTGATCGCAACCATCAAATTGGATGTCAGCCCAAAGTCTTCGATCAAAGCGCCATTGCGATCACGCCAGATTTGGCTGGCTGGGTCCAGAACAACCGGGCTGTAATGTTCGCGCACGGTGTCCAGAACCGTATCCGCTGTGCTGCGGTAAACAAAGACCGGCAGACCTTGGGATACGGCATAGCCAATTTCAAAGGCAGTGCCGGTATCGATTTCTGCACCCCGAAAGGGCGTGATATTGGCCAGCACTGCATCTGCCTGCTCGATCAGACGGATATTGTGATGATAGATAGCTGCAGCTTCGCTCTCGTCTTGGTCCACCGGGTGCAGGGGCTCAAAGCCAAAGTTACGCACGGCTTGTTTATGTTGTTTGGCCCGTTCACTGGCATCACTGAAAAAGACATCAGGACCTGCTAAATAAATGCGCTTCATCGAAGTTCCTTTAGCTAAACGAACAGTTTTGGGGTGATGTTTAGTGAGAGTCGCTGCGTCGGTACAGGCTCAGTGCAAGACCCAGACCCGCCAGCATGCCTGCACACCCTCGGTTTACATAGCGCATTGCCTTGCCCGATAGCAGTCGCATGGCGTGATGGCCTCCCACGGCATAGACGCTCATCAAGGCCACATCGATCAGTGCTGTCACTAGCGCCAGGGTAATGTACTGAGCGGCCAATGCTCCTTCGGGACGGATGAACTGGGGCAAGAAGGCGGAAAAGAACAATAGCCCTTTGGGATTGGACAAAGCCACCAATAAAGAGCGCAGGAAGGCGGCACGGCCGGAAAGAGGGGCTGTGGCGGTGTCGGCCTGAATCGGGCTGATGGGAGCACGCCACAGGCCATAGGCCAGATACATCAGATACGCGACGCCGACCCATTTCACGATGGTAAAGAGTTGTTCGGAAGCCATCAGAATCGCACCCAGGCCGCAGCCCACCGCCGCAATCAAGATCAAGTCCGAGAGCGCTGCACCTGCAATACCGCAGGCCGCGATCCGTTTGCCTCCCAGCGCGCCATTATTGAGCGCAAGCAGCATGGTTGGCCCCGGAATGACGGTCACAGCGGCTACGGCAAGGATATATAGAGAAAGGGTCGCTAAATCCATCGGAGGCACCTTTGATGACAGGCAGGGTAAAGAAGCATGCACCAGAACTGTTGATGAGGCCGGGGGCTGTTTCTACGTAAGGGGGGCGTATGCAATATGCTTGGGCTAGACCGTAAAGTGTGAGCGACGCATACAAAAAAGGCCAGCCCTGATGGCTGGCCTTTTGCATAAAGGTATCAATCAGGCGGGGCCGGGCTTGAGTGTTGCGGCAGCCGTAAACATGACGTCTGTGGAGGAGTTTACTGCGGTTTCCGCAGAGTCTTGAACGACACCGATCACAAAGCCCACACCAACAACTTGCATGGCGACATCATTGGAGATCCCGAACATATTGCATGCCAGGGGAATCAGCAACAAAGAGCCACCGGCCACGCCAGCGGCGCCGCAAGCGGCAACGGTCGCCACCAGGCTCAACAAGAGGGCGGTTGGAAGGTCAACCGGGATTTCCAGGGTGTGCACAGCGGCAAGCGTCAGAATGGAAATGGTGACGGCAGCGCCTGCCATATTAATGGCCGCGCCCAGCGGGATGGATACCGAGTAGGTGTCTTTATCCAGACCCAGGCGCTCGCACAAAGCTAGATTAACGGGGATGTTGGCGGCAGAGCTGCGGGTGAAAAAAGCGGTAATGCCGCTTTCGCGCAAGCAGGTGAACACCAGCGGGTAGGGGTTGCGGCGCAGCTTGGCAAACACAATTAAGGGGTTGATGACCAGTGCGACCACCAGCATGCAGCCCACCAGCAAAAGCAAGAGCACACCATATTGGCGCAGAGCATCAAAGCCTGAGTCCGCGATGGTCGCGGCTACCAAACCAAAAATACCTACCGGTGCAAAGCGGATCACCAAGCGCACCAAAGAGGACACGGCATCCGCCATATCACCCAAAAAGCTGCGTGTACCATCAGAGCCGTTTTTCAGGGCCAAGCCCAATGCAATACCCCAGGCCAAAATGCCGATGTAGTTGGCATCCAGCAGGGCCTGTACCGGATTGACGACCACACTGGTCAACAGATCCAGAATGACCTCGGCAATATTACCGGGCGGGTTCAGGGTGGTGTTGGCTAGATCAAGCGTTAGTTTGACTGGGAAGAGGAAGCTGGCAACCACGGCGGTCAGGGCGGCAAAGAAGGTGCCCAGCAGATACAGCAAGAGGATAGGCCCCATGCGTGTATTGGATTGGCTTTTTTGATTGGCGATGGAGGAGATCACCAGCACAAAGACCAAGATTGGGGCAACCGACTTCAGGGCAGAGACAAAAAGCTGACCGAGCAAAGAGATCGAGTCAGCGGCACTGGGGAGAAAGTGTCCCAACAAGATACCGGCGATCAGGCCGATCACAATTTGAGTAACGAGGCTGCCATGCAGGATGAATCCTAACGGGCCTTTGGCTTGCTTGGCGGGGTGGGCCATGAAAAGCGACTCCAAACAAATGGGTAGGTGTGAAGTACGTGAAAACGCTCTGGCTGAAACTCAGCCAGAGCGCCTGTGAAGACGCTATTCTAGCACCGGACGCTGTACATTTCGTAGCCCTTGTGATATGGTTGCTAATCCACATGGGGTCGACATGGCTTCGACGTGGGTCAAGAAGCAGATCAGGGCGTGTCGAGCACCAGTACGCTCGTAAATCCACTGGAAAACTATAAACGCCAACGACGAGCGTTTCGCTCTAGCCGCTTAAGGCTGGGCCACTGCACTAATTTGTCTTTGGGTTAGGTAGGGCAACCTACAGCAGTGTTATTTACAAAGAATCGAATCGGCCTGTGCCACGTAGTCCGGTTCTAAAACTCAGTGGATCGCCAAGGAAAGGCCTGTCAATTGGCACAGTCCAAGGTTAAAACTTAAAATTAATTGACTACACATGTAGAACTGTCTGTGGATGGCTTGCGGACGGGGGTTCAATTCCCCCCGACTCCACCAAAATATCCCAAGAAACCCAATAGCTTAACGGCTATTGGGTTTCTTGCTTTTGGGGCGCAAAGAGTACGCAGACCTTGCCCTGGCGCGGCTTTGGGCAAGTGCTGCGTATCCACAGGCAAAGGCTGCGGCGGGGCCGTTCAAGGATGAAGGCAGCCTTATTCGTGCTCGGCCAAGCTGTCTGCAACGTGATAAATCTCACGCGACTGTCCTTCCGCATCCATGGCTTTGATCCAGGCGGGCCTGCGGCCTCTGCCGGACCAGGTGCGTCCGTCAGGATGTTGATATTTCACCGGGCTTGGAACAGGCGTTTTGGTGGGTGGGCGATTTAGGGCCTTGCTAATCTCCTCCATGCTGACATCGTGATCCTGCATCATCTGGATGATCTCGCCAAGAACCGAATTTTTTGTCTTTTGCGTGATGCTCTGCGCTTTACGTTGAAGGCGCAAAATTTCAGTTTTAATTTCCGCTACGGTGATGAGTTCTTTAGCCATGATGTCCCAATAAAACGAGTTAGTTAGCGTTCCATGTCCAGATTGTTTGTTTGAGCGTAGCGGCGGCTCAGCTCCTTGATTTTTACTATTCCCCGGCTTGTGCCCGTTTAACCGCTGCGATGGTCAGCATCGCTTCCCCAATGACGTGATCTCCCTGCCTGCTCAGCGCCTTGCCTGCCGCTTCCATATCTCGTGCATCCTTGTTTTGACTTAGCTTGGTTTTCCCAATCAAGCGGGTAATTTCAATTTCGATGCCCACAATCGCCTTTAACATCGCGTCGATATAGTCTTTGGGGCCATCTGTCATTTTCCAGGGCACGGGCTGGCTAGCTTCATGAATACGCGTCAGTCGAGCTACCGCGCCGCGTACATAGCGCTCATCGTCCCGTATCGTCACCCGCCCATAGGCATGCGCCACGACGTAGTTCCAGGATGGCACTTGCTTGTGGGTTTCGTGCTTGCTGGGAAACCATTGCGGGGAGATGTAGGCATCTTCTGTGCGAAAAATCACCATGGCTTCGTCGCCGTTCGCCAGTTCTTGCCACACGGGATTGTTTCGGGCCACGTGACAGTGCAAGACTCCTTGCTCGCCTTCTTGCGCGTGCAGCATAAAGGGGAGGTGGTTGGCACTTAAGCCGCTTTTGCCGTGGGCGACCAGAATTCCTAAGGGATGCTGCGCGATCAGCTCGTGCAGAACTTCGGGGCGTGATTCGTTGAAGTGGGCCGGTATATACATAGCAATGGTTTGTGTAGCTCTGGCGGGTTGAGGTCTGCCTGTCAGCAGACAAAGCACCTAACAAGGCTATTATTGGTCTATTCTGGCTCAGCCTTCTGTACCAGTTTGGCGCTATTTTTATGGACCACAACACATGTCCAGGACCGCAAACACACCACAAATCCCTGCTCTGGGAGAGCTTGACCGCAGCGCCGGTGCATTGGGGCGTCAGCTCGCTCAAAAACTGCGCGATGCGATTAAAAGCGCTGCCCTGAAACCCAGCGAATCCTTGCCTTCGACACGTGCCTTGGCCAGCTCCTTGGGTATTGCCCGTGGCACTGTTGTGGAAGCGTTCGAGCAGTTGATTGCTGAAGGCTTTTTGGAGTCCTCTCCGGGGGTAGGGACCTATGTGGCGCATTCATTAGCCGGTCCTACGCGGACTACCAGGCGGCGTTCAGCAGGACTGACAGAAAGCCCTCAGCCTCTGCCGGAATCGGCCCAGCGCTTTCATTCGGTTGCCTTGCAGTTTGAGCCCTTGCCCCAAGTCCCCTTTGCTGTTTCTGTGCCTGTCGGGGCGGCGGCACCCAGTCCTGTGTGGCGGCAATTAGGTAATCGCCTGCGGGCGCATGGCACGGGGGCTCCGGCTGGCTATGGCGATCCACAGGGTGAATTGTCCTTACGGCAGGCCATCGCTGAATATGTACGCCGGTCCCGATCGGTGCGCTGCGAGCCGGAGCAAGTCATTGTGACGACCGGTACTCAGCAAGGATTGTTTCTGTCTTGTCTGGTACTGCTAGGCACTAAAGACTTTGCCTGGGTAGAGAACCCCGCCTATTCAGGAATTACGGCTATTTTGGATGCGGTGGGGGAGCCAGGACGTATGGTTCGGGTGCCGGTGGATGAGGAAGGGCTGGATGTAGAGGCGGGCATACGCTTGCGGGCGGATGCCAGGGTGGCGTTCGTCACCCCCTCGCATCAATATCCTTTGGGGATGCCCATGAGTATGGCGCGGCGTACGGCGCTGCTGGCTTGGGCTCGTGCCCAGTCGGCCTGGATTGTTGAGGATGATTACGACAGCCAGTTACGTTATTCAGGACACCCCTTTCCTTCCATGCAGGGGTTGGACCCGGAGCGCGTTATTTACCTGGGCACGTTCAGCAAGGTTCTTTTTCCCTCTCTGCGGCTGGGATATGCGATTGTGCCGCCCCAATTGGTCAAAGCGTTTTGTGGGGCACGTATTCTGCTGGATCGTCATCCTCCCAGTGCTGACCAGTATGTGTTGGGAGCTTTTATTTCCGAAGGGCATCTGGAGCGTCATATCCGGCGTGTACGCAGCGTTTATACGCAATGCCGCAGCAATCTGTTTGATATTGTTCGTGAAGTCTTGCCGGCTGACTTGGCTTGGTTGCAAGCCAGTGACCAAGGCATGCACTCGGTTCTGTGGCTGGCTTCTCATATTGATGATGTGGCTGTGTGTACCCAGGCCATGCGTGAGGGCGTAGCTGTGCGGCCGGTGTCGCCCATGTACCACGAGGGTATGGGACCACCAGGGATACTGTTGGGCCTCAGCGCCTTTACCAAGGAGCAAATGGGCGAGGCGGCACAAAAGCTGGCGCGCATTATTTCTGAGTTCTCCAAAGATGTGAAGCGCCGTACCGGCACTAAAAAGTCCAGAAAGCAGTAGGGCAGGGCGCGTAATCCGCGTGCGTTTCACTGGCATTTTTTTGAATCAAAACATGACTATTGGCAAGTACAGTCAGTTTCTGAAATTAAATAGACAGATGGGAAGACCTAGTCCTTAATGAAGTCTCGGTTTTTTAACCTTCTATCAGGAGAAACCTATGAATGTCGTAAAGACGCTTGCTTCTATCGCAGTGATGAGCAGTCTTGCCGCCCCGGTGTTGGCACAGGACGTGGTGCGTCACCCCATCCCCGGCTCGGATTTTCCGATTCTGACGGCGGTTGAGGTCCCAGCTGGAAAAACCACGGTTTACCTGAGTGGTACGGTTCCTGCTGTGCAGGATAAGTCCGCAGATGCCAGTAGCGCTGCTGCCTACGGCACGATGGAGCAACAAACCGTGTCCATCATGGAGCAGATTCAGCGTCAACTGGAAGGCATGGGTATGTCGGTTGGGGACATCATCAAGATGCAGGCTTTCCTGGTGGCCCCTGATAAGGAAAAAGTGGACTTTGATGGCTTTATGGCAGGGTACTCAAAGTTCTTTGGCACCAAAGCACAGCCTAATTTGCCCGTCCGATCGGCCATGGTGGTAGACGCCTTGGTCAATCCAGGCTGGTTGGTTGAACTGGAAGTGACGGCTGTACGGCCCTGAGTTTGCGCCAGCCGTTTATCGCGTAGTCAGTACGAAGCAGCCCACTGTGTGGGCTGTTTTTTTTTAAGGACAGCGAGTTGGTCTGAAAATGGATGCCGGGACCAAGCATCGCCATGCTCTCAGTCAGGTTTTGTGTGCCTTCTAACGCTGTCGAGGCTTAGCGGTTGGCCTGTCATCCCTGTGCGGAAACGGCAGTGATGACTAGCAGCCAAGACTCTCTGCGAAATCGCTGAGTTCTCTGTAAAGTTGCAAGATCACCGTTAATGATTAAAGGATGCTCTGTGATTGCTGTCCGTCCCGTTCAAGCGCAGGAATGGCTTAGTTATAAGGCCTTGCGTTTGGGTGCTTTGCAAGAGTCCCCCGATGCGTTTGGCAGTACTTACGAGGCGGAGGCCGCGCGTGCTGACGAGTTCTGGATAGAGCGGATGAAAGCCGCCGCTAATTCGGATACCAACTATGTTTTGTTCGCTGAAAAAGACGGCGTGCCTTGCGGCTTGATCTGGTGCGTCTTATCCAGCACGGATGCTCAAACAGCAGATATCTACCAGATGTGGGTGGCTCCCCAGTGGCGGGGATTGCGTGCTGGCTACCTCTTGTTGGATGACGCAGTGAAGTGGGCAGAGCAGCACGGAGCCAGTCAAGTTCGTTTGGGAGTTACCAAGACCAACGTGGCTGCCATCACGCTGTATGAAAATTATGGCTTTCAAGCAAGCGGGGAAGTTGAGCCCTTACGTGATGATTCACCCTTGATGGTGCAAGGGATGACTTTGCATATCAGGGCTTAGGCCAGCGTAATAGCTCCGCCCCCTGGCTGCGGAAAAACGATGCAGCAAGGGGGCGGATTTCAAGCAAATGCGTATTCCCACGCTGGGTGCTATGTGATCGCAAGCTCACTTGGCACCCGGGCCGGAAGCACACTTCTTTAAGACAAGTCCAGAGCTTGGCGTATGGATTGGATTTCCTTTTGCCAAAGCTCTTGCAAGGCGATTTTCTGGTGCTTGGGTTTGCGGGCCAGATCATCTGCCAAGCGGCCCTCCAGTTCAATTAGCTCTTGCAGCAAGGCGTCTTCAGAACTAGGTTCTGGCTCTGCTGTTTGGCTGGAGGGGGTGCTGTCTTTACCAGGGCTAGAAGCGCCTTGCCTTTGAGGCTGGGTCTGAGATAGCGCTGCATATAACTGCGGTAAATCCTGCATCTCGACAAGAACGCCGTCCTGGATGAACCAGAAGCGGTTGCAGCTTTGTTCCAGCAGCTCCCGATCATGGGTCACCAGGATAAATCCCCCGTCGAATTGGCATAGTTCCTCGGCCAGTTCTTCCTTGCCTTCCAGGTCCAGATGGTTGGTCGGCTCGTCCAGAAATAGCAGGTGGTACTTAGCCAGAGACAGCGCAATAAACATTAGCCGGGCTCGCTCGCCACCGCTGAGCTGATCTACCTGCTGCGTGTGCCGCAGATAGGGGAATCCAGCGCTGATCAAGGCCCGTTTCTTGATCTCATCGGGGGCAGGGGAAAAGTCCCCCAAGGCAGAGAGCAAGGTCTTGGAGCCATCCAGCTGCAGTTGATCCTGGTCGTAATAACCGACGCTGCATTGCGGATGAAACTTTAGCGCTTCGCTTTCCTGGCCTGCGGTCCAGTTGCGCCAAAGCTGGCGTAGCAGGGAGGATTTCCCGCAACCGTTTCTGCCCACCAGTCCGATACGATCGCCACTTCGCACTTGCAAGCCGGAGGCACGAAAGAGGGCAGGCAGATCCACATCGGGGCTGACGGCCAGATCTTCGATATCCAGCAGCCGATCTGCTTTCATTTCCAGGCCATGCAATTGCAATGTCCAGGGGGTTCCCTCTGTCAGATCGGTTTGGCGATCTCGCAACTTGGAGAGGCGCTTCTCCATGCTTTGAGCCTTGCGCGAAAACGCTTCGTTGTCGTAGACCTGTCCCCAAATTGCCAGGCGTTTCGCACTTTGCTCGATGCGATCAATTTCCTTTTGCTCTCCCTGACGACGGCGGTAATCTGCCTCGTCCTGGTTTTGCAATGCTTCGCGCGCGGCCGAGCAAGGCAGCGAGAAAAAGGACAAGGCATGATCGCGCAGGATGACAGTGCTGTTGCTGACACGATCCAGTAAACGCTGGTCGTGGGACACCAGTACGAACGAGCCGCGCCAGCTTGCCAGAAAGCTCTCCAGCCAAAGTAAAGAAGGCAGGTCCAGGTGATTGCTGGGCTCATCCAGCAAGAGCAAGTCCGGTTGCACGATTAGCGCCCGTGCCAATAGCAGACGGGTATATTGCCCCCCGCTCAAGGCACCGACCAAAGTGCTCCAGTCTTGCTCTACAAAGCCCATCTCCGTCAGCAAGGTTTCGGCTCGCCAGGCATCGCTGCTTTGCTGGTCCGCCGGTAAGACGGCAAGCACGGCATTCAATAAGCTCAAGGCGTGCAGATGCGCTGGCAGGTATTGTTCAACACGGGCCAGAATGCATTGGTTTGATAAAGAGATACTGCCTTCTTTGGGTGTCAGTTCACCGCAAAGCAGGCTGATCAATGTGCTTTTGCCACATCCGTTGTGGCCTATAAGTCCAACTCGATCCCCGGCCTTGATTGTGAGGGAAATGTTTTTAAATAAAGGGCCGGAAAGGGTTTCGTAAGAAAGGGAGTGGACTGACAGTAATGTACTCATGAGATGCTCAAGTTTTCGGTGCGCGCAGAGCGCATCCTCGTCATATAGAAGCTGACGATAATTCTTGAGGCCTGAGTGAAGTAATCAGTAAGGCTTGGCTTCGCTCAAGTCCAGATTATCGCGCTGCGAAATCGAAACTTGAGCTGTTTTCTATACCAAAAAAGAGTGCATAAATGAATTTGCACATAGCGTGGGGTCCTCCTCTTAAGTTAAAGGTTAATCGGGCCGGGTGTGCCTGAGACTGCTTTTGGGTCAAGCCGCATGGGCAAGACCCAGCTAGCGTCTGGAAGGTTGCAAAAGCCTGCTCGCCCGGCAATACGGCAAGGGGCAATTGTAATCACTGAAGCGGGATCACAAAACCAGGTGTTGGTTTTCCATCGCATTCTCCTTGCTAGTGCTCGATAGATGAAGCATCTCATCAAGAAAAAATAGAAGGTGATCGTAATCTATTATTGATTTTAAAACTGCTCTGTGTGAGGATAGCTGCAGTTCATATTCTATTTTTAGCCAGCCACGACCGGCACGTAGTCACTTTTTGGAGAGCGCAGGGATGAGCACTCAGACATCTGTTTATCTTGATGATCTTGCCATTGGCATGAAGTTTCGCAGTGGGGAACATGCGATGGATGAAGAACAGATCATCAGCTTTGCCCGCCAGTTTGACCCGCAGGTGTTTCACCTGGATGCTGAAGCGGCCAAGGATACGTTTTTTCAGGGTTTGGCTGCCAGTGGCTGGCATACCGCAGCCATCACCATGAAGCTCTTGGTGGGTAGCTTGGAGTTCAGTCAGGGGATTATCGGGGCGGGTGGTCAGATGGACTGGCCACGCCCCACACGCCCTAATGATGTCTTGCATGTCGTCAGCACCATTTTGGATATTCAGCCTTCGCGCTCCCGTGCAGACAGAGGAATCGTGACGGTAGAGTCGCTCACCCTAAATCAGGATGGTGAGCTGTGCCAACGTCTGACTGCCAAGCTCATCGCTTTTCGTCGTCCGGAGGCTTGAATGGGGCGCGTCTCGCGTGAGCAGGCTGAACGCAACCGTGAGCGTGTGCTGGAAACGGCTTGCCGATTATTTCGCAAACATGGCGTAGAAGGCGTGTCTATCGGCGACATCATGCAGGAGGCCGGTCTGACCGCCGGTGCTTTTTACAAGCAGTTTGCCTCCAAGGAGGCCTTGATTGATGAGGCTTCCCAATTTGCCTTCACGCAGTCCTCTGAATCCTGGGGGCGCATGCTCAAGCGTTATGAAGAGGACGCGGCCCAAGGCTTGCAGCTTATGATGCAGCGCTACTTCAAACAGAGGCCCCAGACACAAGGCTGCCCGATACTGGCTTTTTCTTCGCTGACTAGTGGCTTGCCGCCGGACGCGCAGGCGACGGCTATTTACAGCGAAGGGGTGCAAAAGCTGTTTGAGCAGTTTCGTGCGGTGGCTGCACAGACCACCGCGGGGCAATCTGAAGAGCAGATTCTGCTTTTATTTGCCGCCATGCTAGGGGCTGGCATGCTGAGCAGGTCGATGGGGGACACCGACTTTGTGCGTGAACTGCAAGCGGCAGTCCTGGCAAGTTTGCCCGAGGGTGTGCCTGAATCTGCCGCTTTTAAAAACTAGCTGATTTACTCTCCGGCAGGACGCGCGGGGATGGCTGCCACCATCAAGGCCGCTCCCAATCCGGCGATGGAGAACACAATAAAGTTCCAGCTGACGGCCAGTCCCAGATTACCGATATAGCCGCCCACCAAGGGGCCGCATACCGCGCCCAGACGCGCAAAGCTCATGGCCCAGCCAGTCGCGGTACCGCGGGCATGTGGGCTGTAATAGTTGGTCAAGTAACCCGTCAGAATCAGGGATGTGGAAATGCTGCCTATGCCTGCCAGAGCCACCAGAATGTAGTTCACCAGCAGGGAGTTACCCAGCATCAAGCCCAGAATGGCCAGACCACCCAGCAGGTAGAACAGGAACACAATGCGACGCGGCCCGCTGCGGTCAGCCAAGCTGCCCAGAAATATGCCACCCAGTGCCGACGCCAGGCTGAACACCACCAGAAACATTAGGCTGGAACCCAGGTCAAAACCGTTCTGGCGCATGATCTGCGGTAACCAAGTATTTAAACCGTATACCAGCATCATTCCAAAAAACAAGGCCATCCAGAAGCACACCGTGGCACGCAAATAGCCCGGTCCAAAAATGGCACGCAAGACGCTGCGCCAGTTCGCTTGTGCAGGCTCTGTTGAGGCAGCCGCAGGCAGAGACTTCAAGCCCAGTTGCCGCGCCAGTGCCAACGCATCTTGTTGGCGGCCTTTAGTCTGCAGGTAGTCCAGGGACTCAGGCAGGAACTTGATCAGAAACGGGATGGAGATAATGGGCAGGGCGCCTACGGCCACCACTTCACGCCAGCCAAATTTGGGCAGCAGCCACATGGCGACCAGGGCAGAGCACAAAATTCCCAGCGAATAGCCTGAGTACATCAGGCCATAGTTCAGACTGCGGCGATGCGGCGGGGAGAACTCAATGGTGTAAGCAGCAGCCACCGGTATGACTCCACCCAGCGCCAATCCACCCAAAAAGCGGGCAATGCCAAATGCCCAGGGCGTTGGTGCCCAGGCAGCCCCCGCCATGGACAGGGAAAAGCCTGCCACACACAGGATCAGCATTTTTTTACGGCCCATCATGTCGCTGAGCGTGCCGATTGCCAGTGCACCAAAAAACATGCCCAGCAAGGCGTAACTGCCCAACGCGCCAAGTTCAATGGGTGTGAGGTTCCAGGCTTTATCAGCCGCCAGGGCAGGCAAGATGGCACCCATCACGCCTACGTCATAGCCCTCAAACAAGATGGCCAGAAAACAGAGAAAGACAACTCGTAAGGTCACGCGTTTGGGCATGGGCCAGGCGGCGCCCGTATAGGTAGTTCCAGCCATTATTTCCTCCAGATAGTGCTTGTTATGGTTGTTTTCGGGTCTATTAAGCCCGGGCCTCTAAGACATTGATTAATGAGGTCACGGTCTCATTGCAGGGGGCGCTCATGCCACGGCTTTTCAGCTGCTGCACAATCGCGCCGTTTAAACAGTCGATCTCGGTACGCTTGCCACGCCGTATATCCATGACCATGGACGGAAAGTGGTCGGCCGCGTCTTCGCAGACCTGGCTCAAGTAGGACAAGGCCATATCGCGACTGAGCGGGATCTGCTTGATGGCCGCCAGCGTGACAATTTCACTGATGATGTTTTCAAACAGTTGCCAGACACCTTGCGTGGCAGTGACGCCAGCGACGTTGGTATTGGCCAGCGCACAGACGGTATTCAGGCAGCAATTGATCACCAGTTTTTTCCAGATACGCAGCTCAATCTGTGCATCCAGAGTCATGGTGCCGATAGGGCTGCTTAGCAGAGCGCTTAACTGGCGTTCTTTCTCTGTAATTTGGCCGTCCAAAGGCCAGAAAAAGGTTTCACCTGTGCCGCTGTAGCTGGACTCGATATGCCCCGGTCCATGCAGTTCGCTGGTCAAGGTGGTCAAACCGAACGCCAGACGTTTGTCGGGGTTGGCCTTTCTCAGGATGTCGATATTGCCCAAGCCGTTTTGTAGGGTCAGGATCAGTGTGTCCGCCTGCACAATCGGCTGGCAGGCGTGGATCAGGGACTCGGTCTGGTGGAATTTGCCAAAAATCATCAGCACATCGCAGGGGCCGATATCGTGGGCATCCGTGCTGGCATGGATAGGGGCAATTTCCTGTCCTTGGGCGTAATCCACCCGCAGCCCGTGGTCTTGAATGGCCTGCACATGATCGACCCAGGGATCGTAAATATGGACCTGGGCACCGGAGCGCCAGAGCTGCCATGCAAACAGGCTGCCCATAGCTCCGCCACCACCAATACAGATTTTCATAGTTGGCTTGCTCATTGCTTTGAAATTGAAGGGTTATGGCTTGCCGTGGCAAGCCATCCGCTAGAAAGGACAGGACCCGATGCGTTTGTTTAAAGCCAGGCTGGCAGCTGTTTTAAGCATGATGTTGTGGTCTCCCTGTCTTTCATCTTTTTTTATAGTTTAGGTTTGAAGGGTATTCCTGAATATTGCTATTTAAGGTTGAAGTCATTACATTTCGGTATGGTCTACAACTTGAACGAATTACGTGCTTTTTTGGCCGTGGTCGAGACTGGCTCACTGGGTCGCGCTGCCGACAAAATGAACCTGACCCAGCCCGCTTTAAGCCGCATCATCAAACGCCTGGAAGAGGCGGTGGGGGAGCCCTTGTTCGAGCGGCACTCCGGCGGCATGCGCTTGACTGCCTTTGGCACAGCGCTGACTCCTCATGCACAAACACTCAGTCAGGAAGAGCAGATTGCCCGTAAAGAGATGAATCGCTTGCGGGGACTGGCAACAGGGGTTTTGCGCATTGGTGTCACAGCGGGTACATCAGCCATTTTTGCGCCCACGGCGATTGCCGCGTATCTGGATCGTTGGCCCGGCATAGAGATCGAAGTCACTGAAGGGATATGGAATGGCTTGGTTGAAAAGCTGGAGAACTATCACCTGGATTTGTTGATTGCTCCAGAAACGATAGAAACCGAGCGTACCGTTGCCGGTCATGAAAAGTGGAGCGAAACCATGCGGGTGGTGGTCGGGGCACAGCATCCTCTCTTGGCCAAGCCTAAAGTCAGCATGGAGGACTTACTGGAGGAGCGCTGGTGCTTTGTTCCGAAAAACACCGAACCCCACACGCGCTTGATGGGTTTGTTTCTGGATAAGGGCCTGCCCGCACCCACCGTTACGGTTTCCAGTTTGTCTATTCCCTTGCTGAAAAGTCTGGTGACTCAATCCGGGTTTGTCAGCTGGTTGGGGCGGCCCATGTATTTGGCCGAGCTACAGGCTGGCATGGTGCAGGAGATTGTGGTGGAAGGCCTGAATCAAGAGCGGCGTTTTTCTACCTATTACCGCCGTTTTGGTCGTTTGCCTGGGCCGGCACTTAAATTTCTGGATGAAATTCAAAACCTGATCAATAAAAAAAATGCCAAAGATTGAATGCTGATTTCATTCTTTTTAATAGCTCAGCGTTTGAAACGAGTGCATTCCTCTTAATCCTACGTTTATGCGTGCTTTGTCTATTTCTTGATTGTTTGCCATGGAGTCCGGCTAACTTTTAGCTGGGCTACAATCAAAAGCGACCGAAAGGTCTTTTTTTGTGTCTTCGTCAGCCAGGATTAGCTTTAGCACAGTCTGGTTGTGGCAAGACGGCATGCAATCAATCAAAGAACGAGATGATGAACATGAGCTTGCAGGGTAAGAAGGGCTTGGTCCTGGGTATTGGCAATAATCGCAGCATTGCATGGGCCTGCGCACGAGCCTTGAGAGAGTCGGGCGCTGTGCTTGGGGGAACCTGGCATTCCACGAAATCGCGTCCTCATGTAGAGCCTTTGCTGGCACAGCTGGAGGCCGATATACAGCAGCCTCTGGATGTCTCGGACGAGGC
Organism: Alcaligenes sp. GW821-FHT11D07; assembly: GCF_058808495.1. Lineage (NCBI taxonomy): Bacteria > Pseudomonadati > Pseudomonadota > Betaproteobacteria > Burkholderiales > Alcaligenaceae > Alcaligenes > Alcaligenes sp. GW821-FHT11D07. Next base: position 529,414 of record NZ_JBXART010000001.1, read on the forward strand.
TCAGGTTCAGGCTTTGTTTGAAACCGTTCAGCAGCGCTGGGGCAAACTGGACTTTCTGGTGCACTCCATTGCCTGGGCTCCTCAGCAAGACTTGCGTGGGCGAGTAGTGGACAGTTCACGGGACGGTTTTTTACAGGCCATGGATGTGTCCTGCCATTCCTTTGTGCGTTTGGCCAAGTTGGCAGAGCCTTTGATGACCCAGGGAGGCAGCCTGATGACCATGAGCTATCTGGGCAGCGAACGTGTCGTTCCTAATTACGGTTTGATGGGGCCGGTTAAAGCTGCGTTGGAGGCCTGCGTGCGTTATTTGGCGGCCGAGCTGGGGCCTTCGGGGATCACGGTCAATGCTATTTCGGCGGGCCCATTGGAAACGCGTGCAGCCTCCGGTTTGGCAGATTTTGGTGCTTTGGTGCAAGACAGCCATCATCGCTCTCCCTTGCAACGCAAACTGAGCATCGATGATGTGGGCCCCTTATGCGCTTTTTTGGCCAGTGATGGCGCCCGCGCATTGACCGGGGAAACCTTGTATGTGGACTGCGGTTATCACATTCTGGCTTAGATCTGCTGGGATGCTTTCTGCAATGGGGCAATAAAAAAGCCAGGGATGAATTGTCCCTGGCTTTTTATATCTATTGTTCCGCAAGCAATTTAGATGGCTTCCGGATTCTTCTCAACAGGAGCTGGAATAAGCGCATCGGCAAACTCTGGGCGTTCAGTCCCGTGCTTGATACGGTAATCCTTCAAGAATTTAGCCATGCGGCTGATGGCTTCACGCAGATCTGTTTCGTGTGGCAGGAAGACCATGCGGAAGTGGTCGGGATGGGGCCAGTTAAAGCCCGTACCTTGAACCAACATGACGCGGGTGGCCTCCAGCAATTGCAGGAAGAACTGACGGTCATCCTTGATGGGGTACACCTCGGGGTCCAGACGCGGGAACATGTACAGGGCGGCGTGGGGCATGACGCAGCTGACACCCGGAATGGCGGTGATCAGTTCATAGGCCAAGTCACGCTGGCGGCGCAGACGGCCACCTTCGCACACCAAATCATTGATGCTTTGGTAGCCGCCCAATGCTGTCTGGATGGCCCATTGACCGGGCACGTTGGCGCACAGCTTCATATTGGCCAGCATGCTCAGGCCTTCTATGTAGTCAGCACCCGCGTTCTTGTCGCCAGAAATTACCAGCCAGCCAGCACGGTAGCCGCAGGCACGGTAGCTCTTGGACAGGGAGTTAAAGGTCAGGGTCAGCACATCGGTAGACAAGCTGCCCATGGCTGTGTGCTTCATGTCGTCAAACAGAACTTTGTCGTAGACCTCGTCGGCCAACAAGACCAGGTTGTGCTCGCGGGCAATGTCCACCAGTTCTTGCAGGACCGAATCCGGGTAGAGCACGCCCGTGGGGTTATTGGGATTGATGACAACCAGACCCTTGGTGCGTGGCGTGATCTTGGAGCGGATATCGTCCAGATCAGGAATCCAGCCATTGGACTCATCGCACAGATAATGCACGGGGGTGCCGCCAGACAGGCTGGTAACGGCAGTCCACAGCGGATAGTCCGGCATAGGCAAGAGCAGCTCGTCGCCATCGTCCAGCAAGGCATTGGTAGCCATGGCAATCAATTCCGATGCGCCATTGCCCAGGTAAACATCTTCCAGCGTCACCCCTTTAATGCCTTGTTCCTGGGTGTAATGCATGACGGCTTTACGCGCGGCAAAGATACCTTTGCTGTCCGAATAGCCAGAAGAATTGGGCAGGTTGCGGATCATGTCGAGCTGGATTTCTTCCGGGGCGTCGAAACCGAACACCGCCAGATTGCCGATGTTCAGCTTGATTAGTTGTTGCCCCTCGTCTTCCATCTGTTTGGCCCGGTCCATGATGGGGCCACGAATATCGTATAAAACATTCGCCAGTTTGCTCGATTTCTTGATGCTATTCATGATGCTATTAATCGGATTCCATTTGTGCTGCTGATGATCTCGGTGTCTGGTGTGACGCCAGCGCTTTATCCCGATGCCTATTGACTGCGTTCTATTGTCGCCTTTTCCGCCTCAACGGTTTGGCCTTTGCGGGGCTATTTGCCAATTATTGCTTGAATAGTCCGGCCAGCCATATACCTTACCGCATGCTCGCCCCCGGCTTAGTGGCATCAAGATGAAAATTTGGCATTGTCGAATTTTGGCGACACTCTGTAGTGGGAAAAATTCTGCTTTCGCATACAAGCGCGCTGCGGAGTTTCTTGAACATTGCAGGTGAAGCGTGCTGTTCAGGGGGGCAAGCCCGGTCATCCAGGTTTTAAGGGCCGCTCTACGAATCTACTTGCTGGTTTGTAGTCCTGTTGTTGGTGCTTGTCTTTGAGCATTTTCATTATTATGATTCGATATCAAATCATTTGATGTCAAGTTATGAATTTAGAAGCCAAATATCAGGCCTTGCTCTCCCATGCCCAGGAGCAGGGCGAGGCCAATATCCAAGGCATGTCCTTGTGTTTTCAGCTCTTGTCTCTGTCTGCCCGCATTGATCGGGATTGTGCAGCCTTGTTGGCCCCGCATGGCTTGAGCGAAGCACGTTTTGTGCTCTTGTTCTTACTGGAAAAAGCGCCAGAAGGAATGCCCTCTCATGTCTTGGCTGAACGCGCTGGCGTGACGCGGGCAACGGTCACGACCCTGGTTGATGGTTTGCTCAAAGCCGGCCTGGCGGAGCGCTTTGCGGCCCAGACGGACAGACGTTCGGTCATGGTCAAGCTCAGCCCGCAAGGGGTGGCATTGGCGCAATCCTTGGTGTCGACTCATGCGCAATGGATTGGCGGCTTATTCCAGCATTTATCTCAGGCCGAGTGTGCGCAACTTAGTGCCTTGTTAAGCAAAGCAGCTCAGGGGGAGCAGGCATCATGAGTACAGTCAATCGCAAGGGTTACGCCAAAGTGGCGGATATTCCGCCCGATATTCTCTTGGCCCTGTCCAAGGGAGAATTAGCCAGCGCTACCTTGTCTGAATCCCTGGCGATAGACCAGGAGGTATTGGTGGCTGCAGTGTTTCCGGAGCTGGATGAGCAAGGTGCGCAGCAGATCCAGGCTTTATCCCAGCTAGGTATTCTCAAGCGTATGAAAGGAATAGGGGAATGGCTGCTGGAAACCTACGGTGAAGAGGCATGGAAGCGTTGCCAGAGTCATCCTGCTGATGTGGTCCGTGGCTGGGCCTGCTTTATGGTCGGTGCCCGTGAGTCCTTGACGGTGGCCCAGCGCTTAGAGGCCATACGCCCCTTGGCAGATGATCCGCATTTTGGGGTGCGTGAATGGGCCTGGATGGCTGTGCGTCCTCATCTGGTGGCTCAGTTGGATGAGGCGATTGCCGCTTTATACGCCTGGACGCAATCTGACTCGGAATATGTGCGACGCTTCGCGTGCGAGGCTTTGCGCCCTCGGGGAGTCTGGTGCGCGCACATCGCCATGTTGAAAAAAGAGCCGGAGCGTATGTTGCCTATTTTGGAGGCCTTGCGCGAAGACAGCAGCGTCTATGTGCAAGACTCCGTCGCTAATTATCTGAACGATGCAGCCAAGGACCAGGCGCAGTGGGTGCGGGAATTGTGTGCGCAATGGCAGCGTCAAGCACCAGGCAATGCGGCTGTGCAGCGCTTGTGTCGTCGAGCGCTGCGCAGCCTGTCCTGACAATCTCTTTTATGGGGCAGAGGGGGCGCGTAAGGTAATCAGGGTGATTTCTGACGCGCGGCCCAAACGCAGCGGGAAGCCGGCCCACAGCCCGGCACCGTAGCTGACATACAGCTGCATATCGCTCACCTGATACAGGCCTCCTACATAGCCATCATTCGCCATTTGCACGATCTTGTGCATACCTACAATATGGCCGCCATGTGTGTGTCCGGACAACTGCAGGGAAGCACCCGCCGCAGCACTTTCCTTGGCGGTATCCGGGCGGTGGGCCAGCATAATAATGGGCATGCCGGCAGGTACTCCGGCAACAGCGGCGGCGACATCGGGCGTGGGCTGCCCATGCACTGCAGCAGACTTGTCAGTGATACCGGCCAGAGCAAAGGCTGCTTCTCCTTGCCCAATAATGCTGTGCTCGTTCAAGAGCATGCGTAGGCCCAGGATTTTAAAGTGGTCTATCCACGGCTGATACTGGGTGTAGTACTCGTGATTGCCTGCAATCACATACACGCCTTGCGGAGCAGACAGTTTTTGCAAGGGGGCGACGTCATCGCGGCGGGCCGCAACCGTTCCGTCCACCAAGTCTCCGGTAATGGCGATCAAGTCGGGGTTCAAGGCCTGAGTCTTATCAACGATGGCCTGTATCCACGGGCCTTGCAGCAAGCGGCTGGCATGCAAATCGGTTAGCTGCACCAACTTGAAACCGTCCATGCTGGCGGGCAGTCCTTTAACCTGCACTTCGATGGATTTTACGGCAGGTACTTTCACGGCCTGCCACACTCCTAGCGCCGACAGGCAGACTGCGGCAATGCCCAATACTCCCCGCAAGGTGGGGGAGCGCAGCATAATGAGTCCGGCGGGCTTGTACAGCACGCGCAGCAGCAAACCAGCCAGATCGGTGATCAGCGTGAAGCAGGCCGCCAGCAGCAGAGCACCAAAGGCCCAGCCCAAAACCATGATGATTTCACCCGGAATTTCCGGTGAGGCTCGTGTCCCCCAAAAAAGGGCCACTGTATAGTGGTGCAAACTGGCAGCAATAGCCAGGGCACTAAGCAGCCATTTAAGCCAAGGTTTGAGCGACAGGGGTTTGATCAGTCGCCAAGCGACATATAGGGCGAAAGCAAGAGCAGCGACTTGAAACACAAAATAATTCCAAAAAGAAACAAGATCCACATTATTAGGCAGTGAATCAGTAAGTTGCTCAGTATAGAGCGACGGCAAGTACTGCATGTTAGCGATTGCTGCACAGCCGTTTGGGCCACTATTTCAACTGACAAGGACATGCTTGTTTACGTTTCGAGAGATCGCCTCGCACCTGTAACAGTCAAACGTCCTAGGCTGGTTTTTTATGAACGCGGGCAGTCCTCACGGCTGCCTGCATTTTCAAGGAGCCAGACCTATGGATAAAGATCGAGTCAAAGGTGGCGTCCGTGAAGTCAAAGGCAAGATCAAGGAGACAGTTGGCAAGGTCACCGGGGATAAAGCCCTGGAACTGGGTGGCAAAGCCGACAAAACAGTGGGCGCCTTGGAGCGCCGGGTAGCTAAGTCCAAAGATGCCGTGCGCCAGGCTCTTAAACGTTAGTCTGGTCCGCACAAGCTAGGCGTTTCGTGGCAGCAGACCGTAGCGCTGCCGCGTATCGCTTGATGAATCAACCCCTTTACTGGGGTCTTCGTAGGTTTGATTCGTTTTGGAGGATATATGGTGAAGAAAAAATCCACGGCCACATCCACACAAGATTCGCATGGCCAGGGAGGTGAACTGCATCAGTCTGGTGATATCGCCCTGACCACGAATCATGGAGTGCCGGTCTCGGATAATCAGAATTCCCTGCGACTGGGCGCCCGTGGCCCCACCTTGCTGGAAGACTTTGTTCTACGCGAGAAAATCTTTCATTTTGACCACGAGCGTATCCCGGAGCGCATTGTTCATGCGCGCGGTACCGGGGCACATGGCTACTTCGAATGTACGCAGCCCATTCCAGAACTGACCCAGGCCTGTGTGTTTCAGAAAAAAGGCGAGCGGGTGCCCGTGTTTTGCCGTTTCTCCACCGTGGCCGGTTCCAAAGGTTCCAAAGACACACCACGGGATGTGCGTGGCTTTGCCGTCAAGTTCTACACACCGCAAGGTAACTGGGATCTGGTGGGCAATAATATGCCCGTTTTTTTTATCCAGGATGCCATTAAGTTTCCGGATCTGGTTCATGCCGTCAAGCCGGAAGCAGATCGCGGTTTTCCGCAGGCCGCCTCCGCCCATGACACATTTTGGGATTTCGTGTCTCTGATGCCGGAGACACTGCATACCGTGATGTGGCTGATGTCCGACCGGGCCTTGCCCCGATCCTTTCGCATGATGCAAGGCTTTGGCGTACACACGTTCCGCTTTGTGAATGCCCAGGGCAAATCCCAGTTTGTGAAATTTCACTGGAAGCCCAAGCAAGGCTTGCAATCAACCTTATGGGATGAGGCTATCAAGATTTCTGGGGCAGACTCGGATTATTTGCGCCGGGACTTGTACGAGTCCATTCAAAACGGGGCCTTCCCAGAGTGGGAACTGGGCGTGCAGATCTTTGACCAGGAATGGGCAGATCAGCAGGAATACGATGTGCTGGATGCGACCAAGCTGATTCCAGAAGAAAGCATTCCCGTGAAGATCGTGGGGCGCATGGTGCTGGACCGCTATCCCGACAACTTCTTTGCCGAGACAGAGCAGGTTGCGTTCTTGCCCTCCAACATCATTCCCGGCATTGATTTCTCGGATGATCCTTTGCTGCAAGGACGTTTGTTTTCCTATCTGGATACACAGAAGTCTCGCTTGGGTACGGTCAACTTCCATCAAATTCCTATTAACGCGCCCAAATGTCCGTTCAGTAATTTCCAGCGCGACGGCATGATGCAGACTCAAGTGCCCAAGGGACGGGCAAACTACGAGCCTAATAGCTTGCATGAAGTGGGCGAGGCTCCCGGCCCGCGTGCGCAGCCCGAGGGCTTTCGTACTTACCCAAGTTCGGTAGAGGACGGCAGCAAGTTGCGCGTTCGGGCCGAGCTGTTCGCCGATCACTATAGTCAGGCCAGACTGTTTTATCGTTCGCAGTCAGAGGTAGAGCAGGAGCATCTGATTGCTGGCGTGGTCTTTGAATTGTCCAAGGTGCAGCTAAATCATGTGCGCGTGCGAGTCCTGTCGCATCTGCGCGTGATTGACGAGGATTTGGCCAAACAAGCTGCTAAAGGTTTGGGGCTGGATTTGCCGCCTGCGGCTACGCCAGCACGCCAACCCCTTGATATGCCTCCTTCCAAGGCCCTGTCTATTCTGGGACAGAAAGCCCCGATAGCAGGTCGCATGCTGGGAGTTTTCCTCACTGATGGTGCCGATAAGGACTTGCTGGATATGCTGCTGGCCAGTGCCAAGGAGTCCGGGGTCTCGGTCAAGATCATTGCGCCTCGGGTGGGCGGCGTCACCTTGTCGGATGGCAGTCATCAGCCAGCTGACGAGAAGGTGGACGGGGCTCCCTCGGTTCTTTTTGATGCGGTCGCTTTATTGATGACGCAGGAGCAGGCTCTGAAGCTGTGTACGAATAAAGCCGCTGTTGATTTCGTGTCGGACGCGTACGGTCATTTGAAGGCCATCGGCCATGATGGCGAGGCCAAGCCCTTGCTGGATCGGGCAGGGGCGTCGGCTGATAAAGGCGTCTTCGTGATTAAAAAAGGCGAAGACTTGATCAATAAAGTGGCCTCCCGTTTCTGGGAACGTCGTCATCAGGTAGACGGTAAAGCTTGATAAAAAACTGGGGGCGGTGATGCTTGCTGCCCCCGTTTTTTAATAGCGCCAGGTCAAGCCCAGCACGGGGCCGGACATGCGTGTATCAAAGACATGGCCGGAGCGCCGATAGTTCACATTCAACATTTTGTAGCCGGCCGTCAGCGAGAAATTGTTCGACACGTCATAGCTTAGGGTCAGCATGGCTTGGTAGCTCATTCGAGAGCCTGCATCAAAGCCCCCCAAGTGGACTTGAGCGTGGGTAGACAGCTCGGGGCTCAGGCGATAAAACGCTCGCAGCCCGATCAAGGGATCTACCCAATTAAACGTTTCTTGATGATGTTTGGTTCTGCCTGCCGTAGAAAGATGAGCCTGTGTGCGAATGTCCCAGAAAGAGAAACCGGCCAGCGCATCCAGGCTGGCTTGCTCAGAGTCATAGAGGCGATAGCCGCCTTGCAGGGACGCCATGAACATGCGGGTGTCTACAGTTCCCTCAGCGGCGCCCACTAAGGGCAGGCCGCCAACAACTTCACTTTCCCGTGTGTTGACGTAGAGCAGATCGCTATTGAGAACATAATTGTCGCGGCGCGCCCAGGTGTTGATGAAAGCGGCAGCGCGCAGATCATGCCAAACATCAGAAAAGGACTTTTCGATATCCAGTGTTGGGCCGCGCTTGAAGGGTGAGGACTCGCCCGACAGGCCGGTGATCCAGGCGTAGGGGGTGACGAGTACGGTATAAGAGGGCGAACTGGCGGTGCTCTTGTTTGTACTGGCCTCAAAGGCGGGTGCTGCCGCAGGTGCCGTGACTTGAGCTTGGGATAGGCCCGCCAGTGGCAAGAGTCCAAGCAGCAGCCAGCGGCTATAAATGAATTGATGCCCCCCAATCATGGAATCCTCCCCCGTTTGTCATGAATGCTGGCGCACTAGCGCCAATCTTGTTTATTTCGTTATGCTGGACAGGACGATCACCCACTTATGGAGAACGTGTCATGCATGTGTTTTACCTTAGCAAGCAAGATATTGATAATTTGTTGCCCCGAGTGCAAGCTGCGTTACAAGCTGATCGTGATGGACAAGTGGGTTTTACTGAGGAGGAACTGGCGTTGAGAACCTCTTTGGAGTCCCTGCCAGATCCCAAGTTGTCCGAGCTGCTGGCCGGTGCTCAGGTCAGTGCGGGACGTATCGCGGTAGGCTTGGCCGATGAAGATTATCGGGAAAACCTGCTGGCTCTGGAAACTCGTGATCGGGCGTATCTGACTGAGCAGTTGATGGAGTCCTATGCGCGCTTGCCAGATTTTTTTGAATGTCTGGAGTTCTAGAGTCATTCGCTTGTGAAAAGGGCCCTTCCTGGGCCTTTTTTTATGGGCTGATATTAAGCCTGTATTTGAAGTGAGTATCCAGAGCGGTTGCCGCTCAGCTCTTTTTAGAAAGAGTATTCGTTTCTCTGCGTTAGTACTGCAGCTAATAGGTGGATTACATGGTTCCTAATTGGATTGCAGGGGAGCAGTAAAACGAATGAAAGTGTTTTTTTAAGAAAAACAGTATTGCGGTCGATGATGTGTTAGCGAATGTTTTTATTATCAAAGCAAGGTATTTCTGTCCTTGAATATGTAGGGTCACCGCCACAATTTGTCACTTGGCTTGACGTCCTGTCTTAATCCTGTTTTTGTTACACCCGTGTCCAATGTAATGGCTGCTAAGGCAGTCAGTTTTTTTGTTGATTAATTGGGCGGCGAGCCGTCTCTGGAGAGGAAGATGTTGCTACAAAAATGTCGTCGTACTTTGCTGGCGTGTGCGGTAGGGCTGGCCTTGGTGCCCTTGGCTTCTCAGGCGTGTACCCGAGCTGTTTTCCTGGGCGATAACGGTCAAGTGATTACTGGTCGTTCCATGGATTGGAAGCAAGACGTTAGAACTAACCTCTGGATTTTTCCGCGCGGTGAAAAACGTAATGGCGAAGCTGGACCTGCTTCTATTGAATGGACCTCTAAATATGGAAGCGTGATTGCCTCAGGTTTTGATATTTCTTCTACAGACGGAGCCAATGAAAAAGGTTTGAATGTTAATTTGCTCTGGTTAGTGGAATCGGAATATCCCACACCGCAAAAAGGTGACAAGACATTGAGTTTGTCTCTGTGGGGGCAATACGTTCTGGACAACTTTGCAACAGTCGCTGAAGCTGTTGAAGCGCTGGAGAAAAATCCGTTTGTCGTGTTGACCGGCGTCGTGCCCAACGAAAAAGAAGAGCGTTTGGCAAAGCTGCATTTGTCAATGTCTGACTCCTCCGGCGATAGCGCCATTATTGAGTACATTGATGGCAAGCAGCATATCCACCATAGCCGCGACTATCAGGTGATGACCAACTCCCCCACATTTAATCAGCAGTTGTCCATCAGGGATTATTGGCGGGACGTAGGCGGGAAAAATATGCTGCCAGGTACTAGCCGAGCAGCAGATCGGTTTGCCCGCGCGTCTTTTTACATTGACACGGTTCCCCGTGATTTGAGCAATGACAAGGCTGTAGCGAGTGTTTTGAGCGTGATTCGTAATGCTTCCACGCCTTACGGTCTGGTGATGGCTGATCAACCTAACAACTCTTCAACTCGCTGGCGCACGGTTTTCGACCATCAACGGAGTGTGTATTACTTTGACTCTGTCTTGTCGCCGGGCGCTTTTTGGGTTGATATGACTAAGGTCGATTTTTCTGCTGAAACGGGGAAAGTCATGAAGTTGGATCTGGGGCCTGAGCAAAGCACCGTTTATATGGGTGAAGTTTTGGGACAGTTCAAGCCCTCTAAACCGTTCTCCTTCATGCCCGCAACTCCACCTACGATTTAAGCTCAGAACCAGAGTGATGGGGCATAGCTAACAGCAAACATAGGTCTTACTTGTTCAGCTGTTATGCTATGCCCCGTCTTTATCTATTGAAGTACCTGTTTCATGACCTATGTAGTGACGGAAGCCTGCATTCAATGCAAGTACACCGATTGCGTGACCGTGTGTCCGATGGACTGTTTCTTTGAAGGCCCTAATTTCCTGGTTATCCATCCGGACGAGTGTATTGATTGTTCTATTTGTGTGGCTGAGTGTCCCGTGGGGGCGATTGTCAGCGACCAGGATCTAACGCCCGAGCAGCACGTGTATGTAGAACTGAATCGGACCTTGAGTGAAAGCCCGGGCTGGACGCGGATCAGCAAGCAAAAAGCGCCCTTGCCAGATCATGAGTACTGGGCGACTCAGACTGGCAAGTTGGCTTTGTTAAAGCAGGATTAGTGGGCTTTGGGTCTCTGGTAGTACCAGACAGCCAGTGCCGCCAAGAAAAGCAGCGCCGTACAACAGGCCAATACGGCAATATATCCCTTGTCGAAGGACAGGCGGGCCGCTTCGCTCAGGTTTTCAGCCAGCGTCTGTGGCATGGTTTCAGCCATCAGCAAAGCCTGATCCAGGCTGTCATAAGCCAAGCTGCTTGTACCCATATCTACAGGCAGTACCAGGCTGGCGCTGTACACGAAAGACAGCAGGCTGCCCATAATGGTGACGCCTAATGCGCCCCCCAATTCGTAGGACATCTCCTCAACCGAGGCCGCCATGCCTGCCCGCGAAGAAGGCACGCTTTGCATAATGGTGCTGGAGGCCGCCGTCATGGCCGCACCTATGCCCAAGCCCAGCATGACCAGACCCATGATCTGCAAGATCTGCGCACTTTGATGCCATAAGAGATAGGCCCCCATCCCCACACCCGCCAGAGTTAAAGAGCCAATCAGCATGCTTTTGCTGCCGATCACACTCAAGAGGCGTCCGGCCAAGGGGCCGGCTAGGAAGGCCGCCAGAGGCAAAGGAATAATGGCCAGACCGGCTTCCAGGGGAGAGAAACCCAGCACCAGCTGCAGGCGCTGGCTAAATACCAGCTCCATACCAATCAGTGCGGCCGAAGCGGTCAGTGCAGATAGCACAGCGGTACTGAGAGTGGCGTCGCGGAACAAGGCAAAGTCCAGCAATGGAAAGCGGCTACGGTTCTGTTGACGTACAAACCAGGTCAAAAAGAGGATGCCAATGGCCAGAGCGGCCGCGGTCAGCCCCCAGTTCGTGTGCGGTTTGCCTAATTCCTTGATTGCCAAGGTGCTGGCCACCAGCCCTACCATGATCAGCAGGGAACCTTTGATATCCCAGGGGCGCGATGTGTCTGGTTTGGAGCGGGGCACCAGCACCCAGCCCAGTGGCAGGGCGATCAGCACAATGGGGACGTTGATCAGAAAGACCGATCCCCACCAGAAATGCTCCAGCAGGAAGCCGCCAACGACCGGGCCGAAAGCTGCGCCACCGGACGCGATGGAGGCCCATACGCCAAAGGCGACAGCGCGTTCGCGCTCATCATCAAAAGTGATGCGAATCAAGGACAAGGTCGCGGGCATCATCATGGCCGCTGCCACACCCAGAAAAGCACGGGCCGCAATCAAGGCGGTGGGATTGGGCGAATAAGCCGCTGCAATCGAGGCCACGCCGAACATGGCCAGGCCGCTCAAGAACAGGCGTTTATGGCCCAGGCGGTCGCCCAAGGTTCCCATGCCCAACAGCAGGCCGGAGACAACCAGCGCATAGCTATTGATAATCCACAGCTTGTCCGAGGCCGATGCGTGCAGATCATGCGTTAGTCGGGGCAGGGCGGTGTAGAGCACCGTCATATCGACGACGATGAGTAGCAAAGCGACCGAGACAATCGCCAGGATCAACCAGCGACGGCTTGGGGACAGGGAGGTACTTGGCGCTTGATGGGTAATCGAGCTGTGCAACATAGGAAACCAGAAGGCTAGGGGAAAGCCCTTATGATCTATCAATATTATCAACAGACAAAGTTAATTAGCATCTATAAAATAGATTGATGGATTGGACACTAGAGCGTATTCGACATTTTTTGGCGGTCGCGGAAACCGGCTCCATGACTCAGGCCGCCCGAGACTTGGGTAAAGTGCAGTCGGCTGTCAGTACTTCGATCTCCTTGTTGGAAGCGGATTTGAATCTGGAGCTGTTTGATCGCACACGCCGCAATCTAAGCCTGACTGTGCCGGGGCAAGTGATGCTGCTGGAAGCACGCGCCTTGCTGCGTCAGGTAGATGTGCTCAATCGCCGGGCCTTGGATCTGTCACACGGGCAGTCTGCGCGTCTGGAAATAGCCATGGACGAGGCCCTACCGCACGAACCCATGCTTTTGTTACTTAAAGAGATGGCGGTCCGTTGGCCTGCGCTGGAATTGACGGTGCTGAATGGTACCGCGTCCGAGGTGATGACTTACGTCCATGAAGGCCGTGCTGATATAGCGTTTCAGTTTGATCGTGGTGCAGATACAACTCAGTTTGCTCAAAGCTACATCGGGGCGGTGCCGCAGGCAATTTGTGTTGCTCATATGCACACACTGGCGCAGCAGATACAGGTCAGCCGCAAAGATTTAACGGCTCATCGACAACTGCTTATTCATATCGAAGGGGCGGAGCAAACCGTCATCAGCCCCAGTGTCTGGCGCTCGGATAGCTTTTATGTGATTGCCGATATGGTTGCCGACGGCCTGGGCTGGGCGATTTTGCCGCTGAACATTGCTGAATACGAGAATCTGCGTAATCGATTGACTCGTTTGCATTGTCAGGAGATGGTGCTGCCGCCATTGGCAGTCAGAATGCTGTGGCGGCAGGGGCAGGCATTGCCTCCGCCTGCCGTCTGGATGCAGCAGCGTATGTCAGAGCTGCTGCCTTAAGCCACGTTTAGCTGGCCAGTGGAGAGGGACTGGGCAACTGGCCTTTGGCCCAGCGCTGTACACCCTCCCAAATGTCCGCAGCATGATGCACGGTGAGATCTGCTTGCCAGGTATTGATGCTGTCGTCCTGGGCACAGTAGCCATATGCAGCAATCATGGTTGCCATGCCAGCAGCTTGGCCCGCCTGAATGTCGCGCAGGTCGTCACCGACGTACAGGCAATCTTTGGGATCAAAGCCGGTTTGCTCGGCGGCATAGAGCAGGGGAGCCGGGTGGGGTTTGGTGTGTTGAGTGGTATCCCCACCGACCGTAACCGCGCAGCCTTCTTCCAGACCCAGATGGCGAATCAAGGGCAAAGCCAGATATTCCAGTTTGTTGGTGACGATACCCCAGGTGTAGCCCGCTTGCTCCAACTGCTTGAGCATGGGAGCGACACCGTCGAACAAATAGGTCAGCTCCGTCATGTGATCGTTGTAGTCCTGCAGGAACTGGGCCCGTAACTGCGCGTAGTCAGGATGATCGGTGTTGATATCCAGGGCCACCTTGAGCAATCCACGGGCGCCGTGTGAGGCGTAAGGACGCAAGGCTTCGTAGGGCAGGTCGGGCAGGCCATGCTCCTGTCGCATACGATTGGCAGTAGCAGCCAGGTCGGGGGCAGAGTCGGCCAAAGTGCCGTCAAAATCGAATAGAACCAGTTTATTCATGAGGGCGTGAGCTCTTTAGCTTTGGCGACGGCTGGCCAGCAGGTAGTTGACGGAGGTATCGCCGGACAGGCGATAGTGCTCGGTAATCGGGTTGTATTCCAAACCTTTCAGAGCCAGGGCATCCAGACCACTGCGACGTGCGGAGGAAATCAGCTCACTGGGTTTGATGAAACCTTCATAGCTATGCGTGCCCTTGGGGATCAAACCCAGCACGTACTCGGCGCCCACAATGGCAAACAAAAAGGATTTGGGATTGCGGTTCAGGGTGGAGAAAAAGACCCAGCCACCGGGTTTGACCAGTTTGGCGCAGGCGGCAATGATGGAGCCTGGATCGGGCACATGCTCGAGCATTTCCATGCAGGTCACCACATCAAAGCGCTCGGGGTGTTGATCGGCCATGTCTTCGGCGCTGATCATCTCGTATTTGACCGGCACACCCGATTCCAGGCTGTGCAAACGGGCAATCTTCAAGGAGCGCTCGGCCAGATCAATGCCGGTAACTTCAGCGCCGGTCTGAGCCAGGCTTTCCGACAGAATCCCGCCACCGCAACCTACATCCAGCACTTGCTTGCCGGCCAATGAGCCGGTGTAGGACAAGATCCAGTCCAGACGCAGGGGATTGATGGCGTGCAGTGGTTTGAATTCACTGTCTGGGTCCCACCAGCGGGAAGCCAGGGCACTGAATTTATCGATCTCTGCGGGATCGACATTGACGTTCGTGACGGTGGAAGCGGTCATGGCTCATCCAAAAAAATTAAGGCCCCGCAAAAGCGGAGCCTTAATTGTAGCCTTAGCTACAGAAATACGTGATGCAGCAAGGATTACTTGCGGTTGCCCACGATTTCGATTTCTACGCGACGGTTTTGAGCACGGCCTTCGCGGGTCTTGTTGGACGCCACGGGCTGAGCTTCGCCCTTGCCTTCGGTGTAGATACGGTCAGCGGATACGCCTTTGTTGACCAAGTATGCTTTAACAGCATTGGCGCGACGCTCGGACAGCTTCTGGTTGTAAGCTTCAGCGCCGATCGAGTCAGTGTGACCGGTAGCGATCAGAGTTTCCAGATCGATGGACTGAACGGTGTCAGCCACTTGATCCAGAACCTGGCGGCCTTCTGGCTTGATGGTGGATTTGTCAAAATCGAAGAAAGTGTCAGCGTTCAGAGTCACTTTAGTGACGGTAGGAGCGACGACAGGAGCTTCGGGGGCTTGAGCAACGGGCACACCGTCACAACCTGGAATACCTGTAGCAGGTGTCCAGAAATTGTTACGCCAGCACAGTTCGTCGGTGCCGTTTTTCCAAACGTCGCCAAACGGATTGCGCCAGTTGTTAACTTCGCCGGACTCTTGTGCGGAAACTGCACCGGTGGCCGATGCGGCGGCAATGGCGAGTACAAGTGCGATTTTGGAGGGTTTGTTCATATTTCTCCTCGTTGAGCTGATGCTGTTAAGTGACCGCAGCGAACCCCTGCCGCTGATTAACGGAACCAGTATAGCAATCCTTTGAACGGATCAAAGACTTGCTTGCGCTGGGTTTCATGCGTGTTAGGTCGAATCTTAAGACATTTCGGCCACATGCGTGAGGGGGACGGGGAACGATTCGTGAAGTTGCGTGGAATTAGCCTTGTTCTTTCCTTTTATTGTTGGTTTTAGGCAACAGGATCTGGGTGGCGAACTGTCCCGGATCGGTGCTCAACATGATTCATGAGCGAAAGATTTTTGAGTAATCTGCTCTTTAGATAGCTTATCGGCCACCTTGCTGCTGCGTGACGCTGCGTCCCTCTATGTGAAAGTGCTAGAATTTCCCCTTGTCCGTTTACGGCTGGCTTACTGCTTAACCCATATCTATAAAGAATTGACCTATGGATTCCTTTGCCAAGGAGACGCTTCCCGTTTCGCTTGAAGAGGAGATGCGCCGCAGCTACCTCGATTACGCCATGAGCGTGATTGTGGGCCGTGCTCTTCCCGACGTGCGAGATGGTCTGAAGCCCGTGCATCGCCGTGTCTTGTTCGCCATGCATGAACTCAATAACGACTGGAATCGTGCCTATAAGAAGTCGGCTCGTATCGTCGGTGATGTGATCGGTAAGTTCCACCCTCACGGTGACTCTGCCGTCTATGACACTATCGTGCGGTTGGCGCAGGACTTTTCCATGCGCTACACCCTGGTCGACGGACAAGGTAACTTTGGTTCCATCGACGGGGATAATGCCGCGGCTATGCGGTATACCGAAATCCGTCTGGCCAAGATCGCCCACGAATTGCTGGCCGATATCGACCAGGAAACCGTGGACTTCGTGCCTAACTATGATGGCAGCGAAAAAGAACCGGCCCTGTTGCCCTCGCGCCTGCCCAATCTGCTGGTCAACGGCAGCTCGGGTATTGCTGTGGGTATGGCAACCAACATCCCGCCGCACAACCTGGCGGAAGTGGTCAATGGCTGCTTGTACTGCCTGGCTCACCCCGAGTGCACGATCGATGAACTGATCGAATACATCCCGGCCCCCGACTTCCCCACCGGCGCCATTATCTATGGCATGTCTGGTGTGCGCGAAGGCTACCGCACGGGTCGTGGCCGCGTCATCATGCGCGCCAGCACCCACTTTGAGGACATGGAAAAAGGGAATCGCCAGGCCATCGTGGTCGACGCTATCCCTTACCAGGTCAACAAGAAGTCGCTGCAAGAACGCATTGCCGAGCTGGTCAACGAAAAGCGCATTGAGGGCATCTCCGATATCCGTGACGAGTCCGATAAGGACGGTATGCGTCTGGTGATCGAGCTCAAGCGTGGTGAAGTGCCAGAAGTTATCTTGAACAATCTGTACAAGAACACACAGCTGCAAGAGACCTTCGGGATGAACATGGTGGCACTGGTCGATGGCCAGCCCCGTTTGCTCAACCTGAAACAGCTGGTGGATTACTTCCTGAGCCACCGTCGCGAAGTGGTGACACGACGCACGGTATTCCAGTTGCGCAAAGCGCGTGAGCGCGGCCATGTGCTGGAAGGCTTGGCTGTTGCCCTGGCCAATATTGATGATTTCATTGCAATCATCAAAGCGGCACCGACCCCTCCAGTCGCTCGTGTTGAGCTGATGGAACGCGCCTGGGACTCCGGCCTGGTGCGTGAAATGCTGGCGCGTGCCGATACCAGTGCCATTGTTGGTGGCCGTCAGGCATATCGCCCTGATGATCTGGGCAACGAGTTCGGCATGGGCACAGACGGTTTGTACCGCCTGAGCGAAGTGCAGGCCCAGGAAATCCTGAATATGCGCTTGCAGCGTTTGACAGGCCTGGAGCAAGACAAGATTGTTAATGAATACCGCGAGGTCATGGACAAGATTGCTGACCTGCTGGATATCTTGGCCAGTCCGGCCCGCGTGTCCGCCATTATTAGCGACGAGCTGATCGCGGTGCGCGACGAGTTCTCCGCCACTGGCAAGGACCTGCGTCGTTCAGAAATTGAGCACAACGCGACCGAGCTGGATACAGAAGACTTGATCACCCCCATGGATATGGTGGTGACGCTCTCGCACAGCGGTTATATCAAGAGCCAGCCTTTGTCTGAATACCGAGCCCAGCGTCGTGGTGGCCGTGGCAAACAAGCTACCGCCATGAAAGAGGACGACTGGATCGACAAGCTGTTTATCGCCAACACGCATGATTACCTGCTGTGCTTCTCCAACCGCGGCCGTGTGTACTGGCTCAAGGTCTGGGAAGTGCCACAAGGTTCGCGCAACTCGCGTGGCCGACCTATCGTCAATATGTTCCCGCTGGAAGATGGCGAGAAGATCAACGTTGTGCTGTCCGTTAAGGAATTTAGCGAAGAGCAGTTCGTGTTCATGGCGACCTCGCGCGGTACGGTTAAAAAGACCCCGCTGTCCGATTTCTCCAACCCTCGCAAAGCCGGCATTATTGCCGTTGGCCTGGACGATGGTGACTACCTGATCGGCGCTCAACTGACCGACGGTGTACACGATGTGATGTTGTTCTCGGATGCCGGCAAAGCGGTGCGCTTTGACGAAGGCGATGTGCGCCCAATGGGCCGTGCTGCCCGTGGTGTGCGCGGTATGACGCTGGAAGAAGGGCAGTCCGTGATCGCCTTGCTGGTGGCTGAAGACGAATCTCAGTCCGTGCTGACCGCCACTGAAAATGGCTTTGGTAAACGCACGCCGATTGGCGAGTACACCCGTCATGGCCGTGGCACCAAGGGCATGATTGCTATCCAGACCTCAGCCCGTAACGGCAAGGTGGTGGGCGCTGTGCTGGTACGCGAAACCGACGAGATCATGTTGATCACCAACGCTGGCGTGCTGGTGCGTACCCGTGTTTCCGAGATCCGCGAAATGGGTCGCGCTACGCAAGGTGTGACGCTGATCAGTGTGGATGATGGCAGCGAACTGTCTGGTGTATACCGCGTTGTTGAAACCGACGACGAAATGGATGCCGAGCTGGCTGAGGAAGAAGGCCAGGGTGCCGATAGTCTTGAGCAGGACAATCAAACTGATTCCGCCCAAGACCAGGCGGAACCCCCCAGCGAGGAAAACGAGTAATGCGTGTATGGAATTTTTCGGCAGGCCCGTCGATGCTGCCGTTGGAAGTGCTGGAGCAGGCCGCTGCTGAAATGACCGATTGGCACGGCACGGGCATGTCCATCATGGAAATGAGCCACCGTAGCAAAGACTACATGGGCGTGCGCGATGAAACTGAAGCGGATTTGCGCGCCCTGTTGTCCGTGCCGGATGACTTTGCCGTGCTGTTTCTGCAGGGTGGGGCGCAGGGCCAAAATGGCCTGTTGCCCTTGAACCTGATTCAGCGCAATGGCAGTGGCAAGGCCGATTACGTGCTCTCGGGCAGTTGGTCGGTTAAATCCTACGAGGAAGCACAGCGTTATGGCGATGTCCGTATCGCTGGCACCAGTGGACAGGCATGGCAGGACCAGGGCAAAGAATGGGCGCCCTGGACCTGGTTTCCCGAGCCTGCTCAGTGGGAGGTTCGTCCAGATTCCGCCTACTTGCACGTATGTACCAATGAGACAATTGGCGGGGTGGAGTTCAACGACATCCCCCAATTGAACGTGCCTGTTGTGGCGGACGTATCCTCCAATATTCTGTCCTGCCCCATTGATTTTTCGCGCGTGGCCGTGGCTTACGCCGGAGCACAGAAAAATGCCGGCATGTCCGGTATTGCCTTGATGATGATCCGCAAAGATTTGCTGGGTCATGCCATGGATCTGTGCCCCTCGGCGTTCAACTACGCCAATATCGAAAAGCAGCAGTCCATGTTCAACACGCCACCCACGTACTCGATCTACATGGCTGGCCTGATGTTCAAGTGGCTGGAGCGACAAGGTGGTGTGCCCGCTATGCAGGCTCGCAATGCGGCCAAGTCCGAAGCCTTGTACGGCTATTTGGATTCCTCCGAGTTCTACGCCAATACGGTGCATCCGGCTTACCGCTCGCGCATGAATGTTCCCTTCCTTTTGCGCGATCAGGCTTTGGATGCGCTGTTCCTGGAACAGGCTACAGCTGCAGGCTTGACCTCCCTGAAAGGGCACAAGAGCGTGGGCGGGATGCGCGCTTCAATCTATAACGCCATGCCGCTGGAGGGTGTGCAGGCACTTATCGATTTCATGACTGATTTTGAACGACGGAATGGCTAATACCTTAACTGAGCGCCTCTTGCCTTTGCGCAATCGTATTGATGAGCTGGATCGCCAGATTCTGGAGCTGCTCAACGAGCGTGCTCGTGCGGCTCTGGAAGTGGGCAGGATCAAGCAGGACTTCAATACCGAGGAAGTCATCCTCAAGCCCGAGCGCGAGGCGCGCATCGTGCGTCGCTTGCAGTCTGAAAATGATGGTCCCTTCACACCGGCTGCTGTTGAAGCCGTATGGGGCCAGATTATTTCTGCCTGTCGTGGTCTGGAAAGCGTATTGCGCGTGGCCTATTTGGGTCCGCAAGGTTCATTTTCGGAACAGGCCGCTTACGAGCATTTCGGCCATGCGCTGGATGGGTTGCAATGTGATTCCTTTGACGAGGTTTTCCGTAGCGTTGAAGTCGGTCAGGCCGAAGTCGGTATGGTGCCCGTCGAAAACTCGACTGAAGGTGCCGTCAACCGCACTTTGGACTTGTTGCTGAACTCGCCCTTGCGTGTGCTGGGCGAGCGATCGATTCGCGTACATCATAATTTGCTAACTCAGTCCGGCACGATGGAAGGCGTTACCCGTGTGATGGCGCATCCCCAAGCTTTGGCACAGTGCCAGAACTGGCTGCAAAAGCACTATCCGCATCTATTGCGTGAAGCTGCTTCCAGCAATGCCGAAGCAGCACGTATTGCCTCATCCGATACAACGGTTGCGGCCATTGCCGGTAATACCGCCGTCACGGCCTGGAATCTGGGCGTCGTGGAGTCGGGCATTCAGGACGACCCGCATAACCGCACGCGCTTTCTGGCTATCGGCAATATCGAGTCTTTGCCTAGTGGCAACGACAAGACCAGCATTATTCTGGCCGTGCCCAACCGGGCAGGTGCCGTGTATGACATGTTGTCTCCCTTAGCCGTGCACGGGGTTTCCATGACCCGTCTGGAATCGCGTCCTGCGCGCACTGGTCAGTGGGAATATTATTTCTACGTTGATCTGGCCGGACACCGTGACGAGCCAGCCATGTCAGCCGCCCTGACCGAACTGAAAAAACAAGTCGCCTTTTTCAAGATACTGGGTTCCTATCCGGTAAACGACTTCTAGGCATTAGCAACAAGAACGGCCTGAGTGGGGAGGAGTTGGGTCTTCTCCCTCAAGGCCTTATTTGCCTATCTAGGACAGAGACGTTGCCCGTCGCTGCAGTTTTCTACTTGCAGGTGCGACAGTCGGGGCAAAGTCTGCATCACTATCCCGCTTGTGCCAGCACTTTTTCCAAGCAACACGCTGAGCACGGACTGCCTGAGAGGGAACGGAATTAATCATGATAGCGTCATCAGAAACTATGGCGCCGCCGCCCTTGGTTCCAGTGCTGGCGGTCGTCGGAGTCGGTTTGATTGGCGGCTCTTTAGCTTTGGCGCTCAAGCGGTCCGGAGCTGTCGGCAAAGTGCTGGGCGTAGGCCGTCAGCTTAAAAGCTTGCGACGTGCCCAGGAGCTGGGCCTGATTGATGAGGTCGCCACTATTGAGCAAGCCGCTCAAGAGGCTGACCTGATTGTCTTGGCGACACCCATCGGCGCGATGGCATCGGTATTGAAGGCGATGCGTCCCCATTTGCGTGCAGACACCCTGATCAGTGATGCCGGCAGCACCAAGGTGGATGTGGTCAGCATGGCGCGCGAAGCGCTGGGTGATCGCATTAATCAGTTCGTTCCCGGTCACCCTATCGCGGGTGCGGAAACGGTGGGGCCCGAAGCGGCTCGCGCTGATCTGTACGAAGGCCGTAACGTCATTTTGACCCCCCTGGATGAAAATAGTGTCCATGCCCGCGAGCGTCTGATCGCGGTGTGGGAGCGCTGTGGGGCGCGGGTCATGTTGATGGACCCGGCTACGCACGACGAAGTCTTGGCTTCGGTCAGCCATGTGCCACACTTTTTGTCCTCTGTATTCATGTGGCAAGTGGCCTCCAGCAGTAACTCGGATCAACGCTTTGCTTTGGCAGGCACCGGGTTTCGTGACTTCACGCGGATAGCCGCAGGTTCGCCAGAAGTGTGGCGAGATATTTTCCTGAGTAATCGCGAGGCCGTATTGGGGCAACTGCAAGAAGTGCGCCACGCGCTGGATCAGGCTGAGCAGGCCCTGCAGGATCAGGATGGGCAGGCTTTATATGAATTTTTAGAGCGCGCTGCCTTGGCGCGCCGTTTTTGGGCAAGTAGGAGTGGTTTGCAATGAGTCAGCACGAGAGTCTTGTTTTGAGCCCGATTAGCCGCGCCAGCGGACAACTGCAATTGCCAGGGTCCAAAAGCATTTCCAATCGAGCCTTGTTGTTGGCTGCCTTGGCTCAAGGCCAGACTCGTCTGGAGGGCCTGCTGCACTCGGACGATACGCGCGTCATGATGGCAGCTTTGCAACAGATGGGCGTGACGGTACAGGATCAGGGGCAGGGCACTGTGGTGATTGACGGCGGTGCTCCTTTTGCGCAGCGCGATGCCGACCTGTTCCTGGGTAATGCTGGCACCGCGTTTCGCTCTTTGACGGCTGCGCTGGGCCTGATGGGTGGTCGCTTTAATTTGAGCGGTATCGCCCGTATGCATGAGCGCCCCATCGGTGATCTGGTGGATGCCCTGCGCAGTCTGGGGGCTGATGTTCAGTATCTGGGCGCCGAGGGTTACCCGCCTTTGGCCATTGGGGAGCTGACGCAGGCCGAGCAGAGCCGCGTTTCCGTCAAAGGGACCGTATCCAGCCAGTTCCTGACGGCCTTGTTGATGGCGGCCCCTTTGTTGACCGCTCGTACCGGGCAGCCTTTGCGTATTGAGGTGGAAGGGGAGCTGATTTCCCAGCCGTATATTGAAATCACCCTAGCCATGATGGCGCGTTTTGGGGTGCAGGTGAAACGGGAGGGCTGGAGCAGCTTTACCGTTCCTGCAGAGGCCGCTTATGTCAGCCCGGGCGTGTATGTCGTAGAGGGTGATGCGTCCTCGGCTTCGTACTTTATTGCACTGGGCACCTTGGGCGGTGGCCCCTTGCGTATTGAGGGCGTAGGTACCGAAAGCCTGCAAGGGGATATCCAGTTTGCAGACGTGGCAGAGGCTATGGGTGCCCGCATTGAGCGGCATGCTAATGAGCTAGTGGTGTCTGGCGTAGGCGTAGCCCAGGGTGATAAGTTGAAGTCCTTTGATCTGGATTTCAATCACATCCCGGATGCGGCCATGACGGCTGCTGCAATGGCCATGTTTGCCGACGGTCCCTGCACCTTGCGCAATATTGCCAGCTGGCGCGTGAAAGAGACAGATCGTATCGATGCCATGCAGGCCGAGCTGCGCAAGCTGGGTGCCCAAGTTGAATCCGGACCGGATTGGCTGACGGTGCATCCCATTGCCGCCGATCAATGGCGCGCCGCCAGTATCGAGACCTATGATGATCACCGCATTGCCATGTGTTTTTCCCTGGCCAGCTTTGGGCCAGTGCCGGTGACAATTCTGGACCCTGATTGCGTCAGCAAGACCTTTCCCGAGTATTTTTCTGTTTTTGAACAATTGGTGCAGGCATGACAGAGCAGACCCCCATACCCGTCATAACCATTGACGGCCCCACAGCATCGGGCAAGGGCACGATTGCCTCTTTGCTTGCACAGCGCCTGGGCTGGCATACGCTGGACAGCGGCGCCTTGTATCGCCTGACCGCCTTGTCTTGCCTGCGTCGTGGTGTGGATGCCCAGGATGAGGCCCAGGTGCAAGCGGCCGCGCAAAATCTGGATGTGCGTTTTGATTACCCCCATATCTTCATGGATGGCGATGACGTCAGCGATGCCATTCGCCAGGAGGAAGTCGGGAATCTGGCTTCGCAAGTGGCGGCCTTGCCGCGGGTGCGTGAGGCGCTTTTGCAACGGCAGCGGGATTTTCGTGTTGCCCCCGGTTTGGTGGGGGATGGGCGCGATATGGGAACTGTTGTGTTCCCCGACGCTCCTTTGAAGATATTTTTGCTGGCCGACGCTCAAGTGCGGGCCGAAAGACGCTGTAAACAGTTGAGCGAAAAGGGTATTTCTGCTAATCTTACGAGTCTTTTGGCGGACTTGCGTGCGCGCGACGAACGTGATCGTTCTCGAACCCATGCACCGCTTGTGCCTGCGCCGGGTGCCCACATTGTGGATTCTTCCCAGCTCAGCATCCAGGAAGTTGTAAATAAAGTGCTCGACCTTTGGTCGGGCATTTCGGTCCCGACAGCCTAATCCCGTGCTCGTCGGGCTTTGTTCACTCCACCGGGTTCCACCTGGTGTGTTTTTTTACGGCCATTTTGGCTAACGGATTGATTTAATGTCCACTAACCTTCACACAGACGCAACGGGCGGCGAAAGCTTTGCCGATTTGTTTGCAGAAAGCATTAAAAACCAAGACCTGAAAAGCGGCGAAGTTATCTCCGCCGAGGTTCTGCGTATTGACCACAACTACGTGTTGGTCAATGCGGGTCTGAAGTCCGAAGCACTGATCCCTCTCGAAGAGTTCCTGAACGATCAGGGCGAACTCGAAGTTCAAGCTGGTGACTTTGTTTCCGTGGCAATCGATGCCTTTGAAAACGGCTACGGTGACACCATCCTGTCCCGCGACCGCGCCAAGCGTCTGTCGGCCTGGTTGTCGCTCGAGCAAGCGCTTGAGTCCGGCGAACTGGTCAACGGTACCATCACCGGTAAGGTCAAGGGCGGTCTGACTGTCATGACCAACGGCATCCGTGCTTTCTTGCCCGGTTCGCTGGTTGATCTGCGTCCTGTCAAAGACACCACGCCATACGAAGGCAAGACCCTGGAATTCAAGGTTATCAAGCTCGATCGCAAGCGTAACAACGTCGTGTTGTCGCGTCGCGCTGTGCTGGAAGCCTCCATGGGCGAAGAGCGTCAGAAACTGCTGGAAACCCTGTCCGAAGGCGCTATCGTCAAAGGTATCGTCAAGAACATCACCGATTACGGTGCGTTCGTGGATCTGGGCGGCATCGACGGTCTGTTGCACATCACCGACATGGCATGGCGCCGTGTTCGTCACCCATCCGAAGTTCTGCAGGTGGGTCAGGAAATCGAAGCCAAGGTTCTCAAGTTCGATCAAGAAAAGAGCCGTGTCTCCTTGGGCGTCAAGCAGCTGGGCGAAGATCCATGGATCGGTCTGGCACGTCGCTACCCACAACACACCCGTTTGTTCGGCAAGGTTACCAACCTGACCGACTACGGTGCATTCGTTGAAGTGGAAGACGGTATTGAAGGCCTGGTTCACGTATCCGAAATGGATTGGACCAACAAGAACGTTGACCCACGCAAGGTTGTGACCTTGGGTGAAGAAGTCGAAGTCATGGTTCTGGAAATCGACGAAGATCGTCGTCGTATCTCCTTGGGCATGAAGCAGTGCCGTGCCAACCCATGGGAAGATTTCGCCATCAACTTCAAACGCGGCGACAAAGTGCGCGGTGGCATCAAGTCCATCACCGACTTTGGCGTGTTCGTTGGTCTGCCTGGCGGCATCGACGGCCTGGTTCACCTGTCCGACCTGTCCTGGTCCGAGACTGGCGAAGAAGCCGTTCGCAACTTCAAGAAGGGCGACGAAGTTGACGCCGTTGTGCTTGGCATCGACACCGACAAAGAGCGCATTTCCCTGGGTATCAAACAGCTGGAAGGCGATCCGTTCAACAACTTCGTGGCAACCTACGACAAGGGTGCTGTGGTAAACGGTGTTGTTAAATCGGTTGAAGCCAAGGGCGCTGTTGTTACGCTGTCCCTGGACGTTGAAGGTTACCTGCGCGCTTCCGAGATCTCCTCGGGCCGTGTGGAAGATGCAACAACTGCTCTGAAAGAAGGTCAGGAAATTGACACCATGATCTTGAGCGTGGATCGCAAGACCCGTTCCATCCAGTTGTCCATCAAAGCACGCGATACCGCTGAAACCGCTCAATCCATGGCCCGCCTGACCGAAGCTAGCGCTTCGTCCGGTACGACCAACCTGGGTGCTCTGCTGCGTGCCAAGCTGGATCAGCAGCAACGTGACGACGGTTAATCAGCGTGACAAAGTCTGAGCTGATCGCGCTGTTGGCCAGCCGCTATCCGCAGCTGGCTCTGCGTGATATGGATTTCGCCGTGAAAACGGTTTTGGATTCAATGACCCAGGCTTTGGCCAACGGTCAGCGGATCGAAATCCGAGGGTTTGGCAGTTTTTCGCTCTCTACCCGCTCACCGCGGGTAGGGCGCAACCCCAAGTCCGGTGAAAAAGTGATGGTGCCTGGTAAACAGGTGCCGCACTTTAAAGCGGGCAAGGAATTGCGTGAGCGAGTCGATTCTGTCTTTCTCGAGCAAGAGCAAATCGAAGCGGACGACCAGTCGTCTGCCTTCGAGCAGCTCAATTCGAGAGTCCGTCACGGTTAAGACCTACTTGCACACTGATTACACAGGCCCTTTTTAGGGCCTGTTTTGCGTGTGCGCTAAAATCCGCTTGCACGTACAATCAGACATTATAAAAACACTGTTGGAGCCTTAATAATGCGCTATCTAGTCTGGGTATTGCGTCTGCTCGTTTTTGTGATCGTGCTTTTATTTGCACTGAAAAACACGGAACCCGTGCAGGTCAGCTTTTTTGCCGAGCATATTATTCAAGACGTTCCGCTGATCGTCGTGATGCTGGCTGCTTTTATTCTAGGCCTGGTGTTGGGACTGCTATTGATGGTGGGTGCAGTCATGCGCCGCCGCCGCGAGGTCAATCGCTTGCGCCGTGAAATGGACCGTCTGCAAGACAGGCTGGAACAGCAAGGCCAGGCATCGACTGTGAACACGGCTGCCGTCGCCCCTGAAACTGTTGCCCCCTTGGCACCTTTGTAAGCAGTTGGAGTTACACAGTGGATTTTGAAACCTGGTGGTTGGTTTTTGTACCCATTCTATTTGGCTTGGGTTGGGTTGCGGCGCGGGTTGATTTTCGGCAGATGATGTCCGAAACCCGCAGCTTGCCGGACTCTTACTTCAAAGGGCTGAATTTTTTGCTCAATGAAGAGCCGGATCGCGCCATTGACGCATTTGTGGAAGTGGCCAAGCTGGACCCTGAAACCACCGAGCTGCACTTTGCGTTGGGCAGCTTGTTTCGCCGTCGTGGCGAAATGGAGCGGGCCATCCGCGTGCACCAAAGTTTGTTGTCACGGGCTGACCTGCCTGTGGCCGATCGCGAGAACGCTCAGTTCCAGATCGCCCAGGACTTTTTGAAAGCCGGTATGTTGGATCGGGCCGAGGCTGCTTTTGAAGCCGTGCGCGAAACGCGTTTTGCCATTCCTGCCATGCGCGCCCTGATTCGTATTTATGAGTCCGAGCATGATTGGCCACGTGCTATTGAAGCTGTGCGTCGTTTACGTGCCTTGGTGGACGAACCGGTGCCACAACTGGTGCATTACCAGTGCGAACAGGCCGAAGGGGCCTTGCAAGGCAAACAGCCCGATTTCGACCGTGCTGCCAAAGCCTTGGATGAAGCCGATAATGCCATTCGTAAGCAAGGTACGGTACAGGCCATGCATGCTTCACAGGCCCGTGTGGCCAGTTTGCGTGCTCGTGTCGCTCGTATGCAGGGACAAAATGAGCAGGAACGTGCTTATCTGGTCTCTATTTTGAGCAGCGCCCCTGAGTATGTGGGCTTATATGCGACCGAATTGCTGGAAAGCTACCGTAAGCTGGGCCGTGCTGAGGAAGGCGTGGCCATGCTGCGTAGCCACTATCAGCAGCATCCTAGTCTGGATATCTTCAATGTGCTGTTCCGTGTCTTGCGTGAGCAGGAAGGCCATTTGCAAGCCTGGGCTTTTGCGCGCGATGCGCTGCGTGCCCATCCGTCTTTGCTCGGTCTGGACAAAATGCTGGAAGTTGAGCTTCAGGATCAAGCTCACTCTAAAGAGGGGGCCGAGGCGGCAGAGACCGTTGGTGTAGACCAGATTATTGCTGGTGCCGATTTGAGCCTGTTGCGCTCTTTGATTCACCGACACACGCAGCGTCTGGACCGCTATTCCTGCAGTTCCTGCGGCTTTGAAGCCCGTCATTTTTATTGGCAGTGTCCCGGTTGTAACTCCTGGGAGACCTACGCCCCTCGCCGTCTGGAGGAGCTGAAATAATGGAATTTCCAAGTCAGGCCGTTGCTGCCAGCCGTGTGCTGGTCGTCGGTGATGTCATGCTGGATCGTTACTGGTTCGGCGATGTAGAGCGTATTTCGCCCGAGGCCCCTGTGCCTGTGGTCAAGATGGGCCGCGTGGAAGATCGCTTGGGCGGTGCCGCTAACGTGGCCCGCAACATCGCTGCGCTCGGCGCTCACGCCAGCCTGTTAGGGGTGATTGGTCAGGACGAAGCGGGTAAAACCGTACAAGAGCTGGCCCAAGCGGACCAGGTGCAGGCGCATTGGGTACAAGACCCTGCCATGCCCACCTCGCTCAAGCTGCGGGTCCTGGGACGCCAGCAACAATTGTTGCGCGTCGATTTTGAAGAAAGTCCCGCTGAAAGTGCTTTGGGGCGCTTGCATCAAAACATGGGTGAACTGCTGGATCAGCATCAGGTGCTGGTGTTGTCTGACTATGCCAAAGGTGCGCTGGCGCAGGTGGAAAGCCTGATCGCGCTGGCGCGTTCCAAGAATATCCCTGTGCTGGTTGATCCCAAAGGCAAAAGCTACGAACGCTATCAAGGCGCCACTATCCTGACGCCAAATCGTTCGGAAATGCAGGAAGCCGTCGGTGCCTGGAAAGATGAAGATGATTTGATGCAGCGCGCTCAGCACTTGCGTCGCAAGTTGAATCTGGAGTGCTTGTTGATTACGCGCTCTGAGCAAGGGATGACCTTGTTCACCGAGCAGGGGCGTGAGCATGTCGATGCTCAGGCTCAAGAAGTGTTTGATGTCTCCGGTGCCGGGGACACGGTATTGGCAACGCTGGCGGTCATGCGGGCGGCAGGTCTGGATTGGTTACAGGCCATGCGCTGGGCGAATCGTGCGGGCGGTATCGTAGTCGGAAAATTGGGTACGTCCATTGTGACGGCAAAGGAATTGGCATGATTGTAGTGACCGGTGGTGCTGGCTTTATTGGCAGCAATTTGGTGAAGGGCCTGAATCAGCAAGGTGTGACCGATATTTTGGTGGTCGATGACCTGAGCGACGGCGACAAGTTCGCCAATCTGGTTCATGGCCAAATTGCCGACTATATGGACAAGGACGATTTTCGTGCCCGTTTGGCGCGGGACGAGTTCTCTAATATTGAAGCTGTTTTGCATCAGGGCGCATGTTCGGACACGACCGAGCGTAATGGCCAGTTCATGATGGATAACAACTACCGCGTGACCTTGGAAATCTTTGAGTACTGCCAGGCCAAACGCATTCCTTTGTTGTACGCCTCGTCAGCGGCGGTTTATGGCGCCGGTCCTTTGTATGTCGAGGACCTGAGCAATGAAGCGCCCTTGAACGTTTACGGCTATTCCAAGTTTCTGTTCGATCAGGTCTTGCGTCGTCATTTGGACAATCTGCGTGCGCCCGTGGTCGGCTTGCGCTACTTCAATGTGTATGGACCGCAGGAGCAGCATAAGGGTCGCATGGCGTCGGTGGCGTATCACAATATGCTGCAGTATCGGCGTGACGGCCACGTTCTGTTGTTTGGCGGCTGGGACGGCTATGTTGATGGCGGCCAGCAGCGCGACTTTGTTTTTATTGATGATGTCGTGTCCGTGAACCTGCATTTTCTGGGACAGGATAAGCAGTCTGGTGTATTTAATTGTGGTTCGGGCCGTGCTCAGCCTTTCAATGATGTGGCCCAGACTGTGGTCAACACCCTGCGAGAGCACGATGGCTTGCCGCCGCTGGAGTTGAGCGAGCTGGTGACGCAGCAGTTCCTGCAATACATCCCGTTCCCTGATGATTTGAAGGGCCGTTACCAAAGTCATACCGAGGCAGACCTGACTCAGTTGCGTGCAGCAGGCTATGACAAGCCCTTCCAGGATGTACAAACTGGGGTGGCCGAGTACGTGCGTCGTTTGCTGCAATCAGGGGCATTGCGTTGATTCTGGCAGGACAAAAAGGGCTAGTCGGACTGTTACGCATGGCTAAATCCGCTTTGTAAGCAACAGCTCTGATCTTGGCAGCAGCACCATAAAGGCTTCTTTTCAAGGAGCCTTTATCATGTCCACATCAGTGAAATCCTGGTCCGCCCTTACTGCTTTTTCCCGGTGCTTGCATGTTGTCCCTAGCTGGCGCGGGCCGGTTCTAAAATTCTTGTTGGCGTTTGTTTTGATGGGGCCGTTCAGCTTGGCGGGCGCTGTTGATTTGAATACAGCAGATGCCCAGCAACTGCAGCAAATCAAAGGAATAGGCCCTCGAACGGCAGAGTTGATTTTGGAGGAGCGTCAACGAGGCGGCCCCTTCGATTCTTTGCAGGATTTGGCGGATCGGGTCAAAGGCATTGGTGCCAAAAAGATCATTACGATGGAGCAGGCGGGTTTGAAAGTCGAGCCCTCCAAGGTCCAAGGCAAGACTGCCGCCACTACCGCTGACGCGGATATAAGAAGAAAGCCGTAGCTCTGGGCGTAGACTCGCTTTAAGCTAGTAGTTTGTTTAGTCAGCTGGGCAGTCAGTGAAAACTGGCTGCCTTCTTGCGCAAGGTAAGAGATTTATCGATGAAAAACTATCCCACCATTGAAGATACTGTTGGTCAAACCCCGCTGGTACGTTTGCAGCGCATCCCTGGCGAGTTTGGACAGGCACGCGGTAATGTCTTGCTGGCTAAGCTGGAAGGCAATAACCCGGCCGGTTCGGTCAAGGATCGTGCTGCCAGTTCCATGATCCAGGAGGCCGAGCGCCGCGGTGATATCAAGCCGGGAGATACCTTGATCGAGGCAACCAGTGGCAACACGGGTATTGCTCTGGCCATGATCGCCGCCGTGCGTGGCTACAAAATGATTTTGATCATGCCGGACAATCTGTCGTTGGAGCGTCGCGCGTCCATGACGGCCTACGGTGCCAAGCTGATTCTGACGCCAGCCGATCAAGGTGGTATGGAATACGCCCGTGATCTGGCCATGAAGATGCAAGCTGAAGGGCAGGGCAAAGTGCTGGATCAGTTTGCCAATATGGATAACCCGGCGGCGCATATGCAAGGTACAGGCCCTGAAATCTGGCAGCAGACTGATGGCCAGATCACGCACTTTGTCAGTGCGATGGGAACGACCGGCACCATTATGGGTGTAGGCAATTACTTGCGCAGTCAAAATAGCGGCATTGTGGTGGTAGGTGCTCAGCCTGCGCCGGGTGCGCAGATTGCTGGTATCCGTAAATGGCCAGAAGCGTATCTGCCCAAGATTTACGATGCATCCAAAGTGGACATGTTTGAAGAAATTGGCCAGCAAGAGGCCGAGATCATGACGCGCCGTATGGCAGCCGAAGAAGGTATCTGTGCCGGTATTTCTTCCGGTGGTGCTTTGGTAGCGGCCATGCGCGTTGCGCAACGGGTAGAAAATGCCACGATCGTATTTATTGTGTGCGACCGTGGCGACCGTTATCTGTCCACCGGCATCTTTAATTAATTAGGACTGCCGTATCCCATGCGATCAGCCAGTTCGGAAGCCAGATCGGCAACCGAGCTGGCATAGAAGTAACTGCGGTTGTAGTGGGTGATGGCAAAAAAGTTCGGGGTA
This sequence comes from Alcaligenes sp. GW821-FHT11D07, assembly GCF_058808495.1. Lineage (NCBI taxonomy): Bacteria > Pseudomonadati > Pseudomonadota > Betaproteobacteria > Burkholderiales > Alcaligenaceae > Alcaligenes > Alcaligenes sp. GW821-FHT11D07. Next base: position 560,571 of record NZ_JBXART010000001.1, read on the forward strand.
CCCAAGCGGTACTCCGTTGTTTTGCGCGGCTCGTCTACCAGGTTCACTACACCCAGCGCAGACTGTTGCCAGGGGCCTGTGTTTTGACTTTGGCCCTTCACGCTGGCACCGGCATTGCTTAGTTGCGACCAGTTCAGTTTGGGATAGATGCCACCATCTACCATGCCTTTATTCGCGGCACTAAGCTGGACAGGGGCGAAAACAGGTAGGCCAGGCTCCCAGCCATGGGCACGCAAGAAGTTGGCAATCGAGGCCATCGCGTCAGTCGGATTGTTGCGCAGGTCTATGCGTCCGTCACCATCGCCATCGACCGCATAGCGCATCAAACTGCCGGGCATAAATTGAGACATGCCCATAGCGCCTGCAAACGAACCTTGGACAATACGGGCGTCCAGCTCGCCTTGATAGTGCAGTTCGATCAGGTCAGCCAGTTGATCGCGAAACAGTTGGCCGCGTTCGGGGCGACTGTCGTCGGGATAGGCAAAGCCCAAGGTGAATAGAGCATCCAGGACTTTGAAGTCCCCCATGATTTTGCCGTACACCGTCTCCACCCCCAGGATGGACACAATAATAGAAGGCGGCACGCCATAGGTCTGGGAAATCTGGTCCAGAGCCAGACGATGCTTTTGCCAGAACTGCACACCACCCTGGATACGAGCGGGGTCTACATTGCGTTGTCGGTACGTGACCCAGCTGCGCTTGATACGGCCCTGGGTAGGGCGCATTAATTTGGCTGCTGTCTCGTTATATTGAGCTTGCTGCAAAATTTCAGTGACTAAATTCAATGGAACTTTGCGCTCTGCCGCTACTTCATGGGCGTAGGACGCAATGTCATCGTTTAATTCACCGTTTAATTTGAAAAATTGTGTCCGTCCGGAACGAGACTCACCAGCCTGAATGGATGGCGGCGCGTCCAAAGATTTGATTTGGACGATAGTGGATTTTTTTTGAGAAGCCTGGAGAGCCGCGCCGTTGCTGGGTTTGGTGTCCGAGGAAACGACGGGGGAAGTGGTGGAAGCGCAGCCGGCAGTGCTCAGTGCGATCAGTACTGCTTGCAAAATTCGAGTGGGTCTGAACATAATCCATCCTCATGGAGACACTATATTTTATCCATCCATCATGCCATTTGCATGAGATGGGCCGATGGCATCCTGAAAGTCCGCAGCGACTGGATGCCATAAATGATCAACTGCTATCCAGCGGTCTGGCATCCTATCTGGCCGAGCGTCAAGCGCGGCTGGCAACGGATGAGGACATCTTGCGGGTGCACGATGCTGCGTATCTGCAGCAGCTCAAGCAGCAGTTGCCGCGTCAGGGGTATTTCAATATCGATCCGGATACGCTGATGAATCCTCATACCCTGGAGGCTGCTTATGCGGCAGCCGGTTCGGGGCTGGATGCGGTTGATGGCGTGATGAACGAGGGAGCAAGCGGCGCCTTTTGTGCGGTAAGACCTCCCGGGCATCATGCTGAGCGGGCCCGGGCAATGGGGTTTTGTTTTTTCAACAATATCGCGGTGGCCGTGGCCTATGCCATGGAACGATATGGCCTCAAACGTGTGCTGATTGTCGATTTTGACGTGCATCACGGCAATGGGACAGAACAAATTTTTGCCGGTGACGATCGGGTCCTGATGTGTAGTTTCTTTCAGTCCCCGTTTTTTCCTGATTCCTTTCAGGACCCGGCAGCGCAAAACATGGTAAATATACCTGTTGAGGCTTACACCAAGTCGGCTCAGATTATCGACCAGTTCAGGCAAGTTTGCTTGCCTCGCATTGAAGCATTTGCTCCCGAAATGGTCTTTTTCTCGGCGGGTTTTGATGCTCACCGGGAAGACGAGATGGGACAGCTCAGTCTGGTTGAGGCCGATTATGCAGAATTGACAGCCATGGTGGTTCAAGCCTGTGCGCCCAGCGCCGGACAACGTCTGGTCAGTATGCTGGAAGGGGGTTACGATCCCTCGTCGCTGGGACGCAGCGTGGTGGCTCACATCAAGGCCCTCGCCGGGCTTTAGGCGAGTGGCTCTGGGCTTTGGAATTCTTTTAAAGCCTTATTTCAACAGAACAACTTTTATTTAAGACTGCACTGGAGAACATTACATGAAGGTGTTAGTACCCGTGAAACGCGTAGTTGACTATAACGTCAAGGTGCGCGTGAAATCCGACCAAACCGGGGTGGACATTGCCAATGTGAAAATGTCCATGAACCCTTTTGACGAAATCGCTGTCGAAGAGGCCACCCGCCTTAAAGAAAGCGGTGCAGCCACTGAAGTGATCGCCGTCTCTTGCGGCGTTGCTCAAAGTCAGGAAACCTTGCGTACGGCTCTGGCCATTGGTGCAGATCGTGCCACGCTGGTGCAAACCGACGCTGAGTTGCAGCCTTTGGCTGTCGCCAAGCTGCTCAAGGCCGTTGTGGACAAAGAACAGCCTCAACTGGTGATTCTGGGCAAACAAGCCATCGACGATGACGCTAACCAGACCGGCCAGATGCTGGCTGCCTTGCTGGACTGGCCACAAGCCACCTTTGCCAGCAAAGTTGAAGTGTCCGGTGACAGCGTGTCCGTTACCCGCGAAGTGGACGGCGGCCTGGAAACATTGAAGCTCAGCTTGCCCGCAGTCATCACCACCGACTTGCGTCTGAACGAGCCACGTTACGTGACTTTGCCCAACATCATGAAGGCCAAGAAAAAGCCTTTGGAGACCCTGACTCCTGAAGAGCTGGGCGTTGATGTCGCTCCACGTATCAAAACCCTGAAAGTCAGTGAGCCTCCAGCTCGTGCCGCCGGCATCACGGTGCCCGATGTCGCCACTCTGGTCGAGAAACTGAAGAACGAAGCGAAGGTGATTTAAATGGCTATCCTTGTTATTGCCGAGCACGACAATCAGCAGCTCAAGGCTGCAACTCTCAATGCCCTGGCTGCCGCCCAGAAAATTGGCGGTGATGTGCATGTACTGGTAGCTGGCCATCAGGCTGGCGCAGTGGCCCAGGCAGCGGCCAAAGCTCAAGGTGTCAGCAAAGTGCTGCTGGCCGATGGCCCTGCATTGGCTGAAGGCCTGGCTGAAAACGTGGCCGCCCAGGTACTGGGTATTGCCTCCAATTACGGTCATATCCTGTTCCCGGCGACGGCCTCGGGCAAGAACATTGCTCCTCGTGTTGCTGCCAAGCTGGATGTCGCTCAATTGTCGGACATCCTGTCGGTTGAGTCGGCTGATACTTTCACCCGTCCTATCTACGCCGGTAACGCCGTTGCGACGGTTCAATCCGCCGATGCCGTCAAAGTCATCACCGTGCGTACCACCGCGTTTGACGGTGTGGCTGCAGAAGGTGGCAGTGCTGCCGTTGAAGAGCTGAGCGCTGTGGCTGATTCGGGCCGTTCCGCTTTTGTCAGCCGTGAAGTGGCCAAGAGCGATCGTCCTGAGCTGGCCGGTGCCAGCGTTGTGGTTTCCGGTGGCCGCGGTCTGGGCAGCGCCGAAAACTTCAAGTTGCTGGATGGTTTGGCTGACAAGCTGGGTGCTGCATTGGGCGCGTCGCGTGCCGCTGTAGACGCTGGCTATGCACCTAACGACTGGCAAGTGGGTCAAACAGGCAAGATCGTTGCGCCTCAACTGTACGTAGCTGTGGGTATTTCCGGTGCGATCCAGCACCTGGCTGGCATGAAAGACTCCAAAGTCATTGTTGCCATCAATAAAGATCCCGAAGCGCCGATTTTTGGCGTGGCCGACTACGGTTTAGTGGCTGATCTGTTCGAGGCTGTGCCTGAGTTAGAAAAGGCGCTCTAAGCGTCCATCGGCCTGCTGGTAATTTTTCCAGCAGGCTTTTTTTCAGTGCGTATACCTAGAGGCCAGACTGTGGCTTCGGTCCTTTTTGTTTCTGTGTAGGAGTGTTCATGACGTATCGTGTACCCACCCAAGACATCCGCTTTGCGCTTAACGAGCTGGCTGATCTACCTGGTGTGCTGGAATTGCCTGGCTTTGAGGATTTCTCGGCCGAGTTGATCGATGCCATTATTGATGAGAACGCCCGCTTCGTTGAGCAGGAAGTAGCACCTTTGAACCGCGCTGGTGATCAGAACGGCGCCAAGTGGAATGACGGTGTGGTCACCACCACACCCGGCTTTAAAAAAGCCTTTGAAGAATTTGCAAAAGCCGGCTGGCAAGGCTTGCAGCACGAAGTCGAGCTGGGTGGCCAAGGCTTGCCCAAGCTGATTGGTGCCGTGGCATGTGAAAACATCAATGCCGCCAACCTGGCTTTTTCCCTGTGTCCTTTGCTGACCGACGGGGTGATTGAAGCCGTCTCCATGGTGGGTACGGACGAACAAAAAGAACGTTTCCTGCCCGCTTTGCTGGAAGGCCGTTGGACCGGCACCATGAACCTGACCGAGCCACAAGCTGGTTCGGATCTGGCCCAGGTAGCCAGTCGTGCTGTGCCTCAGGACGATGGTTCCTATCGCATCAGCGGTCAGAAGATTTTTATCACCTACGGTGAGCACGATATGGCCGAGAACATCGTCCATTTGGTGTTGGCCCGTACTCCGGACGCACCTGCCGGTGTGAAAGGGATTTCCTTGTTCATCGTCCCCAAGTTCATGGTGAACGATGATGGCTCGCTGGGTGCCCGTAACGATGTCTGGTGTGCTTCCTTGGAGCACAAGCTGGGCATCCATGGCAGCCCCACCGCAGTGCTTCTGTATGGCTCAGGCAAGGGTGATGTCGGTGAAGGTGCCGTCGGCTACCTGGTTGGCAAGGAAAATGAAGGCCTGAAGTACATGTTCATCATGATGAACGCCGCCCGTTACGCTGTGGGTGTGCAGGGCATTGCAGTGGCCGAACGTGCCCTGCAGCAAGCCGTTGAATACGCCAATGATCGCGTTCAAGGTGCGCCATTGACCGGTGGCAAGGCCGTGCCTATTGCGCATCACCCTGATGTACAGCGCATGCTGGTACAAATGCGTGCTCTGACCGAAGGCTCTCGTGCTCTGGCTTACTTTGCAGCCGGGGTGAATGACAAGGCTCGTCATGCAGCAGACGAAAACGCTCGCAAGCGTTATCAAGCCCTGTATGAGTTCCTGGTGCCTGTGGTGAAAGGCTTCAGCACTGAAATGTCCCTGGAAGTTACTTCCTTGGGCGTGCAGGTGCATGGTGGTATGGGCTTTATCGAAGAAACCGGTGCTGCTCAGCATTACCGTGACTCGCGCATCCTGCCTATTTACGAAGGCACCACAGCTATTCAGGCCAACGACTTCATCGGCCGTAAAGTGCTGCGTGATGCAGGTGCCGTGATTCAGGGCCTGGCCCCAGAACTGGGTGCCACCGTTGCCAAGCTGCGCGAGCGTGCGGCTCAAGGTGGTGAGCATAAAGCGGCTCTGGGCTTGATTGCAGACCGTCTGGAAGCAGGTGTGAAGAGCGTTGAGCGTGCTGCCATGTTCACGTTGATGAACGCTCAGAAAGACTTGCCTGCCGTGTTCCTGGGCAGCGTGCCATTCCTGATGCTGTCCGGTTACGTTTTGACGGGCTGGCAGATGGCTCGCGCTGCTCTGGCTGCAGAAAAAGCATTGAGCGACGGCAATCAGGACCCATTCCTGCGTCGCAAGCTGTCGACCAGCGTGTTCTTTGCCAGCCATTTGTTGCCACGTGCCACGGCATTGGCTCAGTCTGTTGCGGACGGCGTGGAACTGACGCCCTATATGTCGGCAGAGTTGCTGTAAGTGACAAAGGCCTGCGCTGTGTTGTTTGCAGCCGGGCCTTTTTTGGCTATATCCATATAACTTTTAATTGTTTGAAACGCTCTCTTTATACTGACAAAATCATCTGACTAGTCCTGATTATTCCAGTCAGTGATGTCCTAATCGCAGCTGCATTTAGAAAGAGGAACGTAATGGCTACACTTCGTCTGGGTGACCTGGCCCCTGATTTTGAACAAAAATCCTCCGCTGGCACCATCAAGTTTCACGAGTTCTTGGGTAATAGCTGGGGTATTTTGTTCTCCCACCCAGCAGACTTTACGCCTGTGTGCACCACCGAATTGGGCTACACCGCCAAATTGGCGGATGAGTTTGCCAAGCGTGATGTCAAGGTCATTGCTGTTTCCGTTGACGATGTTGATTCCCACGGCAAGTGGATTGATGACATCAACGAAACACAAAAGACCACCGTCAATTTCCCCATCCTGGCTGATGCAGATCGCAAGGTGTCGGATCTGTACGATATGATCCACCCTAACGCCAGCACCACCGTGACTGTGCGCTCGGTGTTCATCATCGACCCGGCCAAGAAAGTGCGTCTGATCATCACGTACCCTGCCAGCACCGGCCGTAATTTCAACGAAATTTTGCGTGTTGTCGATTCCCTGCAGCTGACCGACAGCCACAGCGTGGCTACCCCGGTTAACTGGGAAGATGGCGACGATGTGATTATTGTCCCTAGCCTGAAAGACCCTGAAGTCTTGAAGCAGAAATTCCCCAAAGGCTTTACCGAGATCCGTCCCTACCTGCGTGTGACGCCTCAGCCTAACAAGTAATTTGTACTTGGGGCCTGATCTTCAGGCCTTAATCGAAAGCCCTCTTGCTGTCATGGCCAGAGGGCTTTTTTGTGGGTGTCAGCGAGGGACAGGGGAGGAGGGGCGTACTTTTATACAGTGCTTAAGGCAGCTGCTGCGCTTGGTTTTTATAGTGCAGTCCATGGTGGCAGACTTCGCACCTTGCTCGAAAGTGGCTTGCCCATTGGCTTTGTCCTGCCTAGTGGGCTAGACGCAACAAGACTTGTATCAGCAATTGCGCACGATGCTGGTTTTAAGTACAGTACTGTATAAGAAAACAGTAATCGGAGTTAGCCATGTCCAACCCAAGCCGCCATTACCGTCCTCAAGCGACCCCACGCTTTCGTGGTCCTGTACGCTCTGCCGCCTCTTCCCGCCCCTTTTCCAGACCCTTGACCTTCAAGGCCAAAGTGATGGATGTGTGTCTGGTGGCGGTATGGGGAGCCAGTATTCCTGGTTTGCTGTGGCTGGGCAGTATGGGTGGCTTTTAAGCTATTCCCATAGACTGCCCCTTATGCTGAAAATCAGGGAACCAGCTGTGTCCATTCTTTCGACAAGAAGCGGTCCCGTGCCAGCTTCTCAGCCTTGTCCAGGGTTGCAGCGTCCAGCGTGCTGGGTTTGAGTGCCGTTTTTTTGCGGAACACATCCAGCATGGCTTCAATAACCGCCTCGCGGCTCATGCCGGTTTGGCTGCGAATGGGGTCTACCCGTTTCTTAGCGCTGGTTGTGCCTTTGTCAGACAGCTTTTCTTTGCCAATACGCAGAACTTCCAGCATCTTGTCGGCATCAATGTCATATGCCATCGTGACGTGATGCAATACCGCATTGCCCCGACGTGCCTGTGCTGCGCCACCAATCTTGCCGCCTGCACTGGTAATGTCATTCAAGGGCTGATACCAGGCATCAATGCCGATTTCACGCAGGGCCTCAATGACCCAGGAATCCAGGAATTCGTAGGACTCTTGAAAAGTCATGCCTGCTACAAAATGCTTGGGTACGCTCAAGGAGTAGGTAATGGTGTTGCCCGGCTCGATAAACATGGCGCCACCACCGCTGATGCGGCGTACAAGCCGAATGCCATGACGTGCCGCGGCTTCCGCTTCAATTTCATTGCGCAGGGACTGGAAGCGACCAATCACTACCGCAGCTTCCTGCCATTCCCAGATACGCAAAGTAGGCGCGCGGGTGCCGTCGCTGACTTCCTGGGTAATAATTTCATCCAAGGCCATATGCAAAGCCGCAGCTTGCGGTTCCATATGGATCAGTTCCCAGGACAGCGTGTTCCAACTCCTCATGCCAAGGCCCTCCGCACGACTACGCCAATGGCCTGAGGGTCCAGACCGAACATTTCGGTATCAGCCGGCAGAGCGCGGCTGACATGAGCAGCAATTTCTTCGGCACTGCTGTTGACAGACAAGCCTTGCAAGGCTTGATTGATCAGGCCCAGTGCTTCGGGAGGTTCCAGAAAGAAGTCGCCGCTCAGTCGTGCTTGCGCGATACTGCTGTCTTTGACATCCAGATCGATCACGACCAGCTTGCCACCGGGAACTTTGTATTCGGCATGCATAGACTGTGTCCTTTTATAAGGTCGGCCCTTGTCGTGAACAAGGGAAGGGCGGCATACTGCAAGGGCCGCGATTGATGCGTTTAATGCAAGGCTAAATGCCCAAGTGTCGTATTTTAGCGTAGTTAAACGCCCCTGAACGAAGCCGTGATCGAGCAAAAGGCTTGTTAATTCAAGCTTTTTGCTGATAGAATCATGGGCTAATCATTTTTTTCATCCTCTGTCAGCGCGATTTTTATAATGTGTGCGGCTGATACGATGGTTTTGGAGTCAATCGTGGATTTGATCGCTATTCTTGAGCAAGAAGAAATCCAGCGCCTGACCGGTGGCAAACTGCCTCCCGAGTTCGGTCCTGGTGACACTGTTGTTGTGAACGTAAACGTGGTTGAAGGTACGCGCAAGCGTGTCCAGGCTTACGAAGGCGTGGTTATCGGCCGTCGCAATCGTGGTCTGAATTCTTCTTTCATCGTTCGCAAGATTTCTTCTGGCGAAGCCGTTGAGCGTACATTCCAGCTGTATTCCCCGCAGATCGCCAGCATCGAAGTCAAGCGTCGTGGCGCTGTACGTCGTGCTAAACTGTACTATCTGCGCGAACGCTCGGGTAAAGCCGCTCGCATCAAAGAAAAACTCGTTCGTCGTTCGGGTAATTAATCCCAAGCGAACAGCGATGCAAAGGCACCCAGGCGGGTGCCTTTGTTTTTATGTGGGATCACAACCGGTTCTTATGGATAAGCCTCGTATCAGGCCCGTTATCGTTCCTGGATTCGACCCTCGCAGCCAGCCTCTGGTTGCATTAGACCCTTTGCCTGAACTGCCTGCTCAGGCTCAGCAACTGGATTTCCTGCGCAGTGCTTTTGCCCAGCCCATACAGTGGCAGGTAGAGCCTTTGTTTCGCAGCTCCTTTTATCCCGAGTTTTTGCCCGGCTCCATGAATGTACGCTCCGCCGTCTGTATTGGCGTGATGCAGCGTCCCGAGGGGCCTACGGTCATCTTCACGCGCCGGGCCATGCACCTGCATAACCATGCCGGGCAAATCAGCTTTCCTGGTGGTCGGATTGAAGCCTCGGATTTGGGGGCGGTAGAAGCGGCCTTGCGTGAGACACAGGAAGAAATCGGTATCGAGCCGCGTTTTGTGCGCTACTTGGGCCAGCACCCTATCTTTGTCACCAGCACTCAGTTTGCGATGCGCCCCGTGATTGGTGAGCTGCAAGCGGGCTTTCAGGTCTTGCCCGACAGCTCAGAGGTAGCCGAGGTGTTCGAGGTGCCGCTGTCATTCTTGCTGGACCCGCGACGCCACCAACTGCACCATGCTGATTTACCCGATGGGGCTGGCCGCTATTACTTCTCTATTCCTTTCGGCCCCTACTTTATCTGGGGCGCCACAGCGGTCTTGATCCGCAATCTCTACCATCATTTGTCCGCCGCCTGGGAGCAGTTGTCCGCAGGCGGAGACACGCGCGCCAAGGGCCTGTAATCGGCGCTTGGGGCCCGTATCAATGATGCGGGTGCCCGTCTTCAGGGCAGCGCCTATATCACTACCCCGTTTCCTTCGAACTTAGTAACGCGGCTTGTTTTCGTGCTCAGCCAGTAGTCGTTGGTAAAGCGCATGACGGTCCGGATGGATAGTGCCTGCTTCGATCGCGGCCAAAACACCGCAACCTGGCTCGTGCCTATGGGTGCAGTTATAAAAGCGACAAGACTCGACGGCATCCCGAAAGTCCGGGAAGCCATGGGCAATGTCTTCCTGCGTCATATGGGACAGGCCAAAGGCTTGGAAGCCGGGGCTGTCGATCAGATCGCCACTATTGGGCAGGTGGTAAAGGCGTGTGCTGGTAGTGGTGTGTCGACCCGCTCCTAAGGCAACGGAGTATTCCTGCGTCAGTGCGCCAGCATCAGGCACCAGGGCGTTGAGCAAGGTGGACTTACCCATACCACTTTGCCCCAGCAGCAGGGTGCGTTTGTTCGCTAGCCAAGGGTCCAGGGTCTGACGGGTCTGCTCAGGTTCCAGCGCCACCATTTCCAGGATGGGTACCCCCAGAGCCGCGATCGGGGCCAGTTTCTTGCGCGCTCGATCCAGGTGCGTGCCCAGATCCGCCTTATTCAGGATGATGACCGGCTTGATATCAACACTCCAGGCGGCGACCAGTGCACGGCCCAGCAAGTCTTCGGAATACGCCGGTTCAGGAGCCACAACAATCAGGAGTTGATCAATATTGGCGGCAAACTGTTTGGTGCGAAAGTCATCCGAACGGTAGAGCAGATTACGTCGCTCTTGCACCCCTTCGATAGAGCCTTCGTTTTTACCTTGCATCAGCACATCAACCTGGTCGCCAACTGCTATCCCGGCTTTCTTGCCGCGTGGAAAGCACTTGATGGTCTGGCCATCGGGCAGCTCGACAAAGTAGTGGCGACCATGGGCGGCGGTCACCAGACCGCTAATGTATTTGGATGTCATGCCAGGCTTTTTAAGTGTCGAATGCGATCAATCGCGTTGGGGTGGCTGTCGTAAAAGGCAGAATGCAAAGGGTCAGGCGTCAAAGTGGCTGCGTTGTCGTTATAGAGTTTAAGCAAGGCGCTGATCAAATCCTGGGCCTGGCTGTGTTGGGCGGCAAAGCTGTCTGCCTGATATTCATCCCGGCGAGACAGCAGGGCACTTAATGGGCCCATCCAGAAGGTGAAGGTAGGCACCACCATAAAGAACAGAATCAATGCCAGGGCATCGTGGGGGCGACCCAATTGGGGAATGACCCCTAGGCTAGTGTAAAAATCCACCTTACCCCAAGCCCAGCCGGCCAGCAGGAAAAAGATCAGGGAGGTAAACACACTGATCAGCAGGCGGCGTTGAATATGCCTATGTTTGAAGTGGCCCAGCTCATGGGCCAGGACCGCTTCCACTTCTTCGGGCTGCAGTTTGTTCAGTAGCGTATCAAAAAACACGATGCGCTTTTGACGTCCCAGGCCCGTGAAGTAAGCATTGCCGTGAGCGGAGCGACGCGAGCCGTCCATCACGTACAAACCATTGGTTTGAAAGCCGCAGCGTTGTGCCAGGGCATTGATGCGGTCGCGCAGCGAGGCATCATCCAGCGGCTTGAAGGTATTGAAGATGGGGGCGATGACGCGCGGGTAGAGCCACAGCACCAGCAAATTAAAGGCCAGCCACAATCCCCAGCCATACCAGGGCCAAGATGGACCCGCCCAAGTCATCAGGCTGAGCAGGGCGGCACACAAGGGCGTGCCCAAAATCAGCACGATAAGCAGCGTCTTGGCCAAATCAGCAAAAAACAGGGCGGGTTTCATGCGGTTAAAGCCAAAGCGGGCTTCCAGCACAAACTTGCGATACCAGGCAAAGGGTAGACCCACGACGCCCATGATGGCCAGTACTGCGCCAATCAGGGCCAGTTGGCGCCACAGCTCGTGGCTGATCCATTCGCCCAGCAAGATGTCCAGCCAGTGCAATCCGCCCAGCAGGGTAAAGCCCACTAAGACCACGGCTTCCACCAGACGCTCGCTGAGGCCCAGGCGTGTGCGCGCAATCGTATAGCGCGCGGCACGTTGGTGGCTATGCAGTCCGATGCGTTCAGAAAACTCGGCAGGCACCTCGTTTTGATGACGATGAACGTGCCGGATTTGCCGCAGCCCTAAATAAAAGCGCAGCAAAACATCCGCAAGCAGGAAGATAATGAACAACAAAGTCAGCATGTGGGCGGCTATATGTAAAATGGGCGTTTTGAGGAATGATTATATGGCGGTTCATACACAGCGTCTGGTCTGGCTCGATATGGAGATGACAGGACTGGATCCGGATAAAGAGCGCATCATCGAAGTGGCAGTCGTGGTGACGGAGGCGGACTTGACCCTGGTGGCCGAAGGCCCGGTTTTGGTGGTCCATCAAAGTAACCAATTGCTCGATGCAATGGATGCCTGGAATAAAGGCACCCATGGTCGCAGCGGCTTGATTGACAAGGTCAAGGCTTCTACGCTGACCGAAGCGCAGGCTGAGGATCAGTTGCTGGGGTTTCTGAAAGAGCACGTACCGGCTGGCAAATCGCCCTTGTGCGGCAACACCATCAGCCAGGATCGCCGCTTTATGTACCGCTACATGCCTCGCCTGGAGGCTTTCTTCCACTACCGCAATCTGGATGTCAGCACCTTGAAAGAGCTGGCTTTGCGTTGGAAGCCAGAAGTGGTTAAAAGTTTCGTGAAACAAAGCCGCCACGAGGCTTTGGCTGATATTTACGAATCCATTGATGAGCTCAAACACTACCGCGAACACTTTATCCGCCTCTAAAAAGAGGGTGGGCTGGACGGGCCGGCAGTAGGCTAAGAACAACTTGGCAATCTGACTCCTGGTCCGTGAAGTGAACGTGAAGGCCAGGCCAAGACCGAGGGAAGCGATTAAGCGCTCCCTCGGTTTTTTTTGTCTAAGTATTTACCCTTAAAGCATCGCTGCTAAGGCCATATGATACGGATTTACGATTGACATCACATTTTTCGTATTAAATAATGAAGCGTATATGGTTTGCGGCTAAACAAACTTTGTTTGGACGCTTTCAGCACAATTACCGGGGATGGTCATGTATGCACAACTTGTAGAGACAGGCGTCAAGCAGGTCCAGGATATCGAACAGATGTCCGACGATGAGCGTCGGTTCCAAGAGCGCATCGATGAGGGTGTCCGCATCGAAGCCAGGGACTGGATGCCCGAAGCCTATCGCAAAACCTTGGTGCGCCAGATTTCTCAGCACGCGCACTCCGAGATCGTCGGGATGCTGCCCGAGGGCAACTGGATCACTCGTGCCCCTTCGCTCAAGCGCAAAGCCATTTTGATGGCCAAGGTGCAGGACGAGGCCGGCCACGGACTGTACCTGTACAGCGCAGCAGAAACCTTGGGCGTGAGCCGTGACAAGCTGGTCGATGACCTGCTGTCCGGCAAGGCCAAGTACTCCAGCATTTTTAATTACCCCACCTTGAACTGGGCCGATATCGGCATGGTCGGCTGGCTGGTCGATGGCTCGGCCATCATTAACCAGATTCCGCTGTGCCGTTGTTCTTACGGTCCTTATGCCCGCGCCATGGTGCGTGTGTGTAAAGAAGAATCCTTCCACCAGCGTCAGGGTTACGACTTGTTGATCCAGATGTGCTTGCACGGTACGCCCGAGCAAAAAGCCATGGTTCAAGATTCGATCAACCGTTGGTGGTGGCCTGCTTTGATGATGTTCGGTCCTTCGGATGCGGACTCCACCAACAGCGCCCAATCCATGCAGTGGAAAATCAAGCTGTTTTCCAACGACGAACTGCGTCAGAAGATGGTGGACCAGACGGTGCCGCAGGCCGAGTACCTGGGTCTGACCATTCCTGATCCTGATCTGCGCTGGAACGAAGAGCGTGGTCATTACGACTTTGGCGAGATCGACTGGGAAGAGTTCTGGGCGGTGATCAAGGGCAACGGTCCCTGTAATCGTGAACGACTCCAAGCCCGCGTCGATGCCCATGAAAACGGCGCCTGGTTCCGTGATGCGCTCGAGGCCCATGCCCAAAAAAAGGAAGCCCTCCGCAAGGTGGCCTGATCAATACGGCTTAGAAACCAGATGGGTTTCTGATTCGATCCGATTCGCAGCAGGCGCTGTCAGAGCGCCGCTGCACAGCAAGGAATTTTCAGTATGAGCAAGAACGATTGGCCCTTGTGGGAAGTATTTATTCGCAGCCAGCACGGCTTGGCACACAAGCACGTGGGCAGCCTGCACGCTCCTGACGCCGAAATGGCGATCAACAATGCGCGTGATGTCTACACCCGCCGCAATGAAGGCGTGAGTATCTGGGTGGTGCGCGCAGCTGATATCGCCGCATCCAGCCCCGGTGATAAAGGCCCGCTGTTTGAACCTTCCAACACCAAGGTCTATCGCCATCCTACTTTCTTCCCAATGCCTGACGGCATCAATATGTAGGAACTGGTATGGACAAAGCCTTATTTTCCTACGCCCTGCGCATGGGCGACTCCACTTTGGTGCTGGCACAGCGCCTGGGTGAGTGGACTGGTCACGGCCCTGCTCTGGAAGAAGAGCTGGCCTGTGCCAATACTGCGTTGGACTTGTTGGGTCAGGCCCGTATGTGGCTGACTTTGGCAGGCGAGACCGAAGGTCAGGGACGTGATGAAGACCGTCTGGCCTATCACCGTGATGTTCACGAGTACGCCAACTTCTTGTTGGTGGAGCGTGAAAACGGTCATTACGGCGAGACCTTGGCGCGTCAGTTCCTGTTTGATGCCTGGCACTGCTTCTTGCTGGAGCAACTGCTCCAGTCCAGTGATGAACAGATTCGTGCCATTGCTCAAAAAGCGCACAAGGAAGTGCTGTATCACCTGCGTCGCTCGACCGATCTGATCGTGCGTCTGGGTGACGGTACACCCGAAAGCCATCAGCGCATGCAGCAAGCCATTGATGAAGCCTGGGTCTATGTCGGCGAATTGTTCCTGGATGATGAAGTCACCCAGGAACTGGCACAACGTCAGGCCGTGCCCTTGATGGCCAGCCTGTGGCAGCCTTGCCTGGAATACATCCAGACCGTGCTTGAGCGTGCAACGTTGCGTTGCCCAGCCGAGCAGGATGCTCAGCACAAGGCCTATCGTGGTGGTCCTCAAGGCCGTCACACAGAAGCGTTAGGGTTTCTGTTGGCAGAAATGCAGCACCTGCCACGCATGTATCCCGACGCCACTTGGTGATCGCCATGACACAGACCTGGAGCACCGAGCAGGTCATGCAAATATTGGCCACGGTACCCGACCCGGAGATTCCCGTGATCTCCTTGTTGGACCTGGGCATTGTGCGTGACGTGAAGTGGGAGGAGGACGTGTGTGTGGTCACCATCACACCGACCTACTCCGGTTGTCCGGCGATGTACGAAATGAGCCACTCTATTGAGCAGGCTTTGCAGCAGGCTGGTATTGAGCAGGTTCGTGTGGATACGAAGCTGTCACCGGCATGGACGACCGATTGGATGAGCGAGCAGGGCAAAGTGGCCTTGCGCGGTTACGGTATCGCTCCTCCGGCCCAAAGTGCGGTTGATATTTCTGGTTTGCTAAGCCAGCCCGAGGCGCCCGTCGTGGCTTGTCCTCAATGCGGATCCACGCATACACGGGTGATCAGCCAGTTTGGCTCCACACCCTGTAAGGCGCTGTATCGCTGCATCAGCTGCGGTGAACCATTCGATTACTTTAAGGCGCATTAGTCCTATGAGTCAGTTTTATTCTCTTCCTGTGGCCTCGGTCTCCCGCAGCACTCGTGATGCCGTGGTGGTGGCCTTTACGGTGCCCGATGATTTGCAGGATGTATTTCAGTTTCGTCCTGGTCAGTACCTGACCTTGCGTACGCACCTGGACGGCCAGGAACTGCGCCGATCCTATTCGATCTGTGCCGCCCCGCACGATCGTTTGCTGCGTGTGGCGATCAAGCGCGTGAACGACGGCGCATTTTCCACGTGGGCCAATAGCCATCTGGAACCGGGTGCCACCTTGGAAGTGATGCCACCGGATGGCAACTTCACCGTGGACTTCGAACCCGGTCAGGCGCATCGTTACGCCGCTTTTGCGGTCGGCAGCGGTATTACACCGATTCTGTCGCTGGTAAAAACCGCGCTGAATACCGAGCCCAACTCCACCTTCACGCTGTTTTTCGGCAACCGTGCTTCCTCGGCCATCATGTTCCGTGAAGAGATCGAGGACCTGAAAAACACCTATATGGAACGCTTCTCGATCGTGTATATCATGAGCCGGGAAACGCAGGATATTGAGCTGTTCAATGGCCGTCTGGATGGCGAAAAAGTGCGTCAGTTGATGCAGCGCTGGTTCGATCCCGCCAGTGTGGATGTCGCCTTTGTATGTGGCCCTCAGGACATGAGCGAGCAGGTTGTCGCTGCTCTGCAGGAAAATGGCCTGGAAAAATCCCAGATCAAGTTTGAGCTGTTCGGTGCCCCCAAAGGCCCACGTGCTTTGCGTACCGGCAATGATGCCCGCAAGGCCCCAGGCAAGGAAGAATGCGAACTGACCATTATTCAGGACGGTATTACTCGCAGCCTGACGATAGACAAAAACAGCAACAGCATTTTGGATGCCGCTCTGGAACAAGGGCTGGAGTTGCCTTATTCCTGTAAGGGTGGGGTTTGCTCTACATGCCGTTGCAAAGTGGTAGAGGGCGAAGTGGATATGGACGCCAACTTCGCACTGGAAGATTACGAAGTAGCCCGCGGTTTCGTGCTCAGTTGCCAAAGCTTTCCGGTAACAGACCGGGTGGTGATTGACTTCGATCAGGAAACCTAAGACCGCAGCGCGATAAGCGGTTTTTCAAGAATCTGGACGCCGGCTTCCCAGCCTGGCGTCCTACTAGTTTCAGGAGCACATTGTATGGCAGCAGATTTTTTCAAAACGCATCAATCAACGCTAGACCAAGCCTTGAGCAGCATTCAGGACCGCACTTTCTGGAGCGCATACCCTGAAAACCCTAGCCCGCGCGTCTATGGCGAAACGGCGGCTCAGGACGGTCAGGCTGCCTTTGACGCATACCGTGACAAGGCTTTTCCTTTGACGCTGGAAGGTGCTCAAGGTGAAGTAGGCAGCGAGCAGTCGCCTTTCGGTTTTGATCTGGGTATCCGTTACCCCAAAGTGCCCGTAGACCAGCTCTTGGCCCAGTCGCAATTGGCATTGGATAGCTGGCGTGATGCAGGTCCCCAGGCTTGGGTGGGTGTCTGCCTGGAAATTTTGAACCGCTTGAACAAGCGCAGCTTTGAAATCGCCCACGCCGTGCAGCACACCACGGGTCAAGGCTTCATGATGGCTTTCCAGGCAGGTGGTCCTCACGCTCAGGAACGTGCGCTGGAAGCTGTTGCCTACGCTTGGCAGGAAATGGCTCGTATCCCCGGTTTGGTTGAGTGGATCAAGCCCCAGGGCAAGCACGATCCCATCCAGATGAAAAAGCAGTTCAAAGTGGTGCCACGTGGCGTAGGTCTGGTGATTGGTTGCTCCACCTTCCCGACCTGGAACGGCTACCCCGGTTTGTTTGCTTCTTTGGCAACCGGCAATACTGTGATTGTGAAGCCGCACCCTGGTGCAATTTTGCCTTTGGCCATTACCGTTGCAATCGCGCGTGACGTGCTGACTGAAGCTGGCTTTAACCCTAACGTGGTGTTGCTGGCCGCTCACGAGCCCCAGGAAGATACGGCACAGCAACTGGCAATGAGCCCGGCTGTCAAACTGATCGACTTTACCGGCAGCAGCCAAAACGGCAACTGGCTGGAAGAAAATGCTCGCCACGCTTTGGTCTACACCGAAAAAGCAGGTGTGAACCAGGTCATTATTGATTCGGTTGAGGACTTCAAGGCCGTTGCTCGCAACCTGGCTTTCTCCTTTGCGCTGTACTCCGGCCAGATGTGTACCGCTCCTCAGAACATCTATGTGCCACGTGACGGTATCCGTACCGCTGATGGCGTGATGAGCTTTGATGAAGTGGCTCAGGGCCTGGCTCAAGCAGTACAAAAGCTGGTGTCCGATCCTGCCCGTGCCGTTGAAATTACCGGTGCTGTGCAAAACGAAGCTTGCGCACAGCGTATTGATCAGGCCCGCCAGCTGGGCATGCCCATCCTGGCCGACAGCCAGACACTGGAGCATCCCGCATTCCCGGGCGCTCGCGTACGTACGCCTTTGGTCCTGCAAGCCCGTATTGATCAGCCTGAGATCCAGCAAGAATGGTTTGGCCCCATCGTATTTGTGGTGCAAACCGATTCGACCGATCAAAGCATTGAAGTGGCTGGTCGTAACGTGATCGAGCACGGTGCATTGACCTTGTCGGCATACAGCACCGATGACGCTGTTACCGCCAAGATCCAGCGCATGGCCGAGCGTTCCGGCGTGTCCCTGTCCCTGAACCTGACTGGTGCTGTGTTCATCAACCAGACCGCAGCTTATAGCGACTTCCACGGCACTGGCGCCAACCCGGCCGCCAACGCGTCCCTGTCGGATTCGGCCTATGTCGCTAACCGTTTCCGTGTCGTTCAGACTCGCTGGCATTTCTAAAGGAGGGTGGCCAGGTGACTGACCAAAGCATTCAATTTCAGCTGGAAAATGGCGTAGCACGCATTACCTTGAATCGTCCCGACAAGCTCAATAGCTTCACGGCCGATATGCACGCTGCCTTGGCTCAAGCGCTGGATAAAGTGGAGCAGTGCGCTGATTTGCGCGTGCTGATCCTGACCGGTAATGGCCGTGGCTTTTGTGCCGGCCAGGACCTGTCCGAGCGTCAGATGAGCGCAGGTGACGCACCTGTGGATCTGGGTGCCACGATCGAGAAATACTACGCACCGCTGGTGCGCCGCCTGCGTGCCTTGGCTGCCCCTGTGGTGGTGGGCGTCAATGGTGTGGCAGCGGGCGCCGGTGCCAACTTGGCGTTGGCCGGTGACATCGTGATCGCCACCCGCTCGGCCAGCTTCATTCAGCCTTTTTGCCGCTTGGGCTTGCTGCCCGATACCGGCGGTACCTTCTTCTTGCCGCGTCTGGTGGGTACGGCACGCGCTATGGGCCTGTCTTTGCTGGGCGATAAGCTCAGTGCTGAGCAGGCGGCGCAGTGGGGCCTGATCTGGGAGTGTGTGGATGATGAGGCCTTCCAAGCTCGTTTGAACGAACTGGCAGCCCATTTTGCTCAGGCTCCGACCAAGGGTCTGGCCTATGCCAAGAAAGCAATTTACGCCAGTGATGCCCATTCGCTTGATCAGCAGTTGGACCTGGAGCGCGATTTGATGCGTGAACTGGGTGCCTCCGAGGATTATCGCGAGGGTGTTAATGCATTCCTGGGCAAACGTGCCCCCCAATTCAAAGGAAAGTGATGCAAAGCAACGCAATGGCTGTTGAAGATCCACAAGCACTGGCTCAACAGGTCAGTGAGCACATGTATGGCAATGACCAGGCATCCCAGGCATTGGGTCTGAGCCTGGACGCTGTGGCGCCCGGTGCGGCCGATATGAGCATGACGGTGCGCGCCGATATGCTCAACGGTCACAAGACCTGTCACGGTGGTTTCATTTTTGCTTTGGCTGACAGTACGTTTGCGTTTGCCTGCAACTCACGCAATGCACCCACTGTTGCGTCCGGTTGCACCATCGATTATCTGGCGCCTGCCTTTGAAGGGGATGTCCTGACCGCCCGTGCGGTCGAGGCGTCTCTGGCAGGTCGCACCGGTGTCTATGACATCGAGGTGGTGAACCAGAACAACAAGCGTATTGCCTTGTTCCGTGGGCGCTCGTACCGGCTAAATGGCACGGTACTGGGCGGAATTGAAAAGAAATAACTTTTTTGATGAAACATACCCTGTGGACCCGGGGGGGTCGGTAGTACCACACCAGCGGCAGGGCAGGAGTAGACCATGACAGCAATTAAAGAACAGGTTGGCCGCGATGCAATTGAGCATGCAAGTGTTGACGAAATTCGCAACTTGCAGCTGGAGCGTCTGAAATGGACGTTGCAGCACGCTTACGAGAATGTGCCACATTACCGGCAAAAGTTTGATGAAGCGGGCGTGCACCCCGACGATTTGAAGCAGTTGTCGGATATTTCCAAGTTTCCTTTCACCACTAAACAGGACTTGCGCGACAACTACCCCTTCAAAATGTTTGCGGTTCCCCGCGAGCAGGTAGCCCGCGTGCACGCATCCAGCGGCACTACCGGCAAACCGACCGTGGTGGGCTACACCGCCAAGGATATTTCCACTTGGGCGGATCTGTTTGCGCGCTCCATGTGGGCAGCCGGCGCACGTCCAGGCGACATCGCTCACGTGGCCTACGGCTATGGTTTGTTTACGGGCGGTCTGGGTGCGCACTACGGTGCCGAGCGTCTGGGTTGTACTGTGGTCCCCATGTCTGGTGGCCAAACGGAAAAGCAGGTTCAACTGATCCAGGATTTTCGTCCCGACGTGATTCTGGTGACCCCTTCGTACTTCTGCAATATTTTGGAAGAGCTCGAGCGTCAGGGTATGGACCCACGTGATACGTCCTTGCGTATCGGTATCTTCGGTGCCGAGCCCTGGACAGGACAGATGCGCCTGGATATTGAAAAGCGTGCTGGCATTGATGCTGTCGATATCTACGGTCTGTCCGAAGTGATGGGCCCTGGTGTGGCGATGGAATGTGTGGAGAGCAAGGACGGCCCGGTGGTCTGGGAAGATCACTTCTATCCAGAAATCATCAATCCGGAAACGGGCGAACCTGTGGCAGAAGGCGAGAGTGGTGAGTTGGTCTTTACCTCGCTGAGCAAAGAAGCTATGCCGGTGATTCGTTACCGTACCCGCGATTTGACTCAGCTGCTGCCACCCACCTCGCGCAGCATGCGACGCATTGGCAAGATTACTGGCCGCAGCGACGACATGGTAATTGTGCGTGGTGTGAACCTGTTCCCGACCCAGGTCGAAGAATTGGTGCTGAAGATGCCTGAGCTGGCTGCCCAATATCAATTGGTATTGAGCCGCAATGGCAATATGGATGAGCTGGAAATTCTGGTTGAAGTGCGTTCCGAGTTCAATCATCTGGACGAAGCTCAGCGCGAACAGCTGGGTCGCCGTTTGAGCCATTCCATCAAGACTTTTATTGGTGTCAGCGCACGAATTCGTGTGCAGTCCTCCGGTATGGTCGAGCGTACGATCACGGGCAAGGCCAAGCGTGTGGTGGACAAGCGCACGTTCTAAGCCCAGCTTGTGTAGATCAAAAACGGCTCTGCTCAGGCAGAGCCGTTTTTGTATTCGGCACTCTCACGGTATCATTGCAAGCTGGTAGGCGGCACATGCCGTTTTTGCTGTATTTTTTATAAAGACATCATGCCTCCAACACTGCCCGGTCTGATTGCCGGCATCGGCACAGACCTGATCCGTATTGAACGGATTGAGCGCGCCTTGGCTCGTCATGGTGAGCGTTTCGTAAAACGCATCCTGGGCGAGCAGGAGCGAGAAGTCTATGCCCGCCGTCAGGCGCGTGATCCGGTGCGGGGCCTGCGTTATCTGGCCACCCGGTTTGCAGCCAAAGAAGCTTTTTCCAAAGCTGTGGGCTTAGGCATGCGCATGCCTATGGCATGGTCGCGCATGCAGACCTTGAATGCTCCCGGCGGCCGCCCTGTGGTGCGCCTGTCTGCGGAGCTGCAAAGCTGGTTTGATGCCCGTTTCGGGGCTGTTCATATTTCCCTGACCGATGAATCCGATATGGCGATGGCCTTTGTGGTGCTGGAAGCCAAAGCGCCTGCCACTCCCTCTTTACCCTTAGCTGAGTCTGATACTAAATGAGTTCTTCCTCGCAAGCAGTATTGCCTCCGGGCCCGGTCATGGTGGACGTGCAAGGCACCGTCCTTACCGATCAGGAGCGCGAGCGCCTGCGCCACCCTTTGGTTGGTGGCGTGATCCTGTTCAGCCGCAACTTTGAAAACCGTGCCCAGCTGACTGCCCTGTGCCAGTCCATTCACGAGGCGCGTAACGAGCCCTTGCTGATCGCGGTTGATCACGAAGGGGGGCGTGTGCAGCGTTTCCGCGAGGATGGCTTTACGACTCTGCCCGCCATGAGTCAGTTGGGCCAGCTCTGGACACGTGATGCGGTCAAAGCAGCCGCCGTCGCAGCCGATACGGGCTACGTGCTGGCTGCCGAGCTGCGCGCTTGCGGAGTGGACATGAGCTTTACGCCCGTTCTGGACTTGGACTGGGGTGTCAGCAAAGTGATCGGTGATCGCTCCTTTCACCGCAGCCCGCGCGCGGTTTCCATGCTGGCTGCCGGTCTGATCCGTGGTCTGAACAAGGCCGGAATGGCGGCGTGTGGCAAACACTTTCCCGGTCACGGCGGGGTAGAGGCCGACTCGCACCATGAAATTCCGGTGGACGACCGTACGCTGGAAGAAATTCTGGACGAGGACGCCGCACCTTACGGTTGGCTGGGCACCTTGCAGTTGCCCTCGGTGATGCCCGCTCACGTGATCTATTCCAAGGTTGATCCTTTGCCCGCTGGTTTCTCGCCGTACTGGATTCAGCGAGTGCTGCGCAAAGCCCTGGCCTATGACGGCGTCATTTTCTCTGATGACCTGACCATGGAAGGCGCCACTGTGGTTGGTGATATTTTGGCACGTGCCCAAGCAGCTCTGGGTGCGGGCTGCGATATGGTGCTGGTATGCAATCGCCCCGATCTGGCGGACGATTTGCTGGCGCGCCTGGATTTCACGATCTCAGAGGAATCGCAAGACCGTATTCGTCGTCTGATGCCCACGACGCCTGCTTTGGACTGGGACGCCTTGCAAGCGGATGAACACTATCAATATGCCCGCGGACTTCAATCTAAAATCCTATCTGTCTGATTTGCCGAATTTGCCGGGCGTGTACCGGCATATCGACGAACAGGGGGAAGTACTGTACGTGGGCAAGGCGCGTGATCTCAAGCGTCGTGTCAGCTCGTACTTCCAAAAAACACTGAGCAGTCCGCGTATTGCCCATATGGTGGCGCGTGTCGCACGCATTGAGGTCACCGTCACCCGCAGCGAGGCCGAGGCCTTGCTGCTGGAAAACAACCTGATCAAGCGTCTGCGGCCGCGCTACAACATTCTTTTTCGAGATGACAAGTCTTACCCCTACCTGATGATTAGCGCCCACCAGGCGCCGCGTATTGCCTATTACCGGGGCAGTACCAGCGGGAAAGGGCATTTCTTTGGGCCATACCCCAACTCTTGGGCGGTACGTGAAACCATACAGATTTTGCAGCGTGTGTTTCGCCTGCGTACCTGTGAAGACAGTGTCTATGCCAACCGCAGCCGCCCCTGTCTATTGCATCAGATCGGGCGCTGTTCTGCGCCCTGTGTAAACCTGATCTCGCCCGAGCAGTATCAAGCCGATGTGCAGCGCGCCATCCACTTCCTGGACGGCAACACCAAAGAAATTCTGGGTGAGCTGCAAGACCGGATGATGCAGGCCTCCGAGGCGCTGGATTTTGAGCAGGCTGCCGCCTTACGCGATCAGATGAAAGCTTTGTCCGCTGTTTTGCAGCAGCAAAGCATGGAGCAGGTCGGCAAAGAAGACGTAGACATCATTGTGGTTCTGAATGCCGGCGGCAAGTTCTGTGTGAATCTGGCCATGGTCCGAGGTGGACGCCACTTGGGCGACCGGGCTTTCTTTCCGACCCAGATCAACGATGACACCCCCAGCGATGTCCTGGCGGCGTTTATCGCCCAGCATTATCTGGAGCGTCGCATGCCACCTGTGCTGGTTTGTTCACACTCCCTGCCAGATGCGGATTTGATGCCCTTGCTGGCGGAGCAGACGGGTGTAAAAGCACGTGTCGTGGTGCGACCCCAGGGAGTGCGCAAGATTTGGCTGGAGCAAGCCACCAAGAATGCAGGTCTGGCTCTGGCCCGTGTGCTCAGTGAGTCCACGGCGCGTGCCGACCGAACCCGAGCGCTGGCGGAAGCCTTGCAGCTGGATCTGGACGAGGCTCAACTGGATACCCTGCACATTGAGTGTTTTGACATCAGCCACACCGCTGGCGAGGCCACGCAGGCCTCTTGTGTGGTTTATAAACACCACGAGATGCAAAACTCGCTTTATCGCCGCTACAACATTGCGGGCATCACGCCGGGGGATGACTATGCCGCGATGCGACAGGTGCTGAACCGTCGTTTCTCGCGGGTTGCCGAAGGTTTAGCCCCACTGCCAGACATCGTTCTGATCGACGGTGGCAAGGGCCAAGTTGAAATTGCCCGCCAGGTTTTTGTGGAACTGGGCCTGGATATTCATGTTCTGGTTGGGGTGGCCAAGGGTGAAAAGCGTAAAGTGGGTCTGGAGACCTTGGTATTTGCCGATGATCGCCCGCCTGTGGCTTTAGGGATAGAGTCTGCTGCACTGATGCTGGTGGCCCAGGTGCGCGATGAGGCCCACCGATTTGCGATCACCGGTATGCGTGCCCAGCGAGCGAAAGCCCGCAATGTGTCACGACTGGAAGATATTGACGGGATTGGCGCCAAGCGGCGTCAGCGTCTGTTGGCCCGCTTTGGAGGTTTTAGCGGTGTTGCGGACGCCAGTATTGATGAGCTTAGTGAGGTTGATGGAATATCCTCTGAACTGGCCGAACGCATTTATCATGCTTTACGATAGGCGAGAGCCTTTGTTTTAAATTAGGTTGGTATCCAAGCTATGCCTTTTAATCTGCCCATTGCCCTGACGTGGCTTCGTATCGTTCTGATCCCCTTGATCGTGGCTTTGTATTACCTGCCCGAGGGATGGTTGGCCGCCGATACTCGGGATCTTTGGGCCGCTGCCGTATTTATTGTGGCTGCGGCAACGGACTGGTTCGATGGCTGGCTTGCCCGTCGCTGGAATCAGACCTCCTCCTTTGGTGCCTTTCTGGACCCGGTCGCCGACAAGCTGATGGTGGGCGCGGCCTTGCTGGTCTTGCTGGACTTGGGCCGTGTTGATGCCTTTATTGCCCTGATTATTATTGGTCGTGAAATCACCATTTCGGCGTTGCGGGAATGGATGGCCAAGATTGGCGCCAGTGGTAGTGTGGCGGTGCATCGCTTAGGTAAATTCAAAACGGCCGCGCAAATGATCGCCATTCCGTGCCTGTTGTATTGGTCCCCGGTGATGGGGCTGCCAACGCGAATCATTGGGCAAGCTTTGATTATTGTGGCGGCGGTACTGACGGTCTGGTCTATGTGCTATTACTTGCAAAAGGCTTGGCCGGAAATCAAGAAAAAGCAAATCTGAGACATATGGCTAATTCACAGACTTCCACGCTGGATGGGATGGGGCCGGATGGTTCGCAGGACTGGCGGGTAATTGGTGTCATTGGCATCGCTCATGCCAGTTCGCACTTTTTCCAGCTGATTCTTCCTACGCTCTATATTTCCTTGGGTCAGGAGTTCGGATACGACTTTCTGACCTTGGGCGGCTTGGTCACCACGTTTTATCTGGTGTCCTGTTTTGGGCAAGCGTCTTCCGGATTTCTGGTGGATCGTATCGGTGCCTTGCCGGTGCTGAAAGTTGGCCTGTCCTGTTTCGTGGTTGCGGCCCTGCTGATTGGTACGGCAACGGGATACGGCATGCTCTTGGCTGCCGCCTTGATTGGGGGCGTGGGCAATGCTGTTTTCCATCCTGTGGATTACTCCATCCTGAACCATCGCGTCAGTCCAGCTCGCTTGGGCCACGCTTTCAGCGCGCATGGCTTGACGGGTAATCTGGGTTGGGCGCTGACTCCTGTCTTTATTACTACGCTGACGATCTACTTTAATTGGCGTGTGGCTGTGTTGGCTGCTGCCGCCTTGATTGCAGCCATTCTGGTGCTGGTACTGTTTAACCGCGAAGCCTTGGCTGGAAAGTCCGCCTCCGGGGGCGCTCAGGCTCGGGCTCAAAGCAAAGAGTCTGTCTGGACGACCTTGTCGACCTTGCTGTCGCGTCCCTCTCTATGGGGGGCATTCCTGTTTTTTGCCTTTGCTACGGCGGCGATGGCGGTGGTGCAAAACTACACCATTCCCATGCTGCACAACACCTATGGCATTGATAAGGTAATCGCGGGTAGCGCCTTGTCTGGCTTCATGCTGGCATCGGCTGCAGGTATGTTTGTGGGCGGCTTTATTGCCTCCACGACACCGCGTTCCGAGGTCATTGTGTTTGTGTCCCTCTGCGTTTCGGGGACTCTGCTACTGATATTGGGCTCAGGTTGGGTCATGCCCTCGTTAGCTTTATTTGTGGTGGGGGCAGCCGGGTTCTGCTCGGGGATCGCTTCGCCCTCTAGGGATATGTTGATTCGCCGCGTTACGCCCAAGGGGGCGACCGGGGCTGTTTATGGTCTGGTTTATTCGGGCATGGATGTCGGGTCTTCGATTGCCCCTGTCGGCTTTGGTTTGCTGCTGGACGTTGGCCTGACTCAGGCACCCTGGTATGGGGCGGCTATTGGCTATTGGACGGCGGCAGGTCTGGCCGTTTATGTGGCTTCTACAGTAGGGCGTGCCACCAAGGCTTGAGCAAGCCGGTTCAAAAAAACTTAGGGCTTTAGCTTGCCCGATAAAAAACCCCAAAAGCACAATTGTGTTTTTGGGGTTTTTTAATGTTTGCCTGGTTTTCTACGCCGTTGTGGCGTTTACCCGCCAAGCCGGAAAGATGAGCGGGTCCTGGAGACAGCTAATACAGATTATTGGCGTGCCAGGCGCGGCTCTTGAACGCTATCAGCATGGCTGCTGCGCCAGGGGTTGATATCTAGTCCACCACGACGGGTGTAGCGTGCGTAGACCAACAGACGCTCAGGCTGGCAGCTTTGCAAAATATCGCTATAAAGGCGCTCGACGCAATGCTCATGAAACTCGGTATGGCGACGCAACGAAACAATGTAGCGCAGCAAGGAAGCGGGATCGATTTGTTTGCCGGTATAACGCACTTGCACGCTACCCCAGTCGGGTTGCCCGGTTACGGGGCAATTCGATTTGAGCAAATCAGACACTAGCGATTCGGTCACGATCTGCGCTTCTGGCAGGCAGCTGAGTAGCCCGCTTTGAGGTGTGTAGTCCTGAATGCTGATATCCAGTTCATCAATAGACTGACCTTCCAGCTTGGCTATGGGCTGACCCTCCAGGGCGCTTAAAGGAAGCAGTGTGACTTGCACCGCCGCACCGGCCACGGCGCTCAAGTCTTGTTCCATGCGCTGAATAAGACTGTCCATATCTTCCACGACCTCATCATTGAAAGAATTCAGATAAAGCTTGAAGGATTTGGATTCGATGATACGCGGGCTATTCCAAGGAATGACAAAACGGGCCAAGGCCACAACCGGCTTGCCCTTAGGATTGAGCCAGGAGATCTCGTAGCCATTCCAGATATCGGCGCCATGCCACTGCTCAGGAACATGGAGGGACTGACGGTTTAAGGCGCGTTCAATACCAAACAAGACACTGGGATCGTACTTTGTGGGATAAACCACATCGTGCCCAAGAGGCGAATCTTTAAGAGGGGAGGTGTTGCTCATCGGCGGGTGCTGCATGAATAAATCAGGAAACCGGTGTAGCAAACAGGCGCCCACCGGGCGATATAAGGACGATTATCCCACATTGTGAAATCCTTGTCTCAGTATGCAAAAAGAGGCTGCGGCGGTGCACTGTTTTTCATTTCACAAACAGGTAAGTCATTTCATATCTCGAAATTAATTATTTATCTATATGATTTTAAATAGAAAAATAATTACTCTTATATAAGATAGAAAACATGGTTGCAGTGCAGCATTTGGGTAGACTGTAGTCATCTTGTTTCACTGTTAAATCCTACCGAGGAGTCCATCATGAATGCTCGAGAAACTGAGATCCGCAATTTGCAAAAACGCTGGGCAGAAGATCCACGCTGGCAAGGTATCAAGCGTGGTTACACCGCTGAGGAAGTTATCCGTTTGCGTGGTTCTCTGGTCGAGGAGCACACACTGGCTCGCCGTGGTGCAGAGCGTCTGTGGCAGTCCATTAATCAAGAGCCGTTTGTAAATGCATTGGGTGCCTTGACCGGCAACCAGGCCATGCAGCAGGTCAAAGCTGGCCTTAAAGCTATTTACTTGTCGGGCTGGCAGGTTGCAGGTGACGCCAACAGCGCGGGCGAAATGTATCCCGATCAGTCGCTGTACCCCGTCAACTCCGTGCCGTCCGTAGTGCGTCGTATCAACAATTCGCTGGCCCGCTGTGATCAGATCCAGTGGATGGAAGGGGTAAACCCTGGCGATGAAGGTTATGTCGATTATTTCGCTCCTATCGTGGCCGATGCTGAGGCGGGTTTTGGCGGCGTGCTGAATGCGTTTGAGCTGATGAAAGCCATGATTGCTGCCGGTGCTGCTGGCGTTCACTTCGAGGACCAATTGGCATCGGCCAAAAAGTGTGGTCACTTGGGTGGCAAAGTGCTGGTGCCCACTCGTGAAGCTATCTCCAAACTGGTTGCCGCCCGTCTGGCTGCGGACGTGATGGATGTGCCCACTATTCTGGTTGCCCGTACCGACGCGGATGCTGCTGACCTCATCACCAGTGATGTGGACGAGTACGATCGCCCCTTCATTCTGGAAGAGCGTACGGTTGAGGGTTTTTTCCGCACCCGTGCTGGCTTGGATCAAGCCATTGCTCGTGGCCTGGCTTACGCCCCTTATGCAGATCTGGTCTGGTGCGAAACCTCGACGCCTGATCTGGAGTACGCACGTCGCTTTGCAGAGGCCATTCATCGCCAGTTCCCCGGCAAGATGTTGTCCTACAACTGCTCGCCCTCGTTCAACTGGAAAAAGAACCTGGACGACGCCACGATTGCCAAATTCCAGCGCGAGCTGGGTGCTATGGGCTACAAGTTCCAGTTCATCACCTTGGCCGGTTTCCACGCACTGAACTACGGCATGTTTGAACTGGCCCACGGCTACGCCCGTAACCAGATGAGCGCCTTCGTTCAGTTGCAGGAAAAAGAGTTTGCCGCAGCACCCCTGGGCTTTACCGCTGTCAAGCACCAACGTGAAGTGGGTACGGGCTACTTTGATGCTGTCACTCAGACAGTTGAAGCCGGTAAGTCCTCGACTACAGCATTGGCTGGCTCCACAGAAGCCGAGCAGTTTGCTGCCTCCGAGGTATAAGCAGGATAGGGAAGGGTAGATAGCCTCTTCTCTGGTTGCAGGCAGCCCACCGTACGCTCCAGTCGGTGGGCTGCTTTTTTATGGGCGACAGTTTGACTGAGGCTAAAAAAACAACATTTTTCCGTCAAGGAATTCTAAAAATCTCAAGCGTAAAGATAAGAGTTTCAGCAGAGCAACGAAGTGGCCTAGCAGTCATGAAGTTCGGTGTGCGAAGGCCGGTGGCGCGGGTGCCAGCCCTAGTCAATTTTTAAATTTAAGATTGAACTATTTGTGAACTGATTGGCATTCTCAGAGCCCATGAAAACTGTCATGGAAAGCCCTGATAATCAAGACGATCGGAGAGGAAATAGGCGTGGTAGACTTCAGCCGCACTAGGTGCTTGTGCCAAAGTGTAAACCGCAACTTTTGCGGCAGATGATTGCAAAGACAAGCAGGTCTGGCAGCAGTTTTGCAAGACCGTGTGGAGGTAGGTTTTGAACAGGCTTGAATCACAGCACAAAAGCTGAGGCAAATTGAGCCTGGTTCGTCCTGATGAAGAAGAAAAAAAAGGCTGCGGATAGCAGCCTGAAAGCATTGAACAGTTAGCGCCGTGTTGGGGGGGTAACGGCCTGAACAAGATGCATAAGGACAACGATATAGGATCGAAGCAAAGTCGTATTGATTTAAATCAAGAATGAAGAAATATCAGTGGCTTATAGTCCTTCCATGCGCGCATATTCGATTTTTTCTCTTCCCAAGCCTCTCACTGATGAACAGCGGTCGCATCGGCGGCACACGCTAGCCCGTTTGGGCTTGGCCTGGCTGGCCGCGATGCAAGTGATGATGTTCGCTTTTCCCGGCTATATGCGCTCCTTCAGCAGCACGCCTGAAGATATTGAATCCTTGTCGCAGGTCATTGTGCTCATGAACTGGGCCGGTTTGTCTTTGACCATGCCCGTGGTGCTGTACTGTGCCTGGCCCATTCTGAGAGGGGCCATCAAGAGCTTGTCCGAAGGCCGCGTCGGCATGGATGTGCCAGTTGCTCTGGGTATCGTCGGGGCTTTTCTGCCCAGCGTACTCAACACCTGGACGCATCAGGGTGAAGTCTATTACGACTCGGTCACCATGTTTGTCGCCTTCTTGCTGACGGCCCGTTATCTGGAACTGTGCGCGCGCCAGTCCGTGACGCAGTCTGCCTCGCATGATTTGATCGAGCGTTTTCGTCAGTCCGTGACGGGCCATTCCGATACTCTGGCTTTTTGGTTCGTCAGCATTCAGTTGGTGCTGGCCGCTGCTTTTGGGCTGGTCTGGTATTGGATGGACCCCTCGCACGTTGTGCCGGTAGTCGTGGCCATGCTGGTCATGAGCTGTCCCTGTGCCATGTCCATGTCGGTGCCTTCGGCTGTGGCTGCCGCCCATGCCGGTTTGCTGGCACGACCCGCCACCAATGAATTTGAAGTTGTGCAACTGACCCAGCAAACAGGGCGCATCGCCCGTCAGAACTTGTATGGGTCTATCGTCTGGCATTTGCTCATGACGCCTCTGGCGGCTTTGGGCATTGTGGCTCCCTGGCTGGCCGCCATCAGCATGCTGGTGTCCTCGCTGGCGGTAGCGGCGAACTCCTGGCGCATTTATCGCAGTCGCACCCGCGAGGTGCCTGCCCAGTGGACCGGCCCTGCCGCAAGGCAGAGTTGATATGTTCGGCTCTTTGCTGGTCCTGATTCCTGTCTCTATCTTTTTGGTTCTCGTTATTGGCATCGCGTTCTGGTGGGCGATTTTTGCTGGCCAGTTCGAAGATGCCAACAAGGCTGCAGACTCTATCTTGCTTGATGATGACTCCACCGTGAGTCTGTCCCGCACAGAGCGTCCACCCGATACCTGATACCTCCTGATTTGTTTTTGAGCCCTGCATATGGTCGGCGACACACAGTCTGCAGGGCGGAAACACGCGCGAGTGCGTGCTTTCCGAAGTTTTTTGATAAGCATCAAGTGGCGGATTACCGACTTGCTGGATGATGTACGTTGTTGTCGCTTGTATTAACAGTATTTGTTTAGGGGAAGCAAATGGGCACTTCCGATGCAGTCGGAAATAACGCCGAAGTCTTCAATTACGGGATAGTGAGGCAGTTCGCCATCATGACCGTATTTTGGGGCGTCATCGGCATGGCAATAGGCCTCTTTATTGCCTTGCAGTTGATTTGGCCAGAACTCAATTTCGACACGCCGTGGCTCAGTTATGGACGTCTGCGTCCATTGCACACGAACGCCGTGATTTTTGCCTTTGGTGGCACCGGCTTGTTCGCAACATCCTACTATGTGGTGCAGCGTACCTGTCAGGCCCGTTTGTTCTGCGACAAGCTGGCAGCGTTCACCTTCTGGGGTTGGCAAGCGGTGCTGGTTGCTGCGGTCATTACGCTGCCTATGGGTTACACCAGCTCCAAAGAGTACGCCGAACTGGAATGGCCCATTGACATCCTGATCACGCTGGTCTGGGTGGCTTACGCCGTGGTGTTCTTTGGCACGATCGTCAAACGCCGTGTGCGTCACATCTATGTGGCCAACTGGTTCTTTGGCTCCTACATTGTGACCATTGCTGTGCTGCACATTTTCAACAACCTGGAAGTGCCTGTCAGCTTCATGAAGTCCTACTCGGCCTACGCCGGTGTACAGGATGCGATGGTGCAGTGGTGGTACGGTCATAACGCTGTGGGCTTTTTCTTGACCACATCCTTTTTGGGCATGATGTACTACTTCATCCCCAAGCAGGCTAACCGTCCTATTTACTCGTACCGTTTGTCCATCGTTCACTTTTGGGCGCTGGCCTTCACGTACATGTGGGCAGGTCCTCACCACTTGCTCTACACCTCCTTGCCAGACTGGACCCAGTCCCTGGGTATGGCCTTTTCCCTGATTTTGCTGGCTCCTTCCTGGGGTGGCATGATCAACGGGATCATGACCTTGTCGGGTGCCTGGCACAAGCTGCGTACCGACGCCATTCTGAAGTTCATGGTGGTGGCATTGTCGTTCTACGGTATGTCGACGTTTGAAGGCTCCATGATGGCGATCCGTACCGTCAACGCCTTGTCGCACTACACCGACTGGACCATTGGCCACGTGCACTCCGGCGCTTTGGGCTGGGTTGCCATGATTACCTTCGGCTCCTTGTACTACCTGATCCCGCGTCTGTACGGCCGTACCGAAATGGCTCGTCCTCGTTTGATCGATCTGCACTTCTGGCTGGCTACCCTGGGCGTTGTCTTGTACATCGCTGCAATGTGGATTGCCGGTGTCATGCAAGGTCTGATGTGGCGTGCTACCGGTGTTGATGGCACCTTGACCTACAGCTTTGTGGAAGTGGTGAAGGCTACGTATCCCTTCTACGCCATTCGCGCTCTGGGCGGTGCCTTCTTTGTGACCGGTATCTTGATCATGTCCTGGAACGTGTTCCTGACAGTTCGTTCGGGTCAAAAAGGCGTCAACCCAGTTGTGCCACTCAAGAATCCAGATGCCCGCGACCCAGCGCTGGTGGGTCAAACCACTTTGCTGGCCTAAGGAGTAAATCATGGCTAATGACACTAATAAGCGCTTCTCGCACGCCACGATCGAGAAAAATACCGGGCTACTGATTATCCTCAGCATCTTGGTGATTTCCATCGCCGGTCTGGTTCAGATCGTGCCCTTGTTCTTTCAACATTCGACAACCCAAGCTACCGAGGGCATTGAGCCTTACGAGCCTTTGAACCTGATTGGTCGCGATATCTACATTCGCGAAGGTTGTGTGGGCTGTCACTCGCAGCAGATTCGTATGCTGCAGTCCGAGGTTCAGCGCTACGGCCCTTACTCGCTGGCCGGTGAATCCGTGTACGACCACCCCTTCCTGTGGGGCTCCAAGCGTACCGGTCCTGACCTGGCCCGTGTGGGTGAGCGCTACAGCGATGAATGGCACCGTATCCACTTGCGCAACCCGCGTGATGTGGTGAAAGAGTCCAACATGCCGGCCTACCCGTGGTTGCAGAAAAACTCGGTGGAAGGTGAAAACATTCAGGCTCGCATGAAGGTGTTGCGTTCGCTGGGTGTGCCTTACACGCAAGAACAAATCGATGCTGCTCCAGAGCAATTGGTAGGCAAGACCGAAGAAGATGCGGTTGTTGCTTATCTGCAAGGTCTGGGTGTGGCCAGTCGCGACGCAGCCGCCAAGGCTGTGGAGCAAGGGAGCTTCTAAATGGTAGCCATCATCAACGCCGTAATGACAACTTTGGCGATGGTGACCTTCCTTGGTATTTGCTGGTGGGCGTTCTCTCGAGGACGCCGCCAGGCCAACGAGGAAGCAGCTCTCCTGCCTTTCGCCTTGCCCGACGAGGGATGCAACGATAAAAACCCTGGGGGTTCGAATGAGTGACTTTTTTTCTAATGGCTGGAGCCTCTGGATTTCCGGCATCGCTTTGCTCGGTATCGTGTTTTGTTTGTGGTTGCTCTACACCCAGCGTTCATTCCTGGGCAAGGCGGCTGAAGTAGAGGAAACCGGCCACGTTTGGGACGGTGACCTGACTGAACTGAATAACCCCGTGCCACGCTGGTGGACCGTGATGTATATCGGTCTGTGTATCTTTGCTTTGGGTTATCTGGTGCTGTATCCCGGCCTGGGTAACTACAAGGGCACGCTGGGCTTTACCGCCGGTCAGCAGGTCAAGCAGCAACAGGCCGAGATCAATGCTCGCCTGGAGCCTGTGTACGCCCGTTACCGCGAAATGCCTATCGAAGATATCGCTCGCGATAAGGAAGCCCGTGAAATTGGTCAGCGCCTGTTCTTGAACAACTGCGCACAATGTCACGGTTCTGATGCCCAAGGGTCTCCCAGCTTCCCTAACCTGGCCAATAAAGCCTGGTTGTGGGGCGGTGAGCCTGAGCAGATTCTGCACACCATTACCGAAGGCCGTACCGGGATGATGCCGCCACAAGCGCAATTCAGCCCTGCTGAAGCGTCTGATGTCGCTCAGTACGTACGTTCTTTGTCGGGTTTGGCGGCGGATCCTCTGCGTCTGGTGTCCGGTAAACGCGTCTACGACAGTGCATGTTTTGCCTGTCACGGTGCCGATGCCAAGGGCAATGCGCTGCTGGGTGCTCCTGACTTGACGGACGATTACTGGCTGTATGGCAGTTCCGAAGCCACTATCGTTCAGACCGTCCTGCAAGGTCGCACCAATCAGATGCCTGCACAAAAAGGCACGCTGACTCCCGAGCAGATCCGCTTGCTGGCAGGTTGGGTGTGGGGCTTGTCCAATGCTGAGCCAGCCCCGGCTAACTAATGTCTTTTAAATCGATCTGACGCCTTCAGGACTTGCAATGAGTAGTGAATCTTCCCAACCCGGCGCTGACCAAGCGCAGGGAACTGTGCCCAAGTGGCAACCTCCACGTAACACCAAAGGAGCGGGTGGAACCTCTCCGCAAGTCGAGAAGGCGCTGGTCGATGTACGCAGCAAAATCTATCCACGATCCGTCAAGGGCGTCTTTGCCCGCTGGCGGGTCTGGATGGTGTATTTCACGCAGATCATTTTCTATGGTTTGCCCTGGTTGGAATGGCATGGCCGCCAGGCTGTGCTGTTTGACCTGCTGGAACGCAAGTTCTACATCTTTGGCATGATCCTTTGGCCTCAGGACGTCATCTACTTGACGGTATTGCTCCTGATATCGGCCTTTTCCCTATTCCTCTTTACCGCAATGGCTGGCCGCTTATTCTGTGGCTATGCCTGTCCGCAGACGGTCTATACCGAGATCTTCATGTGGGTCGAGCGCAAGGTGGAAGGGGACCGTCTAGCGCGTATCCGCTTGGATGAACAAGCCTGGAACGCCCGAAAATTACGTCTTAAAGCGACCAAGCATTTCCTGTGGGTGGTGATCGCTCTGTGGACCGGCTTTACCTTCATTGGTTATTTCGCTCCCATCCGTGAACTGGGTGGCGAGTTGATCGCCTTGTCCCTGGGCCCCTGGCAGTGGTTCTGGTTGTTGTTTTACGCGTTTGCCACTTGGGGCAATGCCGGCTTCATGCGCGAGGCCGTCTGTAAGTACATGTGCCCCTACGCACGATTCCAAAGTGCCATGGTGGACAGCGATACCTTTGTGGTGACTTACGACTTCGTGCGAGGTGAAACCCGGGGTGGGCGATCTCGCAAGATCGATCACAAAGAAGCTGGTATGGGGGACTGTGTGGACTGTAGCCTGTGTGTGCAGGTCTGTCCGACCGGTATCGATATCCGGGATGGCCTGCAATATATGTGCATTGGCTGCGGCGCCTGTGTGGACGTCTGTGATCAGGTCATGGACAAGATGGGCTACGAGAAAGGGCTGATCCGCTACACCTCCGAGCGTGCCATCAAAGAGCGCATGACGCAGCCGCAGGTGCGCCGACGCATGCTGCGCCCCCGGGTGATTTCCTACATCCTGATTCTGGCCGTGATCTGTGGTGCTTTTGTCTACACCTTGGCAACGCGTACACCGATGCGGGTAGACGTCATTCGTGACCGTGGAGCCCTGGGACGAGAAGTACCGGGTGGTCTGATTGAAAACGTGTTCCGTTTGCAGGTGATCAATACCTCCGAGGAGGCCATGGATCTGCAGCTGTCCGTGTCTGGTCTGGAAGGCGCCCGTATTTTCCTGACTGAAAATGGACAGGATCATATTCATGTGGCGGCGGCAGGCAACAGCTTATTGCCGGTCGTGGTGCAAGTCCCAATTAGTAGTGCCAAGCCTGGCCTGTATGATATTTCCATTCAGGCAGTGGGGGAGCACGAAAAGGGCCGCAAGACCTACGTGAACGAACGCAGCAGTTTTTATATTCCTCAGTAACTTTATAAAGAGCAAAACATGGACGATTCAAAAGACAGTGGACCTTGGTGGCGTGAGCCGTGGCCCTGGTTGTTGATGGCCGGGCCTGCTCTGGCAATTATTGGTTGTGCTATTACCATTGTCTTGGCGTTCCAGAACTTCAGTAATCAGGGGATTACTGATGGTGGGGTCAAGCAAGGTTTGGTTGTCAGCAAGTCCGAGCCTGCACGAGAGCAGCGCTAAGAGATTGGATTCACCGTTACGCTAGGGTTGAGAGAAGTATGTTTCCGTTCAAGAAGGGGGTACGAATGACCATCCGATCGTTGATGTGGATACTGTGGCCTTCATTCCTGGTCGCTGGTGTGCTCAGTGCAGTTGTGTTTGCTTTGGTGGACCCGCTGGACATTGTTGTGCTTGGTCATATGCAGGTAGATCGCCTGACCTTTTACACAGTCGCGTTTTTTCTGTTTTGGTTGGCTGTTTCGGTGGCGTGTGCGTTAAGCCTGTATATGTCGTCCGGTTCGCCAGCGGCATTGGCAGAGCCGGCCGACGGCCTGGACTGATTCAGGCCGTACCGAAGAAAAAAAAGCACATGCAAATTGCATGTGCTTTTTTTATGAGCTGGCTTTTCTGCCTTGCTGTCACAGCCTGGATAAGGCGGGCTGTAGAGCGTTTAATGCAAGGGCACCCTATGTGGTAGGAGGCTATCGATTTAATCGCACTCTGTGCCTGCCAGGGTGCGCAGGGCGGCTAGATCCAATAGATGGACTTCGCGTTGCGCGATTTTCAGCAAACCTTCACGTGCGAAGCGCGAGAACAGGCGGCTGACGGTTTCCAGTGTCAAGCCCAGGAAGTTTCCGATTTCTTCCCGGCTCATGCGCAGGATAAATTCGTAGGGCGAATAGCCAAGCAGCGACAAGCGTTGAGACAGATTCAACAAGAAGGCCGCCAAGCGTTGTTCGGAGCGCAGTCCAGCCAATGTCATCATCAGTTGATGGGCACGGTTGATTTCCTTGCTCATCAAACGGCGGAACTGCTGCTGCAAGATGGGCAACTGTGCCGACAAGCGGTCCAGATCGTCCAGGCGGATCACACAGACTTCACTGTCTTCCAGGGCGATAGCGTGTGATACATGTCGGTTCTCAACCAGGCTATCCATGCCCAGGATTTCTCCCGGCAATAAAAAGCCTGTAATCTGGATGTGGCCGGTGGCATCTTCCAGCTGCATCTTGATCGAACCGGAGCGCAGACCATAGATTCCCTCGACTGAATCGGCCAGTCGAAACAACACGCCGCCCTTAGGGATGCGGATGCGCTCCTTGACTAATTCATCCAGCCGCTCCATTTCGTGCTTAGGCATCCCAAGAGGCAGACAAACCTCATTGAGCATACAGCTGGAGCAGCGTATGGAGTCAGCGGTAACCGAGATACGTTTTTGCATAAGCATAAGGAATAGTTTCAGATGGCGAAACGCTAAATCTTTGAGTCAAATCAAGTGTAATTGTAGCTTTTTATTGATGGGTATTCCCGCTAATCCTTAATATGTTTAGTTCTTAAGGCTCGCAGCAAGCGGGGAACGGCTCCCCAAGCCGTGTACAGAGCAGTACGGCTTCAATTGTACCGTTGTTGTTTAAAAGCGATCTAAACACTTGAATACTGGGTTTTTGTCCTTATCTTCAATTCATCCTGTTATTTGTTGCGAGATCTGGGCACGCAGTATTTAGTAACTGTTTGCTTTAGCTTATCGCATGTTTTCTCAAGTGAAAATTTTATGCGAATCGAT
This sequence comes from Alcaligenes sp. GW821-FHT11D07, assembly GCF_058808495.1. NCBI lineage: Bacteria > Pseudomonadati > Pseudomonadota > Betaproteobacteria > Burkholderiales > Alcaligenaceae > Alcaligenes > Alcaligenes sp. GW821-FHT11D07. The sequence continues at coordinate 597,875 of NZ_JBXART010000001.1, forward strand.
AAATTGACAACGAAGTTTCAACAGGCTTTAGCGGATGCGCAAAGCCTGGCTGTTCGCGAAGATAATCCCTATCTGGAACCCGCCCACGTACTGGTCGCCCTGCTGGCTGATGCCGATTCTGGCACTGGCAGCTTGTTGGCTCGTGCGGGTGTGGCTATCCCTCGTCTGGAAAATGAGCTCAATCGCCTGATTTCCAACTTGCCTAAAGTGCAAGGGGCAGAAGGTCAGCAGCAGTTAAGCTCGGCCCTGCAAGCGGCTTTGGCCAAGACGGACAAGGAAGCCGCCCAGCGTGGTGATACCTATATCGCTAGCGAACTGTTTCTTTTGGCTCTGGCGGACGACAAGGGCGAAACCGGTCGCGCCTTGCGAGATGCTGGTTTGCAACGTCGCGCCTTGGAAGCGGCTATTGAAGCCGTACGTGGCGGTTCCAATGTGAACGACGCCGAGGGCGATAGCAACCGCGAAGCCCTGGACAAGTACACCACTGACCTGACCGAGCGTGCTCGCTTGGGCAAGCTGGACCCAGTGATTGGCCGTGACGACGAAATTCGTCGCACCATCCAGATCCTGCAGCGTCGTACCAAAAACAACCCTGTGCTGATTGGTGAGCCTGGGGTGGGTAAGACCGCCATTGTGGAAGGCTTGGCTCAGCGTATCGTGAATAACGAAGTGCCTGAAACCTTGAAGGGCAAACGCGTGCTGGTGCTGGATTTGGCCGCTTTGCTGGCTGGCGCCAAGTACCGTGGCGAATTTGAAGAACGCCTGAAAGCGGTGCTGAAAGAGCTGTCCAAGGACGATGGCAAGACCATTGTGTTCATCGACGAGCTGCACACTATGGTGGGCGCAGGGAAGGCTGAAGGTGCGATGGACGCGGGCAATATGCTCAAGCCGGCTTTGTCGCGCGGTGAGTTGCACTGTATCGGCGCAACCACGCTGAACGAGTATCGCCAGTACATTGAAAAAGACGCTGCGTTGGAGCGTCGTTTCCAGAAAGTACTGGTCAATGAGCCGGACATGGAGTCCACCATTGCGATTTTGCGTGGTTTGCAAGAACGTTATGAGCTGCACCACGGTGTTGCGATTACCGACCCGGCTATTGTGGCGGCTGCCGAGCTGTCGCAGCGTTACATCACGGATCGTTTCTTGCCCGATAAGGCCATTGACCTGATCGACGAGGCAGCTGCGCGTATCCGTATGGAGATCGACTCCAAGCCCGAGGTCATGGACAAGCTGGACCGCCGCATTATCCAGTTGAAGATCGAGCGTGAAGCCGTGATCAAGGATACGGACGAAGCGTCTCAGCGTCGTTTGCAGGCCATCAATGATGAGATGGAAAAGCTGCAACGCGAGTACAACGATTATGAGGAGATTTGGAAGGCTGAAAAAGCAGCTGTCCAAGGTTCGCAGGTTGTGAAGGAAGAAATCGAGAAAGTTCGTGCCGAGATGGCCGAGCTGCAACGTAAAGGCCAGTTTGATAAGTTGGCCGAGCTGCAGTACGGCAAGCTGCCCGAGCTGGAAGAGCGCCTGAAAGCGGCTGAAGCCAATATGGACAAGGCTGATCAGGATAAGCCTCGTTTGCTGCGTACTCAGGTGGGTGCGGAGGAAATCGCGGAAGTGGTGTCGCGCGCTACCGGTATTCCTGTCTCCAAGATGATGCAGGGTGAGCGCGAGAAGCTCTTGCAGATGGAAGATTATCTGCATAAGCGTGTGGTTGGTCAGAGCGAGGCGGTACGCCTGGTGTCCGATGCCATTCGTCGCTCGCGCGCGGGCTTGTCTGATCCATCCCGTCCGTATGGTTCCTTCCTGTTCCTGGGGCCAACCGGGGTGGGTAAGACTGAGCTGACCAAGGCATTGGCCAACTTCCTTTTTGATTCCGAGGATCACATGATTCGTATCGATATGAGCGAATTCATGGAGAAGCACTCGGTAGCTCGTTTGATTGGGGCGCCTCCCGGTTATGTGGGTTACGAAGAGGGTGGTTATCTGACCGAAGCCGTGCGTCGCAAACCGTATTCGGTGATTTTGCTGGATGAGGTCGAAAAGGCTCACCCCGACGTGTTTAACGTGCTCTTGCAGGTGCTGGACGATGGTCGTTTGACCGATGGCCAAGGTCGTACGGTGGACTTCCGTAATACGGTAATCATCATGACCTCTAACTTGGGTTCGCAGCATATTCAGCGTTTATCGGGCGAGCCTTACGATGTGATCAAGGAAGTGGTGTGGGAAGAAGTGAAGCAGCATTTCCGCCCCGAGTTCTTGAACCGTATTGACGAGGTGGTGGTGTTCCACGGTCTGGAAGCGGAGCACATTGCGTCTATTGCCCGTATCCAGTTGCAGCGTCTGGATCAGCGCTTGGCTCAACGTGATATGCATCTGGATGTCAGTGAGGCTGCCGTGGAGCAGTTGGCCAAGGCTGGGTTCGACCCTGTGTTTGGTGCCCGCCCATTGAAACGGGCTATTCAGCAGCACATCGAGAACCCGGTGGCACGTTTGATTCTGGAAGGCCGCTTTGGTCCTAAAGATGTCGTGCCTGTGGACTGGAAAGATGGCGAGTTTGTGTTTGACCGCAGCATCCAGTGATGCCGAGGAGCTGAAGGCTGTAGGGCTACCGCTTGATGAGCTTATGCAAGCGGTAGCACCAAGGGTACAAGTAGCCTTAAGCTTAGGAGCAGCCTGACAAGCCGTCGCCATACCGAAGTAAAAAAAGCGCCTTGGAAATCCAAGGCGCTTTTTCTTTGCGTATGAGGCGGGGCGTAGGCCGGTTTTAAGGGTGGCAACTGGGACTGGTTTCTTGCCTAGAGGTGGTTCTTGGCGTGATGCAATCAGCCGCGTTCCAGAACCTTTTCTGGGTTTACGCGTTTTCTGGCTGAGGGGCAGGGGGAGGCGTCAGATCCAGCTCATCCTTGCCGTAGAACTTCACGCCGATTTCAACGCGGGGACGACCGGTGGCGCGGCGGTGGCGATTGGTATCGCGCAGCGAGTACACACAACCGCAGTATTCCTGCTGGTAGAAGTTTTCGCGCTTGCTGATCTCCAGCATGCGTTGCGAGCCGCCACCTTTGCGCCAGTTATAGGTCCAGTACTTCATTTCGGGATAACGGGCCGCAGCACGTTCGCCACAGTCGTTAATCTGGTCCATATCCTTCCAGCGCGAAATGCCCAGGACGCTGGAGATAATGTCGTAGCCATGCTCATGGGCATAGAGGGCGGTGCGCTCAAAGCGCATGTCAAAGCAAACGGTGCAACGTTCCCCACGTTCGGGGGCGTGTTCTAGACCGCGTACACGATCAAACCAGTTATCAACGTCGTAGTCGGCGTCAATAAACTCGATTCCGTGCTGCTCGGCAAAGCGAATATTTTCCTGTTTGCGCAGCTCGTATTCGCGCACCGGGTGAATATTGGGGTTGTAGAAGAAAACGGTGTATTCAATCCCGGAGGCATGCAAGGCCTCCATGACCTCGCCCGAACAGGGGGCGCAGCAGGAGTGCAGCAGTAATTTCTGGCGCTCCTGCGGCATGGTCAGGACTGGACGATTGGGCTGAGTGGACATGAATCTGAATCCGAGAAAAAGGCGTCCCGAGTCGGTCGCACAATAAATCAATGCGCCTATTGTAGATTCTTGGCAAAGTTTAGTGAAATCAATCTGTTGCCCTAGTACCCCAGCACCTGATCCCACAGACGGCTTACTGCCTGACGCTCTTGCGTCAATTCCGTTTGTGGAACACGCGCTTTCTCGGCTCCTTCCAGGCGCAAAGCGTGCTGGCGACGACGCAAACTGCGGTAGGCATCGGCCACTTCCTGAGCATGGTCGGTGTCTATCAAGCCCGCCTGTGCTGCAATACCCAAAAGAGCGATATTGCCCAGGTTTTCCAGCAGCTTGGGATGCTCCCGGCTGTAACACAGCACCAGGTACTGGGTGATGAACTCCACATCCACCATGCCACCGCGATCATGTTTCAGATCAAAAAGCTCACTGCGGTTGGGGTGTCCAGCGCTGATCTTGTCGCGCATATCCAAAATGTCGGCACGCAGTTTGCGGCGGTCGCGCTCCATCAGCAGAATGGAGCGGCGAATCTCATCAAAGCGGGCCTGAATCTGGGCATCACCCGTTACAAAGCGGGCACGGGTAATTGCCTGGTGCTCCCAGGACCACGCGCTGCGGGTCTGGTATTGCTCGAAAGCGTCTACGCTAACAGCCAGCAAACCAGCATCTCCATCCGGGCGCAGGCGCAAGTCAATATCGTAGAGTCGGCCAGAGGAAGTCATGGCGGACAGCCAACTGGTCATGCGGCGTGCCAGCTTGATGTAGCGCTCCACATTGTCCTGGCTGGGATCGTCGTAAAGAAACACCAAATCCAGGTCCGAGGCATAGCCAATTTCCTTGCCGCCCAGCTTGCCGTAGGCAATCACGGCAAAGCGCGGTGGGGTATCGTGCTCCGGCCCCAGGGAGCGGGGGCGCGTCAGCGGCCAAGTACGTTCCAGTGTTTCGGCCAACATCATATCGGCCAGTGCGGAGAGTTGGTCGGCCAGGGCCTCCACCGTCAGCACACCTTCCAGATCCTGCGCCAGCAACTGGAACGTAATCTGGTGCTGCCAGTCGCGCATCATATTCATTTGCTGTTCGACGTCGGCCTGACCATCAGGCAGGCGGCAGGCGTCCAGGTCGCGGCACATCTGTTCGGACAAGGCGTCAAAGTCCGGAATCTCCATCAGCGAATGCCATTCGATCAGGCTGTCCAGCAAGAGCGGGTACTGGGCCAAATATTGGGCTGCCCAAGGACTGGCCGACACAATACGAGCGACACGAGCCAGCGTGTCAGGGTATTCAGCCAACAAGGCCAGATAGGCGCTGCGCTGGGCAATCAGTTCGATCAGGTTGAACAGCCGGGTAGCTGTATTTTCCGGGTCTTGGGAGCGGCAGGCGTAGTCTTGGGCCAGGGGGATCAGACGCTGAACTCGGTCCAGGCTGGCATTGGGCAGACTACGGATGCGATGGCTGTTCAGCAGGGCTTGGCGTAGCTGCTCAATCCGCTCTTGCAGGGCCTGGCTTTGCTCTGCTTGGGGCTCGGGAGTGGCAGGGATTGCAAGAGGTTCAGCGGCCGCCTCTTCACCCATGCCGGCCAGCCGGAAAGCGTTGCGAAAGGTATGGGACACAAAGCTTCTGTGCAGAGCCAGTTCCTTGTCAAAATCGCCAAGGCTCATTCCCAAGGTGGCAGCCAGTTCCGTACGTACGTCATCGTCCTGCGGCAATAGGTGGGTTTGCTCGTCCTCACGATACTGCAGGCGGTGTTCGACACGGCGCAAGAAGGTATAAGCGGCCAGCAGTTTGTCGCAAACCTCCTGATCCAACAGACCGGCGGCACATTGGCCTTGCAGCGCTTTGTGCAAACTTTGGGTTTGCAAAGAAGGCTGGCGTCCCCCGCGAATCAGTTGGTTCAGCTGAACGACAAATTCAATTTCCCGGATACCGCCATCACCCAGCTTGATGTTGTGCCAGGTTTCCACTCCATTGCGATTCAGGGCGCGACGCGTCCAATCCTGCCGGATGCGCTCTCGCAGCCCGCGCAAGGCGGACAGGGCATCAAAGTCAAAATACTTGCGGTAAACAAAGGGCGTGCGCAGCGCCTCAAAATGGTGCACGTCGCTGGCCAGACGGCTGCCCTCAAACGCTTGTGCTTTGATAGGGCGAGCCTTGATCCAGGCATAGCGTTCCCATTCGCGGCCTTGATTGACTAGATAGTTTTCCAGTGCCTGCATGCTCCAGGCCAGAGGGCCTGCGTCGCCGTCGGGACGCAGGCGCAAGTCAGTGCGAAACACCTGCCCGAAGGCATCGGTATCTGACAGTACTGGCATCATGCGTTGCGTCACTTTGCCGTAAAACTCGTGGTAGCTGATCGGGCGGCGTCCATCGGTCTCGCCATCCTCGTCATAGAGCATGATCAGATCAATGTCGGAGGACACGTTTAATTCGCCCCCGCCCAGCTTGCCCATTCCCAAAATAATCATCTCTTGGGGCAGGCCAGTGTCCGGGTTTTTGGGAATGCCGTGTATTTCGGCCAGTTGCTTCGCTACTGTTTCGTAGGCCTGCGCCACCGCCAGATCGGCCAGGCTGCTCATGGCTTGCATCACTTCTTCAAGCGGCGCCCAGCCATTGATATCGCGGATCATCAGCACTAAAAACACCCGCTCGCGCAGCTGACGCAAAGTCTGGCGTACCTGAGCCAAGCGGTCATTATCAGGCTCGGGTAATAAAGTCCTATACCATTGCGCAATCAGGGCAGGGGTCAGCGCATGCTGGGACTGCTGCTCTAGCCAGTCTCCAAATTGTGGCTGAGCGTTTACTTTTCGACGCAAGGGGCCGGACCATTGCATCACCGGCTTCAATATAATGGACGGGCTCATACGATAAGAGGCTTTTCGGAGATAGGGGGAAGACCAGTGGCAATCACAGGTCTGACAATGCCGGAAATGACCGCATCTAACTATACTCGGGAATTGATTGCATGGTAGTTCGAGGGCTTGTGCGACTGGCGCTATTGCTCTATTTTGCGCTGATGCTGAGCCTTGTCGGGCTACGTTACCTGCTCGTGCCCCAACTGGATAATCTGCGTCCTTACCTGGTGCAAAAGATCAGTGAGCAAACCGGCTTGCAGGTCCAGATACAAGAATTAAAAGGCGACTGGCAAGGCTGGAATCCCAATATCACAGTCACCGGCTTATCGGTCTCGGAGCCGGGGCAAGCGCCCATGTTGCAACTGCCTAAACTGGATGCCGACATCAGTTGGAAGTCCTTGTTCAGTGGCTCTTTGCAGCTGCGTCAGCTGAACGTGCAAGGTTTGACGATTCCCGTGCGGCGCGATGCACACGGGCAGATCTGGGTGATGGGCCAGGCTGTGGACCTGGATGAGGACAGCACCGATGAGCCCCAGGCCTGGCAAGGCCCGGCTCGTTGGTTGCTTCAGCAGCGTGGCATACGCATTCAAGGCACCTCCTTGCAATGGCAGGACGATTTGCGGGGGGCTCCCACCTTGAGCCTGCCAGCGATTGATCTGCGGATGGGATATAGACAAGGCTGGCATGAAGTAAATATGGCAGCTGCCTTGCCCGCTCAGTTAGGTGAATCCATCACTTTGGCCTTGCGGGTACAGGGCAAGCGCCGTTTGCCTGCAAGTGCGGATGTCACTGAACTTCCCTGGGAGCTGAACGTACAAGCTCAAGGTGTGGACACGCCTGCTTTGCGCCCCTGGCTGGACGTACCTGTTGAACTGGATAAAGCGTGGCTTGATCTGCGAGCTCAAGCCAGCCAGACGCCAACCACCCAAGCAGTACACCTGGAGATGAGTGCTCAAGTGCGGGATCTGGCTGTGCTGGCGGACAGCGGCGAGCGTGTGCAATTGGGCCAAGCCTCTCTTGAGCTAGACGGGGATTTGATCAGCCTGCAAGACTTGATCCACGGCAGGCGCAGCGGAGATATGCAGTGGTCGCTGGGGATGAGCGACATGGGGTTGCGACTGCCAGACGTGTTTGCTCAGTATGTGGCCGTTGATCACTTGAACGCCCAAGGCACCATTAGCCGTGACGAGCAGGGCCAACTTACTTTAGGGCAGATGAATCTGGCGTTACGCAATCCGGATCTGGATGCCCAATTGAGGGGAAGCTGGCGTGAGGATGCGCACTTTGACGCCGGGGTGGCGGATTGGCAAGGACAGTTCAAGTACCTGAATCTGGGGGCCTTGGTGAATTACCTGCCTTTGACGGTGAATCCTCTGGCGCGCGAGTGGATGCAGGCTGGATTGGTGCAGGGCGCGGTACGGGACGGGACAATCCGTGTGCAAGGCGGCCTGGATACATTCCCTTATGGCTTAAGCCCGGATGACGGCAGCTTTGAGGTGGCCGGGTCTTTGGATGATGGCATTGTGGATTACCAGCCTGCACGTCCGACACGTTTGGCTTGGCCTCGTTTGGAAGGCGTGCAGGGCAGCATACGCATGCACAATGACAATCTGGACATCATGGCGCAGCAGGCACGCATGCCGATCGCCAAGCAAGAAGACATCCAGCTGCGTGATATCCGGACGTACATCACTGCCTTGGAAGAACACAGTTTCTTGAAGCTGGAGGGAGTCTCTCAGGCACCCGCAAACAGCTATCTGGGCTTGGTGCTGCAATCCCCTCTGGATTCCTTGCTGGATGGCCTGCTCTCCGAGAGCCGGGTCAAGGGTGACTGGATTGTTCCCATCAAGTTGCAGATCCCTTTGGATGATGCTGATGAGGCCCAGGTTCAGGGACAAATCCAGATGAGTAATGGAGAGTTCCAGTACATGCCGCAAGCGCCTTCAGTGACTGCTTTGAAGGGGGAATTGGCGTTCAATGAAAAAGGCGTGAGTGCCCAGACGTTGACGGGCAAGGTATTGGGCGGTGCTGCTCAGATCAGTGGGGTGCTGGAGCCGGGCAAGCCTGGTTTGCGCCTGAATGGAGTGCTGACTTCCCAAGGTCTGGAGCAGTATCTGGAACTAAAAGGTGTGCAGCGTTTGCAAGGGCAAACACCTTACAGCCTGTTGATGCGGCTAGACCCCAAAGGCTCGTTTTCTGCGTCTGCCGAGTCAGACCTGACCGGTCTGGCATTAAATCTGCCCGAGCCTTTCGATAAGCCCGCCGCGCGCGCTGCTAAGTTGAAGGCGGATTGGCGTAGTGACTCCGCGACCAAAATGGATCGTTTGCAGATCAGCCTGCAGGATAAGCAGACCTTTTTATTGAATCTGCTCCATGCCCAAGGCTCCAGTCAGGGTAGTTATTTCCAAAGTGGCAGTATGGGAACCCCCGGTTTGGTGGGCTGGCCCAGCCGTGGCCTGGAATTACACAGCCGTTATAAGCGGGTAGATCTGGATGCGTGGGAACAGGTGGTGCAGGAGTTCGGCCAGAATCTGGATGGCAGCCCCTTGCAGTCGTCCCCGCGTCCTTTATTGCCCTTGCTGGAGCGGATTCGTTTGAATGTTGACCAGGCCTTTTTCATGGGGCAAGTACTGGATCAGCTGGAGCTGGAAAGCACTGAGGATGTGGCGGGCAAACTGTATTTAAGCCTGAGAGCGCAGCAGGCAGAGGGGCGTTTGCAAGCACAGCATAAGGATGGTCGCTATACCGGCTTGTTTAGCGCTAATTTCGCCCGTTTGTACATTGATAATCAACGTCCTGATTGGGCGTGGCCGGCACTTGATCTGCCTGAGGATCAGGAGTTGCACCTGCCTGCCATCTTCTTGAAGGTAGATGAGCTGCATGTGCATGGCATGAACTTTGGCAGGCTGGAGGCCAAGGGAAAACCGGGTAGTGCGGGCACCCATTGGAAGCTGGACAGCTTCACCGTGAAGGCTCCCGGCATGCAGTTGAATGGACATGGGTCTTTGACCTTGCGTGGGCCTGAGCGTGGGCTGGAATTGATCGCCAATAGCCAGATTGATAATTTGGGCCACTTTGTCGATACCAGCGGCTTGCTCACCGAGTCGGTTAAAGACGGCGACGGCACCGTTCAGGCGGCTTTGTTCTGGGGGGACTTCCCTTGGACTTTTGATAAGCGCAAAATCAGCGGCCAGTTCAATGTTGATCTTAAAAAAGGGCGCTTCATCAGCTTGAAGTCTCGTTCAGCCAAGCTGCTGGAATTGCTAAGCTTGCAGTCTATTGCACGTTTGAGTCGTCTGGATCTGGACTTGTTTGGCGCCGTCAAACAAGGCTTTGCGTTCGATAGCCTGACTGGCCGCATGAACCTGGAACAGGGCAAGCTGGAGCTAGATAATTACCAGATTCGAGGCCCAGCGGGGGCAATCAGCCTGAAAGGCTGGATAGATATCAAGGATGAGACGCTGGATTTGATCGCTGTGGTCAACCCAAATCTGGATATGAGTGGCGCGGCGATTGCGGCGTACTTCACCGTAAACCCCATGGTGGGGGTGGGCGCTTTGCTGACGCAGTGGCTAATGCAAATTCCGATGCGTAGCCATTTGTCCGTCACCTATGCCGTAACCGGCAATATTGATGACCCGACCTTGAAAGAAATGGATGCGCCAGTAAAGAGCGAGACCAAAACAGAGGCGAGTGCCAGGGTTGAGCCCTGATCCTTGCCTGAATAAGAGCTAAATGGGCATTGGTGTCAGGATAGGGGTGGAAGAGCAAGTCTTCATAAAGGATGAGCAGATGGCGGCATGCAGAATTTCAGGACTATGGGCCGTGTTTGCGCTGGCCGCAGCAGGCTGCTCCCTGAATGTGCAAGGGGCAGGGCCTGATCCGATGATCCTGGCCGCTCAAGAGGCTGAGGCCAAGCTGCAAGCGCGAGTCGGGCTGGCAGTGTTGGATACGGCAGACGGGCGGGAGTGGCACTACCGTGCTGATGAGCGCTTTCCCATGGCCAGTACAAGCAAAGTACTGATTTGCGCTGCCTTGCTTGCTCGCGGGGATAAAGCGCTGAACACCGCGTGGCTTGTTCAAGCAGAAGACATACAGTCGTATGCGCCAAGCACCCAAGATTTGATTGGCCAGAAGATCCCTGCTGAGCAACTGTGTGCCATCACTTTGCGCAATAGTGACAATACCGCTGCTAACGGGGTTTTGGAGTTGCTGGGCGGTCCCGGGGCGGTGACCTCTTTTCTGCGCACGATAGGTGATTCGGTGACACGACTGGACCGCAATGAACCGACGCTAAACGAAGCCAAACCTGGAGATCCGCGTGATACCACCACCCCGGAAGTGATGGTGCAGACACTGCAATCGCTAGTGCTGGGCAGTGCGCTGGAAAGGCCTGCGCAAGAACGGCTGACGGCTTGGCTGCGTAATAACGAAGTAGGTGGGCCTTTGCTGCGGGCGGGCTTGCCAGCCGATTGGCAGATCGCTGACCGGACGGGCAGTGGGGGCTTTGGAACGCGTGCAGCCGTGGCTGTCATGTGGCCGCCAGAGCGTTCCCCCCTGATTGCAGCGGTATACGTGACGCAAACCGAGGCAACTATCGAAGAGCGCAATGCAGCCATTGCCCTGATTGCTAAAGCCATCGCCCACAGCACTCAACACAAGCTTGAGCCTTAAGGGCGACCCGTAGCCATTAACTGCTTTGGCGCTCCAGCATTTCGTCCAGCGTGGCGTAGTAACTCATGGACGCATGACGCAAGTTTGTGCGTACATGCTCTCGGGCTTGATCCGGGTCTTTGTCCAGAAAAGACTGCAAAATGCCACGGGTTGCCTGCATGGACAGCTCGCGATATCGAGTATCGCGCAAGGTGGCTAAACGCACTGCTTCCACATGGTCGCTCAGACGCAAAATCATGGTGCTCATGTGTGGGTTGGGACACAGCGTAATCCAGCTTTCCCGAAAGGCATCGTTGGCAATCATGTATTGCATGGGGTCTTGGGCCTCATGCGCTTTTTCGGCCGCATTGGCGGCCTTGTTCATCAAGGCCAGACCTTCCAGGCTGGCTTGTACGCAGGCGGCGGCCGCGGCCTCTGGCTCCAGCAGCATGCGTATCTCAAAAATCTGAGCAATATCAGCCGGGGTAAAGCGCCGCAGCATAAAGCCGCGTGATGTCCCCTCCAACAGACCTTCATTAGTCAGTTGCAACAGGGCTTCGCGCACCGGCATGCGCGAGACTTGCAGCTCGGCGGCAATTTCATGGTCGACCAGACGACTGTCATAGTTGATGTCGCCACTGCGCATGCGGCTGCGCAAGTGCTTATAGACCTGCTGGCGTATGTTCAGTTTGGGAGCGGCAGGCTGGTTTTTATTCATTGGTTTTGGGTAAGACGGTGAACAGGCAATCAGCATGTTGGCCCTGTGCGCAGCAGTGAATTTCCTGCACCTGGACGTGCTGATCGTAGATCAGTTTGCCAACGGCTGTAAGCATACCAACGATAGGTCGGCACAGGGGCTGATCATGGGGCCCAAACCCCCAGGCAAAGGGACTGTTTTTCACGCTGACCTGCAAACCTGCGCCAGCTGCCGTTTGAATATCCCAGTTCCCCCAGCCTAGCTGTGCCGAAATATCCGCAATGCTGTCCAGCAAAGCCTGCGGGTCGTGATTGATGGCGTCCCAATAGGCCTTGGCCGATAAGCCCCCTTGCTCCATCACAGCTTGCCCCAAGGCATCCAGCGCCTGCGTTCGGGCGGGTTCAGCCAGGCTGCGAAATAGCCCCATCAGTACATCGGCACGCATCATCAGGTAACGCCGATCGGCATCCAGAATCTGGCCCTGAGCTATATCCCAGTTCAATCTATCTTTGAAATCGGTCATTTTTAATAAAAAGTATATTGTTTTGTTTTTAGATAATATGCTGATTTTTAAGGGTATAAATTATAGGGAAAACCATTATCCAATTAATTTAAGAATAAACTATATACTTTTTAGCAAGGCGGGTTGCCGCTGGAGTGAAGTGAAAAAATAAAAGGGGACACATGGTGAAAGCGTTGCGAAAAAGCGTGATGGGGCTGGCCTTGGGGGCGGCCTTGATGATGGGCTGGGGGACGGCCAGCCAGGCCGCTGGGAATGAGTTGAAAATCGCTTTCCCGGTGGATATCCCGTCTTGGGACCCGACTTCGGTTACTTTCCCGGCCGGGCAATCAATTTACAAGGCTGTTTTTGATTCCCCCCTGTTTGTTGGTGACGATTTGCAGGTGGCGCCCCGCCTGATCGAGTCCTGGGAGTGGGCGGATGAGACGGGTCAGGCCTTGAAGGTCAAGCTGCGCGACAAGGTGAAATTCCATGACGGCAGTGACCTCACCGCTGAAGATTTGAAGTTCACTTTTGACCGTGCCATCAACAAAAAAACACTGGCGCTCAATGGCATGCTGCCCACGCTGGAGTCGGTGGAAATTACCGGACCCTTGGAGGCGGTGATTCATTTCAGCTCGCCCACACCCACAGCCCCTAAAGGCTTGGCGTTCCTGTCTGCCTATATCTTGCCCAAGGCGTACTTTGAAAAAGTGGGAGAGGTTGAGTTCCTGAAACGTCCCGTTGGTGCGGGGCCATACAAGCTGAGCGATTACCAGCGTGGTTCCCGAATTACCTTGGAAGCCTTTGAAGACTATTGGCAAGGCGCTCCGGCTTTGAAGCATGTGGTGTTCGAGATCGTGCCGGACTCGTCCGCACGGGTCGCCGCGGTGGAGTCAGGCCGAGCCGACGTGTCGGTACAAATTCCGGTGCGTGAAATCACCCGTCTGGAGAAAAATCCCAAGCTGGAAGCCAAGGTCTATCCCTACAGCGAGATCTATATCCTGCAGATGCCCAGCTATGTAGACAGCTTTAAAGATGTGCATGTGCGGCGAGCCATGAATATGGCGATCGATAAGGAAGGCTTGTCCCGCGCCTTCTACAAAAATGCGGCCCAGCCCTTGTCGGTGTTGGCCACTAAAGGTTCGCCGGGTGATGTGCCGGATCTGAACATTCCGTTTGATAAGAAAGCGGCCGTAGAGGAGCTGGCCAAGGCCGGTTACAGCACGGAAAAACCGCTGACCATCACCCTGTACTCCACCAACAATACCTTCCCCTCGGACTATGACGTGGCGCGCGCCGTAGCGCAGATGTGGAGCCAGATTGGCGTGCAGACTACAGTGGAAGAAATTACGGTAGCCAAGTATCTGGAGCTAAGCCATTCGTCCAAGCTAAGCGGTGTGATGCTGTATAGCTGGGCCAACGCGACGGGCGATCCGGAGATTTTCACGGGCCGTATTCTGGACCCGCGCCTGCGTTTCTCTACCTGGAAGGAAGAGCGTCTGGCTGGCACCCTGGATGAGCTGAATCGCCAGATGGATGAGAACAAGCGCGTAGCGGGCTATCAAGCTTTAAACCGCGAAGCGGCGGAACAGGCCTGGAGTCTGCCGGTGCTGCAGTCCATTTCCACGATTGCCTACAAGAAAGGGCTCAAGCTCAATACCTATCAGACGGGCTACATCTTGCCGCAGGAATACTCCTGGCAGTAAGCCTTTCATGCACCCCGCAGCCTGTGGCCGCGGGGTGGTCTACCGGGCTGGCCCCGGCGTATTTTTCCTGCGGTTCTGTTCATGAAAAACGTTTGCTTCCTGATGGCGCGCAAGCTGGTCTTCGTGCTGGTGACAGCCTTTGTGTTGTCCATGATCGTGTTCTTCATGCTGCGTGTCATTCCTGCGGATTCTTTGGGCATGATGCTGCCCCCGTCGGCTACAGAGGCCGATGCGCAGGCACTGCGTGTTGAACTGGGCATGGATGGTTCAGCCCTGCACCAGTACCAAGTCTGGCTAAGTGGTGTCTTTCGCGGCAATCTGGGCAACTCCATTTTCTTTCACCAACCCGTAACCGGTTTGCTGGCCCAGGCTTTGCCGCCCACCTTGGAGCTGGCCTGTATCAGCTTGTTGATGGCCTTGTTGATCTCCATTCCGGGCGGAATTGTCCTGTACCTGGTGGACAAGAAAAAAATCGAATTTGTGGCTGACTTTGTATTGGTGCTGCTCTTGTCAGTGCCCTCCTTTTTGTGGGGCATTATTTTGATTGTGGTCTTTGGGGTGCTGTTTCCCGTTTTGCCATTTATGGGCCGTATGGAAGGCACGCCAGCAGTCGATGGTGGCACGGGGTTTTTACTGTTTGACCTGCTGGTACGCGGTCAATGGCAAGCCTGGTGGGATGCCTTCTCGCACCTGATATTGCCCGCCCTGGCTTTGGCTCTGGCCTTCAGTCCCATCGTGATCCGGGTATTGCGCTCCAGCTTGATCGAAACTGCCAACAGCCAATACGTGAACGTAGCGCGTTTGCGCGGCGTGCCCGAGTGGCGTGTCTTGCTGGTGCACATGCTCAAGAACGCTGCTTTGCCCACCCTGACATTGATCGGTGTGCAGTTTGGTTTTTTGTTTGGTGGCACCTTGCTGATCGAGGTCATTTTCTCTTTCCCCGGCATAGGCAATTTGATGGTGCAAGCCATCAAGAACCATGACCTGCCCTTGATTCAGGGCGTGGCGCTGGTGTTTTGTTTGATGGTGCTGGCGGTCAATTTCTGTGTCGATGGCTTGTACAGCGTTTTGAATCCACGTTTGAGGTCCGCATGAGCGCGCATCCACATTCTTTTTGGCAAGCGCGGCTACGGCCGGTGCTGGCCCATCCCAAAGTCCTGATCGGTGGCACCTTGGTGCTGATCTTCGCTTTGGTCGCCTTGTTTGCTCCTTTGATTGCTCCCAATGATCCCAATGCCCAGGATCTCTTGGCCACGCTTTTGCCGCCCGCCTGGCAGGACGGTGGTTTGGCCCAATACCCCTTGGGAACGGACGGGCTGGGCCGATGTATTTTGTCGCGCTTGATTTATGGCAGCCGGGTTGCTTTTCAGGTTGCGGTAACAGCGGCAGCTGGCACGATGGTGCTGGGCACTGTCCTGGCCATTTTGGCGGGGTATATCGGCGGTTGGTTTGATCGCGGTGTCAGCTCGCTGGTGGTGCTGTGGATGGCCTTTCCACCCGTCGTTTTTTCCATGATGTTGATGGTGGGTTTAGGCACAGGTCTGTTTAATGTGATTTTGGCCGTAGTGCTGGTGGACTGGACGCGTTTTTACCGTGTCGTGCGTGCCGAAGTGCTGGTCGTGCGGCAGCGGGACTATGTGTACGCAGCGCATCTATTGGGATTTTCACATCTGCGCATCATGTTGCGTGAAGTCCTGCCCAGCGTGGCCCCGCTGATTGTGACCTTGTTCAGTTTGCAAATGGGCGTAGCTATTGTGGTGGAAGCCATTTTGAGTTTTGTGGGCTTGTCCGTGCCCTCGGATGTGGTGGCTTGGGGGGTAATGCTCGCTGATGGTCGTGACCAGATCTACCAGGCGGGCTGGGGATTGATGGCACCTGTCATTGGCATTGTGTTCGCGGTTCTGGGTTTCAATTTGCTGAGTGATGGCCTGCGCACCACGCTAGATCCTCGGCTCAAGCAACGGGGAGCACACTGATGAGCGTGCCAGTGATTGAATTCAAACAAGTCAGTGTGTCGGTGCCGGTGCAAGGGCAATCTGTCGAGCTGCTGCGCAAGGTGTCTTTTGCGGTGCACGCCGGCCGCACCTTGGGCCTGGTGGGAGAGTCTGGTGCCGGCAAGAGCATGATCGGACGGGTGATTTCCGGCATGTTGCCCAGTAATTTGCGCTTGTCGTCGGGACAGGTGTGTTTTCAGGGTTCGGTGGTGACAGGAGCGCAGATGCGTCGCTTGTTGGGGCGCAAGATTGCGTTTGTGCCGCAAGAGCCTTTGTCCTCCCTGAACCCCGTGTTGACCATACGCCAGCAGATGTTTGAGCATCTGGCTCGTCTGGGTATTGCCCGCAATGCGCGTGAGCAATATTGCCTGGAGCGTCTCGAAGAAGTGGGCTTGCCGGACCCGCCGTCCATGCTGGGGCGCTATGCGCACGAACTATCTGGTGGGCAATGTCAGCGGATCTTGATAGCGATGGCCTTTTCCGGCGACCCGGAACTGATCGTAGCCGACGAGCCGACTACGGCTCTGGATGTGATTACCCAAGCGCAAATCATCCGTATTTTGCGTGATGTGCAGCAGCGTCATCAAACCGCCGTTATTTTGATTACGCATGATCTGCGCATGGCTGCCCATGTCTGTGACGAGGTCGCGGTCCTGTATGCCGGCGATGTGGTCGAGCAAGGTCCTGCTGCTGACGTGCTGGATACGCCTTTGCACCCGTACTCCTGGGCGCTGAAAAATGCCACTCCGGCCTTGAATGGTCCGCTCTATGCCTTGCCCTCTTTGGCGGACATCATGCCCGGCCTGAAAGATATGCGTGATTTGCCTGGCTGCCGGTTTGCCCGCCGTTGCCCCAGTCGCAATGCCCTCTGTGAGCAGCGTGCTCCTGAGCTGGAAGTGGTTAGGCCCGGCCACAGCGTCAGTTGTGCGGGGCCCTGTATGACACGTGATGCCGCCAGCTCGTCGGCGCTCCATGTCTTGCCCCAGCCACCGTCAGACGAATTGGCACCCTTGGTGGAATTCCGTGACGTTGAACGCAGCTACCGCGTAATGCGTGGGGGGCGTCGTAGCCTGATGTACGCCTTGAAACCCTTGTCATTGAGTGTGCGGCCCGGCGAGATGGTGGGAGTGGTGGGCGAGAGCGGTAGTGGCAAAAGTACGGTGGCGCGACTGATGATCGGATTGCTGCAGCCCAGTGGTGGACAGGTGCTGGTGCAAGGGCAGGCAC
The DNA here is from genome assembly GCF_058808495.1 of Alcaligenes sp. GW821-FHT11D07. Lineage (NCBI taxonomy): Bacteria > Pseudomonadati > Pseudomonadota > Betaproteobacteria > Burkholderiales > Alcaligenaceae > Alcaligenes > Alcaligenes sp. GW821-FHT11D07. The sequence goes on from NZ_JBXART010000001.1 coordinate 615,047, forward strand.
GTGAACAGTTCCAGGCCGGGCAGGGGGCCTCTTTGTCGCAGACGATTCAGATGGTGTTTCAGGACCCGGATTCGGCTCTGAACCCACGTCGCACCGTGCAGCAGCTTGTCACCCAGGTTTTAGAGTTGCAGCCCGGTTTGACGGCCGAGCAGCGACGTTTGAAGGCGGATGAATTGATGACTCAGGTGGGGATTGCCCAAGATGCGGGGCAACGGTTTTCATCCGAGTTGTCTGGCGGTCAAAAGCAGCGTGTGAATATCGCGCGGGCTTTGTGTGTGCAGCCGCGTCTGCTGGTGGCGGATGAAATTGTGTCAGGTCTGGATGTGTCGGTGCAGGCCTTGATTCTGAATCTTTTGCTGCGCCTGAATAAAGAGCTGGGAGTGGCTGTGGTGTTCATCTCGCATGACTTGTCGGTGATCCGCTATCTGTGTACTCGGGTCTTGGTCATGAAAAACGGGGAAGTGGTGGAGCAAGGTAATACCAGCGAGGTCTTTGCACATCCCCAGCACCCGTACACCCGTCTGTTGTTGGGCAGTGTGCCACCCGATGACTCCAGTCAGCGATGGCCTGCGCCCCTGGATTGTCAGGCCCCAACAGTGATGCAGGTGGCCCATGTTTCGTCACCTGCTTTAGCAGTCTGAATCTCGTTTTACTCGTATTTACAGGAAGCACTATGAGCTACGCCAATAACGAGGCCGCACTGTCTGGCCTGACCCAGGACCACCAGGTTCATCGGGACGCTTATCTGGATGAGGGGGTTTTCCAACTGGAAATGGAGCGCCTGTTCAGCCGCGCCTGGCTGTATGTAGGCCATGAAAGCCAAGTGCCCAAAACGGGCGACTATATTTCGGTGACGCTGGGGCAAAGCCCGGTCATCATGCTGCGCCACAACGATGGTTCAGTGCGAGTGGTGATGAACCGTTGTGCCCACAAAGGGGCGCGGCTGGTCAGCGAGTCCAGCGGGAACGTGGGCAAGATGCTGCGTTGCCCTTACCACGCCTGGACCTACAAGCTGGATGGCTCTCTATTGGCGGTGCCACTGAAAAATGCTTATGAAAACACGGAGTTCTCTCAGTGTCCGGCTGCTGGTGGCTTGTCCACACCGGGGGCGGTCGAGGTCTATCGCGGTTTTGTGTTTGCGCGCTTGAGCCCAGAGGGTTTCAGCCTGAAAGAGTATTTCGGGGATGTCTTGCAAGCGCTGGACAATATGGCGGACCGTTCGCCGGAAGGCCAGCTGCAGGTAGCAGGCGGTTCGATTCGCACTGTCATCAACTGCAACTGGAAGATGTACATGGAGAACATCAACGACACCGTGCATCCTATCTCCACCCATGAATCAGCCTCCAGCGCAGCGGCCAAGGTGGGCGAGGTCTTCAAAGAAGAGGACCCCACGGCATTGGAGCAGTTGTTGCCCTTTGGCTCAGGCTACGACTTCTATTCGCGTATGGGGGTGGAAACCTACCCGAATGGTCACAGCATTCTGGGCACCAAGTTCAGCATTCATACCGACTACTCCGGTATTCCCGGCTATGAGGCCATGATGAACGAAGCTTGGGGAGAAGAGAAAGCGTCTCGTGTCCTGGGGTTCAACCCGCAAAACGTGGTGTTTTACCCCAGTATGGCGGCCAAGGGTTCACCACAGATTATTCGCGTGCTGCGTCCTTTGGCGGTAGACCGCACCTTGCTGGAGGTCTGGGTATTTCAGCCTAAGGGCGCGCCGAGTGAAATGCTGGATCGCGGCCTGACTTATAGCCGTCTGGTTTATTCGCCCATGAGCGTTGTTGCCCATGATGATGTGCATTTGTTCGAGAGTCAGCAAGCCAGCCTGAAAGCCCAAGGCAACCCGTGGATCAATCTGCTGCGTCAATACGATGCACAGGAAGGGGTGCAAGGCAAAGGCAGTTTTGACGATGCCAATAATGAATGGGTGATACGTAACCAATACCGTGCCTGGAAGCAGGGCATGACGCAGCAGGAGCAGGAGTGATGGAGATGACGCAAGAGCAGGGTCAGCGTAGTGGCCAAGGAGAGCATGCATTGCAAGATAGTCTGCAACCGCAACAGCAATTTAAGGCGCAGGTGCAGCAGCAATTGAATCCGCAGCAAAGCCAGCGTCTGGAGCAAACGGAGAGCCTGCAACAAAGCCTGCAGAACTTTGTGTGGCAAGAGAACGCTTTACTGGACGAGGGGCGTTTTGATGAATGGTATGAGTTATTTGCGCAGGATGGCCTGTACTGGATTCCCGGTGAATCCGGCCAGGAAAGCCCCGAAGGGCGTATGTGCATTGCCTTGGAAAACCGCATGTTGATGCGCTTACGTATTGATCGCTTGTCGCACCATCGTGCCTTTTCCTTGCAACCCGGCGTGCGTGGTCTGCGCGTGATTCAAACCCCGCGCGTTCAGTCCGAACATCCTGACGAGGACGGCTGCTATACCGTTCGAACCAATCTGATTTATTCGGAGTATCAGAAGCAAAAAACCGAGGTTTTGCCCGCTACTGCTTCTTACCGTTTGCGCGCTGTCGATCAGGTTTGGGAGATCGTAGAAAAGCGGGTGGACTTGTTGAGTGTGGATGGATATTTGCCCACCATTCAGCTCTTCATTTAGGTCACCTATGCACACGACTGACACATCACCCAGCTATCGCAGCCTGTCTTGTGAAGGCATGGACGACAACATGGCCTATCGCCTGCTGACGTCCCTGATTGTGCCACGGCCCATCGCTTGGGTATGCACCTTGGAGGAATCGGGCAGTGTGAATCTGGCCCCGTTCAGCTCCTTTAACTACGTGGCGCACAGCCCGCCCATGCTGGCGATCAATATTAATCGCAATGAGGATGGCAGCCTGAAAGACACGGCCCGTAACTTGCAGGCCAATAAAGAATGTGTGGTGCAGATGTGTCGCCAGTCAGATTTAGCTGCTGTGCATGCCAGCGCAGCCGCATGGCCACCGGGGCATAGCGAGGTACTGGAGCTGGGCCTGAGCTTGCTACCTGGTCAGCAAGTTCGCGTCCCCCGTCTGGATGGAGTCGCCGTGCAAATGGAATGCAAGCTGGATCAGGTGGTGGATCTGGGACGTGGAATTAACCAGCTGCATATTCTGCAAGTGCTGGCTTTTCATGTGGATACGGCTTTGATAGACGAGCAGGGCAAGGTGAATATGCAAGATTATCAGCCTTTGGCGCGTTTGGCGGGGCCGTATTATTCGGTGCCGGGAGAGATACTGCAGCCTTGAATCTGCGGCTGCGTTTTTGGGGCGTTGATTGCTTACAAAAATAAAGCCATGCAGAGCTTTCTTAGCGGGCTTTGTTTATCCCTTTGGTAGCTCCTCTGTGTAAAGATTAAGGGCTTGACGATAAAGCGCTTGTTGACGGTCACAAGAGAGTCGTTTCAATCCCGCCAGGATAAAAAAAACCGCCTTGTGGGCGGTTTTTTTGACTACTGAGCAAGGCGCAAAACTTAATAAACGCCTTGATGACGCATGGCATTGGCGACTTTGACAAAGCCGGCAATATTGGCGCCGTTAACGTAGTTGATGAAGTCGCTTTCTTGACCATAGTTCACACAATTTTCGTGGATGTCACGCATGATGGAGTGCAGCTTTGCGTCAACTTGTTCGCGTGTCCAGCTCAAACGCTGGGCGTTTTGGCTCATTTCCAGACCGGATACGGCGACACCGCCCGCATTGCTGGCTTTGCCTGGGGCATACAGGATCTTGGCGTGGATAAAAGCATCGGCCGCATCCAGCGTGCTGGGCATATTGGCGCCTTCGGCAACGCAACGCACACCATTTTTGATCAGGATCTCGGCATCTTTGCCATCCAGCTCGTTTTGGGTTGCGCACGGCAAGGCGATGTCCACCGGGACGTGCCAAGGACGTTTGCCTTCTTCAAAGCGCAGACCGTGCTCTTGGGCGTAATCCACCAGACGACCACGTTGCACATTTTTAACGTGCATCAGGGCAGCCAGTTTTTCGCGGGTAAAGCCATCCATATCCACCACGCAACCTTGCGAGTCGGAAACGGTGACTACTTTCGCGCCCAGATCCAGGCACTTTTCAATGGCGTATTGAGCCACATTGCCCGAGCCGGAAACCGATACGGTCATGCCATCAAAGGACAGACCTTTGCGAGCCAACATTTCTTGTGCGAAATATACGGTGCCATAGCCTGTGGCCTCAGGACGAATCAGGCTGCCGCCAAAGCACAAATCCTTGCCGGTGAATACACTGGCTGCGCTATTGGAGAGCTTTTTCATCATGCCAGCCATAAAGCCCACTTCACGCGCGCCCACACCAATGTCGCCGGCAGGAACGTCTGTGTCTGGACCCAGATGACGGTACAACTCAATCATCAGAGCTTGGCAAAAGCGCATCACTTCGCCATCTGATTTACCTTTGGGATCAAAGTCCGAGCCGCCTTTGCCGCCGCCCATGGGCAGAGTGGTCAAGGCATTTTTGAAGGTCTGCTCAAAAGCCAGAAACTTCAAAATGGACAAATTTACCGAAGGGTGAAAGCGCATGCCGCCTTTGAAGGGACCGATGGCATTGCTGTGTTGAATGCGAAAACCGCGATTGACCTGAACCTGGCCGCGATCATCTACCCAGGAAATACGGAACTGGATAGCGCGTTCGGGTTCAACCAGACGTTCGAGCAGACCATGATCGGCGTACTGGGGGTTTTTCTCGATGAAGGGCCACAAGCTGGTCATGACTTCCCGAACGGCCTGCATGAATTCAGGCTGATGAGGGTCACGGGACTGCACTCTGGCTAGGAACTGTTCTAGAGAGATAGATTTCATTGCAAGCGAACTCTGTTTGCAATACTGAGATTTCGAGTAGAACTCAGCAGATTGAAAGAATGGATGCAGGGGAATGCACCCGATCATACGCCCATCGCAAGCAAGCCTCTCGTATAGAGAGGCTTGCGCAGGATGTTCGATTTACTTCTTCATCATGTCGAAGAATTCGGAGTTGGTCTTTGTGGCCCGGATTTTGTCCAGAATAAACTCCATGGATTCAATTTCATCCATCCCATGGATGAACTTGCGCAGGACCCAAACCTTTTGTAGAAGGTCGGGCTTGATCAGCAACTCTTCACGACGGGTACCTGATTTGTTCAGGTTGATGGCAGGGTAAATACGTTTCTCGGCCAGACGGCGCTCCAGGTGGATCTCGGAGTTACCGGTGCCTTTGAATTCTTCGTAGATGACTTCGTCCATACGGCTGCCGGTCTCGATCAGGGCAGTACCGATAATGGTCAAGGAGCCACCTTCTTCCAAGTTACGGGCAGCACCAAAAAAGCGTTTGGGGCGCTGCAGGGCGTTGGCGTCCACACCACCGGTCAAGACCTTGCCAGAGGCAGGGACCACTGTGTTGTAGGCGCGAGCCAAGCGGGTGATGGAGTCCAGCAGGATCACCACGTCTTTTTTCAGTTCAACCAGGCGTTTTGCCTTTTCGATGACCATTTCAGCCACTTGCACGTGGCGGGTAGCCGGTTCATCAAAGGTGGAGGCAACCACTTCGCCGCGCACGGTGCGCTGCATCTCAGTCACTTCCTCGGGGCGCTCGTCCACTAGCAGGACGATCATGATGGCCTCGGGGTAGTTGGTCGTGATGGCGTGAGCCATGTGCTGCATCATCACGGTTTTACCGGACTTGGGGCTGGCCACGATCAGGGCGCGCTGGCCTTTACCGATAGGCGAGAAGATATCCAGGATACGGCCTGTGATGTTTTCTTCGCTTTTGATGTCGCGCTCCAGGCGCATGGGCTGGTCCGGGTGCAGCGGCGTCAGGTTCTCAAACATGATGCGATGTTTGATGGCCTCAGGCTGCATGCCGTTGACTTTGTCGACCTTGACCAGAGCAAAGTAGCGCTCGCCGTCTTTGGGCGTACGCACTTCACCTTCGATCGAGTCCCCTGTGTGCAGATTGAAACGACGAATCTGCGAGGGCGAGATATAAATATCGTCTGTGCTGGCCAAGTAGGAGGTTTCAGGCGAACGCAGGAAACCAAAGCCGTCTGGCAAGACTTCGAGCACCCCGTCTCCGAAAATTTGTTCGCCTTTTTTGGCGTGCTTTTTCATGATGGCGAACATCAGCTCTTGCTTGCGCAAGCGGTTCGCGTTGTCAATTTCCAGAGTGGCAGCCATTTCTAGCAGCTGCGAGACGTGCAGAGCTTTTAATTCGTTCAGGTGCATGGGTGTGGGGAAGGGCTTTCAGCAGCAGACCGCAGGCCAGCAAAGGGCCTGCGTGCGGTTAATCAGAGATTACAGGGAGCTGTCGAGAAACGCGCTAAGTTGGGACTTGGAAAGTGCGCCAACTTTAGTTTCGGCTACTTTGCCGTCTTTAAACAGCATGAGCGTTGGAATACCGCGAACACCGAACTTAGCCGGGGTGTCGGGATTCTCGTCGACGTTGAGCTTAGCGATGATAACACGACCTTTGTACAGTTCGGCTGCTTCATCAAGCAAAGGAGCAATCATTTTACAGGGACCGCACCAGGCAGCCCAGTAATCAACAAGAACAGGAAGTTCCGATTGGAGGACGTCAGATTCGAAAGAGGCGTCCGTAATATGTGTGATGGAGTCGCTCATGGCTAGATATAAGAAAATAAAGGATGACGAAAAAACTATACGTGTGGCGTGACCTGAGCACAATGTATTCTACGGCCAATTGCGACGGTCTTGTTGCCAATTTTTGACAGGATACCATTGCGTCTGGTTGATAATGTGCGTTCGCTGTGGAAAGCGCGCCAATAAAGCGTTTCCCCACTGCCGCCTAACCACTCGTAAAATAGCGTTTTTCTGTACGATCTACCGGGAATCAAGTTGTCTACTACACGTTACGACGAATCATCTATACGGGTGCTCAAAGGGCTGGAACCGGTCCGTCAGCGCCCGGCCATGTATACCCGCACGGATAATCCCCTGCATATTTTGCAGGAGGTCATCGATAACGCGGCCGATGAAGCTCTGGCTGGTTTTGCCCGCACCTTGACGGTCACCTTGCTGGAGGACGGCGGGGTACAGGTTGAGGACGATGGGCGCGGCATTCCCGTCGGCTTGCATCCTGAAGAGAATGCACCTGTGGTGGAGCTGGTCTTTACCCGCTTGCATGCCGGTGGCAAGTTCGACAAGCTCAATGGCGGTGCCTATGCCTTTTCCGGTGGCCTGCACGGGGTCGGGGTCTCAGTGACCAACGCCTTGTCGCGCCGTCTGGAAGTGCTGGTCTGGCGCGATGGCCAGGCCAACGAAATTGTGTTTGCCGATGGCGAACTGGAGCAGCCACTGGCCCAAACGGGCACGGTGGCCAAGCGCAAAACGGGCACTCGCGTGCGAGTCTGGCCAGACCCCAAGTATTTTGACTCGGCCCAAATTCCCCTGGCACAGCTCACGCATATCCTGCACAGCAAGGCTGTCTTGCTGGAAGGGGTTACGGTGGAGCTGGTGCAACAAAAAACCGGCCAGCGCCAGCAGTGGTGTTATCAGGACGGTTTGCGTGGCTATCTTCAGGAAGAAATGAACGGGGTGGAACTGCTGGTGCCGCTGTTTGAAGGCCGCCAGTATGCACCGCAAGATGACGATAATTTCTCGCCTGGTGAAGGGGCCCATTGGGTGGTGGCCTGGACGCTGGACTCCAATATTGTGCGCGAGTCCTACGTCAACCTGATTCCTACCAGTGCCGGTGGCACGCACGAGTCCGGTCTGCGCGATGGCCTCTACCAAGCCGTGCGCAGCTTTGCCGAGCTGCACAGTCTGATTCCCAAGGGCGTTAAGCTGCAGGCCGAAGACGTTTTTGCCCGCGCCAGTTTTGTGTTGTCTGCCAAGGTGCTGGACCCGCAGTTTCAGGGGCAAATCAAGGAAAAGCTCAATAGCCGCGATGCAGTGCGCCTGGTCAGTGGCTATGTGCGTAATGCGCTGGAACTGCATTTGCACGCTAATGTGGATCAGGGGCGCAAATTGGCCGAAGTGGCCGTGCGTCAGGCACAGGCCCGCACGCGTTCGGCACAGAAAGTCGAAAAGCGCAAGAGCTCGGGCGTGGCCGTTTTGCCCGGTAAGCTGACCGATTGTGAATCGCACGATCTGGAAAATTCAGAACTGTTCCTGGTCGAGGGGGACTCGGCTGGCGGTTCGGCCAAGATGGGCCGCGACAAAGAGTTTCAGGCCATTTTGCCCTTGCGCGGTAAAGTCTTGAACGCGTGGGAAGTGGACCGTGATCGCCTGTTTGCCAATCAGGAAATTCACGATATTTCTGTGGCGATTGGTGTCGATCCCCATGATGCCCAGTCCGAGCCTGACCTGTCCGGTCTGCGCTATGGACGTATCTGCATCTTGTCCGATGCGGACGTGGACGGCTCGCACATTCAGGTTCTGTTGCTGACCTTGTTCTTCCGTCATTTCCCCAAACTGATTGAAGCGGGCCACGTATATGTCGCCCGCCCGCCTTTGTTTCGGGTGGACGTACCTGCCGCCGGGAAACGCCCGGCCCGCAAGATTTATTGTCTGGATCAAGGGGAGCTGGAAGCTACCTTGGAAAAACTGCGCAACGAAGGGATACGCAACGACTCCTGGAGCATCAGCCGCTTTAAAGGTCTGGGTGAAATGAGCGCGGAGCAGCTGTGGGATACCACCATGAATCCGGATACCCGTCGTCTCTTGCCCGTGCATTGGGGCGAGGACGGCATGGACGGAACACAGCAGATGTTCACCATGTTGATGGGCAAGGGCGAAGCCTCGGCGCGTCGCGCGTGGTTGGAAGAAAAAGGCAATTTGGCCGATCTGGATGTCTGAGTCCGCACTAAGAGTTACTTATGGATAGCAATCAATTAGATTTTGAACCGGCGGGAGCGGACGATAGCATCACGCTGGCCAGCTACGCCGAGCAGGCGTATCTGGATTACGCCGTGTCTGTGGTGCGCGGACGTGCATTGCCTGACCTGACAGATGGTCAAAAACCGGTACAACGCCGGATTTTGTACGCCATGGATGCGATGGGCCTGGGGCCCAATGCCAAGCCGGTTAAATCGGCGCGGGTGGTAGGGGATGTGCTGGGTAAGTATCACCCGCACAGTGACCAGGCTGCCTATGACGCCATGGTGCGTATGGCGCAGGATTTTGTGCTGCGTTATCCGCTGGTAGACGGGCAGGGCAACTTCGGGTCGCGTGATGGCGACAATGCCGCCGCCATGCGCTATACGGAAGCGCGCTTGACCCCGTTTTCGCGTCTATTGCTGGACGAGCTGGATGAAGGGACGGTGGACTTCATTCCCAACTACGATGGCAGTCAGAAAGAGCCTGTGGCGCTGCCCGCACGCTTGCCCATCATGCTGCTCAATGGCGCATCCGGGATTGCCGTCGGGATGGCAACCGAGATTCCTTCGCACAACCTGCGTGAAGTTGCCCAAGCCTGCGTTAGCCTGCTGCGCAACCCCAATTTGAGCGATCAGGAAATACACGAGATCGTCCCCGGTCCGGACTTTGCCGGTGGTGGCCAGATTATTTCTTCCACCGCTGATATTGCCGCGGTCTATGCCCATGGCCGTGGTTCGATCAAGGCCCGTGCGCGTTGGGTATTTGAGGAAATGGCCCGTGGCCAGTGGCAGTTGGTGGTCACTGAATTGCCGCCCGGTAGCTCCTCCCAGCAGATTCTGGAAGAAATTGAAGAGCGCACCAATCCCAAGGTGAAAGCGGGCAAAAAATCCTTGAGCACCGAGCAGCAACAGACCAAGGCCTTGATGCTGAATATGCTCGACGCCGTGCGCGACGAATCCGGCAAGCAAGCTGCGGTTCGTCTGGTGTTTGAACCCAAGTCCCGCGCAATTGACCGGGACGAATTTGTGACCACCTTGCTCGCCCAGACCAGTCTGGAGCGCAGTGTGTCCATCAACCTGGTGTGTATTGATGTGGATGGCCGTCCCGGTCAACGCTCGCTGCGCCAGGTTTTGCAAAGCTGGCTGGAGTTCCGCCGCCATACGATGGAGCGGCGTACCAGCTTCCGCTTGAATAAAGTCACGGATCGCATTCATGTGCTGCAAGGGCGCATGGTGGTGTATTTGAATGTGGATGAAGTCATTCAAACCATCCGCGAATCTGACGAGCCGCGTGCCGCCTTGATGGAGCGCTTTGAGCTGAGCGAGCGTCAGGCAGACGACATTCTGGAAATGCGCTTGCGACAATTGGCGCGTCTGGAAGGCTTCAAGATCGAGAAAGAGCTGAAAGAGCGCCTGGATGAACAGGAAGCCCTGCAAAAGCTGCTGGATGATCCCAAAGCCCTGAAACGCTTGATGATTCGTGAAATTGAGGCCGATGCCAAAACCTTTGGGGACGAGCGTCGCACCTTGATTGAGGCCGCAGAGCGCGCTGTGCTGGAGACTAAGGTCGTCGATGAGCCTGTGACCGTGATTGTTTCGCGCAAAGGTTGGTTACGTTCACGTCAGGGCCATGGCCATGACGCGTCTCAATTTAGCTTCAAGACCGGTGATGGCCTGCGCGATGCACTGGAGTGCCGCAGCACCACGGATCTGGTTGCCATGGGGACCGATGGCCGAGTCTATACTGTGCCGGTTTCCAGCTTGCCTTCGGCCCGTGGGGATGGTCAGCCTATTACTTCCATGATTGAAGTCAGCCCCAGTGCGCCTATCGAGCATATTTTGGGTGCACCGCTAGACCAGAACTATCTCTTGGCAGCCTGCGATGGTTATGGTTTTGTGGCCTCTCAAGCGGACATGAATACACGCCAGAAAGCGGGCAAGCAGTTTGTCACCATTGAAGAGGGCAAAAAACTGCTCAAGCCCTTGGCACTGCGTCCGGATGACCAGTACGTGGGGTTGCTCAGCGAGCAAGGGCGCTTCCTGGTAGTAGATATCAAAGAGCTCAAGGTGCTGTCCAAAGGCGGACGCGGCACGGTGCTGATCAAGCTGAACGAGGGCGATAGCCTGAGCCAGTGGGTTGCCTTTGGCGAGGCAGGCCTGGCCGTCAGCGGAATCAATCGCAAGCGTCAGTCCACGATAGTGATGGATCTGGACATGCTGGCCAATTACCTGGGCAAGCGGGCAGGCAAAGGCAAGACCTTGAGCCTGAAGCTGAATGACCCGGTTTTGCATCGGCCCGTGGAGTCATAAATTTTGATTGTCGCCGGAGGCTGGCCCTCCGCCTGATAGCTTTCTTTTTTGAGTGTTGGATATGAGTTTCAAAGTCACGGTTCAGCCCAGCGGGCATAGTTTTGAGGTGCAGCCTGGCCAGTCTGTCTTGGATGGCGCGCTAAACGCGGGGATCGTCTTGCCGTATAGCTGCCGCAATGGCACCTGTTCTTCCTGCCGCGGCAAAGTGATTGAAGGTGAATACGATGCGGGCCGTGCGCCTGAGCAACTGCTAAGCGAAGACGACCGGGCGGGAGGTTACACCCTGTTTTGTCAGGCCAAGCCCAGCAGCGATATGCTGATCGAGTCTCACGAAATTCGGATGGCAAGCGACATTCAGATTCGCAAGATGCCATCCCGTGTAGTGGGCCTGGAAAAAGTGCGTGACGATGTGATGATTGTGCGTCTGCAAATGCCCTCGTCCGAGCCATTTCGCTACTACCCGGGCCAGTACCTGGAATTTATTCTGAAAGATGGCAGCCGCCGTAGCTATTCGATGGCCACGCCACCGCGGGAAGATAATCAGGTAGAGCTGCACATCCGTCATATGCCCGGTGGTGTATTTACGGATCATGTGTTCGGTGCGGGTGCCACGGCCATGAAAGAGCGCGAAATCTTGCGAGTGGAAGCGCCTTTGGGCTCATTCTTCTTGCGCGAGGACAGCAGCGCGCCCATGGTGTTTCTGGCCAGTGGTACCGGCTTTGCACCGATCAAGGCTTTGATCGAGCGTCTTATCCAGACCGGAAGTCAGCGTGAAGTGGCCCTGTACTGGGGTGGCCGCCGTCCTAAAGACCTGTATCAGTCCGAGCTGGCCGAGCAATGGGCCCGTGAATTGCCCAATCTGCGCTTTATTCCCGTGATTTCCGATGCCCAGCCCGAAGATGGATGGACTGGTCGCACCGGTTTCGTACACCAGGCGGTGTTGGCTGATTTGCCTGATCTGTCTGGCTGGCAGGTATACGCCTGTGGCGCGCCCGGTATGGTGGAGGCAGCGCGTCAGGATTTTGTGGAGCAAGCTCAACTGAATCCTGATCATTATTTTGCAGATGCGTTTACGTCCCTGGCAGACGTAAAGTAAGCGTCTTGATCAATTGTTAAACAAGCGGACACAGCACACATGAAAGTAGCAGTTCTGGGCAGCGGCATTATTGGGGTATCAACTGCCTGGTGGCTGAGCCAGCAAGGTTGCGAGGTGGTGGTCGTGGATCGGGGAACCGGTCCTGCGCAGGAAACCTCGCGTGCCAACGGCGGCCAGATCTCGGTCTCGTATGCCGAGCCCTGGGCCAACCCGAAAATGCCGCTCAAACTGCTGAAATGGTTGTTGCAGGACGATGCGCCTTTATTGTTCCGTCCGCGCCTGGACCTGAGCCAGTGGCGCTGGTGTCTGTCTTTCTTGCGAGAATGCATGCCGGGCCGGGTCACTCCCAATGTCCGTGCCTTGGTTGCCATGGCCGAGTACAGCCGCAGCACGCTCAAGCAATTGCGCCCCAGCCTGGATTTTGATTACCGTCATCAGGAAAAGGGCATCATCACCTTCTACCGCGATGCGCAAAGCCTGGATGACTCGCAGCAAATGGCCGATGTCATGCGCGATATGGGCGTGGACCGGCGTATTATGAGCGTGGACGAGCTGATTCAGCTTGAACCGGCCCTGGCCTCGGCGCGCGATCAGATTGTGGGTGGTGATTACACCAAAGATGATGAGTCGGGCGACGCCAACCAATTTACCTGCGGTCTGGCAGCCATGGCCAAGCGTGCTGGCGTGGAGTTCCGTTTTTCTAGTCAGATCACCCGTTTGCTGACTGTTAAGGGCCGCGTTGTAGGGGTAGAGTTGATTGGCCCGGATGGCGGCTATGAGTCCTTGCAGGCTGATGCGTTTGTCGTTGCCATGGGCAGTTTCAGCCCTACGGTGTTAAAGCCACTGGGCATTGCCTGCCCGGTTTATCCGGCCAAAGGCTATTCGGCCACCTTCCCGGTCCTGGTGCCAGAGGGCGTGCCCACTGTCAGCTTGACCGATAAAGATAAGAAGCTCGTTTTTTCCCGTCTGGGAGACAGTTTGCGGGTGGCGGGAACCGCTGAATTGTCGGGCTATTCGCGTAGTTTGAGTCCCGCCCGCTGTCAGGCTTTGTTAACGCAAGTTGCTGATCTGTTCCCAAGCGCATTGGATTTTGATAATGTTCATTTCTGGTCAGGACTGCGTCCTGCCACAGCTTCAAATGTCCCACTGATAGGCCGATCTTCCATCCCTAACCTGTATCTGAATACCGGACACGGTACCTTGGGGTGGACGATGGGCATAGGCTCTGGCCGAGCCTTGGCCGACCTGGTCATGGGGCGCCAACCCGAACCTGAATTTCCTTTTTTATCTTGAAGGATGTATGAAAAATCTACGCGGATTACTGTTGAAACGTGGTGTCTTGGCTTTGGCGATGGCAGCGGGTGGCTCAGCCGCTTTGTTGTTTGGGTCCACTGCCCTGGCAGCCGTTGATATTCAGGTCTGGACCGCCTTGAACTCGCACAATCAGGACGAGTTTGAAGGCTTGGTTCGGGATTTCAATCGTAGCCAGAAAGACGTCAAAGTGACGGTCAAGGCTCATGATACGGAAGCCTCTTTAGAGCAGGTTTTGCAAGCGGGCAAAGATTTGCCCAATCTGGTGCAGTTGGGCGAGATGTCCGGCCTGGACGAAGTCGCCGATCGCTCTTACATCTTGCCGATGCAAACTTTGCTGGCTCGGGAAAAAATGGACAATGTGTCCTGGTTCCTGGCCTCCAACTCCTTTGTGCGCAATGGCCGTGGCCAGTTGCAAGGGTTCCCGTACATGGCGGAAATTCCGGTCATGTATTACAACCTGGACGCTTTTGATAAAGCCAAGATTGAGCCTGCTGTTCCCAGCCGTGTTTGGCTGGACCTGCAAGCCCAATTGGTAGATCTGGCCAATAAAGGATCACGCCGTTGTCCTTTGACCTCGGACCAGTCCGTCTCCATCAATCTGGAGAACCTGGCTGCCGTCAATAACCAGATCTATGGTCTGGCTCCTGGCGCGCAAGTGAAGGGCAAGGTTGGGTTTGAGTTTGACGTGATGTACATCCGCCATTTGTCCATGATGATCAGCTGGGTTAAATCCGAGCTGATGGTCAAACCTGACACCTTGCCTGAATCGCCCCAGCGCTTTGCCAAAGGCGAGTGTGCGGTGATGTTCTCCAACTCCGGTCATATCGGTGAGTACAGTGCAACACGTGGTTTGAAATATGCCATCACGGGCTTGCCGTACTACCCTGAAGTGACTCAAACCCCCGGCAAGCCGTTCGTAACCGGTTCTGCCTTGTGGGCGGTGAAGGGACACAACGCCGAGCAGAATCAGGCAGCAGCACGGTTCATCAGCTGGTTGGCTCAGCCTGAAAATGCAGCTCGCTGGTACCAGAACACTGGTTTCTTGCCGGTCAGCCGCGAGGCCTTCAGTGCCACTAGCAGTGACTACTACAAGGGCAAGGGCGACTGGCAGCATCTGGTAGGTGCTTACAGCAGCGGTGCATCGGGAACGGCCAAGGGCAATTTCCGCAACTATCGTCAGATTCGTGCTGTGTTCAACCAGAGCCTGGAAAGTGCTTTGGACGGACAACAGCCTGCGATGACGGCCTTGCGCACTGCCGCAACTGAAGCCAATCGCTTGGTGGCACAGAAAGGACGCTGATTTATCGCAGCGTATAAGCCGATCTAGCGTCACAGGCTGGCATCACTGAAGATAAACCCCATGCCCTTCAAGGGACATGGGGTTTTTTCTTTGGGTGTCTGCCATGTGTTTTTCTGCCCGTTTTTTCGTACTGATGCTGTGTTGGCTGGGCCTGTCTGCATGTCAGATAGGACGGGGGCCTGATGGCCTTTTGGCCGACCCAGGCGCCCGCGTCTTTAACTTTGATTGGCGCTTGTCAGGCGATCCTCAAGTAGGCCCTCTGCAGATTTTTGACAATGGAGTGCGTACCTGGCTGCATTTTGCGCCTGAGCAGATTCTGCCAGCGGTATTTGGACGGCGAAATGGGCAGGAAATACTCTTGTCTTTAAAACCGTCGGGGCAGTTTCAGCTTGTGGATGATGTATGGCCGGATCTTGTTTTTCGAGCGGGGCGGGCAGAGGCCAAGGCCAGTCCAGTGATCGAAGCAGCAAAAGCGGGCGGTCCGGGAGCCGGCATGGCTCAACAGGGCTCAGCATCCCCAAAGCTCTCTTTGGAGGAAGCCTCCTTACCTCCAAGCCCTATCCAGCAGCTCGCCCCTGCATCAAGTAGAGGCGAGCAAGGGGTAGTGCTTGCGCAGGAGGGCGCTGCAGCGTCTGTGGGGCTGGTAGCAGCGCAGTCATTCAAGCCTAGCTCCACGCTGATGCAAGTACAGGCGCAGGCTCTGGATGAGAAACCCTCGGTTCTGCCTGTGTTCGAGCTGCGCCTGAAAGACAGAACCCTGCGCCAAGCGCTGATGCGCTGGGCCAAACAGGCTAAATGGGTGTTTGGTTCCGAGCACTGGAATGTAGAGGTTGATTTTCCTATCAAGGCGGCCGCCCATTTTGAAGGAGGTTTTGAGTCGGCCGTTGCACAGTTGCTGGCTGCCGCGCAACTCAATGGCCATCCTTTACAAGCCTGTTTTTATTCCAATCAGGTTTTACGGATTCTAGATGGGGCGCAAGATTGTGACCCGGGAGCTGCACCGGAGGGCCGGCCATGAGGCGGTTTTTTCTGGTGGGGGCGGTTCTTCTGCTGGCCGCTTGTTCATCGCTATCCTCTGATCACTATGTGAATCAGCCCTGGCTGGAGAGTGCGATACCTCTGGAAGAGGAAGCAAGAGAGCCGTTCGGGCCTGCTGCGCAGTCCGTGAATAAGCCTTGGCTGCTCGGGGCGGCACAGCCCTTGAAACCATCCCCCGTTTTGCCTGCAATATTGCGCTCTACTCAGACCTTCAGCTTTTCTTTGGAGGAAGCTCTACCGTCTTTGGATGAGATGGCGCGCCGACTGTCTCAGTTGTCTGAGCTGCAGGTGACAATCAGCCCAGAAGCCCGTTTGCCCTTGGCGCATTTTTTGCCGCGCTTAAACGTAGATGAGGGCGTAGGGAAAGAGCCGTTACAGCAGGGCGGCCTGATTCTGGAGCAACTGCGCTTGCCGGAGCTGCTCAATCGTCTTGCCACGGCATACAGCGTGAGCTGGCGTTACCAGCAAGGGCGAATCGAGCTTTACCGAACTGAGACACGGCAGTTTCATTTGCCCACGTCCGTCGGTGCTTTAGCACTGGAAGCGTTAAACAAGCAGTTAAGCACAGGCCCAGTACCGCCTGAGTCGGTGTCAGGAGAGGGGCAGGGCGCGGCTGGTCTACAAAACCTGATAGAGCCCTTTTTGTCCCGCGCAGGCACCTTCAAGCTTGTAAGTGGGATGCCCCCCGTTCTGCTGGTGACGGATACCCCATCGCGTTTGGACGCCTTAGGTCTGTATCTGGATCAGCAGGCTGCACAACTTGTAGGGCGCCGGGGAGTAGCAAGAGAAGAGGCCGCGCTGAATAGGGGGCCGAGATGAGAGCTGATTATCCTGCCCGGGAGTACTGGTTCGGTTTGCAATGGTCCAATACAGCGCCGGGGGCGCGCTGGACTCATGCCCGGCAGGCAGGACAAGCACACTGGGTCTGCTCTATGGAGCCGGGCTTACAAGCTATTGCCTGGACTCCAGAAAAATGGCTTAAAAGCAGGCGAACTCGTTCTGTATTGCGCTTGGCGCAAAAAGGGCCACAGCGGGGCAGCTTGAAAAGGGTGCAAGCCTATTCTGCAGCAGCTTGTCTGGCTGCTCACCATCCCAAACAAAACGTGATGCTTTTGTGGGCGGTGGCGCCCGGCCTATTGTGGTTTCTGGTGCTGGAGCAGGGCGTGGTGGTGGAGAGCAGTGATTGCCTACTGGCTCAGCTTGAGCAGGTGCACAGCTTGCGGCAAACCATGAAGCAACGCTATCCGGACCTACGCGAATTACGACAGCCTGACGATTTATGGCTGTGCCTGGAGGAGGGCAGACGCGCGTGGGCCTGCCTGCAGCGTCAGCCAGAGAAACGACGGTGGGGTTTCAAGAAGATCCCGATACGCCTGTTGTTCTCCTCCTTGCTGGTTGCCACCCTGTCCTGGGCAGCCTTGTCTGCTGATTGGGGTGCCTGGGTAGGGGACGCAGCGGCGGGTGATGTCCAAAAGCCCAGCCCCGTTTCATCAGCCTCAGCAAGTACGCAGGCTGTCTTGAGACTGATTGAGAGCCTTCCCTATCAGGGGGCGGATTGGCAATTGCAGCAAGTTGACTGTCAACGTCAGGCTCTTATGTGGGAGTGCCAAGCCCGGTATGGGTTTGAGCAAGTTCAAAGCTTCAGTGTGGCCATGCAAAACCAAATTCGTGGGTCTACAAATAGGCTGGAATTGATGGCGCAAGGGCAGGCAAGCCTGACACTCAGGCAGCCTTATGTAGAGCAGATAGATGGCTTGCCTTTGCTTGCTCAGCCTCCTGATCTGTTTAGCGAGCTTGCCACCTTGCAGCCCGTCTTTATGCAGCTATCGCTTGATGCTGCTCGCCTGCTTGGGGATGACGATGCAGTTGGTGAGGCAGGGCAAGCAAAATGGCGTAGAGCATGGCGCAGCCAGTCACCGCTGCGCTCGGCTTACTTGCTTGCTGAACAGCTACCCGAATTGCAATGGCACACGCTTAGGCTCAGGCTGGAGTCGCAATCGTATCCCTCGCTGCTGGGCAGCGCGTTTATCGTGGAGTTGGAAGGCTATGTCTATGAAACGACGGAGCAGCAAGCAGCAGAGCGCGCGCAGATATTTGAGCATTCTGTTTGGGATGCTGCCGATGTGTAGCGTGTCCGCTCAGTTCGCGGACCGGAGCCTGGACTCCCACTTAGATCCAGTAGCAACGGTGGCAACTATTGTGCGCGATATGTTGTTGCTGGAAGCCGAGCAGGCTCGTCAGAACCTGTCGTCTTGCGACAGATCCCTCGCTGGCGCGAGTCAGATTGATACGGCGCTTACCGGCACCGTGCAGAGCAAGTCACCGGGGACTTTGCCGAAATTGAAAGCTATTTATGGGCGGGACACCCGTTTGCTAGCCGAAGTGCAGTACGAGGAGCGCGTGTTTTTGTTTCAGCAGGGGCAGCTTTGGCCGGTAGGTCGGGACCGGGATTCGCAGATGCGTTTACTGTCTTTGAATAGTCGTTGTATTGAGCTGGAAATGGGGTCGTCACAGGAACAAACTGAAGACCAAAGCCAAAGCCAAAGCCAAAGCCAAAGCCAAAGCCAAAGCCAAAGCCAAAGCCAAAGCCAAAGCCAAAGCCAAAGAGTGGGTCAGGGGGCAGTGCCAGTCCAGCGTTCAGTTTATGCCCCGGAGCCTGCTTCACACGTCACGAAACTGTGTTTGCCTTCATGACGGGTATTAGCTTATTTGAAATCTTGGTTTGGTTTTGTGAAGGGGGGGGGATGGATTGAAATGAGCGGCATGACAGCTAAGACGCTTGCGTGTACCAAGTGCTGCGAAAGGGGGAGCAATGGCAGCCAGCGTCGTAGCTCAAGTGATGTTGAGGGCAGCATTCAGAGCAGCTCTGACTAATTCCAGTCACCAGGTCATGACGTCTGCTGAATGGAGCCTAGTGCAGCCAGTTTTTAATACAAAAAACCCCGATACGATTTTCATCATATCGGGGTTGGAAGTTACTACGGAGCTAATTGCTCAGTCAGGCTTAAGCCTTATTATGCATTAGTCGCGTTTGCCGTTCCAGGCAGCAATGTCCGCACGTTCCTCGTCGCTCATCTGAGTCATATTGCCCAAAGGCATGTACTTGGAATGAACCACGGTTTTGACTTGTTCTGCATGCAACACGGTATTGTCGATGGTGTCGAGCAACATGCCGGCAGGGGCAGCGGTAAAGCCAAAGTCAGCGTTAGGCTTGGCGGCGTGACACTGCACACATCGAGCATCCATGATTTCCTGGATACGGGCGACCTTAATGGTCTCGGATGCTTCACCGGCCTGTGGGGCACTGGCAACTTCACCTTTCAGGTTGGCAGGAGCGGCCAGGTAGCCCACGATCAGCAGCAGCACCACACCAGCAGCCGGGTAGGCAGGCTTTTTGATGCCAGCGTGCATCAGCACGAAGTATTGACGGATCAGGGCACCGGCAAAGATGAACAGCACCATGATGATCCACGCATTCGGATTGTTATACGTGAACGAGTAGTGATTGCTCAGCATCAGCAGCAAGACAGGCAGCGTGAAGTAGGTATTGTGTACCGAACGCTGTTTGCCGCGTTTGCCATCCAGCGGGTTGGGCGTTTCGCCTGCTTTCAGTGCTTTGACCATGCGGCGCTGACCGGGAATGATCCAGAAAAACACGTTAGCCGACATGCTGGTCGCCATCACGGCACCGGTCAGCAAGAAGGCTGCACGACCGGAGAAGATGTGGGCGCTCAGGTAAGCCACCACAACCATCATGATGGCAACGGCAACGCTTAACAGACCGTCACGGTTCATGTTGGGGCTGATCAGGCGGCACAGGCCGTTATAGACCACCCAACCCAAAGCCAGGAACGCGATCGCCACCACGTTGGCTTGCGTGCCGCTCATTTGCGCAGCCCATTCCCACGGGCTGCCGGGGTTGACCAAATAGAACTCGGGCTTGGTCATGTAGAGCAGGGTGAACAGGAAAAAACCGGACAGCCAGGTGGTATAGGACTTCCAGAAAGACCAGTGCAGGTCATCGGGCAGTTCAGCCGGGTTGGTCAGGTATTTCTGGTTGTGATAGAAGCCGCCGCCGTGGACAGCCCACATCTCGCCAAACACGCCGCGTTTTTTGCTTTCTTCACCTTTGGGTGGTTTCAGCCCGTTGTCCAGCATCACAAAGTAAATGGATTCGCCAATCCAGGCTACAGCGGCGATGACGTGCAACCAGCGCAGCAGCAGGTTGCCGTACTCAAGTAGGTAAGCGTACATAAAGATCTCGTATCAGAGTGGTTTCGTATAGAAGCGAAAAGTCGACTTGGATACGCGATCAGCTGCCGCGATAGGTAGACCAGGACCAGGGGGTCACAACCAGGGGTACGTGGTAGTTGGCATTGGCATCAGCAATGCCAAAGCGAATACCGACCTGATCGACAAAACGTGGCTCGGGCAGGGCCACACCGCTGGCGGCAAAGTAGTCGCCGGCATGAAACACCAGTTCAAAAACGCCCGTGTGCAGGGCCTCGCCTTGCAGCAGGGGCTCATCACAGCGACCGTCGCTATTGGTGTGGGTGGTTTTGATCAGAGTGCGTTGATCGTTTTCGATGGAATAAAGATCGACGCGCACGCCGCTGGCTGGGCGACCTTGAGTAGTGTCAAGGACATGGGTTGATAGCTTTCCCATAAATGTCTCCGGTTTATGGTGATCAAAAAAGGTCCAGCGAGCCCAGTTTTGAGAACCGGCCGGGGGCCAACGGTGCAAGGATCAGTGCGCTGGGTTGAGGCCCCGAAACTGTCGCTCTGTTTGAGGAATCAGATTGTCGACAATTTATGTTGACGATTTTGTGGGGATACCGAATAATTGTCAATAGTCAATAACGAGAAATTCTATGCTTCAGATAAGGCGGCAAGAGGGGACGACGAGCGAATCCCAAGCGCCAAGCGCCTCCTCGCTGCTAGAGGGAGGCTTGGCAGATTCAGAGGTCGGGCGTGTGTATAGCCAGATTTTTGATGCGGTGGTTGATCGGCGTCTTTTGCCCGGCA
Organism: Alcaligenes sp. GW821-FHT11D07; assembly: GCF_058808495.1. Taxonomy (NCBI): domain Bacteria; kingdom Pseudomonadati; phylum Pseudomonadota; class Betaproteobacteria; order Burkholderiales; family Alcaligenaceae; genus Alcaligenes; species Alcaligenes sp. GW821-FHT11D07. The sequence goes on from NZ_JBXART010000001.1 coordinate 635,940, forward strand.
CCAAACTGACCGAAGCCACACTCTGCACTATTTTCGAGTGCTCACGGGCGACTGTACGCGCGGCGCTGGCAGCACTGGAACACGACAAGATTGTGGTCATTGAACCCAATCGGGGTGCCTTTATCTGGAAGCCCACGGCCAAGCAAACACGAGACGTGTTTGAACTGCGGCGTGATCTGGAAGCATTGATCCTGAAAAAACTGATCAGCTTTCCTGATTTGCCCACGCGCCTGGCGGATTTGTATGCGCTGGTAGAACGTGAACAGCGTGCATTCGAGCAGGGCGATCGCATCAGTTGGTTGCGTCTGTCCAATGCGTTTCACGTGATGCTGGCGCGCTGCGCAGGTAATGACGAGCTGACCGAGCTGATGCACACCTTGTGCGCTCGCACCACGCTCATCATTGCGTATCACGATACGCCGGGCGAGCAGGCTTGCTCGTTTTACGAGCACAAAGAGATTTTGGACAAGCTAAGCCAGGGTGACGCCGACGGCGCGCATCTGGCTATGCATCATCACTTAAGTGATTGTGAACATCGCATGAGCGAAGCAGGTGATGGCAGTGCTGCCGATCCTTGGCTGGCACTCAGCGTAAAACGCTAAACGGAGACGGTATGTCCTTGAGTAAGTCTTACCCTCGTGACCTGATCGGTTACGGCAAAAACGCGCCCGATGCACAGTGGCCTGATCAGGCGCGCATTGCGGTGCAGTTTGTCTTGAACTATGAGGAAGGCGGTGAGAACTGCGTGCTGCACGGTGATCCAGGCTCCGAGCAGTTCCTGTCCGAGATCATTGGTGCAGCTGCATACCCGGATCGCCACTTGTCCATGGAATCCATTTACGAATACGGTTCGCGTGCGGGTGTTTGGCGGATTCTGAAAGAGTTTGAAAAACGCGATTTGCCCATGACCGTGTTCGGTGTCGGTATGGCACTGGAGCGTCACCCGGAACTGGCGCAGGAGTTCGTGCGTCTGGGTCACGAGATTGCTTGCCACGGCTATCGCTGGATTCACTATCAGAACGTGCCCGAAGAGATCGAGCGCGAGCACATGCGCCAGTGCGTGAAAGTGCTGACAGATTTGTTGGGCCACCATCCAGAAGGCTGGTACACCGGCCGCGACAGCCCCAATACCTTGCGTCTGGTCGCAGAAGAGGGCCAGTTCCTGTATAGCTCCGACTACTACGGTGATGACCTGCCTTTCTGGGCCGAAGTGCCTATGAGCGATAACAGCGTCAAGCCACAGTTGATCGTGCCCTACACTTTGGACAGCAACGATATGCGCTTTGCCGCGCCCCAGGGTTTTAACACCGGCGACCATTTCTTTTCTTACCTGAAGGACGCTTTCGACGTGCTTTACGAAGAAGGTGAAGAAGCGCCCAAGATGCTGTCCATCGGTTTGCACTGTCGTCTGATTGGTCGTCCAGGTCGCTTCCGTGCTTTGCAGCGTTTCCTGGATTATGTGCAATCGCACGAGCGCGTCTGGGTTTGCCGTCGTGTGGATATTGCTCGCCATTGGGCCGAGCATCATCCCTACCAAGCCAAGGCCTAAGCGAGTCCAGGCCAGGGTTCAGAGCGCCTGGCCTGTTCGGCCCCCATCCTGAATATGAGCAGGGTGGTTTCACATTCCGACTCCGTGGGGTCGGAATTGTTGTTTCTGCCCGCTGAAAACAGTACTATTTGACGCTTACGCAGCCGCTCGTAGAGGGAGTGTGGCGTCCTGGCTATCCACTGCTTTGCCGGGGCGGCAGGTGTTGTGCCAGCGCAGCGCGCGCATGGGCTGCAAGGCTGATCGTCTTATAATAGGCAGTTAAATTTTCCATCGCGTTGCATGTAATGAAAACCTCAGAAATTCGTCAGAAGTTTCTTTCTTTTTTTGAATCCAAGGGACATCACATTGTGTCCTCGGCTTCTCTGGTTCCAGGTAATGATCCCACCTTGCTGTTTACGAACGCAGGGATGGTGCAGTTCAAGGATGTGTTCACGGGTAAAGAAACTCGTCCCTACCATCGTGCGACCAGCTCGCAGCGCTGTGTGCGCGCCGGCGGCAAGCATAACGACCTGGAAAACGTGGGCTATACCGCCCGCCACCACACCTTTTTTGAAATGCTGGGCAACTTCAGCTTTGGTGACTACTTCAAGCATGACGCCATTCGCTATGCCTGGGAATTGCTGACGACGGTTTACAAACTGCCTGCAGAAAAACTCTGGGTCACCGTCTATCAAGAAGACGACGAGGCCTACGATATCTGGGCCTCCGAAATTGGTGTGCCCAAAGAGCGCATCATCCGCATTGGCGACAAAGGTGGCGTGCGCTACAACTCGGACAACTTCTGGCAGATGGCCGATACCGGTCCCTGTGGCCCTTGTTCGGAAATCTTTTTTGATCATGGCCCGGAAGTGTGGGGTGGCCCTCCCGGATCGGCCGAAGAAGACGGCGACCGTTACATCGAGGTCTGGAACCTGGTGTTCATGCAGTTCGAGCGCTCTGCTGACGGCACCATGACACCGCTGCCCAAGCCGTGTGTGGATACGGGCATGGGTCTGGAGCGTATTTCGGCAGTGCTGCAGCATGTGCACTCCAACTACGAAATCGACCTGTTCCAATCCCTGATTCAAGCTGCTGCACGCGAAACCAAGACCAGCGACCTGAGCAATAACTCGCTCAAGGTGATTGCTGACCATATCCGTGCTTGCAGCTTTTTGATCATTGATGGTGTTATCCCCAGCAATGAAGGCCGTGGCTACGTGCTGCGCCGCATTATTCGCCGCGCTTTGCGTCACGGTCACAAACTGGGTCAGAAAGGCTTGTTCTTCTATCGCCTGGTTCAGGACTTGGGTCAGACCATGGGCGAAGCCTATCCTGAGCTGGTTCAGCAACGCGAACGTATTGAGCAGGTGCTGCGTCAGGAAGAAGAGCGTTTCAGCGAGACTCTGGAAAACGGCATGCGCATTTTGGAAGGAGCCCTGGTTGGCTTGTCCGACAATGCCAAGCTGGATGGCCAAACGCTGTTCACCTTGTATGACACCTACGGTTTCCCTGTGGATCTGACCGCTGACATCTGTCGCGAGCGTGGCATGGATGTTGATCTGGACGGCTTTGAAGTGGCGATGGAAAACCAGCGCCAGATGGCACGTGCGTCCGGCAAGTTCAAGACTGCTGAAGGCTTGAGCTACTCGGGCGTGCAGACCCGCTTTGACGGCTACACCACGCTGGAAGGCAGCGGTACGGTAACGGCGCTGTATGTGGACGGTACGTCTGTGCAGTCGGTGGCCCAAGGCCAGCAAGCAGTGGTGGTTCTGGATGCTACGCCTTTCTACGCCGAGTCTGGTGGTCAGGTGGGTGATGCAGGTGTCTTGAGTGGCGCCGATGGCCTGTCCTTCGAGGTGCAGGACACACAAAAAATTTCCAATCAGGTTTTCGGTCACCAAGGCGTGCTGAATGCTGGCACGCTGAGCGTGGGCCAGACTGTTCAAGCTCAGGTTGATACCGAGCGTCGTGAGCGTGTGATTCGTAATCACTCGGCCACTCACTTGATGCACAAAGCCTTGCGTCAGGTGTTGGGCGGCCACGTTCAACAGCGTGGTTCCCTGGTTGATGCGGACAAGACCCGTTTTGACTTCGCTCATGATGCGGCCATGACGGCCGAGCAAATTGCTCAGGTCGAGGCCATCGTGAACGAACAGGTTTTAGCTAACGAAGCTGTACAAGCCCAACTGATGTCCTTTGACGATGCCGTAAGCGGCGGCGCCATGGCCTTGTTCGGTGAAAAGTACGGCGACGAAGTGCGCGTGCTGGATATTGGTTTTTCGCGTGAGCTGTGCGGTGGTACTCACGTTCAGCGCACGGGTGATATCGGCTTGTTCAAGATTGTCTCGGAAGGCGGTGTAGCCGCTGGCGTGCGCCGTGTTGAAGCCATTACTGGCATCAACAGCCTGCACTGGGTGCAAGCGCAGGAGCGCTTGCTGAACGACGCTTCCGCCAGCCTGCGTACCCAGCCAGACGGTCTGGTTGCCCGTATCAGTGCTTTGCAAGGTCAGATCAAGGATCTGGAGCGTGAGCGCGAGCAAATGCAGTCCAAGCTGGCCGCCTCAGCCGGTCAGGACCTGCTGGGCCAGGCCGTGGCTTTGAATGACACTAGCCGTCTCTTGGTGGCCACCCTGCAAGGTGTGGAGCCCAAGGCGCTGCGTGAAATGGCTGACCAGTTAAAGAACAAGCTGCAATCTGCCGTGATTTTGTTGTCGGCTGTTGCTGATGGCAAAGTCAGCCTGGTGGCCGGTGTGACGCCGGACCTGACCTCCAAGGTCAAGGCAGGCGATCTGGTGGGCTTTGTGGCCTCTCAGATGGGCGGCAAGGGCGGTGGTCGTCCTGACATGGCCATGGGTGGTGGTAATGATGCCAGCGTCCTGCCGCAGGCCAATGCATCCGTGCAGGCCTGGGTTGAAAGCAAGTTGGGTGCGTAATGACAGCGTCCGAGACCGGCTCTTTGCCCGATAGCGATCTGCAGGTTGATGCCAGCGGGCTGAAATGCCCCCTGCCTATCTTGCGCGCCAAGAAAGCCTTGGCGCAGCTGGAGTCCGGGCAAGTGTTGCAAGTCATCACGACGGATCAGCACGCCATTCAGGATTTTCAGGCTTTTTGTCGTCAAACCGGCAACGAATTGTTGGCTCAAGACCAGCAAGCTGAAAAAACTCTGCATTTTTTACGCCGTCGTTAAGCCGTCGGCGGTAGAATACTGCTTTGTATGTTGCGTTTCTAGCACTGAATCTGGTGTTTTGCGTGTCTCTTTTGGCATGCATACCAGAAAGGTGCTAGAATTTTTTGTTTACCGTTTACCTTACACAATAAAGGGATTATCAATGGTGGTAATTCGCTTGGCCCGTGGTGGCTCCAAAAAGCGTCCTTTTTACAACGTAGTAGCCGCCGAGGCGCGTCAACGCCGTGATGGTCGCTTCATCGAACGTCTGGGTTTCTACAACCCGGTTGCTGGCGAAGGTCATGAAAACCTGCGTCTGCAAATGGATCGCGTAAAGCACTTCACCGACAACGGTGCTCAGGTTTCGCCTGCAGTGGCTCGCCTGTTGAAAGAATACTCGGCTAAGGTTGCTTCGGCTGCCTAAGTTGATTCACCTGTTTTTTTGTAGCGTTTAGTGTGAAACAATCCGCGATTCCTGCTGACCTTGTTGAGCTGGGACGCATTGTTTCCGCTTATGGTGTGCGCGGTTGGGTTAAGATCCAACCTCATTCTATGCAGACTAAGGCGCTGCTGCATTCAAAAACATGGTGGTTAAAAACGCCCCGGCCTGATTCTCAGGCGGGCGTTTTTGCGTCTGCGTCACCCAGACAAATCCAAACCGCAAAGCAGCATGGTGCAACCATCGTGGCGCAGTTTGAAGGTCTGGATAATCGAGAGCTGGCTCAAGCTCTTAAGGGGCATACCGTTTGGGTATCCCGCGCCGCTTTTCCCAAAGCGGACGAAGATGAATTTTATTGGGTCGATCTGATCGGTTGCCGTTTCTTTGGCGAACAGGATGGCCAGCCCCAAAGCATAGGCGAAGTGGTAGAGGTACTGGATAACAGTGCTCATTCCATTTTGGTTGTGCATCGTGGCCACTGGGATGCCGAAGGCGTGTTTACGCCCGAGAAAGACGAACAGGGCAGGCCGCTTGAGGAACTCGTCCCCTTTGTGCAAGCTATTGTGCATAGCGTGGACATGACTGCTCGCGAGCTGCACAGCCACTGGGCTGTTTGATCGTTTCCATCAGATAGTCTGTGAGCCACAGCCTTTGGGTCTGAATGGCGCTCAGTGCTATTTCTACCTGCTTTTTCTCTTGCTGAGTCCTCATGCGATTTGATGCCCTGACCTTGTTCCCGGACATGTTTACTGTGGTCAGCGAGGCTGGCGTCACAGGTCGTGCGCATAAGCAGGGCATCTGGCAAATGCGTACCTGGAACCCGCGCGACTACACCACAGATGTGCACCGCACCGTGGATGACCGTCCTTATGGCGGCGGCCCAGGTATGGTCATGCTGGCCGATCCTCTGAACGATGCCTTGGATCAGGCTCTGGCGGATCGGGGCGATCAGCCAGAGGTGATTTTGCTCAGTCCTACAGGGCGGCGCTTTGACCAGTCTGTAGCTCAGGAGCTGGCTCAAGGTCCTGGTGCGGTTCTGGTTTGTGGCCGCTATGAAGGAATCGATCAACGTTTTATTGATGCGCGTATTACTCAGGAATTGTCTCTGGGTGATTTTGTGCTGTCTGGCGGGGAAATTGCTTCCTTGGCCATTATCGATAGCGTGATCCGTCTTTTGCCGGGTGTCCTGAATGATGCGGATTCTGCGCGCCAGGACTCCTTTCATGCCGATAATAGCGGCCTGTTGGACAGCCCCCATTACACCCGCCCCGAGGTTTATCGGGATCAATCTGTGCCCGACGTTCTGATGTCCGGTCACCATGGTCGTATTCAAACGTGGCGACGTGAACAGTCTTTGCGTTTGACCGCTGTGCGTCGTCCTGAGTTGATCGAGCAGGCTCGTCAGCGTGGTGAGCTCAGTAAGGCGGACGAGCGTTTTTTGGCGTCTCTGGCGTCCTTGGGCGAATAGCCTCGTAAAAAATAGTCCGCTAAACCTTAACGGCCCGTTCGCAGACGGGCCGTTTTGTATCTGGGTCGCTTTGTTCAGTCGCTTTGACCAGGTTGCAGCTCCGGTTTTTTCGTGGGAATGTCGTCCTTGATATTCAGTGTCTGTCGCCCCCAGCTCATCAAGACCATTCCGCTAATTGCCAGCAAGCCGCCGCCTACCAAGGATGGGCTCAGTGCTTCTTTAAGCCACAGGCTGGAAAACAGAACACCGAACAAAGGCACCAGTGCCAGATACGCACCTGCCGATGTTGCACCCAGAATTTTCACGCCATGCATATACCAGGCAAAGGCCAGGGCTGTGGAACCTAAGGCCAGGGCAACTATGCTGTACCAGGCTTGGACTGGGACATCAATCAGGCCGCTCCAGGCCGAGATGCCCTCGATACTCAGGCTGCAGATTGACAAGAGCAGTGCGCCAATCAGTGTGGTCATGCTGGTGGCGGTCAAAGAATCCACGCTTGTCAGCACTGTGCGGCCTATCAAGGTGTAGCTGACCCAGCACAAGGCGCAGCCTAGCAACAGCCATTCACCTATCCCGTTTTGGCCGGGAATCAGGCTGCTGATAGAACCGGTGCTGAGTGCGTACAAGGCACCAGACACGGCCATCACCACACCCAGGCCCATCTTTTTATTGACCGGCTCGCGAAAGAGTAGCGAGGCCAGAATCAGGATCAAGACCGGATTCAGGGCAACGACCATGGCTGCCTTACCTGCGGGTACTAGCTTTAGTGACAGAAGAAAGAAAATTGAATAGCCAAACACCCCAAAGACAGAAGCATTGAGCAAGCCCAGCCATTGTCTGGAGCCAAGTGTGTACAGGGTTTTCAGGCGACCGCTCCAGCTCATCCAAAGCAGCAGTGCAACGCTGGCAATCAGAAAGCGCAGGCTGGCTGCCGCCAGAGGCGGCATGGCTTGAGCCACGACGCGGCCCCAAGGCCAGGAAGCGCCCCACAGGGCGGACATGCCAATCATGCTTAGGTGTACCGAGTAATTGGGAAATTTCATTAAATCCACTATGGGGAGAATTTCAGTGGATGTACTATTTACTTTTCTGGCTTCATAGTCGAATGAGTAAATACTCATGACCTTTACTCAACTTGAAATTTTCTCTGTGCTGGCCAGAATCGGTAGCTTTTCTCGCGCAGCGACAGCCCTGGGGATTACGCAAAGTGCCGTTAGTCATGCGCTCAAGCAGTTGGAGGCAGAGCTGGGGGTGTGCCTGTTTTCGCGTAGTGTTGCTGCCGTGACCCTGACGGAAGTAGGGGCTCGATTGTTGCAGCGTGCCAATGACATCCTTCAGCAAAAAGAGGCTTTGCATCAGGAGGCCTGCTACGAGCAGGGGATTGCCCGTGGCACTTTGCGTATTGCCTCCTTTGGGGCTTCCTCGTCCTTGCACGTACTACCGCATTTATTGGCCTGCTACCGGCAAACGCATCCCGAAGTGGAAGTGCAGATTGATGAGGGTGTGGACAGCGAGGTGGCGCAGTGGTTGCTGGAGCGGCGCGTCGAGTTGGGATTCGTGATCCTGCCAGATGATCGCTTCGACTTTTTGGCAGTAGCAGAGGATGAGCTGGTTGCTGTGCTGCCTGCAGGGCATCGCTTGGCTGTCTGTGCCAGCGTGTCCGCCAGTGATTTTCATGGCTTGCCTTTTATCCGTACAGCGGCGGGCTCAGGCCCGCATGTGGATCAGTTTTTGGCTGCGGCTGGGGCTGTCCCCAAGACGCTATTTCGTTTTGAGCAATTGTCTTCTATGTTGGGGTTTGTGGCTCAGGGTGTGGCCGTGACGATTGCGGGCAGGCTGGCTTTGCCAGAACCCCCGGAGGGCGTGATCTATCGGAGTCTGGAGCCACGCCGACCGCGTGAAATTGCTTTGGCTGCATTGAATTTCGAGCGGCTTTCGCCAGCGGCTCAGGCCTTTTTGCAGATCGCTCGGAAAATGCATCGCAAGAGGTGATGCTGTAAAGACGGCTTTGCTTCTTGATGCTGCGTTGGGTGTTCTGTTTTTCTGGTGCGACTGGTTTGTGCTTGTGTGGTGTTTTCTTGTTCTTTTGCGCTGTAGGGGCAAGCAGGAGGCGTCACGGGTAAACAGAACAGTTCTGCTGCGTTGAGGGTAAATAGATGCAAAAAGGCCCTGCAGTATTGCAGGGCCTTTTCTTGTCAGCGGGGCTTAGTTCAAGCAATTAGCCCAGACGATCAAACTGCTGTTTCACCTTGGCCAGGGTTTCACCAAACTGAGCCACGCGTAGGCGCTCTTGTTCAACCACGGCGGCGGGTGCGCGTTCCACAAAGCTGGCGTTACCCAACTTGCCTTCGGCCTTGCTGATTTCGCCTTGCAGGCGTTCGATTTCCTTGGACAGACGGATACGCTCCGCTTCCACGTCGATCTCTACGTGCAGCATCAATTGGGTGGTGTCCACAACTTGCACAGGGGCACCTGCGTCGGCGGGGAGCTGGTCCACGATGTCTACGCTTTCCAGTTTGCACAAGCTGGCCAGGTAAGGGCTGTTGGCCGTCAGGATTGCGGCGTCACCTTGGGCAACCAGAGGTACACGCTGGGCCGGCGAGAGGTTCATTTCGCCACGCAGGGCGCGAATGGCGTCCACCTGGGCTTTCAGCTCGGCAACTTGGGCCACGGCCTGCTCATCGATGGCAGCAAGGTTCGCAATCGGGTAGGGCTGGACCGAAATGCTGGTGGTTTCGTCAGCAGCGCGCTTGCCAGCGACAACCGACACTTTCTGCCACAGCTCTTCCGTAATGAACGGGATGATGGGGTGCGCGACGCGCAGAACCACTTCCAGAACGCGGATCAGCGTGCGGCGGGTGCCCAGTTGTTGCTCGGGCGTGCCTTGCTGAATTTGGGTCTTGGCCAGTTCCAGGTACCAGTCGCAGTACTCGTCCCAGACATAGTGATAGATGGCGTTGGCTACGTTGTCGAAACGGTAGTCGGCAAAGCCGCGCTCAGCATCTTGCTCCAGGCCTTGCAGCAAGCTGATGATCCAGCGGTCTGCAAAGGACAGCTCGGCGGGCGCATCGGTGTGCAACTGATGGCCTTCGGTATTCATCAGCACAAAGCGGGTGGCGTTCCACAGTTTGTTGCAGAAGTTGCGGTAGCCTTCGCAACGCTTCATATCGAAGTTGATGTTGCGGCCCAGTGTGGCGTACGCCGCCATGGTGAAGCGCAGGGCATCGGTACCAAAGGCGGGAATGCCGTCTGGGTAGTCCTTTTTGGTGCGCTTGGTGATGCTTTGCGCCTGCTTGGGGTTCATCAGGCCGAAGGTGCGTTTGTGCAGCAGGCCTTCCAGGTCAATACCGTCAATCAGGTCCACCGGGTCAATCGTATTGCCCTTGGACTTACTCATCTTCTTGCCTTCCATGTCGCACACCAGGCCGTGCACATAGACGGTATGGAAAGGGACGCGGCCGGTCAGGTGCATGCTCATCATGACCATGCGGGCAACCCAGAAGAAAATGATGTCAAAGCCGGTAACCAGCACGCTGGAGGGCAGGTAGCGGGCCATGTCCGGGGTTTCTTCAGGCCAGCCCAGGTCGGTAAAGGGCACCAGGGCAGAGGAGAACCAGGTGTCCAGCACGTCCTCGTCGCGGCGCAGCGGGCCAGTCACGCCAGCGGCGCGGGCTTGCTCCAGAGCGTCTTCTTCGGAACGGGCGACAAACAGACGGCCGTCTTCGGCGTACCAGGCAGGAATCTGATGACCCCACCACAGTTGGCGCGAAATACACCAGTCCTGAATATTGTTCAGCCACTGGTTGTAGGTGTTGGACCAGTTGTCTGGGTAGAAGCGCACACGGCCATCGGACACGACATCCAGGGCAACCTGGGTGATGCTTTTGCCGGGATGCAGCGAATCTTCAGGGGCGGGCTTGCTCATGGCGACAAACCACTGGTCGGTCAGCATGGGCTCGATCACCGTATTGGTGCGGTCGCCGCGCGGCACCATCAGCTTGTGAGGTTTGACGGCGTGCAGAAAGCCTTGGGCCTCCAGGTCGGCCACAACTTGCTTGCGGGCAGCAAAGCGCTCCAGGCCTTGGTAGGCGGCTGGAGCGGTGTCGGCAATGTGAGCGTCCAGCGTCAGAATGCTGATCATCTCCAGGCCGTGACGTTGACCCACTGCGTAGTCATTGAAGTCGTGGGCGGGGGTAACCTTCACCACGCCGGTACCAAAAGCCGGGTCTACGTAGTCGTCTGCAATGATGGGGATGGAGCGGCCAACCAGTGGCAGCGTTACGGTCTGGCCAATCAGACCAAGGTAGCGCTCGTCTTCCGGGTGCACCATCAGGGCGACGTCGCCCAGCATGGTTTCAGGACGGGTGGTGGCAACTGTCAGGTGGGTCAGCCCGCCCTGAGGGGTGGTCAGCGGATAGCTGATTTCCCACAGGTGGCCGTCCTCTTCCTCGCTGACCACTTCCAGGTCAGACACCGCGGTACCCAATACGGGGTCCCAGTTCACCAGGCGTTTGCCACGGTAAATCAGGCCCTGCTCGTACAGGCGTACAAAGGTTTCCAAAACACCACGGGACAGATTGTCGTCCATGGTGAAGTATTCGCGTTCCCAGTCACAGGAAGCGCCCAGGCGGCGGAACTGGCCGGTAATTGTATTGCCCGACTTTTCTTTCCATTCCCAGACCTTGTCCAGGAATTTTTCGCGGCCCAGGTCGTGGCGGCTGATGTTTTGGGCATCCAGCTGGCGTTCCACAATAATCTGGGTGGCGATCCCGGCGTGATCTGTGCCAGGAATATAGACCGTGTCGTCGCCTTTCATGCGGTGGTAGCGCGTCAGCCCATCCATGATGGTCTGGTTAAAGGCGTGGCCCATGTGCAAGGTCCCGGTCACATTCGGTGGCGGGGACTGGATGACAAAGGGTTCGGACTGATGATCACCCAAGGGCTGGACGTGTTGGCCGCCCTTGAAAAGGCCAGCTTGTTCCCAGCGCGCATACCAGCGCGTTTCGATTTCCTGGGGTTCAAAGCTCTTGGATAACTGGTCGTCAGAGGTCGGTGCAGATGAGTTGGTCATGGTGATGCGGTCTTTTTGCCTGCCAATGCGCGTTTGGACGCCCTGTGTGGCATGACTAATCCTGGGTAAAAAACGAATGTAAGATGCACTATTTTAAGATGTGGCCGTGCGTCTTTGGCGTGGTAAAATGCCGGGTTGCCGTAAATCTGATGAAAGTGCTTGTTTTCATTAAAAAATTTAGCGCGAACCGTCGGATCTGCATTTTGCTTTACGCAGCAAAGACTACACTATATTGTTCTTAATTGGATTTTCACATGGCTATTGAACGCACTCTGTCCATTATCAAGCCCGACGCTGTTGCTAAAAACGTGATCGGTCAGATTATTTCCCGCTTTGAAGGCGCTGGCCTGAAAGTGATCGCTGGTCGCCTGGTTCACCTGTCCCGTGGCGACGCCGAGCGCTTTTACGGCGTGCACGCCGAGCGTCCTTTCTTCAAGGATCTGGTTGACTTCATGGTCTCCGGTCCTGTGTTCGTACAAGTTCTGGAAGGCGAAGGCGCCATTGCCAAGAACCGCGAACTGATGGGTGCTACCGACCCCAAGAAAGCTGACGCTGGCACCATCCGTGCTGACTTCGCAGAAAGCATCGACGCTAACGCAGTTCACGGCTCTGACGCCCCTGAAACTGCTGCTGTTGAAATCGCTTTCTTCTTCCCAGAGTGCAACGTTTACAGCCGTTAATCGGCTAAACCGCGCAGTACTGGCGGCACTCTGATCAGGACTTGCCCGACCCACCGTCTTTTCAGTGAGCCGGGCAAGCCCTTCAAAAGAGGGCTTTTGGGCTGAATTAGCGCAGAAGCAATCGCCATACCGCGTGAGGGTATTAATTTTTTATGTCATCGCTCGAACCTACCAATCTTCTGGGCCTGGGCCCGGAGCAACTTGTTGAACTGGTCGCCCAATGGGGTGGCAAGCCTTTCCGAGCGCGCCAATTGCAGCGCTGGATCCATCAGCGTCAACAAAGCGATTTTGGGCAGATGACCGATCTGGCGCGCGAGTTTCGCGAACAGCTGACCGCCAATTGCGTTATCACTGCGCCCAGCATGTCGCACGAACATATTTCTGCCGACGGCACCCGTAAATGGCTGTTTGATGTAGGCAGCGACAATGCCGTCGAAGCGGTTTTCATCCCCGAGGACGACCGTGGCACCCTGTGTATTTCCAGCCAGGCTGGTTGTACGGTGGCCTGTCCTTTCTGTTCCACGGGTTACCAAGGTTTTAACCGCAACCTGACGACCTCCGAGATCATTGGTCAACTGTGGTTTGCCCGCCGTGCCTTGCTAAGTGCGCCGGAAACGGCCCGCATTGGCGATGCCGAGCAAACCGGGACCCGCGTGATCAGTAATGTGGTCATGATGGGCATGGGTGAACCCTTGCTCAATTACGACCAGGTTCTGGGTGCCTTGCGCCTGATGCTGGACGACAATGCCTATGGCCTGTCGCGCCGTCGTGTAACGGTCTCCACCTCCGGTGTGGTGCCCATGATGGACCGCTTGGCTAATGATTGCCCGGTGGCGCTGGCTGTGTCGCTGCATGCACCCAATGATGCGCTGCGTGACCGCCTGGTGCCGCTGAACAAGAAGTACCCGCTGCGTGAGCTTCTGGATGCCTGTAATCGCTATCTGGAACATGCCCCGCGCGACTTCATCACCTTTGAATACATCATGCTGGACGGCATTAACGATACCGACCAGCATGCGCAGGAACTGCTCGACATTGCGCGCAATGTGCGTTGTAAATTTAATCTGATTCCTTTTAATCCTTTTCCGCAGTCCGGTCTGAAACGCTCTTCAGCTGCACGGGTCAAACAATTTGCCCAACGGTTGATGGACGGTGGGGTGGTCACCACGGTGCGCAAGACTCGCGGCGATGATATCGCGGCAGCTTGTGGACAGTTGGCGGGCGATATTCGTGATCGCACCCGTATCGAACAACGTTTGCCTGATCGTGCTGTTATTCAAATCAAACAGGAACGTGCATGAGCGAGACTCTGGCCCCCTCCAACCCACCTGCTCCGCAAGCGGGTACAGGTGTAGGCCCTACATTGCGCGAGCTGCGTCTGGCGCGAGCCTGTACGCTGAACGAAGTCTCCACCCGTCTGAAGTTTTCGGTTCGGCAGCTGGAATCCCTTGAGGCCGAGGAGTGGGACCAGTTGCCCGGTGGACAGTCCTTGCGCGGCATGGTGCGCAACTATGCGCGTTTTCTGGATGCGGATATTTCGGCCGTGTTGGTAATGCTGGAGGCGCAGGTCAGTGACGCTGCGGCTCTTAAGCCAGTGCCACGCAGCACCTCTGGTTCGAGCCTGTCCAGTGCCGACTTGAGCCTGTATGCGGATTCGCGTTCCGGTTTTTCCTGGATCTGGATTCTGATCATTATTGTCTTGTTGGTAGTAGCTGGTTTTTATGCCATTGATCGGGGCTGGATTCCCGAAGAGTGGCTGGTATTTGACTGGCTCAAGGAATTGAAGAAATGACGCAGGGCCCCGAAATTTCCTCTGCTTGCCAACCCTTGCCAGTTGGCGCCCTGCCCAAACGGGTAACGCGTGCGGTTGACGTGCGCTGGGGTGATCATGTGGTGAAACTGGGGGGCTCAGCGCCGGTCGTGGTTCAGTCCATGACTAATACGGATACGGTCGATGCGATTGCAACGGCCATTCAGGTCAAGGAACTGGCGCGTGCCGGTTCGGAGCTGGTTCGTATTACCGTCAACACCCCCGAAGCGGCCCGCGAAGTGCCGGCTATTCGCGAACAGTTGGATCGCATGGGCGTGAATGTGCCCCTGGTGGGCGACTTTCATTACAACGGCCACAAACTGCTGGCAGACTATCCTGAGTGTGCTCAGGCCCTGTCCAAGTACCGGATCAATCCGGGCAATATGGGGGGTGGCAAGCGCCGGGACGACAATTTCGCCAAGATGATCGAAATTGCCTGCCGCTACGACAAGGCCGTGCGCATTGGTGTGAACTGGGGCAGCCTGGATCACGAACTGATGGCGCGCATGATGGACCAGAACAACGAGCGTGTTCATCCCTGGACGGCACAAGCTGTCATGCGTGATGCGCTGGTAATTTCAGCTATCAGCAATGCCCAGCGTGCCGAGGAACTGGGTTTGCCCGGCAGCCGCATTGTGTTGTCGTGCAAGGTCAGCCATGTGCAGGACTTGATCACGGTGTATCAGGATTTGTCCTCGCGCTGTGATTACGCTTTGCACTTGGGGCTGACCGAAGCGGGGATGGGCAGCAAAGGCATTGTGGCGTCTACCGCGGCATTGTCCGTATTGCTGCAACAAGGCATTGGCGACACGATTCGTATTTCCCTGACCCCTGAGCCGGGCGGTGATCGTGCCCGCGAGGTCGTGGTGGCTCAGGAGATTTTGCAGACCATGGGTCTGCGCGCCTTCACCCCTATGGTGGTGGCGTGCCCCGGTTGTGGACGCACCAGCAGTACGGTGTTCCAGGAACTGGCTAACGATATTCAAAGTTATTTGCGTGACCAGATGCCTGTTTGGAAGGATCTGTATCCCGGCGTCGAAACCATGAACGTCGCGGTGATGGGCTGTGTGGTCAATGGTCCGGGTGAAAGCCGCCATGCCGATATCGGCATCAGTTTGCCGGGCACTGGGGAAGTCCCTTCGGCACCTGTCTATGTGGACGGCGAGCGAGTCGTGACCCTGAAGGGTGATACTATCGCTCAAGAATTTCAGACCATTGTCCAGAATTACGTTGAGCGCCGCTACGGCAAGGCTCCAACGGTTTGATCAACACGCTTGTCAGTCTATGGCGAGCAAACCATTAGAATTATGACGCAGCAGTTTCAAAAGCTCCGCGCCCTGACGGGCATGAAAGACACCTTACCGGGTGAAAGCGCACAATGGGAAGCCTTGGAGGCTTTGGTGCGGGAATGGCTGGCCAGCTATGGCTACCGGAATATGCGCACACCTGTGCTCGAGCATACACAGCTGTTCGCTCGTGGTATTGGTGAGGTCACCGATATTGTCGAAAAGGAGATGTATTCCTTTACCGACTCGCTCAATGGCGACAAGCTCACCATGCGCCCGGAATTTACGGCGGGCATGGTTCGCGCCACCATCGAGCATAATCTTTTGTACGATCGGCCTCATCGCGTTTACGCCCTGGGGCCGGTGTTTCGTCACGAGCGCCCGCAGCGCGGACGCTATCGCCAGTTTCATCAGATTGACGTGGAAGCCCTGGGCTTGCCCGGTCCGGACGTAGATGCTGAGTTGATCGTCATGTTGGCACGGCTGTGGAAGATGCTGGGCCTGACGGACATCCGTCTGGAACTGAACTCGCTGGGGCAGGCTGAAGAGCGTGCGGCCCACCGTGCTGCCTTGATCGAACACTTGGAAGCGCATAAGGATGTGCTGGATGAAGAAGCCCAGCGCCGTATGTATACCAACCCCTTGCGCGTTCTGGATACCAAGAATCCAGCCATGCAGGAAATGGCGAATGCGGCTCCACGCCTGTTCGACTTTCTGGGTGAAGAGTCTCGTGCTCACTTTCAAGGTGTGTGCGAGCGTCTGGATGATGCCGGTATTGCGTACACCTTGAACCCGCGTCTGGTGCGTGGTCTGGATTATTACAATCTGACCGTGTTCGAGTGGGTAACGGATCGCCTGGGTGCCCAAGGCACCGTATGTGGCGGTGGCCGTTATGACGGGCTGATTGAATTGATGGGCGGCAAGCCTGCTCCTGCGGTGGGCTTTGCCATTGGCATGGAGCGTTTGCTGGATCTGTGCTCGCAAGATGGCGAACAACAGGCCGTGCCCGAATGCCAGGTTTATATGGTTCACCAAGGCGAGGCTGCGCAACGCAAAGCCGCGCTCTTGGCCGAGCAACTGCGTGATGCCGGTTTGCAGGTAATTGTTCACGCCGGCTCCAGTGGTTTCAAATCCCAGTTCAAGCGGGCTGACGCCAGTGGTGCACAGGCCGCCGTTATCTTGGGTGACGATGAACTCCAAAAAGAACAGGCCAGTGTGAAGTGGTTGCGAGCTGCGGATGGCGCCGAGCAGCAACAGTCTGTTGATTTTTCTGAACTCGCCAGTGTTTTGTCAGCAAGGATTTGAGCATGGCCTACGATCTTGAAGAACAGGAAAAACTAGATGCCATGCGCGCATGGTGGGACCGCTGGGGCACCTTGTGCATTGTGATTGCTTTTGCCGTTCTGGCCGCCGTGGCCGGTTGGCGTGGCTGGCAGTGGTATCAGGGTCATCAGGCAGGTCAGGCCATGGGTTATTTTGAAGCGTTGGAAAGCGCCGCTGCCCAGCCCGGAGAAGAATCGGATACCCGAATTTTGGCTGCCAGCAGCACTTTGCGCAGCGAATTTGCCAAGTCTGGCTACACGTCCCGTGGCGTATTGCTGGCGGCTCAGGCCTTGCAGCAACGCGGTAACTTGACCGCAGCACGTGAGCAACTGGAGTGGATGGTCAAAACGGACCACGATCACGCGCTGACACCGCTGGCTCGTTTGCGCTTGGCGGGTGTATTGCTGGAACAGAAAAATTACGATGAGGCCTTGGCTCAGCTGAATAATCCGCCTGCCAGCTTCGCTGGTTTGTTTGCTGATCGCAAGGGCGACATTCTGGCTGCTCAAGGGCAGTACGATGCGGCACGCGAAGCCTGGAAGCAGGCCGTGGAGTTGCTCAAGCAAGACCCCATTTCGCAGCTGGTACAGATCAAACTTGATGCCCTGGCAGGAGCTTAATACATGTCTCTTTCTACTCGCAAAACCCCGTCCTCTGCTATGCGTGCCTTGCGCCTGAGCGCTCTGGCTTTGAGCCTGACCGCGCTGGCGGGTTGCTCCATGTTCTCCAGCAAGGACCCACGGTTTGAGCCTACGCCCCTGACGGAATACACACCGGGTGTGGCTGCCAAAGTGTCTTGGAGCACCTCCATCGGTAGTGGCGCTGATTCAGGCTTTGCTCCTCAGCTGAACGGCTCTTCCGTGTACGCTGCCGCCGTGTCGGGTCAGGTCAGCAAAGTGGATCTGGACACAGGACGTGTGCAGTGGTCCGCCAATGCCGGCAAGAAGCTGACTGCCGGTGCGGGTTCTGACGGTGTGGTTACGGCCGTCGCCTCGGTGGACGGCAATGTCATCGCCTTTGACGATTCGGGCAAGGAATTGTGGCGCAGCCGCAGTAGCAGCGCTGTGAATGTGCCGCCTGTCGTGGGTGCCGGTGTTGTCGTGGTGCGTACCAGCGATTACCGTTTGCAGGCATTTGATGCTAGCACCGGTGATCTGCGTTGGAGCTTGCAGCGCCCCGGTCCAGCCTTGTCGCTGAAAACCAGCATGCAAATGCGCATCATCGACGGTCTGCTCTTGGCAGGTATGCCTAATGGTCGTCTGATGGCGATTGACGCTGCTCAAGGTCATCTGGTGTGGGAAGGCAGTATTTCTGTTTCCCGTGGCGCCACTGATCTGGAGCGTATTAATGACGTAGTGGGTGCGCCCCAAGTCGTCGATCCTTTGCTGTGCGGCGCCACCTATCAAGGTCGGGTTGCTTGCTTTGACGTCTCCCAAGGTGGACGTCTGGTATGGGATAGGGAATTTTCGGCCGGTACCGGTGTCGCAGCGGACAACCATATGTTGTATGCCGCCAATAGCCGCGATCAGATTGAAGCTTTTGCCATGACAGACGGGCAAACAATCTGGACGCAGAATGCTTTGCGTAACCGTGGTCTGGCTCCTTTGGCCGTCTTGCCGCAGGCGCTCGCCGCCGGTGACAAAGAAGGCTATGTTCACTTTCTGTCGCGTACCGACGGCACCTTGTTGGGCCGTGTCAGTGTAGGCGGTGGTGCCATTGTGTCGCCTTTGATCGGAACCTCGCGTGGGGTTGTGGTGCAAACCGGCAATGGTAATTTGGTCTTGGTTGGAATCAATTGAAAAGCGTTTCTTTTAAGCCCGTAGTGGCTTTGGTCGGTCGGGCCAACGTCGGCAAGTCCACTTTGTTCAATCGCCTGACGCGTTCGCGCGCGGCTTTGGTGGCGAACTTTCCTGGCCTGACCCGCGACCGTCATTACGGCGAAGGCCGGGTAGGTGAACGTCCCTACATCGTGGTCGATACGGGCGGTTTTGAGCCCGTCGCTAAAACCGGCATGTTGTTGGAGATGGCTCGTCAGACTCAGCAAGCGATTGCCGAAGCCGATGTCGTTGTCTTTCTGGTCGATGCCCGTGAGGGCGTCAATGCCCTGGACCTTGAAATTGCGCAGTTGCTGCGCAAGCTGGGTCAAAAAGTGCTGTTGGCCGTCAATAAAGCCGAAGGCATGCGCTATGAGGCCGGCGGCGCAGAGTTCCACGAGTTGGGTCTGGGTCAGCCTTACCTGATTTCCGCGTCGCACGGCGACGGCGTTGAAGAGCTGATCAATCTGGCTCTGGAACAAGTGCCCAGCCCAGAGTCTGATGGCGATGACCAGGACGAAGAAGCATTCCAGCATCGTATCAAGTTGGCGATTGTGGGCCGCCCCAACGTGGGCAAATCCACCCTGATCAACACCTTGGTGGGTGAAGAGCGGGTAATTGCCTTTGACCAGCCCGGTACAACGCGTGACGCGATCGAAATTGAGTTCGAGCGTAACGGGGTGGAATACACCCTGATCGACACTGCTGGCCTACGTAAGCGCGGCAAGGTGTTCGAGGCCGTTGAGAAATTCTCCGTGATCAAGACCCTGCAAGCCATTGAGGCGTGCAACGTGGTCTTGCTGATGATTGATGCCCATACCGAAATTTCCGACCAGGACGCCAGCATTGCCGGCTTCGTGGTGGAAACTGGCCGTGCCTTGGTGGTGGGGATTAATAAGTGGGACGGTCTGGACGAGTACCAGCGCGAATGGATTCAACGCGAGTTTGATCGCAAATTGCGCTTCCTGAACTTTGCCAAGATGCACACCTTGTCGGCCTTGAAAGGGCAGGGGATCAATCCTTTGCTCAAATCGGTCAACACTGCGCATGCAGCCGCTTTTGCCAAGCTGTCTACCCCCAAGCTCACCCGTGTGATGCAAGAGGCGGTGGAGCAGCAACAACCGCCGCGCAAGGGTATTTTCCGACCCAAGTTGCGGTATGCTCACCAAGGCGGCATGAACCCTCCGATCGTGGTGATTCACGGCAATGCCCTGGATGCGATTTCGGACAGTTACCGCCGTTATCTGGAAACGCGTTTCCGCGAAGCCTTCAAGCTGGAAGGCACACCGTTGCGGATCGAATTCAAATCATCTAAAAACCCTTATCTGAAGGATGCGTAATGAGTCGTTTGTGGAGTGACCATGTAGCTGGGCTTTCTCCCTATGTGCCAGGTGAGCAGGTGAAGCTGGATAATCTCTTGAAGCTGAACACGAACGAACATCCTTTCGGTCCGTCGCCTAAAGCGCTGGAAGCCATCCGGCAGGCGGCGACCGATGATTTGCGTCTTTACCCTTCCTACAGTGCGCAGGAACTGCGTGATGCCGTGGCCCAAAACCACGGTGTGAAAGCGAATAATGTCTTTTTGGGCAATGGCTCGGACGAAGTGCTGGCCCATGTGTTCAGCGCCTTGTTCCTGCGCGGCGTGCGCCCCGTCCTGCTGCCTGATATCACTTACAGCTTCTACACCACTTACTGTTCGTACTTTGGTGTACCGGCAGATATCGTGCCGCTGCGTGAAGACTTCACGCTGAACGTGCAAGATTATGTGCGTGAGCGCAGCCTGAAGCCAGCCGGCATTATTTTTGCCAACCCCAATGCGCCTACCGGTATTCCGCTTTCCCTGACCGACATTGAGGCCATTTTGGCCGCCAACCCCGACACAACCGTGGTCGTGGATGAAGCCTATGTGGACTTCGGTGGTGACTCGTCGGTGGGCTTACTGGAAAAGTATGACAATCTGGTGGTCATCCAGACCATGTCCAAATCGCGCGCCTTGGCAGGCTTGCGTGTGGGCTATGCCCTGGCCAGCACGGAGATCATCCAGGCGCTGGAGCGGGTCAAGGACAGCTTTAACTCCTATCCCATGGATACCATCGCCCAGGTAGGTGCCGTCGCGTCGCTGAAAGATGCCGAGTATTTTGAGCGTCAGTGCCAGGCCGTGATTGACGCGCGTGAGCAATTGCGTGCGGACCTGGAACAGCTGGGTTTTGAAATTTTGCCATCCAAAGCGAACTTTTTGATGGCAACGCACCCTAAGCATTCGGCAGCTGGTATTCAGCAGGCCCTGCGTGAGCAAGGTATTTTGGTGCGCCATTTCCGCCAAAGCCGTATTGAGCAGTATTTGCGCATTACGGTGGGTTCTCCCGAGCAATGTGCCCGACTGTGCAACAGTTTGCGGCAGATTTTGGGTCAAGGCGCCTGATATACACCTATTAGATAAATATCTCCAGATTGAAACGTGCGGATTCAGGGAAAACCCGGTAAAGTAGTAGGATTCGCTTCCACTTCTGGAAAAACAACATAACCGGAGCCTCACCAATGAGCAATAAAGGGCAAATACTACAAGACCCGTTTTTGAACGCACTGCGCAAGGAGCATATCCCTGTGTCGATCTACCTGGTTAACGGCATCAAGCTGCAAGGTCAGATTGAATCCTTCGATCAGTATGTCGTGCTGCTGCGTAATACAGTCACTCAGATGGTGTATAAGCACGCGATTTCTACCGTCGTTCCTGCACGCCCTGTTACTTTGGCTGCGGATGAGCAGGCTGAGTAAATCCTCACCCAGTTCTTTGTACTCTGAAAGACCCGTCTCGCGGTTCCCGCGGGCGGGTCTTTGTTTCTGGAGCAAGCGTTGAAGGCACTCGTTATTAGTGTGGATATGGGTGAGCTGGACTATCAGCCACATGCCGAAGAGTTCGTCATGCTGGCTGAAGGTGCAGGGGCCCAGATCGTCGAGTTGCTGGTGGTTCGTCGTTCTCGTCCAGATCCGGCTTACTTCATCGGTACCGGCAAGCTGGAAGAAGCTGTTGCCCTGGCCAAGGCCACGGGGGCAGAAGTTGTGCTGTTTGATCGGGCGTTGAGCCCGGCCCAGCAGCGTAACCTGGAGCGCAAGCTGGAATTGCGGGTGGTCGATCGTGTCGCCCTGATTCTGGACATCTTTGCTTTGCGGGCCCAAAGTCATGAAGGGAAACTGCAGGTCGAGTTGGCCCAGCTACAGCATCTGACTTCTCGCTTGACACGCATGTGGAGCCACCTCGAGCGTCAAAAGGGTGGTATTGGCATGCGCGGTCCGGGTGAATCCCAACTGGAGATGGACCGCCGGATGATTGGTGACAAGGTTCGCACCTTGCGCGAACGTCTGGCCAAGGTGCAACGCCAGCGCAGTACCCAGCGTCGAGCACGCTCCCGTAGTGGAACTTTGTCGGTGTCGCTTGTCGGTTACACCAACACGGGCAAGTCCACCTTATTCAACGCGCTGACTCGTGCCGACGCTTATGCGGCCGACCAACTGTTTGCCACCCTGGATACCACTACGCGTCGCGTCTGGATCGAAGGGGCAGGGCAGGTGGTTGTATCGGATACGGTCGGTTTTATTCGAGAGCTGCCGCCTACATTGATTGCAGCTTTCCGGGCCACGTTGGAAGAAACCGTCCATGCTGATTTACTGCTGCATGTGGTGGACGCCGCCAACCCACAACGCGATGAACAAATCGCCGAAGTTCACAAGGTTCTGGAGGACATCGGGGCCCATGAAATCCCCCGAATTCTGGTCTACAACAAAATTGACCAGGCCGGCTATGAGCCACGGGTAGAGCGGGACGAACATGGTACTATTGCCCGAGTCTTTGTTAGCGCTTTAGAGCGCATCGGATTGGATGGGTTGCGTACGGCAATCGTCGAATCAGGTCATTTCGCGGAAAACAATGCGTCTGAACAATAAAATTTTCAATCTCAATGATCCCGGTTGGGGACGAGACAGTGGCAAAAACGGTTCCGAGCCACCTCGCCGCCCCGAGAAACAAGATGGCCCGCCTGACCTCGACGAGGTATGGCGTGACTTCAACAGTCGGTTGGGATCTTTATTCGGTAAAAAGGGACGTCGCTCCCCTCCCGGGGGCATGCCTCCTGGTGGTAGCACGGGTCCATCCATGCCCAAAGGTTCGCCCAAACTGCTGGTTATCGGCGGTGTGGTGGCGGTGGGTTTGTGGTTGGCCAGTGGCTTTACCATCGTTCAGGAAGGTCAGGTTGCGGTCGTCACCCGTTTTGGTGAATACACAAAAACCTTGAACCCCGGTTTGCAGTGGCGTTGGCCCGCTCCGATCGAAGATCATCAAACCGTTAATATTTCCCAGCTGCGTACGTTTGAAGTGGGCTTTCGGGGTAGTGCTCGCAATAAAGTATTGCCTGAGTCCCTGATGCTGACCACTGACGAGAACATCGTCGACATGCAGTACGTGGTGCAGTACCGCTTGCTGCCAACGGGCGCGCCTGATTACTTGTTTAATACCAATAATCCGGACGAATCCGTGCGTCAGGCGGCTGAAACCGCGATGCGCGAAGTGGTGGGCAAACAACCGATGGACTCGGTTCTGTACTCCGGCCGTACCCAGATTGCGGTTGATGTTCAGCAATTGGCTCAGTCCATTCTCGATCGCTACCGTACTGGTATTCAGATCAGCACCGTGGCTATTCAGAACGTGCAGCCGCCTGAGCAGGTTCAGGCAGCCTTTGACGATGCTGTGAAGGCCGGTCAAGACCGCGAACGTCAGATCAACGAAGGTCAGGCTTACGCCAATAAGGTGTTGCCAGAAGCCGCTGGTCAAGTGGCTCGCATGATGCAGGAGTCTGAAGGTTACAAGGCTCGCGTTGTGGGTGACGCCAAGGGTGATACCGCACGATTTGGCAGTGTTGAAGCTGAGTACGTGAAGGCGCCTGGTGTGACTCGTGATCGTATGTACTTGTCTACCATTCAGGAAATTCTGGAAAGCACCAGCAAGGTGCTGGTCGACACGCGTAGCGATAACAACATGATCTATCTGCCTTTGGACAAGATCGTGCGTCAGGTAGGCAGTCGTGGCGAAGCGGATCCTTCCGCACCCGTCGCCTCGGCCGCTTCGCAAGGACAGGTCAGCCGTCCAGCCACTCCGGCTGTGGCACCGAAAGCACCCGCACCGGCTAATCCAGCCAATCTGGATACCTCGCTGGGTTCTTTGGTCAGTCCTTATTCCCCATACGCACGCTAGGAGAGCTTGATGCAACGTTTATTTCCTGCTCTAGTGGCCCTGGCGGTAATTGTCGGTCTGCTGCTGTCTTCCGTTTTCATCGTGCGTGAGCGCGATGCTGCTCTGGTTTTTGCTCTGGGTGAAGTGCGTGGCACGATCACCACTCCCGGTTTGTATTTCAAACTGCCACCGCCGTTTGAAAACGTTGTTTTCCTTGACAAGCGTCTGCAGACGATTGAAACCAAGGACCCCGAGCGTATTCAGACTGCCGAAAAGAAAAACTTGCTGATCGACTCCTACGTCAAATGGCGTATTGCTGATCCACGCTTGTTTTACGTGACCTTCGGTTCCACCGACCGTGGTGCTGTGGAGCGCTTGCAGGCCCAGATCCGTGACGCGCTGAACGCATCGGTCAACGTGCGTACCGTGAAAGATGTGGTGTCTACCGAGCGTGATGCCATCATGCGTGAAGTGCTGACGGCAGTAGAAGCTCGTGCCCGTCCTTTGGGTGTGGAAGTGATTGACGTGCGTTTGCGTCGTATCGACTTCGCTCCTGAAATTTCGGAATCCGTGTACCGTCGTATGGAAGCTGAGCGTACTCAGGAAGCCAACCGCTTGCGTGCAACCGGTGCGGCTGAAAGCGAACGCATCCGTGCTGAAGCCGAACGTCAGCGCGAAGAGCTGTTGGCCGATGCTTACGCACAGGCTCAGGCCATTCGCGGTCAAGGTGAAGGGGAAGCTGCAGCCATCTACTCCGAGAGCTATGGCAAGAACCCCGAGTTCTACCGTTTCTACCGCAGTCTGGAAGCCTATCGCAGTGCCTTCAGTCAGCAGACCGATACGCTGGTCATCAGTCCCGACTCTGATTTCTTCAAGTACTGGGGCAAGCAAGGATCGGCAGCAACGCCAGCTAACTGATCCACGCTAGAGAACTTAGGGCCGCGGGTGTTCCACCTGCGGCCCTGATCGTTTATACTAGCGTGTAAGTTACTAACACCACTTCGCACGCGACTTGGGCGGCTTACAAGCCCCAAGTCGCTTTTTGTTTGGCTGGAACTTTCGTTTATAAGTAGTCCGAGGCACGAGTATGTCCAATTGGTTGTTGCCAGAGAGCCTGGCTGATATCTTGCCTGCAGAGGCGCGCCGCATCGAAGAATTGCGCCGCGATTTGCTAGACTTGTATCGTACTTACGGGTTCGAGCTGGTTGCTCCGCCGCTGGTGGAGTATCTGGAATCCCTGCAAGCGGTTTCTGGCACAGATCTGAATCTGCGTACCAGTAAAGTTGTCGATCAGATCTCAGGTCGTACGATGGGTGTACGCGCTGATATGACGCCCCAGGTGGCGCGTATCGATGCTCACTTGCTCAATCGCGAAGGCGTGACTCGTCTGTGCTACTGTGGTTCGGTTTTGCATGCCCGTCCGGCAGGTTTGTTGTCGGATCGCGAGCTTTTGCAGATCGGCGCAGAAATCTTCGGCCATGCCGGCATCGAGTCCGATCTGGAAGTGGTGCAATTGGCGCTGGAAAGTGTGGGACGGGCAGGGGTGCATCATCCTCGTCTGGACCTGAATTACCCTGATCTGGGGCGCTTTCTGATCGAGCGCGATCCTATTTTGAAAACCCGCGTGGCAGAAGTCTGTGAGCTTCTGAACGCCAAAGATGTGTCTGGCCTGCGTGCCCTGGGCCGTGAGTCGGGCTGTCTGCCAGAAACTACTCGTTATCTGTTGGCGCTGACTTCACTGTATGGCGATGGCAGCGTGCTGGAGCGCGCTCGTAGCGTATTGCCCGATGAGCCGGAAGTGCGTGAAGCGCTGGGCAGCCTGCGCAGCTTTATTGATGCTTTGCCAGGTCACGAGATTACGGTGGACCTGGCCGATATTGGCAGCGGTTACGCCTATCACTCTGGTCTGATCTTCTCGGTGTACGCCGAGGGTTGGCATGATGCCTTGGTCAAGGGTGGGCGTTTTGATGGCATTGGACGCATGTACGGCCGTGCCCGACCTGCTACCGGTTTCAGCCTGGATTTGCGCAAGCTGTCCGCCGGCCTGGCTCCGGCGCAGGTAGCTCGTGCAGTTCGTGCTCCCTGGGGCAATGACTCTGACCTGATTGCAACCGTAAAACAATTGCGCCAAAGCGGTGAAATTGTGATTCAGATGCTGCCAGGACAGGTGCTGAGCCTGGATGAATTTGTGATCGACCGCGAGCTCGTCTTGCTGGACGGTCAATGGCAAGTTAGGGCGCTGTAAGCCAAACGGCTTGTGGCGCAGGTGATTGTTATCGGTCCGGCACTGTGCCGGCCTCCTTTATTCTGATACTAGACATGAGCAAAAACCTTGTGGTGATTGGCACCCAGTGGGGTGACGAAGGCAAAGGCAAGATCGTCGACTGGCTGGCCGAGTCCGCGCATGGCGTGGTTCGTTTCCAGGGTGGGCATAACGCTGGCCATACATTGTGGATTAATGGCAAGAAGACGATTCTGCGCTTGATTCCTTCGGGCATCATGCATGAGCACGTCACTTGCTACATCGGTAACGGTGTAGTGCTGTCGCCTGAAGCCTTGCTGACTGAAATTGCAGAACTGGAAGCGGCCGGTCTGGACGTGCGTTCGCGCCTGCAGATTTCGCCTGCTTGCCCGCTGATCTTGCCCTACCACATCGCTGTGGATCAGGCTCGTGAAAAGCGTAAAGGCGATGGCAAGATTGGTACGACGGGTCGCGGTATTGGCCCAGCCTACGAAGATAAGGTGGCACGCCGTGCCCTGCGCGTACAAGACTTGTACGACCCTGAAATCTTCGACGAGAAGCTGTCCGAGGCGCTGGATTACCACAACTTCGTGTTGACCCAGTACTTGGGCGCCGAGGCTGTCTCCGCCGAACAAGTGCGCGATCTGGCCATGAAGCATGCCGAGCAACTGGCTCCTATGGTGGCTGACGTCACCAACAATCTGTACCAAGCCAAAAAAGCAGGGCAGAAGCTCTTGTTTGAAGGTGCTCAAGGTGCATTGTTGGATATTGACCACGGTACTTACCCCTTCGTTACCAGCAGCAACTGCTTGTCCGGTGCTGCTTCCGCGGGCTCGGGTGTTGGTCCCCAAGAACTGAGCTACGTGCTGGGTATCGCCAAGTCCTACACCACTCGCGTCGGTTCGGGTCCATTCCCCACCGAGCTGCTGGATGACACCGGCATGCGTCTGGCTACCGTTGGCAAGGAATTTGGTTCGGTTACTGGCCGTCCACGTCGTTGTGGCTGGTTTGATGCTGCTGCCATGAAGCGTTCGGTCATGATCAATGGCATTTCGGGCCTGTGCATCACCAAGCTGGATGTGCTGGATGGTGTTGAGCAGATCAAGATTGGTGTGGGTTACCGCTATAAAGGCGAATTCCTGGACGTCTTGCCCTACGGTGCACACGCTGTTGCCGAAGCCGAGCCCGTGCTGGAAGAGATGCCCGGCTGGACTGAGTCCACAGTGGGTGTGACAGACTACGACAAGCTGCCTATCAATGCTCGTCGATATCTGGAACGTATTGCCGAGCTGTGCGATGTACCTATCGATATGGTGTCGACGGGGCCAGATCGCAACGAAACCATCGTATTGCGCGATCCGTTTACCAAATAAGCGATTTCTCGCGGTATAATGCCTTGCACCGTTGTACGGTGCGTACAAAGCGGCCCTTGGGCCGCTTTGTCGTTCTGGATGCTGCGCGGCCTACCAGACTCTTGTTTTGCAGGTATGAAAGGCGCAGCTATTGCATTTATATCTGGAATAATTATGAGTCTGCCCTCTAGTAGCGATACCGATGAATGGGTTTCTTGGGAACAATACAATCGTCTGATTGAACAATTGGCCCTAAGTATTCACGAGTCCGGTTGGAAATTCGAGAAAATTGTTTGCCTGGCCCGAGGCGGCATGAGAGTGGGGGACGTTATTTCGCGCATCTATGATGTACCCCTGGGTATTTTGGCTACCAGCAGCTATCGAGAAGCCGCCGGTACCGAACAGGGTGATCTGGATATTGCGCAATACATCACCATCACTCGAGGCACGTTGGATGGTAATGTGCTGCTGGTCGATGATATGGTCGATACGGGCAAGACTTTTATGCGTGTACGCGATCACCTGCGCGCGCAGTTCCCCGCGATCACCGAGCTGAAAACCGCCGTTTTGTGGTGGAAAGGCCACGCACAAGTCGACCCAGACTACTACGTGTCCAAGTTGCCCACAAATCCCTGGATTCATCAGCCTTTTGAGGACTACGATAGCATTCGCCCTCATCAGCTTGACGCTTGGATTCGCAAGGGTACAGGCCAGGCTTGATCGCTGGCATTCAGACACTTGGTGGATAGCCCATTTGCGCCTTGCTTGGTGTATACGAGCAATCGTGCTACCATAATGGGCTATCTGTTACGCTAACTCTTTATTTACAAAGGTCAGGGATTACATGTCCATTGTTCGCCTGAAAGAAAACGAACCTTTTGAAGTCGCTCTGCGTCGCTTCAAACGCACTATTGAAAAAACCGGTCTGTTGACCGAGCTGCGTTCGCGCGAATTCTACGAAAAGCCAACGGCTGAGCGCAAGCGCAAGCACGCTGCCGCCGTGAAGCGTCACTACAAACGCATCCGCAGCCAGCAACTGCCTCCACGCTTGTATTGATCCCTGAATCTTTTGTTCAGGAACTGCTCGCCCGTGTCGATGTCGTAGATGTCGTCGGGCGATATGTGCAGTTGCGTAAAGGCGGGGCCAACTTGCTTGGCCTGTGCCCTTTCCACAACGAAAAATCCCCTTCATTTACAGTCAGTCCCACCAAGCAGTTTTATCATTGCTTCGGTTGTGGCGCTCACGGATCGGCTATCTCGTTCCTGATGGAACACACAGGGGCTTCATTCCCCGAGGCGGTACGCAGCTTGGCTGGGTCCGTCGGAATGACTGTGCCCGAAGCAGACCGAACTCCGCGTCAACGTGCTGCCGATGCTCGTCGCAAAGACGAACTGTCGCGCCAGCATCAGATTCTTGAGACCGCCCAAGGGCACTACCTGCGTCAACTCAAACAGTCACCCATTGCTATCGACTATTTAAAACGTCGTGGCCTGGATGGGGAGACCGCTGCTCGTTTCGGCTTGGGCTGGACGGGTACAGAGCGACGTGGGCTATCGGCTGTTTTTCCGCAGTACGAAGACAAGCAACTGGTTGAATCGGGCCTGGTGATCGAGTCCGAGGACGGTCGCCGCTACGACCGTTTCCGTTCGCGCGTCATGTTTCCGATTCGCGGCACCAAAGGCCACATTATTGGTTTTGGTGGTCGTCTGATCGAAAAGGGCGAGCCTAAATACCTGAACTCGCCAGAGACAACGCTGTTTTCCAAGGGCCATGAACTCTACGGTTTATGGGAAGGACGTCAGGGCATACGCAAAGAAGGCTTTGTCCTGATTGTTGAAGGTTATATGGACGTGGTGGCCCTGTCACAAAGCGGCTTGCACAATGCCGTGGCAACCTTGGGTACCGCGACTACAGAACATCACATCACTAAATTGATGCGCGCCAGCGACCGGCTGGTGTTTTGCTTTGATGGTGATGCAGCAGGGCGCAAGGCCGCATGGCGTGCGCTCAATACATGTTTGCCATTGGTACGTGATGACGTGTCTATCCGTTTCATGTTCCTGGCAGACAATCACGATCCCGATTCCTTTGTGCGTGAATTCGGCGCGCCAGCGTTTCGCGAGCAGGCTCAGGAAGCGGCGGCCTTGTCGCGCTTTTTCCTGGATGAGCTGGCCGCGCGCCACCGCATGGATGAAGCCGAAGGCCGTGCCGCTTGTGTGCATGAAGCTTTGCCGCTATTGCTGGAGCTGGCCGACAGCACATTGAAGGTGCAGATTCAGCATGAATTTGCCCGGATGGTGCTGCTCACGCCCGATGAGCTGGCGCAGCGCTTAAGTACGGTTGAGCCTGTGCGTCGGCCCACTTTTGAGACACCTCCTGCGCAAGACGGTTTGGTGGCCAGACCCCCCATTCCTGCGCAGCCAGCCTCGTCTTCAGAAGGCATGGAGCCGTTTGATGACGGCTTTGATGGCTCGTTTGCCGATAGCCTGCCTATGGATGGCTGGCAAGAGGAGCCAGAGTGGCATGCGCCGCAGCCCTCGCAGGAACGGTCTTTTACCGGCCGTGGCAAGGGCAAGAATAATCGCCAGCGGCCCGAACGGGCTGTCATGGGTGGCAGCCGTGCGGTTACACCCATGGCCAAGCGATTGCTGCGCTTGTTAATTGCCCATCCCACCCTGGTGGGCGGGTTGGGCGACCAACAACTTGAAATTTTGGCGCAGAGTCCCCACTTACGTTTAGTGCAAGAGCTGATTGCCTTAAGTAATATCAGCTCGGCGCGTCACGCAGGCGCTTTACTGGAAGCCGTAGACCCCGAGTCTGACCTGGCCCCGGTATTGGAAGCGGTCGCCACGGAGCTGTTGGGCGAGGAAGAATTGCCTGATCCGCAAGGCGAATGGCGTGATGCGCTGCATCGCATCGAATTGGATGCGATCAAGGCAGAGCAGTCGGCATTGATTGCTACGGGCTTGAAAGAACCCGAACAGCGTCAGCGTTATCAAGAATTGACACGCCGTATTGCTTTGTTGAATGCTGCTTATACTCGGCAAGTGAAGTAAAATATTGGGTTATGTGTTGTGTTTGTGGCCGGCCAGGGGGTTAAAACTGGTACGCGAGCAAATGCGGCGGGTAGCGGATTGTGAACCACCATATGCCTTGAGCCCATGAGCCAGGGATTAAATTACTTAGGGTTCGCTGGCGCAGCACGCCCAGGAGCAAGCCGGTTATAGACACGCTCATCATCAGGCTCTTGCCTGTACGACTCGGTGGCTACATATTTAGTGCCACAGGGGTAAATGGCGTCTATGGAAGAAAATATGACTCAAACGACTGGTAAAACCTCGACGACGGTCTCTCGGTCTGCTAAGAAAACCTTGGCCGCGACAGCAAAATCAGGGGCATCAAGCTCGGTAGAGCTCGATGAACTTCACGAGAGTGGAGAGCCAGGCGCAGCGCCTGCCAAGAAGGCCGCTAAAAAGGCCGCTGCGAAAAAAACGGTAGCCAAAAAAGCGGCTGCCAAGAAAACGGCAGTGAAAGCCGCTACCGGCGGTCGCCGTGGACGTCCCGCAAAAAATGCCAATAGCGACGGTATTGACTTTGTCGATGACGACGAAATGGGCGAAGAAGAGGTCATTCCTGATCTCAAGCCAGTGGCCAAGCGTGGTGCCAAGCGTGCCAAAGCCGAAAAAGACGTATTCGGTGTGCGTGGTCAGTTGACACCTGAAGAACAGGAAGCACGCCGCAATCGCCTGAAAGCATTGATCAAGCTGGGCAAGGATCGGGGTTACCTGACCTACAGCGAAATCAATGACCACCTGCCCGATGACCTGGTGGACGTCGAAGCCATTGATGGCATTATCGGCACCTTCAGTGACATGGGCATTTCGGTCTACGACCAGGCTCCGGACGCTGACACCTTGCTCATGAGCGATAACGCGCCCATGGCATCCAGCGACGACGACGTCGAGGACGAGGCCGAAGCTGCTCTGACTACAGTGGATTCCGACTTCGGTCGCACCACGGACCCTGTGCGTATGTACATGCGCGAAATGGGTTCGGTGGAGCTGTTGACACGCGAAGGCGAAATTGAAATTGCCAAGCGTATCGAAGACGGCTTGAAACACATGGTCATGGCAATTGCTGCTTGTCCTACCACCGTCAACGAAATCCTGGCCTACGTTCAGCGTGTGCGCGAAGGCGTCATGCAGATCGACGAAGTCGTCGATGGTCTGGTGGACGATGATGGTGAAGAGTACGCCGGTTCTGGTGTGACGGCTGACGACGAGGACGAAGGTCCCGCCGGCGGCATGAGCAGCAAGCAAATCGAATACCTGCGCAACAAGTCGCTCAAGAAGTTCGACATTATTGGCGAATGGTTTGACAAGATGCGCGTGTCTTTCGAGACCGATGGCTACAAGAGCCCCGGTTACGTGCAGGCACAGGAAACCATCCTGAACGAATTCATGGGCATTCGCTTTACCGCCAAGATGGTGGAAAAGCTGGCCGACACCATGCGTGAGCAGGTTGCGATTGTGCGTCAGCACGAACGCGAAATCCTGAACATCTGTGTGGATCGTGCTGATATGCCACGTGCGCACTTCATCAAGGCTTTCCCAGGCAACGAGACCAATCTGGAATGGGTGGTGCAAGAGGTTGCTGGCAACCACGCGTACAGCGCCATTCTGGAACGCCATATCCCTGCCATTCAGGAAGTTCAGCAAAAGCTGATCGACCTGCAAACCAGCGTGGTATTGCCACTCAAGGACCTGAAAGAAGTCAACAAACGCATGACCACCGGTGAAGCCAAGGCTCGTAAAGCCAAACGCGAAATGACCGAGGCCAACTTGCGTCTGGTGATCTCGATTGCCAAGAAGTACACCAACCGTGGTTTGCAGTTCCTGGATCTGATTCAGGAAGGCAATATCGGTTTGATGAAGGCGGTGGACAAGTTTGAATACCGTCGTGGCTACAAGTTCTCCACCTACGCTACTTGGTGGATTCGTCAGGCCATTACGCGTTCGATTGCTGACCAGGCCCGCACGATTCGTATTCCGGTTCACATGATCGAGACGATCAACAAGATGAACCGTATCAATCGTCAGATCCTGCAGGAAACCGGTGTTGAGCCTGATCCCGCAACTCTGGCTCAGAAGATGGACATGCCTGAGGACAAGGTTCGCAAGATCTTGAAGATCGCCAAAGAGCCTATCTCCATGGAAACGCCCATCGGTGACGATGACGATTCCCATTTGGGCGATTTCATCGAGGACAACAACACTGTTTCGCCTTCGGACTCCGCTTTGCACGGTTCGATGCGCGACGTGGTGAAAGATGTCCTGGATTCCTTGACGCCACGCGAAGCCAAAGTGCTGCGCATGCGTTTTGGTATCGAGATGAGCACCGACCAAACGCTGGAAGAAGTGGGCAAGCAGTTTGACGTTACGCGTGAGCGTATTCGACAAATAGAAGCTAAGGCTTTGCGCAAGCTGCGTCATCCTAGCCGTGCTGACAAGCTAAAGAGCTTCCTGGAAAGCCAGTAAGTTTTTTAGCCAGGCATGATAAAAAACCCGACCTTTGCAGGTCGGGTTTTTTTATGTCCTTGATAAAGGTGGGCTTAGCTGCCTGCAGGTCAGGTTCAAAACGGGGATACTGCCAGCCGGTACCTACTACTGCTGCTGCTGAGTCGGGAGCCATCGCAATAGCGTCTATCGCTTCTTCATGCGTTTCCGACCTGAGCACCACGTTCCGCAATAGGCCGTCAGGAAGGGTTCAAATCCAGCGTGAACACGCAACCTTTGCCATTCGGCCCAGTTTGCACGCTTAAGCTCCAGCCTTGGGCCAGCGCCAGTTGGCGCGCCAGAGCCAAGCCTATGCCTCGGTGTTCGCCGTCACGTATATCCCATGTAATTTGTTTGCCACGGCTGAAATGCCGCTCGAAAATCAAAATTTGCTCTTGTTGGGCGATGCCGGGGCCGTCGTCTTGTAAAGTCAGCGTAGATGGGGAAACCCAGCTTAGCTGCAGTTTGCAGGGGGCAGCATGATCAATGGCATTGCGCATCAAGATGCGTAGCAACATGGACAGGGCGTAGGGGTCCAGGGTGTAGGTAAGCGTTTCGGGAAGCAGATTGCTCCAGCGAACCTTGCTGCTACCCGTATCCAACAAGGCGACGGCTTGCCAAGTTTGCTGGGACAGTTCTTTAAGCTCGACTTCGCGTACATGTCGCTCTGCGGTATAGGCCAGGCTCTCTGCTGCATCCAGGCTGGCGGTAACGGCATCAGCCTGTACCATCATGCGTTGCAGCCGCTGTCGTTGCGGGCCGTCGGGCAACTGGAGTACCAGTAGCTCGCAATCACTGCGTATGGCGGTCAGGCCCGTGCGCAGCTCATGCCCCAGATTGGCGGCGAATTCTCGTTCGTGGGTCAGCAGTTCTTCCACTTGTTCCTGCATGCGGTTAAAGGCTCGAATGAGCCGGCCCGCTTCGTCATCCTGGTGCTCGGGCAGTCCGGAGCGGCCAGGGGCCCAATTTTCCAGATGGCGGGACAGCGCCAGCATAGGAGCCACCGCATGGCGGGCCACGCGCCGCCCCAGCAAAAAGACCAGCAAAATAGTGACTGAACCGATCAGAATCAAAAACAAGCCAAATTCACGGACCCGGTCTTCGTGCGGTGTGGCTCGGTACACCAGATAGAGCTGGCCTTGCTCTTTATCCTGGCGCAGTACGTGCCAGGTATCGCTGTTTAAATGAAATTCATAAATGCCGGGTTCCGAAACCTGGGCGAACTTGGGCAGACCGTCAAGAGGCTGGCCGGGTACAAACCAATAGCTGTCCAGCTCGGCTCCCAGCGCTTCGCTGCGGTCATAGGCACTGTCAGGCAATAAAGCGGGATTGCGGGCATAGGACATCAACATGGCATTGACCATCTCGTCCTCCATACGCGCAAAGGCCATATAGGCCAAGCCGCCCATGATGATGACGAGCAGGGCGGCAATCATGGTCAGGGCCCAGGATACCCGCTGGGTCAGGGTGCTCATGAAGCGGCTGCGTCGCATCATTTTTGCCATCTCTTAGGCTTCCTTCTGCAAACGCCAACCCGCGCCTGGCAGGGTTTCGATAGAGCCTGCTCCGGCCTCGGACAGCGCACGGCGCAAAATGTGGATCTGGCTACGCAGAGCTTCGGCAGAAGGGGCGCCTTGAGGCCAAAGTGTTTTCTCCAGTGCCCGTCGCGTCAGAATAGCCTGGGGGTCTCGGAGTAGTGCCTCCAGCAATTGACGTGCTTTAAAGCTTAAATGCAGATCCTGACCGTTCACGCTGACCACTGCCGTGTCCAGGTTGTATTCCAAGGTTCCCCAGTGCAGCGAGCCATGTTGGACTGGCGAGGGGCCACGGCGCATCAGGGCGCGCAGCCGGGCTTCGACCTCGGCCAGTGCAAAGGGTTTAACCAGATAATCATCTGCCCCCAGATCGAAAGCGGTGAGCTTGCTTTCCAACTGGCTGCGCGCTGTCAGCACCAAGGTAGGAATGGGTGTTTGGCTGGATTGGCGCAGCGCCTGAAGCACTCCCAAACCGTCCAGGCCCGGCAGGCCCAGATCCAGCACCAAGGCATCGAAATCCTGTTCTTGCAAGAGTGTCAGAGCGCCATGGCCATCATAGGCAGCATCCACCACAAAGCCTTTAAGCTCCAGATAGGTGTAAAGATTCTCGGCAATGGTCGTATCGTTTTCAACAATCAATACACGCATGACAGCTTGTTCCACGTTGTTGGGGCAGTCTTGTACAGCTTAATCCAGGCCAGACCCATCAGGGTAGACGTAGTAGTACGGGGACAAGCTCATTGATTTGCAGCCACTGTGCCAGTGCGAAGACCGGCCAGATCAAGAAGTAGGGCAGCGCATCACGTAAGGTCCGGGCCAGCCCGCCTAAGGAGACCTCAAGCTGGTCGGGGCTGTTCCATAGACTCAGGCGGGGCGCCATGCGGGGTACGCGCTGGCAGTACGCCTGATAGGTGCTGCCAAACACTTTTTGCAGCAGGATTTCTTCTTCGTCGATCACATTGTTGAACACCGCGTAGACGAACAGGGCCAGTACGGGGCCTAGCAAGAGGCTGCCCGACAAGGCTCCCATGCCGGTGACCGCGCATAGGGAAAATACATACAAGGGGTTACGGCTGATCGAGTAGGGGCCTTGGCTAATCAGACTGGAACCCTTATGCCCGCCTAGATACAGCATGCACCAACAGCGGCCTAGCACCGCGATCAATACCAGGGCCAGGCCTGCCATGCGGGTAAATTGAAAAACTAGAGAGTCCGGCGTCCAGGTCGAGGAAAAAACGGGTAATAGCAGCAGCATCAAGCCCCCAAAAACGCCCAATGTGCGGCGGCGTTGAACTTGGATGGTAGCCAGATGCTCCCAAGCCTGGGCGACGCTTGCTCGTTCACTGTGAGAGGCTGACCAGCGCTTAGGGTTAACTATCAAGGGATAAAACGCCAGGCTACCCAGCAGCCAGACAATGGCCAGCGAGCCAAAGACCTGCGTTAGATTAATGCGTTCTTGATCTGGCTCCAGCACGCCCAGCAAAAAGGCGCAGACCAAGCCTGCCAGCAAACCACCCCAGCGCAGTCTGGCCTGATTCATGGCCCAGCCTGCAAAGTACAAGTGCAGCAGGCCGGCACCGACGGCCACAACTGCGCCTAGCTCCAGCAAGGGTTTGACTTCTGGTAGCCAGCGATAGACAGGTATCAGGCCGCTGGGGGTGGACTGACTTTGTACGACCAGCAAGAACAAGGGGACAGCCATGAATAGCCCTGCTCCCAGCAGCAGTATGGTCTTACTAGGCCGAGCCTCCTGCCCCCGCAAGCGCCGCATTTTCCAGGCAGTAAGGCACAGGCCTGCTGACACGATCAATGCAGTCAGCAGGGCTTGAAGCTCTTTCATTTCGTGAGCCATGTGACCGGCTTGTGGGTTGCCAGCCAGCAAAGGATTGGGCGGAGACCAGTTCTGGCTCAGACTCGCTAGCCAAAGAAACAAGACGGTGACCCCGACGACTTGCGTTAACAGGTAGAACAGGGAATTACGTTGCACCACTGACGATGTGCCGGACATAGTGAGATCTCGCCAAGAAAAAGGGGGAGCCGGGGCTGGCTCCTTATTGACGGGATCAATGTATCGCTGGCACCGTAAAATCCGCGTGAAATCGAAAAACGCGTGTAGATGCTTTTTTGAGTATGCAGAAGAGGGTTCCTGGCAGGCGCTGTAATGCCTGAAATTGCTAGCCAGGAGCCTTGTGTCAGAGGCGTTTAGTGATCGCGTTGATGTACGCAGCGGCCGGCGCTGTAGCTGGCCTGAATGCAGCGGTCATCGCCCAAAATGGCGAACATGAACAGTTGCTCTTCCAAGGAATTGAGCATGGTGCTGCGGCGGGCCATCAAGGGCGTGGCCTTAGGGTCCAGAACGATAAAGTCTGCTTCAGCACCGGGGGCCAGCGTGCCGATTTGACCTTGCATATCCAGGGCACGTGCAGCGCCCTCGGTAGCCATGTAGAACATGGAAGCGGCGGTCAGGTGATAGTGATTCAGGCGTGCCACTTTATGCGCTTCGTTCATGGTGCGCAGCATGGAAAACGAGGTGCCACCTCCTACATCAGTGGCCAGTGTGTGCAGAACCTTGTCCTGACGGATGGACTGGAAGTCGAACAAACCGCTGGCCAGAAACAGGTTGGAGGTCGGGCAGTGCGCCGCGATACTGCCGGTGTCGTGCATGCGGGCACGATCTTGCTCGTCCAGCCAGATACTGTGGCCGTAAATCGCACGCGGGCGCAGCAGGCCAAAACTGTCATAGACATCCAGGTAGCTGCGGTTCTTGGGGAATAGTTCGCTAACCCATTTGATTTCATCTTTGTTTTCAGCTACGTGGGTTTGAACGAAGACATCGGGGTAGGCGCGTGCCAGCTCACCGCAGGCGGCCAGTTGCTCGGGGGTGGACGTCGGTGCAAAACGGGGAGTCAGCGCATAGAGTTGACGGCCTTTGCCGTGCCAGCGCTTGATCAGGTCTTCCGAATCACGGGCTCCGGATTCAGCGGTGTCCTGCAGGTACTCCGGGCAGTTGCGATCCATCATGACTTTGCCGGCAATCATGCGCACATTGCGCTCATGGCTTTCTTCAAAGAAGGCGTCCACCGACTGCGGGTG
Organism: Alcaligenes sp. GW821-FHT11D07; assembly: GCF_058808495.1. Taxonomy (NCBI): domain Bacteria; kingdom Pseudomonadati; phylum Pseudomonadota; class Betaproteobacteria; order Burkholderiales; family Alcaligenaceae; genus Alcaligenes; species Alcaligenes sp. GW821-FHT11D07. The sequence goes on from NZ_JBXART010000001.1 coordinate 673,527, forward strand.
CACGCTGCCGTAGACCAGGGCTGTCGTGGTGCCGTTACGCAGCAGCTCGTCCAAAAAGACGCTGGCCACTTCGCGGGCATGTTCACTATCGCCAAAACGGCCTTCAGTGGGGAAGGTGTAGGTCTCTAGCCAGGGCAGCAGACCGCTGGATGGGGAGGCAATAATGTCCGTCTGGGGAAAGTGCAGGTGAGTGTCAATCATGCCAGGCATGATGATCTTGTCGCGCAGGTCCAGTTGCTGGGTGCCTGGGGGCAGGCTGGCCGAGAGCTCGGCCCAGTCGCCACAGGATTCAATGCGTCCTTGCTCGTTTACAAGCAACAGCCCGTCGCTGTGATAACGCACTGCTTCGGAAGGATCTTCCAAGCTAGCAGGGTCAGCAATGAAGTACAGCAGTTGGGCGCGGTAGGCACAGGCAGAGTGCAATGGGGTAGTCATGTTTATCCTTGAGAACAACGTCGCATCAGCGACTGAGCTGGCCCATGTCATAGGCATGCGCCAGCAGCTCGGCAGCAACAGCCACGGCAATAATAGAAGGGGCTTTGCCCTTAATGCCGGGCACGCCGATAGGGCAGACCAGCTCTTGAATACGGGACTCGGGCAAGCCACGCTGTTGCAGGCGGCGCTCGAACTGGCGGCGTTTGGTCATGGAGCCGATCAGGCCGACATAGGCGGTATCGGGGCGACGCAAAATTTGCTGGCACAGGGCCAGATCCAGGCCGTGATTATGCGTCATCACCAGAAAATAGCTATTGGTAGGAGCCTGTTCGATCAAGGCATCCGGGATGTCGGTGATCTCCAGGCTGACATTGTCAGGGACTCGGGCGGGGAAAAGCTCAGGTCGCTCGTCAATCCACTGCACCCGGCAAGGCAGGGTGCCCAGGATCTGCACCAGCGCCTCACCCACGTGACCGGCGCCAAACAGCAAAATAGTCAATGGCGGGGGCGGTAGGTCTTCCAGCCAGACTCCTTGCGAACCGTCGTAGTCCAGGCGTGATTCATCCGCTACGGAGGGGCTTTGAATGTCTACTTGCTTGCTGCCGTCGGACAGCAATTGGGAGCGACGGCTGCTGGCTTGCCCGGCTCGTATAGTCTTGTCCAGTTCTTCTAGCCAGGACAGGTCCTCCGGGCCCAATGTTTCGTACAGCAAGGTCACCACCCCACCGCAGCACTGGCCCAGGCTGGGACCCAGCGGCAAACGGCTCAGGCTCCAGCTGGGGCCCGATGCCTGACTGAGCAGCACGCGCGCCTGCTCTGCGGCCACCCATTCCAGGTGACCGCCACCAATGGTCAGCCACTGTTCGGTTTGGCTGAACAGCATGGCCGTACCCGCCGTGCGCGGCGTGGAGCCCTTGGCCAGCGCGACCGAGCACAAGACCAGCCGCTCACCCGCTTTTAGGCGGGCGAGGGCAAGGGATGGCCAGCTACTCATTTCGCTTTACGGATTGCCGCGACTGCACGCATGACCGCTTCGGCGGTAGCAGGGGCGTTCAGCTCTGGCTCGATCTGATAGTCGCCCACGCTGGCGACGGCATCGCGGATCGCATTAAAGACGCAGAAGGGCAGCAGCAAAGGCGGTTCGCCGACGGCTTTGGAGCGGTGGATGGAATCCATCACGTTGCGGCCATCGAACAGATTGACCCGAAAATCCACGGGGCAATCGCTGATCGCCGGGATCTTGTAGGTCGAGGGGGCATGGGTGGTGAGCTTGCCCTGCGCGTTCCAAACCAATTCCTCAGTGGTCAGCCAGCCCATGCCTTGAATAAAGGCACCTTCAACCTGACCAATATCCAGGGCCGGGTTGATGGACTTGCCCACATCGTGCAGGGCGTCCGCACGCAGCAAGCGGGATTCACCCGTCAGGGTGTCAATCAGCACTTCGGCTACGGCGGCACCGTAGGAGAAGTAGTAGAAGGGGTTGCCCTTCATGGTCTTGGAATCCCAGTGCAGACCGGGAGTGGCGTAGAAACCATCGGACCACAATTGAACACGGGCTTGATAGGCGTGTTCAACCAATTGGAAGAAAGGCATGATCTGGTCGCCGATCTCTACCTGGCCGCGTTCAAACTTTACGCTGGACTCATCAACCGAGAACAATTGGGCGGCTACCGTCGTCAAACGCTGACGAATTTGATAGGCCGCGTCTTGAGCGGCTTTGCCGTTCAAGTCTGTACCGGTAGAGGCCGCTGTGGCCGAGGTATTGGCCACTTTGGTGGTGTCGGTTGCTGTTACCCGGATGTGCTCCAGGTTCAAGCCCAGTTCGTGGGCCACCACTTGGGCGACCTTGGTGTTCAGGCCCTGGCCCATTTCGGTGCCGCCATGGTTCACCAGGACGGTGCCATCGCGATATACGTGTACCAGCGCACCAGCCTGGTTAAAGGCAGGCACATTAAAGGAAATACCAAACTTCACCGGCGTCAAAGCCAGCCCTTTTTTCAGAATAGGGCTGCTGGCATTGAATTCCCGTACTTGCTCACGGCGCTGGCGGTACTCGCTGGTGGTTTCCAGTTCCGCAACCAGTTCGTGAATGATGTTATCCACCACGGTCTGGTCATAGGGCGTGATATTGCGGTCTTCTGTGCCGTAAAAGTTGATGCGGCGCACGTCTAGCGGATCTTTGCCCAGACGGCGGGCGATGCTGTCCAGCGCCACTTCCATGACCAAGGCACCTTGTGGGCCACCGAAACCGCGGAAAGCGGTATTGGACTGTGTGTTGGTGCGTCCGCACAGGGCGCTCATATCCACATCGGACAGGTAGTAGGCATTGTCAAAGTGACAGATTGCGCGGGTAGCCACCGGGCCAGACAAGTCGGCTGAGAAGCCAGCATTGGCGGTCATGTCCAGGCGCGCGCCCAGCAGACGGCCTTCGTCGTCGTAGCCAATATCGTATTCGTAGTAGAAACCGTGACGCTTGCCCGTAATCATGAAGTCGTCGTCGCGGTCCAGACGCAGCTTGATGGGACGCTGCAAACGCACAGCGGCCACGCTGGCCACGCAGGCGTACAGGGCCGATTGGGATTCTTTCCCCCCAAAGCCACCGCCCATACGGCGGCATTCCACATGCACCTTATGAGCTCCAACGCCCAGGCAGTGGGCCACCAGTTGCTGCATTTCCGAAGGGTGCTGGGTGGAACACCAGATATGTACCGCGCCATATTCCTTGGGGACAGCGTAGGAGATCTGGCCTTCCAGATAGAACTGTTCCTGACCGTTGCACTGGAACGTGCCTTTCAAACGATGTGGAGCTGCTTCCAAGGCTTTCTTTGCATTGCCTTGAGTCAGGCTCATCAAGGGCAATACACCGGCTTGCGCGGCTTTGGCCTCTTGCGGGGTCAAAATAGCGGGCAGCTCTTCATAGGTGATTTTGCCCAGACGAGCCGCACGGCGCGCCTGATCGTGGCTTTTGGCGATGACGGCAAAGATGGGCTGACCGAAGTAGTGCACGACCCCATCGGCCAGAATCGGGTCGTCATGCAGAATCGGGCCGCAGTTATTGGCGGCCGGGATATCGGCTACGGTCAACACGGCGATCACGCCTGGCGCCTGACGTACGGCTTCCAGGTCCACTTCCAGCAAACGTGCATGGGCTTTTTCTGACATGCCCAGGGCAATATGAGCGGTGCCTTGCAGTTCGGGCAGATCGTCCGTGTAGGTGGCTGTGCCACTGACGTGCAAATCAGCCGACTCATGCAGAAAGGACATACCGACGCGCTTGGGCGTAGCGGTGTTCAGATGCTCGATTTTGTCGATTTTCATCACAAAGTCTCCAGGCTGGCTTGAGCTCGGTGAAAGACATTCAGCTGTGCGGGACTCAAAGCGTGTTCAGGGTGAGTTTCCAGGAAGAAGCGGTACAGCAGGTTAGCGGCGCTTTGATTGCGGTACTCGCTGCTGGCACGCATATCACTGAGGGCCTGGTAGTCCTGCTGCAGGGCCTGCATGGCCGCTTGTACGTTTTCTTCGTTCCATTCCTGGCCTTGCAGGACTTGCTCGGCGTGGCTGGCACGTTTAGGCGTGGCCGCCATGCCGCCAAAGGCGATGCGGGCTTGTTTGACCGTTTTGCCATCCAGTTCAACGGCAAACGCGGCACATACGGCAGAGATGTCCTGGTCAAAGCGCTTGGACAGTTTGTAGGTACGGAATTTCCATTGGCCTTTGTCGCGCGGGATCAGCAGACCCTGAACGAACTCACCGGGCTGCATCGCTGTCTTCTGGTAAGCCAGATACAGGTCTTCCAGCGGCATGACGCGCTCGACCTGGCCTTTACGCAGAACCACACGGGTGCGCAGGGAGATCAAGGCGGGCATGGAGTCGCCAATGGGTGAGCCATTGGCCACGTTGCCCCCCAGGGTGCCTGCGTTGCGGATGGGGAAAGAGGCAAAGCGCTGATGCAGCTCTTTGAGCTCCGGATGGTCCTTGACCAAAGCGCCAAAGGCGTCGTTCAGCAATACACCCGCGCCAATGTACAGATCGTCTTCGCGTGCCGTCAGTTCGCGCAGTTCGGCAACCTGGCCGATATAGATCAAATGGGGCAGATCGCGGAACTGCTTGGTAACCCACAAACCAATGTCGGTACTGCCTGCCAGGATGCGGGCTTGCGGGTATTGTTCGCGCAATTGCGCCAGTTGGTCCAGATTGCGGGGGGCGTGGAAGGTTTGGCCTTGGTATTCATAGGCCAGCATGCCGTCCTGGCGAATGGTGCGCAGCTTGTTTTCAATAGCCTGGCGATCCAGGCTGACAGCGGGGTAGCTGTGCATGGCCTTGGCGGCGTCGATAATAGGGCGGTAGCCCGTGCAGCGACACAGATTGCCGGAGAGCACATCGTCGATCTGGTCTCGGGAAACCGGGCCGTCCTCTGGCGAATGCGTCATGTACAGGCCCCACAGCGACATGATGAAGCCGGGCGTACAAAAGCCGCATTGGGCGCCATGCCAGTCCACTATGGCCTGCTGCACCGGGTGCAGGGTGCCATCGTCCTGGCGCAGGTCCTCAACGGTGTAGAGCACCTTGCCATCAAGGGTAGGCAGCAGCTGGATACAGGCGTTGACGGCCCGCAATTGCAGTTGATTGTTCTGGTCCAGTTCGCCAATCATGACCGTGCAGGCGCCGCAGTCACCCTCGGCACACCCTTCTTTGGTGCCGGTGCTGTGCAGATCCTCACGTATATACTGCAAAACGGTTCGCGTGGTCGGGGCTTGAGCCACCTCTTGTACCTGGCCGCGATAAATAAAACGAATTGGTCTTGTCTCCATGATCTCACTCGACTGGTTTTTTACGGATCGAAGATAGCATCTGCTTAGGGCGCGAACATTTGCTTGTAATGATGTTCACTATATAGGCGTATGAGTGTCTACACGGATCTACGACAGGTAGCCAGTGCTTGTATTATTTAGACCATGCCAAAATTACGAGAACAACTAGACCTACATTTGCTGCGGGTATTGCAGTCGCTGCTCAAAGAGCATAGCGTCTCGCGTACGGCTATCCGCTTGGGCATGTCCCAGCCAGCTGTCAGCAATGCCTTGCGGCGCTTGCGCGAAATCACGGGCGACCCGATCTTGTTGCGCGGTAAAAAAGGGATGGTGCCGACCGAGCGCGGCCCTTTTTTGCTGGCACATGCTACGGAAGCCCTGCAAGCTATCGAGCGAATTTCTGCTACCGCAGAGCCTATGGACCCCAGCCAGTCCACCCGAGTGTTCAATTTGGGGGCACCGGATTATCTGGATGGGGCGTTTATCCCGGATATAGCCGAACGTGTACGCCGTCAGGCGCCGCAGGCCCGTCTGGTGGTGCATACCATCAATCCGGATCTGGACTACGTGCAGGCCCTGGAGGAGGGCGAGCTGGACGTGGTGATCGGTAACTGGCTGGAACCCCCGGAAAAGCTGCATCTGGCGCGCCTGTTTGACGATGAGGTGGTCTGCATGCTGGGCCGGCACCATCCTTTGGCCCAGCGCGGCCTGTCCTTGCAACATTATCTGGAAATGCCCCATTTGGCACCTTCTGCCCATGTAACGGACAAGCGCGGCTTTATTGACGGCTGCCTGGCCGAACAAGGGATTAGCCGTCAGGTGCAGATGGTGGTGCCGTATTTCGGCCTGGTTCCCGGTATTTTGAGCCGCACGGACATGGTGTTTACCACTAATCGTCAGTTTGCCGAGTACTATGCCCGCATCCTGCCCATTACGGTTTTGCCCTGTCCGGTTCACTTTCCACTGATGCGTTTTTACCAGCTGTGGCATCCACGCACGCATAATGCGGCAGAACTATTGTGGTTCAGGCGTTGTATCGCCCAGGCCGCGGGCAGACTGGATGGTTTATCAGAGGGGACACCATGAGCTTACGTATTGATTTGAATTGCGATATGGGCGAGAGCTTTGGCGCCTGGGTCATGGGCCATGACGAGCAAGTCATCCCCTGGGTGAGCTCGGTCAATATTGCTTGCGGCTTTCATGCAGGCGATCCGGCCACCATGCGTCAGACGGTAGCGCTGGCGTTGAAGCAGGGTGTCAAGCTGGGGGCTCACCCCGGTTTGCCTGATCTGGCCGGCTTTGGCCGTCGGGTGATGGCCGTTACCCCCGAGCAGGTATACGACATGGTGGTAGTGCAAGTGGGGGCGCTGGCGGCCGTGGCACGCACTCAGGGCGCGGCCTTGCATCACGTCAAGGCCCATGGGGCGCTCTACAACATGGCGGCACGCGACGGGAATCTGGCCCGTGCCATCGCCCAAGCGGTGGCCGATATTGATCGCAGCCTGATTCTCTATGCCTTGGCAGGAAGTGTGCAGGTTCAGGCCGGGCGAGATGCGGGCTTGAAAGTGGCTCAGGAGGTGTTTGCGGATCGCAGCTATCAGGATGATGGCAGCCTGACGCCACGGCAACAGAGCGGCGCCATGATTACGGATGCTGAGCAATCAGTCACGCAAGTGATGCAGATGATAGAACAAGGCACCGTCACCAGCTTGGCAGGTAAAACGGTGCCTTTATCCGCAGATACCTTGTGTTTGCATGGCGATCAGGCGGGAGCGGCGGAGTTCGCGCAACGTCTGCATCAGGCCTTCAAGCAACACGGTATCCGCGTTCAAGCTATCTGATTATTCCTTGTGCTCAGGCAAATTGCGGCGCGCGGTATCGGTGCTGGCCATCTCTTCCAGCTCTTTTTCCGACATCGTCTTGTACATTTCCAGCGACGCCCCTTTCAAACTGGACAGGGGCGTTTCGCCGCGTTTTGCAGATAAAGCCGCGCCAGCGGCTTTTTGTTGGGCTTGAGATAAAGCAGGCATGATGCACCTCCGAAAAGTGGTCACGCTTTTAGTGTGCCTACAAACAAAGACGGCCAAGCAAGCAAATGTGAAGCTTGTTTGCCGTCTTGAACAGAGGCGGGGCGAAAGGCCCGATCAGGACACTTTTCGTTTCTGAATCAAATAGATGGCCATGCCAAAAACCAGGCCCCAGAAGGCGCTGCCGATATTGAGCAGGCTCATGCCCGAGGCAGTAGTCAAAAACGTCACCAAAGCCGCGTCCCGGGTGTCGGGGGCTTCCAGAGCCATATGGATGCTGTTGCCAATTGTGCCCAGCAAGGCCAGGCCGGCAATGGCTGCGATCAATTCCGTGGGGAAGGCTGCGAACAGGCTGACCACCGTGGCACCAAAAATACCGGCTGCAAAATAGAAAATACCGGCCCAGACGCTGGCGCGGTAGCGCTGACGGGGGTCTGCATCGACTTCCGGGGTCATGCACAAGGCAGCGCTGATCGCAGCCAGGTTATAGGCGTAACCGCCAAAAGGGCCGAAGATCAGGCCAACAATCCCGGTCCAGCTGATGACGGTGGAGTTGGGCGCCTCGTAATTGTGGGCCTTGAGTACCGCCACGCCCGGTATGTTTTGCGAGCTCATGGTGACGATGAAAAAGGGAATTCCCACGCCGATCAACGCAGTCCAGGAAAATTCAGGCCAGACCAGAACCGGCGTAGCGGGTGTCCAGCTCAGAATCTCCATTTTCAGCAGGCCTTGCATTGCGGCGATCACCACGCCGGTTACCAGGGCCAAGGGCACCGCATAGCGTGCCGACCACTGGCGAATCAGCAAAAACACCACGAACATGCTCAGGCACATCAGCCATTGCGTTTGCATGGCGCCAAACAGATCCAGGCCAAAACGCAGCAAAATCCCGCCCAACATGGCACCGGCAATGCTGCGTGGCATGTACTGCATCAGCTTTTGAAAGCTGCCGCTAAGGCCACAGAGGGTGGTCAGCAAGGAGGAAAACAGGAAAATTCCTATAGCCTGGGACATGGGCAGGCCGACCAGGCCCGTGGCCAGCAAGGCTGCACCGGGAGTCGACCAGGCGGTCAGAATCGGAATTTTGTAGCGTAGCGATAAACCGGCAGACAGCAAGCCCAGGCCAATCCCCAAGGACCACATCCAGGAACCCAGTTCTGCGGTGCTGGCTCCGGCTGCCTGCGCGGCTTGAAACACAATGGCCGCTGAGCTGGTGTAACCGACCAGCACGGCAATAAGCCCCGCCGACATATGAGAGATCTGAAACCAACTTAACAAACGATGCAGATATCCGGCGCGGGGCAGGGGTGTGGAGGACATGGGTGTCTGTGTTGTGAGTAAGTAAGACTTAAGAGGATTGGGTCTGGCTTAGATAACGGCTGGGGGTTTCGCCCAAAATAGACTTGAAAACGGTAATGAAGGCACTGATAGAGGTGTAACCCAATTCCCTGGCCGTGCTCTTTACGGACATTCCCGAACCTAGCTTTTGGAGGGCCAGCATAATCATGAATTGTTGCCGCCAGCGCCCGAAACTCATCCCTGTGTGTTTTAGCATATGTCGGGCCAGGGTGCGCTCGCTCATGGCCAGTTCTTTTGCCCAGTCCGCCATTGTGGGCCGCGAGTCAGGGTGCTTGAGCATATGGTGAACGATGGCTTGCAAGACCTTGTCTTCCGGCACGGGCACATGCAACTGGCGCGTGGGCATTTGGTTCAGGGTTTCCAACAACACCAAGGCCAGACGGTGTGTCTGGCTATTCGGTGCATAGTCAGGGTTCAGATCGCTTAAGTGAATAATCATCTCGCGCACCATGGGGCTGATTTCCAGGGTGCAACAGTGATTGGGCAATTGATCCAGGCCAGGCTGAATGTACAGAAAGTGCATCAGGGCCTGATCGTCGGCGCGGGCTCGGTGGGGGATGCCGACCGGCACCCAGACCGCGCAAAGGGGTGGCACCATCCAGTAACCCTTGTCCGTCTGCAAGGTGACAGAGCCGTATTGAGTCAGAATCAGCTGCCCATTGGGGTGCGTGTGCAAGGGCTGTTCGGTGGTGGCGCCCATCTCCACTTTGATGCTGAAAACAGGGCCGCCCTGCGGATCAGTGCTAAAACTCATACATTGTCCGTTTAGAGGTATAAGTTGTCATAATATCCTGTTTGCGTCGGACTCGAAACAAGATAGAGTAGGGTTTTTACCTACTGGCCCTTTTCATGTCCCGCTCTCGTCTCTCATGGTTCTCCCATCCCCTGGTGGTTTTAATAGGGGTGTTGTTGATTGCAGGTAATCTGCGCGCACCAATCACCGGCATTGCGCCTTTGCTTGAGTTGATTCAGGCAGATCTGTCTCTATCCTCAACGCAGGCTGGCTTGTTAACGGCCATGCCTTTGTTTATCTTTGCCGTGGTCTCCTTGCTGGCGGCCTCCATGGCGCGACTGGTGGGGCTGTCCCGCTCCTTGTTCATCGCCTCTGTACTGATCGCTATCGGCGTGGTGATTCGGGTCCTGGGTGGGACCACGGCCTTGTTTTCCGGTATTGGCGTGTTGGCTATTGGGATTGCGCTGGGCAATGTGCTGCTGCCGTCCCTGGTGAAACGGCATTTCCCCATGCGTATCAGTTTCGTGACTTCCTTGTACGTGCTGTTCATGGGTCTGGTGGCAGCCTTTAACTCGTCCTTGGCAGTGCCGCTGGCCGAATGGACGGGGCAAAGCTGGCGCTGGTCGTCCTTGATTGTGGTCGGTGTGATGGCGATTGCCGGTGTACTGATCTGGGGAACTCAGTTGGGGGCGGACCGACGTGCTGCGCAAAATGCGCCTGCTGCGGCTCCTTCAACGGCACCCGTGTGGCGCTTGCCACTGGCCTGGTACATCACCTTGTATATGGGTTTGAACTCGGTGGCGTATTACATGGTGGCCAGTTGGTTGCCTGTCATGTTGGTTAACTACGGTTTCGAGCCCGATCATGCAGGCCAGATTCATGGGTTGATGCAATTGGCCACGGCGGTCCCCGCTTTGTTGTTGATGCCTTTGCTGAGCCGTTTGCACGATCAGCGTCTGGTCGCCTTGGCAGGGGCCTTATTGCAGACTCTGACCTTTGTCGGCTTTCTGGTCTTGCCGTCCTGGTCCTTGCTGTGGTCCTTACTGTTCGGGATTGGCAGCGGCAGCGTGTTCTTGATCGCCTTGTCCCTGATCGGGGTGCGTTCTACCTCCACCTCGCAGGCGGCTTCCTTGTCGGGCATGGCGCAGTGTATGGGCTATCTGCTGGCCGCATTTGGTCCTCCGGCCATGGGTGGCCTGCACGACTTGTTTAACGGCTGGGGATGGGCTCTGGGCCTTTGCTTGCTGGTTACCCTGGCCATGGCTTATGCCGGATGGCTGGCCGCTCGCCCCGCAGTGCCCGCACCGGTAGAAACAGTCAACGTCGTTTAAGACTGCTGACTTCAGCGAGAGATAGAAAAACGGCCTGTAATCAGGCCGTTTTTTGTGTCCGCTGCTGTGGCTGGGTTCGTCCAGGCTCATCTTTACGGGGGGTAAGTAGAACAAGTCTTGGCTTGTGTGCTTTTCCTGAACCTGCTTTGTACGAGGAGCCTAATCCGCCTATGAAGATTAATCCTTGATTCGCAGCGAAATAGAATGCAAAGCCAAGCCGCCCAAGGCCAGCAGCGCTCCGACCCAGGCGGTGGATGTCCAACCCCAGCCCGCGGCAATCGTCAGCCCGCCCAGCCAGGCGCCCAAGGCATTGGCCATATTGAAGGCCGAATGATTCAGCGCCGCAGCCAGTGTCTGTGCATCGCCTGCTACGTCCATCAAGCGAATTTGCAGTGCTGGGCCCAAGGCAACCAGCGTACCGATCAGCATGATGTTCAGCGGACCCAGGATTGGGTGGTGCGCCGTCACCATGAACAGCAACAGTACCGCCGTGGCCCAGATCAGCACCATCCGGATGCTGCGATCCAGATGGCTGTCTGCATAGCGTGCGCCCAACAGATTACCCAGGACCATGCCCACGCCAAACAAGGCCAGCACAAACGGAATGGTGCTGGCTGACAGGCCCGCCAGTTCCATCAAGGTGGATTTGACGTAGCTAAAGACAGAAAACATGCCGCCAAAACCAATCGCACCAATACCCAGCGTCAGCCAGACCTGTTTGCGCTTGAGAGCGCCTAGTTCACGCAAGGGGCTGGCCAGGGTGTTGGCGGGGACGTAGGGAACAAAGCGCAGCACCAAGCCCATGGTCAACAGGGCGATCACGCTGACAAATACAAAGGCAGCTTGCCAGCTGGACCATTGGCCCAGAGCAGTGGCAATAGGAACACCGGCCAGTGTGGCTACTGTCAGGCCCAGCATGACGTAGGCCACGGCCTGGGCTCGGCGGTGAGGCGGGACCAGACGAGCAGCTACTAAAGCGGCTACGCCGAAATAGGTGCCGTGTGGCAAGCCGGCCAGAAAGCGGGAAATCAACACGGTTTCATAGCTGGGTGCAATCACCGTCAAAAAGTTGCCAACGGCATAGCCGCCCATCAAGGCAATCAAGAGACGACGCCACGGCCAGCGCGCGCCCAGTACGGCCAGGACGGGAGCACCGATCACTACGCCCAGGGCGTAGGAACTGATTAAATGCCCGGCAGTTGGAATGTCTATGCCCAGGTCGTGGGCGACATCTGGCAGCAGGCCCATGATGACAAATTCGCCTGTGCCAATCGAAAAGCCGCCCACGGCTAAAGCAAGAATGGCCAGTAGCACCTGACCAGGAGAGGAGGAGGAAAGAGAAGGGGACAAGATGCCAACCTGTGAAACAAGATGCGGGTGCACGCCAGAAACAGGCATGCGAAAGGAAAGCAGTATTGTCGCGCAGTCTGGCTAGGCGGCTCAAGTTCTATGCAACCATCCGTAAGTTATTAGAAACAAGCGCTAATTCTGAATTTTCTGGCTTGGATTATTAATTGATTTATGTCCTAGCACAAATTTATTTATCTAGCTATAGCGTCAGCCCTAAACAACGTATGCAGATTTTTTTATTTATTTTATATAGAATCACGGTATTGGGTGTTTTGTATCCAATCATTTTCCTGTGGTAGCTTTCCCCTGATTTTGCAAGAAATCGGGGGTTTTTTTTATTCAAAATATTATGGATTTCAATCATTAGTGCATTGATAATCCAGGGCTGGAGTGGCGTGTGATCAGGGCCCTAAGGGCTTGTTCTCTGGTTCTTGAGGGGCCGGCCGCATTAAATAAGGGGCTGTGCATTTGCACTGGCCCCTTTGTTTTATTTGCTGCTTTTAAAGGCTTTGAATTAAGCCATATTCACTGAATTAATCAGCATTCTATTATGTCCGGTCATATTGGGTTTTTCCCGCCTGTTTGCCTGAGGAAAAACGGGTAAAGCCGCTTATTGATTGCTTGTTTCAAAAATTACGGCGACTGTAAATCTGCTTTGTTTAGAAAGTGATGATAGGGAAAATAAGAATCTCCCATATCTTATTTGGAATCGCAGCCATGATTCTTTTTCATGCCTTAATAAAAGCCGTTCCAAAATTTGTTTAATCGTGTTGTAAGGGGGATTGATGCGTAGATGCGGAGCAGGGTCGACACGAACATCCAAGCCCTGTAGAACCCGTGCTTGCAGCCCTGATTTTTAGAAATCCTGTTTATAAATCAATTGGGTAATCCTTGTTTTCCTTAAAGCGATTGATTGGACGTATTTGCAAAGTGTTTAGTTTTGCTAAACATTTGCTTATTCGATGCGCATGAATCAGTTCTTTTTATTTAGGGTTCCATTCCTTTTCCGGCTGAAGAGAAATGAAGTGCTGTCGGAAGATGGCAGGCGGGCAATCCCCATTTTTTTCCATTGGTGGCCATCAGGTGGTCAGTCGAGGAAATTGGGATGGGGCCGGTGTGGGGCTGGCCAAGACCGCTTGCTGCGTTAGAATTGTTTAGGCGGCAAATACGAGGAGCAGGTCATGAAAGTTGCATTGGGCCAGATGGCCGTTTCCAAAGATACGCAGGAGAACCTGGACGCCTGCCTGGGGCTGATAGAGCAAGCGATCCGCTCTTCAGCACAGCTGTTGGTATTACCAGAGGGTGTCTTGGCCCGTAATGTGGCAGACCCTGAAGTCGTCCTTAAATCCGCACAAGCCCTGGATGGGGAGTTTGTCAGCCGCTTGAGCGCGGCCACCCGTGACACGGATTTGACCGTGGTGTTCTGCATTCACACGCCCACAGGCGAGGGCAAGGTCTGGAATACCTTGGTGGTTTTGCGCGACGGGCAGGTGCTGGCTCACTACAACAAACTGCACTTGTATGATGCTTTTTCTGTGCAGGAGTCGCGCTATGTGCAGCCCGGCACCGAGATTCCGGCCTTGATCGATGTGGCTGGCTTCAAAGTCGGCCTGATGACCTGCTACGACCTGCGCTTTCCTGAAATGGCCCGTCGCTTGTGCGTGGATGGTGCACAGGTACTGCTGGCACCCTCGGCCTGGCTGAAAGGACCCTTGAAAGAGCATCACTGGCGCGTGCTGACGACGGCGCGTGCCCTGGAAAATACGGCGTATATGGTGGCTGTCGGGGAATGCGGCGAGCGCAATATAGGCCAAAGTCTGGTGGTCGATCCCTTGGGTGTTATTGTCGCCCAGGCGGCCGAGACACCGACCCTGCTATTAGTGGATCTGGACCGTGAACGGCTGGCTTACGCGCGTCGTATTTTGCCTGTTCTGGATAATCGCCGCTTTGCCTCCCCCGAGCTGAGCTAGTCCGCTGTCAGCCGGCCCGTCTAAAGGTCAAGTTCACCCGGCCTGAGCCCCATATTGGATGGGGCGGGCCTTCCAGGCGGCGCACCCCATGAAAGTTCATGCGGGATGGTCCCCACCAGACCAGCACATCGCCGTCACCCAATCGCAGTGTGCGCACGGGATCGCTACGCTTGGCCCCTCCCCATAAAAATAGGGCTTCACGGCCTAAAGACACTGAAATAATCGCGTGCTGCCAGTCACGCTCGTTTCTGTCCTGATGCAGGGACATATGGGCGTGCTCATCGTAATAGTTAATCAGGCAGGTATCGGGCTGGAACGGGCCCTGGCCAGAGGCCTGATGAATCTGCGCCAGCAGCGTGTGAAAAACCTCAGGAATGGCGGGCCAGGGCAGACCGCTTTGCGGGTCGATGGCGCTGTAGCGATAGCCGTGCTCGTCGGATACCCAGCCTAACTGCCCACAACTGCTTTGCGCCGCGGACATACGATGCCCCGAAGGGACCTGCATATGACGCCAGGGCGCCTGCTGCACGACGTCTTTGACGGCTTGGGTCAAGGCGGGGGCGTAGGGCAGAGCCAGACCGGGCAAGGCGATCAGGCCTTCATCCAGAGTCAAAGCGTTATCAGGTTCTGAGTCGAAAAGAGAGAAAGTGGACATGAGGCTTGGGCGAAGCAATCAGGGACCAGAGTATAGTAATCGGGATTGTATTTTTGCGACTTCCCAGTAGAGGTGTCTATGGTCGAGCTGCTTATTCCACAACGTCAACACAGCATTGGTGCGTTTGAAGTGGGGCGCGTTTTGCCCTTTCGCCAACGACGCATGGTGGGGCCTTTTATATTCTTTGACCGTATGGGTCCGCAAGAGCTGACGGCCCCGGTGGGTACTGAGAATGACGTGCTGCCACATCCGCATATCGGCCTGTCCACGGTGACCTATTTGTTTGAAGGTGCCATGACACACCGCGACAGCCTGGGCGTGGAGCAAGCGATTACACCGGGGGCTTTGAACTGGATGACGGCGGGTTCCGGCATCAGCCATTCAGAGCGCTTTGAGCCCATGCGCAACACAGGCGGTCGTATGGATGGTATCCAGGCCTGGGTCGCCTTGCCCGAGCATAAAGAAGAACAAGAGCCGGACTTTGCCCATTACGAGGCCGAGCACTTGCCCTTGATTCAGGACACCGGCTTGGAAGGGCGCCTGATTGCGGGTTCGGCCTTGGGCTTGTGCAGTCCGGCCAGTGTGAACTCGCCCTTGTTCTACATGGAGTTGCGAGTGCAAGCCGGGCAGTCCGTGCCTTTGCCGACAGGCCACGAAGAGCGGGCCATCTACGTCTGTGCGGGTGGGCTGGAAATTGGCAGTCAGCGTTATCCAGCGGGGCAAATGCTGGTGTTCGCCAAAGGGGATAGCCCACGCATTGTGGCCGATCACGATAGCCATTTGATGCTGCTGGGCGGGGAGCCTTTAGGGCCACGCCATATCTGGTGGAACTTCGTGTCCTCGCGCAAGGATCGCATTGAGCAGGCCAAAGATGATTGGCTGAATGGCCGTATTAGCCTGCCGCCTATGGATGATGAGCAGTTCATTCCTTTGCCAGCAATTTAAGGCCTGATTTGCGGTATCCCCACACAGCCAAGATTATGGCCAGCGCACAAAGAGCGGCTGTCAGCAAAAAAGTGAGTGAGAAGGCGTGGCTAATGGCCTGTGGGGTGCTATCGATTAGTGTTCGCGCTGGCAACCACGATGCGAACAGCAGCGGTATCAGGGAGGCACCAGTCATGAATCCCAGATTGCGTGACAGGCCCAGCAGACCGGAGAGCAGGCCCTTTTCCTCTTGTGACGCCGCGAGCATGACCTTGGTATTGTTCGCCGCCATAAAGAGCTGAAAGCCGGGGGTGATCAACAGTAGGGCCATCACATAGCCCGTCGCGTGGATAAAGTTCGGCAGGGTGGAGAAAGCGATCAGGCCGATGGTGGACAGGATCAAGCCAGCCAGCAGGGTTTTGGATGTGCCGAAACGGTCCGTAAGCCGCCCAGCAGGCACGCCAGATAGCGCAGCTGCCAAGGGGCCGGTTGCCATGACCAGGCCGGTGTGAGCTGCACTCAGCCCTAGCCCCAAAGACAGGAAAAAAGGGCCGACTACCAAGGTGGCCATCATGATGGTGCCTACAAGCACATTCATGCTGAGTGCGGTTGCCACATTTCGCTTGTACAGCACGCTCACAGGGATCAATGGATAAGCGGCGACTCGTTCCACTTGTATAAAGATCCCGCCCGTCATGGCGCTCAAGATCAGCAGCATCCATGGCTGGATACCTAATCCAGTTTTATTGCCGGTCGCAGCCAGAGCAAAGCTAAGCAAACTTATTGATAAACACAGGCTGCCTGGCCAGTCCATGCGTGCAGGCGTTAATTTTGGGGTGACGGAGCCGGGTAGGTGGGTGACGGCAAAGGCCAGCAAGATCAGGCCACACACGGCCAAGACGGCAAAGGCGGCGGGCCAGCCGAAGGTGCCAATCACAAGACCACCTAAAGACGGGCCCAGTGCGGTGCCTATGGCAGACATAGTGCCCAGCAGCCCCATGACACGGCCCAGACGCTCTTTGGCAAGCAGCTCTTTGGCCATGGCCATGGGGATCGACATCAGGATAGCGGCGGCCAGACCTTGAACGGCACGGGCGGCAATCAAGTAGTCCAGTGTTGGGGCCAGTGCGCATGCAACAGAGGCCAGCGTGAAAAGAGAGAGGCCAGCTATCAACACTCGACGGCTACCGTAAAGATCTCCCAGACGTCCTGCTTGGACGATAGTGGCGGTGACACTTAGCAGATAAGCCAGAACAATCCATTGCAGTGTTTGCATCTGCGCTGAGAAAGCCTGGGCCAAGCTGGGCAGGGCCACAGTGGCAATGCTGACACCCAGAGAAGCCAACAGGATGGAACCGGCCAAGGTGGCTTGCACCCACCTGCTACCGCTGGCTTGGGGCTGTTTTTTCATGGTGATTGACTGGAAACAAGTGGGCGATGGCTTACTATGCAACTTCAAGTCAACTTGAGGTCAAGCATGAAACTGATCGATATTGGCGTGCTGTCCAAGACCAGCGGCGTCCCCACTTCCACACTTCGTTATTACGAAGAAGTAGGCTTGATCCAGTCTGTGGCTCGCCATGGTTTGCGCCGCCAATACAGCGACGACACACTCTTGCAGCTCTCGCTGATTTCCTTGGGCAAGACCGCCGGGTTTTCCTTGGAGCAGATCGGCAAGATGTTTGATAAAGATCGCCCCCCTGATTTGCCGCGTCCGTCTTTGCACCAGCGCGCTGATGAGTTGGACAAGCAAATACGACGGATGAAATCCTTGAGCTATTTGCTGCGCCATGTTGCGGATTGCCCCGAGCCATCCCATTTGGATTGTGATCGCTTTCGGAAACTGTTGCGTCTGGCGTTCCCGCCTGTATCTCCGGCAGAGAAGGAACCGCCTCCTGCCACGCTACATGAGTAGCTCAGATGCTTGATTTAGCCCCGGGTGTCCGGAGCACAAAAAAAGGCCCTGGAAAGTCTCCAGGGCCCATAAGGGCTTGCGCGTCACGGCTGGTGGATTTGCCTATATCTGCTGCAAGAGCAGACTGGTTTTTTGTATGACGGCAAGCCAGCTTAAGCGGCGGTGAACCGCTTATGCAGGATGTTTAGGGGACCAATTGTACGGATACGGGCAAGCGCAAGTAAACAAGACCAGTTTGCTAGCAGGGCTATTGCTAGTCGTGGTGCCTAGGCTAGCTGTGGGCTCCATCAATTGTCCCCTGTGCCTTAGTCGCGTGCGGGGATTTGCAGGCCGCGTTGCACTGCGGGCCGGGCCTGAAACGCTTGCAGAACGCGGGCGATATTCTTGAACTGATCGTATTCCACCAGTTCACGCGCACCATAAAACCCGATCAGGTTTGCGATCCAGGGGAACAAGGCAATGTCGGCGATCGAGTAGGTGTTGCCTACCATCCAGTCCTTGCCTTCCAGGTGCTTGTCGATCACGCCCAGCAGACGTTTGGACTCATTGACGTAGCGATCACGGGGGCGTTTGTCCTCGTAGTCTTTACCGGCAAATTTGTGGAAAAAGCCCAACTGGCCAAACATGGGGCCTACGCCGCCCATTTGGAACATCAGCCATTGCAAGGTCTCGTAGCGCTGTGCCGGGTCAGTGGACAGCAAATGGCCGGTTTTTTCGGCCAGGTAGATCAGAATTGCACCGGACTCGAACAGGGCCAGGGGCTGATTGCCGGGACCGTTCGGGTCCAGAATCGCCGGGATTTTGTTGTTGCTGCTCAGGGAAATGAATTCCGGGCTGAGCTGGTCATTGCGCTCGAAGCTGACCAGATGGGGCTCGTAGGGCAGGCCCACCTCTTCCAGGAAGATGGAGACCTTGACGCCGTTGGGCGTAGGCAGGGAATACAGCTGCAGGCGCTCAGGGTGTTGAGCCGGCCATTTGCTGGTGATGGGAAATGCAGAAAGCGTGTTAGTCATGACGTCCTTCACAATGGGGTGTAGAGGAAGCCTTGATAGTAGCAAGCTGTACGGTGACAAACCAAGGCAGCCAAGTGCCCAGTAAGGTATTAGTGAGTGCGCAGGTGCTGATTCAGAATCGCCGCGGGCGCAGCGGATCCAGCAAGGACTTCAAGCCGTTGTGATCCAGCTCATGCGCCAAGGCAAGCAATTGGCCCAGCCGCCCGGAAGGAAAGCCTTCACGGGCAAACCAGTTCAGATAATGCCCCGGCAGGTCGGCCAGTAGCCGACCTTTGTATTTGCCATACGGCATGGGGGTGTTGAGCAGGGCAAGCAGATCGTCGCTGGATTCAAGCATGGGTGGTTGGGCTTAACGCAGGTGTTCGGCAAAGAAGACCAGTGTACGTTCTTGAGCCAGTTTGTAGGAGTCCGGGTGAAAGTCAGGACGCTGATCGCAGCCAAAACCGTGCCCGGCCGGTTCGTACACGTAGATTTCCACCTCTTTTTGGGCTTCTTGAATAGTCTGGATGGCGCTGGGCGGGATGGAGTGATCCTGCGCCCCAAAGTGCATCTGCACCGGGATCTTGGGAGTTTCCTGGGCATGCTGGGCGATTTGCGAACCATACCAGCAACTGGCGGCTTTCAGGCCCTGCAGGCGGCAGGCGGCTAACCAACTGAGCGATCCGCCCCAGCAGTAACCCACAATTGCGATCTTGCGGTTCCCCAGGGCCTCTATGCAGGCCTGAATGTCCATTAAGGTTTTTTCTACAGGAATGGCACCGCGCAAGGCCAGCCCGGCTTGTACATCCTCGCTGGTGTAGCCCAACTGTACATTCTTTTCCTGGCGGTCAAACAAGGCCGGGGACAGGACCCGGTAGCCTTGCTCGGCAAAGCGATCGCTCATGTTGCGAATATGTTGATTGACGCCAAAAATCTCCTGGAGCACGATCAGGCCGCGTTCGGCCTGTTCATCGCCCACGGCATAGGCCTCAAAAGAGTGCTGGTCTGCGCTGCTCAGGGTAAGGGTGCTCATTGTGGTCCTTTAGCCGTAAAACAATAATTCTCTCTTATAACAGCCGCCAAGGCTGGGAGGCCAGCCCCAGTACGTTTACAATCCCCCCATAGCTGCGGGCGCCTGGGTCGCCCGCCCAAGCTTTCCCTACTTGGATGGAATGATGATGCGTGACGTGCTAATGGACAGTTTGTTCTGGACGATTGTGATGCCCTGGTTTTTATTTTTGGGGCTGTTTCTTGTTCCCAAGCAGCCTTCCTGGCTGCGAAGCTATGCCTTTCCGGGCGTATTTATTGCGGTAGGGCTGGGCTTGATTGCCGCTGTGGCAACCGGCGTGGGTGTATTCAGTGTGGTTCTGGGCTTGATCGCTTTTGGCGTGTGCTACGAACGTCCCAAGGCCCGTGTCTGAGTGCTCCCAGACGGCTTGCAAAAAAACCATCGCTGCGCAACGCTGACGATGGTTTTTTTTATGCGGATGCGGCCTGGCGGGAGGGGGGGCGCTACCTAAGACGTCAACCGCTTTTAACCGTCCGCCGGTTGGGCGGGCGTATCCAGCAGCAGCAAGTAAAACGCCACATCCAGCCATCGGCCAAATTTGAATCCGACTTCCTTGAACGTGCCCGAATGGCTGAAGCCCAAGCTTTTGTGTAGATGAATGCTGCCTTGGTTGCTAGCATCCACACAGCCTACCAGTGCATGTACGTTCGCCTGCCGAGCGCGAATGATCAGTTCCGACATCAGTATTTTGCCCAGCCCTTTGCCACGATGCTCATGGTGCACATACACACTGTGTTCCATCGTGTATTTGTAGGCAGGAAAGGCCCGGAAGCTGCCCCAGCTGGCAAAGCCCATCAACGTGCCTGCATCGTTGACAACACCCACCACGGGAAAGCCGTTGGCGCGTTTGGTGGCAAACCAGTTCACCATGGCTTCGGGCGGGCGCGGTACATAGTCGTACAGGGCAGTGGAATTGACGATGGCCTCGTTCAGGATCTCTAAAATCGCGGTGGCATGGTGTTCTTCGGTGCAGTCTATAAAGCGCATTCCGCTATCACTGTCTGTCATGAATCCTGTCCTGGTGTGGGGGTAAGCAAGCACTCCCTCGCTTTATAGCGACCAGCACGGCCTTGTATCGCTGGATCACTAGCCTGTTCATAGAGCGAGATTGCTGCGTATTTTATTCCACTACAGGGAGTTTTTTGTAGAGCATTGTCAATATCGGGCGAGGAGTCCGTCAGGAAAATCCATGCTCAGCCTGCCCAGTGCCGTGGCTGCCGTATAAAGCAGAACGCGCAGCTTGGGGCCGCGCGTTTTGCTTTGGTTTTTGCCAGTGTCAAGGCTAGCTTGCTGCTAAGCCGGTCTGTTCAAGCCTGTAGCCTGATCAATCATAACGGGCAGCGATATTGCGCTCGCCAATGGCCAAGCCTGTCGTCATTCCCAGACCGGTGTGCATGACCGTGACTTGCGTGCTGCCATCGGCTTGCAGAACAGAAAAAGGCCCAGGGCCTTTGGCACCGTAGACACCTTGCCAGCGTTGCAGTACCTGCACGGGGCATCCCAAGACGGTTTGCGCCAGATCCAGCATAAGCCCGTCAGTCTCTTCTTGATTGAAGGGGCTGGCTTGCTGGCCGTAATCGTGCGAGTCACCGATGATCAGATCCCCGTCCGGTGTTGGGCTGATCAGCAGATGGATACCCTGATCCAGCAGTACGCCATGGCGTTGCTGTACTTGCTCGCGCAGCGCCTCGGCCAGTGGCAGGTCGCTGAATGCGCCGTAGTGCAAGCAGGACAGACCGGTCAACAAAGGACGATCCAGCGCCCAGCCAGCGTCTTTGGCCCTTACTTTCAGCATCTGCAGGCGAGTAACGGAAGGCTTGACGGTGTCCAGCAGCTCGCGATGCAGACTGCTGTAATCGTGTCCGGGGCAAACGAAAATACTGTTGGCCGTGAAATTGCCCACGCTGCTGTGCACCTGACCTTCTTGTGCGTAGTGCACATGGGCCTGGGTGTAGACATCCACGCCCATGGCTTGCAAGCGGCTGGTGATGGCGGGCAGGGCGTCACGCGAATAGATCTGTAGGTCGTCAAAACCTTGCAGTGCGCCGTGGTGATGAGCCAGACGGCCATCAAACAAGCCAGCCAGCTCTTTACCGCTTAGCATCTGGCAGGCCACACCCTCATCCTTGGCGCGGCCTTGGGCGAAGTCTTCCAGCAGCGCCAGTTCCAGATGATTGCGTGCCAAAACCAGCGAGCCATTGCTGCGTACGTGGAAACCGGCTTGCTCAGCCAGCTCTAGCCACAGACCACGGCTTTGGCGGGCCAATTCCATCATGATTCCCGGCGCCTGGCCGGTGATCAGAACCTGTCCAAAATTACGAATGGTGGCGCCTTGGGCCTGGTAGCTGCGCTCAAGCACAGCAACGCTCAGCTTGCGGCGGGCAGCCGCCCAGGCATGTGCCATGCCCAGGATGCCGCCCCCCACCACGATGACATCGTAGTGTTGTGTATTCATTACTTCTTGGCTTCCGATTTACCGTCGTAACGTTTGGTCCACTCTTCGATGATGCGCTCGCGGTTTTCAGCCGCCCACACGAAGTTGTTTTCGATCAGGCGCTGGTTCAAGTCCGCAGGCAGGTGCGGGTTGGCCGTGGCAATAGAGGGGATGGCCAGTACGGCGAAGTTGGTTTTGTACAAGTGGTTGGCTGCTTCGCTGGCGGAGAAGTCAGCCAGCTTTTGCGCGGCTTCCACGTTCTTGGTGCCTTTCATGATGCCAGTGGCTTCAATTTCCCAGCCCAGGCCTTCTTTGGGGAACACCAGTTCCAGTGGGGCACCGTCTTCTTTCAGGCGAGCACCACGATAGTCAAAGGACACGCCAATCGCGTATTCGCCTGCAGCAGCCATATTGCAAGGCTTGGAGCCGGAGTGGGTGTAGGCACCAATGTTCTTGTGCAGGCCATCCATGAAGGCCCAGCCCTTGTCTTCACCGAACAGTTGCAGCCAGGCGCTCACGTCCAGAAAGCCCGTGCCGGAGGAGGCAGGGTTAGGCATCACGATCTTGCCTGCGTATTCAGGCTTGGTCAGATCTTCCCAGGAGGTGGGCATGGGCAGCTTGTTCTTTTCCATCTCCACCGTATTCACGCACAGCGCGGCGGCATAGCCGTTCATGCCAACCCAGCTCGGTGGGTTGTTCTGATCGCGCATTTTGGCGTCGATTTTTTCCAGACCTTTCGGGCTGTAAGGCTGCAGCATATCCTGGGCAGCCATCAAACCCAGAGAGGAACCGGCCAGACCCCAGATCGCGTCTGCTTTCGGGTTGTTCTTTTCGGCCAGCAACTTGGCGGTGATGATGCCGGTGGAGTCGCGCACCCACTGGATCTTGATGTCGGGATTCTCTTTCTCAAAAGCAGCCTGGTAGGCTTTGAGCTGATCGGCTTCCAGCGCGGTGTACACGGTCAGGGTCGTGGCAGCTTGTGCCAGGGAAGCGGCGCCCATCAAAGCGGCAGCCAAGGAGCTCAGAACAATGGTTTTCATGGAGAAGTGTCCTTGTGTCAGCAAAAGGGGAGTGGGGTTAGAGAGAGTCACTGGGAAATTCACCCTGCGCCATGCGTTCGGTGATTTGTTCAATCACGGCGGGTAGCTGGGCAATGGTGTCAATCAGGTAGTGGGGCTGGGCATGGGCAAACGTTGCGGCAGCACGTTCGCGCAGGGCATGGAGCTCTGGTTCATCCAGAGCCAGAAACTCATGTTCAGTCAGACCGGCGGCGTTGCCCGACAGCAGCAAACCCACCGTCCACATGCCTGCGTTACGGCCTTCGTCGATGCCTACCGGGGTGTCATCGATCTTGACGCAGGCCCCCACATTCTTGATTTCCAGGCGAATGACGTTTTCCAGGGCCATGGCTGGCCAAGGGCGCGCTTGCGGGACTTCGTCAAAGGCGACGTGGTAGTCCACAAACACCTGTTGTTGGTGGGCGTGTTGCAGCAGGTTGTCCAGTACCAGACGTGGGTAGCCGGAGCAGGAGCCTATCTTCAAGCCTTGGCGACGTGCCCAGGACAAGGTTTCACGGGCACCGGGAATGGCAGCGGAGAACTCGCCCACACGTTCGTTTTGCAGGGGCAAAAAGGTGTTGTAGATACGGTCTACATCGCTGTCATCGGGTTCACGGTCATGCAGCGCCGTAAATTGCGCGTGGACCTCTGGCAGCTCCAGCATGGCCTTGATGTGGTCCCATTTGCCGATACCCATCGCACTGCGGGCTTGTTCCAGATTCAATGTCAGATCAAAACACTTGAAGGCTTCGACCAAAATTTGGGTGGGGGCAAAGGAGCCAAAATCCACCAGCGTGCCGGCCCAGTCAAAAATCAGGGCTTCAAGGCGGGGAGCTTGGGAAGCGGACTTATCAAGCTGCGTATTGGCGCAAGTTACGGATGACATTGCGGTCCTATCAGGTTGGAGAAAGAGGAGAGGGGGAGCGCCAGGCCTGGCTGCGGCGCAGGGCCGCACGGCTCAGTACATGAACCAGCAGGCAGACAAAGCCGGAGCTGAGCATGATCAAGGTGCACATGGCAGCAGCCGGGCCGATAAAGCCGGCATCATCCATGTTCATGACGGCGACGGACGCCAGCACCGTCTGTGGGCTGTATAAAAAGACCACCGCCGATACCGTGGTCATGGCTGAGACGAACAGATAGCGCGACACTGACAAGAGTGCTGGCAGGCACAACGGCACCGTTACCCCCATCAAGGTAGACAGGCGGGGCGCCTTCAGCGAGGCTGCTGCCGCTTCCAGTTCCGCCGGAATGGCCTTCAGTGCGGTCACAAAGTTCAGGTGAGCGCTGGTGTACAAGTGAATGACGGTACACAGCACCAGCAGGCTCATGGAGCCGTACAGGCCGGACAAGGGGTTGTTGGGATGATTGAAAAAGAAGATGTAACCCAGGCCCAGCACCAGTCCGGGAATGGCCATGGGGGCCAAAGCCAGCATTTGCAGCACGCCGTATAGTCCGCGTTCAGTTTGGCCACGGGCTGGCAGCTTTTCCAGCACCCAGGCACCCAGGAAAATCAGGGCTGATCCCAGAATGGCAGTAAACAAGGCCATCGTCAGACTGTTGCGCCAGGCCAGCCAGCCGCCGCCGTCCATATTGTCAAAGTCATAAGACTTCAGGGACAGGCTCAGGTTGTAGGGCCAGAACTTGATCAAGGAGGCCCAGACAGCCATGCCCACAATCGTCAGAATCGCCAGGGAAACCAGCAGCATGACCAGGGTGAAGTAACGGTCACGTTGGCGGTGTGGCAAGGGCGAATAGGCACTGAGTGAGCCTTGCGCTTGTCCGCTGGCACGGGCACGTAGATGACGATCCAGAAAGAAGGTCAACACAGCGGGGATCAAGAGCAGCACACCGATAGCCGCGCCTTTAGAGAACTGCAACTGACCAACCACGGCTTTGTACGCCTCCATGGCCAGCACGTTGTAGGACCCGCCAACGACTTTGGGGACACCGAAGTCGGTCACGGTCAGCGTAAAGACCAGGCAAGCGGCGGAGAACACGGCGTAGCGGCTGGCGGGCAGCGTGACCGTCAGGAAGCGACGCCAGGAATTAGCACCCATGGCTCGGGCGGCATCGTAAAGGCGGGCGTCCGCCAGGGCCAGTCCGGTGCTCAGAATCATCAGGGCGTGGGGGAAGGTATAGAAGGCTTCGCCCAGCACAATCCCCCAAAAACCGTAAATCGATTCCCCGCCCAGCCAGCTGCGCAGCACGCCTTGATTGCCAAACAGGTAAATCAGGGACAAGCCAGGCATCAGCGACGGGG
Source organism: Alcaligenes sp. GW821-FHT11D07 (assembly GCF_058808495.1). Lineage (NCBI taxonomy): Bacteria > Pseudomonadati > Pseudomonadota > Betaproteobacteria > Burkholderiales > Alcaligenaceae > Alcaligenes > Alcaligenes sp. GW821-FHT11D07. The sequence continues at coordinate 698,853 of NZ_JBXART010000001.1, forward strand.
CCAGCAAAGGCAGCAAACCCAGAGCACGAAACAGGCCAGCACCGCGTATGCAGCAGCGCTGCAAGGCAAAGGCAAAAGCATAAGCAGCAGGGATGACGATAATCAGCGTGCTGATACCGACCAGCACACTGCGACCCACCATCGCCATAAAACCGGGGGCGCTGATAATGGCCCAGAACTGGCCCAGTCCCACTAATTGCCCGTCGCCGTCCTGAATGGCACGCAGCAAAATGAAGATCATAGGCAGCGCCAGAAACAGAATCAGCAGCGCGAACAGGGCAATCAATAAGGCACGTCTTGCGGCTGAACCGATCCAGGCTGGCAAAACAGGGCGGATCAACGGGTGATTTACGCTGGCTTCAGCAACCGGCAAACCATACAGGCTGGTGTTGCCCAAAGCAGCAGCGCCAGGCTGGGGGCTGGTATCAGTGGTGTGCATGCAGCGCCTCGCTGGGAAGCTGGATACGGCAGCGGCGAGCGGCCAGCGGCGCCAGTAAACGGTCGCCCTGCTCGGGGTTGACGATGGCCTGAATGGTTAAGCCGTTCATGCCCTCGGGGCGCAGAATCAGCTTGTAGTGACGGCCCAGAAAAACGCCGTCCACAATGTCGGCCAGGAAGGTGTTCGAGGTACTGATGGGGCTGCTATTGTCCAGCACCCGGATATTTTCGGGTCGGATGAACAGGCGCCCGGCGGTGGTGGGGGCTTCGTGGTTCAAGTCCAGCCGTACTCGTTCGACCTGAACCGCGCAGTCCTGCATGGGGGTGTAGGGTAGCCAGTTGGCCTCCCCAATAAAACCCGCCACAAAGGGATCAGCCGGTTCACGGTACAGGGCCTGGGGGCGATCAAACTGCACCAGGCGGCCTTTTTCCATCACGGCAATCCGGTCCGCCATGACCATGGCTTCTTCCTGGTCGTGCGTCACCATCAAGGTGGTGATAGAGAGCTGTTTTTGCAGTGCGCGCAGTTCAATGCGCAAGCGTTCGCGCACCTGGGCATCCAGGGCCGACATGGGTTCGTCCAGCAAAAGCAGGGAGGGCGAAGGGGCCAGTGCGCGAGCCAGCGCCACCCGTTGTTGTTGACCACCTGAAAGCTGGGCAGGGTATTTGTTTTCTGAACCGGACAGGCCCACCAGATCCAGCATTTCCGATACGCGCTGAAGAACCTGAGCCGCCAGATTCTTGCGTGGCGACAGGCCGTAGGCGATGTTCTGGGCAACCGTCAGATTGGGAAACAGAGCGTAGGATTGGAACAGAATGCCGTAGTCGCGCTGCTGAGGCGGCAGGTGGGTAATATCCCGGCCTGCCATCACGATAATGCCTTGATCGGCCTGCTGTAGCCCGGCAATGCAGCGCAGCAAGGTCGTTTTGCCGCAGCCCGAAGGGCCCAGCAAACACACCAGTTCACCAGCCTGTATGTCCAGGCTGACCTGGTCCAAGGCTGTAAAGGAGCCGAACTGCTTGTGCAGTCCTTGTATGGTTAAAAATGCAGGCTTGGCGCTCATCCCGGAATTCCGACTTGTCATGAATGTCATGAACGTCAGTATGGGAGGCGTATATGGCGGCCCTATGACAGTACAACTAATTTCTGTAATACGAGCATCGGATAATTTGGGCTTTGAGTCTTCCCAAGGAGAGCGGCAGCATGCTGGCTCTGGAACTAAAGTCCTTTCATGCCACCGCTCATTGTGGCTCTATTACCAAGGCCGCCCAGCAACTGGGCATCAGCCAACCCACCGTGACCTCGCACCTGCGGCAGTTGGAAACCCGTTACGGCGTGGAGCTGTTTTACCGGCAGGGCAAAGGGGTCTATTTAAGTCAGCAGGGCGAGCGCCTGTTGCCGCAGGTAGAGCAATTGATGCAGCAGGCGGCTCAGATTGATTTCAGCCTGCGTGACCTGCGGGATTTGAAAAGCGGCTTGCTGCGCGTAGGGGCGACCGGGCCGTATTACATCATGGCCGTGTTACGGCATTTCCATCAGGCTTACCCCGGCGTAAAAATGCGTTTGAGCATTGATAACTCCCAGCGGGTCTTAAGTGCTTTACATGATTATCAGTTGGATGTGATTGCGTCCTCGGCGCTAGTTGATGATCCGCGCCTGGTGCGCTTGCTATTGGCGTCGGACCCTTTGGTGGCCGTACTGCGGGTGGATCATCCCTTGGCGAATCGGCAGCGGGTGCGCATTGTGGAGTTGTGCCGCTATCCCATCTTGATGCGCGAATCAGGCTCCATGACACGAGAACTGTGCCATCAGGTGTTTCGTCAGGCCGGGCAGGAGCCCACGCAGTTATTGGAAATTGGCAGTCGGGAAGCGATAGGCTGGGCCATTGCATGTGGCTTGGGGGCCAGCTTATTGCCCTTGCGCGAAGTGCCCGCGCACCCGGACATCATCAGCCTGCCTTTAAGCGATGTGTCGGCTCATTTAAGCGAGTTTGTGTACTGCTTAAAAGAACGCGCGCAAGGCCATGCCATACGCGCGTTTTTGGAGCAGGTGCAGGCAGAGCTGCCCGCACCGGTTTAGGACGATTTAGCCCAGTTCAGCCAGGGCCTTTTCAAAGGCTTCGCGGGCTTGTTGTACTCGTGCTCGCTGTTCCTGAACGACTTTGCGCTGGCTGGCAATCTGGTCTTCCTGCTGGGCCAGTTGCTCGCTAAAGCGTTCTCCCAAGCTGCTTTGGGCGCTGACGGCCGACAGGTTGGCGCGGATGCGCTCTTGTTCAGCCACGATGTCATTCAAGCCTGCCTGAGCCTCGTTCTGAGCTTGCTGGGCCTGGCTTAGCTGGCGGCGCAGATCAATCAGCTTGTCCATTTTGGCTTGTTGCGCCTTGTCATCGCCATTCCCACGCCACTGCAGCAGCATGTTCTCGTCGATGTCTTCCAGACGCAATTCCACATGGTCTTGCAGGCTTAGTTGAGCTGTGACAGTAACCGTCTTGCCTTTGGCGACTTTCACTTTCAAACGATGTTCCTGGGCGGTGTCGCTGTCATGGGCATCGGACTTGAGCGTCCAGCCATCCTGGCGGGGCAGTTGGATCAGGACGGTACGGTCCTCGTCGCTAGGGGCTTTGATTTCATAGCGGTAGTTCTGGATACGAGTCCATTCCGAACGCGCTACCCCATCGCTAACCCGCGTTTTGCTCAAACGATACTCTTCAGTCTGCTCTTCGCGAATCTGTACTTTGCTGTCCTGCGCGAAGTAGATCAGGCGTTGTTCGCCAGCCGGTAAACCTGCCAGTTCGGCATCGCCTACATGGCCATCTTTCTGATTGAAAACTGTGATGATGCCTGGAGGCAGGCTGGAAGCTTGCTCATTGTTCACCCAGATAGCCGCTGTGGGATGGTCGCCGCCTTGGCCACTGCGATAAACGGACAGGGACTCTGCTTTCAAAGAGGTATCAATGAAGGGGACGGAGACTGTTTGGCCTGTCGGCACGCTTAATGTCTGGGGCAGGCTGAAACGTACTTGAGTCAGACCTTCCTGAACCTGGGTGCTGGAGCCGGAACCGGCCGGGGCCCATTGGGGTTCGGCCTGGCTGTCAGCCATATAGCCAGCTGCGATAGCGGCAGACGGGGCAGGGGCCATGCGCATCTGCATGGCCTCGTTGTTGACTCTGCGGGCCTGTTTGGCTTGCAAGGTGGACTGCGTATCGGCCTGCGGTGCCATCGAACTGCCAACGGCCACTGGCAATTCAGGGCGCTCATTCCAGTAACGCTCCAGCAAGCGCTGGCGCAGCATGACCGGGGAACCTGAGCTCAGGGTGACTTTTACATCTTTCCAGTCTTCCCCGCTGGTGTTTTCAAAAATGGCCCATGCCTGCAAACGGGCTTTGCCATCTTCCATCATCAGACGGTAAGAGCTTTTCCAGACCGGAGCTGGAATCAGATAGGACAGGCGAGCGGTCTGGCTGTCTGTTTTGTTCAGAAGCAGCTGGATATCACGGGCTTGCTGATTGCTTTGGCCAGCCAGCACGGCGGTGGCTTGCTGCAACTGCTTCTGCAAGGTTTCGTCCAGTATTTCCAGACTGGTATCCGCACCCAGTTCCAGAGTCTGAACCTGGCCTTGTTCATTGAGCACGCTCAGGATGGATTGAGCCGGGCGTTCGTTGGTAGCTGCTGTGGTCTGTACTCCCAGCACCGCACCGCGTACCAGACGACCTTGCGAGCTGGCGCTGACTTGCTGACCGCGCAGCACTTGAGCCAAAGCGGCTGGAGAGCGCAAATCCTTGGCCGCGAAGGGCAGGCTGTCGAAACCTTCTTTCAACGGGGCCAGACCCGAGAGCGTCATCGATTCAATGCGGCTTTTGCCATCAATGGCCATCAGGGTTTTAAGAATGTCATCTACTTGCGTCAGCGGGACGCGCAGTTGGGCGCTACCGTTCTCACCGACGGGAATTTGGCGCTCGATTTCAGCCATACCGGCGCTGGATAAGGTAATGGCCTCGATCTGCTGGGCCCAGGCCGTATTTGCCGCAGCGCCCATCCAGACCAAGAGCAACGCACCGGTCAAAGAGCGTAGGCGAGGAGTACGCGCAGCGTGTGGCAAAAAGTCGTTCATAAAGCTTCCTTATTCATCCGTATGCGAAACAAAGGGTTGAGCGCATTATGCCTAGCCTTGCGAGCCTCTGTCTGTGATTCGGGTAACAAAAAAATGCCGATATCGGGTTTCAGCAGAGCAGGAGCAAAAAATGCTTACGTCATCAAAACTGCGCAGAGCTCTGCTAGGATTTGGGCAGCGTTCTGCTTGGGCTAAGCGGGAGCGCGGCCGTTCAACCCAAGTGAAGGATCAATATGATGTGGACGTCGTGGGGCAACGCCTGGGCCGGGATGGGGCTTGCTCTGGTGCTGGCCCTGGTTTTTTTCTGGCCTGCCGGGCGCTTGTCTTGGGACTTGCCGGTAGAGCTGGACCCGGATCTGAGCGAGCGTTCGCGTACGGCGTATCGTCAGTGGGGTTGGCTGTGTCAGGGGCTGGCCCTAGTGTTGATGCTGTGGGCAGGGTGGCGCTGGCAATTGACGCCCGCCACCTTGGCGGCTTGTGTGTTTATAGCCGGGACGGCCTTGCTGGCCTGGATTGATGCGGACACGGGCTACTTGCCTGATCGTCTGACCTTGCCTTTGTTGTGGCTGGGTTTGCTGGTGAATCTGGACCATACTTTCAGCCGCTTGCCCTTGGCCGTTCTGGGGGCGGCGCTTGGCTACGGCATCCTGTGGCTCTTGAATTATATTTTTTTGCGCATCACCGGGCGTGCAGGTATGGGTTATGGCGACTTCAAATTATTGGCTGCATTGGGGGCTTGGCTGGGAGTAGCAGCCTTGCCCGGAATTTTGCTTCTTGCCTCTGCACTAGGTTTATTAGTTGCTTTGGCCTTGCGTTTTAGTGGGCGCTTACAAGCTGGGCAGGCGCTTCATTTTGGGCCCTATCTGGTACTGGGCGGCTGGTTGATGTTATTTGCTCTACCCGGCAGTTTGTAAAAAAATGTCTCAGATTTTCAACAATTTTAAAAAAATTTAACTGCGATTTTTTCCCTGCTGTCATAGTGGCAAAAAGCAGAAAAGCTGATTGGGGAAGGGCCTGTTTCTTCCCGCTCAGCGCGAAATAATTCTGTTTGTAGCTACCATTTCTACGCGCACCGATACGCCGACTCCATAGCGGCGATCGAAGGGGACCATCATGAAACGTCGCGATTTTCTGTTCAGTGCCGCTGCGGTCAGCCTGAGCTCACCCATCTGGTTTAAATCGGCCATCTCGCCTTTGCAGGCGCAGGAACTGGCTCCCAAAGGAGCCAAGATTCACAAGGTGGCCATCTTTCCGGCTATTGGTTTTTCCAGAGTAGGCAATGCCACAGAATGGTTTGCTGCACCTGAAGTCCCTGGGCTGATGGCTGAGCCCAAAGGTGGCTTCAAAGATGCGCAGGGCCGTCTTAAAAAACAGGTGCAGCGCTTTCGTCTGTACGGCTACGACGAGCAAGGCCGTGTTGTGCGCGAACTGGATGCTTCCTTCAAACCGAATTGGACAGTACACGTCGCCAACACCAAGGCAGCCTGGTATGGCTTTGTGAATGCGATGGACCGGGGAGACGCCGCACCGGGGGTGCCGGGGGGGCAGCGCAATGCCTTCATCGGCGGAAACAAGCGGGCAGAGATGCTGGTGATCGACCCCGGCCCGCTTGCAATTGGCGGTGTGGCGGTCAACGCCGAGGGGACGGACGCGGCCTATCGTCTGCAAGGGCGGTTCTGGCAAAGTCTGGATGTGTCCCTGGGGCATTTACGCACGGACGATCAAGGGCGTTTGCTGGTATTTCCTGCTGATGGGGTATCGCGTACCGCTATCGAACAAAACCCCGTGCGGGACTTCACCAATAATGATGGCTGGCATGACGATTGGTGCGACGGCTGGGTAAAGGCGACGGTTCAGATCGATGGGCAGAAAGTGGAGTGTGAGCCTGCGTGGATTGTGTCTTGTGGTCCGAAGTTCGCACCGCAGATGGAACCGGTAGTCACTCTATATGATGCCGCGCGCGAAGCCATGATTGCCTTGGGCCAGTTGTCTGAACCGGGTGACAAAGTTTCTTTCCGACGTGATGTGCTACCTATTTTGCGTCGTAGTGGGCAGATGCAGTGGGTTGCCAGCGCGGTATTTTTAGGCTCGGCCTGGCAACATGTGGGGGACTTGTCCGATCCGGAAACCTTGGCAGCCTTGGCGGAGCCCGGCACGCAGACGCGTGATCAACGGCAACGCGTATTCAAGGCCTTCCGGCGGCCCGGCGGTGATGATCTGCGCTCCGATGCCTTGCCTTTGATGCTGGGCGATGGCGTGAACTATCCCGACAGTCCGCATTCCTGGCTGACACTGACAGATGCGCAATACAAGACGCTCAGTCTGTGGGCAGACGGTCAGTTCGAGAATGACTATCAGGATGCACAGATGGACTCTTACCAGGTGCTGGAGGATATCCCCTTGGCCCTGCAACCGGAGGCCCTGACCCGTGCAGCTTTGGATGCTTGTTCGGGTGGCGCTTTTCATCCGGGCGTGGAAATTACTTGGCCGATCCGCCATCCAGAACTGTTTCAGGGCAAAGACCAAACCCGTTTACCCTTCCGCCTGGCCCTGTCAAAACGGCCTGGATTGATTCAGGACATGGGCTATCAGCTCAACCCGGTCAATGTATTTAAGGGCAATCCGAATCTGACCGGGCAGGGCGCGCCCATTGGCCCACAAGCGCCGGGAGACTTGACGCGCTGGATGGGAGTGCCTTGGCAGGGCGATGCCTTTAGCTGCCAGGCGGTCCAAACGGCAGACGGTTTTCCCACGCCGATCTGGTGGCCTGCACTCTTGCCGGTGGATGTCCTGCCAGAGGCGTTTTACAAACAGTTGATGCGTGAAGACCTGAGTGTGGAAGAGCGCTTGCGTTACTACCACTCCCGTGTGCCCTGGGCGCGAGGCGCAGCAGGCATCGGTTTGCATGTGGAAGCGGGCTATACCGATGGCTTGCGTCGCATGATCGAGCTTTGGACTCGGATGGGAGTCGTGGTAAAACGTCCGGGGCCAGCGGGTCTGGCGGGAGTTCCGCCCCAGCTGTATGTAGAGGTACAGCGCGGTTCTATGGATATTGTTCCGCTTACAAAGCAGGCGGGAACCTGAGGATGAAGGCATGATTATTGTTGTTGGCGCCGGCGTGGCGGGTTTAGCGGCGGCGCGTCGCCTGAGTATGCAAGGTCAGAAAGTGACGTTGGTGGCTCCGCAAGAGCCGCAGCCTTCTTTTGGCGAAACCTTGTCCGAACGCGGGGCCTTGGTATTGACCAGCCTGGGTTGGGCCACTTGTCTGACCGAGAAGGTAGCGCTGCGTTCGCAAGGGCGTTTTTCGGTATGGGGTGGTGAAGGCTTGCGTACCGTGCAGGATGAAGACGGGCAGGGCTATTTGCTGGATAAGGCGCATCTGGAGCAAGAGCTGCTGGAACGCGTGCAAAAAGAAGGCATTCCGGTTTTGAACACCCGTATCTTGAGTCTGGAGCACACGCCCGAGGGGGTACTTGCGCAACTGGCGGACGGCAGCAGCCTGGAAGGTAGTGCCCTTATTGACTGTACGGGGCGTGCGGCCTTGTCGGCAGGTGCTGCCGCCGAGCGTCGTCGCCTGGACAGGCTGGTGGCAGCCTGGCAGGTATTTGATTTGCCCGAAGGGGCCGAACCTTTGGCTGCTTCTCTGATCGAAGCCGTAGAGTTGGGCTGGTGGTATTTGTCGCCCATGCCGGGCCATCGTTTGATGGTGGCCTTGTTCTCAGATTCGGATTTATTGCCAGATGGTTTAAGCCGTGATGGCACGGTGTGGGCCGGTTTGCTGAGCTGCGCCGATGCGGCGCGCGTCCGTATGGAAAGCCTGGGTCTGGAAAGTCAGATGGCAGACCACAGCCCTAAAGTGAGTGCCGCGGCTAGCTGCATGGTGTCCTACTTTGTGGAGGGCCGGATCTTGCGTGCAGGAGACGCCGGTGCGGCGATGGACCCCTTGGCCGCTAATGGTCTGGCAACAGCGTTGTGGAGCGGATCGCAAGCGGCCCAAGCTGCCGTCGCCCTGATCCAAGGCAATCCGGAGCCCGCTCGTAACTATGAAAAAGACTATTTGATGGGTTTGTTAGGCCATTTGAATGCTCAGCATGCCTTGTATGGCATGGAGCAGCGATTCAAGGCCCAGCCTTTCTGGCAACGTCGTCATCGGCCTTTGGACTGATAGAGGCGGGTAGGGCAGGCTGTGGCTGCAAAAACCGGAACTGGAGCTATCTCCGTTCCGGTTTTTTTTGTCTGGTTTTTCAGTGCAAGGTGTTTAAACACCTTAGTTTCCAGACGCGGAAAACAAAAAACCGACCATCTTTCGATGATCGGTTTTTTGAGGAATTTTGGTGCCCAGAAGAGGACTCGAACCTCCACACCCGAAGGCACATGGACCTGAACCATGCGCGTCTACCAATTCCGCCACCTGGGCTTTGAGATCCGGGCTGACGCCCGACTCAAGCATTAAATTATAGAGGAAAACCGCTTGAAAATGCAAGCACTCTATAACTCTTTATTTTAATTTCAATTTCTAGTTGATTGTCATTCTCATTCTCATTATCATTAGAATGTGTCGAGTGATATAGCATAAGAGTGTGAACATGAAATTCAACACAATGGATGTCGAGCGCATGCTGCTGGATATGGGTCAGGGTAGAAAGTACTCGGCCCGTGCCATGCAGCTCATGCTGATGGTTCTGCTCAAAGAGGGCAGTACTCACGGTTATCAACTGATCCGCCGTTTCGCGCAACTTAGCCAAAACAGCTATGTGCCCAGCGCCGGTGCGGTCTATCCAGCATTGGCCTATTGCGCGGCCCAAGGCTGGGTTTTGATTGAGGAAGAAGGGCGTCGCAAGATGTACAGCCTGACCCAGGAAGGTCGCGAGTATCTGGAAGGTCAGCAAGAAAAATGTGATTACCTCTTGCAGTCGCTCACCTACCGAGGACGCAAGCTGGTGTGGATACGGCAGATGTTGGCCGAGCACAGCAGTGACGAGGATTTGAAGGCCGCCCAAGATCAAACGGGCTGGCTGCCGGAATTTGTCCAGATCCGCCACACCTTGAAACAGGCCATGTTTGAACAATCAACGGCCAGCCTGGAGCGCCAGGCTGAGGTAGTGGCAATCTTGGAAAATGCCATTGCCGAAATACGAAATTTGCCTAAGGAGGCTTAAGAATGCAGTCTGAACAATTAACGCAAAAAGTTGCTCATACCTTGAAATTGCGTCTGCTGACCGTCAAGAAACGACGTGAGTTAGGCCCCGATATGGTGCGCATCACACTGGCAGGCTCGGATCTGGATGGTTTTTACACGCCCGGATTTGATGATCACGTCAAACTGATTTTCCCGGACCCTGTAAGCAAGGAACTGCGTCTGCCCCAGATGGGCGAGCGTGGCATGTCCTTTGGCGCGGGTCAGGAAAAACCACCAATTCGTGACTACACCCCACGCGAATATCGTGAGCAAGAACAAGAGATGGATATCGACTTTGTTTTGCATGGTGAAGGCCCGGCGTGCCAATGGGCCATGCAGGCTAAAGAAGGGGACAAGCTGGGCGTGGCCGGTCCACGCGGCTCTTTCCTGGTCAGCAAAGATCTGGATTGGCAAATTCTGATTGGTGACGAAACGGCCGTTCCCGCCATGGCTCGTCGCGTGCATGAGCTGCCCGCTACCGTTAAGGTGCAGGTGTATGTGCTGGCGCGTAGCTTGCTGACAGTAGGCACGATGGAGACGCCGGATCACGTTACGGTTAACTGGATTCCCTCTCTGGCCGGAGTGGATGGCGTGCTGGATGCATTGCGCGCAGCGCCTGAGCTTAGCGGCACGGGCTATGTCTGGGTGGCGGCGGAATATGCCGTCGCGCAAACACTGCGTGAGTACTGGATACAGGAACGCGGCCTGGACAAAGGGGCCATCCGGGCCAGCAGCTACTGGCGTATGGGCGATAAAGGCGAAGAAGCGCCGCGTCTGGACTAAGCGGCTTGTTGCTGCGGGTAAGGCTGGGCGCGCAAGCGTCCACCTACTTGCAGTACAGGTTCCAGGTCGGTGTCCAGCACGGTATCGGGGCGGCCTAAACGATGCTCGTCAATCAAACGGGCAATGGCATCCATATTCAACAGCAAGGTGCTGTCAATATTGTGTTGGAAGCGGGCCCAATAACCACCTCGGCAGCTGGAGCCCAGCCAACGGGGCTCATAGTCACCGACCGTATCAGCGTGCAACTCGCATACAACAGCTAGCCGGGAACAATCCGGGCGCAAGACAATGCGGTAGCTGTGCTGATCCAGAGTCAGGTGGTAGTAAAACGCAGTAGACATAAAACGCTCCTGTTTAGCTCTTGGAACCAGGTTCCGGGTGAGCAAGTTGGATTAAAGGACCCTTGGATGCCGGGTAGAGCAGCCATAAAAAAACCCGCTGGCAGCGGGTTCTTGTCTTAACGATCCCATTTATTGCCAGCTGGCCATATCTTGATTCCACCTTGTGCGGGTACACAGGTTGGCATGGGATGTCCCAACTCTTGATATAGCAATAAGCATAAAAGCGATTCTTATGAAGTGCAAGTGCCGCCCTTATTCCTGTTTGGCATGAAAGCACGGAAAATAGTTTGCGATTTTCAAAAATAGTGCTATAGTTCTCTTCTGTCTTGCTTAGGCGTGTTTATAAAACAAGTTTAGCAGTCAGAGCCCAGGTGGCGGAATTGGTAGACGCGCATGGTTCAGGTCCATGTGCCTTCGGGTGTGGAGGTTCGAGTCCTCTTCTGGGCACCAAAATTACTCAAAAAACCGATCATCGAAAGATGGTCGGTTTTTTGTTTTCTGCGTCCAGAGGGCAAGGTGCTCACGCACCTTAGGCCGGATGAGCTTCAGGCTTGATTGCCCGCAATCACGCGATCAAAGAAGTCAGCTGATCCCATTTGGCCTCCTTTTAGCACCAGTTCCAGACCATCTACCGCATCATCGCTGTGGCAAATGCAGGCAGCAACCCCCGGGCTGACCAAAGCTAAAAAGCTTAAGCCCCAGATTCCTAATGCTTGCGTGCATAAGCTGGACGTGTCTCCGCCCGCAATGCACAGACGTGACACCATGCGCTTTTGTCGAAGCTGCTGGACCAATATCCCCAAAAACTGAGCCGTGTCTTGTGCCACCACGTGGGTGGACAGGGCCCTTACTGCGTTCTGCCCGTGATCCACCGCTTTGGTTTGCAGCAAGGTATGACGTCCCTGTTGCAAGCTCTGGGTCACCGTTTTTTGCAGCTGTTCTCCGTAGGCGGCATCTTGATGCAGCTTATGCGGGTCCAGTTCAATGACCGTCGCCAGTCGGCAGTTTTCCAGCTGCATGGCTGTCACCGGGGATTGGCTCCCCACCAGGGTCAAAACTGGCTGCGTGCTGGGTGGCAAACCAGTTGTGGTCTTGGCTGTTCTTGTCTGCCGCTGGCTTAAGTAAGCCTGCGCCACGCTGCTGGAACCTGCTGCCAGGACGGTGCCGTGCTGGCTCAAGGTGTTGAGCAGCATACCCGCCTGGGCAATATCCTTTTCATGGGTAATATCCAGCAAGGGATGAAGGTGTCCCTTGGACTGGGCCAGCTCTAACCACTGCCGAGTTTGTGTGTCGGCGCAATAGCCCGGCTTTTGGTACTCCGTCCAGGGCAGCGAAGACATGTTCTCAAGCCCCTGCGCCTTTAAATGAAGCATTAAATCTGCCTCATTCATCGGGGTGACAGGGTGCTTACCCATGGTTGGGTGACGATCAATTCGGTACACCTGTCCGTCCTGTCCGGCTTGGGCAAAGAGATTCCCAAAAAGGCAGTAGCGTCCCAGATTGACCTGGCCACCCAGGATTGGGCTAACAGACACCTGAGCTAAGGTTCGCAAGCGCTCCAGGGCAACGGCAATATTGCCGACGTCCGGGCTGCTGTCGAAGGTGGAGCATATTTTGTAATGCAGTATCTTGGGCTGCAAACGGCCTAAAAAGGGTAGTACCTCATCCAAGGTATGGCGGATCTGCTCCGATGTCAGCGAACGCGTTGCCCCGGCCAGACCGATGGCTTCCATTCCTTGCAAGCTGCTCAGATTCTGTGTGCTGGGCGTGTGCAAGAGCAAGATGGCGGCCACGCCTCCTTGGCTGAGAGTTGCCAGGGTATCGCTGGCCCCGGTGAAGTCGTCGCCATACCAGGCGTAGTCAGGACGTAATACAGTCATGGTGTCTGCCCGATCAAGCCATTTTGGGGCCGAAAAAGTCCAGTGCCTGGGCCAGTTCGGCGCATGTTTTGGCCTTGTCCTGCAAGCTCATGCCCTGGTCTGCGGCTTGCCAAGCTTGTTGCAAGCTGAGAACACCAGCATGTGCGCCGCCGGGGTGGGCCAGGATGCCGCCCCCCGCCATGAACAGCACGTCCGTGCAGCCTGCTGCTTGCCAGGTAGCGGGTATGGTTCCCGCCCATTGGCCGGAGGAGACAACCGGCAAGACACGATCATCGCTTTGCTCATCCAGGCCACGCAGGCAATGCGCAATGGCTTCACGGACTTCTTGGTCTGGCTGGGCAAATTTACCCTCCAGGCCGTGAACGTGAATATGATCAGCCCCGGCCAGACGCCATAGCGTTTGGTAAGCAGCCACTGAAATTCCCAGCAAGGGATGACGCGACAGAGCGCCGTAGCCATTGCGATGCGCATGCAGCGCCAGGCCGGTGTGACGGCGCAGCGTCTGAAAGCCTGAATATCCCACCCAGTTTTGGCTAAGCATGACGCAACTGCCCCCTTCCTGTTCAACCAAATCCGCGTGTCGTTTCATGGCGTCCGTTTCATCGGTGATATTGAAGGCAAACATCACATGCTTGCCGCTGCGCTGTTCGTGCTCACGGATCACGGCCATGACAGCTGGAATACGCTCATGCAAGGGGGAATGGGCCGGGTCCGCGCAGACCTCATCGTCTTTGATGAAATCGACTCCGGCATCGCACAAGGTTTGCACCAGCTGCACCACATCGTCGGTACGTAGGCCCACACTGGGTTTGATGATGGTGCCGACCATGGCGTTTTGCGCAACGCCTGTGCGCGCGCGGGTGCCCGCAACCCCTAATGTCGGCATTTCAAACTGGCGTCGGTATGCTGCGGGCAGTTCCAGCGCTTCCAGACGCAGACCTGTCACTTCGCCCAGATCGAATAGATTGCCGGTTACGCAGGCAGCCAGAGTGGGCAGGTTGGCCGCAATATTGGCGATGGGGAAACGAATATCGACCAAGGCTTGATGGTAAGGGCCGGACGTCCCGCGTCGCTCCAGCAAGGCATTGGACAAGCTGGGCTCAGGTACGCTTTGCAGCTTTTGTACCCGCTCAACCGTCGCCCTGGCGCGTTCGCGCAATTCGTCAGTCTCCCCCGCAACGCGGGTAAAGGTGCCGCAGGATTGTTCACCAGCGATCACCTCGGCCACTTGCTCAGGGGCAAGCGGGGTTTCGATCAAGTAGCGGGCCAGAAAAGTGTCAGTGCTCATGCGTTGAAAGCCCTATAGCGTGCTTAGATCAGGGAAAGGGCGCACAGGATCGCTACCATCCCAGTTTTTGGAGGCGGCGCGTATCAGTGAAAACATTTTGCCCTTAGGGCCTGCAACTTCAGACAGTTCGACGACGGCACCGGGGTGAAACTCGGTGTCGAAATAGCAGAAACGTCCGCGCTCACCGACTTCGCCACTCATCACAAGCTTCAGGCCGTGGTCCAGTGCGCGTTGCAGATCCGCATCGTAGTTTTCCGTCCAGTAGGCCACGTGTTGCAAGCCCAGTTGTCCAGCTTGCAGAAAGTCCCGGTACATGGACGGAACATCATTGCGGCACTGAATCAGTTCTACTTGCACCGCGCCGGAGTTGGCCAGTGCCACCGAGTTATGCGGCTCATAGGATTCGCCGCGGTACTGGTAGTTCTTGATGCCGACTTTGGGGTTGTAAAACCAGGGGCCTACCCCCAGTTGGCGACTCCAGTAGTCCATCGCGGCTTCAATATCACGCACCACGTAGCCAAGCTGGCGGATTTCACCAAATAAGGTACTCATAAACAATTCCTGAGGGGTTGAAGGCGGCTGGGCCAGGGCGCAGCCGGTCCCGCGGCGCGCGCAGGGCGGCGCCGTCAGAGGGGTTGATCAAAGGGAAGGGGGGCCGGGTCTGTGTGCCCGGCTATGACTTATTGGCCGGAGCCTTGAACGATTTCGTCAGGAATAGGCACGCCAGCGTATTTCAGGTGGATTTCATTCAGTTTGCCGTTTTGCAGATTGGTCTTGACCCATTCATCGACCCAGCCTTTCAGCTCAGGCTCGTTCTGGCGCATGGCAATCCCCAGCTTGTAGGACTCAATGACGAACTTCACCTCAAAGGGGCGCGCGGGGTTGCGATCCGCAATCGCTTTAATGATGGGTGGGGTGATGGCAACAATGTCCGTCTGTCCGCTGGCTGCCGCCGTGATGGAGGCCGCTTCATCGTCAAAACGCACCAGGTTTGCCTTGGGGGCTCGTTCGCTGATCAGCTTGTCTTGCGGGCCGCCACGGGTCACCGCCACACGTTTGCCAACGAGGTCTTCCATGCCCTTGATCTCTACGTCTTTGGGCGCACCTACAGCGGCTTGAATCGCACCATAAGGAATGGAGAAATCCACGGCTTTGGCACGTTCCGGTGTAATCGACAGCGAAGAAATAATCAGGTCGGCCTTATTGGATAAGAGGTTAGGGATGCGGGCCGAGTTCGTGGTCTGGACAATTTCCAGCTCTACCCCCAAGTCCTGAGCCAGCAGGCGGGCCGCTTCCACATCGGAGCCCACTGCCTGCATCTTGTCGTCGATGTAACCGTAAAAAGGTGCGCCCAGGTCTATGCCGACGCGAATTTTTTTAGCGGCTTTGATATCGTCCAACGCGCTGGCGCTGGCCGCTGCGGACAAGCCAGTCAGGCCCAGGGCCAGAATGGTGGCACGCAAAAGTGTCGAAAGTGTCATGGTGCTGTCTCCGTCAGGGTGTTGTTATGGTGTCGGGAAAAATTTACAGGCCGTGTGCCAAAAAGGCTTGCAGCTCAGGGGTTTGAGGATGGCGCAGCATATCGCCGGGGCCGGTTTCCCAGACACGGCCCTGATGCATGAAAATCACCACGTCTGCCACACGCGCAGCAAACTCCATTTCGTGGGTAACCAGCACCATGGTCATGCCATCGGCAGCCAGGCTTTCAATGACGCGCAAGACTTCACCGGTCAGTTGCGGGTCCAGCGCGGAGGTCACTTCGTCAAACAGCATGACTTTGGGCTCCATCGCCAGCGAGCGGGCAATGGCAACGCGCTGTTGTTGACCACCGGACAATTGTTCGGGGTAGGCCTGGGCCTTGTCCGACAAGCCCACCTGCTCCAGCGTGCGGCGGCAGATCTCTCGGGCTTGTTCACGGCTGCGACCACGAACCACCTGTGGCGCCAGCATGATGTTGCGCTCTACAGTCAGGTGCGGAAACAGGTTATAGCTCTGGAACACAATGCCCACATCAGTGCGCAGGGAGCGCAGGCAGACATCAGGGTCATGAACCTGATGGCCGCAGACTTCAATCTGGCCGCGATCAATCACTTCCAGCCGGTCTATGCAGCGCAAGGCGGTGCTTTTGCCTGAACCACTGCGTCCGATGATGGCGGTGACCTGACCTTTGGGAATGGCAAAGGACACGCCATTCAAGACAGCGTTGCTGCCGAAACTTTTGTAGACGTCTTTAAGTTCAACGACGATAGACATAAAAACTCCTTGGCGATCCGAACTTATTTCTGCACCGGACGATGGGCAAAATGAAGGCGCATCTCCAGGCGGCGGCTCCAGGCCGACAAGGGATAGCACAGGGCGAAATACACGGCCGCAATCAGCACGTAAATAAGGAAAGGTTGGAAGATCGAGTTATTGATCAACTGGCCGGCGCGCACCAGTTCCACAAAGCCAACAATGGACGCCAGGGAGGTGTTTTTAACGATCTGCACCATAAAGCCCACGGTTGGGGGCGTGGCAATACGTACCGCCTGGGGCAAGATGACTAACCGCAGTCGCTGCCAGCGTGACAGGGCCAAGCACTCTGCCGCTTCCCATTGGGTACGAGCCACGGACTGGATGCTGCCGCGCCAGATCTCGCCCAAATAGGCGCTGACGTAAATCGTCATGGACAGACCGGCTGCAATCAAAGGCGGCAGGCTCAGTCCCATGATGCTCAAGCCGAAATAGGACAGGAACAAAATCACCAGCAGGGGAGTGCCTTGGATGATCTGGATATAGGCGATGGCCAGATAGCGCAGGGGACGCCATACGCTAATGCGGGCCAGCGCCACCAACGCACCGCCGATGCCGCCGCCAATAAAGGAAATCAGGGACAGCACAATGGTCCACAAAGCACCTTCGAGCAGGAAGTTCAGGTGATTGGCATTAAATCCGCTTGTGAACATGGCTTAGCTCCGGCCGCGCAGCGCACGCTGACGAGTAAAAACCAGCTGCCCGCTTAGCCACAAAACCAGACGCATCAGCAAGGACAAAGCCAGATACAAGACGGCAACCAGGATATAGGCCTCAAAGGGGCGGAAAGTATCGGCCTGGATGTGGTTGGCCATGGCGGTCAGCTCTTCAACCGAAATCTGCGAGGTGACCGAGGAGGCCAGCATCAGCAGCACATATTGGCTGCATAAGGACGGGTAGACGCGCTCCAGTGCGGGCAGCAAAATTACATGCCAATAGGTTTGGGCCCGGCTAAGACCCAGGCACTCCGCCGCTTCCAGCTGGCCCTTGTGAATGGAGTCCATCCCGGCGCGCATGATCTCGCAGGTATAGGCGGCCACGTTAATGACCAGAGCGGCCAGGGCAGCACCGAAGGCCGTCACTTTCCAGCCCAGCGTTGCCAGCCCGAAAAAGACCAGGAAAATCTGTACCAGCAAAGGTGTGTTACGGATCAGTTCTACATAAAAGCCGCACAGGCGCGATATCAGGCGGGATGAGCCGCGCCGGCCAATCGCCAGCAGCGTGCCGGCCATAAAACCCAGCACGGTGGCCGGAACGGATAACTTGATGGTCATCCAGGCCCCTTGCAGCAGTTGCGGCCACTGAAGCAGCACGCTTGAAAAGTCAAAGGTATAAGTCATGGCTGGATGGGTGAAGCCGTTGGCATCGAACGGAAGCAGTACATACTGATCCCAAAATGCCTGGCCTTGTCTCCCTCTGGTTTACATGTTTTTATGATGTTTTTTGCTGTGCTGTAGCACTAGCCTTTTTGTATGGTATAGAAGCCACTGAAAGCCTGTCCAGCCAATCCAATGATGGTTTTTGATTGAATAATAAAATTCCCAAAATCAGCGATATTGCCCGTGTGGCGGGCGTGTCTACGGCGACTGTAGATCGGGTGTTGAACCGGCGTCCAGGAGTGCGT
Organism: Alcaligenes sp. GW821-FHT11D07; assembly: GCF_058808495.1. Classification (NCBI taxonomy): domain Bacteria; kingdom Pseudomonadati; phylum Pseudomonadota; class Betaproteobacteria; order Burkholderiales; family Alcaligenaceae; genus Alcaligenes; species Alcaligenes sp. GW821-FHT11D07. Next base: position 716,789 of record NZ_JBXART010000001.1, read on the forward strand.
CCCGGAACGGTTCAACACGTGCTCAAAGCGGCACGCAGGCTCAATTACATCAGCGATGCCGAGCTCAATGCCGATCGCTACACGAAACCTATGCACATCACATTTTTGCTGCCCGCGGGCAGCAATCGGGTGATTCATATGTTCGGTGATGCCATTGACTACTCACAGGCCCAGTTGCAGCCCTTTAATGTGGAATGCCATACCGAGGTATTCAATGGCTTCGATCATGAATCCCTGGTCAAGGCTTTGCTGGGTTTGCGTGGCCGCACGGACGGGGTGGTGTTCATGGCGCTGGAGCATCCTTTGGTACGAGAAGCCGTCGATACCCTGGTTGGCGATGGCATTCCCGTCGTGACCTTGATATCTGACTTGTCGGCCTCGGCGCGCTGTGCCTACGTGGGGCTGGAAAATGTGGCAACGGGCCGCTTGGCCGCCTATTTGCTCAGCCGCTTAAGCGGCGGGCAATCAGGTAGTTTTGGTTTGATAGCGGGCAGTCTTTGCTATCGCGCGCATTGCGATCGGGAGTCAGGGTTTTTGCAGCTGATGCAGGAAAAGGGCTGGGTGGGTCGAGTGATTGGCGTGCGGGAAGGGCATGACGATCCGGAGAGCAACTACAGACAGACCCGGCTGCTGTTGGAGCAGCATGCGGATTTGATCGGTATCTACAATATTGGCGGTGCGCCCGAAGGGGTTGCGCGGGCGCTTAAAGAAGCGCGGCGCGAAAAGAAGGTGATTGTGGTTGGCCACGGCCTGACCTCGGACGTGCGCGCCTTGCTGATAGATGGCACCTTGGATGCCGTCATCATGCAGGACCCTCAGCAGTCAATTTTGAATTGCGTGAGGGTCTTGACCAGCACCCGGCTGATGGGGGACGGGGCAGAGGCGGGCCTGAAGTTAAAACCCATGAACAGCATTGTGGTGTTCCGGGAAAATCTGCCCTGAAAATATGGGCATCAGGCATGACCAAGATCGCGAATCAAAGCCTGTAGAAAGTCTGTCACGCTGGCTGGCAAGACTCGCTTGCTCATGCTCAAAATCTGTATATCCCGTTCAAGGCGAGAGTCCTGCACGGCGATGGTTTTCAAGCCATTGTCCCGACTGCTGCGGTGGCTGATCGAGGCCCCCAAGGCAATCGCATTTGTGCGTCGTACAAACTCATGCAAGGCCCCCGAATAATTACAGGTAAAGACCTCGTTAAAATTCAGTTTTTCCATCTGACACACGTGGTTGAACAACTGCTTCTGAGTGGACTCTTCTCCCGGCATAACGATGGGATAAGGTTGTAATTCGCTGAGCGACAAGGTAGCCGACTTTGCCAAGGGATGCTCAGGCTGCATGATGGCAAAAATAGGGCTGCGGCAAGAGTAATTCACCTCTACGTCCGGCAAGGGCGCGGTGCTGAAAATGACGCTGATATCCACATCGCCATTTCGGACCAGATCCAGGCATTCGTGGGGGGTGCCGACTTTCAAGACAAACTGGGCTTTGGGGGTACGAAGCGCAAAGTCGGCCATGACGGCGGGCAGAAAATAGCGCGACAAGCCTTCAGTGGCGGCGACCCGAATCAAATACGCTTGGGCGTAGTCGTTTGAACGCAAGCTTTGCAGCAGGGCGTCTTCCTCCAGGCGTACTCGCAAAGCGTGCTCGGCCAGTGCCTGTCCGGCGGCAGTGAGCACCATGCCGCGACGCCTGCGCTCGAACAGGGTCACACCCACCGATTCTTCCAATAAAGCAATTTGCCGGCTGATGGCGCTGGGGGCAATGTGCAGCCGTGCGCTGGCGGCGGCCAAGGAGCCTGTCTCCATAACCGCCAGGAAGTATTTGTAGTCCATGAATGTGGCCGCTGGTCCTGTTGATTGCTCACTCAATTTGCTTCGTTTTTAGGGTTCTAAAAATTAGCGGTTTAGCTTCGAAAGATAGAAATATACAGAAGGAAGGCCAGATTTTATAGTCCCACTTTCTATATCAATGACAGAACACTAAGCGAATGGGAAAAAGTGAAGCATTAGCCAAGGTGCGTGCCTATTTTGACGACGGTGGCTTTGAAACCGAGCTGCGCCGCCGGGTTGCGATTCAAAGTGACAGCCAGACGCCCGAAAAGGCCGATCAGTTGTCTCTGTATTTGAATCAGGAATTGAGTCCCTCCTTAAGCAAGCTGGGGTTTTCGGTGCGCATCATGGACAACCCCCAGGGGGCGGGCCCAATTCTGGTCGCTCACCGACATGAGTCCGACACGCTGCCTACCGTCTTGACCTATGGTCACGGCGATGTGGTCCCTGGGCATGATCATCAGTGGCAAGAAGGCTTGTCGCCCTGGTCGTTAAAGATTGATGGCGAGCGTTGGTATGGCCGTGGTACGGCGGATAACAAAGGCCAGCACACCATTAATTTGGCGGCTCTGGAGCAGGTGATTCAGGCTCGTGGCGGACGCTTGGGTTTTAACGTAAAGGCTATTTTTGAGACCGGCGAAGAGCGCGGCTCGGTGGGTTTGCGTGAGTTCTGTGAGCAGCACGCCCACTTGCTGTCGGCAGATCTGTTCCTGGCTTCCGACGGCCCTCGTCTGAACGCCAGTCGGCCCACGCTATTTTTGGGATCGCGAGGCACGGCGCTCTTTGCCTTGGAAGTGGTGTCTCGGCAAGGTGGGCTGCACTCCGGTAACTGGGGTGGGGTGATGGAAAACCCGGCTGTCGTGCTGGCCAATGCGCTGTCGTGTCTGGTGGATGGCAAGGGCAAGCTTCTGTGTCGTGATTTGACGCCCGGCCCGATACCTGGGGACGTACGCGCCGCTATTGAAGATCTGGCCATAGGCCAAGAGACCTTGGGCCAGTCGTTGAGCGAGGATTGGGGCGAACCGGGCCTGTGCTACGGCGAGCGCTTGTTTGGCTGGAACACCTTGGAAGTATTGGCCTTGGAGGCCGGTAATCCACAGAAACCGGTGAATGCGATCCCGCCCAGGGCCAAGGCTTTTTGCAATCTGCGTTTTGTATTGGGAACGCAGTGGGAACAGCTGGAAACGGCGCTGCGTCAGCACCTGGATGCGCACGGCTTTGAGCAGGTTCGCATTCATATGGACCGGGTAACGCCTGCGACGCGGCTGGACCTTGCTAATGAATGGATTGCCCGGGTCAGGGAGGCCATACGGCAAGTGACGGACCAGCCCATTGCCTTGATTCCCAATTTGGCGGGCACGGTACCCAACGATATTTTTGCCGATGTGCTGGGATTACCAACTATTTGGGTGCCGCATTCTTATCCCGGCTGCGCTCAACATGCACCAAATGAACACATGCTCACACCGGTGATTCAGGAGGGGCTGGACATGATGACCAGCATCTTCTGGGAACTGGGCGAGCTGCACAAGAACACTTAAAAAAAGGGCAGCGTGCTGCCCATAAAACGACAGGAATAAGGAGGATACATACGATGGACAATAATCAGGCAGCGGCTCCCGCGCCGCGCTCATTCTGGAAGCCCGTTGCGGCTTCGCTGGTGGGCAACACGCTGGAATGGTTCGACCTTTCTGTTTACGCCTATTTCGCGCTGACAATCAGCCATGTGTTTTTTCCAAGCACCGACCCTACGGTGTCCTTGGTGCTGGCCTTTGCCACCTTTGGGATTTCGTTTCTGATTCGGCCTATCGGGGCAGCGGTAATTGGTTCTTATGCTGATACGCACGGCCGTAAAAAGGCCTTGTCTCTGTCCATCCTGCTGATGCTGGTGGGAACACTCATGATTGCGATTATGCCCAGCTACGCCAAAATCGGTGTGCTCGCACCTATCGGCATCTTGATTGCGCGTTTGATTCAGGGCTTTTCTGCGGGCGGTGAATTTGGCAGCTCCACAGCGTTCATGATGGAGCATGCCCCCAAAAATGCCCGTACCTTTGTGGCCAGCTTGCAGTTCGCCAGCCAAGGTTTTGGGGTGGTCTTGGCCTCTTTGTTTGGCTATGTCTTGACGTCCAATCTGAGCGATCAGCAAATGCTGGACTGGGGCTGGCGTACTCCCTTCATCTTCGGCTTGCTCTTGGGGCCGGTGGGTTACTACATCCGTAAAACGGTGGATGAGTCGCCGGACTTCAAAGAGAGCGAGCCGGGGAGCCAACCCTTGCGTGAAGTGCTGACGTCGCAGAAAACCTTGCTTCTGATTGCGATGGGAACGCTGATTATTTCCACGGCATCGAACTTCATCATTAAATACATGCCTTCGTATGCGGCCACCACCTTGCATATCCCGCAGTCAGCCGGGTTTCTGGCAACGCTGACAGGTGGTTTGATTCTGACCTTGGCCACGCCCATGGTTGGCTATGTGGCCGGTAAAGTCAGCCGAATCAAAATCATGCTGTTTGCGGCCGTGGTCTATGCGGTTGTGATTTTCCCCTCCTTTATGTGGCTGAACACGGTGGGTACACAGACCGCACTGATTTTGGTGGTGGGGCTGATGGCGCTGCTCAAGGCGGTCTACTTTGCCCCTTTGGCTGGTTTGATGGCCGATGTGTTCCCGGTGCGCACCCGAGTGACCGGCATGTCCTTGAGCTACAACCTGGGGGTGACCGTATTTGGTGGCTTTGCGCCCGTCATTGCAACCGGCTTGGTCTCGCTGACTGGCTCGCCTGTGGCTCCCAGTTATTACCTGATTTTCTCGGCGGTGCTCAGCATCGTGGCTTTGCTGGCAGCCAGCCGTAAGTTGGGGATGAGATAGGCGCCCATCCCTACACCAAGGTCTGCAAGAGCCGCTGACACAGCATCAGCGTCAAGGGAGTCATCGGCCAAGGTGTTTTTAGCCTGGTTTGCCTGTGGTCAGCGGGTAAGCCAGGCTTTTTTTATGTTTGCCTGTGTTGCCTGCTGTACTTGTCACTGATTGCCTTGCTGTATTCAGAAGATCTATTTAATATATATCTTTATGGGCGGTGGCTATTCATCAACTGCCTCACCTCATGTAAAAGGGACGAAAAATGCAAGTTGGAATGCTGAAACTAGCCGGTCTGCAACACCCCGAATGTGCCGATAAAGTGGCGATCGCTTTGGCGGCGATTGATGGCGTACAAGCGGCCGATGCGTCGTTTGAAAATGCCAAAGCTTCAGTACGCTTTGATGAAACCCAGGTCTCCCTGGAAGATCTGCATGCGGCCGTGGAGCGGGCAGGCTATCAAATTGCCAAACCAGCACATGGTGAAGATGGTGCATGTTGCGGAGGCTGCGGCGGTTAAACGCAGCACGCCCTGAAGCCCAGAACCGATTGCCTGTTTGCAATCGGTTTTTTTATGGCTGTAAACCGGTGAAAGAAGACGAGAGCGACACCTGATGACGGCTGCGCAGCGTATTGATTGTTTTAGTGCCGCGTTATTTTTTATTTCAGGTTTCTTTTCACAGGCTTGTAAAGAAAGCCCTTGATCATTCTATGATGATCTTTTCTGGAAGGCAGGCGGCGTGCAAAAAGAGTTCAGTGTGATTGACGTGAATCTTTTAGCTCGTGCGGACTCAATCTATTTTTATGCAGACTATGAAATTATGATTGGGCCACGCAATAAAAAAGGTCGACTATCTTGCGATAATCGACCTTTCGGAATTTTGGTGCCCAGGAGAGGACTCGAACCTCCACACCCGAAGGCACATGGACCTGAACCATGCGCGTCTACCAATTCCGCCACCTGGGCATATCGTTGTATGCTTATGTCTGTGCCAAAAGCCTTCAACGTCTTTACTGCGTGAGCAGCAAAGAAAAAGGATTATAGGCATAATTTATTAATAATGGAAGTGTCCTTTTGAATAAAAAACATCAAGACAGTACTGAGGACCGTATTCAATCAACGGGCCGTTATGAGTTGCCGCCTGACTTCGACCCGGATACCCCGACGCGGGAAGTGATCCTGGCGGCGCTGCGCGATGATGCGGACGGCTTGAGCATGCTGGATCTGGCCCAAGAGCTGGGCCTGGGCAAAGAAATTACGGTGGGTTTTGAGCGCCGAGTGCGCGCCATGGAGCGCGATGGACAGTTGCTGATTTCCCCCGAAGGCAAGATTCGCAAAAATAGCCAAACAGGCTTTATCGCGGGCAAAGTGTTGGGCCATCGCGACGGTTTCGGCTTCTTGCAGCGCGACGACGGACAGTCCGATCTGTTCCTGTCGCCACGAGAAATGGCCAAGGTGTTGCACGGTGACCACGTTATGGTGCGCATCGTTGGTGAATACCGCGGCAAACCCGATGCATCAATTGTTGAAGTTACGGCGCGTCACACCAGCAAACTGGTGGGACGTTTCTTGCGTGAGCGTGGCACCTTTATCGTGGTGCCTGAAGATCAGCGCATCAAGCACGACATTCTGATCCCCAGCGGGGAGCAGGGCGATGCCGAACCGGGTCAGGTTGTTACGGTAGAAATTACGCAGCAGCCCGAGCGCCACCGCCAGCCCTTGGGGCGGGTGGTTGAAGTGCTGGGTGAGATTGACGATCCCGGCATGGAAATCGAGATCGCGGTGCGCAAGTTTGAAGTGCCTGTCGATTTTTCGGACAAGGCTCTGAAACAAGCGGCCCGTATTCCCGCCAAGGTCAAACCTACGGAATACAAAGGCCGGGTTGATTTGCGCGATGTTCCCTTCATCACGATTGACGGTGAAGACGCACGCGACTTTGACGATGCGGTGTATTGCGAACGAGTCGATATTGGCACCGGCAAGCGGCCGCGTTGGGCCTGGCGCCTGCTGGTCGCGATTGCCGACGTAAGTCATTACGTGCGTTCTGGCGATGCGCTGGATGAGGATGCTCTGGAGCGTGGTACCAGTGTGTACTTCCCGCGCCGTGTAATTCCTATGCTGCCCGAGACTTTGTCCAACGGTATCTGCTCCTTGAACCCGTCGGTCGATCGTCTGGTCATGGTGTGCGATATGGTCATTCTGGCTGATGGAGCCAAGTCCGGTACGGTATCGGCCTATCAGTTTTATGAAGCGGTCATTCACTCGCACGCGCGCACTACGTATTCCGATATCTGGAGCGCCTTGCAGCAACCTAATGGCCCAGCGGCTACTCAGATACAGCATGTGCTGGAACCTGTGCAAAATCTGTACTCCCTGTACCGCGTTTTGGCAGAGCGACGCACCGCTCGTGGCGCCATTGATTTTGATACGGTTGAAACCAAGATTGTGTGCAATCCCTTGGGCCGGATCGAACGCATTGAGCCTTTGGTTCGTAACGACGCACACAAGCTGATTGAAGAATGTATGTTGGCGGCCAACACCTGCGCTGCCGACTTTATGGCACGCAGCCGTCGCAACGGCTTGTACCGTGTGCATGAAGGTCCAACACCTCCCAAGCTGGAGTCCTTGCGCGAATACTTGCGCACCCTGGGCCTGACGCTGGAAGGGGGCGAAGAGCCTACCTCTGCTGATTACGCCAAGGTTGTTGCAGCCGCTCGTGGCCGTCCTGACTTTGCGGTGATTCAGACCATGTGTCTGCGTTCCATGCAGCAAGCTATTTACAGCCCTGAGAAGACCGGTCACTTTGGTCTGGCCTATTCGCAGTACGCGCACTTCACTTCGCCTATTCGCCGTTACCCGGACTTGCTGGTACACCGCGTCATCAAAGGCATTTTGAAGGGTCAGCGCTATATCCCCGCAATTGCTGAAGAGCCGGGCGATGCGGCCTTGCCTGCCAGCAAGCGAGATTTTGCACGCTGGGAAAAATTGGGTGCTTTGTTGTCGGCGCGCGAGCGTCGTGCGGATGAAGCCTCCAAAGACGTGGAAGCCTGGCTCAAATGCTGGTTTGTCAAAGAGCATGTGGGCGAGGAATACTCCGGCAAGATCAGCGGCGTGACCAATTTTGGTCTGTTCGTGACCTTGGATACCTTGTACGTGGAAGGTTTGGTCCATGTGTCCGAACTGGGCGCGGACTACTTCCAATACAACGAAACGTCCAACGAGCTGCGTGGTGAACGCACCGGCCTGCGTTATCGCCTGACCGATGCTGTTCAGGTGCAGGTGGCTCGAGTTGATTTGGAGGCGCGTCGTATCGAGTTCCGTCTGGTCAAAGGCGTTGGCTTTAAGGCGGTGAAAGCGGCTGCCGAATCGCCCCAGACTTCCGAGCGTTCCATCAAGAAAGCGGCACCGACCAAACCGCTGGCTTTGAAGGGCACGACTGCTTCGCAGCGACGTGCTGCTCAGAAGTTGGCCGAGCGGGATGAAAAACGCAGTACGGAAAAGGCGGCCAAGTCTGCCAAGTCCACGCGCAGCCCTAGAGGGCGACGCCGATAGGCGTACAATGCCAAGCCGGGCTTTTTGCCCGGCTTTCTTTATTTGCACCTATTTCCTTCAAGGATTGTTATGCCTCAGCAGGTTTTGGCCGGTTTTCATGCCGTTATTGCCCGAGTTCGTTATAGCCCCGCTACGGTGCGTGAGGTCTATGTGGATCAGACCCGGCGCGATAAACGTATGCTTGCCTTTATCGAGCAAGTCGAGCAGGCCGGTTTGAAAGTCATGGCTGTGCCCATTGAGCGTCTGGAAGGTCTGGCCAGGGGCACGCGTCACCAAGGCGTGGTGGCATTGGCGCTGGAGCAAGAGCTGGCGGTGGATGTGAATGAATTGCTGGATGATCTGGAGGAGGCCGGACAGGTCCCCTTTTTGTTGATTCTGGATGGCGTGACAGACCCGCATAATCTGGGCGCCTGCCTGCGTAGTGCCAATGCTGCCGGTGCCCATGCCGTGATCGCTCCCCGTGATCGCGCAGTGGGCTTGAATGCCACCGTCTCCCGTGTGGCTTGCGGCGGCGCAGAGTCCACGCCTTACATTACGGTCACGAATCTGGCACGCACTATGCGCCTGTTGCGTGAGCGTGATGTCTGGCTGGTGGGCACCAGTGACCAGGCCACCCATACCTTTCATCAAGTCGATGCGCGCCGTCCTATGGCCTGGGTCATGGGGGCAGAAGGGGAAGGCATGCGCCGCCTGACGCGTGAGACTTGCGATGAGCTGGTTTCCATCCCCATGATGGGCGCGGTGGAAAGCCTGAATGTTAGCGTTGCCAGCGCCGTATGCTTGTACGAAACCTTGCGCCAGCGTAGCCAGCCTTAATTTCTTTTAAGTCTTGTTACTTTCTTAATTACTTATTTGTATAAAAAACGGCGGGCCTGAGCCGCCGCTTCACCAGATAATAGGTAATTGGCCGTCAGCCGGGCAAAATCCGATCAGTGCTGGCGGTGTACACACGCAATATGGGCTTAGGACGATCATGGACGAAAACGGCTTTATTACCTCTACCTTGCATTCTGACCGTCGCATGGGCACGCAGCATGGCGCTATACACCAGCCATTGCACCCTTCGACCGAGTTTGGTTTTAAGGATGCGCGTGAGCTGGCTGCAGTCTTTCAGGGCAAGTCCGGCTTTACGTATTCTCGCCAAGGGACGCCCACCACAGCGGCCCTAGAGGCCAAGATAACGCGCATGGAAAAGGGCATAGGCAGCGTCAGCTTTGCTACAGGCATGGCGGCGCTGACAGCCACCCTTTTTACCTTGCTGCGCCAAGGCGATCATTTGATTGCCAGCAAATTCCTGTTCGGCAATACCAATAGCCTGCTGGGAACCTTGCGGGATCTGGGTGTGCAAACCACCTTGGTGGACGCCACCGACGTTGCTCAGGTGCAGGCAGCCCGCCAGCCCAACACCCGCATGGTGTTTGTTGAAACCATCGCCAACCCCGGCACTCAAGTGGCGGATTTGAAAGGGGTGGGGCAGTGGTGTCAGGACGAAGGTCTGTTGTATGTGGTTGATGGCACCTTGTCGTCGCCCTACCTGTCTCCTGGCCGCGAGTTCAAAGCCTCTTTGGTGGTGAATTCTCTGTCCAAACACATTGGCGGCCACGGCAATGCTTTGGGCGGCATGGTGACCGACACTGGCCTGTTTGACTGGAGCACCTATCCCAATATTGCCGACGTTTACCGCAACGGTAATGCGCAGAACTGGGGTCTGGTGCAGATTCGTAAAAAGGGCTTGCGTGATATGGGCGGTACCCTGTCTTCGGACGTGGCTCACCGTCTTGCCGTAGGTTCGGAAACGTTGCCCTTGCGCATGGAACGCATCTGTTCCAACGCGCTGGCTTTGGCGCGCCACTTGAAGGCTCATCCGCAGGTTAAGTGGGTCCAGTATCCCGGCTTGGAAGATCATCCTCAGCACGAACGTACGGCGGAGTTGTTTGGCCAGCGCTTTGGCGGCTTGATGAGCGTGGTGCTCGAAGACGGTATCGAGATCTTCGATTTCCTGAATCGCCTGAAAGTCTTTGTACTGGCCACTCACTTGGGTGATAACCGCAGTCTGGTTCTGCCCGTGGCCCATACCATTTACCACGAGATGGGTGCCGAGCAACGTGCCCTGATGGGTATTTCCGACAATCAATTGCGTATCTCTGTTGGCATTGAAGAGATCATTGATTTGACGACGGACTTTGATCAGGCCTTGGCCCAGTCCTGAACGAATAGCGCATCTAGTCATGGCTCAGCCTGGGCTTGATCAGGGCTAGATGCTGCATCGCTTGTTGTAATTCCCTGACTTCCAGATTGGCATAGCCAAAAAGCAGATGGCGCGCATTCGTGCTATCTGTTTCCTGGCTGGCTGCCTGTGCCAACGGGTACAGCCGAATGCCCTGTTGCAGCGCACGTGCTGCAACCTGGTTGGCGTCAGGACTGCATTGGGGTAAACGAAAAGCCAGATGCATGCCGGCATTCTGCCCGCTGATCACCCCCGCATTTCCCCACACCTTGTTCAAGCCTTGCAGTAGCGTATTGCGCTGTTCCAGATAGCGACGGCGTAAATATTGCAGATGACGCGGATAGTCATACTCGTCAAAGAAGCGCGCCAGCACCGCTTGCGTCAGCCAAGGCGAGCCATTATTGAGCAAAGCTTTGCGGGCGATGAAGTCCTGGCTCAGATTGGCAGGGCACACCATATATCCCAAGCGCAGGCCTGGCCCCAAGGTTTTGGAGAAAGAGCCCAGATACATGACTTGCCCAGGGCTCATCGCCTTAAGAGGTGCTGGTAAGGCGGGGCCATAGCAAAAGTCTCCGTCGTAATCGTCTTCGATAATGAGTGCGCCACTGGTCTTGGCCCAGGCCAGCAACTCCTGCCTGCGTGCGACAGACAGCGTGTGCCCCAGCGGGTATTGATGGGACGGCGTGACAAACGCCAGTTGCACGGCTCTGTCGGGTAATTGCTCTGTTCGCAAGCCTTGCTGATCAACTGCGATGGCAATACCCTCTGCCCGGTGGCGAGTCAGCAAATGCTTAAAGCCGTTGTAGCCGGGGGATTCATACACAGCACAGCTGTTTTCATCCAGAAAATGCGAGGCGATCAGGCTAAGAGATTCCTGCGTTCCAGCCGTAATGATGATGTGGTCCGGATCGGCTAATACTCCCTTGCTGGCGGCCAGATAATCCGCAATTTGCAAACGCAATCCCCACAGCCCTTCAGGGGGCGGGTAGTCCGCCATGGCCGATCCCGCATAGCGCAGCAATTGATTGGACAGGTAAATGAACTGGCGTAGCGGGAAGGCATGGACCGAAGGGCGGCCGATCTTGAAATCAAAACGAATCGGTACGCTGGCCGCAGGGACATGCACACCACTGGCTTGGGCCGTATTCACGCGCAAGGAACGTGGGCAGTGCACGGTATCCAGCACGAAGTCTGGAGCCAGACGGCTACGTCCGTTTCGGGTTGGCGTGGCCACGAAAAACCCGCGGCTGGGTTCACTGTGGATCAGATTGGAATCGATCAATAAATCGTACGCTCCCATGACCGTGTTTTTTGAAACCTGCAGCAAGGACGCCATGCGATTGATGGAGGGCAAACGGTTGCCCTCTTGCAAGCGACCCGAACAGATCAGAGTTTCAATCTGACGAGCAATCTGTCGTTTGTAAGGCGGGCTATGCGTGTGTGAAAGCGTAATCGGCAAAGAGAGCATGGCAAGACCAGAAGAATAATCAAGGCCATCAAGGGCGAGTTGGGGCCGGGCAACTATAGGCAGCCCTCATTACTTTTAACTTGAGTTAGGTCAATTTGAGTATTCGATCGTGATAAATTTAGCCAGCTTATTGATCTGCCACCTGGAGCTTTGACATGGATGTTTTTATCTATGTAGGAGTATTTAGTTTCTTGTAATTGCGATATAAAAAAACCATCCCCATTGTGTAGTCTGTATCCATACCTTATCAACAAAAAATAACAATCGTTATAGTCTGTGTGGTCTTGCCCTTTAGCAAGGCAATTGTTGGAGGTAATGGAATGTATAGAAAAATGATGACCCTTGCTTTCCTGTCTACCGCCGTCAGTGCAGCAATGGCTGCCCCGACGCAAGAGCAACTGCGGGTAGATAACTTGTTTCAGCAAAACTGTGCGGTCTGTCACGCAGCGGATCGGGGAGGGTATATCGCACCGGGTTTGCATCGAGATCGCCTGGTTCAAAGTGAAATCGCCTTGCGCGGCACCATCATGACGGGTATCCCGGACACCTTGATGCCGCCGTTCGTCGGGCGTTTGCCGGACGAAGATATTCGGGCGCTGGCCAAGATGATCAAGAACGAACCTGTGGCCGAGCGTAGCTGGGGAATGGATGACATTCGTGCCAGCGTCAAAGTCTTGGTGGATGAATCTACCTTGCCCGCCAAACCTAATTACGACATCGATTCGGTCTATGACCTGATGGTCATCATGGCGCGTGGACGTTATGGCCGCGGGGATGGTGCCAACAAGGCCAGGGCCGTGTTCATCAACGGCAAAAACAACCAGTTGGTGGGTGAAATTGCCACTGTCGGGGCACCTCACATCATGGAGTTCAGCCCCAGTAACGAGCGTTGGGGCTACCTGAAAAGTGATGACGGCCATGTGTACAAGATCGATCTGTACACCTTGCAAATCGTGCGTCAGGCCAAAGTAGGTCTGACAGGCACAGGCATCGCCTTGTCCAAGGACGGCAAGTGGCTGGCCTTAAGCTCCTTTGTCCCTAATAGCATGGTGATCTTGAAGGCCGATACCCTGGAGCCTGTGAAGTATTTGGCACTGGAAGGCGAGGACCCGGATGGCAACTTCATCAAGTCTGCCGGTGGCCCTATCATTGGCAGCCGGATCAATAACAAGTTCGCGCTCACCTTGCGTCAGGCAGGGCAGATTTGGATTATTGATCCCGACAAGCCCGATATGCCGGTAACCAAACTCAGCAAAGTAGGGCGCATGCTGCACGACACCTTCCTGACACCAGACGGCCGTTACTCCATGGTTGCCTCGTATGACGATAATAAATACGTGGCCATCGACTTAAAAGACGACAAGGTGGTACGTGATATTCCGGCAGGCTGCCAGCCGCACGCAGGCTCCGGGGCGGTGACGGAAGTGGATGGCCGCATGCTTGCATTTGGCACCAATATGGGCAGTTGCAAACTGGGCTCTGTAGTCACTGTCTGGGACACCAAGGACTTTTCAGTCGTGAAGCAAATCCCGGTCGCCGGGGCAACGGAATCACCGGCTGCGCATCCCAATGCACCTTATGTTGCCGTGGACATCATCGATAAGGACAAACGTGCTGCCTGGATTCAGCTGATCGATAAAAAGACCTTGTCCGTAGCCAAAACACTGGACGTAGGCGGCCATGCCTTCTTCCCCAACTACAACCGCACTGGCGACTATCTGTACATCAGCTCGGGCTATTGGGGTGACCGCTTGAAGATTTATGACAGCCGTAGTCTGGATCTGGTGGCCGAGCACAAGATGGAAAGCCCATCGGGCATTTTCTCCCGTGCTCGTACTCGCTGGCTCACGATTGGTCAGCCAGAAACCCAAAAATTTTAAGCAAGGGAACCACATGAAACAGCTTTTTATCAGCTTGGCGCTTGTCGGCCTCTTGGGTTCCAGCGCAACCTGGGCAGCGGAAAAGCCAGTCGGCTTGCAAGGCACGCATGGGCAGTCTGAACTGTCCACTCAGGCCTCCTCCATGCTGCCCTTGTGTGCCTCGTGTCATGGCCTTGAAGGCATCAGCACAGAGGGCATGTACCCCAACTTGGCCGGACAGAAAGTGGAGTATCTGGTCAAGCAGCTGCAGCAATTCAAAACTCGGGAGCGTAACGATCCCATCATGAGCCCCATGGCCGAGCCCCTGAGCCCGGACATGGTGAATGAATTGGCCGGCTATTTTTCCAGCCTGAAGTAAGTATGAACCGGGCGCCAGTATCTACTGGCGCCTTAAGGATGTAGTGCAATGAATGTGTTTCCCTTGTTTTTCAATCTGAAGGGTAAAGCTGTCACAGTGGTGGGAGGCGGCACAGTGGCAGAACGCAAAGTCAGGCTATTGCTGCGTGCCGGAGCCGTAGTCACTGTGGTTGCTCCCGAGCAAACCCCCTGGCTACGTGCCAGTGCTCAAGCAGGTGCCTTGAACAGCTTGTTTACCGTGTTCACCGCCGAGCATGTTCGCCAGGCCTGGCTGGTTATTGCCGCCACCGGACGGCGTGAGGTCAACCGAATCGTGGCTCAATCAGCCGATGCATTGCGCCTGCCCTGTAACGTGGTGGATGACGGGCAACTGTCTACAGTGCAAGTGCCCGCCATGATTGATCGGTCCCCCTTGATGGTGGCCATTTCCTCTGCTGGCTCGGCACCGGTGTTGGCGCGGCGAGTGCGCGAATGGATAGAAAGTGAGCTGCCAGAATCGCTGGGGGACTTGGCAGGTTTGCTGGCCAGCCGTCGAGCAGATATTAAGCAGGTTTTTCCGGACGTGCATACACGCCGGCACTTCTTTGACTACGTGCTGGATAGCCCTATCCCGGATCTCTTGGCACAAGGGCAAGGGGCAGAGGCGATTGCCGCTTTCGAGGCAGCCTTGCATTCTCAGACGCCTCAGCAGTCCATTCAAGTGACTATCCTGCCTATCGCCGACTTGGAGGCAGTGGACTTGCTCAACTTGCGATCGCTACGCAAATTGAACCAAGCTGATTGGGTTTTGTACCTGCCATTGATGCTGCCCGCAATACTGGAAAAAGCTCGCAGAGACGCACGTTTAGTGGCCCTGGATCAAGAGGGGGGAGTGCTGCAGGATACCTTGCTGAACTCTCAGTTTTGGAAGCCGCTGCGTGATTCTTGGGTAGCCGGCGAGCGTATCGTCATTGCGTGGAAATCATCCTGGGATGCACAGCCTCTAATTGATTTATTACGGAAAGAAGGCTTGGAGTGTGCGCTGGCCTAAGCTGAGCTGATGACAAGTGACAAGTGACAAGTGACAAGTGACAAGTGACAAGTGACAGGTGGCAGGTGACCGATTGCCGATGACAGCCGCTAAGTGACGGTGGGATGCTGGTTGCAGACTGCTTCCTGCTTCCTGCTTCCTGCTTCTTTCCTTCCTCCCTCCCTCCCTCCCTCCCTCCCTCCCTCCTCATCCTTCTACTCCTTGCTTTCTACTTTATTTGCTACTAGCTATCGGCGAATAGTGAGTAGAAAGTAGCCTTTTGCCATCCCCATCCCCATCCCCATCCCCATCCCCATCCCCATCTTCACCTTCCATCTCCCGTTCTTCGTCTCTGGTTTGCTGTTTTCCGCTTCTTTTCCGCCATCGGGCATCCGCGCTGTGTCACCTGTATTTGATTTTCAGCTAACTTTTTTTAGCTGCACGGTGTTCTTTATTGAGGGTAAAGGGAGGGGGCTCCCTGAATTTGGACGATACGAGGCAAGGTGTTTGCCTCTTTTTTTTTGAGGCTTGTTAGCTGCGCTGCTGCGGGTGCTTTAGATTGGCAAGGACTCGAGGGAAAGAGCATAGGGCGGTGTTGAGAGAAGTCAGAGTCGAGTGTTAGGTGTACCAACTTCGCTACACACTGCTGCTTGTGCCAGGATTGTTTATGGTTGCCAGGGCTGATCAGTGTTTATCGCAGCGCTTCATGGATGGGGCGCTTAGCGTGCCAGGTTAGGGCTCGGATTACGAAGCGCCTTTCAATGGTCTTGCTTTACAAGACTTCCAGTCAGCTTGTTCTTATAGTTAATTGTTCATAGCACTTGCCTAGCCAGACTAGAACCTAGATCAGACTGGATAAGGCAAGGCAAGGCAAGGCAAGGCAAGGCTGAGTAGAGTAAAGGAAACGAAAGCGATGTGGGAAAGGTCGGGGCGACTTAGATCAGGGGCTTGGGTGTTCTTGATGTGATGTCACCTCACCTCACATGACCTAACCTGATGGAATAGGCTTGGATGAAATGAGATTGAGGTGGGGTGGAATAGAACGGAGCAGAACAGAAAAGAAAAGAAAAAGAACAGAACGGAGCAGGGCAAGGCGGGGCTGGTAAGCCAATTGTCTCTGTCCCCCAGCCGCCTAACATCAAGCCTGAATTTCTTGATCGTTCAGATAACAGCCAGGGTCTTCAGCCCATACATTGCCTGTGCTTTTTTCAGCCCGAGTGCGCGTATTGCCATTGCAGATATCCAGGTAAAAGCACGTTGCACAGCGGCCTTGTACGGGTCGCGGTCGCTGACGTAGGCCCGCCAGTAAGGGCTCTTGCTTGTCAGACCAAATTTCAGAGAAAGGGCGTTGCAACACATTCCCTAGCGAGTAATGCCACCACATCGTATCCGGGTGCACATTGCCACGATTATCGATATTAGCGACTCCCTGCCCGGATGAGTTCCCGCCCCATTGGCGTAATAGGGCGAGAGTTTTTGCAGCATGCTCAGGGTAGTGACGACGCACCCAATGCAGGAAAAAAACGCCGTCGGCATCGTTGTTGCCAGAGGTGAACTCCTTGGGATTCCCGGCTTGTTGGTACGACATACAGGTGATGAAAAGTTGTTCCATCGCCAGCCGTGTCACTGCGTGGTGGCTGGCCAGGGCGCGATTGCTTAAACCGCGACCTGCAAAGTTCAAATGGGACAGGTAAAAGCGATCGATCTGCTCTTTGTCCATTACAGCCAGCAGGCCCGGCAGGTCTATGGCGTTTTCTTGGGTCAGGGTAAATCGCAGCCCGACTTTGAGCTGACGGTCCCGGCATAGTCGCAATCCCTGTAAGGAAGCGGCATAGGCTCCTTCCTGTCCCCGAATGCGGTCGTGTCTCGCCTGTAGACCATCCAGTGAAATACCGACGTAATCGAAGCCGCAATCGGCAATCTGATCAATGTTTTGCTCGTCGATTAAAGTTCCGTTTGAGGACAGGCCTATGTACATACCTAGGGCTTTGGCATATCGGGCCAGCTCATAGATATCGGGCCGCAGTAAAGGTTCGCCACCGGACAGGATCAATGCGCGCACGCCGAACTGATGTAAGTCGTCCATGACGGCGCACACTTGTTCGTAATTGAGTTCACCCGGAAAGTCTTTGTCCGTGGAGGCTGAATAGCAGTGGCTGCAATGTAGATTACAACGACGTATCAGGTTCCAGATCACAACTGGCGCTTGAGCTAGGCGAATGGCGGGAGCAATTGCAGAAGGTGTGGGCGTTGCTGTAGAGCAGGGGATGGGTGGCTGATGGGACGCATTGGCGGAAGAAGAAGCAGAGGTGGCAGAAGCCATGTTCGCGACAGCAGCACAAGCCGCTGAAGTGCTAGTTGCACGAACAGGGCTTGCTGCGCGAGTATGAGTAGCGCTGTCCAGGGCCGAGATGAAACGGGATATGCGAAACATGCTTATGGGCTCCGAAGACGCAAGCCAGTCTTTTTAAGAATGGCGGTGGAAAACAGAATGTCGTGTTCTCCCAGAGTTTCTGGAAAACGCTGCTTGATTTGTTCGCTAATAGCGTTTGATTGCTGGCGTACAGTGTCGTGGTCTTTGCCATGCAACATGGCAAACAAGTTGTAGGGCCAGGCGGGCAGGCGGCGAGGGCGTCGATAGCAATGACTGACACCGGCTTGTGAGCCTAGCCAGGTACCAACAAGGTCCAAGGCAGGGTCTGCAATATCCCAGACGCACATGCCATTCGCGACGTAGCCCAAGGCGTAGTGATTGGGAATGGCTGCAATGCGGCGGATCAGGCCTTGTTCCTGCATGGTTTGGAAATTCTGCAGTACCTGCGCTTCTGACATGCCTAGTTCCAGAGCCAGCTTTTTGTAGGGTTGCGGTTCTATGGCTAAGCCTTGTTGCGAGGCCCGGATCAGCGCGGAGTATGTGGAATGTAGATGATCCATTTCAAAGCTCCAGTTTCAGACTAAGGGCATACTCCCGCTCTTTGGGAAACGCCAGTACGGGTAAGCCTGTTTCCGTCTCAATCTCGTGCAGGCACCGTTCAATTTCTTCTGGCTGGGCGGTCGCCAGTACGAACCACATATTCAGCACGTGGTCGCGTTGGTAGTTGTGCGCAACCTCGGGGTGGCGATTGACCGCCTTGACGGTACTGTCCCAACGCTTATCTGGAACAGCGATGGCCGCTAGACAGTACGCACCGCCTAGCGCTTCTACTTGAAAAAGAGGTCCGAAACGTGTCAGCACGCCCGATGTCCGCAGGCGAGATACGCGGGCGATTAGCTCCAATTCACTCAGAACAAAAATAGGAGCCAGCTCAGCAAAAGGGCGCGAGCAGATTGGGAAGCCGTCTTGCAAGTGATTGATAATGCGTCGATCTGTGTTGTCCAGCTCGACGGATGAGTGCTTATGATCGATATGGGTATCAGTCATGGTGGGGAGACTTCAGCAAGGCGCCGCGTTGCTTGAAGCAGCGAGTGGAAAAGAGCAGCTCGTGTTTAAACTGGCTGAGCCCCAAACGGGTATTGAGCGAGGCATGTAATTTCCTGACTTGTTCCCGATCTTTACCGTGAATCATGCAAAACAACTGGTGTTGCCACTCAGGTGGATGGGGGCGGCGTCGGTAGCATAGGGTGATGTCACTTTGCTGAGCCAGCTGTTCCCCCAGAGCATCAATCAAGGCATCGGGCACGGTCCAGACGCACATGGCATTGGCGCGATAGCCCAAGGCCCGATGGCGTAGCACCACACCGAATCGTCGGAAAATGCCCTGTTCTAAAAATAGCTTGATGTGCTGCAGGACCTGCTTGTCGTTCATGCCTGCCTGCTCTGCCCAAGGCTTAAAGGGTTCAGCTTGGATTTTTAAGCCTTGCAGAGTGCATTCCAGTAGTGTTCGCTCCGGGCTACCGTCTGCGGGCAGGCAAGCGCTAGTGGACAAGGGGCTGGTGACTTTGTCGTGATCGACCAGGCTAAATCCTAGGTCAATGTGGTAGGCCTTGATCATGGGCAGCGACAGGGGGAGTAGCCCGGTGTGCTTAGTGATGTGGTTCAGCGTGGCTTGACGTTCCTTCGCATCAGCGCAGGTCAGCACAAACCATAGATTGATGGTGTGTCCGCGCTCATAGTTATGGTTGACGGCGGGCAGCGTGCTCACCCACGTAGCTACAGACTCAAGACGTTCGGCTGGAACGTGCATCCCCACTAGAGTGCTGCTCATACAGGCAGGGTTTAGTACGGGACCAATGCGGCTGATGATGCCTTCTGCATGCCATTGCTGAAAATAGTCCAGTACGTTTTGTTCACTTAAGCCCAGTAGCAGTCCGAGCTTTCGGAAGGGACGTTGCTCCAAGGGAAATCCGTGTTGCCAAGCATTGAGCAATTGGAAGGCCGACGGGGAGAGATCAGAAACCAATGCGACTGCTCCGATGAGTAAAGAACACTCCGCTGGGTTGCTGAATATCCAGGGATTTCAAGCGCTTGAAAGTGTGAGTGTCGTACACGCTGACCCGGTTGTCGTCGCGCGCAGAAATCCAGACTGCTTCGCCACGTGGTGTGAATTCCATATGCAGGACGGCCTTACCTACCTCCAGGGTCTGCGTCACTTGCAAGGTGGAGACATCGATGACTTGAACCTTGTCGTTATCAGGAAAGGCGAAGTTCACCCAGATTTGACGGCCATCAGGCTGAGCCATGACAAACACGGGCTGCCCTTGAACTGGAATGCGGGTTTTTTCCTGCCAGTTGAGGGTGCTGGCGACCAAGACTTCATGGCGACCTATAGCCGGTAAAAACAGGTCTTGTCCTGCCATGGACCATCCTCGTAGGTGAGGCATTTTGTAGACAGGTAGGGCGCTCTGTCCACGACCGTAGCCCTCTAGTATTTTTCTTACTCCGGCCTCTGAATTCCATAAGTCCAGCATGGCCAATGCGTCTTCCCCAAACAGGCCTGCAATGTAATAGCGACCGTCGGGCGTGACCATGGCATCGTAGGGCTGAAGGCCTGCAGCAAAGCGCCGAGTTTGCGGGTGAAAAGGGTCAGATAAGTCTGTGAGCCAGATTTCACCCGCTTCAAACAGGGAGTAGGCAAATTGCTGATTGGGCAGGTCGGCCAGCCCGACTACTTTCGCGCGTTGGCCGGGAGCGTATTCGGCAGGGACTTCGCTGATCAGGTCTAAGGACTGAGCATCAAAGACTTTGATTCCGCCAGGTTCGTAGTTTTGAACCACAATGAGTTTGCCGTTTTGGGAAATTGCCCCGCCGATGGCATTGCCAGATTGAATTATGCGACGCTCTACGACCTGTTTCAGCAGATCAACTTTGCTTAAACCCCCATCCCGTCCGAACACATAACCGTAGCGTCCGTCGCGGGAATAAGTGATATGGGCGTGGGAGAGGTCACCCAGGCCACTCATACGTGCAAGCTGGCTGGCATGAGAGGTCTCAACCAAGGCGACACTGCCACTGGCGCGCTCCACAACCAGGCCTAGGTCATGCGTGCCTCGGGGAGGGCTGGCGCAAGCGACAAGTCCCAAAGCCAGACCAAGAGTGATGAGTGCTTTCATGGCGCAGTATCCGAAGCGTATAGTAGAAATCCGGCCAGCCAATGGCTTTCCGCAGGATCAATAAATGGACTCCAGCCCGGCATGGCCGTACCAGGGCGTCCATGCAGAATCGTCCAGGCAATTTGCTCTACGGTTTGACCTTGCAAGGCAGAGGCGTTCAACGCCGGGCCCAACCCTCCTTTCAGGTAAAGACCATGGCAAGAACCACATTCTTGATGGAGCAAAGTACGTAATGCAGCCTGACGATCGGGGGAGGGCGGGCCTTCAGTGGCTGCTGTGGGCTGAGGTAGGAGCAATGCGCCCACAAGGGCGATGCTTAGAGCAAGTACAGGCCGCCTGCCGTTTCGTTTCATGGAAGAAAGCAGGCCGTTCACGTCAAGGCCCAGGAGGACTCGTGTGTGAGCGTAGCGGATGATGATTGGGCGGTGTTTGGGTAGTCAGGGTGCAGTTGCACGACCTGCCCGATGATCAGCAAGGCCGGTGGTTGGAAGCTCTGGGCGAGTTCAGGCAAAGCTTGCAATGTGCCCAAGGCCCAGCGTTGGCTTTTAAGCGTGCCATCTTGCGCTAGAGCGATAGGTGTCTGGGGGCTGCGACCATGTTGGATCAAGGACTGTACGATAGGGTGGCAATTGGCCATCGCCATGTAAAAGACGAGGGTACAGGATGGGTCGGCTAAGGACTTCCAATCCAGCTTCAGCCCCTGATTGTCCCGTAAGTGACCGGTGATAAAGCGTACGCTGCTGGCCAGCCCCCGGTGGGTCAAGGGAATGCCCAAGGAGGCCGCACACCCTGTTGCTGCGGTAATCCCAGGGACAACCTCGACAGAGATACCGTGCTGGTGCAGATAGGCTTGTTCCTCGCCCCCGCGCCCAAAGATAAAGGGGTCTCCGCCTTTGAGGCGCACCACGCATTGATGGGTTCTGGCCAAGGACAAGAGTGTGTGGTGGATATCCTCCTGCATGCTGGGTTTGCAGGCGGCTACTTTGCCTACATCGTGCAAATCGGCATCGGGGTTGATGCAATCCATAATGGCTGGGCTGACCAGTCGGTCATAGACCACAGCATCTGCGTTCTGCAGCAGATATAACGCGCGTAGTGTCAGAAGTTCAGGGTCGCCAGGCCCCGCTCCGACCAGATAAACCTTGCCATGCATCGCTGTGCTCCTTGACAGTAGAGACTGCCGAAATGCAGTCAAACAATGCAGAAAATTGTAGGGGTGCAAGGCGATCAAACATGGGCACAGTTGATGCCCGTGTGAAGGATGCAGAACCAAGAAACTCAGGGCTAGGGCGGGTAGGCAGAGTAATACTAAGTTGTTGGCCGATAAGGAGGGCGGCTTAATTCACTGTTTTTCAGTGTCCTGTAGTGGTGACATAAGTGCCTGAAAAATCATTCAAAATCACAGTATCAGCTGGCTAATTTTGAGGTTGCTCAGGCCCCAAATAACATATTTGCGGCACCCTGTTAAGCTTCTCGATGCAAAATAGGGAAAGTCCTGTAACTTGTATCAACAGTGAGCAATGATGCGGGTTACAGGGGTTTTTTTGCTTGACACGTGTATTAAAGGAAGGCTTAATACGCGGTAGCCAACCGGGGCAGTTGTGCGCCTGGTTGCAATGCAGACGGTAGTGCTTGGATGTTCTGTCGTTGTCACTATTAAGTCTGGCCGTCACAAACTGGTTCCCGCTGGGGGCCCGTAAAATAATTTTCAGGGGTATTTTCTCAATGAATAAAACCGAGCTTATCGAATTCATTTCCACCAAAGCCGATCTGTCCAAAGCTGACGCTGGTCGTGCACTGGATGCGTTTATCGATGCCGTGACCACCACGCTGAAAGAAAAAGATACGGTTACTCTGGTTGGTTTTGGCACCTTCGCTGTGTCGGAACGCGCTGCCCGTTCGGGTCGTAACCCACGTACCGGTGAAACTATCGAGATCGAAGGCGCAAACGTGCCTAAGTTCCGTCCCGGTAAGGCTCTGAAAGACGCTGTAAATTAATTTTTTAAATTAATTTACGCAAAAGGCTTGCATAAAGAATTCTTTGGTCCTATAATTCTTCTTCTTCATAAGAAGAACGGCATCACTGAAATGGGTGCTTAGCTCAGCTGGTAGAGCGGCGCCCTTACAAGGCGTAGGTCGGGGGTTCGAACCCCTCAGCACCCACCATTTCTTTTGCTAGTCGAATCAAGCACTTAGGTAAAACTAAGTGCTTTTTTTGTTTCTGCTTCTTGTGCAGCTATCGCCATCAGGTTGTCCTTTCTGCCAGCCAGTAATTTCATCAATTGCTTGCTCTTGATTCACGTTACCAACTGTATCGGTAAGCTGGTGCTTGAGTTAGCAATAGCAGCGAGCGGATAAGGCTGCTTATCCAGGTGATAGTGAATATCGCCATTCTCCCGATCCCTTGTCCACTGACACCTGCCCTCGCCTGGAACTAGGCACTTGTTGAGTGGCAAGCAGTCCATGTCCCCATTCCACTTTTGCTCTCTGCCTCCCTAGGGAAATACCTAGCTGCATATCTAATTGTATGTAATAACATATGATTGTCTCGATTAGTTTAGGCTTCAATAATTGGGAGAGGGGATATGAGGCGATTGTTAAAGGCGGTGTGTACTGGGATTCTGTTGGGATTGGCGGCGGTCAGTCAGGCGGGGAGCATGAAAGTCGTGTTGTTAGGCACGGGGACGCCTGCTCCTTATGCGGAGAGGGCAGGTCCTGCGACTTTGGTGCAGGCTGGCCCAGAAACGCTGCTGTTCGATACGGGGCGTGGAGTGGCGACACGATTATTTCAGAAGGGAGTAGCCCCTGATTCGATCACGGCCCATTTCTTCACCCATCTTCATTCAGACCACACGGTGGGTTTACCAGATTTGTGGCTGACCGGCTGGTTTGGCAGACCCTGGCCGGGCCGCACGACTCCTTTGCGTATCTATGGCCCAAAGGGCACCAAAACGATGACAGACTATTTACCCAAGGCTTACGACGAGGACATTCGTATCCGTGTTCAAGATCAGGGGCTGCCGGTGGAGGGAGTGAGCTTTCTGACGCAGGAGTTCGATAAAGGCGGGGTGGTTTATAGCAAGAACGGGGTGACCGTCACTGCAGTGGAGGTTGATCACGGGGGTGATTTGATCCCCGCTTTCGGGTTCATTGTGGAGTATGACGGTAAAAAGGTCGCGATCTCGGGGGATGCGACCTACGATAAACGGCTCATCGAGGCAGCTCACAATGCGGATGTCTTTGTGCACTCTGTGGCGCTCATTGATCCGGCCTTTTTGAAAGTTCGCCCGGTTCTGAATGAGACTCTTAAGCACTTTGCGACGCCTGAAGAGGTTGGGAAGGTGTTTTCAGAGAGCAAGCCGGCGGTGGGGGCGTACACCCATATTATTTATTATTCGCCAGAATCAGGATCTCGTATTCCCGAGCAGACTTTGTTGGAGCGCACACGCAGCACCTATCAAGGGCCAGTGGTGATGGGACAAGATCTGACGGAGTTCTTGATTGAGGAAAAAGAAGTTCTAGTGCATGACCCCGCAGGTGCCCAGGTATTGCAGGTGCAGCGTTAGTAAGGCTAAGGTTTAGTGCATCTGTATACGCTGCTGAGCTTCGGAGGAGGAGTGATCATTAATCGAAATCATTCGTTTGGCGGCCCTCTTATATGCTCTGTTTAACGGTTTCAGCCCCTGGCTGTATCATCTCAGTTTCAAAGGGGTCGGCAGCTTCCTGGTAGTGTTTTTTTGTGGGGTGATGTTTTATGGTTTTTAATATCACCCTGGTTTTTATAAAATACCAAAAAATATGAATGCAGCAGATAAGGTGTAGAGGATGTAGACCGCTTTTGGAATGGTTCTATTGTTTTTATATCCTGTCTTGAAACGCCTATCCTTTTTAGGTGTTATCCATTGTGCTAGTGCAAAAAAAGCAATGGCAAAAACAAAAAATAAGGATTTGTCGGTTTTAGAGCTCGGCTCAGGGACGGCCCGAGACTGTGGGGAAGAAGGTGTGACCTGTCTGCTAACACTACGGGGAGTGCTTGCGGTGTCATTGATAAGGGTTAATGCGGTGATTCTAGCCCGATAGGCATCTTTCAGACATTCAAGGTCATTGCAGGCATCCCGAGTGCTTGTCAGCCACAGCCGTTGTTGCTGCTTAATAGCCTCACGATTATTGCTCTGAGTGCGTGCAATCTTATATTTTTCGTTAAGCGTCTCATCGAGTTCAGATAGTTGAGGATCTGCACAGATTTGGTGTTCGATGGAAGTAGCGGCTTTATTGCAATCAAAGCTGGCAGCAGGTGACCATATAGTCCAGCATGTTGTTAATAAAAATACGATCGCTCTTAATAATTTAAATTCTATATTTTTTATAAAATTTTTCATATTTCTGTATTCTAAAATCAACTCTTAATTCGGTCTTTATTGGATCGTGAGTTTGGTGTCTAGCTTAGTGAGCACGTTCTATCCGAAATTTTGGGTTGAGTAGGAATAGTGATGTAAGGAAGGTTTTATAGGTCAGGGATACCATATTCGATAGCTCGCGGTATAGGCAGGTTGAATATGAGGGGGATTACGTATCTTTTTAGAGCATTGGGTTTTATATCTAGTAGATAGGGATGCGTTGGCCGCTAGCGTTCTTATCCTGTAATCCTTGAGCGTGATTGGTAGCAAGGGGCTTCCTCAAGTACAGTCTTAGTTCATTCCAGCAGTTCTCCCACGCAAGGAAGTCCCATCGATGTTCTCCGACCCCTGGCTTGATCGTTGGCTGCCTCTTGTTATTCAACATGGGGCAGTATCGCTCGTCCTAGAGATTGGCTGCGGTTTTGGTGATGACACGGTCACGCTTAGCCGGGCAGGGTTGGATGTGATTGCCTTTGATTTATCTCCGGGGTGCGTCGCAACGGCCAGGCAACGTGCGCCAGATGCGCATATTGAATGTCGGGACTCGCGTGATCCTTTTCCAGCAGCGGCCACAGACTTTGGGGTCGTCATCGCCAGTCTGTCTCTGCATTACTTTCCCTGGCTTGAAACCAAGGCAATGGTGCAACGGGTGTGGGATAGCCTGAAACCCGGTGGGATTTTTCTGTGTCGCCTCAATTCCACTGAAGATGTGAACTTTGGAGCGGGGCAGGGGGAGTTGATTGAAGAGAACTTCTACAACGATCAAGGCAAGCAAAAGCGCTTCTTTGATCAGGCCGCGCTGGACAGGCTTTTTGGGCAGGAGTGGCAACGAATCTCGGTACAACACATGACATCGCGCAAATATATAAGGCGAAAGGCGATGTGGGAGTTGGTGTTGGTTAAACCCGAGTCCAAGCCAGGCCTCCAAGCGTGAACTGTGTTTAAGGGCTCTTTGCTAGGCTTTCTTGGTAAACCGCCCTCAGCCCCTCCATCTCTGCGCTATATCTAATCAAAGAATCGGTATTTAGCTAGGCGAAACAGCCTTGCTAGACTCGTTCTCATTGCTTGGAAATGGTTTCTAGGGGATGGGAAATGAAGCGGATTCAACAGAAGTGGAAGGGCGTCAAGGCGGGGGCCTTGCTGGCGTTAGTGCTGGCTGCGGCGACGGCGGTGGCCGCCGAGGTCAGTATTCTGAATGTCTCTTACGACCCGACTCGTGAGCTGTACTCTGAATTCAATAAGGCCTTCCAAGCCCATTACAAAGAACAAACTGGCGACAGCGTGGTGATCCGCAGTTCCCACGGTGGCTCCAGCAAGCAGGCCCGCACCGTGATTGATGGCGTGCCTGCTGATGTCGTGACGCTGGGCATTTCGTCCGATATTGATCAGATTGCGCAGTCTGGCTTGCTGGACGCAGGCTGGCAGGCGCGTTTGCCGGATAACAGCACACCCTACACCTCCACCATTGTGCTCTTGGTGCGCAAGGGCAATCCCAAAGGTATTAAGGATTGGGATGATTTGATCCGTTCCGATGTGAAAGTGGTCACGCCTAACCCCAAGACCTCGGCTGGGGCGCGCTGGAATTATCTGGCCGCTTGGCTTTATGCCCTCAAGCAAGGTAATGGGGACGAGGACAAGGCACGAGATTTCGTCTCCAAGCTGTATCGCAACGTCAGTGTTCTGGATTCCGGAGCGCGCGGATCGACAACGACCTTTGTAGAGCGTGGCATTGGGGATGTGCTGATTGCCTGGGAAAACGAGGCTCTGCTGTCGGTCAAGGATTTGGGGCCAGATCGCTTTGATATCGTTGTCCCGTCCAGCAGTATTCTGGCTGAGCCTCCCGTGGCCCTGGTCGATGCTAATGCGGCCAAGCATGGCACCCAGAAAGTGGCCCAAGCGTATTTGGAGTATCTCTACAGCCCTGAGGGTCAGGAGATTGCTGCCCGCCATTTTTATCGTCCTCGACTGGAATCGGTCGCAGCAAAATACCGTGATCAGTTCCCGAGCTTAAAGCTCTACAAGGTGGATGATGAGCTGGGCGGCTGGACTCAGGTACAGGCCAAGCACTTTGCCGATGGCGGCGTATTTGACAGCATTTATTTGAGCAAATGAGCCCCGCCACCACACCGGACCGCAGTCTGCCCCAAGCCCGCCGATGGGGCTTTTTGCCAGCCGCTCGCAAACAGCGTGCCTTGCCAGGTTTCGGCCTGACTATGGGTTTATCCATCAGCTACTTAAGCCTGATTGTGTTGATTCCCTTGTCCGCCGTCCTGCTCAAGACAACAACAATGGGGTGGTCGGCCTTTTGGGAAACCATCAGCGCTGCCCGCGTCCTGGCTTCCTTGAAGCTGACCTTTGGTATGGCAGCGCTGGCAGCTTTGATTAACGGCGTATTTGGCCTGATTCTGGCTTGGGTGTTGGTGCGCTACCGCTTTCCGGGCCGTCGCATCGTGGATGCCTTGATTGATCTGCCCTTTGCTTTACCCACTTCGGTTGCAGGGATTTCGCTGGCAGCCATCTATGCCCCAACGGGTTGGATTGGTTCCTGGGCGGAGCCTTATGTGGGCCAGATCGCCTTTACTCCTTGGGGCGTGTTGATTGCGCTGGTCTTTATTGGTCTGCCATTTGTCGTGCGCACGGTGCAACCTGTGCTGGAAGAGCTGGAGCAGGAGCAAGAGGAAGTCAGTGCCTGTTTGGGAGCCGATCGTTTCCAGACCGTCTCCAAAGTGATTTTTCCGGCCATTTTGCCTGCTTGCCTGACGGGTGTGGCCTTGGCCTTTGCGCGGGCAGTGGGTGAATATGGCTCGGTCATTTTTATTGCCGGTAATGTGCCCATGGTCTCGGAAATTACCCCTTTGCTTATCGTGATCAAGCTGGAACAGTTTGACTATGCCGGAGCCTCCGCGCTGGCGGTGTTGATGATGGTTTTGTCTTTCATCATCCTGTTGGCCATCAATCGCTTGCAGTGGTATCTGCAGTCCCGTCATTCTGGACAGGCTCGCGGTAAAGCGGCCAAAGTGGCCGCGCCGCTGTCCTTGGAGGCCGCCCGATGAGCACGACCTTGGTGATGGAATCGAATGTGCAGGCGGTGCCGGTGCATACGGCGCGTTTGCGGGCCGCTCAGGATGAGAGCAGGCTGGTCAAGGTGGTACTGATTAGTATCGCCTTGCTGTTCTTTGTGCTGTTTTTGCTCTTGCCTTTAGTGCTGGTTTTTATGACGGCCTTTAGTCGAGGCGTCATGCCTTATCTGTCGGCTTTGAGCGAAAGTGATACCTTGCACGCCGCCAGTCTGACCGTTCTGGTTGCTGTCATTGCCGTCCCCTTGAATATTGCTTTTGGTCTGGCGGCTGCGTGGGCGATTTCGCGGTTCGATTTTCGTGGCAAAAGCGTGTTGACTACCTTGATTGATCTGCCGTTTTCGGTCTCGCCCGTAATTGCCGGATTGATGTTCCTTCTGATCTTCGGGCGGCAGGGGCCGTTCTGGGACTGGCTGGATGCCAATAATATTCGTATTGTGTTTGCCTTGCCGGGGCTGGTATTGGCAACCTTGTTTGTGACCTTTCCCTTTGTGGCGCGGGAACTGATTCCCCTGATGCAAATGCAGGGTAGCGAAGAAGAGCAGGCGGCCCGGGTTCTGGGGGCAAGCGGACGGCAAATGTTTTGGCGGGTGACTCTGCCCAAGATCAAATGGGGCCTCTTGTATGGCGTAATTCTGTGTAATGCGCGTGCAATGGGTGAATTCGGGGCGGTGTCTGTGCTGTCAGGTCATATACGTGGTCAGACCAACACACTGCCTTTACATGTCGAGATTGAGTACAACGACTATCACACAGTGGGCGCCTTTGCGTCGGCCTCTGTGCTGGCAGTATTGGCTTTACTGACGTTGGCGCTTAAATTGTGGTCCGAGCGCAAAATGGTTCAAGACGGTCATCGTGGATGACCGCATTCGGAGTTCATTATGAGTATCGAAGTTCGTCATCTATCTAAACAGTTCGGTGCGTTTACCGCCTTGGGTGATGTGACATTGGATTTTCCGGCGGGCGAACTGGTGGCCTTGCTGGGCCCTTCAGGCTGCGGCAAGACGACCTTGCTTCGCATCGTGGCGGGCCTGGAACATGCGGATGCGGGTCAGGTGCTGATCAACGGCAAGGATGTGGCTGCGGTTGGCACACGGGACAGGCAAGTCGGGTTTGTGTTTCAGCACTACGCCTTGTTCCGTCACATGACTGTGTTTGAGAACGTGGCCTTTGGTCTGCGTATCAAGCCTCGCAAGCAACGTCTGCCTGAAGCGCAGATCCGTCAGCGTGTGCACGAACTGCTGGAGCTGGTTCAACTGGACTGGCTGGCGGATCGTTATCCCGCCGCCTTGTCAGGCGGTCAGCGACAACGCATCGCCTTGGCCCGTGCTTTGGCGGTAGAGCCAGGCGTGCTCTTGCTGGATGAGCCCTTCGGAGCGCTGGACGCCAAAGTTCGCAAAGAATTGCGCTCGTGGTTGCGGCGCTTGCATGATGATCTGCATATCAGCACCTTGTTTGTGACGCACGATCAGGAAGAGGCGATTGAAGTCGCTGACCGTATCGTGGTTCTGAACAAGGGCAGGGTGGAGCAGGAGGGTGCGCCGCAAGACGTGTACAACCATCCGGCCAGTCCCTTTGTGTATGAGTTCCTGGGGGCGGCCAACCGCTTGCCGGGGCAATTCCAGCAAGGGCGCTTTGTGGCTGATCCTCAACTGGGACAATTTGAGTCCAGTCAGGCCTTGAATGGACAAAGCGCCGGGCAAGGCGAGGCAGTAGGCTATGTCCGTCCCCATGACCTGGATTTGCAGCGTCAGCTGGATGGCCAAGGGATTGTGGTGGCTGTGCAGCGGATCATTCCCTTGGGGGCGACGGTGCGGGTTGAACTGGCCTTAAACGAGGGGGATCGTGCCTGGGAAGCCGAGTTCGATCACCAGCGTTGGTCTCAGCTCGGTTTGCGTCCTGGCGAACGGGCTTTGGCCTTGCCACGCAAGTTCAGCGCCTTCCCCTTGGAACCCCAGGCTGAAGTACGCGTTTCCTAGCCTTTTTTGCAAATTATTCTCAACAGGCTGGCCTATGGTCAGCCTGTCTGCGTTAGTATCTGGGAGGTTTTTGCAGGGCGGATTTTAGGCAGGAAATATTCCAGGAATTTAGTATTGAGAATCATTCCTGTTTCTGTTAAGATTCGATACTTCACTGGGCATCCTGTCCGGTCCCGTCATGGTCCATGCGGGTTGCAGAATGTGTAGAACGGATTATGACCGGAATTGCTTCTCAAATGAATAATCGCTCGATGCTGGCCTTGAAGGCAACGGGACTGGCATTAGCACTGGGATTGCACGTTGGTGTCTTGGCTACCCTCTTGTGGACAGAAACCCCCAAGATAGTGGGTGAACCAGCCCCTATGGATGTTGTTGGGGTGACTTTGCTGGAAGTTACAGAGTCCCCGCAACAACAGGAACAGGTCAGTGCACCCCCTGAAGAGGTAGTGGCTGAACCGGAGCCGGAACCCGAGCCAGAAGTGGAACCCGAACCAGAGCCTGAACCGGAACCGGAACTTGAGCCGGAACCCGAGCCAGAGCCTATCGTGGAAAAACCACCGCTGCCCGAGCCGCCCAAGCCAAAACCCAAGCCCAAACCAAAACCTAAGCCCAAGCCACAACCGAAGCCCGAAGTGCCGCCGGCAGAAACGCCGCAACCGGCTCAGCCTGCAGCTCCTGCTGCCCAGGCCGGTCCGGCCACGGACAATACGGCTCAATCTGCTGCCCGTTCTACGGATGGCGATCGGCCCAAGCTGATTGGTCGCGTGGACTATTTGGGGCGTCGCCCTGTGCCTGTCTACCCACGGGCATCGGAGCGTCGTCGCGAACAGGGGCGCGTGGTGGTTCGCGTAGTGATTTCAACCCAAGGAACAGTGTTGGAAGCCAAGGTACAAAACTCATCCGGTTATGAGCGTCTGGATGAGTCGGCGCTGAGGGCTGTACGCACAGCACGTTTCAAACCATATACGGAAAATGGTGTGGCCTATCGTGCCATGGCCGATATTCCTTTCGACTTTGTTTACTAGGATATATCAATGATGCAGGAACTATTTCAAAGCGTATGGGTAAGCCTGGCCCAGGTTGCAGGGCCTGTCGCCGATCAGGCTGCCGCCAGTGTGGTTGCCGCTGAAGAGGCAACCGGCGTGCTGCATTTCATCCAGCAAAGTGATGTGGTCGGTAAAACGCTGTTCGTGATCCTGGCGCTGATGTCCGTTGCCAGCTGGTATCTGATCATCGTCAAAGGTGTGCTGTCTTTCCGCCTGAAGCGTCGCTCGCAGGCATTTATGCGCGATTTCTGGTCTGCCAGCTCCCTGGAGCAGGTTGAGAACGAAATTTCTACCCACGGTGCGCGCGATCCGTTCAGCCACCTGGCCAGCCACGCTATCCATGCGCAAAAGCACCACGTGAAATACGGTGCCATGCGTCTGGAAGAGAAAGGCTCTACCGATGCCTTTGTGTCGCGCATCATGCGTAAAGTCATGGACGAAGAAACCGCCAAACTGGAAAACGGCCTGACCTTGTTGGCCTCGGTCGGTTCGACGGCTCCTTTTGTTGGTCTGTTCGGCACGGTGTGGGGCGTTTATCACGCGCTGATCAATATCGGCCTGTCCGATGGCGTCACCCTGAACAAGATTGCTGGCCCTGTAGGCGAAGCGCTGGTGATGACCGGTCTGGGTCTGGCCGTGGCGATTCCTGCTGTGTTGGCCTACAACGCCTTTGTACGTACCAACCGTGTTTACTTGTCCCAGCTGGACGCGTTTGCGCACGATCTGTTCACCTTCCTGACTACCGGTCAGCCTGTGCAAGATAACCAGCCTGTTCTGCGTCGCGTTCCCACTTCGGGTGGCGGCACGGCATCCAGTTCGGCAGCGGCTACCAAGCGGGAGCACTAATCATGGCCTTTGGCAGCTTTGATAATCGCAATTCGGGCTCGGCCTTGTCCGAAATCAATATGGTGCCGCTGATCGACGTCATGCTGGTGCTCCTGGTGATTTTTCTGATCACGGCTCCGCTGCTGTCTCACTCCATCAAGATTCAGTTGCCTCAGGCGTCTTCGGAACCGGTACAGCAAGATCCCAAGACCATTGATCTGGCTATTGATGCAGAAGGGCAGATCTTCGTGAACGAGCAGCCGGTTGATCTGGAAGACCTGACAGCCACGTTGGCCCCGTATTCCAAAGATCAGCCTCAGCCCGAGTTGCGCATTCGTGCTGATACCGATACTCGCTATGAAGTGCTGGCCCAAGTCATGAGCCGCTCCAAAGCATCCGGTATGACTCGTTTGGGATTTATCACTCGCCCGGGTCCTACGACCAAGGCAGCCGGTGAAGCAGGCGAGACCAAGGAAGGGACAGCGGTTGCTGAAAAGCCTGCCGCAGCCCAGCCGGCTCAGTAATACTCGCCCCCGTGTTGTTTTTTCTGGCCCCTCGCATTGTGACTGCAACGCGAGGGGCCAGTTTCGTAATAAAATCGTCCAAATGCGTGTACTAGTTATCGAAGACGACGCCATACTGGGCGCCGCACTGCAAGAATTTCTGAGTGATCAGGGCTATGCCGTTGATTGGCTCCAGGAAGGCGAAAGTGCCTTGAAGGAGCTGGGCGCCCAGGTCTACGACCTTCTGCTTTTAGACCTGAACCTTCCCGGCATCAGTGGCCTGGATGTGCTGCGTCAGTTGCGGCAGAAAGGCAATGCCATCCCCGTTCTGATTCTGACCGCCCGAGATGGCGTGGATGATCGTGTGGGCGGGCTGGACGCCGGTGCAGATGACTATCTCATCAAACCTTTTGATCTGTCTGAGCTGGCTGCTCGCGTGCGGGTGTTTGGTCGCCGTCGCAGTGGTCAGGTGCAACCGGTCATTGATGTAGGGCCGCTCAGTTTTGACACCATAGGCCGTGAGTTGCGCTGCGCAGGTCAACGTGTCACCTTGTCAGTACGCGAACTGTCTGTGCTGGAAATGTTGATGATGCGGGCAGGGCGAGTGGTCACCAAGCAGCAAATTATTAACTCCTTGTCCGCCTGGGATGCCGATTTCAGCGACAATGCGGTCGAAGTCTACGTTTATCGTTTGCGCAAACGCCTGGAAGGCACCGGGGCTGTCATACAGACTGTGCGCGGCTTTGGCTATTTGCTCGATGTGGAGAGCGTGGCCGGAGCGTAACGGTAGCCATGCCAGCTACCTGAAACTTTAGGTCAACCATGCCCGATCAGCACCTTTCTTCAGCCGCCAAAGCCTCTGTATTGAGAGCCTGGCTGGAGCGCTTTCTTGCTCCCGGCTCTTTGGCCCGCAAATTGATGGGCCGGCTATTTCCCCCTATTTCCATTCTGGTGGTGCTCGATTTGAGCGTCACCTGGATTCTGACGCGCCGCATGAGCCTGGAAGATTGGCTGCTGCGTGATATTTTCTGGACGATGGCCTTGAGCCAGGTTTTGCTCGTCAGCCTGATCGCCTGGGTGCTGTTGTCGGGCATTCGCTCCCAGCTTGCCTCTATTGATGATTTGTCCCAGCAGATCCGCAATCGGGCTGATGATGACTTCGAGCGTCTGGATGCCAGTGCCTTGCCTGCCGAGATCGTGCCTTTGGTGGAGCACTTTAACGAATTGCTGGAACGCCAGCGTGATACCTTGCAGGCACAAAAACGGTTTATTGGCCATGCCGCTCACCAATTGCGTACGCCTTTGACGGGCTTGCAGCTGGAGTCCGAGCTGATGCTGGCGCGGCCTTTGCCCGACGATAT
This sequence comes from Alcaligenes sp. GW821-FHT11D07, assembly GCF_058808495.1. Lineage (NCBI taxonomy): Bacteria > Pseudomonadati > Pseudomonadota > Betaproteobacteria > Burkholderiales > Alcaligenaceae > Alcaligenes > Alcaligenes sp. GW821-FHT11D07. The sequence continues at coordinate 750,707 of NZ_JBXART010000001.1, forward strand.
TCGACAGCGTGCCGAACGCATTAAAAGTGTGTCGGACCGTATGATTCGCCTGGGGCAGCAACTGCTGGTATTGGCGCGTACGGATGCCGATACCAATATCAAAGACAGTTTTGTACGCCTGGACTTGTGCGAATGGACGCGTGAAGAAGGCGGAGACTGGTTTTTGCAGGCACGCCAGCATGGTGCCGAGATCCATTTGCTGGCACCTGAAAAACCAGTGTGGATTGATGCCGCCCCTGTACTCTTGCGTGAATTGCTCTCGAATTTGATGGATAACGCGCTGCGTTACGGGAAAGGGACAGACCGAATTGTGCTGCGCGTAGCCAGCAACCCGCCTTCTTTGTCGGTGGAGGATCACGGTCCCGGTATTGAGGCCAGCGAGCAGCAGCGGGTCTTTGAGGCCTTTTATCGGTCTCCCGGCAGTCAGGCCGGCGGTTCGGGCCTGGGGCTGGCGATTGTGCAGGAAATTGCCCGTGCACACGGGGCCTGGTGGAGCTTGATGAGTCGCCCTGATTTCCCTGGTACCCGTGTCACCATTGTTTTCCCCGGTCCGCGCATTGGTGCGCGTCTGACCCGGCACGATTCTTTAATTGGAAATTAAAGCCTTGAACACAACTACAGAAAACCCCAGAAAAGCGGCTCAGGCCGCCTTGTTGATGGGCGCTTTAGGCGTGGTGTACGGCGATATAGGGACCAGTCCGCTCTACACCATGAAGGTGGCTCTGAGTGCTTACGGGCAGCCCGGTGCAGAGCAGGTCTACGGCGTGCTCTCCTTGTTGTTCTGGTTGCTGACCTTGGTGGTGTCCATCAAATACGTGACGGTCGTGCTGCGCCTGGACAATAAGGGGGAGGGTGGCACCTTGGCCTTGATGGAGCTGGCCGCTCGTGGGCTGCAGGGCCCGCGTAGGCAGGTGATTGTGGTGCTGGGCCTGATCGGGGCGGCCCTGTTTTACGGGGACAGCATCATCACACCCGCAATTTCGGTGATGTCTGCGTTGGAAGGGATAGGCATGGTGTCCCATGTGCTGGACCCCTGGGTAGTGCCTTTGGCCTTGGCGGTTTTAGTAGCTTTGTTTCTGATTCAGTCGCACGGCACCGGCACCATGGGCAAGTTGTTTGGTCCCATCATGCTGCTGTGGTTTCTGGTTCTGGGTGGCCTGGGCTTGTGGCGCGTGATTGAGCATCCGCAAGTTCTGATGGCCTTGGACCCACGATGGGCAATTGCCTTTATTGCCGAGGCTCCCTGGCAAACCTTTTTGCTTCTGGGCGCTCTGGTGTTGGCGCTGACGGGAGCGGAGGCTTTGTATGCCGATATGGGCCATTTTGGTCGTCCCATGATTCGCCGGGCCTGGTTTCTGATTGTGATGCCTTGCCTGGTGCTGTGTTATTTCGGCCAAGGGGCCTTGCTGATTTCTGATCCGGCCGCTATTCGGAATCCCTTTTTCTTTCTGGCTCCCAATTGGGCTTTGGTGCCTATGGTGATGCTGGCAACCGTAGCCACCGTGATTGCGTCCCAATCTGTGATCTCCGGGGCGTTTTCGGTGACTCGGCAGGCGGTGCAGCTGGGATTTTGGCCCCGCATGGTTATTCAACACACGTCGGCCAAGGAAGAGGGGCAGATTTATCTGCCGCGAGTCAACCTGTTGCTGTGTGTAGCCGTCATGATTTTGGTGGTCAGTTTTGGCTCTTCGGATAGTCTGGCTCACGCTTACGGCTTTGCGGTAACGGGCACCATGCTGATGACCAGCCTGCTGGCTATTGTGCTGTTGCCCCGCCAAGCCAGTGGCATCAAGCGTTGGGCTTGGCTGATTTTGCTGGCTATCTTCTTGATTCTGGATGTGTTGCTGTTTTCGGCCAATGCTCTCAAGGTGCTGGATGGTGGCTGGCTGCCTCTGCTGGTGGGAGCGGTTCTGCTGGGATTGATGCTGACCTGGAGACATGGTCGTGCTGTTTTGCACGAACGTTTGCTGGAAAACAAACAACCTTTAAAAGAGTTTTTGCTGAATCTTGAGGAGTATTCGCCCACCCGTGTGCCTGGCACAGCGGTGTTCATGAGCACCATTCCAGATTCGGTGCCACCTGCCTTATTGCATAACCTTAAACACAATAAAGTGTTGCATGAACAGGTGCTGTTTTTGACAGTGACCAGCGAAGGTGTGCCCTATGTTCCCTTTGGGGAGCGTTATACCTTGCAGCGTTTGGGGCGCGGCAGTTGGCAGGCAATCGCATCATGGGGCTTTAAACAAGAACCCAACGTGCCGCAATTACTGGAACAGATTACGTTGGAGCACCCCGAGCTGAATCTGGAGCCTATGCAGACTTCTTATTTCTTGTCGCGTCAGACAGTAATGATTCAGTCGCGGCAGCCGTGGTATTTGGGCTGGCGCCGCCGTTTGTTTGCTTTCATGGCTAGAAATGCCAGCCGAAGCACACGATTTTTCAAGATTCCGCCCAATCGAGTGGTAGAGATGGGCATACAGGTCGAGCTATAAGCTGAAATGAAGAATGGGCCGTAAGGCCCATTCTTCATTAAGGATCAAATTTGATGTCTGCTAGTTGGGACAAATCAGATTTGAGCCTGTGTCACTGCTAGTCGTGCAGTTATCCAGTGTCGGTACATTTACTGCACGGGGACCACCGTGGTGGTTTCGCGCAAAATACCGCCGCCTTCCACACTACCGCGTACGGTCGTATCTTGACCGGTCATGGACTTCAAGCAGTCTTGCTGGCGGTCAACAGGTAGGCGATGGCAGCGTGCCTGGCGGTTCGCATCCAGATTGGAATTGTGCTGCTCCAGCTTATTGTGGCGTTCTGCCTGCAGGGCTGCACCCGCTTCACGTCGGCAGGTCTTGCGCTGCTCGCCGCTGAATTGGTCGCAGTGCTGCACATCTTGCTGGTAGTTATGGGTAGCAGTTTGAGCCCAGGCAGCAGAGGACAGTAAACCTAGACTAAGCAGGCCGGCACTCAAAATTCGTGTTGGGCGTGTAGTTAAACTCATCTATCTCACTCCTTGACTTGCTAAGGGAATCACCGGCTTGGCGAGCACTGTTATGAGTCATCATGAGCAGGCCGCAAAGCCCCGAAAATAACTGCGTAGGAGGCAAGCCTCGATACGCAGTGAACACTAGTCAGTATAAGTGTTGCTCTTGTAAGTGAGGGCAATAAAAAATTTCTAAAGCCCTTGCCGTCTTTTTAGTCCTTGCTGGTGTCGGATTCAACAGGCTGTTTGGGAGCGGGTGCCTTGTGGGGCATGTCCAGGTAGCCAGGCTCGTCCGGGCCATACTCGGCCAGACGTTGGCGGTGTTCGCGTTTGATCGCGGCGCGCATCAAGAAAATAGCGGTGACTGGCGAGGTGATGATCAGCAGCACGCTAATGATGAGCGGATGCAAAATAGGCCGGCTCATCAGGTGGCTGGCGCTGATCGCGACGGCCAGAACCATGAAAAACGTACCCAAGGTATTACCCATGGTGGGTGCGTGGATACGTGAATAAAAGTGCTTGAAACGCAGTAAACCGGCAGAGCCCACCAGCGAAACAACGCCGCTCAGTACAAGTAAAAGTGCGACCGGCACAGCCAGCCACCAAGGCAATAGAGGCGTACTCATGGCTCGATAACCTCCGCGCGCAGCAGGAATTTGGCCATAGCAGCCGAACCTACAAAGCCAAACAGGGCAATGAGCAGGGCTATGTCAAAGTACAGGGTGGAGTCAAAACGGATACCCAAAGCCAGCAAGGCCAGCATGCCGTTGATGTACATGGTGTCCAGCGCCAGCACGCGATCGGCTGCCGAGGGGCCTTTTAGCAGGCGTATGACGGCGCAGCCCATGCCCAGCACAAAGCAGCCCAAGGCAAACTGACAGGCCCAATAAACAATGTCTATCATTGGAAAATCTCCAGTAGCGGCGACTCGTAGCGCTTCTGAATGGTGTCTAACCACTGCTGTTCGTCTTGCAGGTCCAGAATATGCAAGGTCAGGATGCGGGTTTCGTAATCGAAGCCGGACCAGACCGTACCAGGGGTGTAGGTAATGATGCAGGCCAGTGCCGCCAAACCGTGCGGGTCTGTCAGGCGTAGCGGAATGGCCAGAAAACCGGGGCGCGGTGCTTTGCTGCCTTTTAAAACCAGGTGGCCCACTGCGATATTGGAGAGCACGATATCCCAGGCAACCTGAGCAATCAGCTTCAAAGCCAGGAAAGGGTGACGGATACTGGCTTTGACAGGGCGAAACGGAATAGCGGCCAGGCTCAGCGCGCCTGCCAGAAAAAGACCCAGCACCAAGTAACCCGGTGAGACCGAATCGTTTAGCAGCAGCCACAGAGCCAGCAGTAGCAAGGGCAGGAAGAGATGTTTGGTATAGCGTCTCATCATAATCCTTCAGCTTGGACAGAACGCATGGGGTTTTGCCGCAAGACGGAACCGATATAAATACGGGGCTCATCCAACTGGTGGGCCGTTTGCTCCAGATAAGTGGTAATGGGGCCTGCGTACCAGCTCAAGATCCCGCAAGCGACGATGATGCTGGCAATGGGTGCCGCTTCGATCAGCTTTAAGCGCGGAATAGTCAGCGAGCTATTGCTCCAGAACAGACGAATCCCAACCCGGACCATGGCGATCAAACCGGCTACCCCAGAAATCAGCACGGCGGCGGTCAGAATCCAGGCGTTCAATGGCTCGGGAGATTGGCCCGAGGCTTTCAATGCCGCGGTCAACAAGGACAGCTTGGCGACAAAGCCAGACAGGGGCGGCAGGCCCACAATCAGCAAGGCACAAGCAATAAAAGACATACCCAGGAAGACCATCACGCCTGGAATGGCGACCCCGACCACATCGTCGCTATGGTCGTCAGATTCCGGGTCATCTAGGTCGAAAACTTCCTGGCTGACGGCCAGAAGGTCGGCACCAAAGGGCTTGGTACGGCTGACCAGTTCCAGCAGAAGGAAGAACGCCCCCAACGCCAACACACTGCTGAGCATGTAGTAGAGCGCGGGGCCGGTCAGGATGACGCCGGGCATGCCCAACGCCGCCAGCAAGGTGCCCGAGGACACAATAATGCAGTAGCTGGCCAGTCTTTCTGGTTGCTGTGCCGCCATCACCCCGATAGCACCGAAGGCCAGAGTGGCAATACCGGCTGGGAACATCCAGGCAACCCCAAAAGCAGCGGGAGCACCGGTGGGCAACAGCAAAGAGCCGATGCGCAGCAGGGCGTAGATCCCCACTTTGGTCATGATGGCAAACATGGCCGCAACCGGGGCGCTGGCATTGCCATACGCATTGGGCAGCCACAGGTTCAAGGGCCAGGCGGCAGCCTTGATCAAGAAGGCAATTCCCAAGATAGCCATTGCCGATTCAAAGACCAGACGGTCCGAGTCCGGCATAGAGCCTGCTCGTAAGGCCAGATCCGCCATGTTCAAGGTGCCAGTCACGCCATAGACCATGGCAATGGCAATCAGCAGCAAGAAAGAGGAAATCAGGTTGACGGCAATATAGTGCAGGCCAGCGCTGACGCGGGCTGCGCCCGAACCGTGCAGCATCAGCCCATAGGAGGCCGCCAGCAGGACTTCGAAGAATACAAACAGGTTGAATAGGTCGCCCGTCAGGAAGGCACCGTTCAAACCCATGAGCAAGAGCTGGAACAAGGAGTGGAAATGCACCCCGACGCGATCCCAGCGGGCCAGCGAATAGAACCAGCAGCAAAAAGCCAGGACGTTGGTCAGAACCAGCAAGAAGGCAGCCAAGCGATCGACCACCAGCACAATCCCAAAGGGAGCTGGCCAGTCACCCAGCAAATAGACGCCTACGGCTTGTGGCCAGATCGGGGCCAGCGTGCCATCGGCCAGCAAAAGAAGGTAGACAGCACAAAACAGCTGGGCCAACAGGGAGCTGAAAGCAACCAGGAGTTTGTAGTGACGACGCTTGTCGCGCAGCATCACCATCAAAGCCGCTGCGATCATGGGAATGGCAACGGGCAATACGGGCAAGTGTTGATTGAGTAGACTCACAGATCGTCTTCCTCACGGCCATCAACGTGGTCAGTGCCGCTCAAGCCGCGATTGGCCAGAATGACAACCAGAAACAGGGCGGTGGTGGCAAAGCCGATCACAATGGCGGTCAGCACCAAAGCCTGGGGCAGGGGGTCCGCATAGCTGGCCCCCAGATCGTTGGAATTGATCACCGGTGCTGCACTGATTTTGAGCCTACCCATACTGAAGATAAACAAGTTGACGGCATACGAGACCAGAGCCAGTCCCATAATGAATTGAAAGGTACGAGGGCGTAGCAAGAGCCAGACGCCTGAGCCTGCTAATACACCGATGGCAATAGAGAGCACGAGTTCCATTATTTGTTCTCCATCCCGGAAACGGCGTCCGAGGCGGAACGCAAGGAAGGCAGTTTGCGATAAAAACGTAGGGATTGGTGAGCCAGGGCGACCAGAATCAAAATGGTGGAACCAATGACCAGCATAAAGACCCCGATGTCGAAGATCAGTGCGCTAGAGGTATGCACATCGCCAATCAAAGGCAGGTGCAGATCCCAGTTCTGGGCCGCCAGGAAGGGCTTGTTAAAGGCCCAGACCAGCATGGCAGCAACGCCAGCGGTCAGCAGGCCTAAACCAATCCAGGTCTGTGGCTGAATCAAAGGACGCGATTCCATCCACACCACACCACTGACCATGTATTGCAAGATAATGCCGGTGGCCATAATCAGGCCGCCCACAAAACCGCCCCCGGGCAGATTGTGGCCGCGCAGCAGGAAGTACAAGGCAATAAGAGTGGAAATGGGCAACAGCAAACGCAGCAAGACAGCTGGAATCTGCATAATGCCTTCCGGTAGCTCCGCTTTGGGATCGGGCTCCACAAAGACAGCTTCGCGGCTATCGGCTACATTCTGGCGACGTGCCAAGGGCTGAGCAATCGCTTCGATTGGTGGACGGAAACGCCGCAGCAGAGCGAACACAGTCAGGGCCACAATGCCTAGCACCACGATCTCACCGAAGGTATCAAAGCCACGGAAGTCGACCAGAATCACGTTGACCACGTTAGCTCCACCGCCCAAGGGCAGTGCTTTCTCAATAAAGAAGGGCGAGATACCGCTGGGGTGAGGGCGGGTCATCATGGCATACGCCAGGGCGGCAATGCCGGCTCCAGCCAAGATGGCAATAATCAAGTCACGACTACGGCGCAGCAGCGCACGGCCACTATTGTCCTGGCCGCCAGGCATATCGCTGACACGCTGGGGCAGCCAGCGCAGGCCCAGCAAAATCAGCACCACTGTGACCACTTCTACCGCAAGCTGCGTGAGTGCCAGATCGGGGGCAGACAGCCAGGCAAAGGTCAGACTGGTGACCAAACCAGCACCGCCAGACAGCAGCAAGGACGCGGGTCGGTGGAATTTGGCCTGACGAGCCGCACCAATGGCACATGCAATCCCGACAGCCCACATAAGCGCAAAGAATGGGTCAATCGGAGTGAAGATCATGGACTTGAACCAGTTGCCACGCGCCAGAGGCAGGGCGGCCACGCACAGTGTTGCCACGATAATCAACAGCATCTGTCGTTGCAGGCGGGGCGAGTACAGCTTGCCCACGGCCCAGTTGGAGGCCACTTCCAGATACTCCATGATGAGTTCAAAGAAGCGACGTCCGTCGGCACGCGTCAGCAAGGGGGTACGGCCTTGGCGGTTCTTGTAGAAACGGTTGATGATCAATACCAGCAACACGCCAATCACTGTTGCCACCAGACTCATGATCAAGGGCAGATTCACCCCATGCCACAAGGCCAGATCATACTGGGGCATGTCCGAGCCCAGGATGGCACTGGCGGCGGTATGCAGGAAAGGACCAAAGGTCAGGCTAGGAATGACGCCGACCAGCAGACAGGTCAAAACCAGAATGGCACTGGGGATCAGCATGCGACGCGGGGGCTCATGCGGTTCACGCGGCAGGTCCTTGGCGACAGGGCCAAAGAATACCTGGGCAATAAAGCGCAGTGAATAAGCCACGCTGAACGAGCCCGCGATCACGGCCACAGCGGGCAGCAGGTATTCCCAGGTACTGCCGTTGCTGGCCAGTATGGTCTCGGCAAAGAACATTTCTTTGGAGATAAAGCCATTGAGCAAAGGCACACCGGCCATGGCTGCCGCCGCCACCGTGGCAAGCGTCGCCGTCAGGGGCATGGCATGGCGCAGGCCCGACAGACGGTTCAGGTTACGAGTTCCGGTCTCGTGATCCACAATGCCCGCCGCCATGAACAAGGAGGCCTTGAAGGTAGCGTGATTCATCATGTGGAAAAGAGCGGCCACCAGCGCCAGCGGGCTATTTAAGCCCAGCAGCAAGGTAATCAGCCCAAGGTGACTGATGGTGGAATACGCCAGTACGCCTTTCATGTCGCGCTGGAACATGGCCACATAGGCACCCAAGGTCAGCGAACACAGACCGGCGCCGCCAATAATGACGGCCCACTCGGTGGTGCCCGCCAAGGCAGGCCATAGACGTGCGAGCAGGAAGACCCCCGCCTTCACCATGGTGGCCGAGTGCAAATACGCAGATACCGGGGTAGGTGCCGCCATGGCGTGGGGCAACCAGATGTGGAAAGGAAACTGGGCGCTTTTGGTCAGCGCACCCAGTGCAATCAGAATCAGCATCCCGGTGTACCAGGGATGGTTACGGATCTGATCACCAGAGGCCAGTACGACGCTCAGGTCGTAGCTGCCAGCGGCCTGACCCAGCATCAGTACACCGGCCAGCAGGCAAAAACCGCCGGTGCCGGTAATGATGAGGGACATACGCGCCCCCCGGCGAGCATCCATGCGGTGATACCAATAGGCAATCAGCATGAAAGACGACAGGCTGGTCAACTCCCAAAACACCACCAGCTGAATCAGGTTGCCTGACAGGACAACGCCCAGCATGGAGCCCATAAAGGCTTGCAGGAAGGAGAAAAAGCGTCGAACCGGATCCTGCGCAGACAGGTAGTAGTGCGCGTACAGGGCAATCAATGCCCCCATCGAGGTAATGATGACGCTAAACAGCCAGGCATACCCGTCCATGCGCAGCTTGAAAGTCAGCCCATGCGCAGGTATCCAGGATCGAGAAGACTCAAGTACCTCTCCCGAAGCGATATCGGGATAGGCGTAGAGCGTGAGCAGGGCGCAAGTAACGGCGACCGTTCCTGCAAGAGATGCCTGGAGTTTGCGAGAGTTCGCGGGCATCAGGGAAGATAGCAGGCTACCAATAAATGGCAGTGCTAGGATCACGAGCAAATACATCTGACTCCAACAGGCGGTAATTTAGGCGGCTAGCGCTTAATAATACGATATATGAAGCTAAATTCAGCCCAACAGTGATAAAAAAAGCGTTTTTTTAGTTATTGCGGTCTTGATGCAGGTCAAGCGGCTGCCTGCGGTTTTCTCTCACAATGAATGCTTGTCAAGAAGAAACAGGTCTCTAGCAGGAGGACCCTTTATGCCGCAAACCCTGGAAGCATCGGACGCCAATGTGCCCACTGCGCAGGATATAGAAATCTCTGAAGCCCTGATCAGGCGCTTTGATCGTTCCGGACCGCGTTATACCTCCTACCCCACCGCAGACCGTTTTTTCCAGGACTTTCCCGCCCAGCCCTACATCCACGAACTGTCACGACGTGCCCTGAGCAGTAGCAACCCGCCCTTGTCGGTTTATCTGCACATTCCGTTTTGCCAATCGCTTTGCTATTTTTGCGCCTGCAACAAAATCATTACGCAAGATCGTAGCAAGAGCGAACAGTATCTGGATTACCTGCTGCGCGAAATCGACATGGTTACCCAATATATGGGGGAAGACCGTCGGACCGAACAGCTGCACCTGGGTGGCGGTTCCCCTACTTTTCTGGACAATGAACAACTGGCCCGCCTGATGGCCAAGCTCAAGGAGCATTTCTCGTTCACCGCCGATGCCGAACTGGGCATCGAAATTGACCCCCGTACACTGGCAGACGGTACGCTTCAGAACTTGGCGGCTCTGGGCTTTAACCGCACCAGCTTTGGGGTACAGGACTTTGACCCCCAAGTGCAAAAGGCGATCAATCGTATCCAGCCTTTCGAGATGGTCAAACGTGCGATTGAAGATGGTCGGGCGGCCGGCTTTCAATCCATCAATACGGATTTGATCTACGGTTTGCCCCTGCAAACCCTGGATAGTTTTGCAGTCACCATCGACTCCCTGGTGCAACTGCGCCCTGACCGCATCGCTCTCTATAACTACGCGCACCTGCCTACACGCTTCAAGGCTCAGCGCCTTATCAATGAAGAAGAGCTGCCGGACGCTGATCAACGCCTGCAATTGTTCCTGATGTCTTCCCAGCGCTTGCTGGACGCAGGTTACGTCTATATCGGTCTGGATCACTTTGCTTTGCCCTCGGACGAACTCAACCTGGCTCGTCTGGACGGCAGTTTGCATCGCAATTTCCAGGGCTACACCACACGTGCAGCCTGTGACCTGGTTTCCTTCGGGGTTTCGTCTATTGGTCAGGTGGGCAGCATGCACGTGCAAAACGCCCGCAGTCTGCGCAATTACTACGCCGATATTGATCGGGGTCGCCTGCCTATCGAGCGGGGGATTGTGATGCAGCAGGATGATCGTTTGCGTGCCGAAGTCATCATGCATTTGATGTGCAGCATGCCGGTGCCCATTGTGCGCCTGGAAGCCCGCTATGGCATTGATTTCGCCAGCTACTTTGCTGGTGAGCTGCAAGAGCTCAATAGCTATGCAGAGGCAGGCTTGCTGACGGTGGACAGCCAGTCCATTCAGGTCACGCCCAAAGGCCGCTTGTTTGTACGTGCCTACAGCATGGTATTTGACAAGTACTTGAGCCAGGAAAGCGGCGCTCGTTACTCCCGCCTGATTTAACTTAGTGGCCGTTCTCTTTGAGGCGGCCACGATTCTTTTGCCCTGTTTCTGGTCCCGACGTGGCCGGCAGGTTCTTGCATCAACCTAAGGTATAACATCGTGCTAAAGACGGATTTACGTCTCATGTCCCTGAAGGGAAAACTGCTTTTGCCTATTGTTCAAGGAGGCATGGGAGTCGGTGTTTCGGCTTCTCGGCTGGCTGGAACTGTAGCTGCTCTGGGCGGGCTGGGGACGATCTCCAGCGTGGATTTGCGGCGGCATCATGAGGATTTGATGGACAGCACTCAGGGTGATGTCGAAAAAGGCGTGGTGGATGCCGCTAACTTGCAGGCCTTGGACCGCGAAATCACGCGTGCTCGAGAACGCTCGGCGGGCAAGGGGGCAGTAGCGGTCAATATCATGAAGGCCGTTTCGCAGTATCCCGAATATGTGCGTCAGTCCTGCGAGAGCGGGGCGGACGCGGTGGTGGTGGGCGCTGGCCTGCCTCTGGATTTGCCTGAACTGGTTCAGGATCATCCCAAAGTGGCTTTAATTCCAATTTTGTCCGATGTGCGCGGTGTGACTTTGCTGGTCAAAAAATGGCTGCGTCGCAAGCGCTTGCCAGATGCCGTGGTACTGGAAAATCCCCGATTCGCCGCAGGCCACTTAGGTGCCCCGGATGACCAATCCCTGAGCAAACCCGAATACGCGTTTCAGCGTGTTTTGGAAGGTTGCCGTGCCTTGTTCCGTGAAATGGGTCTGGAAGCCGAGCGTATCCCCTTGATCGCTGCCGGTGGTATCCATCGCCCTGAACAACTGCGCCAGTTAATGGATTGGGGCGCGGACGGGGTTCAGATGGGGACCGCATTTGCAGTCACCGACGAAGGCGATGCGCACGAAAATTTCAAGCGGGTGCTGTTGAATGCCGAAGCCAAGGATATCGTTACCTTCATGAGTGTGGCAGGTTTGCCCGCTCGTGCGGTTCGTACCCCTTGGCTGGATGCCTATCTGCATAAAGAGCAGAAGTTGCAGTCGGTGGCGCGTGAGCGTGCTTGCTCTGAAGGCTTTGATTGCCTGGCCCATTGCGGTCTGCGCGATGGCGTTCAGCGTCATGGGCAGTTTTGTATCGACCGCCAGTTGGCTTACGCCTTGAAAGGGGATGTCCAGCGTGGCCTGTTCTTCCGTAGCTCGGAAGCGCTGCCTTTTGGCAAAGCCATGAAGTCGGTGCGCGAGTTGATGGACTATATGCTGAATGGGCGCAGTAAAGAGCCAGGCGTGATTCCCGCTGGCTGAGCTTGCCGTCACCATTACTAGGTTTGTTTAGTCACAAAACAAGAAACGGAGCCGTATTGAAGGGCTCCGTTTCGTTTTTTCAAGACCGACAGTTCCAGGGCACTAGCCCTTGATTTCGCGTATTAAACCTTCTTCGCCGCCATCAATCGTATGAACGGCTTCGCGTCGCTGGCTTTCAAGCCTGAGGCGTCGGGCGATTTCGTAGCATTCATCAATATGTTGGTTGCCCACTTTGCGCAGCACGATATAGCTGATGGAGGCCGAAATGGCGCTACCGATTAAAGGTACATATTTCGCACCGTATTTACCCGCCAGTTTTTTTGCACCCAGACGCACCAGAATATTGATCACCCGATCCGTCGTTAGCACGCGTCCTGCCAGACCCAGGCCCATGCTGGCCCCACCGACGACCACTAGCTTTTTAAGTTCAGGACTTAGGCCGTCCACATCTTGCGCAGTCAGCCCAAAACGGGAATTGATGATGGGGATGATCTTCATCAGGATCGCGACGTCCGCCCCCACATCCACACCGGGAATGGGCACTACCGCAGCGGCCGCTGAGAGCAGGGCACGCCGGCTGATCAACTTGCGGCATTCTTCGCGGGTCTTGTCCAGCTCTTCTATTGTCATTGTGCTCATGAGTCAGTCCTGAAATCTAGGCGGGTTCACAGGTGCAAGCATTAACACATATGGGGAGTATGGGCGGGGTTTCCAGTTAATGCGGGGGGTGACTTTGTTTCTTATCGTAGTTTATGCCGTCTGTTTAGGTAAAAAAGGGAGGTATTGGTCGCATTTGAAATTTTTGCTTTCAAATGCCACGGGTGTCAGGAGAATAGACCGATCGGCTCCTTTAAATTCTGGTGTCTTTTTCTGTTGCACTTCAAGGCTTTTTTATCGCGCTATAGGGCTGAATAGACACGCTCAGACAGCCTGATTTCCATTAAACTGGCGCCGAAAATAGCATATCCATAGGGGAAGAATAATGCATCGCCAGGCTTTGCTGGGTTTGATGTTAGCGCTGGGTGTTAGTAGCGCCCAAGCCATTACTATTAGCAGTTTCTCGCCCCAAGGGGCGACCTCAGAATTGCGGGACGTGAAGGTCACCTTTGCCACTCCCGCCGTCCATTTCGGTGATTCACAACTGCCTGCGCCCGTGCAAGTGGAGTGTGACGATCCGGCCGTGATCGGCCAGGGCCGTTGGCTTGATAGCCGTCGTTGGATTTATGAGTTTGATGAGCGTCCCGGACCTGGCTTAAGTTGTACGGCCACGGTGTCCAAGAGCTTTCGTAGCATTAATAATGAAGCGATCAGCGGCCCGGCCCAATATCGCTTTAATTCCGGTGGTCCCATTTTGGACAGCAGCCGGCCTTACTACAACTCTATAGACGAAGATCAGGCCTTCCTGTTCAGCTTTAATGCGCCTGTTAATACCGCCTCTTTGGTCAAGAGCGGCTACTGCCGTGTAGAGGGTATTGGCGAGCGTATTGGACTGAAAGCCATCGAGGGCAAAGAGCGCGACGCTTTGATTCGCTCCGAGTTCTATGTTGATGAAATCGACGACCGTTACCAGGCCGTTCAGTGTGCACGTCCCTTGCCCAAAGAGGCCAGTGTGTCCGTGGTGCTGGAACCGGGCATCATGACAAAAATTGGTGATCGTAAAGGTGTGCCTAGCTCTGACCGCTATGCCTTTGACTTTACGGTGCGCCCTGACTTTACCGCCTCCCTGTCTTGCATGCGTGAACGTGCCGAAGCACCTTGCACGCCAGTGGGCCGTTTGGCGGTGAATTTTTCTGCTCCGGTCTCTTATGAGCAACTGCAGCAGATTCGCCTGGAGTCCGGCAAGCAAACCTGGGAGCCGGTGTCTGATAGCAATGAAGCTTGGCAGGACCGTGGTCCAGGTACCAGTGTCAGTTTCGAGGGCCCATTCCCTGAAAATGCACGCTTGACGGTTAAAACCGCTAAGGATTTGACCGACGACGCAGGTCGCCCGCTGACGAACCCACAGTTGTTCACCCAAGGTGTCAGCACGGGTAACTACCCGCCGCTGGTGAAGTTTGCGGTGGAGCCTTTCGGCATTGTCGAGCGCTTTGGTCATGCTGATCGCGATGGTTCGGACGACTCTGATCCGCCCGCCTTGGGCTTGAGCCTGCGCAACGTCGAAGCCAATCTGGTGACCGAGCAGATGCTGGTGTCGGCAGGGCAGGTGGGTGCGATGGCTGTGAAGGACGATGAAGAGGTCCTGGCCTGGTACGCCCGCATGCGCCAACTGAACTATTCCTGGATGATCAACGCTGATTCTTTGAAAAACATCATGGGTCGCGATTTCCGCGTGACGGCTCCGGTTGATGAGAACGGCATGCTGGATTTGCGCGGTCAGCCTCTGTTGGATGGCAAAGAAGTTAAAAAGCTGGATTTGCCGGGCATGGATCAAAAAGACGAGCGTCCTTTTGAACTGATTGGCGTCCCGCTGAAAGATCCAGGTTTCCACGTTCTGGAGGTGGCTTCGCCGCGCCTGGGCGCTTCCTTGCTGGAATCGGCTGGGACCATGTACGTGCGCAGCTCGGTGCTGGTGACCAACTTGGGCGTTCACATCAAGAAAGGTGGTGATGACCTTTTGGTGTGGGTAACGACGTTGGATGACGCCAAAGTGGTGCCTGATGCCCTGGTCCGTGTGCTGAACTGCCGCGGTGAGGAGCTGGTGGTAGGCAAGACCGATAAAGAGGGTAAGTTCTACCATCCACACCCTGTGTCGGCACCTGATTATTGTAATGAAACCCAGTTGGGCGGCTTGTTTGTCACAGCCCGGATTGACAAGAACAATCCTATGGCTCGCGGCAAGGATGAGTTCAGCTTTGCCTTGAGCGAGTGGAATTCGGGCATTGAGCCTTGGCGCTTTAATGTGCCTTACGCCTGGGGTGGTCGTGATGAGCCGGTTGCACACAGTGTGCTGGATCGCAACTTGTTCCGCGCTGGTGAAGTGGTGCACATGAAGCATTACTTGCGTGAACGCGTGCGTGAAGGCTTCCAAGCCCCTGACCGTTATCCATCAGAAATGGTGATCGAGCATGAGGGTAGCGGCAAGCGAATTGAACTGCCCTTGAAGTGGCAAAAGACGGCCGGTGGCAGCGTGTTCGCTTTGAGTGATTGGAAAATCCCTAAAGATGCCGAACTCGGTGTGTATCGCATGAGGACGGAAGGCGAAAACCAGTACTTCACTTTTGGTGATTTCCGCGTTGAGCAGTTCAAGCTGCCTGTGCTGGGTGGCAGCATCAAACTGGGTGACGGCCAGGATCGGCCATATCTGGTGAATCCTAAGTCCATGCAGGCCGATGTGCAGTTGCAGTACCTGTCTGGTGGTCCTGCTGATTTCCTGCCCGTTCAGTTGTCTGGCGTGTTGCGTACCCAGTCGCCATCCTTTAGCGCCTACGATGATTTCAGCTTTGCGCCTCCTCCTAAAGAGGACGAACCGGCTACATCGGAATCGCGGGTATTCCTGAACAAGAAGCGCTTCCAGCTGGATGCGCAAGGTGGCCTGCGTGCCGCGCTGGATGACTTGCCCGCTGTGGAGCAGCCCTCTGAGTTCTTGGTGGAAGCCACCTTTGCTGACCCCAATGGTGAAATTCAGACTCTGACGCAAACCGTGTCCGTTTGGCCTGCTGATGTCGTGGCTGGCTTGCGTGCCGGTAACTGGTTGACGGCAGGTTCGTCCACCACGTTGACAGCTATTGCCCTGAGCCCGGATGGCAAGCCGTTGAAAAACGTGCCTGTGCGTATCGAAGCGGCTAATGTGCAGCGCTTCTCGGTTCGCAAACGCATGGTGGGTGGCTTCTACAGCTACGACAACCAGGAACAGCGTGAAGACCTGGGCAAGATCTGCGAAGGTCGTAGCGATGAACAAGGTTTGTTGCAGTGTGATGTGACCCTGGAAAAAGGCGGTCAGGTCGAGCTGCGTGCAATCGCCCGTGATGGTGATGGCCGCGAATCTGTGACGGCCAGCAGCCTGTGGGTTAGTGGTTCGGGTTATCTGTGGTTCGGTGGCGAAAACGACGATCGTATCGACGTGATCCCTGCCAAGAAAACCTGGGCTCCCGGCGAAAAAGCCGAGTTCCAGGTGCGTATGCCTTTCCGTGAAGCCACCGCCTTGGTGTCGGTTGAGCGCGAAGGGGTGTTGCAAGCTCAAGTGGTGCAGTTGGAAGGGGACAACCCGACCGTCAGCGTGGAGATCAAGCCCGAGTGGGGCCCGAACGTCTATGTGTCCGTGCTGGTATTGCGTGGCCGCTTGCGTGAAGTGCCTTGGTACTCCTTCTTCAGTTGGGGTTGGAGCCAGCCTATGAATTGGTACAAGGCTTATTCGGAAGGCGGTGGTGAGTTTGTGGCACCGACAACAACCGTGGACTTGTCCAAGCCTAGCTACCGCTTTGGTCTGGCCGGTATTGAAGTGAGCAGCCAGCAAGAGGTGCTGGATGTGAAGGTGACCACAGACCGTAGCCAGTACGCGATTCGCGAACAGGCCAAGGTGGATATTCAAGTGCTGAAGTCCGATGGCACACCGGCTGCGGGTGCCTCTGTTGCTCTGGCCGCCGTGGATCAGGCCTTGCTGGAATTGAGCCCGAACAACAGCTGGAATTTGCTGGGAGCGATGCGTGCTCTGCGTGGTTATAACGTGCAGACCGCGACAGCCCAGTCCGAAATCGTCGGTCGTCGTCACTATGGTCGTAAAGCCGTAGCGGCAGGCGGTGGTGGTGGCAAGAGCCCAACGCGTGAGTTGTTGGATACCTTGTTGCTGTGGAAGGGTAACGTCGAACTGGATGGACAGGGCCGTGCAACGGTAACTGTGCCTTTGAACGACTCGCTGACTCAGTACCGCATCGTGGCCGTGGCTGATTTGGCGGGTGACCGCTTTGGTAGTGGATCGGCCCAGATCGTGACAACGCAGGATCTGCAAATCATCTCTGGTTTGCCTGCCATTGCCCGTGAGGGTGACGAGTACCAGGCTCAAGTGACGCTGCGTAACAGCAGCCCACGCAGCATGACGGTCAAGGTGAAAGCAGATTACAGCGGCAAGGGTCTGCCGTCCGCAGTGCTGCCTGAGCAGACGCTTGAATTGGCTTCGGGTTCGGCCAAAGTAGTGTCTTGGCCCATGACGGTGCCGGTATCCAGCGGTTCGGCGGATTCGCACCAAATGGAATGGACGGTAAGCGCCCAAGAAGTCCAGGAATCCGGCGCTGGCAAGAAGTCGGCCCGGGACAGCTTGGCTGTCAAACAGGAAGTCTTTACCGCCACCCCCGTAGCCGTGCAGCAAGCCACCTTGACCTCGGTCTCGGTGGATCAGGCCTTGAATATGTCGGTGCAAGTGCCGGCGGGGGCTCTGAAAGATGAGCAAGGCACGCTGCGGGGTGGTTTGCAGATGCTGTTCCGTTCCTCCTTGGGGGGTGGACTGGAAGGGGTACGAGCCTGGTTTGAGCGCTACCCTTACACCTGCTTTGAACAGCAAGCCTCGCGCTTTATGGGCCTGCGTTCACAAGACAGTTGGGCAAACCTGATGCAGCGCATGCCTTCTTATATGGATCAGAGCGGCTTGTTGCGTTACTTCCCAAGCAACTACGGCTCGGGTAGTCGAGTACTGACCAGCTATATCCTGGATATCAGCTACATCGCCGAATCGATGGGTTTGAATTACCCCATCCCTTCGGGCTATCGCAACGAAATGCTGCAGGGTCTGGAAAATGCGGTCAACGGTCGTTTGACGGACATGCGTACGGTATCGCGTCAAGAACGTGATATTGAAGTGATTCGTATGGTGGCTGTGCTGGCCAAATACGATCGTGCCCGCATCAATATGCTGGATTCGGTTGAAGTGAATCTGCAAAGCTGGCCTACCGAAATTCTGCTGGCTTGGGTGGACCTGACGCAGCGTCTGCCCGGTATCAAGCAGGCAGAGCAGACTCGCAAAGAGGCCCTGGGTCTGATCCAGGCTCGTTTGGTCAGCCGTGGCACACGTCTGGCCTTTGGCGAGGACTCCCTGAACGGCAGTCCGTGGGCGATGACCAGCCGAGTCACCAACCAGGCCCGTTTGATGCTGTTGGCCAACGCCATGCCGGAGTGGGCGGAGGATATGCCCCGTCTGGCACAAGGTCTGTTGGCTGAGCAGCAGCGTGGCGCATGGCGCATGACGACGGAAAACCTCTTCGGTAGCTTGGCGATTGAACTGTTCAGCCGCCATCACGAGCAGTCTCCAAGCGGTCAGTCCATGGTGATTCTGGGTTCAGAAAGTGCTCAGGTTGTGGACTGGGATATGCTCAGCCCCGATGGTCAGGGCCTGCGTTCCACCAAGATCGATGTGCCTTGGCGCGGCGATCAGGTGGATAACCTGAATGTCGAGCAAATGGGTGAAGGCAAGGCATGGGTGGAAGTGCGTTCGCTGGCTGCTGTGCCAGTGACCAAGGCCATCGCTGCCGGTTTGAGCGTGGAGCGACAGGTTCAGGCCGTCGAGCAAGCTAAACCCGGTATCTGGAGCCGCGGTGACATCATGCGCGTGACCTTGAAGATTAAGGCGCAAGGTCCGGCCAGCTGGGTGGTGGTGTCCGATCCGATTCCTGCCGGTGCCACGATTCTGGGCAGTGGCTTGGGACGTGATTCGGCCATGGCGACAGAAGGCGAGGAGCGTTCCGGTCATTGGGCCAGCTTCGTGGAACGCCGTTTTGATGGCTACCGTGCTTACTACGAGCGCTTTGAAGAAGGCACCACGGAAGTCAGCTACACAGTGCGTTTGAATACGGTGGGCCAGTTTGTCCTGCCAGCCACGCGCGCTGAAGCCTTGTATGAGCCCGATGTGTTCGCCCTCTGGCCTAACGAGCAAGTTCTGGAAGTTGTGGATGCACCAGCCAATTAAAGCAGGATTGCTGGTGTTGGGATTGGCCCTGTGGGCCAGTCCCGGGCAGGCCATGCCCAGCTATAAGGAAGTTCGGCAGTCCTATCGATCTTCCGATGTGCAGGTCCTGGATCGTCAGGGCCAGCTTGTTCAGCGCATCCGTCTGGATTTTCATCAACGACGGGGCGAGTGGGTGGCGCTGGAGCAGATTTCTCCAGCCCTGCAAATGGCGGTCTTGATGTCTGAAGACCGCCGCTTTGAATCCCACGGCGGGGTTGACTGGTTATCTGTTGGCTCTGCTGCTTGGGACGGGGTGTTTGCCGGTCGCAGTCGGGGCGCGTCCACCATTACCATGCAGTTGGCCGGTTTGATGGATCAAGACCTGGTTGGTGGTCGGGGTGGTCGCTCGGTCTGGCAAAAATTGGATCAAGTGGTTGCTGCGCAATCGCTGGAAGATAGCTGGACCAAACCGGAGATTCTGGAAGCTTATCTGAATCAGGTAGCCTTTCGTGGCGAGTTGGTCGGGGTGGATGCGATGGCACGCACCCTGTTCCAAAAGCAGGCCGTGGCGCTGGATGCGCGAGAGTCCGCCATTGCCGCTGTCTTGCTGCGTGGGCCCAATGCTTCTGCCTTGACGGTCGAGCGTCGCGCCTGTGTGACCTTGCAGGAAATGGGACACGGCCAGCAATGTAGGGAATTAAGTAATCTGGTGCCCGTGGCCTTGCGTCGTGCGGCTCAGCCCCCGTTGGGGCAGGCACAACTGGCGCCCCATTTCGCGCGCTGGGTATTAGAGAATAAGGCCGACGTAAAAGCCGGTGATTCGATTCGCACCACGCTGGATGCTCGACTGCAAAGTCAGGTGCAAGCCAGTATGCGACGACATCTGCTGGATTTGCGCACGGCGCGCGTGCAGGATGCCGCTGCCCTGGTGTTGGATAATCAGACCGGACAGGTGCTGGCCTATGTGGGCTCCAGTGGTGATTTGTCCGAGGCGGCAGAGGTGGACCACGTCCGTGCCTTGCGGCAGGCGGGCTCCACTCTTAAGCCGTTTCTGTATCAGTTGGCCATTGAAAAACGGATGCTGACCGCCGCCTCCTTGCTGCAGGATTCCCCTTTGAATCTGCCTACTGGCAATGGCCTGTATATTCCGCAAAATTACGACAAGCAGTTTGTGGGTTGGGTGAGCGCTCGCAATGCGCTGGCCTCGTCCTTGAACATTCCCGCCGTACGTGTCTTGACCTTATTGGGTCCCGCTGTTCTGGTAGAGCGGCTGCGTGAGCTGGGTTTGAATCTGCGTCAGGATGGTGATTTTTACGGCTTCAGTTTGGCCCTGGGCAGTGCCGATGTCACCTTGCTGGAATTGACGAATGCCTATCGTGCACTGGGTAATCTGGGTCGGGCCCAGGCCGTGCAGACGCGCATGGATCATCCAGCTGGGGCGTTTCGTCCGGTGATGGATGCAGGGGCTAGCTGGATTGTGGGCGATATGTTGTCGGACCGGCAGGCCCGTGTTTTGACCTTTGGTCTGGACAGTGCTTTGAGCACCCCATTTTGGAGTGCTGTTAAAACCGGGACCAGCAAAGACATGCGTGATAACTGGGCCTTGGGTTGGACCGAGCATTACACCGTGGGGGTGTGGGTCGGAAATAGTGCCGGGCAAAGTATGCAAGATGTATCCGGCGTCAGTGGCGCAGCGCCCATTTGGCATGAAGTGATGAGCGTATTGAGTCAGCGCCGGCCAGGACGTCAGACTGCCCGACCCGCCCTTGTTCATGCGCAGCAAATTGAGTTTGTGCCGGCCTTGGAGCCGAGCCGGGAAGAGTTCTTCCTGGACGGCACGCAGACAGAGCGCGTGGAACTGAGCGATGGCAATCAGGCTTACGCCGGGCCAGCGCGTATTCGCGAGCCCGTCAGTGGCACCATTCTGGCTTTAGACCCGGATATTCCACCGCAGAATCAGCAATTGCGTTTATGGGCGCAAGGGCAGCTCACTGAACCGTTGGTGTGGTGGGTGCAAGGTGTAGAAGCAGGTAAGGGGGCGCAGATACGGATACCTTTGGTACCCGGTAATTTGCGCATTGAATTGAAAACAGAACAAGGCCGCTTAATGGATCAGGTCAGCGTACAAATTAGAGGTGCGCAAATGACAAGCTTTAACAAAGATTAACCGCTTGCGCTTTTACATGACTGATACACTGCTAACCTTATTGATTCTTCGTAAAGAGAGGGGGGAACTTCACCATGATGACTTTACGCACACTCGCCCGAATTTTGGCTCCTGTTGGTCTGGTGGCCTTGGCTGCTTGTCAAACCGTTCAAGAAAAACCAAGCGATCAAGCTGGCACGTCCAGCAGCTCCACGACGCAAACTCCCTCCACCCCTGCAACAGCAGCGCAGCAGACTCCCGCTCAGCCGGGTGCTGAGCAAGAAGCCGCTCCCGTACAGATTTTCCTGGCAGATACCCAGGAACAAGCTGGTTGGGCACGCGTTGATGTGCAGCCCAATGGCGCTTTGTTTGTAAACCCACGTGCTGTTGTTGTACGTGAAGACTTGGTAGGCGTGCAGGCAGGCACCAATGACAGCAAAGAAGGTTTGCTGGCTTTGGATCTGACTCCTGAGGCCGCCCAGCGTTTGCTGCAGGTAACCACTCAGTTCCCCAAGAAGCGTCTGGCTCTGGTGGTGGGTGACACCATGTTGGCTGCCCCTGCTTATGGCGCGCCCGTTAAAGATGGTCGTTTGATTTTCATGGTCGGCACTGAAGCGAATGCTTTGGCTGCAGCCCGTGCGATTGCTGGTCCACAAGCCACACAGACCAACGGTAAGAAGTAAGCTCTGCTTGCTGGCTTAAAGGCTGGCCTGGTCCTGGGTTTCACACTGCCCGGCTTGTTGAAAAATGCGGTGGGCGCCAGCCCGCCGCTCTTGTTAATAACAGGAAAGTCGGTATGGTGACCCCGCCAGGCAGTCTTGCTTTTTATATCCTTTCTTTTCGGGTTCTGATCGGCTTGCATGGAGCCGCTCTTTTGCTTGTCATGCTGATGGGCAGCGGGGTGGTCGAATCCGTCTTCTTGCCGTCCTGGCTGCGACTGCCTTTGTTCGTCTTCATGCTGGGTCTGGTATCGGCCTTTCTGGCCTTGTGCTGGAGCCACTGGACGCTGGCTTGGCATAGCTCCAAAGTAGGGCGGCGCTGGGCCTGGATACCCGGTTTCTGTTCGGCCTTTTTCTTGGCCCTGAGTCTGGCGCTTTTCTTGATCGGTTTATGGGGTACCTTGGGTCTGGCTGATTTTGCCTATCAGCACAGCGAGTGGCTCAGTTCCGGCCCGCAAGATCCTGAAGGCTTTTCCTTCCCCAATAACGATCGCGCTGCACCCTTTAGCATGCCTTATCGGCAGCATCCTTAAACACGCTATGGCTCTGCCAGTGCCACTCCTGTCTGCCAGGATGTGGCCCTTCGTCTGGCTGTCGTTGTATTTTTTGCAATAGCCTGCATTCCCACTCGCTTTTTTGTCGTCTACGGTCTTAAAATGTGCGCATTGCGTATATTTCATAAGCGAGTGCGATATGGCCGTCTCCCAACAAGTTTTTTTGCGTGATGCAATGCGTCGCCTGAACCTGACTCGTGACGTTTTTGCGGCACGTATAGGGGTGAAGCGGCGTGCACTGGATACGTGGCTCTTGCCTGAAGGCTCTTTAGAGTCGCGGGCCATGCCTGAAGTGGTTCAGCGTTTCGTCACGGAAATCGTGGAAAACGAGGCTTTGTTGAGCAAGTATGCGCAAAGCGCACAGTCAGGCCCCTTGCGCGACCGGATTGCAACAGGCGGCAAGCATCAACTGTTGTCGGTAGATCAGTTCACCCGCGAGACGGTTGAAGAGCTGTGCAGTTTGGCCGATATCATGCAGCCTATCGCCCGTCGCCAAAAGGTGTCTCGCGTGCTGGAAGGTGCCGTTTTGGGTAACCTGTTTTTTGAAGCCTCTACCCGTACTCGTGTCAGTTTTGGCTCGGCCTTTTGCCGCTTGGGTGGCTCGGTATGTGACACCACCGGCTTCACTTTTTCGTCCATGGCCAAAGGCGAATCTATTTACGACACCAGCCGCGTTATGAGTGGTTACGTGGATGCGATGGTGATTCGTCACCCCGAGCAAGGCTCCGTCGCTGAATTTGCACGTGCCACCAATATCCCTGTTGTGAATGGCGGCGATGGCGCGGGTGAACACCCGAGTCAGGCCTTGCTGGATCTGTACACCATCAGCACCGAGTTTTCTCGCTTGGGCAAATTGCTGGACGGTGCGCATATCGCTCTGGTTGGTGACCTGAAATACGGCCGTACTGTGCATTCCCTGATCAAGCTGCTGGGCATGTACCGTGGCTTGAAATTCACCTTGATTGCGCCTCCCGGCCTGGAAATGCCTGAGCACATTGTGGAGCAGGTCGCCCGCCAAGGTAAGCATGTGATTGAGCAGACGACCTCTTTGGAAAAAGGTCTGCCCGGTGTGGACGTGATTTACGCCACGCGCGTACAAAAAGAACGTTTTGAAGAGGGCCAGGACGGCAGCTTTACGGCTGATTTCCAGGTGAACAAGGAAATCATTGATCGTTGCTGCGGTCCTGATGTGATTGTGATGCACCCGCTGCCACGTGATAGCCGCGAAGGCGCGCATGATTTGAGCGTGGACTTGAACCATGACCCTCGTCTGGCCATCTTCCGTCAGGCTGACAACGGCATTCCCGTACGGATGGCCATTTTTGCGGTGCTGTTAGGGGTGGAAACGCTGGTGCAACATTCCATGCGTGACGTGACCTGGAACCCGCCGTCGCACGTCGGGCCAGAAGATGCCGTTTTCCACGGCATGTATTAAGTCATTCGGCAGGCAGTAAAAAGCCGAGGCTCTGATTCAGAGCCTCGGCTTTTTTTATCGTCCCAAAAGGGTTCTCGTTCAGCAAGGGCGGCTTTATGTCGCCCCTACGTGCTGAACTGAACAAGCTAGAAGCCGCGTTCAGCTCGGCATGAAAACCCTGTTATTACTTGGACGTAGGCATGGCAAATTCTGCGCCTTTGGAGATGCTTTCAGGCCAGCGCTGCATGATGGATTTTTGGCGCGTGTAGAAACGCACGCCTTCTTCACCGTAGGCGTGCATATCGCCAAACAGGCTCTTCTTCCAGCCGCCAAAACCGTGCCAGGCCATAGGGACTGGAATAGGGACGTTGATACCGACCATACCCACATGGATGCGGCGGCCAAATTCACGGGCCACGTTACCGTCGCTGGTAAAGCAAGCCACGCCGTTACCGAACTGGTGCTTGTTGATCAGCTCGATGGCGCTGGCCAGATCCGGTACGCGTACGCAGGACAGCACAGGGCCAAAGATTTCTTCCTGGTACACGCTCATGTCGGGAGTGACGTGATCGAATAACGTCCCGCCCATCCAGAAGCCGTCCTCGCAACCTTCGCCGGCTTTAGCGCCGTCAAAGCTGCGACCGTCCACCAGCAGTTTGGCACCTTCCTGTACACCCTTGTCGATGCAGCCACTGATGCGTTCGCGTGCTTGTGGGGTCACGATGGGGCCCATTTCTGCCGCCGCATTGGTGCCGTTCAGAATCTTCAGGCTGCGAGTACGTTCTTCCAGCGCAGGCAGGACGCGCTCGGCGGAATCACCCACCAGCACCGCTACCGAGATGGCCATGCAACGCTCGCCAGCCGAGCCGTAGGCAGCGCCGATCAGGGCGTCCACGGTCAGGTCGATGTCGGCGTCCGGCATGACAACCAGATGGTTCTTCGCACCGCCCAGGGCTTGCACGCGCTTGCCACCGATTGCGCCCATTTCATAGATGCGGTTGGCAATCGGGGTGGAGCCCACAAAGGACACGGCTTGCACATCTTGGTGATTGACCAAAGCCTCAACAGCGTCTTTGTCGCCTTGCACCACGTTGAACACGCCATCGGGCAGGCCGGCTTTTTTCAGCAGCTCGGCAATGAACAGGCTGGGGCTGGGGTCGATAGGGCTGGGCTTGAGCACAAAAGTGTTGCCCGCCGCAATCGCCACAGGGAACATCCACATGGGCACCATGACCGGGAAGTTGAAAGGGGTGATACCAGCGACCACGCCCAGCGGCTGGCGCATGGTCCAGTTGTCGATATTGGTGCTGACCTGCTCAGTGAAATCACCTTTGAGCAACTGAGGAATGCCGCAGGCAAACTCCACAATTTCAATACCGCGGGTGACTTCACCCATTGCATCGGACAGAACCTTGCCATGCTCGGCGGTAATCATGGCTGCCAGCTTTTCCTTGTTCTCATTGAGCAAGGCCAAAAAGTTGAACAGCACGCGGGCGCGGCGTAGCGGTGGGGTGTCGGCCCAAGCGGGGAAAGCGGCTTGGGCACTGGCCACTGCGGCGTCAATATCTTCTTGGCTACCCAGTTTGACCTTGGCGCTGACCTGGCCGGTGGCCGGGTTGTACACCGGTTGCGTACGTGTACCGGCGCCAGCCTGCTGGCCACCTCCGATGTAGTGAGCGATTTCGGGGGTGTTTAACTCTGTCATGGTGATGCTCCTGCTGAGATGAATTAAAACAAGGGGCGGCAGTCCGATCGGGCTGGACTACCGCCAGAGTACCAAGTACTCAGTGAGAGACAGCCGCAATGCCAACGGCGGTTTCAGCCCGGACTTCCTGGGCGTCAAAACCGGCCCTGTCCTGGCTGGCCCGGCTGCTGCGGTCCAGTTTCGATACCAGATAAATCGTAATGAATGCCAAAGGCATGGAAATTAAGGTTGGGAAGTCGTAAGGGAATACGGCTTCGGAAAAGCCCAGAATGCGTACCCACACGGCTGGCGACAAAATCACCAGGCCCAGGGCCACCAGCAGACCGGCCATACCGCCATAGATAACGCCACGAGTGGTGATGTCACGGCAGTACATGGACATGAGCAGGACCGGGAAGTTGGCCGATGCGGCAATACTGAAGGCCAGGGCCACCAGGAATGCCACGTTCTGATCACGGAACAGCAAGCCCAAGAAGATAGCGACAAAACCAATGCCGATAGAGGCCAGACGGTTGACTCGCATCGCCTGCGAAGGTGTTACGTCGTCGCGGCGGATGACTTTGGCATACAAGTCGTGTGCGACAGCGGAGGCACCCGCCAAGGTCAAACCACTGACCACGGCCAGAATCGTGGCAAAGGAGACGGCAGCCAACAAGCCAAACAGGAGGTTGCCGCCCAAGGCCGTGGCCAAGTGCATGATAGGCATGTTAGAACCACCCAGCACCATACCGCCAACCTTGCCATCCACGTAGAACTCGGGGTAGTTGGGCAGGATCGCCATGGCACTCAAGCCCAGAAAGCAGATCACTACAAAGAACACGCCCATCAGACCGGTGGCCACAAATACCGATTTGCGAGCCGCGCGGGCATCGGGCACAGTGAAAAAGCGCATCATGATGTGGGGCAAACCGGCAATACCAAACACCAGTGACACGGCCAGAGACAGACCCGAGAAAGGATCGGCCATCAGCTTCCAGGGACCCTTCATGGCTTCGCCAGCCTGATGATGCTCGGCAGCAGCGTTGACCAGGGCAGAGAAGTCGAAGTTAAAGTAATACAGGGCCAAGCCTGCCATCAGAAAACCATTGCCCATCATCAAAATGGCCTTGATGATCTGTACCCAGGTAGTGGCCACCATACCGCCCACCACCACGTACACCATCATCAGCAAGCCCACAGCAATCACGGCGTAGCTGTAATCAATGCCAAACAGCAACTGTACCAACTGACCGGCACCTACCATTTGTACGATCAGGTAGAACAGCACCACGGTCAGCGAACTGATGGCGGTAAAGATGCGTGTGCTGCGTTCATCCAGGCGGTAAGAGACGATGTCGCTCAGGGTATAGCGTCCCAGATTGCGTAAGCGCTCGGCAATCAGGAACATGATGACCGGCCAGCCTATAAAGGCGCAGACGGCATACAGCAGCGAATCAAAGCCGTTAGTAAAGGCCAGGGAAGAAATCCCCAGCAAGGTGGCTGCCGACATATAGTCGCCCACAATGGCCAGGCCATTTTGGGTGCCGGTAATACCGCCCCCAGCCGTGTAAAAGTCCGAACTGGAGCGGGTGCGCGAGGAAGCCCAATAGGTAATGCCCAGGGTGACCAGGACAAAAGCGCCAAAGATCATGATGGCTTGTGTATTCATGCGCGCACCTTAGCCAGTACACGTTCGCACAGCGGATCAAAGCGGGTGTTGGCGACGTGGATATACACTCCGGTTAACAGCCAGGACACAAAAATCAGTCCTATTCCATACAACATGCCATTGGTAACAGCTCCTTTACTGTCCAAGGCATGGCTTAATGCACCCGGCCAAAAAATGGCCGTCACAATAAACAGGCTGGTCAGCCCCAGGCAGATGCCGGCGCAGGCAAATGCCAGGCGCCGACGCTGCGACTTGAGTTGCTCATATTCCTGTAGTCCAGACAGTGCCTGGCTTAACTCTTGATGCGACAGCATGGTTTTGTCTCCGTCTTTGTTGTGATTAATGCCCATGTCCGCATGGCCAACACTATTTGGTCGGCTTTACTTTATGAGCTTTTTTATTAACAAACTCCCCCAGACGGTCCTGCACATCCCGCCCGGTTTGTACTACCGCTGCCATCAAGCCCTCGGCAAAGAGGCCATCGGTGGCAGACATGTCGGCAATGCGGCTGATCGAGCTGACGATGGCGTAGTTCGATAAGAGAGCATTGCCTGCAATGCGCTGGGCCAGTTCCAGGCTCAGCTCATAGGCTGTTTTCGGGTTGGCTTCGTTATTGCACACGTAGTGCGCCAGCCCCAGTCGTTCTCCCTCCACGGCATCGAGCACGCGGCCCGTCAGCATCAGTTCAATCATGCGGTTGGGGGAGATGATCTTGGCCGTGCGCACGGTTGCGCCACCGCCGGTGAAAATGCCGCGAGTGCCTTCAGGCAAGGCGAAAAAGGTGCTGCTGTCCGCAACGCGAATATGGGCGGCGCTGGCCAGTTCCAGGCCACCACCCACCACGGCACCTTGCAGGCAGGCGATGACAGGAATGCCGCCGTGTTCGATCTTGTCAAAGGCGCGGTGCCAGCTCTGGCAAACACGCAGGAAATCGACTGCGCCGCGTTCCTTGTCGTGGTGCTCTTTCAGGTCCAGGCCAGCGCAAAAGTGGTCGCCTTCTGCTTTCATCAGAATGACCCGGATGTGCTCGGGAATATTGGAGAAATACGCATCAATTTCGGCAATCGCGTCTTCATCCAGGGCGTTGCGCTTGTGCGCTTTGTTCAGCGTGACAATTCCGATGTTGTCCAGCTCGGTGGTGAGCAGGAAAGGGGCGGCCATAATAAACTCCTTGGGTAATGTTAAAGCGTGGGCACGTGGGCCAATTAGCGGGGATCTGTTTGATCCGCCAGCATTTTGCGTAGTGCCACTTTTTGGATCTTTCCAGTTGCTGTCATGGGCATCTGGTCAATAAAAATAACTTTGTCCGGGACGGACCAGCGGGTCACGCGGTCCTGATAGCGTTCCAGCATGTGCGCTTCATCCAGCTCGGCGCCTTCGCGGGCCACCACAAACAGCACGGGACGTTCACCCCATTTGTCGTCCGCCTGGGCGATGCAGGCGGCCATTTCGACTAAGGGTTCTTCCATCGCGATGTTTTCTATTTCGATGGAGGAAATCCATTCGCCGCCGGACTTGATCACGTCCTTGCTGCGGTCGGTAATGTAGACATAGCCGTCGGCGTCGATCGCGCCTACGTCACCCGTGCGAAACCAGCCGTCTTCACTGGCCAGATCGGGCTTGCCGTAATAGCGATCCAATATCCAGTTTCCCTGGATCAAAAGGTGGCCGCTGCTTTTGCCGTCGCGTGGCAAGGTGTCGCCGTGGTCATCCACGGTTTTCAGGCGGGCACCGAACAGGGCGCGGCCTTGCGAGGCCAGTACGTGCTGTTTTTGGGCTTCAGGCAAAGTCTGGTGCTTGGGCAGTAATTGGCAAACTGTGCCCAAAGGCGACGTTTCTGTCATGCCCCAGGCGTGACGCACGGTAATGCCGTAGGACGCCCAGGTGGCGATCATATTGGGCGGGCAGGCCGAGCCACCAATCAGAATGCGCTCCAGTGTGCTGAAAGCCTGGTTGTTAGCCTTGGCGTAATCCAGGACTGTTTTCCAGATGGTAGGCACGCCGGCCGATAAGGTGACACCCGCACGCTCACACAAGGAGTAAATGCGCTCTCCTTGCAGATTGGAGCCTGGCAGCACAATCTTGGCACCGGACATCAAACCCGAGTAAGGCAAGCCCCAGGCGTTGACGTGAAACATGGGCACCAAAGGCATGACAGCATCGGCGCTGGCAATGCACAGGGCATTGGGGTGGGCCGAGGCATAGGCATGCAAAAGCGTGGAGCGGTGCGTGTACAAGGCGCCTTTGGGCTCTCCGGTAGTGCCGGAGGTGTAGCACAAGCCACTGGCGGTATTTTCGTCAAAGACCGGCCATTCAAAGCCAGCCGTGTCATTGCCCAGCCAGCTTTCATATTGGTCGGCTAAGGGACCGTCGGTCTGGCTGCCCATGCGTACCCAGTGTTTTACCGTTGGGCATTGGGTTTGCAGATACATCACCAGTTCGTCGAAATGTTCGTCGTAGAACAGCGCCGTGTCTTGGGC
Source organism: Alcaligenes sp. GW821-FHT11D07 (assembly GCF_058808495.1). Lineage (NCBI taxonomy): Bacteria > Pseudomonadati > Pseudomonadota > Betaproteobacteria > Burkholderiales > Alcaligenaceae > Alcaligenes > Alcaligenes sp. GW821-FHT11D07. Next base: position 780,399 of record NZ_JBXART010000001.1, read on the forward strand.
ATCATTGATGATGAATGCAATTTGCTCGCGCGTCAGACGTGGGTTGACGGTGTGGCAGACCAAACCGATGCCCGAGGTGGCGTAATAAATTTCAAGATGGCGGTAGGTGTTCCATGCCAAAGTCGCCACGCGCTCCCCGGTCTGCAGCTGACGTGCGCGCAGTCCTTGGGCCAGATCCTGAACGCGGTGGGCAAATTCAAGATAGGTGTAGCGATGAAGCTCGCCATTATCCAGTGCGGTGACTATTTCCTGCTCAGGGTTATTCTCTACGGCGTGGGTGAGAATCGAACTGATGAGCAAGGGCATTTGCATCATATTTCCAGTGCCTAACATGGTGATGTCTCCTTGTATTATGCTTGTCAGCATAGGATGGTTTAGAGCCTTACCCAATAGCCAATACTGACGCTGAATATGCAAAAAGTGACAATCTTTGAGAGGTCATAGGAAATGAATGCTCCACCCGGCGCGCTTCCCGTGCCTGTAGATGCTGCCCGTACCGCCACAGTGGCGTTGGATCTGGTGCAAGACTGGTTTCAAAGCCTGCGCACCAGTTATTCCGAAGAGGTACTGGACCACTGCTTGAAGCAGGCGGGAATTGTGAAGGGCTTTATTGATCGGCCTGGCGCCCGGCTGACACGGGACCAGTTAGTACGCCTCTATCAGGAAAGTGCCAAAAAAACGGGCGATGAAATGATGGGCTTTTGGACGCGGCCGGTACGCTCGGGGGCCTTGAAATACATTGTGCGCACCGTGCGGGACGCACCTTCCATCAATGTGGCCTTGTATCGCTTTACCCAGTTTTGGAATCTACTGCTGGATGATTTCAGTTTGAACCTGATTCGTACTGATAAAGAGCTGGGCATCGAATTGGTGCCGCGCTATTCCACTGCCTTTGTGCACCGCTTCGGCCATGCGCTCATGCTGAAATTCACGCACGGCATTGTGTCCTGGTTGATGGGGCGTGAAGTGCCTGTACAGCAGGTGGCTTTTGCGTTTCCCCGTCCTAGCTTTGCCTCGGATTATTCCGTGCTGTTTCCCGCCACCGTCAGTTTTGATGCGCCCTGTTCGCACATCTTGTTTGGCGTGGAGTTGGGGCAGGTGCGTCCGCAGCGCACGCAAGTAGAGGCGCGTGCCTTTCTGGAGCGGGCTCCGCGTGACTGGATTTTTACCTCTTATCACGAGCATGCCCTGCGCTTGAAAGTGCGTGAAATTCTGCACACGGATGTGGGCTATACCTTGCAGGACGTGTCGGGCAAATTGCACATGTCGCCGCGCACACTGATACGTAGGCTGCAGGAAGAGGGCCTGTCGTTTCAGGGAATCAAGGATGAGTTACGCCGGGACTTGGCGATTTTCAAGCTGCTGCGCAAAGATATGTCGCTGGCTGAAATTGCGTATGCACTCAAGTTCAGCTCGCCAGCGACCTTTCACCGGGCCTTCCGTCATTGGACAGGAATGACGCCCGGTGTGTACCGCGCCGCCCAGCAGGATCTGGCCTGAAGGGCGGCTGTATCGGCATCAGGACTTGCGTTCGCCGCCCAGGACTTCCACCAGATCGCTGATCATTTTGGCCAGCTCGGCGGTCATCAAGGTCATGTCGGCGTCAAAGATTTCATCGTCATTGACGGCAGTCACGTCCTGCTTTTCAGTCAGGATATCCAGCGGAGCGACACGTTTGATGTCCATGGCATCGGTCAACACAAAGCTGATGCGATCGGCCCAGGTCATTGCCAAACGGGTGCACTGCTTGCCGGCCTGAACGTGCTTGCGCACTTCGTCGATATCCGCGCTTTGCTTGACGTAGCGCACGGCGGCGCCGCTGTCGCCGGTGGAGCGCAGTTCGGTGTCCTGATCTATGGTGAAGTTGCTCAGTTCCTCTTGCTCTACCAGCCAGGAGGTCATGGCAGCACCGGGAGACTGTTCGGTGTATAGCGCAAGAACGGGGAAGGGCTCCACGCTCTTGGCCAGCAGGCCCAGAACTTCATCGCTCTTGGCGGTAGCAGCCGCGTCGATGGCCAGCCAGTGATTGCGAGTATCCAGCCAGACGCGGGTATCACGCGAAACGGCAAAGGCACGAGGCATCAAGTCAATAATGACTTGTTCCTTGATTTCCTTCATTTGCTTGCGGCCGGGTTTGTAGCCTTGCTGCTCTTCGATATCGCGGGCCTTTTCACGAGCGACCTGATTGATCACGGTGGTAGGCAGCAGTTTCTTTTCAGCACGTAAAGCGATCAGGTACTGGCCGTTGACTTCATGGACCAGAGCGCCGTTCTCGCGTGGGCTAACCCAACCCAGGCTTAAAGGGTCTTGGCTGGAGCCAGGAGTGAAGCTGTGTTTGGCCAGAGCTTCTTCCAGCTCATCGGCGGAACATACCCAGTCGGGGGAGAGACGATAGATGCGTAGATTCTTAAACCACATGGATACGAAGATAAAAAAAACGGAGTAATGGAGCGGGCAAAAAGCCCGAGGCAATGTTCGATTGTACGCGCAGATCTTCTCGTGTCGCCCGCCGATTTACCGACCCTTGCATTTGCGCGGCAGTGCTAGGTTTGCGTGTGTCCGGCAGCTTTTAGCACTAGCGATTGATGTCGTTATGGCGCGTTTCACGCACGAAAGGAGCACCAATGGCGACGGTCAACAGACAGATCAGGATGGGATACCACAAGCCATCGTAAATATTTCCGGTGACAGCAATCATGGCAAAGGACAGCGTGGGCAAAAAGCCCCCGAACCAGCCATTGCCAATGTGATAGGGCAAGCTCATGGAGGTGTAGCGGATGCGGATGGGGAACATTTCCACCAGCATGGCCGCGATGGGGCCATACACGGCTGTAACCAGCCCGACCAGATAGGTCAGCAGGACAACCAGCATGACTTTATTGATCCGTTCGGGGTCTGCGCCGTCCGGATAGCCGTACTGGCGCATGGTTTCCTTCAGTTCATTTTTCAGCTCTTGCGAATGCAGGGCGAAGTCGGCGCGGCTTAAATGAGTACCCTCGAACGCGTCAATGATGTGATCGCCAATGCGCACTTGGGCGACTTGGCCTGGTGAACCCTTCACGTTGTTGTAGCTGACCGCGTGGCTGGCCATAAAGGACTTCACAATATCGCAGGAGCTGGTGAAGGTATGGGTGCCTACGGGATTGAACTGGAAGGAGCAACTGGCCGGATCAGTAATAACGGTGACGGGCGCCTGTTTCTGGGCTTGCACCAGAGCAGGGTTGGCGAAATAAGCCAGACCTTGAAAAGCGGGGTAGTAGGTCAGGGCGGCCAGTAAACAGCCCGTCAGAATAATTGGCTTGCGGCCAATTTGGTCGGACAGCCAGCCAAAGAAGATAAATAAAGGCGTAGCCAGCAGCAGGGAAATCACCATCAGGGTCTGGGCTAGATTGGCCTGTAAACCCAGCATTTGGGTGATGAAAAATAAAGCGTAGAACTGACCCGTGTACCAGACCACGCCTTGTCCGGCGGTCAAGCCGAACAGGGCCAGCAAGGCGATGCGCAGATTCGCCCAGCGACCGAAAGATTCCGTAATGGGCGAGCTGGAGAGCGTGCCTTCTTCTTTAATGTGCTGGAAGGCCGGGGACTCTTTCAAGTTCATCCGTATCCAGACCGAAATTGCCAAGAGCAGCACGGAAATCAGAAAAGGAATGCGCCAGCCCCAGACGACGAAGGCTTCTTCACCCACGGCGCTGCGTATGCCCATGATGACAAGCAAAGACAGAAGCAGTCCCACGGAGGCCGTGGTTTGAATCCAGCTGGTGTAAAAACCGCGTCTATGCTGTGGCGCGTATTCCGCAACGTAGGTAGCGGCGCCACCATATTCCCCACCCATGGCCAGGCCTTGCAGCAGGCGCAGCACAATCAGCATGATGGGGGCGGCCATGCCGATGGCCTCGTAGCTGGGCAGAACACCGACCAGAAAGGTGGACAGGCCCATCAACAAAATGGTGATTAAAAAAGTGTATTTGCGCCCAACCCGGTCCCCGATGCGGCCAAAAATCAGCGCTCCGAAAGGGCGTACCGCAAAGCCGGCGGCAAAGGCCAGCAAGGCGAAGATAAAGCCTGCAGTCGGATTGACGGCGGAGAAGAAATGCTGGGCCAAAATGGCGGCCATGGAGCCGTAAAGATAAAAGTCATACCACTCGAACATGGTGCCCAGCGCCGAGGCAAAAATGACCTTTCGGCCTTGGGCATCAAGCTTTCCTTTGGGCTTGGGAATGGCTGCACTGGTGATTGTCTGGGGCATCTGCTCAAGCTCTCCAAGGCAAAGACAGTGGGAAAGTGACTCGCAAGCGCAGGCCGCTGTCCTGGCCCGCGCTTAGCGGCATGAAATCAATGGAGGCACCGTGGATGTCGGCAATCTCGCGCACAATCGCCAGCCCCAGGCCGCTACCGTCTGCCTGATTACCCATAATGCGATAGAAGCGGTCAAAGATTCGATTCTGATGCTCGGGCGGAATGCCCGGCCCGTTGTCTTCAATTTCCAGCCATGCCTTGTCTTGGAATTGACCTGTACGCATGGTGATCCAGCCGCCAGCCGGGGTGTAGATCAGGGCATTGTCCAGCAGGTTGTTAATCAGCTCATCCAGCAGCACCGGGTCCGCCTGCAAGAGGATAGCGGTGGCGTGGTTTTCAAGCCCTAAGTCCAGCCCCAGTTTCAAGGCATCAGGAACGCGTTGGGTCACATAAAGCTCGGTCAGCGTATTCAGGTCCAGCGTCTGTTTGGTGGGGGCGTACAGGGCATCGCTGCTTTCAGCACGTGCCAGCGCCAGCATCTGGGTCACTAAACGCGTAGCGCGATCTGTGCCGCGCACCAGTTGTTGCAGGCTGGCTTCGGTTTGCTTGGGGTCGCGTTCACGCAGCGCCAATTCAGCTTGGGTGCGTATGCCAGCCAGCGGTGTTTTTAATTGATGGGCTGCATTGGCCACAAATTGCCGCTGTGTGGCAGAGAACTGGGCCTGCTGGGCCAGTAGTCCATTCATGGCATCGATCAGGGGGACGATCTCAGCCGGGGCCTGTGCTTGATCGACGGGAGACAGGTCTCCGGCGGCACGAGCACGCAAACGCGCCTGCAGCAGATTCAGGGGCTCCAGGCCGTGCGTCAGGCCCAGCCCTGCCAGCATAGCCGCCAGCGGCACAAGAATGAATTGAGGGGTCAGCATCCCGATCAGAATTTCTCTGTGTAGAACGGCCCTATGTTCATTGGTTTCAGCCGCGACCGCCAGAAAAGGCGTGTTGTTTTTGTCCCTTCCTCCCCAGACGTAGGCCAGGCGCAGGCTCTGCTCATCCAGAACCACGTCCCTGTAGCGCAGCAAGTCGGTGTCGTAACTCCAGCTGTCTGGTACGGGAAGATTGGCATTGCCGGCCAAAGGTTCACCATTGGCATCGCGGATCTGCCACAGCGTGGGAGTGGGGCTGTCCTGCCGCAAAATAGTCTGGGCGCCATGGGACAGATGAATGGGCTGATTCAGATCCTGTTGGCTGATTTCCACCCTGAGCAAATCCAGATGATCACGCAAGGTGCGGTCATAGGGTGAATTGGCAATGTGCTGAGCAATGAAGTAAGTGATGACAATGCCGATTGTCCACAGCAAGAACAAGGGCCCGAAAATCCAGATCATGATCTTGTGGATGAGCGGGCGCGGGGTGACGCGCTTGCGGCTGGCAGGCTTTGCGGGGCGAGGAGGATCGGACGGGGGTGACGCGTGCTGCATGACGATCCCTTAGGCTGGAGCGTCTTCTCGCAGTTTCTCGGGTTCCAGGCAATATCCCAAGCCGCGTACGGTCAGAATGCGAACTCCGCTGGGCTCCAGTTTTTTGCGTAGGCGGTGAATGTAGACTTCGATAGCGTTAGGGGTGACTTCCTCACCCCACTCACAGAGCAGGTCCACAAACTGATTTTTGCTGATCATGCGGCCGCTGCGGGACAGAAAGATTTCCAGCAGGCTGGTTTCACGGGCCGACAACTCAAGAGGTTGGTTGTCGATGTACGCCATGCGGCCTTTCAGATCGAAGCTGAGCCGTTTGTGATGCAGCAGGGCGCTGCTGGTGCCGGTGCTGCGGCGCGTCAGGGCACGTACGCGTGCTTCCAGCTCGGTCAGTGCAAAAGGCTTGGACATATAGTCGTCCGCGCCTAAATCCAGGCCGCGCACGCGCTGCTCCACCGTGTCGCTGGCGGTCAAAATCAAGACAGGCAGGGTATCCTGGCGTTGGCGTATGGATTGCAACACCGATAAGCCGGGTTTTTTGGGCAGATCCAGGTCCAGGATCAGAAGATCGAAGCTTTGCAGTTGCAGGGCCGAGTCGGCGCTATCGCCGTCGTGCACCACATCGACCGCATAGCCTTCGTAGCGTAAGGAGCGAGAAAGTCCATCCGCGAGAATACTGTCGTCTTCGGCTATGAGTATGCGCATGACCCTACACAAACAAATGATTTAACGGCTGTCCGGCATTGTTGCACAAGGCCGGGAGGCGGGTCAGTAGGGGATAACGATGGCGCCTAGTTAATTTATTTGGATATCTGTGTATATATACAGTATAATTTGATGCAATAATTAGGTTTGGTTTTTAATTGCCGTGCCCGTCCGTTGGGGCGCCATTCCACAGTCAAGGATTTTTCATGGACGATAAAAATAGCAAAGCAGTGGCCTCGGAACGTTCCAAAGCGCTGGCCGCCGCTCTGACGCAAATCGAAAAGCAGTTTGGTAAAGGTTCGATCATGCGTTATGGCGACGACACCGTCGAGCATGACATCCAGGTTGTTTCTACGGGCTCTCTGGGTCTGGATATCGCCCTGGGCGTCGGTGGCTTGCCTCGTGGCCGCGTTATCGAAATTTACGGTCCGGAATCGTCGGGTAAAACCACCTTGACGCTGCAAGTCATTGCCGAGATGCAAAAGCTCAAAGGCACATGTGCCTTTATCGATGCGGAGCACGCTCTGGATGTGCAGTACGCGCAAAAGCTGGGCGTCAATCTGGCCGATTTGCTGATCTCTCAGCCCGATACCGGCGAACAAGCGCTGGAAATTACAGAAGCTCTGGTGCGTTCCGGTTCGGTAGACCTGATTGTTATTGACTCGGTAGCCGCCCTGACCCCCAAGGCTGAAATCGAAGGCGATATGGGCGACTCTCTGCCCGGCTTGCAAGCTCGTTTGATGAGCCAGGCCCTGCGCAAGCTGACCGCCACTATCAAACGCGCCAATTGCATGGTGATCTTCATTAACCAGATCCGTATGAAGATTGGTGTCATGTTTGGCAACCCCGAAACCACCACAGGCGGTAATGCCCTGAAGTTTTACTCTTCCGTGCGTTTGGATATTCGTCGTATCGGCTCCATCAAGCGTGGTGACGAGATGGTGGGTAACGAGACACGCGTCAAAGTGGTCAAGAACAAGGTTGCGCCGCCGTTCAAGCAAACCGAATTCGACATCATGTACGGCAGCGGTATTTCACGCGAAGGCGAGATTATCGATCTGGGCGTGCAGGCTGGTGTGGTGGACAAGGCCGGTGCCTGGTACAGCTACGATGGCAATCGTATCGGTCAGGGTAAAGACAATGTTCGTGAATACCTGAAAGAGCGTCCCGAGATGGCACGTGAAATCGAAAACAAGGTGCGTGAAAAACTGGGTGTCGCTTTGATGAGTGCCACCGTTAACCGTAATGAAAGCGCCCCTGTTGTTGCCACACCTGAGGGAGGCGTCTGATTTTCCCCCCAGAGTTCGATGATGAACCCTTTGAGACCGACCCGGAGGAAATCCGGGAACGGAAGCAAGCTCAAAGGGAGCGTATAGCTGCTTTGTCTGCCCAGCCTAATCAGGCGGGCAGCAGGGCAGTAGCGGGTGACTTGGGCGAATCCACTGCTCAAGCCTCAGAAAAAAAGCCCGCTTCACGACGCCCAGGGCTGTCGTTGAAAGCCCGGGCTTTGAATTTCTTGTCCCGACGCGAGTATTCCCGGATGGAATTAGGGCGGCGCCTGGCCGCTCATGCTGAAAGTGCGGAAGAAGTTGAGGCCTTGCTGGACGCCTTGGTCGAGCAAAAATGGCTCTCTAACGAGCGCTTTGCTCATAGCGTGGTTAATCGTCGGGCCTCACGCGTAGGAACTCGAGTCATCTTGCAAGAGCTGCGTCAGCATGGCGTGGATGTGCACCAGACAGAAATCATCAAAGAAGAATTGATGGCAACGGAGTTGGAGCGGGCCAAGCAAGTGTGGGGCAAAAAGTTCAGCGCTCCGCCAGAAGATGCGCGCAGCTATGCCAAACAATATCGGTTCATGGCCAGCCGTGGTTTTTCCGGCCGCATTCTGCAGCAAATATTAGGCGATTGGGAAGAAGATCCCGCCTAAACCGCCGGCTTTTAAGGCTGTACCGCCACAATTCCTTGCAAACTCTTGAAGCAGGTTTCTCGTGCTTGGGCCAGAAAGGCTTGTACGTAGTCTGCTTGCAAATCCTCACTGCGTACCGTCGCATAAAGTGTGCGCCAGATACCTTGTTCTCCCAGTCGGCACGTTCGGATGGAGCCCGGATGGATAAATTCCGTCAAAGCCCAGTTCGGCAAGGCTGCCACGCCGCGTTGACTGGCAACCAATTGCACAATCATGGGTGTCAACTCTGCTTGGCGAAGGCTGGCTGGTTCAATATCGGCGGGCGTCAAAAACTGCGTGAATATATCCAGGCGATTACGTTCCACCGGATAGGTAATCATCACTTGATCCGCCAACTGGAACGGCTCCACATAACGGTATTGCGCTAAAGGGTGTTGGCTGGCTACGGCCAGCACCAGCTCGTAGCGAAATAGCGGCTCGTAGTGTACGGCCGGATTGTCCTGCGGGTCGGAGGTGATCACCACATCTAGATCACCCCGCAGCAGGGCGGGCAAGGGTGCAAAGGAAAAAGCGGCGCTTAAATCCAGTGTGACATCCGGCCACTGTTGCCGGAACGCGTCCAGTGCGGGCATCAGCCATTGAAAACAAGAGTGGCAATCAATCGCGACATGTAAACGACCAGTGCGGCCCGCAGCTAGACGCTGCAAGTCGCGCTCGGTGGCGCGCACGCGCGGCAAGATATCGTCGGCCAACATCAAAATGCGCAAAGCGGCAGTGGTCAGACGGGCAGGGCGAGTGCGGCGGTTCAGCAATTGAACTTGCAGGCGCACTTCCAGATCTCGCAACTGGTGCGATAAGGCGGATTGGGTCACATGCAAGCGCTCAGCAGCCTCTTGCAAGCTCCCGCTGTCGCGAATGGCGCTCAGGGTTTCTAAATGTCGGATTTCAAGCATGTTGAGGAAAATTCATAATTAGCATGGTGTATTTGATTTTTTTTCAAGGAATTATACAGGCACAATAAGTTTCATGTACCTGATGGGGTGCTCCGATTTCTAATTTTGGATTTAATATGACTATTATTCATAATCTGGGTTTCCCCCGCATGGGTGCACAACGCGAATTGAAGCGTTCCTTGGAGGCTTATTGGGCTGGCAAGGCCAGTCAAGAGGATTTGTTGACGACGGGCAAAGCCTTGCGCGCTCAGCACTGGGAGCGGCAAGGTAAGGCAGGTCTGGACACCGTTCCTGTGGGTGACTTTGCCTGGTACGACCAGATTTTGGAGTGGAGCACGCTATTAGGTGCTGTTCCTGCTCGTTTTGGTCAGGCCGACAACGCTCCGGTTTCTCTGGATACCTTGTTTCGCATGGCTCGTGGACGTGCTCCTAGCGGCACTCCGGCAGCAGCGTGTGAGATGACTAAATGGTTCGATACTAACTATCACTACATCGTTCCTGAGCTGGTTCCCGGCCAAACCTTCCGCATCGCCCGTGATTCTCTGTTTGAGCAGATCGCAGAGGCGCAAGCCTTGGGCTATAAAGCCAAACCGGTAATTCCGGGGCCCTTGACTTGGCTGTGGCTGGGTAAGGGCGATGCCTTTGAGGGTTTGGCGGATGTGGGCAAGCTGGCTTTACTGGATGCGTTGCTGCCCGTTTACGAAGAGGTTTTGGCACGCTTCAAGGGGCAGGGCGTAGAGTGGGTGCAGATTGACGAACCTATTCTGGTGTTGGACTTGCCACAAGAATGGCGAGACGCTTTTCGCCGTGTCTACCAGAATCTGGACCAGGCTGGACTTAAGGTTTTACTGGCGACCTACTTTGATGATCTTCATGAAAATCTGGCAGTGCTGAAAGATCTGCCTGTGGCGGGCGTTCATATTGATGCTATCCGTGCACCTGCCGCGTTGCAGGCAGTACAGGCGGTCCTGGCTCCGGCCCAAGTCTTGTCCGCAGGTGTGATTTGTGGTCGAAATGTCTGGCGTACCGATTTGGAGCATGCTGCTGACATTCTTCGTCCTTTAAAGGCTGCTTTGGGTGAGCGCCTGTGGATAGCGCCTTCTTGCTCGCTCCTGCACGTCCCGGTGGACCTGCAGGGTGAGACAGGTTTGGATGCGACGCTAAAAAGTTGGCTGTCTTTCGCTGTGCAAAAACTGGACGAATTGAAGTTGTTGCAAGGCTTGGTCGATGGTTCTTTGGATGAGGCCGGACGGCAAGCGGTCCAGGCGCAAAGTGCCGCCTTGAAAGCCCGTCGGGAGTCGACTCGCACGCATAATGCCTCTGTTCGGGCTCAGATGGCCAAGATTGATCAGGTCAAACGGCAGCGAGCCCCTTTTGCTCAGCGAGTCCAGGCGCAGCGCGATAAATTGAAGCTGCCCGCTTATCCCACGACTACTATTGGTTCCTTTCCCCAAACGAACGAAATCCGCACAGCCCGTCGTGACTGGCGCGATGGCTCTTTGACTGACTCGGCCTACGAGAAAGCCATGCAGGCTGAAATCGAGCAGGTCATACGCTTTCAGGAACGGATCGGGCTGGATGTGCTGGTGCACGGTGAAGCCGAGCGTAACGATATGGTTGAATACTTTGGTGAACTGCTGGGTGGGTTTGCCTTTACGCAAAATGGCTGGGTGCAAAGCTACGGTTCGCGTTGCGTGAAACCTCCCATTATTTTTGGTGACGTGGTTCGTCCCGCCCCTATGAGTGTGGGCTGGTCCTCCTATGCCCAATCTTTGACCGAGCGGCCTGTCAAAGGCATGTTGACCGGGCCGGTCACCATGCTGCAGTGGTCTTTTGTCCGTGACGATCAGCCGCGTGCGGATACCTGCCGTCAACTGGCTTTGGCCTTGCGTGACGAAGTCTGCGATCTGGAGCAGGCCGGTATCCATGTCATCCAGATTGATGAACCCGCCTTCCGTGAAGGCCTGCCGCTACGTAGGGGAGATTGGCAAGCCTACCTGGGTTGGGCGGTGGATTGCTTTCGCTTGTCCACCAGTGCAGTGAACGATGCCACGCAGATCCACACCCATATGTGTTACTCCGAGTTCAATGACATCATGCAGTCGATTGCCGACATGGATGCGGACGTGATCACCATTGAGACCTCCCGTTCCAATATGTTGTTGCTGGAAGCCTTCGAGGACTTTGAGTATCCCAATGATATTGGCCCGGGCGTGTATGACATTCACTCGCCGAACGTGCCGGACAAGGATTGGATGGTGCGTCTGATGGGAGAGGCGGCCAAGCGTTTGCCAGCGGACCGTTTGTGGGTTAATCCAGACTGTGGTCTGAAGACGCGGGGTTGGACGGAAACCGAGGCCTCTTTGCTCGCAATGGTGGATGCTGCCAAGGCCTTGCGTGCTGCTGCCTGAAAAAGATCAAGCTTGAAATAAGCCGTCCCTTCTAGGTGGCTGGAGGAGGCTTTGCCAGCCCGCTTGTCGGATTTCCTGCTCAAGATCAAAACGACCGCCCATCAGACGGTCGTTTTTTTCATCTTAATTTGGTATACCGTAGGGTCGGCACCGCGTAAATCCAGTGTTTGGCTGGCTTTTTGAGCGCTTACGGATTATGTAAGTGGCTGATACGGAACATACGAGGTGCGTTATACTTGATCGGTTTCAACCTTGCCGCCTCGTTCATATCAATGCCTTTGCCTCCACCGTCCGTTGCCCGTGAACCACTGCACACTCGTACCATCACGGTACAGTCGTTTGCACGTGAAGATGGCCTCTGGGACTTGGAAGCTTCGCTGCTGGATGTGAAGTCCTACGACTTTCCCATACGTAACGGCCAGACCCATAAGGCCGGTGATCCTGTCCACCTGATGCATCTGCGTGTGACCATCGATAGCAGCTTTGCCATTGTGGATGCCGTGGCGGTCTATGACGCAGCTCCGTACCAGGAGAACTGTTCGTCCATCTCGGATGCCTACCAAAAGCTGGTGGGCCTGAACCTGCTCAAGCAGTTTCGCCAAGGTGTCAAAGAACGCTTTGGGCGCTCGGCTGGCTGTACGCACATGAGCGAGCTGGCACAAGTGTTGCCGACGGCCGCTGTGCAAACGATGGCGGGCCGGCGACGCAGCAGCGGCGAATCGGAAATTTATCGCACCGACAAGCAGCCATTCCATCTGGATGGTTGCCATGCCTTGCGTTTGAGCGGTCCTGTGGTTGAGGAATTTTATCCAGTCTGGTATCGGCCCACGGTATCGGACCGGGTGGATTAGTTTTTTGTTTTAGTCAGGTCTGGGGCTTAGGCCTTGGGTTCCTGCCTTCTTTTTTTTATTGTGTTTTTAGACTGACAGGTATCACATGAAAATTCACGAATATCAGGGCAAGGCACTGCTTAAGCAGTTTGGCGTTGCCGTGCCACGCGGAATTCCTGCCTTCTCCGTCGATGAAGCTGTTGCAGCTGCACAAGAGCTGGGTGGCTCTGTGTGGGTTGTTAAAGCTCAGATTCACGCCGGTGGCCGTGGTAAGGGCGGTGGCGTCAAGCTGGCTCGCTCGATCGACGAAGTGCGTCAACTGGCCTCGGAAATCCTGGGCATGCAGCTGATCACTCACCAAACTGGTCCTGAAGGCCAGAAAGTGGGTCGTTTGCTGGTTGAGGAAGGCGCTGACATCCAGAAAGAATACTACGTCGGTATCGTTACCGACCGTGCCACCCAGCGCGTTGCCGTGATGGCATCCCGCGAAGGCGGTATGGAAATTGAAGAAGTGGCCGAGCGCAATCCTGACGCCATTTTGAAAGAATTCGTGGACCCAGCCACCGGCCTGACCAACGAGCAGGCAACTGCCTTGGCGCGTGGTATCGGCGTACCTGACGCTTCGATCGAAAAAGCGGTTGCTGAATTCCAGAAGCTGTATAAGTGCTACACCGAAACCGACGCTGAACTGGCCGAGATCAACCCGCTGATCCTGACCGGCTCGGGCGACATCATCGCTCTGGACGCCAAGTTCAACTTCGATAGCAACGCCTTGTTCCGTCACCCCGATATCGTGGCTTTCCGTGACTTGGCTGAAGAAGATCCTGCTGAAGTTGAAGCCAGCAAATACGATCTGGCCTACATCCAGCTCGATGGCAACATCGGTTGCCTGGTGAACGGTGCCGGTCTGGCCATGGCTACCATGGACACCATCAAGTTGTTTGGCGGTGAGCCAGCCAACTTCCTGGACGTGGGCGGTGGCGCTACGGCCGAGAAAGTGACTGAAGCCTTCAAGATCATGCTGGCCAACAAGGGCGTTAAAGCCATTCTGGTCAACATCTTCGGTGGCATCATGCGCTGCGACGTGATCGCTGAAGGCGTGATTGCTGCATGCAAGGCCGTCAACCTGAACGTGCCTCTGGTGGTGCGCATGAAGGGTACCAACGAAGAGCTGGGCAAGAAAATGCTGGCCGATTCCGGTCTGCCCATCATCAGTGCTGACACGATGGCCGAAGCGGCGACTGCTGTTGTCGCTGCCGCCAAGTAAGAAAAGGTTGAGGATTAGCAAATGTCGATTCTGATCAATAAAGACACTAAAGTCATCACGCAAGGGATTACCGGCAAGACCGGCCAATTCCACACCCGCATGTGCCGTGAATACGGTAACGGCATGGAAGCCTTTGTGGCTGGCGTGAACCCCAAGCGTGCTGGTGAAGACTTCGAAGGCATCCCAATTTTTGCCTCCGTGTCCGATGCCAAAGCTGAAACTGGCGCGACTGTGTCGGTTATTTATGTTCCACCCGCAGGCGCTGCTGCTGCAATCTGGGAAGCCGTTGAAGCTGACCTGGATCTGGTAATTTGCATTACCGAAGGCATCCCTGTGCGTGACATGCTGGAAGTGCGCAACCGCATGCGTGCTGAAAACCGCAAAACCTTGCTGTTGGGCCCGAACTGCCCCGGTCTGATTACTCCTGACGAGTTGAAGATCGGTATCATGCCTGGCCACATTCACCGCAAGGGCCGCATTGGTGTGGTCAGCCGCTCCGGCACGCTGACTTACGAAGCGGTTGCTCAAGTAACCGAACTGGGCCTGGGTCAATCCTCGGCTGTGGGTATCGGTGGCGACCCAATCAACGGCTTGAAGCACATCGACGTGCTCAAGATGTTCAACGACGATCCTGATACCGATGCCGTTATCATGATTGGCGAGATCGGCGGTCCAGACGAAGTCAACGCGGCTTTGTGGGCTAAAGACAATATGACCAAGCCTGTTGTTGGCTTTATCGCTGGTGTGACAGCGCCTCCCGGAAAACGCATGGGCCACGCTGGTGCCCTGATCTCCGGTGGTGCCGACACGGCCGACGCCAAACTGGAAGTCATGGAAGCTTGCGGTATTCGTACCACTCGCAACCCATCCGAAATGGGCAAATTGCTCAAGTCGGTGCTGTAAAAAAGTAGTGCGGGCCCGCTTTGGCGGGCTCTTTGTCTGGCTGCTCACGCAGCCAGACAAGATTGGCCAGCCGGTTTCGTAGAAAAATCACCACATCCCGGCGTATTCCTTCCCGAATCTGGCCAGCCTGATAATGCTGAAACAATTTACGCAAGAAAAAAAAGGTCCCACGCAGCACTCACTGTCTACGGTTTGCTATCCTCCAAAAAGATCTTGGATCAGGATGGCCCGGCGATGACAAGGTGTCTGTCCTGAATGGGAAATAGCTAAGGTTTAGCAAAACGGGAACACGATGATTGAATTCCTCCAGACCCTGCATTGGGGTTCACTGTTTCAAATTGTACTGATTGATATTTTGCTGGGCGGCGATAACGCTGTCGTCATTGCGCTTGCCTGTCGCAATCTGCCCAAGCAACAACGCATGCAAGGTATTTTGTGGGGCACTGTTGGCGCGATCATTTTGCGCGTCGTGCTGATTTTCTTTGCACTGACCTTGCTGGATCTGCCGTTCCTGAAAATCGTCGGCGGTTTGCTGCTGCTGTGGATTGGCGTCAAGCTCTTGATGCCTGACGATGACGCACACGGCAATATCAAAGGCAGCGGCACGATCCTGGCTGCCGTCAAAACCATCATCATCGCCGACTTTGTCATGAGTCTGGACAATGTGATTGCCATCGCAGGTGCGGCGCAAAATGCCCATCTGGATCATCAATTGGGTTACGTGATCTTTGGTTTATTGCTAAGTGTCCCCATTATTGTCTGGGGCAGTACCCTGGTTCTGAAGTTGATTGACCGCTTCCCGGTGGTGGTGACCTTAGGGGGTGCCTTGCTGGGTTGGATTGCAGGTGGCATGCTTGTGACCGACGGGATTGTGGAAAATCAATTCGGTGTCCAGCCCCAGCCTGTTAAACTCGGGATCGAGATTGTTTGTGCCTTATTAGTGGTGGCGCTGGGCAAATGGCTGGCGCACCGTAAAGGTTCTACCAAGGAAGCATAGTTCTATGGCAATTTTTAAATCCTCCGACGCCAAAGGCCAGGAAAGCGGTATGTCCCTGCTGCAAGGCTTAGGGATTCTGGCCCTTATCGGTATTGTTGCAGCAGCCATCGTGCGCTATTTTGCTGCATGACCGCTGTGGCTTCTACCCCTCAGGAATTGGTGATTGCCACTCGTGCCAGTCAACTGGCCTTGTGGCAAGCCAAGCATGTTCGCGACCGTTTGCAGCAGTTGTACCCGCAGTGCCGTGTGTCTTTGCTGGAAATGACTACGCGTGGTGACCAGATTTTGGACCGTACCTTGTCCAAAGTGGGTGGCAAAGGCTTGTTCGTCAAAGAGCTTGAAACCGCCTTGCTGGATGGGCGTGCTCATCTGGCCGTGCACTCCTTGAAAGATGTGCCAGTGGTGTTGCCCGAGTCCTTTGATCTGCCCGTTATCATGGAACGGGATGATCCTCGCGATGCCTTTGTGTCCAACACCTATGCCAATCTGTCGGCTTTGCCTGCGGGTGCCATTGTCGGTACCTCCAGCTTGCGACGTGAGTCCCAGATCCGCGAGCGCTATCCGCATCTGGATATCCGTCCGCTGCGTGGCAATGTACAAACCCGTCTGTCCAAGCTGGATCGCGGTGATTACGATGCCATTATTCTGGCCTCGGCAGGTTTGCGCCGCCTGGAATTGGCCGAGCGCATCCGCGATTACATCTCGGTAGACGACAGTCTGCCAGCAGCCGGGCAGGGTGCTTTAGGTATTGAAATCCTGAAAACCCGGGACGATGTGGCTCAGTGGCTGGCGCCCTTGACCGATGCCCCCAGCCGCGTTTGCGCCTTGGCTGAACGCGCTGTATCGCGCGCTTTGGGTGGTTCCTGTCAGGTTCCCCTGGCAGCCTACGCCACTTTGCAAGGCGAGCAGCTCAGTTTGAGCGGCTTGGTTGCTGAACCCGATGGTTCTACTGTGTACCGTGCCCAGATCAGTGGCCCGGCACAAGAGGCAGAGGCCTTGGGCCTTTCTTTGGCTGAAGACCTCAAGCAGCAGGGCGCGCAAGCTATTTTGGACCGCTTGCTCACGGAACAGCCACAAGAAGGTCATTAATACGGCATGAAACTGCCTCAAGTATTGTTGACCCGCCCTGCGGGGCGGAACGAAACCCTGTCGGCCTCCTTGGCCGAGCAGGGTTTTTCTTCATTGATCCTGCCAGCCTTAGCGCTGGAACCTCAGCCTCTTTCCGAGGGAGAGTGGCAAGACCCAGCCAGTTTCGACCTGCTCATGTTTGTCAGCAGCAGTGCCGTCAATTTTTACTTTGACGCCTTGCGGGAACGAGGATTGAACTGGCCCAGTGGAGTGTTGTTCGCAGCGGTAGGTCTGGCAACAGCGGCCTGTTTGCGCGCCCAGCCCGGTGTCGCTCCTGAAAATGTGCTGTGCCCGGATAGCCCGGACTCTTTGCAGGATTCAGAAGCGCTTTGGGCTGAGCTGGAACCTCGGCTGGGACGTATTGGCCGTGTTCTGATTGTGCGCGGTCACAGTGGCCGCGAATGGTTAGGCCAGCGTTTGGAAAGTCGGGGCGTGCAGGTGCACAGGCTGGCTATCTATCAGCGTAATGGCGCCATGTGGACTCCCGAGCAGGGCAATCAATTGCAGGAAAGTTTGCAAGCGGGCCCCTTGGCAGTACTGCTGAGCAGTTCTCAAAGCGCCGATGCCGTGTTTGCCAATGTGCTCAGACTGGGTTTGCGGGATGCCTGGGCTCAGTGTGCGTATGTGGTCATTCACCCGCGTATTGAAGAACATTTACAGTCCTTATTGTCCCAAGCTGGAATACCAGCGCCACCAATGGTAAAAAGGTGTACGCCAGACGATGACGATATTGTCGCTGCCTTGATGGCGGTGCTCTCGCGCGATTAGCCTCACACGGATTACAATCTTGCCATGAACGATAAAACAGATAACGCATCCGCAAGCGAATCGGAGACTTCCATGCCCAGCACAGCCAACACCAGTGCTGCTGCTGCTTACTCCGAACCTAAAGACAGCCCCAAGCCGCGCGAAACACGCAAAAGCGGTGCGGGTCCGGCTTATGCACTGACGGCGCTGGTTGTAGTTCTGGCGGGTGCCGGTCTGTGGTACCAGAATTCGATTCTGGAAAAACATAAAGCCGAGCTTCAAGCCCAGTTGGCCACAAATGTCAGCACGACAGAGCAAGCACGCCAGACGGCGCAGCAAGCCTTGGCGCTGGCACAGCGTCAGTCTGACAAGCTGGCCCAGCTGGAAAAATCCTTTAACGATTCCACCGAGCAGTTTCATGATCTGAGCCAGGCTTTCCAGACCATGACAGACAGCGGCTCGGAATTGGTCTTGCTGAACGATATTGATCATCTGGCCACCATTGCTCAACAGCAATTGATGTTGGGCGGCAATGTGGCCAATGCCATCGTTTCTTTGGAAGCGGCTCAGGCACAGTTGGCTCGTGCCAATCGTGTTGGCCTGGCTTCCTTGCAACAAACCTTGAATGGTGATCTGGAACGTCTGCGTGCCGCCTCTACGGTGGATGTGGCGTCGTTGTCGCGTCAACTGGATACCCTGTCGCGCTACGTCTCTGAAGCTCCTTTATTGGTGCCCGACGATGTAGCCGGCGGCGCCAATACCGAAGCTTTGGACTTGCAGTCCGGCGAGGTAGTGCCTGCTGCAGAGTTGCCCGCTGATGCGGCTTGGTGGGAGCGTGGCTGGAATACGGTGGAGCAGTGGAGCAGCTCGGCTTGGCGCTCGGTCAGTCATGACCTGGGTCAGTTCGTCTCGATTCGTCGTGTAGACGATGCCGCCGCCTTGCTGATGTCGCCTGATCAGGCTGCTCGTCTGCGCGAGAACCTGCGCCTGCGCATCATGGCTGCCCAATTGGCCATGATGATGAATCAGTCCGCTGTTTGGCAGACCGAACTCAATGCGGTCGCAACCGCGTTGGAAAAACGCTTTGACACCCAGTCCGGACAGGTGCAACAAGCCTTGCGCCTGACTCGTCAATTGCAAGACACTCGTATTGGGGCACGTTTGCCCACCGTCAATAACACGCTGGCAGCCATCGAGAGCTTGCGTCAGGCGCAAGCTGGACGCAATCAGGATAACGCGGATGATGCGGTTGACGAGCAAGGCGATACGGACCACATTCTGTCTGACCCTCCTCAGTCGGCCGAGCCAGCCAGCCCCGAGTCCGAGGCTCCTGCTGCTGAGCAGCCTGAGTCTGGCAATGCGGCCCAATCAGAGACGGATCAGCCCGCTCAGGCACAGGGGTAAGGTATGCGTACTTGGTTCTGGACCCTCATCTTATTCATCGCAGCCGTCGCTTTGGCGCTGGTCTTGCGTGAACACGCCGGTAATGTTTATTTAGTCACGCCACATTATCTTGCCCGTGCATCGTTGACCTATGTGGTCTTGTGTACGCTGGGTATCTTCATTGTGCTGTATGTGCTGCTGCGCTTGCTGGCCTGGTTTGGCGATGGCCCCGAGCGTTTCCGCTTGTGGCGTGGTCGTCGCGCTCAACGACGCGATCAGGCCTTATTGGAAACAGGCTGGATCAGCATTCTGGAAGGGCGTTACGAGCAAGCTGAAAAAGACTTGATGAAGCTGATGAGCAAAACGCGTTCGCAGTCCAGCAAGGTAGTAGCTGGTCTGGCCGCTGCGCGAGCCGCTCATTATCAAGGTCAGATTACTCAACGGGACGAAGCCTTGGCGGCAGCCCGTGCGGCTGCGGGCGATGATGTACGTTTGAAAGAAGCCAGTGCTGTTGCCTCTGCTGAGCTGTATCTGGACCAAAACCGGACTGAAGAAGCCATTGAGCTTTTGCAAGGTTTGCAAGATGCCAGCTCCCGCCATTTGCATGCCACCCGTTTGCTGCTGCGTGCTTACCGGCAGCAAGGCAATGCCGAGCGTGTATACGAACTGACTCGCTTGCTGACGCGACGAAGCGGTATCGATCGCCAAGAGGCGTTGGGCCACATTGAATTTGCGGGCGCGGCTCGTTTGCGCGCGGGCGGTAGTGAACAGTTCAAAGCTCTGTGGTCGGATCTGAAGTCTGAAGAAAAACTGCTGCCGGGCGTGGCCTTGGAAGCTGCTCTGATTCAAGAGCAAGAAGGCAATTACGAAGAAGCTGGCCGTATTTTGGAACCGGCTATCGCCGCCAGCTTTAACGGCCGTTTGTTGGAAGCTTATGCGCAATGCCCGCCTGAGTTCGTGGGCCGCCGTTTGGCTAAAGCCGAGGAATGGTTGCGTAGCCAGCCCAACAATCCAGTCTTGCTGTCCACCCTGGGGCATTTGTGCCTGACCAGTCAGTTGTGGGGGCAGGGCGAACATTACTTGCTGCGCAGCTTGAAGATTCAGGGCGATCTGCGCAACCACGCTTTGCTGGGCAATCTGTACGACAGCTTAGGCCGCCACGAAGAAGCCGTGTCCTACTGGCGTAAAGCTGCCTCTATGGCGGGCACCTTGCCTATTCTGGCCATTAGCCGCGCCTTGCCGGCGGCGGATACGCGCCATGATCCTAGCCACACGGATGCGGACAGTCTGCCATCGCAGGACGATCATGATTTGCCGCATTACACGTATGCACCTAGCGCAGTCGCCGAGGACTTGCCCGATCATGGCCGTCCTTTGCCTGTCGTGGCCGAACCTGTCCCGCCAGCGAATGCACCTGGCCAAGATACTCTCAGCTCCTCGTCGGATCTGGATGATTATTTCGATACGGCTCCCATTCCTGGGGTCGATCTTTCACAAACTTCGGATCGTCCTCGACGCTCCAACGATTAATTTTTTTTATTTTTAAAGGTTTGCACGAATGAGCCTCGC
The DNA here is from genome assembly GCF_058808495.1 of Alcaligenes sp. GW821-FHT11D07. Lineage (NCBI taxonomy): Bacteria > Pseudomonadati > Pseudomonadota > Betaproteobacteria > Burkholderiales > Alcaligenaceae > Alcaligenes > Alcaligenes sp. GW821-FHT11D07. Next base: position 800,909 of record NZ_JBXART010000001.1, read on the forward strand.
CCAAGTACCTGCTGGCAAGAAACTGCCCGACGAGATCAATGTCGTTATTGAAATCCCAATGAACTCGGATCCCGTCAAGTACGAAGTTGACGAAACCGGCGTGGTTTTTGTGGATCGCTTCATGTTGACTGCGATGCACTACCCCTGCAACTACGGCTACGTTCCTCAAACCATCTCCGATGACGGCGACCCGGTTGACGTTCTGGTGATTGCTCCTTTCCCAATCCAGATTGGTGCTGTTATTCCTTGCCGTCCTATCGGCGTGCTGCACATGGACGACGAAGCCGGCGGCGATGCCAAATTGCTGGCTGTGCCTACCGACAAGCTGTACCCCTTGTACCGTCATATTCAGTCGCCTGATGATCTGCAGCCTGAAGAGCTGGAGCGCATTAAGCACTTTTTCGAGCACTACAAAGACATCGAAAAAGGCAAATGGGTCAAGGTTAAAGGTTGGGACGGTATCGAAGCCGCCAAGAAAGAACTGGTTGACGGTGCCAAGCGCTTCGTGGACAGCCAAGCAAAATGAGCACCGTTATCCCTGCACCAGCAATTGCGGCATTGAACGTACAGGACAGTGAACAGGTTTTTCCTGTGCGCCGAATTTATTGCGTCGGCCGCAATTACGTTGAGCATGCCCAGGAAATGGGTTTCACCGGTCGCGAAGATCCTTTCTTCTTTTGCAAACCGGCAGATTCCATTTTGAATGTGCTGCCCGGCCAAGTCTGCGACATGCCTTATCCCCCCCGCACCCAGGATCTGCATCACGAGATCGAACTCGTCGTGGCTTTATCCAAAGGCGGGCGTGATCTGTCGGTGGAGCAGGCTGCTGAGTGTGTGTGGGGCTACGCGGTGGGTCTGGATATGACCCGTCGGGATCTGCAGACCCAGGCTAAAAAAGCCGGTCGTCCCTGGGAAGTGGGCAAAGCTTTTGACCACTCCGCACCGACCGGTGCTTTGGTGCCACGCAGCCGTATTGGCGATCTGGCCCAAGGTGCCATCACCTTGGACGTCAACGGCGAGCGCCGTCAGACGGGTGATTTGAATCAGCTGATTTGGAATGTGGCTGAATCCATTGCCTACCTGTCCGGCCTGTTCGAGCTGCACCCTGGCGACATCATCTTTACGGGTACACCAGCCGGTGTTGGCGCGGTAGAACGTGGTGATGTAATGCACGGTGCGATCGACGGATTGGGCAGCATAGACGTACGCTTGGTCTGATCCTGATTTGCTTGAAGAAAAACCCGCCTGACGGCGGGTTTTTTTATGGCTGCTGCATGCGGCGAAATAGCGTGTAGAGACAGGATTCTTGTCTAGGCTGAGTGAGGTCGGGAAGAAGACGAAGAGCAGGAAGGCGAAGGAGAAGGAGAAGGAGAAGGAGAAGGAGAAGGATCAATCTTGCGGACTTCCTTCGGAAAATATTGATCTCGATGCGATTTAGGCGGGACAGACGTTGGAGAACATCGAGCCTATCCACGTCACTATCCATAGTCTTGAGGAGTTTTACTTAGTAAAAATCAAAATCCAGGAATAATAATGAGAATCGTTGTTATTATTATGCCTTTCCAAACTTACTCTCCTAGTGCTGGTCTATGTCGCGTTTTTCGTCTTCGCGTAAAAGCTGGCTCGTGAATTATCACGAGCTGGTCAAGACGTGGACGCGACGTGCATCATCCCGCTTTGATGGGGAGGATGCAGCACACGATGCGATTGCAGGTATTCTCGAGCAAGATGGAAGCCGAATCGCTAATCCACGCGCTTATCTGCACCGTAGCGCCGCCAATAGCTTGATTCAGCGGCATAAGCGCGACCAGCAGCACCTGACTTCACCTTTGCATGACTTAGCCGAACAAGACCACCCGGCAGTGGGCGGAGCGGAGGAGGCGGCTCGTTGCGGCCAGTTATCGGATGCTTTATTGGCTGCTTTAGATGAGCTGCCGCCCGTCTGTCAGCAGGTGTTTTCCTGGCATCGCTTGGAGGGGTGGACAGTACCGGAGATTGCCGCTCACATGGGCTTGTCCGTCAGTTCTGTGGAAAAATATCTGACTCGCAGCATGCGCCATCTGCAATGTAAACTGCGGCAGTTTTCTTCTTAATATATCGATGCACGCCGTGTTCACTATTCTCACTTCATCCGCTTTGGCACAGGGATCAACTGGCGAGCTATCGTAGCGACTATGAGCGTATCCCCTTCACTTTCCATCCCTGACGATCCTCACGATGCTGCCGCGTTCTGGTTTACGCGCGTGCAGGGCGGGCTGATGCAGGAAGGTGACCAGGAACGGCTGCAGCAGTGGTGTCAGCATGACACACGCCATGCGCAGGCCTATCAGGATATGGAAGCGATGTGGTCGATCGCCCAGGCAACACCGGATGAGGCTTTTAAAGCGCGTTTAGTGGCCAGAACGGGCTCTCCTGCACCTACATGGGGCAGAAGGGCGTTCATTGCCGGTTTAGGCTCGGCCTGTGCCGCTGCCGCGGGGATCGCTGTCCTGGGGCCACAGCGGTGGCTGGAAAGCGAACAGCATGCTCAGCGCTACATTAGCCATAAAGGCGAGCGCCAGGAACACCGCTTGCCCGATGGATCACAAATTAGCCTGAATACCGATAGCGCTGTGTATGTGTCTTTCTACAAGTCCGAGCGGCGTGTGGTGCTGGAAAAAGGCGAGGCGTTTTTTCAGGTTCAGTCCGAGGCGGATCGGCCTTTCAATGTGGATGCAGGCCAGGCTTTAATCAAGGTGACTGGCACCCGTTTTAATGTGCGGCGCGATGCTGACATTGTTGATGTGGCGGTGGAGTCCGGCTCAGTGCGAGTCGAGAGTGGGCCTTGGTGGAACAGTGCTCATTACGACTTGGTGGGCAAGCAGGGTTTGCGTCTGGGAAGCGCGCAACTGACCTCCGTACAGTCACGCAATATGGTCCAGGCCTTGGCCTGGCGTCAGGGTAAAGCTATTTTTGATGCGGAACCGCTGGAGCACATTGTGGCTGAGCTCAATCGTTATAACGAGCCAGCCATTGTGTTGCACAGCCCTTCATTGCGTGGCCTGCGTGTGACGGGTGTATTCAATGTGCATGATCCTCAAAGCTTTTTAGAGGTTTTGCCGTCTTTGGCGCCGGTGCTGATTGTTCAAGGACCAGATGGCCAATGGGGTATTGCGGCTCCTTGAACCGACCTTGATTTATTCCATAGATACAATTGCTTTCAAATTAATAACGAGAATCATTACGGGGTTTTTTCTTTATTGACTCTTATGAGGGAAGGGACTGTTTTGCGTCTCTGATTGCCTTTGGCCAAAGGGCTTGTCGCTTTCTGCGTCGCTTTCCTTATAACGAGTATTACGGTGTATCCACAGAACACAAATAAACGATTGCCTCTTTTTGCTTTACGCCCGGTACAGGGTGCGCGCTTAACCGTATTGGCATTGGCCTTGTCGTTCAGCCCTTTGGAGCAGGTGATAGCGCAGGATGCGCCCGCGCTGTCGATTTCCATTCAGGCCCAATCTTTGAATCAGGCTTTGCTTGAGCTGGGGCAGCAGGCCGATATTCAAATTTATTATTTGCCGCAGACCGTCAGTGGCTTGCAGGCAGCGCCGGTCAGTGGGCGTATGACGCCCCAGCAGGCCATGCAAAGCTTGCTGAAAGGAACGGGCGTGCAAGCCGATTGGAATGGGCGAACGGTTTCCTTAACCCGCCCAGATCGTGACGACACTACCCAATTGGCTCCTATCACGGTCACTGCCAATACGGGCCTGGCGACAGAAGGGAGTGGCTCGTACCTTGCCACGGGACCGAGTGCTTCGGCCAGCGGGCTGGAGCTCTCACTGCGAGAAACACCGCAATCGATGACGGTGATTACACGTCAAAAAATGGAGGACAAAAATTACCGTGCTTTAGATGAGTCCTTGCGTGACGCGCCGGGGATCGTCGCCGTACAGGGCAATGGTGATTCGCGCTGGGAGTATCTGGCTCGCGGTCACAGCATCTCCAATATTCAGTACGACGGTATTACCACGTCCACACAAAGCTATTCACGCGATATCTTGGCTGATGATGATTTAGCCATGTACGACCGAGTGGAGATCGTGCGTGGTGCCACCGGTTTAATGGAAGGGTCTGGCAACCCATCGGCGTCGGTTAATCTGATCCGCAAAAGACCGACATCGACCCCGCAATACTCGGCTCGAGTGACTGCATCGTCGTGGGAAAACGCGCGAGGAGTGGTCGACATGTCCAATGCGCTCAACGAGTCGGGCAGCGTGCGCGGCCGTGCAGTGATTGTTGCTGGGGGAGGCAAACTTTATCGGGACTACAACCGCCAAAAGGAACAGCTGTTCTATGGAGTGGTGGACATGGATCTTACGCCAGCCACCACACTTAGCCTGGGCCTGTCGCGGCAGCGGCAACATAATGATGGCTACAGCTGGGGCGGATTTCCGACCCGGGCAGACGGTTCTTTCTACGACTTGTCGCCCCATGATTTTCTAGGTAGTGACTGGGAGTATCTGGACCGTCGTCAGACGACTCTGTATGCGGATCTAGAGCATCGGTTTGATAGTGGTTGGGTGATGAAGGCGTTGACACGTGCGGCGTGGGCCGAGTCCGCCTATATCGCGAGTTACCCATGGTATACGGGCGGTGCGCTGCGCAAATTTACCCAGAGCGCGGACATGCGGGACAAGCATTATGCCTTCAACGTCAATGCGAATGGGCCACTGACCTTGTTCGGGCGTGATCACGATTTTTCGATCGGTATCAATGCCAATAAAGAAAATGAGCGGGTGGACGGCAGTTCTGCCGCCAACATCCCCCTTGATCCGGAGAATTGGAATCCTACTTCGCAGCCAAAACCGACGTTTGGCCTGAACCCGTACAACGTAGACGAGAACAAGGAAGAGTTGGGCCTCTATGCCTCGGCCCGCTTCGATATCGCCGATCCATTGAAACTCATACTGGGCGGCCGTGTCAGCTGGTTCAAATCCAAATCGCAATACTACAAGACGGACTATTCGGCGGATGCCGAATTTGTGCCCTACGTGGGCTTGGTGTACGACTTAAACGAGACTTACTCGGTCTATGCAAGTCACACCGGCATCTTCAAGCCGCAAAGTTATTACGACATCAAGGGCTCCTTGCTGGACCCGGTAAAAGGGACCAATAGGGAACTGGGCCTGAAGGGCGAATTTCTGGATAAACGCCTTAATGCATCGATCGCGCTGTTTCAGTTGGAGCAGTCGAATTTGCCGACGCAGGTAGCCGGCGTGACGTACTGCAATCCCGCTGTGCTGTATTGCTATGAGGCGGCAGATAAGGTGCGTACGCGCGGCGTGGAGCTAGAGCTTGCCGGGGCACTCACTGATCGATGGAATATCAGCGCTGGCTATACCTACGCACGTTCTCAATATGCCTCGGGTAACAAAAAAGGTGAGTTCTACAACGAGCGAAGCAGTCCAGAGAATATGGTCAAGCTCTTTACGACTTACAAGCTGGGCGGCGCCCTGGAAGGCCTGACTCTGGGCGGCGGTGTGCGCTGGCAGAGCAAGGTGTTCTATAAGGGATCGAATTTCCGCATCGAGCAGCCTGGCTACGCCATCGTTGACCTGCTGGCCAGATACGACATCAACCGCAGTACATCCGTGCAGTTGAATATCGATAACGTGGCCAACAAGCAGTATTACTCAAAGATCGGCTCGAGCATCAGTACCGGCAACTATCTTGGCAAGCCGCGTCAGGTGCTGCTAACCGTCAATCACCAGTTCTAAGGCCGGTTTGCGTCTTGCAGCAGGACTGCTGCTGCACTCCATTTTTGCGATTTTTTTTTTCCTGGCGTCTTTAGCCAGACCTATTTCCAAAAAGGTTGTTATGTCTGAGAAACCTACGTACTTCACGCGTGCAAAGCATTCCATTCTGCTTGCCGCACTGCCGCTATTTTTGCTGACGGCGGTGTCACATGCCGCGCAAGAGCCAGTACCTGAAAGCTCTGTCGCATCTGCCCAGGTGTCCGGGGCCGTCCTGCAAAAGGATGTTGTGCCGGGAGTCTATGAGCTGGTTTATAGCCCTGTGTCCAAGGCGGTGTTTGTGGCGAGTGCGCACGAGTTGAAGAGCAAAGGGGGCGGCGCGATTTATCAGCTTGACCCGACGACGCTGGCCGTACAGAAAAAGATTGATCTGCCCTTTATGCCTTTTGCCCTGGCCTTGGATGCGCGCACCAACACGCTGTATGCCGGTCATACCCGGGATGGGGCAGTTTCAGCCATTGACGCTTCAAGCGGTACGGTAAAGGGAACCCTGCATCACGGTGTCAAAGATGCCAAGGGCGAGCCGGTGCACACGCGCCAGATCGTGGTGGATGAAGCTGCCGGACAGGTTATTGTCAGTGGTGTGACGGACCTGGGTTTTCTTTGGATCATTGATAGCAAGACCTTCTCCACGAACCGTATTCTCCGTGATCTTGAGGCGCCTACTGCTGGCTTGACCCTGGATGCAGCGAATCATAAGTTGCTGGTCAGCGGCACGGCAGCCTATGCTGTGTTTGACACGCAAAGTTGGGAAAAAGTTGGCGAAAACCGCATCCCCGAGAAGCTGTCTCCTAGCGATATCAGACGACGTTTTCTAGTCAATACCGTCTTGGACAGCAAGAGTGAACGCTTGTTTGCCAATCAGCTTAATAATAGTGAAGGCACCTTGGTGTTTGACCTGAAAACAGGGGCCATCCTGCACAAAATCCCCACGGGATACATGCCGGTGGGGATACGCTATAACCCGATTCGCAATGAGGTGTATGTAGCCAGCCGAGGCAGTGGAACGCTGAGCGTCATCGATGCTAGCAGCTATGCCATCAAACATACGATTGCGCTGCCCGTGCATCCCAACACGATTTCCATGACGCCTGATGGCCAACTACTTTATGTCAGTGTGAAGCGGCCCTTTGTGAAAGAAGGGGAGCCGGCCTTGGTGGATCAGGTAGCTCGTATTGACCTGCAGGCATTGTGACATGTGAAGGGCAAGCCTTTGCGCTCGATCGCTCAGTGAGTTCTTAACAAAGCGGGCGCATAGCAGTTTATGCGTCCTGTGGACCTGCTGACGGCCTTTGCTCTGACCGCGTTGCGCCAACAGCCGGACAAGCCCATCCGGCTCGGCTTTTGCGAATATCCTGGCCCGCTGCCCAGAGGCAGACTGTGAACTGACTTTTGGGAGATTCCAATGAGACGGTTCAGCAGTCGGCAGCGCGGCCAGGGCATGGTCGAATATTTAATTATTGTGGCTTTGGTTGCGGTTGCAGCCATTGCCGTTTACCAGTCCTTTGGGCAGGTGATTCGAAACCAGACCGCGGCCATGGCCAAGGAATTGGCGGGTGAGGACGGTTCCGAACAGACCCAGCAGGCGCAATCTGCTGCCTCTGCAGCGGCCGCCCAAGGTAGTGCCAAGAGCCTGAAATCCTTTACCGGCAATGCGCAATGAGGCAGCTCGCGCATCATCAAGAGGGGGCGGCGCTGGCCTGGGGCCTGATCGCGCTGGCGCTCCTGTCTGTCGCTTGGGGCAGCTATTTTCATGTGAACCAGATTGCCGAGCAGCAAGGGCGCTTGTCCTTGGTCTTGGATGCTGCAGCTTATGGAGCGGCGACTGAGCAAGCCCGTACCCTGAATCTGCTGGCCTACATCAACCGGGCGCAGCTGGGGCATCAATTGGCCTTGGGGCACTTATTGACCTTGGCAACTTGGGACAGGGCAGCGCACACCCAGTCTGGGCAAGCGCGTCGGGCTAATCCACCTGCACATCTGGTCGCCATGATGTTTGGCTCAGCGCATGGGCTTGCGTACACTCAGGCGCGCTCTGCCGGGGATGAACAGCGGGCTTTAGAACAAGCCTTTCAAGCCCATCAACACTTGATTCACGAAGTCTTGCTTAAGGCTCAACAAGAGCTGGTAGAGGGTTTGCCAGAGCGTCGACGAGCCATTATCCAGGCAACGCTGAAGGGAAGTTTGCCGGATTGGCCGGATCACGCACTGAACTGGCGTATTGACCGTGATGACTGGCCGCAATTCCTGTCTTTGCAATCCGGGCAAGCGCAGTGGCAGCCTGGTTTGAGTCATTTGGTCTCTCTGTATGGCTTTCTGGCACCGCGTGACTTCGAGGCCCGCTCTTATCCGGGTGTCGATCGGCGTTGTCCTTTGTGGCGCCATCGTTTGCGACGCTCTGGCCGTACCGAGCTCGATAGTTCCGGGCGTTGGCATTCCAGTGATACGCAATCCATGCATATGGTGCGATCTAACCGTTGGATAGGCTGCTATTTTCGCGAATATGCCATGGCATGGGCCTTGCAGACGCCCGACTCTACGTCGGGTATAGATGCGCCCGCAGACTTCTCAGGACAGAGTTTCTGGAAATGGGCGATGGAGCAGGGCAATGGCTCTTTGCTGTCGGCACAAGGCAATACGGTGGCGCATTCGTGGGCGCGACGTGATGCCCAGCCCTGGAGCCAAAGAGCCTGGGTGGATGGGTACAGCTTGGCTGATCCAAGCAGTCTGACAGGGCCGGACCTCCTCCTGACACTGAAAGCCCACGGTCATTTGGCCCAGACCATCCACACACGAGCTGCTGCTCAGGCCTTCTTTTCTCCGCCGCCGGACATCGCCGATAGGAGCAGAGAGGCATCCAGCTTGTTTCTGCCTTTTTGGCAGGCTCGCTTAGTGGACGCCGGCAGTAGGGGGCGTCATCAATGAAGCCGCAACAAAAGGGGATGGCCCTAGTTGAGGCCTGCTTAGTGGGCCTTGTATTGGGCTTGATGATCTTGGCGGGTCGCTGGCTGATGCAACAGCAACATCGTTTGCAGCATATGCAGCAAAGCGCGCATTTAGCTTTGTTCAGCCATGATGCTCAAGGCAAACCTGTTCCTGTCGTTGCTGACCCTGGCCAACACCTGGAGCCGAGTCGATTCCTTGCCTCGCAAGGCTCCGCAACGGAGTCTTTGCAGCAGGAACTATTAAAAATGCACAGCGGTGCATGGACGGCTCAGTCGCGTGTTTCTGTACCCTGGCCTCGCTGGTTAAGCGCTTTATCCAAACACACGCAGCTACATCGGCAATCACAATTGTGGGCAGGTGCGGGGCAAGCGGCGAGCACCCAGCAAACCCGGCAGCGTTTGGAAAGCAGTGCTACCGCGTGGGAAGAGGCTGCGTCATCTAGCCGCTCAGCCGCCCGCGGCACGGTAGGGCACGTTAGACCTTTGGATAGCGCCTGGGGGAGAACCCAGCCAGATTTGGACTGGTTGGGACGATGGCAGGACTTCGTTCCTGATCAGGTGAACAAGGGGGCCTTATGAAGCCGTTGCTCGCTTTGTTGTTGATGACCTTGCTGATGCTTAGCCCCGTCCCTGCCAAGACACAGAGTGTGCCCGAACCGATAAAAGATCCTCAGATCAGTTGGGATCAAGGTCAGATTACACAGACGGATGTGGGGCCGGTCCACTCTTGGGCTTTGAGTACAGAACTGGGCCCGCAAGCCTTGTCCTCGCGTCTGGAGCCTTTTTGTGGTGCCAGCTTTGGCGCGATGAGGTTGGAAGAGCAATGGGTGTTCTTGAGCGCAACGGATAGCAAGAACTGCGTTTTATGGCTGGACAGTGTGCAGGCCCAGCCTCGTTCAGGATTGTTGAGTATGGCCGAGCAAAGTCAGCGGATGAGTTCGTCTTTAAACCTGGCTGAAGCACCTGTTTCAGGCCCCGTGTTATGGCAACACGAACAGCTAGGGCAGGCACAAAGCTGGTTACTCATCGGCGAGTCGGACTGGCAAGAGGCCCTGCGTCGCAAGGGTTGGGGATCTGAGGCGGGCGAGCGTTTTTGGCGTAGAGGCCCAGCCGAACTGGATGTGATGGAACTGGAGTATGGGCAGGAGCGCTACTTGCTGTTGATTTGCCGTGCTTGTGAAAAGGAGGTCTCATGATTCGCACAAAATTCTTATGGCTATGTCGCCATCCGACGGTTGGATTTGGGGTTTTGGCCTTGTTGGCGGGGGTGATGGCGGCAGGGACTAGCAGTCGCTATCTGGATCGCCAGGAAGAGGCTTTGCGACAGGCTGCGCACCGGGTGCAATTGGACAGGGTTGTGGCTGCGTCCAATTTGGCGGCAGGAACCGTGCTTGAAGCCGTACATTTGGCGGCCCGTGCCTATCCCGCAGACTTGGTCCCTAGCGATAGCTGGGATGTGGCCCAGTTTGAAAGCTTGATCGGGCAAATATTGAGCCAGCCTTTGCGTGCGGGAGACTTGATCAGCAAGGCCCATGTGCAGGAAGCCAGCAGCCCCTTTTCGCAGCAATTGCTTTCTGGCCGACGGGCATTAACCGTACCAGTGGATGCCATCAGCTCGGTATCGGGCCTGATTCGGCCTGGGGATTGGATTGATATTTATGTCAGCTTTGATGACAGGCAAAGACGGGTGACAGCACCTTTATTGCAGTCTGTTCTGGTGCTGGCCACAGGTCAGAAAGCGGGTGAAGGTACGGTATCGAATCGTCTCGACAAAGAGGCTTACAACACGCTCACGCTGGACGTAGGACCCGATGATGCCTTGAAGCTGTTGGCAGCCAGACAGCATGGTCGCATCAGTGCCTTGCTGCGCAATCCTGATGATCACACTCCTCATCAAGCGGCGGTGCGTGGTGAGCTGGCCGATATTCTGGGTCTGGGGCAGGGTGGGGCGCCCAGACAGCCCGTGCAGGTCTTGTACGGTAATCGACCGGGTGGGCAGATCGGCCCGGCGGAGGAGGAGCGCCTGGGGTGGCTGGCGATGCCTGACAGTTTGTCAGTGGGGCAACGGCCATGAGCAGAACGATTCATTGGCAACACAGAGCCGCCTTCAGCGTGTTATCCAGCATCTTGTTCGGTCTTGGCATGCCCAGCCATGCTCAGAGCCTAGGTTTGCAAGTCGGTGAATTGATGGTTTTGCCCGAGACTCAGGTTGAACGCGTAGCGGTTGGCGATGGCGAGATTGTGCATGCGGTCACCACCGAATCAGGGGAGTTGATTCTCTTTGCGCGCAAGACAGGCAGCACGGTGGTGCAGGTCTGGTCCAGCTCTGGGCAAAGCCAGTCCTATCAGGTAGAGGTATCACCCGAGAATCAGCGGCAGATACTTGCTGAGCTACGAAGTTTGCTGGAGCGCATTCCTGAACTGCGTATCAGTGAGCTAGGCGGCAAATTGGTGTTGGAAGGTGAGGGTTTAAGCGATCAGGACAAGCAAAGAATTCAGGCCTTGAGCCAGGAGCATCCCCAGTTATTGGACTTTACCCAGCAGGACGGTTGGGAACCTATGGTCTTGCTGGATGTGCAGGTCGTGGAAGTGCCACGTAACAGCTTGCGGGAGCTGGGTGTGCGTTGGGATGGGAGCTCTCAGGGAGGCTTAAGTATGGGCGGTGGCTGGGATGCCGCAACGCATCAGTTTCTGGAGCGTCCCGGTGAAGCCGTTTTGCCCTTGGCTTTCCCGGCCCGTCAGGGGGCGGCGTTCTTTGGTGTTGGAGCCTTGATGTCTGCCCGTGTTCAGGCCATGGCGCAGGAAGGTCATGCCGTCGTATTGGCGCAGCCGCAGTTATTGGCACGCAGCGGGTCGCAGGCGGAGTTCCTGGCTGGGGGCGAGCTGCCCTACACCACCACGGATGACAAAGGAAACAGCAAGACCAGTTTCAAGCCCTATGGGGTGTCTTTGCGCATCGTGCCCAGAGTGGAGCGGGGCGGTTTGGTGCGTTCACAGATTGAAGTAGAGGTCAGTTCCGTGGATGCTAGCCTGTCTCAACCAGCCGGGCCATCCTTGAAAACACGCCGGGCGTCGACTGAATTCAATGTGCGTTCGGGGCAGACCCTGGTGTTGGCCGGGTTCATTTCCCGTGAGGAGTCCCGTCATGTAGACCGCTTGCCTGGTCTGGCCAGTTTGCCGGTACTGGGAGCCTTGTTTCGCTCAGAGCGCTTTGCCAGACAGGAAACAGAACTGGCGGTATTTGTGACGCCTACCTTGGTAGCCGCCGAGCATCCCGACTTGTTGGCCCGGCAGGCGAATGCAGCACAGTGGCTAGATCAGACCTTCCCCGATGCCCCTCGGCTGAATACACCGGTGCGTCCCGCGCCTAAGGGGGCTGGTACCTGGCAGGGCAGTCGTTCTCAATGGATAGAGCCAGACAGTGAGGTATTTCGTGTTGAACCTTGAGCTTGAATCAGAGCTGGGGACGACGCGTCCCTGGTCAGTCAATCTGCCCGCCCTGATAGGACGCGATCCGGCTTGCGATGTGGTCTTGCCATCCTGGCGAATTGCGCGTCAGCACGCAAGCCTGCTGGAACGGGCTGGAGCGGTCTATATACAGGATCACGGCTCGCTGACCGGCGTGCAGCTTAATGGCAAACGGGTGTATGACGATGGTCCCTTGCGTCAGGGGGATGTGCTGGCTTTGGGCGGTTTCAAGTTACGAATCGCTGGTTTTGGGCAGGCCTCCTCATTCCAGACGGAAACCGATGCCCATAAGCCGATGGCGGGTGTTAAGGGCAATGAATCTTTGGTCTTGGAAGAACCTGGGCGGGCGGTCACGCGTGATGGTCACGCACCGATTCCTGATCAGGCACCTATGCTGTCTTCCAATAGTGATTTGTTCAGGCAAGAACAACAACGTCTGCACCATGCCTTGCTTAGTGCCTTGGAGCTGGAACGTCGGGACTTGTCCAGGGTGACGGACAAACAATTGGAGCAGGAGGCTTTTGATTGTCTGGGGCGTTTGATTCAGGCGCAGTGTGCTGTACCCGAGCATGAACGGGCCAGATTGCAGGCCAGCGTTTGTGCTGAGGCCGTAGGTCTGGGCCCTTTGGAGTCATTGTTGGCAGACGCTTCGGTGTCGGAAATCATGGTCAATCACTACGACCGGGTTTTTGTGGAGCAGGCGGGGCGATTGCAGGCCCATCCCTTGGTATTTAGTAGTGAAACCGCTTTGCGGGCCATTATTGATCGTATCTTGGCGCCCTTGGGCAGACGGCTGGATATTAGCTCGCCTGCTGTGGATGGGCGCTTGGCGGATGGTTCACGTTTCCATGCAGTCTTGTCACCTGTGGCGGTCAAGGGAACCTGCGTGACCATACGCAAATTCCCCAAGCGACGCTTGGGCTTGGAGGACTTGTTGCAGACGGGCAGCTTGTCTTCCGAGATGGCTCGCTTTTTGCAACAGGCAGTACAGGGGCGCTGCAATATCCTGGTCTCGGGCGGCACGGGTACAGGTAAAACCACCTTGCTGAATGTGCTCAGTACCTGCATTGATTCGGGGGAGCGCATTGTGACCCTGGAGGACGCCGCTGAATTGCAGTTGCAGCACAGCAATTGGGTGGCCTTGGAGTCTCGGCCCGCCAATGCAGAAGGCCAGGGGCAGGTGGATATACGCAGTCTGTTGCGACAAGCCTTACGCATGCGACCCGACCGGATTGTGGTCGGAGAGTGTCGGGGTGCGGAGGCTTTCGATATGTTGTCCGCCATGAATACAGGCCACGAAGGATCGATGGGGACCTTGCACGCGAACACCCCACGCGATGCCTTATCGCGACTGGAAGGCATGGTTTTGATGGCGGGTCTGGATTTGCCTTTGCTGGTCGTGCGGGAGCATATCGCGCGGGCTTTGCACATTATTGTGCAACTTAGCCGTTTGCCCGACGGCAAGCGTTTGGTTCACGAGATTGTGGAAGTGACGGGTATAGAGGCGCAGCGTATTCAATTGCAGACTCTGTACAGTTACCGCCCGGAGTTTGGTTTTACGGCCAGCGGCTTAAGGTCTGAATATGTCCCCCCATCAGAGGGGCAGTCATGAAGTTTCTTAGTATTTTGCTAACCGTCTTTGGCACTACGGCGTTGGCTTACCTGTTGCTTCGCTTGGGGCAGCGTCTTGCCAGGCGCTATAGGCAGCAATTGCTTCAGCAGTCCGAACAGAGCCTGCAATCGCATTTTGTATTTGTGCGCAGTCAGTATCTTGCCTTTGGTGCCTGGACCTTGCTGGCTCTGGTCTTTCTGGTGGCGTGGTGGCTGATACATTCCTTGTGGCTAGCTGTACTTATCACCGTGATTGCTGCCGTGACGCCTTTGGTGGTTTTGCGCTGGATGGGGCGTCGACGCCTGGCGGCCTTACGACGGCAACTGCCAGATTTTGTCTTGTCCTTGGCTTTGAGTCTGCAGGCGGGGCTGGCTTTGCAAGCAGCCTTGCAGCAGCTAGGGCAATCTGTGCCTGCGCCTTTAGGGCAAGAGCTGCGTTTGTTGTTACGCCAGCAGCGCTTGGGTTTGAATGCCAAAGATTCCTACCAAGACTTGTTGGAGCGTGTGCCGGTGTCGGAGTTGGCCATGTTCGTCAGTGCCCTGCAAATGGGGCAGAGCACAGGGGCGGGACTGGGCGAGCGCTTGAAAATACTGGCACAAACGATACGCGCCCGTCTGACCATTGAGGACAAGATTGTTGCCTTGACGGCTCAGGCCCGCTTGCAGGCTCGAATCATGTTCTGCCTGCCGGGTTTTGTGGCGGGAGCGTTGTATCTGCTGGATGCCACTGCATTTGAACAAGCCTGGTTCAACACCGTGGGCGTGTGGGTGGCAGGAGGCATTGTCGCCATGCTGATGATGGGACTGTGGTGGATGCAGGTGATTTTGCGAGGAGAGGCGTGACTATGCTGGCCTTAATTTGGTCGCTCTCTGCCTTGAGCGCCGCCCTGTTTTTGATTGCCTGTTTATGGGCTTGGCGAGGGCGGTATCTACTGTTGCTGCAAGGTGGCAGCAGCCTGAAACAAGCTGCCTGGCAGGCGTGGGAAGCGCCGTTTTCCAGAGTCTTGAATGTCTGCCTGTCTTTACCCTTTGTGCATGCCTGGCCGGAGCGCCTATGGGGCTCGTATGCGAACGAGATACGGATTTTTCTTAGTAAACGTGTAGCCTTAACCGCCTTGTTCACAAGCTTGGCGGGGGTCTTCCTGCTCAGTCAAGGAGCGGCACTGGTCGATATTGCTGGCCTGATCGCGACCGGGTTTTTGTTGAGTCTGTTGCAAGCCATCTCGCGAGGTAAAAAACTGCAGCGTCAGCATCACTCCCGTTGTCGCCGGGATCTGCCGTTTTTTCTGGATTTATTGGTGCTGGCCGTCGAGTCCGGCTTGGGGCTGCAACAGGCCTGGGTCCGTGCGATGGAGGCTGTGCCTCAAGGAAGCTTGCTGCTCAGCCTGAGCAAGGTACAGGGCGAGGTTCGGGCAGGGCGACGCTTGCCACAAGCCATGCGTAATGTCGCTTTGAGCGTCAGGCAGGCGGAGCTGGAGGAGTTGGCTTTGTCTTTGGAGTTGGCTCAGGACACCGGTTTGTCCTTGGCCTTGCTTTTGCGATCTCAAGCGGAAAAACTGCGTGCTCATCTGCATTTGGAGGCGGAGCAAAGAGCCCTCAAGCTGCCTGTGTATTTGTTGGCACCCTTGGTTGTGTGCATATTTCCCTGCACGTTTTTGGTGATTGCCATGAGTCTGTTAGGCCCCTGGTTGGCCGGCGGAGGCTAGGGTGGTGCTGATATCAACCCTGACCAAGCAGCCGCTGCCAAAGACGCTACCGCAGGAGCAAGCGCAGCCCTTGTATTTATTCGATGCCAGTACTTTCTGGGCGCGGTGGCGTGGTTGGAAGGCATTGCCGCAGAGCAGGGATTTCGCAGTAGCGGTGTGGCTGCGACCATGCAGAGCGATCCATTTATGGGGAATGCGACAGGCTCTGGATATCTGCTTTCTGGATGAAAGAGATCAGCCCTTGAGGTTTTGTCCGGCTGTCTCGCCAGGAAAGGCACGTTGGCATAGAAAGGCCAAATCCGTATTGGAAGCCCCGCTGGGCTATCTGTCCGGGCCGGAGCAGTTTGCTCCTTGGGCCGTAGCCTTGCAGGAAGTACGGAAAACCAAAGGGGTCACGGGCGCGCAAATCCAGCAATCGGCAGGATGCCGAAGATGCGCTTCAGGATGTGGTTGTTTTGGTCGCCCGCTTGGAACAAGCCTGGGCGATGGCGCACATGGTCGGCGTATCGCGTGGGCCGGATGTCTTCATGGATCTGAATGCTTCCCGACAGGGGCGGCTGGGTGCAAGCCCGGATACGGCGAGGTCGAAATTTGCGCTGGGTCTGATGGTCAGTTATGAACTTGATCTTTGGGGTCGCTTGAGTGCCGAACGTGAGTCGGCGGTATTTCATGCCGTGGCCAGTGAATGGGACGCGCAGACTGTCGCTTTGACAGTCAGTGCGGAGACGGCGGCAGCGTGGATCAGAATGAATGGCTTGCGCCAACGGCTCGCTATCGCCCAGTCCGATCTGACCAGTGCCAAGCGCCTGGCGGCAGTAGTGCGTACTCGCGTCCAAGCGGGTTCAGAGTCTCCGCTGGCCTTGGCACAACAAGAAACTCTGGTGGCCAAGCAAGCTGCGAGTATTTCCTTGTTGAGTCAACAGACGGCACAGGCGGAATCGCTGCTTGCGCAGTATCGTCAGGCCGACCGCCTATTGGCGGCGGTGGGCCTGTATCGTGCTTTGGGAGGGGCCTGGCAGGATCAGGAGTAAGCGTGTCAGACGGTTTGGGTATCGCCAGCCGGGTCACCAAATACGCTGCGGTAGGCAGGGTAGAAGCTGGCGTACAAGACCGCTGCCATCGCCAGGTTCAGAGGTGTCAGAACTAGGGTGGCGGTGCTGGGGCTAAGACCTGCACCTAGCAACAAGCCACCCAGCGTCTGGATGCCATAGAAGGCCGCGGCCCAGCACAGGCCGTAGAGCAGAAAGGCTGCCTTATTGCGCCAGCAAGCCACCATGGAAAAGAACAGGGCTTGTTTGATGGGAATAGCGTGCCAGCCCACCAGGGCGGGTGCGTGCCAGAACAGCAGCGATAAGCCCAGGTACAGCGCAAAGAACAGATAAATTGGCTTGCGCAGGGTTGCCATGATGGTTTCAGGGCTGGCGTTGTTGCCGCTTTCCATCAACTGAGTCAATTCATTGACGAAGGGGGACGTCGCGATAAAACCTGCCGCCAGACAGGCCAGCAGATAAATAAAGCCGAGCTTGATCAGGCGGTTACGAACTTGTACGGGTTTAAGCGGCTCGGTCCACATCCCCAGGCGCATCAGCTCACCATTCTGGATACGCCGGCAAGCGTTCTGGATAATGAAGGTCATGGTGGGTACCAGGACGATCAGCACCATCTGGCCCACAATGGGGAAAATGTTGGCCAGATTGATCAGGATGGAGGTTATTAGGCTCCAGAAAAACAGGGCGGCGGGTTGTAGCTTGAACAAGCGCAAGCCTTCCTGTATCCAGTACCACCCGTAAAGAAAGGGGAGCTTTGCTGCTTGCATATCAATATCCGTGTTTATCGTGGAAGCGCTGGTACGGCGTGCTCGCGGCGCTGGCGCAGTACACGTTCAAAATGCCGTGGGTCGTGCGGCTTGAGGGTCTGGGCAGGGCGGGGCAGGTAAAAGTCGTACAGGCGCGAGATCCAGAAGCGCAGTGCGGCAGCCTGAATCAGTATAGGCCAGGCGCTGTGCTCGGCTTCGGTAAAGGGGCGCACCTGGGCGTAGGATTGCAGCCAGGCCTGGGCTTTGTCCAGGTTCAAGGCGCCGGTCAGGCGATCAATGCACCAGTCGTTCACGGCCACGGCCACATCGAATAGCCAGGTGTCGCAACCGGCAAAGTAAAAGTCGATGATGCCGCCCATCTGCGGGGCCTCGGACGTACCGGCAAACAGCACGTTGTCACGAAACAGATCGCAGTGTGCCGGGCCTTGAGGCAGGGCGCGGTAGGTATCGCTGTCGGCAAAGCGGCTTTGCTCTTGCAAGACGGACTGAATCAGTTCGGACTGGCTTGCATCCAGAAAGGGCAAGACCTGGGGAACCGTGGTTTTCCACCAGCTCAGGCCGCGTAGATTGGGCTGTTCCAGGGGAAAGTCCTGCGCAGCCAAGTGGGCCTGGGCCTGAGTGCGGGCAATTTGCCGGCAGTGCTCTACTGTCGGTTCGGGTTCGTATCCACCACGCAGGCGGGTCACGATGGAGCAAGGCTTATCGTGCATGACGCAGATACGTTTGCCGTCGCGGCGCGTCATGGGCTCGGGCACCGGAACACCCTTGGCGGCCAAGTGGTGCATCAGCTCAATGTAAAAAGGTAGTTGCTTCAGTGTCAGAACCTCAAACAAGGTCAGAACGTACTCGCCTTGGGTGGTTGTCAGAAAGTAATTGGTGTTTTCAATGCCGGCGGTAATGCCACGTAAGGAAACAAACTCGCCAATTGTGTAGTGTTCCAGCAGTTCGCGGGCGTCAAGTTCGCTGACAGAAGTAAAAACAGCCATGCTTTCAGTGAGGGTCCGGTTGTGGCGCACTAGTTAGGCGCGCAAGTATGTCAAACGGCCGATTTTAGACCACTGTGCTCGGTTTTTGGGGGCTGACTCCAATTTCCCGCGCTTTATCTTCATCCCGTGAACGTCTTAAACCATTAAAATGAATTTTTTTCCCTCTGAACCGGCCTGCACTCAGGCTGTGTAATTCCCCCTTTATGACTGATTTTGTGATGCCAAGCCGCCAGATGTGGCGTTTAAGTGTGGCGCCCATGATTGACGTGACCGATCGGCACAGCCGTTTCTTTCACCGATTGCTGGCACCGCAGGCGCTGCTGTTTACCGAGATGATTACCACGGGTGCGCTGACCCATGGCCATCAGGCTCGTCACCTGGATTTTGACGCGGCCGAGCATCCTGTTGCCCTGCAACTGGGCGGCAGTGACAGACAGGCTTTGGTCACCAGCGCCTTGGCTGGGGAAAAGTGGGGCTACGACGAAATCAATCTGAACTGCGGTTGCCCCTCCGAGCGTGTGCAAAAAGGCGCTTTCGGAGCCTGTTTGATGAGCGAGCCTACGCTGGTCGCTGACTGCATCAAAGCCATGCAAGATGCGGTCTCGGTCCCGGTGACAGTCAAGCACCGCCTGGGCCTGGATTACAACGAGTCCTATGACTTTGTACGGGATTTCGTGGGGATCTTGTTTGAGGCCGGCTGCCGCGTCTTTACGGTTCATGCCCGCAATGCGGTATTGAAAGGTTTGTCTCCTAAAGACAACCGTGAAATTCCGCCGCTGCGTTACGACGTGGCCATGCAATTGAAAAAGGATTTTCCGGAAGGTCTGTTCATTTTGAATGGAGGCATTCAGGAAGTGGATCAGGCTGTCGAACTGGAGCAGCAATTCGATGGGGTGATGCTAGGCCGTGCTGCCTGGCATACGCCAGCGGTATTGAGCGAGATTCACCGCCGTTTGTGGCCAGAGGTGCCCATCATGGATGATGACGCTGTGGTGGAGCAGATGGTGGCTTACGCCCACAAGCACGTGCAGGCCGGGGTGCCCTTGCGCATTGTGATCAAAAGCATGTTGGGTTGGCCCCATGGCAAAAAGGGCGCACGTCAGTGGCGCCGTACTTTGTCCGATTCGACTTGGCTGGCTAAAAACGACCCAGGCCTGCTGGGGCAGGCCTGGGAAGAGTTGCAAGGTCGCCAGAAAGACGACTGATCGCTGGTCTTAGGAAGCGCTGGCCGCCTCGGAATCGGTAGGCCAGTCGCGGATATAGGCTTTAAGCATATTGTTCTCGAACTGCTGGGCGTGAACAATTGCACGGGCCATATCGAAAAAGGAAATAACTCCCATCAAGACCGGGCCGTCCATGACGGGCATGTAACGCGCGTGATTGTTCAGCATCAGGCGCTGCACTTCGTCGGCGCTGGTGTTGGGTGTCACACTGACGGGGGCGTCATCCATAATGCTGCGCACGGTAAACCCCTGGGCTTTATTGCCCTGAGCGTGCCAGTGACGAATGATCTCGCGAAAGGTCAACATACCCACCAACTGACCATGTTCCATGATCACCAGCGAACCAATATCCAGCTCGCTCATGCTCTGTACCGCTTTTTCTACGGTCATGTCGGGGGTGCCTGTATAAAGCGTGTCTCCCTTGACACGCAGGATTTCACTGACTTTTAGCATACTGGGTCTCCTGACCGGGATCGGCGTTTAGTATGGCTGGCGCTTCTGTCAGAATGCCTTGCGGCGACTCAAACAGTTCTTCCAGATTGGATAGTCGCTGATCGAAAAACTGAGAAAGGTAATTGAGTACATATTCTAGCGGACCCTCGTGCGTATGGGCGCGATCCAGAAGAAATGCCTTGGAGAGTTGTTTCAGGCTGACCAGACGCAGATCGCAGCTCAGGACCCACTGCTCGTCATTGTCTTGCTGCGTATCGGCAATCAAGCCCATGGACTTTAACTGGCACAAGATGGCGTAGAGCTCGTCGGGGTCCCGCTCCAGGCTGTGGCTAAGCTGGCGTATGTTCAGGCCCGGCTGCGACTCCTTGCGATTCAGCCAGAGCTGATAGAGCAGGTTGATGGCATCGGTAAAGGCGATGCCAGGCACATTCATCTTGACCCATTTGCGGCCGCGCCAGTCCGGCAAAATAGCCACCATGGACGCGCCCAGCAAGACGATCAGCCAGGAAATATAAATCCACAGCAAGAAAATCGGGAAGGCGGCAAAGGCACCGTAAATAATGGTGTAGGTCGGAAAGCGAGTCAGATAAAAGGCGAAACCTGCTTTCATCAATTCCAGCGCCGCGGCCGTTGCAATACCGCCAATCAGGGCATCACGCCACCAGACGCGCCGGTTGGGCACATACATGAACAAGGCGGTCAGGCCCAGTGCACTGAACATGAAGGGTACGTAGGCCAGAGCAAAGGACACAATGCCTGACAGGTTGCCGATATAACCCAGGGATTCACGCGCCAGTATGGATGTGGCCCATAAGCTTGCACCGGTCAGAATGGGACCTAAAGAAATAATGGCCCAATACACCAGCAAGCGCTGGCCCAGGGGGCGTTTGACGTGAACCTGAAAAATATCGTTGAAGGTTTCGTCGATGGTCATGATCAACATGATGGACGTCACGATCAAGAACAAGCTGCCCACCGCTGTCAGGCTGGACGCCTTGGCGGCAAACTGGTTCAGGTACATCATGATGTTGTCGGACACGACCTCCGGCATCAGGCTGCGGGTCAAAAAACCTTCCAGGGCTTTCTCAAACTCCTGGAACAGAGGAAAGGCCGTAAACAGCGCCAGCACCACCGTCAGCATGGGCACAATGGCCAGGATGGTGGTGTAGGTCAGGCTGGAAGCCACCTTCATCAAATCTTTTTCCGCCACGCGTTTGATCGCAAAGCGAGCCACACTTAAAAAGTGGTGCTTGGCCGTGGGTTCTGGCGGGGGCTCTGGGCGGGAGACAGGCTGGATGTCGTCAGGATTCAAATCTGTCTGATCAGCTTGAGCAGAGGGCATAGAGGAGTCCTCGTCGTTTTTCATAGCGGTTTGGTGCGGCGGGCGCTGCTTTTCGACATGGTTCAGGTGATAATAACAGCATGCATGAACCTTTAAACCCCATACTTCACCGAGTAGCGGCCGTCGCTTTGGTCGCTTTGATTGCCTTGTGCCTGGCTTGGGAGCTGCATTTTGCGCCCTTAAAGCCCGGTGGCTCTTGGCTGGTGCTGAAAGTCATCCCGCTGGTGCTGCCGCTGCGCAGTGTGCTCAAAGGTAATTTATATACCTTGCAGTGGACTTCCATGATGATTCTGCTTTATTTCGCAGAAGGCGTCATGCGAGCCTGGTCGGACCCGGTCGAGACCGTCCTGCCTTGGGCGATTGCGGAAATCGTCCTGTCTCTGATTTATTACTTCTGCGCTATTTTTTATCTTTGGCCTGCCAAAAAAGCGGCCAAACAGCGCAGCAAGGCTGAAAAAGCCCAGGCAGAAAAATCAGCCAAATCGGCTTAAGAGGTGTCTATGTCCAGCCTGTTTGATGGCCTTGCCATCAGTCATCGTTTTGCTGATTTGCCGTCTGCTTTCCATACGGTCGTCCCCCCTCAACCTTTGGCCAATGCGCGTCTCTTGCATGTCAATAAGGAGTTGGCGGCACAGTTGGGCCTGGATGTGGCCCGCTTGGACCAGGCCGAGTTTTTGGATGTCGTCAGTGGTCAGGCGCCATTGCCAGGCGGCCTGACTGTGTCGGCGGTCTATAGCGGCCACCAGTTTGGTGTGTGGGCCGGGCAGCTGGGCGATGGTCGGGCGCATTTGCTGGGGCAAATTGACACCCCTACAGGCCCGCAAGAATTGCAGCTGAAGGGCGCTGGTAAAACGCCGTATTCCCGTATGGGTGATGGTCGTGCGGTGTTGCGCTCCAGCGTGCGTGAATATTTGGCCAGCGAAGCGATGGCCGGTTTGGGTATTGCCACCAGCCGCGCGTTGGCCTTGGTCACATCCGATACGCCGGTGTATCGCGAAACAGTGGAAACCGGGGCGATTGTGACCCGTGTTGCGCCCAGTTTTGTGCGCTTTGGCTCCTTTGAGCATTGGGCTAATGATGCGACGCGTGTGCGTGAGTTGCTGGATTACGTG
Source organism: Alcaligenes sp. GW821-FHT11D07 (assembly GCF_058808495.1). Lineage (NCBI taxonomy): Bacteria > Pseudomonadati > Pseudomonadota > Betaproteobacteria > Burkholderiales > Alcaligenaceae > Alcaligenes > Alcaligenes sp. GW821-FHT11D07. The sequence continues at coordinate 823,363 of NZ_JBXART010000001.1, forward strand.
CTGCGGGAGTTCTACCCAGAATTAATCGTAGAGGGCGACTCTGATCAAGAGCGTGTGGGCCGTTTTCTGCAGGAAGTCACCCATCGCAGCGCCACCATGGTGGCGGACTGGCAAACCGTGGGTTTTTGCCACGGCGTCATGAATACGGACAATATGTCCATTCTGGGTCTGACGATTGATTACGGCCCCTACGGTTTCATGGACCGCTTCCGGGTCAACCACGTCTGCAATCACAGTGACAATCAAGGCCGCTATTCCTGGAACGCCCAGCCCGCGGTGGTGCATTGGAATTTGTACCGTCTGGCCAGTGCCTTCATGGTGCTGGATCTGGATGCGGATCTGCTGAAAGAGCGTCTGCAAACCTTTGAAAGCAGCTTCCTGAGCCGCTATCACGCTAATCTACAGGCCAAGTTCGGTTTGCGTACCTGGCAGGCTGATGATGCCCAATTGGTGGATGATTGGTGGCGTTTGCTGCATAACAGCGGCGCAGATTTCACCCTGTCGTTCCGTGCTCTGGCGCACGCTGGCCAGGCTCCCGAGGCGTTTTTAGCCTTGTTTGAAGGTTCAGAAGATCAGGCTCAGGCATGGTGGCAGGCCTACAGTCAGCGTCTGGCGCTGGATGGTTCGGATACACCCGAGCAGCGCGCTTCCATGAACCGCGCCAATCCTTTGTACGTGCTACGCAATCATCTGGCCGAGCAAGCGATCCAGGCCGCAGCCAAGGACGATGCCAGCGAAATCGAAACCTTGTTGATGTTGCTGCGCGACCCCTATACCGAAAGGGCAGGCTACGAGGCCTATGCCATGCCGCCGCCCGAAGGCAGTGCCGAGCTGGCAGTCAGTTGCTCCTCTTGATAGGCCGGGCACGGTGGTGCGCATGTCCTGATGCGTGAACAATGCCATAATCGTGCCTGTCTTTTATTTTTCTTCCTTTCTTTGCGTTCAATTTATCTATGTCCGGCAATACTCTAGGCAAAAGCTTCCGCGTCACTAATTACGGTGAATCTCATGGCCCTGCAATTGGGGCAGTGATCGATGGCTGCCCTCCGGGCCTGGAGCTGTCTGAACAAGATATTCAGTTTGAACTGGATCGTCGCCGTCCTGGCACTTCGCGTCACGTGACACAGCGCCGCGAACCCGATCAGGTAGAAATTCTGTCTGGCCTTTATGAAGGTCGCACTACCGGCACGCCCATCAGCTTGTTGATTCGTAATGCTGATGCGCGCAGCAAGGATTATGGCAATCTGCTGGATACTTTCCGTCCCGGCCATGCTGACTACACCTATTGGAAGAAATTCGAGAACCGCGACCCACGTGGTGGTGGCCGCTCGTCGGCGCGCTTGACCGCGCCTACGGTCGCCGCTGGTGCCATTGCCAAAAAATGGCTGGCTGAACACTTCGAGGTGAAGATTCGCGGTTATATGAGCCAGTTGGGCCCGATTGAAATTCCCTTCAAAAGCTGGGACGTCGTCGAGCAGAACCCGTTCTACGCTCCGGATCTGGACGTCGTGCCGCAGCTGGAAGCCTATATGGACGAGCTGCGTAAAGAAGGCGAATCCATTGGTGCCCGAATTGAAGTCGTGGCAGAAGGCGTGCCCGCTGGTTGGGGTGAGCCTATTTATGACCGTCTGGATGCCGATATTGCCCACGCCATGATGGGTTTGAATGCCGTCAAAGGCGTGTCTATTGGTGCTGGCTTTGACTGTATTACGCAAAAAGGTTCGGAGCACGGTGACGCGCTGTACCCGGATGGTTTCAAGACTAATCAGGCCGGTGGCGTTCTGGGTGGGATTTCCTCGGGGCAGGCCGTAACGGTCTCCCTGGCGATCAAACCGACTGCCAGTATTCGCACCATGCGTCCTTCTATTAACCGTGCGGGTGAAGCTGTTGAGGTGCAAACCCTGGGCCGCCATGACCCCTGCGTGGGTATTCGCGCTACACCGATTGCCGAGGCTTTATTAGCCATCGTCTTGATGGATCATTGCCTGCGTCACCGTTCGCAGTGCGGCGCCTGAATCTGTTTATTTGAGCAGGACGTGTAGCACTGCATTTTCTTGTCTGGTCTGTTTGTTGGAGCTGAGCATGAAAGGATTTGCGAAAGGAAAACGCGTTTTGGCGGTCGCGCTGGTTCTGGCCATGGCTGGCTGTGCCACAGTGCAAACCACACAAGGCGGGGCAGTAGGCGTAGAGCGCAAACAGTTCATTTCGGGCCTGGTGTCCGAGGCGGAGCTGAATCAGGCTGCGGCTCAAAACTATGCTCAAGTTCTGTCTCAAGCCCGCCAGCAAAAAGCGTTGGATACCGATGCCGCCCAGACTCGGCGGGTTAAGGCTATCGCTCAGCGCTTGATTAGCCAGGTTGGGGTTTTTCGTGCGGATGCCAGTGCTTGGAACTGGGAAGTTCACGTCATCAACGAAGATGAGGTCAACGCCTGGTGCATGCCGGGTGGCAAGATTGCGGTGTACAGCGGCCTGATCAATCGTATTCAGCCTAGCGATGCAGAGCTGGCCGCAATTATTGGACATGAGATGGCCCATGCCTTGCGCGAGCATTCCCGCGAGCAGGTGTCTCAGAAAATGGCCACGTCTTTTGGGCTGACAGTGATCTCGGCCCTGACAGGAGTACAAGCAGTCAACGATTTGGGCGGCACCTTGAGCGAGGTCATGTTTGAATTGCCCAATAGCCGCACCCACGAATCGGAGGCTGATTTGATCGGGGTCGAACTGGCTGCGCGTGCAGGCTACGACCCGCGTGCTGCGGTCACTTTATGGCAGAAAATGGCGGCGTTGGAGCAAGGCAGAGCGCAGCCTGAATTCTTGTCTACACACCCCTCTTCCTCTACCCGGATTGCCGACTTACAGGCGATTTCGGAACGCGTGATGCCCTTGTATCAGCAGTCTCCCAAGCCTTAAGCCAGTACATTAAGGCTGTACAGATAAAAAACCCAAACCTGACTGCGGTTTGGGTTTTTTTATGACTGGACGATAGCTATCTATTTGCGCCTGCTAAGTGCCACGCGATTGAAGGTCTTTATCATGGTAGTGCTGATACTAGGATGGTAACTGGTCTTGTCCCAGTTACTGCGCCTGTCATAATAAGAAAAAATTTATGTGCGGCCCCGTCTGTACGGGCTGTAATCTCAACTGAATCGCGAGAGCGCAATGGCAAAAACCTTATACGATAAGTTGTTCGACGAGCACGTCGTGCATCAGGATACGGATGGCACCTGTCTGATCTACATTGATCGCCACTTGCTGCATGAAGTGACCAGCCCCCAGGCGTTTGAAGGCCTGACTCTGGCCGAGCGCAAACCTTGGCGTATCAGCGCCAACCTGGCTGTGGCCGATCACAACGTACCCACTACCTCCCGTCAGAACGGTATTGAAGATCCCATCTCCCGTCTGCAGGTAGATACGCTGGATGCCAACTGTGAAACCTACGGCATCACCGAATTTCGTATGAATGATGTGCGCCAAGGCATTGTGCACATTGTGGGTCCGGAGCAGGGCGCAACCTTGCCCGGCATGACTGTGGTCTGTGGTGACTCCCACACCAGCACGCACGGTGCTGTGGGCGCCTTGGCTTTCGGTATCGGCACCTCCGAAGTCGAGCACACGCTGGCCACGCAAACGTTGCTGATGAAGAAAAGCAAAAGCATGCTGATTCAGGTGGATGGCAAGCTGCCGTTTGGCTGTACGGCCAAAGACCTGATCTTGTATGTGATCGGTCAGATTGGTACGGCCGGTGGTACGGGCTACGCTATTGAGTTTGGCGGCTCGGCCATTCGTGCCTTGTCCATGGAAGGCCGCATGACCGTGTGCAATATGGCCATTGAAGCTGGTGCACGTTCGGGCATGGTGGCGGTGGACGAACAAACGGTTCAGTACCTGCGTGGCCGTCCTTACTCGCCCAAAGGCGTGCTGTGGGATCAAGCCGTAGCGTACTGGAGCACCCTGCACTCGGACGAAGGTGCTGAGTTTGACCGCGTGATCCGTTTTGACGCCAGCCAGATTACTCCGCAGTTGACCTGGGGCACCTCGCCTGAAATGGTCTTGCCGATTGATAGTCGTGTACCCGATCCTGAGAAAGAAAAGGATGAAGTGACGCGCAACGGCATGGAACGCGCACTGGAATACATGGGTTTGACGCCTAATATGGCATTGACCGATATCCGTATCGACCGTGTCTTTATCGGCTCCTGTACCAATGCCCGGATCGAAGATTTGCGTGCTGCCGCCACCGTGGCCAAAGGCCGTAAAGTGGCGTCCAACGTCAAGCAAGCCATGATTGTTCCCGGCTCAGGTCTGGTCAAGCGCCAAGCCGAGCAAGAAGGCCTGGACAAGATTTTCCTGAACGCTGGTTTTGAATGGCGCGAGCCAGGTTGCTCCATGTGTCTGGCCATGAACGCCGACCGTCTGGAGCCCGGTGAGCGTTGCGCATCGACCTCCAACCGTAACTTTGAAGGGCGTCAGGGGCAGGGTGGTCGTACTCACCTGGTTAGCCCAGCGATGGCTGCCGCGGCTGCAATTGCCGGCCACTTCGTCGACGTGCGTTCGTTCAACTGAGGAGTTTCCAACCATGCAAGCATTTACCACTCATGAAGGTCTGGTCGCTCCCTTGGATCGGGAGAACGTGGACACGGACTTGATCATCCCCAAGCAGTTCCTGAAATCCATCAAACGCACTGGCTTTGGCCCTAACCTGTTTGATGAATTGCGCTATCTGGATCACGGCGAACCCGGCATGGACAACTCCCGCCGCCCGTTGAACCCGGATTTTGTGCTGAACCAGGACCGCTATCAGGGCGCCTCTGTGTTGCTGGCCCGCAAGAACTTTGGCTGTGGTTCCAGCCGTGAGCACGCGCCTTGGGCCCTGATGCAATATGGCTTCCGTGCCATTATTGCGCCTTCCTTTGCCGATATTTTCTTTAATAACAGCTTCAAGAACGGCTTGCTGCCTATCGTCTTGAATGAGCTGGATGTGGCTCGCCTGTTTGACGAAGTCAAAGCCTTTCCGGGCTACAAGCTGCGTATCGATCTGGCCGAGCAGCGCGTGATTACGCCTGAAGGCCGCGAATTGCCTTTCACGATTGACGCCTCGCGCAAGCACAGCCTGTTGAACGGCCTGGACGAAATTGGCCTGACTTTGCAGAAAGCAGACATGATCCGTCAGTACGAAGCCGAGCGTCTGGCCCGCCACCCCTGGCTGGTCGGTCAGCCTTAAGCCTGAACCTTATTCTTTAATTTTTACGTCCTATTCATCATGACTCATAAAATTGCAGTATTGCCCGGTGATGGCATCGGTCCCGAGATTACCGAACAGGCTCAGCGCGTGCTGGGTGCTCTGGGCATGGATCTGGAAATGACTGTGGCGCCCGTGGGCGGCGCTGCTTACGATTTGCACGGCCACCCTTTGCCTCCTGAAACCCTGAGCCTGGCGCAAGGCTCCGACGCTGTGCTGTTCGGTGCCGTGGGTGATTGGAAATACGATTCGCTGGAGCGTCATCTGCGCCCCGAACAGGCCATTTTGGGCTTACGTCGCGCCATGGGTTTGTTTGCCAACCTGCGTCCCGCCATTTTGTACCCGCAGTTGGCTAACGCCTCGACCTTGAAGCCAGAAGTGGTTTCTGGCCTGGATATCCTGATCGTGCGTGAATTGACGGGCGATATTTACTTCGGTCAGCCGCGTGGCGTGCGTACCGTGGAAGAAGGCAGTTTTGCAGGCGAGCGTCAAGGTTTTGACACCATGCACTACGCGGAAAGCGAAGTGCGCCGTATTGCCCACGTGGGTTTCCAGGCCGCACAAAAGCGTCAAAAGCGCCTGTGCAGTGTAGACAAGTCCAATGTGCTGGAAACATCTCAGTTCTGGCGCGACATCATGATTGATGTGGCCCGTGAGTATCCAGACGTGGAATTGAGCCACATGTACGTGGACAATGCGGCAATGCAATTGGTGCGTGCACCAAAAGAATTCGACGTGATTGTCACAGGTAACCTGTTTGGCGATATTCTATCGGATGAAGCCGCTATGCTGACGGGCTCCATTGGTATGTTGCCCTCGGCCTCCTTGAACGCATCCCAGCAAGGTTTGTACGAACCTAGCCACGGGTCGGCACCCGATATCGCCGGTCAGGACAAGGCCAATCCTTTGGCCACGATTTTGTCCGCTGCCATGTTGCTGCGCTACTCGCTGAATGCGGAAGACCAGGCTAAGCGTATCGAAGCCGCTGTGGCCAGCGTGCTCGAGCAAGGTCTGCGCACCGGCGACATCTATGAAGACGGTTGCCAATTGCTGAGCACCAGTGCTATGGGGGATGCAGTGCTCAAGGCTTTGCGATAGTATCTTTTATCGTTTTATTTTTTTATATATCCAGGTGGTATTACCATGACTCAAGCGGTAGGTTTGGTCGGCTGGCGTGGGATGGTGGGCTCCGTGCTCATGCAGCGCATGCGCGACGAAGGCGATTTTTCCCTTTTTCAGCCGGTGTTTTTCTCGACTAGCAATGCTGGCGGCGCAGCTCCTTCGTGGGCTGACGGTGCTGGCCCATTGCAGGATGCTCACGATATTGACGCTTTGAAAAAGCTGCCGATTATTGTGACCGCCCAAGGCGGGGATTACACAAGCCAGGTCTACCCTAAGCTGCGTTCTGCCGGCTGGAATGGTTTGTGGATTGATGCGGCCAGCACGCTGCGCATGGATGAAAACTCCGTGATCGTGCTGGACCCTATCAACCGTTCGGTTATTGATGCTGCGCTGGCCAAAGGTGGCAAGCAGTTCATCGGTGGCAACTGTACCGTCAGCTGCATGCTGATGGGTCTGGGTGGTCTGTTCAACCAGAATCTGGTTGAGTGGATGACCAGCATGACCTACCAGGCAGCGTCGGGTGGTGGCGCGCAGCACATGCGCGAATTGCTGACTCAGTTCGGCCTGATCAATCAGTCCGTCTCCAGCTTGCTGGAAGATCCTGCTTCGGCCATTTTGGATATCGATCGTGGTGTGTTGCAGACACAGAACGATCCTAATCTGCCACAGAAAAACTTTGGCGTTCCTCTGGGCGGCAGCCTGATTCCCTGGATCGACTCCGATCTGGGCAACGGCATGACTCGCGAAGAGTGGAAAGCCGGTGTGGAAACCAACAAGATTCTGGGCCGTGGTGCACAGGACAAGCACATTCCTATCGACGGTTTGTGCGTGCGTATCGGTGCCATGCGCTGCCACAGCCAGGCATTGACCATCAAGCTGACGCGTGATGTTCCTCTGGACGAGATCACCGACATCCTGGCGCAAGGTTCGAAGTGGGCCAAAGTCATCCCCAATGTGCGTCAGGCAACGGTTGAGCAGCTCACCCCTGTAGCTGTGACTGGCACCCTGGATATTCCAGTAGGCCGTCTGCGCAAATTGAATATGGGCCCCGAGTACCTGAGCGCCTTTACCGTAGGCGATCAGTTGCTGTGGGGTGCCGCCGAACCGCTGCGCCGTATGCTGCGCATCGCATTGGGCGAGCTCTAATCATGGCTGGCCGCCTGCATCCTGCACGTACACTGGGTTCGGCCCTGCTGTTGGCAGGGATGCTGGCGGCTGCGCCGGTTTCCGCCTTGGAAATCGGTCATACTCGTTTTGTGTCATCTCCCAATCAGGTTTTTAAGCTGGATGTCGGTATTCGGCAGATCAGCGCGGAAGAAAATCTGTCTTTGAAGGTGACACCGGCTCCCTTGTCGGCCTGGCAGCACGCTGGCTTGACGCCTCCGGTGGATCTGGCTTCTTTAAAAGCCGTGATTGACCGGGACGAAAAGGGTCAGGTGCGGCGCATTCGACTCTCGTCCGAGCAGATGTTCTCGGGCTCGGTGGCCGATGTGCTGTTGCAAATTCAAAGTGATAGCGGGCAATTTCTGCATCAGGTCAGCGTGCTGGCTCCAGCCCCGGTGGCCGTGAAGGCAGTGGCTCAAGCAGCAGTCGGACATCAGGCACCCGTTTCAGTACAGGTATCCAGTGCATCGGCAGACCCTGCTGCGGTGCAAAGCACTCAGGCGCTGCGCGTGCAGTCTGGCGATACCTTGCATGCCTTGGCACGCCGCCATGCGCCGGACGGTGTCAGTGCCTATCAATGGATGATGGCGGTTCAAAAGCAGAACCCCGATGCCTTCATCGCTCAGAACATGCATCGCCTGAAAGCGGGTAAGACCTTGCAGATCCCTGATGCGGCGGCGATGTTGTCGCTGGATGATGCGCAGGCTCGTCGCTTCTACATGGATCAAGCACAAGCCTTGCGCTCAGGAGCGCAGGCTGGGCAGGACCAGAGCGATGCTTCTCAGGGCGTGGCACAAACCGCTTCCAGCGAGCCGGGTGCCCAGGCCCAGGGGCAAGACCGTTTGCTCTTGTCAGCGGGCGGCGCCCAAGCCAATGATGCCAAACAGCAATTGCAGCACGAGTTGCGCGATACCGGCGAGCGCGTCTCGCAGTTAGAAGATAATGTCAGCACGCTAAGCCGTGCTCTACAGTCCCAAGGCGAAGCCGCCAAGGATTTGATTATGGATTCGGCCGGTGGCTTGGGTCTGAGCGATTCCGGCGGCGACGCAGCGGCAAGTCTCACACAATCTGGCGCCCCGGGCGCCACCTCTTCTGCCGCTACGGCAGGAGCGATTACCGTCCCTGCCGAGCCCGGATCGGGCAAGGTGGCCGGTGCAGTTAACAAGGCAAAAAAGACCGTGTCCTGGATTCAAGAACATATGTTGGCCGTGATGGCCGTAGTACTGGCCCTGATCGTCATTCTGGTGACTTGGGTGTTGCGGCGCGCCAATAGCGAAAATCGCAATGGCGATGATTCCCCCGCGCCAGTCAGCGAAGCAATGGTCAGGGAAAAACTAGAAAAAATTAATCTGGATCTGGATCAGCCGCCTTCGGACGAGCCTCCTGTACGTCAATAAGGCAAAGCCACTATGAGACGTATCGCACTGGGTGTCTGCTATGAGGGGACATCCTGGCTAGGCTGGCAAAGTCAGGCCGGTGGCAACACCGTTCAAGATGTTCTGGAGCAGGCACTGGGTCGTTTTACGGCCCAGTCTGTTTCCACAATCTGCGCCGGTCGTACTGACACCGGCGTTCATGCCTTAAATCAGGTGGTTCACCTGGATACCACGGCCGAGCGCAGTCTGGAGTCTTGGGTACGCGGGCTCAATGCCTTGCTGCCTGACTCCATTGCCGTGCAGTGGGCGCATGAAGTACCCGATGATTTTCACGCACGCTTTTCCGCGCAAGGGCGGCACTACGTGTATCTGTTGCGTCAGCATCGGGTGCGCTCCCCTTTGTTGCAGGGACGAGTGGCCTGGGTGTTTCGACCTTTGGATCTGAGCCTCATGCAAGCGGCCGCCCAGCATTTGGTGGGTGAACATGATTTCAGCGCTTTTCGATCATCACAGTGCCAGGCGGCCAGCCCGGTGCGAACCATGTCGCAGATTCATATTGAGCAGCAGGGCGATTTCTTCCTGTTCCGCTTCAGTGCCAATGCCTTTTTGCATCACATGATCCGCAATCTCATGGGCATGCTGATTTATATCGGGCAGGGTCGTCAGCCCGCATCCTGGGTGCAGCATTTATTGGCTCAGCGGGATCGGCGTTTGTCGGCTCCCACCTTTGATGCCAGCGGCCTGTATTTAGCCGGCGTGGATTATCCCGATCAGTTCGGCATCCCACGTACCGATCCCTACCAACTGCTCTATGAATTAAGTGGTTTGCAGTTTGGTGAAACAGCCCGCTAAATAATCCTGGTTTTTGCCCTTTGCTAAAGGGTTTATCCCCGGTATCGGGGCACGTTTCATATGCTTCAATCGTATAAAATGTGAAGCCATTTTCTTTTGTTAAATTCTTATCTGTATAAGGCCGACAACCTTCAGGGGTTAGCCACAAGCGAATCCTGAGGGCGACCATATCCTGAGCAAGGCCATGAAATTCTTCTTACGATTGTCTAGTTTTATCGACCGTCTCAACACGGTAGTGGGTAAGTCTGTGACGTGGCTGACCCTGATCGTAGTGCTAGTCAGCGCAATCAACGCCGTAGTGCGTAAAGTGTTTGGCGTCAGCTCTAACTACTGGCTTGAATTGCAGTGGTATTTGTTTGGTGCGATCTTCTTGCTGGCCGCTGGCTATACCTTCTTTGTCAATGAGCACGTACGGGTGGATGCCCTGGCGGAACGTTTCCCGCCCCGCTTGCAGGTCTGGATCGACGTTATCGGCGTGATCTTTTTCCTTTTGCCTGCCACGCTGCTTATTTTCTGGCTCTCCATTCCCTTCTTTGAACAGTCCTATGTGCTCAACGAGCAATCCTCCAATACCGGGGGGATGATACGTTGGCCGGTCAAGTTATTGATTCCAGTTGGATTTGGCTTATTGGCCCTGGCCGGTATTTCTCATTTGATCAAATGCATAGGCTTTTTGCGTGGTGCCTGCCCCAATCCTTTAATGGCGTCCGGCGGCATGAGCGCGGAAGAACAACTTGCCCAGGAAATCCGCGAGATGGCCCAGGCAAATGAAGCAACAATCACTGTTTCTAAGGGCCAGTAACAATGGAATTCCTGGTTGATAATCTGGCCCCGATCATGTTCATTAACCTGATCGTGTTTTTGCTATTGGGTTTCCCGGTCACATTTACCTTGTCGGCTATCGGTGTTCTTTATGGACTGGTAGCGATTGAACTGGGCATGATGCAGCCCGCTTTGTTTCAGGCTTTGCCGCAGCGGGTCTTTGGCATTGTTGAAAACGACACCTTATTGGCGGTTCCTTTCTTTACCTTGATGGGGCTCATCCTAGAGCGCTCAGGGATGGCGGAGGACTTGCTGGAGACCATCGGTCAATTGTTCGGCCCCTTGCGGGGTGGCCTGGCCATTGCCGTGGTGCTGGTGGGCGCCATGCTGGCAGCCACTACCGGTGTGGTGTCGGCTTCCGTTATTTCCATGGGCCTGATCTCCTTGCCCATCATGCTGCGCTACGGGTATGACCGGCGACTGGCAACCGGGGTCATAGCGGCCTCAGGCACCTTGTCGCAGATCATCCCGCCGTCCATCGTGTTGATCATTTTGGCTGACCAGTTGGGCCGCTCGATTGGCGATATGTACCGTGGTGCCATGCTGCCTGGTTTGCTGCTGACTGCGGTGTACATCTTGTACATCGTTGTGATGTCTTACATCAAACCCAAATCGGCTCCTGCCTTGCCTCCCGAAGCCCGCATCTATGTGGAAGATAACGGCAGTCGTGGTTTGACCTCCCTGGTCATCTTGACGCTGGTGGCCTCCGCGGTGGCGTACTTTGGTTCGCAGCATTACTTTGCGACGCACCCCAATATCCCGATGGACGAGCACATTGTGGTCTTGCTCCTGTTGTGGGGGATGACGGCCTGGCTGATCGCTTTGGTCAACAAGCTGGCCAAGCTGAAAATGTTGTCCAAGATTGCCGAGCGCGTGGTGTTCGTGATGGTGCCACCGCTGTTCCTGATCTTCCTGGTGCTGGGTACGATCTTTATCGGTGTGGCTACACCGACTGAAGGTGGTGCCATGGGTGCGGTCGGTGCCATCATCATGGCCGTATCGCGTCGTCGCCTGACCTGGAAGCTGCTGCGTCAGGCCATGGAATCCACAACACGCCTGTCTTGCTTTGTGGTCTTCATTCTGGTGGGTTCGACGGTCTTTAGCCTGAGCTTCCGTGGCATCAATGGCGATTTGTGGGTCGAGCACCTGCTGATCGACATGCCCGGCGGGGAGTGGGGCTTTTTGATCATCGTCAGTATCCTGACCTTCCTATTGGCCTTCTTCCTGGATTTCTTTGAACTGGCCTTTATTATTGTGCCGCTGCTCGGACCTATTGCCGACAAGATGGGGATTGACCTGATCTGGTTCGGTGTCTTGCTGGCGGTGAATATGCAGACCTCGTTCATGCATCCGCCTTTTGGTTTCGCGCTGTTCTTCCTGCGCTCAGTGGCACCCAAAGAGGATTACACGGATAAGGTGACTGGCGAGCGTATCAAACGCGTGGCAACCACCGATATTTATTGGGGGTCGGTGCCCTTTATCATCATTCAGTTGTTGATGGTGGCAACCGTGCTGGTGTTCCCAGGTTTGGTCACGCATTACAAGCATGGCGAGGTGCTGCTGGAAGATTCTCAAATCCAGTTCGGCACCGAATCGACCTACGGTTCGGACAGCTATGGTTTTGGTACGGATGACGCCGCCAGCGGCTTCCAGTAAGCTTGGAAAAATGATGAACACGGGGGCATCTTGCCCCCGTTTTTTTTATTCAAGGATATGAGATGTTCAGCCGTACCCGAGTCAAGATTTGTGGCTTTACCCAAGCGCAGGACATTGATGCCGCCGTGCAGCTAGGCGCAGACGCGGTGGGCTTTGTGTTCTATCCAAAAAGTGCCCGTATGCTGAGTACGGAACAGGCAGTTGCCTTGCGCGCCCGTGTCCCGGCATTTGTACAGGCGGTCAGCTTGTTTGTAAATGCCGCGGATAGCTTTGTGCATGAAATCCTGACGCAGGTACAGCCGGATCTCTTGCAGTTTCATGGTGAAGAAAGCCCGGAGCAGTGCCGACAGTATGCGCATCCCTACATCAAGGCCTTTCGGGTTGGTGCGCCTGGCCTGGATACGGTAGACGGGCTGCTGGAGCATTGTCTGCAATATGGTGATGCCCGAGGTTGGTTGATGGATGGTTACCATGACGCCTATGGCGGCACAGGCACGGCCTTTGACCCGGAGCTGATTCAGGGCTTGCAGGTGCGTTTAGAGGGCAAGGAGAGCTTGCCGCCGTTGATCCTGGCCGGAGGCATGCGCATCAGCAATGTCGCTGAACGTGTTGCTTTACATCGTCCTTACGCGATTGATGTCAGCAGCGGAGTGGAGGTAGAGCCGGGCATTAAATGCCATACGAAAATGGGCCAGTTCATGCAGGTGCTCAGCGACGCATCACGGCGCTAGGGAATCTTTCAGCCATTGTGCTGTCCATTCTTCTTGGCCCGACCCGCTCATGGCGGGTTTCTTTTTATTTGGTCTTGTCAGGATTTATGTTTATGCAAAGCATACAGCTCGGTCCCTTCACCTTTGCCACGTCTTTGTTTGCTTTTATGGTCGCGGCATTTCTGGGGCTGTTTCTGGCCGCCTGGCTGGATAGACGCAAGCAAACTCGCGCAGAATCCGTATTATGGCGTGCCATCTTGCTGGCTGTGCTGGTCGGGCGCTTGGGCTTTTTGATTCAACAGTGGGACTTTTATCAGAACGAACCCCTAAGCTGGCTGGATCTGCGCGATGGTGGCTTGATGATTCCCGCCGCGGTGGTGACGGGGTGGCTGTATGTTTTGTGGCGAGTACTGCGTGACAAAGCCATGTTACCTGCGGTATCAGGGGGATTGGCAGTCGGGGTGGCCGCTTTTTCGCTCATCATGGTCGCTACAGGCCGAGGAGGGGTAGAGCCCAGCATGCCCCTGCCCGAGATTGACCTGATTCCCTTGCAGGCCCAATACAGTGCGCCGGAAAATCTGGAACAGTACAAGGGCAAGGTAACGGTGGTGAACCTGTGGGCCACCTGGTGCCCTCCGTGCCGCCGTGAAATGCCGGCCTTTAAGCAAGTGCAGTCCAGCCGTTCCGATGTGAATATCGTGTTTGCGAACCAGGGCGAAGAGCTGGCCGACATCCAGAAATACCTGAGTGATGAAAATCTGGAGCTGGGCAATATGTGGCGTGACCCGCAGATGAAGCTGGGTCAAGCTGTGCGCAGCCGAGGTTTGCCAACCACCTTGTTCCTGGACGAGCAAGGCCGCCTGATTGATGTACGCGCTGGAGAACTATCCGCAGCGACTTTAAATGACAAAATCAACAAAATTAAATAGTTTTATTACTGGATTTTATGAGTTTTTAATAATTCACGATATTTAAAAATAAGTATTTGTTCTTTATTTTTATTTAAATAAAGTAAAGCTGCTAATTAGGCTATAGCTCGTTTTTCGATTGTTTAATTCAATGGCTCAATCGGACTGTTTATGGATTATGAAGACAGGGGCACTGCTACTATGTGCCTGGGTTTTTCTTCTGTTCACAAGGATTTAGCCATGAATTTGACAGAGAAGGGAACGAAAATAGCCAAGCTGTCTGCTCCTGACAGAATTATCTATGCAGATAATCATCTGATACACGGGCCGGATGATATTACGGCGTATATGAAAGGGGTGTGTTATGACGCCGCTGCATATATGCGCTATTTGTATAATGCGAAAATCAGCTTTGATCAATTGAACGCTATATCAGCCCAAAACTGGTTGCCTTTGTTTAATTTTGCTAAAGGCAGAAGATGGGATGGCCAGACTTCCTTGCCGGGCGGCAAGGCCATTGGGTTTTGCCGGGTCAGTGGCATGCAGTTCTTTCATGCCGGGATTGCTGTGGGTGGCACCGAGATTCGGGCTATCAATGGCGGTTTATTGGGGGCGGGCTGGCTGCTTCCGGTGGATTTGCGCAAAGTACTGAAGCAAAAAAATCCTGATGGCTCTTTCAAGTACGACGGCACCGATATTTTTGTCTACATTTCGGACCTATAAATAAAGAAACCGGCTTATTGCCGGTTTTTTTATGTTCTGCTGCAAGGGATTGCATGGCCCGGTTTTCACCGGGCCATTGTGCTATTTGCTGATCAGGCTTTTTGCAGGCTGACTGCCTCGTCCGTGATTTCAGGACGTTGGGCATATTTATTGGCAATGAATGCGCAAGCCATCAACTGAATCTGGTGAAAGATCATGATGGGCAGCAAGGCCGGGCCAATAGCAGCGCCGGTAAACAAGACCTGTGCCATAGGCACACCGGTCGCCAGGCTCTTTTTGGAACCGCCAAACACAATAGTGATTTCGTCTTCTTTATTGAACCCCAGCTTGCGTGCCATCCAGGTGGTCAGGAACAGAATGATGGCCAAGAGCACCAGGCACACCACGGTCAAAATCGCCAGAGACTTAGGTGGAACGGCTTGCCACAGGCCGCCGATCACGGAAGCACTGAAGGCCGTGTAGACCACCAGCAAAATCGAGGACTGGTCCACGCTACGCAGCCATTTGCGGTTGCGGTCCATCCATTTGCCGATCAGGGGGCGCATCAGGTGGCCGACCACAAAGGGTAGCAACAATTGCAGACTGATCTTCTTGATGGCATCCAAGGTAGAGGTGGCCGAGCTGCCATCAGCATCCAGCAGCAGCTTGAGCAGTACCGGTGTAAGCACAATACCGATCAGGCTGGAGGCAGACGCGCTGCAAATGGCGGCGGGTACGTTTCCTCGGGCGATAGAGGTAAAGGCAATGGCCGACTGCACGGTGCCGGGCAGGGCGCACATATACAGAATGCCAATAAACAAAGGCATGCCCAGCAAGGGCAGCAGCAGCGGCTTGGAAATCAAGCCCAGCAAAGGGAACATCACGAAGGTGCAGCCGAAAACCAGCAAGTGCAAACGCCAGTGTGTGGCCCCGGCAATAATGGCTTCGCGGGACAGCTTGGCACCGTGCATGAAAAATAGCAGGGCAATGGCCAAACCTGTGATCACTTCAAAGATCACCGCGCCTTGGCCGTAGGCGGGAAAAAAGGTCGCCAGTGCCACTACGCTGATCAGGATCAGGGTGAAGTTGTCAAAAAGCAGTCGCAGTTGTGAGTACATGGGCTTAGGTGAAGGCTTAAAAGGCTTGCGTAATGAAAGGCACCACTTTACCGTAGACTTTTTTGGGTGTTTATCGTTAAACGGATATGGATTATCGACCAACGGACATTTTGGTGCCTGCTGAGCCTGTTCCAAAGAGTTTGCATCAATTGCGCTATCTGCCACGGCCCTTGTATGGGCAGGAGCGCACCTTGCCCAATCAGGCCATTTCCCGCCCGCATCGGCATCCCTGGGTGCAGTTTTCCTATGCCCTGACCGGTGTGATTGAAGTGCGCACGGCCAGCGGGCGCTTCATGGCTCCTCCACAGCAAGCTGTGTGGGTGCCTGCCGGTATAGAACACGGTGTACGTAGCTCGCCCGACGCCCAGATTCGCAGTCTTTATATTGATGTCAGTGCCTTGCCCGAGGCCCCGCAAAGTTGCCGGGTCGTGGTGGTGGACCGCTTGTTGCGCGAGTTGATCCGGGAGTTCAGCCTCTTGCCGGTTCTTTACGAGCGTGAAGGCGCACAAGGGCGCTTGGTTCACGTCCTGCTGGATCGCCTTTTGGCTGCGCCAGAAAGCGGCTTGATCTTGCCATGGCCGTCCGATCCCCGCTTATTGCAGGTGTGCGAGCAATTGCAGGCACAGCCAGCAGGGGATTGGAGCTTGCAGGATCTGGCGCAGGAGCAAGGTTTATCAGAAAAAACCTTGAGCCGTTTATTTCGTCAACAAACTGGCCTGACTTTCAGGGTCTGGCGTCAGCGCTTGCGCATCATGAGTGCCTTGCCATTGCTGGAGCGACAAGAGCGTGTGACTGATGTTGCGCTAGCCTGTGGTTATGAAAGCATGTCGGCCTTCGTGGCAGCCTTCCGGGACCTGATCGGTCAAACGCCGGGAGAGTTTTGTCGCCGCCCTTTGGGTCCGCTGGACGAGTAAGTCTGCACAAAATTGCAGAGCAGACGGTGGGCATCCGGAGTGTCTTGGATGGGGTCCGCCAAGCTATGCGGATCGATTCCTTGGCTCTTCCAGTGCTCGGCTTTGCGCAAGACACAGTAGCGCAGCAAGCCTGCAAAAAACTCAGGGTGAAACTGCACAGACCATTGCGCAGGGCCATAACGCAGGATTTGATGCGGGTCGTGCGCGGAGCTGCCCAGGATTTGTACATGCTCCGGCACTTTCAGCACACTTTGTTGATGGGTCAGCAAGGCAGGAAATTGCGAGGGCAAGTTGGCCAACAGCTCATGCTCGTGGGCTTGTTGCGCCAAGTGAATCGGCAGATAGCCCACTTCGCTGCCTTGGGGGTGGTAATCCACCTGTCCGCCCAAGGCATGAGCCATCAATTGATGGCCATAGCAAATGCCTAATAACGGCGTTTGTGCCTGATATCGTTCACGAATCCAGGCCGCCAGATTTTCGCTCCAGTCCAGCCTGTCGGTGACCATGCTCCAGGAGCCGCTGATGACGACCGGCTCGGGACAATCGGGTGGGGGCAAAGCCTCATCCTGGTGAACGCGCCAGGTATGGATGTTGACATCCAATGGCTGTAAAGCGCGTTTGAACCACGCGTTTTGATTGCCAAAACGCTGCTCTACATCCGGAGGTGGAGGGCCGGCTTGCAGAAAGTGCACATCCGTCATGCTTGTCCTCGAATCAAACTCCACGTTGCCATGCCCAGCCCCAGCATCAGCAAGGAGCCGACAACGTGAATGGCAATGCCGCCCATCGCCCATAGATAACGCTGCTGCATCATCAGGGTCATGATTTCGGCGGAGAAGGTGGAAAACGTCGTCAGTCCGCCCAGAAAGCCCGTCATGATGAACAGGCGCCAGCCTTCGTGGCCCAGGCCCAAGCCGCTGAAATAGGCCATGGCAATGCCCATCAAGTAGCCGCCAATCAAGTTGGCCAGCAAGGTACCGGGGGGCAGGGTGGGGAACAGGACATTTAAAGCTTGGCTTAAGAACCATCGCGCCAGGGCGCCCAGGGCACCACCGGCAGCGATATACAAGATGGCTACGGGCATGAGCGGCCTTCAGGTAGGGGGCTAACTGTCAGCGGGCAGTCAGCCGATCGCGATATATACCTTAGATAGCTTGTCATTATGCGCTCCCGTGGCTGAAAAGGCGACCTTGCCCAAAGACCCGTAGCCAGCTAATGTAAGAGCGCAACTATCAGACGGATCGCCGTGAATTGCGGTTAGCCCGCCCTTTTTTTGGAGACTTTGTGGTGAGTATTTACGATCAGGATTTGCCCCAGACAGACGCCAATTATCGTGTTTTGTCCCCGCTGGATTTCATCGAGCGCAGTGCTTTTGTCTACCCTGACTACCCGGCTCTGGTTTATGGGCCCGCTCAGGACGGGATCAAAATGAGCTGGTCGCAGTTGTACGCCCGTACTCGCCAATTGGGGAGCGCGCTGTCCAAGGCCGGTGTGAGCAAAGGCGATACCGTTGCCGTGATGCTGCCCAATACTCCACCTATGGTTCAAGCGCATTTTGGCGTGCCCATGTGCGGCGCCGTGCTCAACACCTTGAACACCCGTCTGGATGCCAGCACCATTGCCTACATGCTGGATCATGGCGAGGCCCGTGCTGTGCTGGTTGACAGCGAATTTGCCACTGTCATGAAAGAAGCGCTTAGCCTGCGTGAAAGCAAAGAGCCCATTTTGGTCATCGATGTGGTGGACAGCTACTTCGATACGGGCGCCGAACGCATCGGCTCGCAAACGTATGAAGACTTTGTTGACGGCGGCGATCCCGATTACGACTGGCAATTGCCAGCCAATGAGTGGGATGCGATTGCCCTCAATTACACCAGCGGCACCACGGGCAAGCCTAAAGGCGTGGTCTATCACCACCGTGGCGCGTATCTGGGTGCCTTGTCCAACGTGCTGGAATGGGACATGCCCAAACATGCGGTCTATTTGTGGACCTTGCCCATGTTCCATTGCAACGGTTGGACCTTCCCGTGGGTGGTGGCGGCTCGTGCAGGCGTGAACGTCTGTTTGCGCAAAGTGGAAGCCAAGGCCATGGTCGACAATATGGTGGACTACGGCGTGACGCACTACTGTGGTGCGCCTATCGTGCATTCCCTGCTGGTCAATTCCGATGATGCCTTGAAGTCCCGCTTGCCCAAGGGTGTGTCCGCCATGGTGGCAGGCGCCGCACCACCGGCAACCATGATCGAAGGGATGGAACGCATGGGCTTTGCGCTGACTCATGTCTACGGCCTGACGGAAACCTATGGCCCGGCCTCAGTCTGTGCCCAGCATGCCCCTTGGGGTGATCTGGATATTCAGGAGCGCGCCAAGCGCAATGCCCGTCAAGGGGTGCGCTATCACTTGCAGGGTGATGTTCAGGTACTGGACCCGCACACGATGAAGCCGGTCCCCGCGGATGGCGAAACCATGGGCGAGATCATGTTCCGCGGCAATATCACCATGAAGGGTTATCTGAAGAACGCCAAAGCCACTGAAGAGTCCCTGGGTGGCGGCTGGTTCCACACCGGTGATTTGGCCGTGTGCGAGCCCGATGGTTATGTACGCATTAAAGACCGCAGCAAAGACATCATCATTTCTGGGGGCGAGAACATTTCCTCTATTGAAATTGAAGATGTCATGTATCGCCATCCTGCCGTACAGGCAGCGGCAGTCGTGGCTCAGCCTGATGAGCGTTGGGGTGAAGCGCCGCATGTCTATGTAGAACTGCGCCCCGGGGCAGAAGTGACGGTGGAGGAATTGCGGGAACATTGCCGTCAGTACCTGGCTGGCTTTAAAATACCGCGACATTTCAGTTTTATGGAGTTGCCAAAAACGGCAACGGGTAAAATACAGAAATTCGCGTTGCGCCAGCAGGCTAAGCAGACCGCTGCAGACTGAACGTAGCGTTTTCTAAAAAGCACACAGGTCGCTTTGGGCGGCCTGTCTGCACTTAAGGTACAGGACGGTTAGGAATGCCATCTTTTGACGTTGTATCCGAGGTCAACACCCACGAACTGCGTAACGCAGTTGAACAAGCCAGCCGCGAGCTGGCCACCCGTTTTGACTTCAAAGGTACGGATGCCAAATTTGAACTCGAAGACGAAAATACGATTATGCAATCGGCCCCCAGCGTGTTTCAGCTGGAGCAGATGATGCAAATTTTGCGTGGCCGTATTGCCGCCCGCGGTATTGATGTGCGCTGCCTGGACACGGAAAAGGTATTGGAAAACGTGGCCGGCGCTCGTCAAAAAATTAAAGTGCGTCAGGGCTTGGATCAGCCTACTTCCAAGAAGCTGATTGCTGCCATCAAGACTGCCAAGCTGAAAGTAGATACGCAGATTCAAGGTGAAAAGCTGCGTGTGAACGGCAAAAAACGCGACGACTTGCAAGCGGCCATTGCGTTGCTGAAGCAAACGGAAGTAGAAATTCCTTTGCAGTACGAAAACTTCCGCGATTAAAACGATTGAAACGGCACGGGGGCTTGGTGAAGTCGCCGTGTAAGGGTTATGAGTTTACGAATTGAATTAATGCGTGTGCACGACTTGAGCCAAGTACTGGACGTTCAAGCGGATGTGTACGACGCCGACATTCTGGAAGACCGCAGCTTTTATCAGAACCGCCTTGATCTGGCACCCGAGAGCTGCTGGGTGGCGCGTGATGCCCAGGATCAATTGCAAGGCTATCTGGTGTCCTACCCTTGGGCCGGTTTGTTGCCACCATCCTTGGGCGATGCGCTCAGCAGCCTGCCATCGCAACCTGATCAGTGGTTCATCCATGACTGTGCGGTCATGCGTCGTGCACAAGGGCGGGGTGTGGCTGGGGCCTTGCTGCAAGCAGGTCGCCGTTATGCCTGGCAACGCGGCTTGCGCCGTTGCAGCCTGGTGTCCTTGGGGCCTGCGGTGGGCTATTGGCAGCGCCTGGGATACAGGCCGATTCAAGGCGTGCCGGTTCCTGTCTTGGAAGCTAAGCTGCGTCAGTATGGGGATCAAGCCAGTTTTATGGATTGCCCGGTGAGTTTGGACTGAGGTCAGTCCCCGCTTGGCAAACCGCTGTCTCTGTCTGTCAGAGAAAAAAGGCCCGGATTTTCCGGGCCTTTTTATATTTACGGTCGCAGTCTATAACCGGTCTTGAAAATCCAGCTGGCAACGCCCAGAAACAGGCTTAGAAACAGCAGCGTCATCCCTAAGCTTAGCCACACATTCACATCGGCCAGATTAAAAAAGCTCCAGCGAAAGCCGCTGATCAGATACAGCACCGGGTTAATCAAGGTGAGTTTTTGCCAGAACTCCGGCAGCATATCAATGGAGTAAAAAGTCCCGCCCAAAAAGGTGAGCGGCGTCAGGATCAGCATGGGAACGAACTGCAACTTCTCAAAGTTGTCGGCCCAGATACCAATAATGAAACCCAGCAAGCTGAAGGTCAGGGCGGTCAGCACCAGAAAGCACAGCATCCAGACAGGGTGGGCAATTTCGTAGGGCACGAAGATCCGGGCGGTCAGCAAAATGATGGCAGCCAAGAATAGGGATTTGGTGGCCGCGGCTCCCACAAATGCCAGCGTCACTTCAAAATGCGAGATAGGCGCGGACAGAATCTCGTAAATATTGCGGGTAAAGCGCGGGAAGTAAATGCCGAAGGCGGCGTTGGACACGCTATGGGTCAGCACGGACAGCATGGTCAGCCCCGGCACAATGAAAGCGCCGTAAGGAATCCCACCGATTTCATTGATGCGATGGCCGATAGCGGCCCCAAACACCACGAAATATAAGGCGGTGGAAATGACGGGCGCGACGATACTTTGCAGCAAGGTGCGCCGGGTGCGCGACATTTCGTAGCGGTAAATGGCCAGAATGGCGTACCAGTTCATGACTGTGCCCCCACAAACTCAACAAAGATATCTTCCAGACTGCGCTCGCGGGTGTGGATATCGGTAATCCTCAAACCCGCCTGACCGACGGCGGCCAACAAGGCGCTTAAATCATGCTCTTGCTCGCGATTATTCAAGGGGTAAAGCAGACTTATGCCATCGGCAGTTACCTGCAAACCCATCGACTGCAAAGTGGAGGGCAGGGCGCTGACGGGATCCGCCAAACTTAGGCTTAAGGTTTTGCCACCCAGGCGGCGCATCAAATTGTCTTTAGTCTCAACCAGTTGCAGCGAGCCTTTATTAATAAAGCCAATGCGGTCCGCCATTTCCTGGGCTTCTTCGATATAGTGCGTGGTCAAGATAATGGTTACGCCCTGGGCGCGCAGTTTTTTCACCAAGGCCCACATGCCTTGCCGCAAGGCTACATCCACACCGGCGGTAGGCTCGTCCAGAAACAGGATTTCCGGCTCGTGAGACAGGGCTTTGGCAATCAGCACGCGGCGCTTCATGCCGCCTGACAGCGTGATCAAGGGGCTGTCTTTTTTGTCCCAGAGCGACAAATCTTTCAGAATCTGTTCGATCAGTGCCGGGTTGGGGGCTTTGCCAAACAGGCCGCGGCTAAAGCTGACGGTATTCCAGACGGTTTCAAAGGAGTCAGCGCTTAACTCTTGTGGCACCAGACCAATTTTTTGCCGGGCCCGCTTGTAGTCCGTCACGTTGTCTGCACCATCAACCTGGACGGTGCCGCTGCTGCGGTTAACCAGTCCACAGATAATGCTGATCAAGGTGGTTTTGCCCGCGCCATTGGAGCCGAGCAGGGCGAAAATCTCGCCCCGCCAGATATCCAGGTCTAAAGAATGTAGGGCATGATGACCGTTTGCGTATTGTTTGCTCAGGCCTCGAACACGCAAAATAGCGTGAGAATCAGGAGTGTTCTGCATAGGCAGTAAAATTACCCTTTTGCTGTGCTGACAGGGTTTGAATAACGCAATGGATTTGACGATGCCAACTAGCTTACCACCGCAAACCGAGGGTGAGGTTTTGAGTGATGCCCAGGCAATGGCTTTAGCACTGGAGCAGGCCAAAAAAGCTGCATCCATGGGAGAGGTTCCCGTCGGGGCGGTTTTGTTGGATGCGGATGGGCGGCTTTTATCCTGCGGTGCGAATCGTACCGTGTGTGATCATGACCCAACCCAGCATGCCGAGATCGTGGCCTTGCGCGCCGCCACTCGTAAGGTGGGCAATTACCGCTTGCCAGGGGCCAGCCTGTTTGTGACTTTAGAGCCTTGCATGATGTGTCTGGGCGCTTTGCTGCACGCTCGTTTGTCACGCGTTGTGTGGGCCGCGGCAGATCCCAAGACCGGGGTGTGTGGCAGTGTGGAGTCCTTGCATTTGCACCCGGTGTTAAATCACCACACGCGTGTTTCCGGTGGTTTGTTGGCCGAAGACGCCGCCCAGGCCTTGCGTGATTTTTTCCGCGAGCGGCGGGAGCAGAAAAAGTTGCAAAAACAGGCCCAGTCCGCTCAGACTGTTCAATCCCCGCTGGATGGGGCCAAGTAGTCTCGATAGAATATCAGCACTTAATTTTCAAGGTTAATCATGAGCAGCCCCGAGCACGACCACCATCACCACCACCACGAGCATGGCGAATGCCATTGTGGGCAGCAGGACAGTTCGGGCATTTACTTGTTTTCGCCCTCTGGTCATTTGCGTGAGCCCAAACGGCTGGAGCTGGCGCGCCAGCGTTTGAACGAGCTGGGCTTTGCGGTCGACATTGATCCTGATGCGCTCACCGTGCATGAACGCTTTGCGGGAACGGACAAGCAACGTCTGGCTGCTTTGCAGCGGGCCTTGCGTCAGCCTCAACCTATTGTGATGGCCACGCGCGGCGGCTATGGTTTGAGCCGTATATTGGGGCAGATTGACTGGTCTGCGGTGGCCGACAGTGGCAAGCGCTTTGTGGGCATGTCGGATTTCACCGCGTTCAATTTGGCTTTACTCGCCAAGACCGGGGCGATCAGCTACACCGGCCCCACTGCTATTGCCGATTTCGGGGGCGACCAAACTGATGAGCTGACCACGGAGCTATTCGGCGAATTGATGCGTGGTGAACTGGAGTTGTTCAGCTTCGAGTCCGAGGACTCTGACGCGGTCGATGGCCACGGCGTATTGTGGGGTGGCAATCTGGCTATGGTTTGCTCTTTGCTGGGGACACCGTACTTTCCCAACATCGACGGCGGTATCTTGTTTCTGGAAGACGTAGGCGAAGCGCCGTACCGCGTGGAGCGCATGCTCACGCAGTTGTGGCATGCCGGCGTGCTCAATCGCCAGATGGCGATCGTGCTGGGACGCTTTACCGAATACAAAAGCGGTGCCAATGACAATGGCTTTGATATGGATTCGGTGGTGCGCTGGCTGCGTGAAACCGTCAAGGTTCCGGTCGTAACAGGCCTGCCTTATGGCCATGTGGATGTCACCGTAAGTTTGCCTGTGGGCAAGGAAGTGGGCCTGGCCACCGAAGACGGCATGGCTTATCTGGTCCTGGATGAGCATGAACACTAACGGATTTCGCGTGTGCTTGATACACTACTAGGTTGAACTCAACCTTTTTCAAAGTACGTTTACGTGATCTCCACCGCTAATTTAACGATCCAGTTTGGTGCCAAGCCCTTATTTGAAAACGTCAGTGTCAAGCTGGGCGGAGGCAACCGTTACGGCCTGATTGGTGCCAACGGGTCGGGCAAATCTACCTTCATGAAAATCATAGGCGGCGACCTGGAGCCTAGCGGGGGTAATGTATCGCTGGACCCGGGCGTGCGTCTGGGCAAGCTGCGTCAAGACCAGTTTGCCTACGAAGACCTGCGGGTACTGGATGTGGTCATGATGGGCCACACTGAAATGTGGAGCACCATGCAAGAGCGTGATGCCATCTACGACAACCCGGAAGCCACCGAAGAAGACTATATGAAGGCCGCCGATCTGGAGGCCCGTTTTGCCGAGTACGACGGCTACACCGCCGAAAGTCGCGCTGGTGAATTGCTGATGGGTCTGGAAATCCCGGTCGAGCAGCATCAATTGCCCATGAGCGAAATTGCTCCTGGCTGGAAACTGCGTGTGCTGCTGGCACAGGCCCTGTTTTCCAACCCCGATATCTTGCTGCTGGACGAGCCGACCAACAACCTGGACATCAACACGATCCGCTGGTTGGAAGATGTGCTCAATGGCTACCAGAGCACCATGATCATCATCAGTCACGACCGCCACTTCTTGAACCAGGTTTGCACCCACATGGCTGACCTGGACTACGGCGAGCTGCGTGTCTATCCCGGCAACTACGACGATTACATGCTGGCATCGGTGCAGTCGCGCGAACGTGTCGTGGCCGCTAACTCCAAGGCTAAAGAGCGTATTGGTGAATTGCAGGACTTTGTGCGCCGTTTTGCCGCGAACAAGTCCAAGTCCCGCCAGGCTACGTCACGCTTAAAGCAGATTGGTCGCCTGAAAGCAGACACGATCGAGGTCAAGCCTTCCTCGCGTCAAAACCCCTTTATCCGCTTTGAGCAGAAAAAGGTGCTGCACCGTCTGGCCGTGACCATTGAAAATCTGAGCAAGTCCTACGATGCACCCGTCATTAAGAATTTCTCTACCATGATTGAAGCAGGCGAGAAAATTGCGATTGTGGGTGCGAACGGCGTGGGTAAAACCACTTTGCTGCGCTTGCTGGCGGGGGATCTTGCCCCCGATAGCGGCTCGGTTGTCTGGTCCGAAAACGCCGATATCGGTTATATGGCGCAGGACGTGTCTGACGAATTCAACACTCAGGACAATGTGTTTGATTGGCTCAGCAATTTCCGTCAGCCTGGCGACGATGACCAGTCTTTGCGCTCGGCATTGGGTCGCATGTTGTTTTCCGCCGATGACATCATCAAACCCGTCAAAGTATTGTCCGGGGGCGAGAAAAACCGCATGACCTTCTCGCGTTTGATGCTGGGCCGTCACAACGTCATGTTGCTGGACGAACCCACCAACCACCTGGACATGGAATCGATTGAATCCTTGCAGATGGCGCTGGAAAAATTTGAAGGCACCTTGATTTTCGTCTCCCATGACCGCGAGTTCGTCTCCGGCGTGGCAACCCGCATTATCGAAGTAATGCCGGAAGGTCGCCTGGTTGACTACCGTGGTGGTTACGAAGACTACCTGGCCAGCCGCGAGCAGAGCTGAGGCTAAAGGGTGGCGGTCTTTACCCTGCGTGAGCCCGTGAGCTTGGAGCAGGACATCAAAAAAAGCCGCTTCCTGGCACTGGCTGCGCCCGTAGACAGTGCCAGCCAGGCCTTGGCGTTTTTTCAGGCCAAGGGCGTGCCGGATGCCACCCACAATTGCTGGGCCTACAAGATCGGTTCTGAATACCGCTTCAATGATGATGGCGAACCCGGCGGCACTGCCGGGCGTCCCATTTTGCAAGCAATAGAAGGGCAGGACTGCGATCGGGTCGCTGTACTCGTGATTCGCTGGTTTGGTGGCGTCAAGCTGGGTACCGGCGGCTTGATGCGTGCGTATGGCGGCGTAGCGGCACAGTGTCTACGCCTTGCAGACAAACTGGAACTGATTCCCATGGCCGCCTTGCGCTGCCGTTGTTCCTTTGCCGATCTGGCCCTGATTCAATCCCGATTCGAAAGCTTTGGCGTGCAGGTTCAGGACGAGCAATTCGACGCTGAAGGCGTACGCTGGATTGTGAATCTGCCTGTACAGCACAAGACGGATTTCCAGCAAGCCTTTATCAATATGACGCGTGGCCAGGGCGAATGCGAGCCCCTGGAACAAGAGTAGCTCGTCTGGCGCTTTGAAGGCTGGCCTGCAAGGGGCTGCCATTGTCTTGAATCTTATCGACTGGACGCAAAGGTATCTTTTCCAGACGATTGTCTCGCTGTGCCGTCCATCCCATTGCCATACTAAACAACTTTGATTCGTTCTGAGTCCAGTTCAGACCTGCGGGTATGATCGGGCTTGGTCAGCATTATGGGTGTATGTCATGTCCTATGAGATCCATGCCAGCCAGTGGCTTAATACCGCTGCACCACTTAGCTTGGCGTCTTTACGTGGCCGGGTGGTGGTTGTTACGGCCTTTCAGATGCTTTGCCCCGGTTGCGTCATCAATAGCCTGCCGCAAGCCAAGAAACTGGATACGCTGTTTTCGCGAGACGATCTGCGCATCATCGGTCTGCACAGTGTGTTCGAGCACCACGACGTCATGGGCCCGGCTGCCTTGCAGGCGTTTGCTCACGAATATCGGCTGAACTTCCCCATTGCTATCGATCACGCGTCCGAGAGCGGGCCTCTGCCACGCACCATGAAAGAGTGGGGGCTGGGCGGGACACCTTCCACCATTATTTTTGACCGGGACGGGAATCTTGCCTTGAAGGAATTGGGCCATTTGGATGATTTGCGTCTGGGCGCATTTGTGGGCCAACTGATTGCGCGCCGTCCCAACGGACAGGACGCGTTAAAGGAAGAGGCACCAGCCGGGGCGGGCAAGGGCCATGCGCAGGCTGGCGGGCCAACTTGCACCTATTAAGTTTTTTGCTGAAAAGGGTATGTCATGAAGATTGCGGTATTTGATACCTATGTAGTGCGTCCCGACGGGCGTCGCATGCACTTTGATATTTTGGTCGATGACGGGGCCAAGGATATGGACAAAGTCCTGAGCTATGGCCAACGCTATTTGGCGGCCAAAGGGGTGAATGTAGAGAATTTCACCTCGCGCGAGTGCCGGTTTTGCCATACTGAAAGCGCCTCGGCACCGGTAGAGAGCGAAATCAAGCGCAGCGGCTTTGCGATTATTGAACTGGAAAATTGCGATTAAGCCTGCGTGCGCTCAAAAAAAACGCCAGACAAATGTCTGGCGTTTTTTTCGTCTGGCCGTTTAGGCTTGATCAGGCTGCTTGTCTTGCTGGGCAGCAATTTCAGCATGCACTTTTTCCATGTCCACGGACTGGACCTGTTCGATCAAGTCATCCAACTGAGCGGCCGACAAGGCGCCCGCTTGGGAGAACAACAAGACACGCTCACGGAACACCATCAAGGTGGGAATGGAGCGAATGCGCAACGCTGCGCTTAGCTCTTGTTCTTCTTCGGTGTTGACCTTGGCAAAGGTTACGTCCGGGTGCTTGGCCGCTGCCGCGTCAAAGACGGGAGCAAATTGGCGGCAAGGACCGCACCAAGGAGCCCAGAAGTCGATGATCAGGGGCTTGCCGTCTTCTACCGCAGCCTGGAATGTTGCTTCGTTAAGTTCGACGATGCTCATGGGGGAGCCTCCGCAATAAAAAAGCGGCTGATAATGCTCAGCCGCCTCGTTAAACATGCAATTAGTGTACTCGTTTTCAAGAAAGCGCTAAAGCGCCAAACGAATTTGCTTCATGGTTTTTCATTCAGTAGCGATTGCGTACTTGATGACGAAAAGAATCGCAACGATCAGCGTAGCCAGGTGGATACTGCGCCAGCGGCCGGTGCTCAGCTTCAGGATGACGTAGCTGATAAAGCCAAAGGCCAGACCATTGGCAATCGAATAGGTGAAAGGCATGGTGAAGGCGGCCAGTGCAGCGGGTACGGCTTCGGTCATGTCGTCCCATTTCACTTCCGTGATCTCGCGCATCATCAGGCAAGCTACGTAGAGCAGGGCTGGGGCGGTGGCATAACCGGGAACGGTAGCCGCCAGAGGCGAGAAGAATAGAGCCAGCAAGAACAATACGCCAATGGTCAGGGCGGTCAGGCCGGTACGGCCACCGGCCTGCACGCCAGAGGCACTTTCCACATAGGCGGTTGTGCTGCTGGTACCCAGCATGGAACCGGCCACAATAGCAGTACTGTCTGCCAGCAAGGCACGGCCCAGGCGGTTGGGTTTGCCTTCTTCGATCAGGCGCGCACGTTTGGCAACCCCGATCATGGTGCCGGTAGCGTCAAACACCTCGACCAGTACCAGCACCAGAATGACGTGCACAAACCCCGTGTGCAGTGCACCCATGATGTCCAGTTGCATGAAGGTAGGCATCAGGGAGGGCGGCACGGAAGTAATGCCGGCAAACTGGCTGTGGCCGGTCAGCATGGACAAGACGGTTACGGCCAGAATCCCGATCAGGATGGCACCGCGAACTTTCAAGGCATCCAGAGCGGCAATGATGAAAAAGCCCAGAATCGCGTACAGGGCAGCAGGCTGGGTCAGATCGCCCAGACCGATTTTGGTGGCGGGGTGAGCCACCACAATGCCCGAGTTCATCAGGGCGATCAGGCCCAGGAACATGCCGATACCGGCGGCAATGGCGCTTTGCAGCGATTTTGGAATGCCTCGAATTAGCCAGGACCGGATTCCGGTCACCGTCAGAATCAGGAAAATAACCCCGGAAATAAAGACGGCACCCAGCGCCTGTTGCCAGCTATAGCCCAGGGTGGCAACAACGGTGAACGCGAAAAATGCGTTCAGGCCCATGCCCGGCGCCATGCCGATCGGCCAGTTGGCCACAAAGGCCATGATGAAGGTACCCAGAGCAGCGGCCAGGCAGGTGGCTACAAAGATGGCATTGCGATCCATACCTGTCGAAGACAGGATGTCGGGGTTCACAAAAATGATGTAGGACATGGTCAGGAAGGTAGTAATACCTGCCAGGACCTCGGTACGGACGTTGGTGCCATGCTCAGAGAGTTTGAAGAGACGTTCAAACATGGGCAGCCTCCTTGTGATTATTAGGCGATTGGAGCGTAAAAACAGTGATGCGGGATTTTAACCACGACTTTGCCGTGGCGTCGCCCCCTGTCGTGATGCGACGGCACAACTGAGACACTATCAGCTTATTGTGGCTTGGGGATAAATTCCTATTTTCCCCAATACAGCAGGCTAAAATAGCGCCATGAATATTCTTGGATTTGAAAGTTCCTGCGATGAAACCGGCGTGGCGCTGGTCAGCACGGAACAGGGTCTGTTGGCCCATGCCTTGCACAGCCAGATTGCCATGCACCGTGAATACGGCGGCGTGGTGCCTGAGCTGGCCTCTCGCGACCATATTCGTCGGGTGCTGCCTTTGACGCGTCAGGTCTTGGCCTCGTGCAATATGCAGCTCGATCAGGTGGATGCCATTGCCTACACCGCCGGTCCTGGCCTGGCGGGTGCGCTGTTGGTCGGTGCCAGTGTGGCGCAGGCGATTGCCTGGTCCTTGAACAAGCCAACCATTGCCATTCACCATTTGGAAGGCCATCTGCTCTCGCCCTTATTGGCCGAGCCGCGGCCTGAGTTTCCCTTTATCGCCCTATTAGTGTCTGGGGGCCATACTCAGCTGATGCGTGTCGATGGCGTTGGCCAGTACGAGCTCTTGGGTGAGACCCTGGACGATGCCGCCGGTGAGGCTTTTGATAAAAGCGCCAAGTTGATGGGCCTGGGCTATCCCGGTGGTCCCGCCTTGTCCCGCTTGGCGGAGCAAGGCGACCCTGGCGTGTACGACTTGCCTCGCCCCATGCTTCACAGCAAAGATCTGGACTTCAGCTTCAGTGGCTTGAAGACGGCAGTATTGACGCGCTTGCGCAAGCTGGAAGGGCAAGAGGGTGGCATGAGCGAGCAGGAGCGTGCGGACTTGGCCGCTGCAACTGAAGCGGCGATTGTGGATGTGCTGGCTGCCAAAGCGATCAAGGCCTTGAAGCAAACCGGCTTAAAGCGTCTGGTCGTGGCTGGCGGGGTGGGTGCCAACCGCCACTTGCGTGGCTATTTGCAAAAAGCAGTCGCCCGTTTGCGGGGCGAAGTGTTTTTTCCGCCACTGGAGTTCTGTACCGATAACGGCGCCATGATTGCCTTTGCGGCGGCGATGCGCGTCAAACATGGACTGGTCAAGCTGGACGCCAGCCACCATGGATTTGCGATTCGGCCCCGCTGGGAGTTGGCGGCTGTGAATCAGCCCGTCTCCCAGCAAGAGGTGTAGCACTTATTTTTTCTTGGAACCGATCTTGCTTTCTTTGCCCGTCATCAGGCGACGAATATTCTCCTGATGACGCCACAGCAGGAATGCACTGATCAGGACCAGAGCCGTGGCAATAGAGGCATTCATGGGCCAGACCACCTTGGCGCCGAGCAGGTAAAACAAGGGGGCGAAAATGGCACTGATGATGGCGGCCAGCGAGGAGTACCGGCTGACATAGGCAATAATCAGCCAAGTGGCGGCGCTGGCCAAGGCCAGCCAAGGCAGCAAGGCCAGGATCACGCCCATGGCGGTCGCGACACCCTTGCCGCCTTTAAAGCCCAGGAAAAGCGGGTAAAGATGGCCCAGAAAGGCAAAGAAGGCACTGATTCCAAGCAAGGCAGGGGACCAACCCCAACTGATAATGGCTTGTTGAGTTAAAAAGACGGCCAGCCAACCTTTGAAGGCATCGCCCAGCAAGGTCAGAATGGCTGCTTTTTTATTGCCGCTACGTAGTACATTAGTGGCTCCCGGGTTTTTCGAACCAAAGGTTCTCGGGTCTTGCAAGCCCATGATTTTGCTGACGATCACGGCAAACGGCAGTGAGCCCAGCAAGTAGGACAAGAGGGCGACAAGCGGGGCGGCCACAGCGAAAGAAACGGCGTTCATGAGGATTGAGCTCCACAATTATTGTTGCGCGGATTCTACCGGCCTTGCAGCAAAATACCAAAGGCAGCGGGTACAATTTGCTACCCCTGTTAGATTTTTAACGGAAAGTAAACCATGCGTATTCTGGTCTCTAACGATGATGGCTATACAGCAGCCGGTATCGAGGCCTTGTATCAAGCCTTGCAAGGACTGGGCGAGCTGACGGTCATTGCACCTGAGACCAACTGCAGTGGCGCCAGCAATTCGCTGACCTTGAACCGTCCTTTGTCGCTGCGCCAAGCCAGCAATGGTTTTTATTTTGTTAATGGTACACCGTCCGATTGCGTGCACGTGGCCCTGACAGGTTTGCTGGATTTTCGTCCGGACCTGATTGTCTCGGGCATCAATAACGGCGCGAATATGGGTGATGACACCCTGTATTCCGGCACGGTGGCGGCCGCGATGGAAGGCCATTTGTTTGGCATTCCGGCGATTGCCTTTTCCTTGATTGAACGGGGATGGAAGAATTTGGATAGTGCGGCTCGTGTTGCGCGTGAGTTGGTTCAGCGTTGCCAAGCGCAACCGCTGGCGGCCAACACCTTGTTGAACGTCAATATTCCTTGCTTGCCTTATGAGGCATTGAAAGGGATGCAGGTAACTCGTTTGGGCAAGCGCCATCCGTCTGAACCCGTTGTCAAAAGCCAGACGCCTTATGGCGAGCCGGTGTATTGGATTGGGCGTGTGGGCGGGGTGTCCGATAGCGAGCATGGCACCGATTTTGGAGCTATTGAACAAGGGGCTGTGTCGATCACACCATTGCGTGCGGATTTAACCAATCACGATCAGCTGGCCGGTTTGAGGGACTGGGTGCAATGACAAGTAAACCAGGCAAACGCTTTCCTTTTGCGGACGGCACCCGAAACCGGTTCGGTAAATCCAGCCTGGGCAGCGGCTTATCCGCCAGCAACAGCAATACACGCATTGTGCAACGGGGGCAGCTGCAGCCGACGCCGTCGTCTGCTTTGTCACCGCAAGTGTCAACAAGTGTCAATCTGGGTTTGAACTCGGAACGCTCGCGTGGCATGATGATCGAGCGCTTGCGCCGGCAAGGAATCACGGACGAACGGGTGCTGGCTGCGATGCAAGTAGTGCCGCGCCATCTGTTTGTAGATCAGGGTTTGGCCAGCCGGGCCTATGAAGAAGATGCCTTACCGATCGGCTTTGCGCAAACCATCTCCCAGCCGTGGGTCGTGGCCCATATGATCAGCTTGGTGTGCGACCAGAAAATACCGAATAAAGTCCTGGAAGTGGGTGCTGGATGTGGTTATCAGGCCGCTGTTTTGGCACAATTGGTCAAAGAAGTTTATGCCATAGAACGCATCAAGGGATTGTGCGATATGGCACGGGATCACATGCGCCAATTAGGCCTGTCCCAACGTGCTCGAATAATGTTTGGTGACGGAATGCAAGGGTACCTCGCCGCAGCACCATATGATGCTATTGTTGTGGCGGCAGCCGGTCCGGTCATTCCTAGAACTTTGCTGGAACAATTAACATTGGGGGGGCGACTGATCGCCCCTGAAGGTACGGCGCAGCAGCGCCTGGTTTTGGTGGAGCGCACCGGACAGGCTACTTGGCGTCGTGAAGAACTTGATGCGGTTCGCTTCGTGCCGATGCGAGCTGGAACTCAGATTTAGACAGATATTCTCAGGAGATTTATATGCAGCATGCAGTCAGGTTACCGTTAACCGCTGCTTCCACCAATAGTCAGTGGTTCTTGACGCCTCGTCAGTGCCTGGTGGCGGCTGTGGTCACCAGTACCCTGCTGGCTGGTTGTGCTAGCCGCAATGAGCGCGCACCAGTCACTGACCTGAGTTCTTCTTCGGCGGCGGGCAGCGTCAGCAATGCGACGGGTACCTATGTAGTGCGACCCGGCGATACGCTCTACAAGATTGCTCAAGCGCACGGCATGGACGTGAATTCGTTGATCCAGCTGAATCAGATCACCGATCCATCCATGCTGCGCGTGGGCCAAACCCTGCGTCTGGATGGCAATACCTCGATGGCGGCGACGACAACGCGCCCGGCCAGCGGTGGTGGCACACAAACCTCGCCAGTCAGCCCGGCTACCCCGGTCAAGACTGAGACGGCTGTGTCGGCCCCCCGCGCGAGCGATGCTGCCTTGATCGCCTGGGGTTGGCCTGCCAGTGGCAAGGTCATTCAAGGGTTCAATGCCTCCACTAAAGGTATTGATATTGAAGGCAAGGTTGGCGATCCTGTGGTCGCCGCGGCTGATGGCAAGATCATGTATGCCGGTAACGGTGTGCGTGGCCTGGGTTCCATGGTTCTGGTGGGCCATAGCAATGGCTTCATTACTGCCTATGCCCATAACAGCACCTTGCACGTCAAGACCGGTCAGCAAGTTAAAAAGGGTCAGCGTATTGCGGACTTGGGGCAGTCTGATACGACTTCGCCACGCCTGCACTTCGAGATCCGTCGTTCCGGTACGCCAGTCAATCCGATGTCGTATTTGCCTGCTCGTTAAGAGACAGGACTGGACTGAAAAAAAGCGGCCTGCGGGTCGCTTTTTTGTGCCTGTTCTTGGTGGCCGGAGAATGCTGTATGGGCCACTTAAAACCGGCTTGTCCCCCATCCAAAAGGTTTCAAGGTGGTGGATCTCCCATGCTTTAGGCTGCAATGATCGCGTTCTGGTGGTTTTTACCCTTTGTGCTGAAGGCTCTTGTAAAATCAGCGATTCGCCATCGCTAGCGGCAGTGCAAATCCGCCATTCTGATTGGCAGGACGCTTATTTAGGTTGTTATCGAATGTCTGACGTATTGTTTATTGAATCGCTGGATCTGGAAGGACGCGGCGTCGCCCATAAAGACGGCAAAGTGGTGTTTGTGGAAGGGGCTTTGCCAGGCGAGCAGGTGCTGGCGGAAACCGTGCGTTCCAAAGATTCTTACGATAAAGCCCGTATGACGGCTTTGTTGAAGGCCTCTTCGCAGCGCGCCGAGCCTCCCTGTCCCAACTTTGGTGTCTGTGGTGGCTGTGCCATGCAGCATCTGGAGCCCTCCGCCCAAGTGGCGGTCAAGCAGCGCGTATTGGAAGATTCCCTGGGCCATATTGGCAAGGTTAAACCCGGACGCGTTCTGGCTCCCTTGCATGGCCCTTACTGGGGCTATCGCTACCGGGCTCGTTTTTCCATGCGCTATGTGCCTAAGAAGGGCGGGGTACTGGTTGGTTTTCGGGAAAAAAATGGTCGCTACGTGGTGGACATGACTGAGTGTCGTGTTCTGCCTGCGAAAGTGTCTGCCTTGCTGGAACCGCTGCGATCCTGTCTGGCCGGTTTGTCCCGTCCAGACCGTTTGCCCCAGATTGAGCTGGCAATGGGCGACAAGATCACCACCTTGACCTTGCGTCATATGGAGCCGCTGACCAGCGAAGATATCCAGCGCCTGCAGGACTTTGGCCAAGAGCACGATATCAGTTGGTGGTTACAGCCCAAGGGCCCGGAAACTGCACACCCTTTGCTGCGTGAAGATGCCGACAAGCTGGCGTATGCCTTGCCTGAATTTGATTTGCGCATGCCGTATCGGCCTACCGATTTTACGCAGGTGAATCATGACATCAACCGCAGCTTGATCTCGCGCGCCTTGACCTTGTTGGAGCTCAAGCCCGAGCACCGTGTGGCTGACTTGTTCTGCGGCCTGGGTAACTTCAGCTTGCCGTTGGCGCGACGTGCGGCAGAGGTGGTGGGGATTGAGGGCAGCACCACGTTGACAGAACGGGCCGGTGAAGCTGCAGTGGCGCATGGCTTGCAGGACAAGGCCAAGTTCACCACCTTGAATCTATTTGAGGTGGATGTGCAATGGCTGCGTGACCTGGGCTACTTTGATCGCATGTTGATTGACCCGCCTCGCGATGGCGCTTTTGCTGTGGCCACCGCCTTGGCGCAGCTGGAAAAGCACGAACGCCCAGAACGCTTGGTCTACGTATCCTGTAGCCCTGGTACTTTGGCGCGTGATGCTGGTGTGTTGGTCCATCAAGGTGGCTACACCCTGGAATCAGCTGGTGTGGTGAATATGTTCCCGCACACCGCGCACGTAGAGTCTATTGCGGTCTTCACACGCTAAACACACCTAAACAGCACATGCTAAAACGCCCCGGCCATTGGATACTGATCCAATGGCCGGGGCGTTTGATTGGGAAAGCTGATTCAGCTAGCTTTTGGGCTGACTGCGCTTGGATGGTGTTGCCGCCTTGCTGGCATGCACGATCAGCCCATCGTTAATCAGTTCCATCATCATCTTGAAAACCTGTTCTGTTTGCAGATTCACAAAACGCGGCAGGATCTGCCGCAGCAGGGGGACATCGTCCGCTGGCCATTGTTCCAGCTCGATCAATTCTTCCTCGGTCACGGGGCGAATCAGTCCCCCCAGCTCTCCTTGTATCAAGCCATAGACGGCGGCGTACCAGCCCACACAGGCGGCCGGCATCTCTGCATCGCTCAAGCCGCCATCGCGCAAGGCGCGGTACACCTGTTCGATCACTAAATAGTCCGCCTTGCCCGTGTTCAGAAAACGCTGCATCTGCTGAAAGGTATGCGGATGGTTCAGCGCCAGTTCGCGGTACTGGCGGGCAAGCTCATACAGCCTGTCTGTCCAGGGCAGGGCGTCGTCCACCGCCTGGATGCGTCCCGTCAAATAATCGGCCATGGCACGTAGCAAACCCTCTTTGGATTTGAAGTGATAGAGCACAGCCATTGGGTCGCAACCGACTCGTTCGCCCAGTTTGCGTAAGGAAAAACCACTGGCGCCAGCTTCTTCCATTAGGGTGACGGCAGCCAACACCAGTTCATCTTTATTTAGTTTGCGTGTTCGCGTAGCGGGGGGCGAGGGGGGCAAGACGTCTCCTTTATTCTGTTGAACGACAGTCTGTAAGTGATTTTGCCAATTTTAACTCTACAGGGTAGAATAGGTTAATTCTACATCGTAGAAGAAGATCGTTCCATCAGGCGGCATGCCAGGTGTTGATAACGAGACAGAACGGAACGCCACGTTGACGGGGCGTCACCGGGGCATTCCGCTCTGTGATCCGGCGGCCAAAGGGCCGTGACAGACACAGGACATTTATGAGTATCCCCAAACCCGGTTTTTTAAATGATGTATCCAGCGCAGACAGTATGCTGGACAGTAATCCACGCTTGTGGAATTGGCGCAAAGATCACAATAATAAATCTGCCGAACCGGCCACGTATTACGAGGCCTCTCTTGCGCCTTGGACCCGATTTGAGCCGCTGCAGGCTGATACCCAGTGTGACGTATTGGTAGTGGGCGGTGGCCTTTTGGGCGCTTCTACCGCTTTGCACCTGGCCCGTTCGGGTCTTGATGTGGTGCTGGTTGAAAAAGACAGTATTGGTTCGGCCGCCTCGGGTCGAAATGGTGGGCAGTTAACCCCCGGCTTGGCCCGTTGGGAAGCCGAGGACATGATTGCCCATTTACCTTTGGACGAGGCCCGCCGCTTGTGGCGCTTTGCCTCGCACGAGGCCATGGATCTGCTGGACCAGTTGGCCCAGGACTACGAGCTGGATTTTGACCGTCGCCGTGGCCACCTGACCGCTGCTATTCATGCTGGCCATATGGGAGCCTTGGTAGAGGGCGCCGATGCGCGTCGCTACCTGGGTGATGCCAGTGTGGAGGTGGTGGGCAGTTACGAACTGGAGCAGGAAATTCGCTCTCCGCTGTACCACGGTGCTGTGGTCGATACCTTGGGTGGCCAGGTCCATCCCTTGGCCTTATTGCGTGGCCTGATTTATGGCCTGACGCAGCATGGCGGTCGAGTCTATGAAGGCAGCCCCGTTCAGGAAATTGAGCAGACTGAAAAAGGCGCCTTGGCCATTACTCCTGGTGGCACGATTTTGGCGCGCAAGGCCTTGGTATTGGCCGTGCATGACACGACCTCCCAGTTCTTGCCATCCCAATCGAACACCACCGTGCCGTTCTACACCTATGTGGGTGTGACCAGTCCGCTGGAATGCTCGGTCAGCGAGCTCTTGCCAACGGACCGAGCCGTCTACGACACGCAGTTCCAGATCGACTATTACCGGGCTGTGCGTCATAACCGCCTCTTGTTCGGTGGTCAGGGTACGGGAACCAGTTGGTCGCCGGAACGCATTAACGACTATTTGCTGGATCGCATCCAAACAGTGTTTCCGCAGCTGGAGCAGGTGGAACTGGAGTTTTCCTGGAGCGGCATTAGCGACTTCACCTTGAATGGCGCAACAGACTCCCGCAAGACCGATGCGGCGGTGCCTGTGTACATGGTGCATGGCTGGAGTGGGCATGGCGTGGCGCAAACCGTGCGTATTGGTAAAGCCATTAGTGATGATGTTGCCGGTCTGAATCAGGACTTTGCCATGCTGACTGACATCACTCACCGCAGTATCCCCTTGGGCCGTCAGTTGTCCGGTTTTGCAATCCCTGTTGTGAAAGCGGCAATTGGCATGATGAGCGCGGTTAACCCAGGGCGTTTGGTGTCGTTTTGACTTGGTTTGATTCCCTTGAACAGACAGTCTGATTAGGGCAAGCCCCCTCTTGTTTTAAAGCCCGATTACGTTAAATTTATGATCGCCTAATTATATTGGCTTCAATATTTTAGGTTCATAATAAATTTATGTATCACAAGAGGGGCAAGTATGCAGACAGGGTTTGTTCGTACAGGGGTAGCCGTCGCCGGTTTAGCCTTGGGGATGGCGTGGGCGGGAGCACCGGTGTACGCCCAGGTGCAGTCGGTTGAAGTTCTGCGAGACAGCTATGGTGTGCCGCACGTGTTCGCCGATACTCACTATGGCCTGTATTACGGCTATGGTTACGCGCTTGCTCAGGATCGCTTGTTTCAGATGGATATGGCACGGCGCTCTTTTGTGGGAACAACGGCGCAAGTATTGGGGGCGGGTGAAGCGGATGTCTACGTCAAGTACGACATGCAGGTGCGCCAGAATTTCAGCCCCGCATCCATAAAACGCCAGATTTCAGCCCTGTCCAACGAGGAACGCGATATTTTCCGGGGCTATGCCGATGGCTTTAATGCCTATCTGGAAAAAGTGCGCCGTAATCCCGATTTGCTGCCCAAAGAGTATGTGGACTTTGATTTTCAGCCCCAGCCTCTGAGCGAATTTGATGTGGTGATGATCTGGGTTGGATCGATGGCGAACCGGTTTTCGGACACCAATCTAGAGCTTAGTGCGCTGGCGTTGCGACAGTCTCTGGAAAAACAGCATGGTCCCGAGCGTGGCCCTGCGTTATTTGACGAACTGCTGTGGGTGAACGACACATCGGCGCCTACCACTGTGCCAGCTCAGGCGTCCGCGCCCAAACCATGGGTACGGGCAGACTCTCAGGATCTTGCCCAGGTCTCTTCGCAGGCTTTGGCAACAGAACTGGATCGCCAGGACAAGCACTGGGGCGGTCAGGGTCCAGATTTTGCACCCAAGGCCAGCAATCTGTGGAGCACTCGGCCTGAGCGCGTTCAGGAAGGAGCCACTGTTTTGGTGAACGGCCCGCAGTTTGGCTGGTACAACCCCGCTTACACCTATGGCATAGGCCTGCACGGCGCAGGCTTTGAGGTGGTGGGCAACACACCTTTTGCCTATCCCATTATTCTGTTCGGGACCAATAGCGAAATTGCCTGGGGAGCAACAGCAGGCCCGCAAGATGTCGTGGACATGTATCAGGAAAAACTGAACCCGGCCCGAGCGGACCAGTACTGGTTCAACAATGCTTATCACACGATGGAGCAGCGCAAGGAACGAATCAAGGTTCGTGGACAGGCGGACAGAGAGCTTACCGTCTGGCGCACCGTGCATGGCCCAGTCATGCAGTTTGACTACGAGCAAGGCGTCGCTTACAGCAAAAAACGCAGCTGGGATGGTTACGAGGTGCAGTCTTTGTTGGCCTGGTTGAATGTGGCCAAGGCGCGCAACTGGACAGAGTTTTTAGACCAGGCCAGCAAGATGGCGATCTCCATCAATTGGTACTACGCAGACAAGCACGGCAATATTGGCTATGTCTCGCCCGCCTTCTTGCCTGAGCGCCCATTGAATCAGGATATCCGCGTACCTGCCAAGGGGGATGGCAGCATGGAGTGGCTGGGCATTAAAGGCTTTGATGCCATTCCCAAGGCCTACAATCCGCCTCAAGGGTATCTGGTCAATTGGAACAACAAGCCTGCACCGGACAAGACCAATACGGATACCTACTACTGGACCTACGGTGATCGTATGAACGAATTGGCCACCCAGTACCAGCAAAAAGAAGTTTTTAGCGTCCAGGAAATTTGGGACTTTAACAAGACAGCCTCGTATCGCGATGTGAACTGGCGTTATTTCCGTCCGCATCTGGAAAAACTGGCAGAGCATCTTCCTGCGACGGATTCCAGTAAAGCCGCCTTGGATGTCTTGTTGGCCTGGGACGGTATGGAGAGCGATCAAGGCGGGCGCAATGCCGGAACAGCGCGCCTTCTGTTTAAAACTTGGCTGGAGGAAATGTACAAGCAGGTCTTGATGCCGGTCGTACCTGAATCGCATCGCGCCATGTATAGCCAGACGGGTTTTGCCACGCAGCAAGGCCCCAATCCGGGTTCCATCAACTTGAGCATGGGTACCAAGGTTCTGTTGCGTGCCTTGGCCCTGGAGGCCAATCCTGATCCCCAGCGTGTGAATGTCTTTGGCGAGCGTTCCTCTCAAGAAGTCATGCACACGGCTTTGCAACATGCGCAGGCTCGTTTGAGCCAGGAGCAGGGCACTCAGATGGAGCGCTGGACTATGCCGACCTCGGTGCACCGCTTCAGCGACAAGAACTTCACAGGCACCCCGCAGACGACTTCGGGCAATACCTTTGCCTTTACCGGCTATCAGAACCGTGGCACGGAAAACAACCGTGTGGTGTTTGATACCCAGGGCGTGGAGTTCTGCGATGCCATGCCGCCCGGCCAAAGCGGTTTCACCGACCGTAATGGTGTGCGTAGCCCGCATTATGATGATCAGTTAAAGCTGTATGAGAACTTCGAGTGCAAGACCATGGATGTGACGCACTCGGATATTCGCCGCAATGCGCAAAGCAGCACGATGCTTTTGATTCAGCCGCAGCACTAGTCCTGAGGGGGCACGATACGTGGTCGTTGAGGCATGTATCG
This sequence comes from Alcaligenes sp. GW821-FHT11D07, assembly GCF_058808495.1. Taxonomy (NCBI): domain Bacteria; kingdom Pseudomonadati; phylum Pseudomonadota; class Betaproteobacteria; order Burkholderiales; family Alcaligenaceae; genus Alcaligenes; species Alcaligenes sp. GW821-FHT11D07. The sequence goes on from NZ_JBXART010000001.1 coordinate 863,628, forward strand.
TGTCGCTGCTAGCTATGCGGAGCTTGGCTGACGACAGTTAGCCATACCGCCGTACACAAAAAAAGCCGCCCCTGATTCAGGGGCGGCTTTTCAGCTTTCAGCAGTCGCTGCTTATCAGCCTGGAATGCGGTCCAGGATACGCTGAGCTTCGATACGAACACGCTCGGGGGCGGTGCCACCGATGTGTTTGCGCGAAGCGACTGAGCCTTCCAGTGTCAGCACTTCAAAAATATCGGACTCGATACGGCTGTCGAATTTTCGCAGTTGCTCCAGGCTCAGATCAGCCAGATCGCAACCCAGCTGCTCGCACTCGCGTACGGCCAGCGCCACGGATTCGTGGGCGTCACGGAAAGGCAGGCCTTTTTTGACCAAGTAGTCGGCCAGATCGGTAGCGGTCGCAAAGCCTTGCAGGGCTGCGGCGCGCATGGCATCAGGTTTGACTTTGATACCGGAGATCAAGTCGACAAAAATGGTCAGCGTGTCGCGGATGGTGTCAGCCGAATCGAACAGACCTTCTTTGTCTTCCTGATTGTCCTTGTTGTAGGCCAGTGGTTGGCCTTTCATCAGGGTCAGTAGGGCGATCAGGTTGCCATTGACGCGACCTGTCTTGCCACGGGCCAGTTCGGGAACGTCGGGGTTTTTCTTTTGCGGCATGATGGAGCTGCCGGTGCAAAAGCGGTCGGCCAGATCAATAAAGCCGACACGGGGGCTCATCCACAGCACCAATTCTTCCGAGAAGCGGGAGATGTGCGTCATGATCAACGCGGCAGCAGCACAGAATTCAATGGCAAAGTCGCGGTCCGATACAGCATCCAGCGAGTTGCGGCACACATCATCAAAATCCAGCAGCGTGGCGACCATCTCGCGGTCGATCGGGTAGCTGGTGCCGGCCAGGGCAGCAGCACCCAAAGGCAGGCGGTTCACACGTTTGCGGCAGTCTTGCAAACGCTCGGCGTCACGCTGGAACATCTCGGCGTAGGCCAGCAGATGGTGACCAAAAGTGACCGGTTGTGCCACTTGCAGGTGGGTGAAACCTGGCAAAATGGTGTCTGCCTGGGCCAGGGCCAATTCAGCCAGTTTGCGTTGCATCTGAGCCAGCAGGTCCAGAGCAATGTCGATTTCATTGCGCAGCCACAGGCGGATATCGGTGGCGACCTGGTCATTGCGTGAACGGCCAGTATGCAAGCGTTTGCCCGCATCGCCGATCAGCTCGACCAGACGTTTTTCGATATTCAGGTGCACGTCTTCCAGATCCAGCAACCACTGGAATTGGCCTTGGGCGATTTCGTCCAGAATCTGGCTCATGCCGCGTTCGATGTCCGCTTTGTCCTGGTCAGTGATGACACCGACGGCGGCCAGCATGCTGGCATGGGCCAAGGAGCCCTGAATATCAAAGCGAGCCATACGCTTGTCAAAGTCCACCGACGCTGTGTAGCGTTTGACGAGGTCAGAGACGGGCTCGGAAAAGCGAGCCGACCAGGCCATTGCTTTATTGGCGAACTGGTCTTGGGAGGGGGAGGGGGTGTTTGTTGACATAGAAGGCAATTATAGAGGATTGGACGGGCTGACAGGGGTCATCCAGTCCCGCAGGAAACAGACGCTGTGCAGTATATTAGATAGTTTTCAGACTCTAGGAAACCATGCGGGCCCTTTTGGGGCTGGCTGGACAAGGAAGATACATGGAGCAAGAACGCACCTTTGCCGATTTGTTGGGCTGGCAATGGATCGAAGCGTATTTACCGCAGGATCGCTGGGTACAGATACTGGCCGGTCTGGCGATGTTGACCGTGCTGGTCTGGGTCGTCAGCTGGTTGACCAGTTCCGTACTCTCGCGGCTGGTGCGACGTTTATTGAAAGTGGCCGGCAAAGATGATTGGGCCCGGGCACTGGTGAAAACGCGCTTTGTGCGCAATGTGGGTTATGCCGTGCCCTTGCTGGTGGTTAGCTCCAATCTGACCCTGCTGCCGCTGGCTAAAACCTTGCTGGAAGTGATTGAGCGGGTCGCGTTGCTGGGCTTTCTGGTCTTTTTGATCATGGCACTTGTGAGTTTGCTGGGTGCCTGGCAGGAGGTCTACGCCAATTCCAGCCGTGGCCGTACCAAATCCATCAAGGGCTATATTGAAGTTGCCAAGATAGGGGTCTGGGCGATTGGCGTCATTGTCATGATTTCCATCGTGCTGGATCAGTCGCCCGTGCTGTTGCTCTCCGGTTTGGGTGCGCTGTCAGCGGTCTTGTTGCTGGTATTTAAAGATACTTTGCTATCGCTAGTGGCCAGCACGCAAATGAGCACCAATGACATGCTGCGCATTGGTGACTGGATTGAGATGAAGCAGGCCGGCGCTGACGGCTTTGTGATCGACATGGCTTTGCATACCGTCAAGGTTCAGAACTGGGACAAGACGGTCACCACCATCCCCACCTACAAGCTGTTTTCTGAAAGCTACCGTAATTGGCGGCAAATGTTTGAATCGGGCGGACGGCGGATCAAGCGTACCTTGAGCATTGACGCTTCCAGTGTGCGCTTTTTGACGCCCGATGAAGTGGAAAGTCTGTCTCGTTTTGCTTTGTTGCGCGACTACCTGAACGAGAAAAAAGAAGACCTGGAGCGTTCTAATCAGGAACTGAGCCGTGCGGGTATGGATGCGGTCAATTACCGCCGCCTGACCAATCTGGGCACCTTCCGTGCTTACTGCATGGCGTATATCAAGCGTCACCCCGAGATTCACCAGGATATGATCCAGATGGTGCGCATGATGGAGCCCACGGCAGACGGGATTCCTATCGAGGTGTACTGCTTTACCAATAAAACGGCTTGGGTTGACCATGAGCGCATCCAAGGCGATATTTTTGACCATATTCTGGCTGTGCTGCCGGAAATCGGCCTGCGTCTGTTCCAGTCGCCCACAGGCCGGGACTTGAGCCTGGGCTTGAGTCTGGCAGCAGAAAGCCACCGACCCCTGCCGGGTGTCAAAGACCCTCTTTAAATTTGACGTGCGAGTAACCATGAAACAAATTACGGCCATCATCAAACCCTTCAAACTGGATGAAGTGCGCGAAGCGCTGGCAGAACTGGACGTCAATGGCCTGACGGTCACAGAGGTCAAAGGTTTTGGCCGCCAAAAAGGCCATACTGAGTTGTATCGCGGCGCTGAATATGTCGTGGATTTCTTGCCTAAAATTCGTGTGGATATCGTGGTGGCGGCGGACCGTTGCGACGCCATTATCGAAGCCATTATCAAAGCGGCCCATACGGGCAAGATTGGTGATGGCAAGATTTTCGTGACCCCTGTTGAGCAAGCCATCCGGATTCGTACCTCCGAAAGCGGTCGGGACGCGCTCTAAACGCCTGGCAGTGTGTCGGGCTGGTGCTAAGAAGGCCTGCAGGAAAGGAGAAGCAGATGCAATATGGGAAGCTGGGTTCAGCCCCCCGTGTTTCGCGGGTGGGGCAGGGTAGCTGGTATGTAGAGCAGGCCGACTGGCCACAAAGCATTGCTGCCTTTCATGCCGGTTTAGATGCGGGTATGAACCATATCGACACGGCTGAAATGTATGGCGATGGCCAAGCAGAAACCTTGATTGCCCAAGCCTTGGAAGGCCGGCGCCATGAAGCCTTTCTGGTCTCTAAAGTCTTGCCCTTTAATGCCAGCCGTCAGGGTGTGATCCGTGCCTGTGAGGCCAGCTTAAAACGCTTAGGCACGGATTATCTGGATTTGTATTTATTGCACTGGCCCGGTCAGGTTCCTTTGGAGGAGACCTGTGCGGCTTTCGATAAGCTGGTGCAACAAGGCAAGATCAAGCAATGGGGAGTCAGCAATTTTGACGTGCCCGATTTGCAGGAGCTGTATGACATCGTGGGGCCGGGCGAGATCGCCTGCAATCAAGTTCTATATCACCTGAATGAACGCGCGATTGAACATGCTGTCATGCCCTGGTGCCAAGAACATCAAGTCAGCGTGGTGGCATATAGCCCCTTTGGGCATGATGATTTTCCAAGCCCGGACTCCGTGGGTGGCGCGTTACTGGCTGATATTGCCAGTCACTATCAAGCCAGCCCCAGGCAGATAGCCCTGGCCTTTTTACTGCGGGACCCTGCTGTGTTTGTTATTCCTAAGGCCTCGCAAGCTCGTCATGCCCAGCAAAATGCGGCAGCAGCTGATCTGGTACTACTGCCAGAACATATACGGGCCTTGGATACGCAGTTTGCGCGCGGTCCCAAACCTGCTTATCTGCCCATGATCTAAGATCAAAAAAGCCGCCCTCGGGCGGCTTTTCTTAACTGGCGATGTGGGGCTGGCGCTTGTTTTGGATATACAGCCAGGCCAGAGCCACCATGACCACACCGGAGATGGGCAAGGTCCAGGTGTTCACGCCATACCAGCCGTACACGGCCAAGACGCGGCCCGAGGTAAAAGAGGACAAGGCGACACAGGTGAAGATGATGAAGTCATTCAAAGCCTGCACACGGCCTCTTTCTTCGGGCCGGTAGCAGTCCACCACCATATTGGTTGCGCCGATAAAACCGAAGTTCCAGCCCAAGCCCAAAAGAATCAGGCTGACCCAGAAGTGGGGGACGCTCATGCCCAGCAAGGCCACAATGCTGGCCAGTCCCAGCAAAAACACGCCAGCAAAGGTAACGGGAATCTTGCCGAAATGCTTGATCAGGGTGCCGGTAAAAAAGCTGGGGCCGAACATGGCCAGAATATGCCACTGAATGCCCAGTGTGGATTCTTTTACGCTGTGGCCATGCATGACCATGGCCAGGGGCGAGGCCGTCATCAGGAAATTCATCAAAACGTAGGACGCGACGCCCGCCAGGACCGCAATAATGAAATAGCGGTTAGAGGCAATTTCACGCAATGGACGTCCGGTATACGGAGTTTTGACGGCTTGCTGTGTCGTGCGTCCCAAACGCAGGGCAAAGGCAAAGGGCAGAACTAGGGCGGCCAGCACAGCCTGGGCTAAAAACGCAGCTGCGAAGGGATGCTCAGGCCAGACGTCCTGCGTCCTAATAATGGTTTGAGTCGCAATAATGGCCCCTAACAGCCCACCGGCCATGACCCAGGAAATGGCTTTGGGGCGGAAGGCCTCGCTGGCGTGGTCAGCCGCCGCAAAACGGTAGCTTTGTACGTAAGAGGCATAGAGCCCGGCCAGAAGCGTGCCGACACAGAATAGGGTGAAAGACAGGCTATAAATTCCGGCTGCAGCCAGTAAACCCGCTCCTATGCCTAGCAAGGCACCAATGATGTAGCCGCCTTGGCGACCCAGACGGCGCATCAGATAAGCCGCCGGCAAAATGCCGATTGCCAGTCCCAGATTGAAAATGCCAACGGGCAAGGTTGCCAGATCGGTACTGCTGGCCATTTTCTGGCCGACTAGGCTGCTGAGAGCCACCACCAGCGCCGGATTGGCCCCGCCCAATGCTTGCATTCCAGAAAGAATAAAGGCGTTGCGGCGGCTTTGATCAGCTTGGGTGGCCATAGTCAGTCTCGGTATATAACTTTGGTTTATTAGTTAATGTTGAATTTTGGCTAAACCAGTGTAGCACCGCGCGCCCAAAAGGCTGGCATAAAGGACTCGGCCACCAATAAAGGTTGGCCGTGACGCCAGAAAACCGAACAGCGGGACAGCACTTGCTGGGCCTGGGGCAAGGGCTCGTCGCTCTGGGCTAATGCGCGCTCAATTGTGCGGAAAAAGCTCATACTGCGGTTTAAACGACAGCTTAAAAAGGCAGAACGTTGTATCTGGGCATCGTTGTAGAGCATGTCGGCCAAGGGTCGGCTGCGTAGTCGCCGTATGCCTTGCCAGACGCTTTGCGAAGCTGGCAGCGGCGTGAAACTGCGGGCAATGACACAGCGAATACCGTCAACGGACATGGACACTTCACGTATCCAGGCCAGCGTACCTGGCGGCTTTTGAATCAAAGCGGCTTCTTGCGAGTTCAGGCGACAAGCGTATTCACTGACCACTTCCAGGTGGACTTTACCCAGACCGCGCAGGCCGGCGGTCAGTGCGCCGGGACGGTGTAGCCAGTACTTTTGAGCCGGAGTAGCGGAGGGGTGAACCCGGTCATGCCAGGGTTTTTTTGTGCTGGATGGAAATTTCATGTCCTGTATTATCGCCAAAGCCATAAAATAGCGCTCATGGAAAAAGAACGTATCTCAAAATTAATGGCCCAGCGCGGCATGTGTTCACGCCGTGAGGCGGATGCTTTCATCGAGCGCGGCTGGGTGCGTGTGGACGGTCAAATCGTCTCTGAATTGGGTAGCAAGGCCTACCCCAATCAGAAAATCACACTGGAAAAACAAGCGCGTCAGCGTCAGACTCAACGTGCCACGATCTTGCTGCACAAACCCGTGGGCTATGTCTCCGGGCAGGCCGAAGCCGGTTATCGCAATGCCGTCTCCTTGATTGGCGCGGCGACGCAGTACAAGGGTGGCCGTGGCGGCCAGCGCTTTGATCCTTCGCATCTGCGTGGTCTGGCACCGGCGGGTCGTCTGGATATTGACTCCACCGGCTTGCTGATCCTGACTCAGGACGGCCGTATCGCGCGCCAGATTATTGGCGAAGATTCGGTGATCGACAAAGAGTATCTGGTGCGTGTAACCGGCAAGCTGAGCGAACGCGGTCTGGAACTGCTTAACTTCGGCCTGAGCCTGGATGGCAAGCCCTTGTTGCCCGCCCAAGTGTCCTGGCAGAACGACGATCAGCTGCGTTTTATCCTGCGCGAAGGCAAAAAACGCCAGATTCGCCGTATGTGCGAACTGGTCGGCTTGAAGGTCGTGGGTTTGAAGCGTGTGCGTATTGGTGATCTGGTGTTGGGCGATCTGCCCGTTGGCCAGTGGCGCTACATGAAAGAATCTGAGCATCTGGCCTAAGGGCAAGAGGGGCGCTTACAGCCCCGAATGATGTAGTTGATAGCTGGCCTTGTCATCCTGGGCCAGCGTTTTTGTTAACCAGGGCAGGCTTTGTTCCAATGCCTTGAGCAGCGTCCAAGGGGGATTGCTGATGAACAAGCCACTGCCATGCAAACCCAAACCATTTTTAGCCGGAGCACGAACCGATAGGCTCACATGTAGCCACGGTGTAGGCAGTTGCTCCAGTTTGCGCTGCATGGCCTGAACTTCGGGCCGTTGCACAATGGGATACCACACCACAATACAGGCCTGAGAAAAGCGCTTGAGGGCGTTTTTGACGCTATTGAGCACCTGCTGATAGTCAGACTTGGCCTCGTAAGACGGGTCCATCACCACAATCGCGCGTCGCGATGGGGGCGGCAGCAAGCGTCCCAACTGATCAAAACCATTTTCCGGATACAGGCGCACACGGCGATTGCCCTTGGGGAACAACTGCGCCACGTTTTCACTCAAGACCTCAAATTCGGTCGGATGCAGCTCAAAGCCGTGAAAGCTGTCTTGCGTGCGCAGTCGTTCCAGTGCCAGCCAGGGAGAGCCGGGGTAAAAGCGCGCCACACCGTCCGGGTTCAGATCGGCGATGGCCTCAATATAGTGTTCCAGCAGTTCAGGGCGTGACTCTTCTTGCAAGACACGGTCCAGGCCGTCATAGAACTCGCCTTTGGTTTGGGCCCAGTCGTGCTCCAGATCATAAATACCGGCACCGCAATGGGTGTCGATAATGCTGAAGGCGCTGTCTTTTTGGGCGTAGTAGTTAAAGATATGCAGCAAGGTGGCGTGCTTGAGCACGTCAGCATGATTGCCGGCATGAAAGGCGTGGCGGTAACTGAACAAGAGAAATCCTGGGGTGTAGCGGTTTAAAGAGTATCGGGACGAATGGTCGTGACTTTATCAGTGAAAACGCCATTGCAGCCCCATTCCAGCAGCTCGCGCACCCGTTCGGCTTCGTTCACGGTCCAGACCGCCACGGTATAGCCTGCATTACGGATGTTTTGCACCAAGGCCTGATTGACGAAGCGCTCGTTCAGATTCAGGCCCATGCAGCCTAGACGCTCCAGGCGTTTTTGCCAGTCGGCGGGGACTTCTTCTTCAATCAGCAAGGCGCGTGGCAGCGTGGGGACTGCTTCCTGGGCGGCTTGCAGGGCGACTTCCGAAAAAGAGGACAACAAGGGTGGCAAACTGGCTTGCGCCCAGAGGGTGTGGGCAGCCAGGGCCACAAGGCGGCCCGTTTCGGCCTCATCGCCGCTTGTGGGCTTGATCTCGATATTGCTGTGGATTTGATTGGCCAGGGTAAAACCGGCAATCGAACTTAATGTGGGGATGGGCTCGCCTGCATAAGCGGTGGAGTGCCAGGCACCGAAATCCAGCTCGGACAATTGGGCCAGTGTCAGCCTGGAAGCCAGGCCCTGACCATTGGAGGTGCGGTCCAGATCATCGTCGTGCAGCAGCACGGCAATGCCGTCACGGCTTAATTTAACGTCGTACTCCATCATGCGAAAACCGTTCTGGGCGCCGACTCGAATGGCGGCTAAGGTGTTTTCCGGAGCAACCTTGCCAGCGCCGCGGTGGGCGATCAAGGCGTGATAGGGCCAGTGGTGATTCATTGAAGGCATGGCGGACTCGCAAGGGGCGTGATAAAAAGCCAATGTACTATTTTAACCGGGGCTGTACACTGTACGGTTACGGTTTTGGATTTACAATCCGATCCTAGGCAAAATCAAGCATCCATGACGCCACCACCTGCGCAGCATGGAACTTGCTTTATTGAAGCCACAGTTTAAGTCAAACACACTTGATCCAAACACGGTATATTTTCAGGCCGAGCCTGGCTCCCCGGCCTGATGCGCCGCCCGCAGCACCCGGCTGCAAGCGAAAGTAGGTGATGATTAATGTTCGAGATTATCCGTAAGAACCAACGCGTCATGCAGCTGGTCCTGTTAGTGCTGATTCTGCCGTCTTTTGTACTGATTGGCGTCAGCGGCTACTCCAGCTACGTTTCTGGCGATAGCGATATTGTCAAAGTTGGCGATAGCGCCATTACTTCCCAGGAATTTGATCGTGCGCGTCGCATGCAGCTTGACGAGATGCAGCGTAACAATCCTTCCGGTTTTGACCTGGCCCAGGCCGACAGCGTAGAGAGCCGTCGTCTGCTGCTGGAATCCTTGATTGATCAGCGTGTGCAAATTGAAGTGGCAACCGCCGCACGCTTTAATGTGTCCGACATGGCTCTGCGTGACAATATCGCGACCTTGCCTGAATTCCAGGAAAACGGCACCTTCTCCCCCGCACTGTATAGCCAGGTATTGGCATCGGCTGGCATCAATACACGAGACTTTGAACAAAGCCAGCGTGGTCAATTGGCGCTGCAACGTGTGCTGGGTCCCGTGGCCGCCAGTTCCTCCATGCTGCCTAGCGTCATGAACAAGCTGGAAATCGCCCTGACTGAAGAGCGCGGTGTGCGTACCCGCAGCTTTCTGACCCGCGATTTTGAATCTAAAGTACAGATCAGCGATCAAGACCTGCAAGCCTGGTACGAAACCAATAAGCAATCTTTGGAGCTGCCTCAGCAAGTTAAGGTCGAGTACCTGCTGCTGAACGAAGCGGCTGCATCTACCGATTTGTCCACGCCGACTGAAGATCAGCTCAAGCAGTACTACGAGCAGAACAAAGCTCGTTACGTGCAGCCTGGCCGTGTAAACATCAGCCACATTCTGGTAACACTGCCTGCCGGTGCATCGGATGCGGAGCGCGAAACCGCCCAGACCAAGGCGCGTGAACTGGCCGAAAAAGCCCAAGCCAATAAAGAAGCTTTTGCTGACTTGGCACGCGAGAATTCGCAAGACGGCGGCAGCGCCCGCGAAGGTGGCGAATTGGGTTGGATCAGCAAAGGCTCCTGGCCCTCCGTGCTGGAAAGCGCCGTGTTTGCCTTGAAGAAAGGCGATGTTTCTGGTGTGATCGAAGGCCCTAATGGCTTCCACATTTTCAAGAGCAACGATGTTCAGCCTGAACAAGGCGAGTCCTTTGAACAGGCTCGTAACAAGGTGCTGGACGAAGTGCGCAAGCAACTGGCTTCCGAGCGTTTCGCCGATATGGCCAGCAAGCTGACCAATCTGGTCTACGACAACGAAGACAGTCTGGAAGCTGCGGCTAACGCGCTGGGTCTGAACTTGAAGCAAGCCGAAGGTATTACTCGTCAGGGTCTGGTTCCGGCCTCGCAAGTGGACGGTGATCTGGCTGCTGCCAAGAGCCCGGATGCGGCTGTGCTGGATGATAGCCGTGTGCGTCAGGCCTTGTTCAATGCCGAAACTCTGGCGTCGCGTAAAAACGCCGGTGTAGTGGAAGTCTCGCCCGATACCTTGATTGCACTGCGTGTGGTGGACGTGAAAGACGCCCATGTGCCTGGTCTGGATAAAGTACGCCCCATTGCTGAAGAAAACCTGCGTCGCGAAAAAGCGGCTGCCTTGGCGATCCAAGCTGGTGAAGACTACTTGAAGAAGCTGCAAGAGGGTGCAGAACCAGAAAGCTTCTCGGCCCAATTTGCCGTGAGCCGTGCTGAATTCCCTGAAATGGACGAAGCCTTGCTGAACAAGGTGTTGGCCAATCCCGTGGACAAATTGCCTGCCTACGTGGGCGACCGTCAGCCTCAAGGCTATACCGTGGTGCAAATTCTGAGCCACGAGCCGGGCAAAGCCGGTAATCCAGGTCTGGATATGCTGACAGCCCAATTGAATCAAGCCTTGGCCCGTACAGAGACTCAAGCAGTCTTGCAGGCCATGCGCGTTGAAGAGAATGTGCAGCTCTTGCCTGAAGCCGAAAAAGAACTGACGGCCAGTGGCGATAACGACTAAGTCTTATCCAGTCAGAACCTATACCCTGGGGCGTAATTTACCCCAGGGTATTTTTTAAAGAGCCTTCTGATGACTCATCCTGAGATTTCCTTAGTACGGCGGCGCCTTTTAGGCGCCGCAACTGTTTGTGGCCTGACGGCATCGTGGTGGGCGCAGGCGCAGGCGGCCCCCCTGGGCACGTTTATTGAACGTACCTTGAACCGACCCGTACCGGGCGGGGTAGCCGTGCTGGATTTGGGAGCAGGGAACCAGGCGCCTGTCGTGAACTTTAACGGGCATCGTGTCCTGGTGATTCAGGACGCCGATCAGCGCTGGAAAGCGATTGTCGGGCTGGATCTGAAAACAAAGCCGGGTCAGCACAGCGTATCCGTGCAAGGGCAGTCGAGTGTGGCGTTTCAAGTGGGTAGCAAGCGCTACCGCGAGCAGCGTATTACCTTGAAGAACAAATCCCATGTGAATCCAGACCCGCAGCAGCAAGCGCGGTTTGAGCGCGAGTACGAAGAGCAGATGCAGGCTTATGCCAGCTTCCGCACAGAAGGCCCCAGCAATGTGGTGTTTGAAAAGCCCGTGCCCGGTCGCTTGACCAGTCCTTTTGGCCTGCGCCGTTTCTTTAATGGTGAAGAGCGTAATCCGCATTCTGGTCTGGATTTTGCCGCCGCAACCGGCACTTCCGTCAAAGTCCCTGCGGATGGTGTTGTCACTATCGTGGCAGATTACTTTTTTAACGGCAAAACCGTATTTGTTGATCATGGCCAGGGCCTGATCACCATGTTCTGCCACTTGTCGGCCTTTGATGTGAAGGTGGGCGATAGCGTGCGCAAGGGCGATGTGATTGCGCGCTCCGGGGCGACGGGCCGTGCGACGGGGCCCCATTTGCACTGGAATGTCAGTTTGAATAACGCACGGGTTGATCCCGCTATTTTTATTGGCGCTTTCCAAGCTTAGGCAGGGATGTAAGGTTTCCTATGATGATCGGGTCAGCATATCGACGAGGCTTGCGAGACAGTGCCTCTATTGCTTTAGGCTATGTGCCGGTGGCAATTTCCTTTGGCCTGACAGCCGTGCATGCGGGCCTGTCACCTTGGTTCGCGGTATTGGTGTCCATCATTGTCTATGCCGGGGCCAGCCAGTTCATTTTGATCAGCCTGTTTGTGGCGGGTGCGGCTTATCCCAGTATCTTGGGGATTGTGCTGGTCATGAATCTACGCCATGTTTTTTACGGGCCTACCTTGATGGGGTTTTTTACTGGCCCGAGAAGCGTCTCCAGCCTATTTATGGCTCCTGGTCTGACCGATGAGGTCTTTGCCGCTTCAGCGGCAGGCGTGGCGCGTCAACCCGCTCACGAGCAGGAATCCTGGTATTGCGGCTTGCAACTGGGTTCGTACCTGTCCTGGGTTCTGGGAACGGCGATCGGGGCGTTTTTTGCCAGCGATTTGCTGGGGCAATCGCCCGTGCTGGAAAAGACCTTGGGCTTTGTCTTGCCTGCGCTATTTTTTGCCCTGCTGCTGGAAATTCGCCGGTCTGCCTCCGCGCCGGTTCTGGTGGCTGCGGGCTTGGGGGCCTTATTGGCCATGCTCGTGTTGCCTTCTTATCTGGCCATTATCGTGGGCATGCTGGCCGGTGGTTTGATGGCCTTGCGCCGCGCTTAAGGAGTGGAGATGGATTGGAGTTTTCTGCTCATGATTGTGCTGGCGGGTCTGGGCACATTTTTGATTCGTTATCTGCCCTTGCGTTTAGGTGGGCGACAAGGCAAGGCGGACCCAAGCCGTGTTTCGATCTGGCCACGCCTGTTCGGAGCAATAGGCCCGGCCGGGGTGGTAGCTTTGCTGGTGGTGTCCTTGATTTCCTTGCTGCGTCCCGAGCATATGTCACTGGATTTGCCGCCTTTGCTGGCGGGTTTGGCTGGTGTGTTGTTGGGACGCTGGTGGCCAGGAGGGATTGCGGGGTCGACACTGACCGGAGTGCTGGCTTATGGTCTGTGCGTGGCCTACGTGGGGGTTTAAAACTTCACTGAGAGCCGTTTAGGGCGTACTCAGCATGTTTCTTGGGCCGTGAGCCACGGCTGGGGCAAGCGGCTTCCCCAGTGCAAGCGATTGAACGTCAGCCTAAGCGTGGCCGTTCTGTTCAACGAGTATCAAGTACCGTCTTGCATGATGGTGCACGCATGACATTACGGCTCCGAGTGCACGGTAGTGAGCATGCTTAGCTATTGCGATTAATCGTGTTTAAGGAGCAGGGTAGAGTTGCTGATTGCCCATGCCTTGCCCAGAATGGTGGCTGTGATGCTGTGATGCTGTGATGCTGTGATGCTGTGATGCTGTGATGCAGTGATGCAGTGATGCAGTGATGCTGTGATGCTGTGATGCTTTAGTGCGCTCTGTACCTTGCACCCTTTACGGCTGTTGATTGTTCTGTGCTCGTATCGCGGGTAGATTTCTGCCAGCTTTATGCTGGGGCAAAAAATGCGCGGCTGCTCAGAACAGACTCAGATCAGAAAGCAAAAAATGCCTACTGAACACAGTAGGCATTTTTGATGGCCAAGGCTTGCTTAGTTGTAGAGCCTAGCCCTTCACTCGCACAATCTTCTGGACTTGCGGTACGTGACGAATAGAGCGGATCACGCGAGCCAGGTGAGTACGGCTATCAACCTGAACAGTCAGGTGCAGCACCGACGTAGCGGCAGATTCATCCGGCATGGAGATATGCAGGATATTGGAGTCGGCATCAGTAATCTCAGCCGCCAGACGACCCAGCACGCCGCGCTCGTTAATAGCGGTCACGTCCAGACGTGTGGACAGGTGGCGGGCGGTATTGCTGTCCCACATCACCGGAACCCAGCGCTCGGGCTCTTTGGCCTGGGCGCGCTGTGCAACAGCACATTCAGCCATGTGGACGACTAGGCCATGACCCAGACGGATGCCGCCAATAATGGCGTCGCCCGGCAAAGGACCACAGCAAGGAGCCAATTGCACCGCCTGACCTTCGTTGCCGTGGATCAGGATAGGTGCAGAGGTATTGGCGTTAATCTCGTCAAACTCGGCGGCAGTGGTTTCCAGCAAGGTGTTCTCGGGGGCGAAACGGCGAGCCACGACGGCGGCCAAGCGCTTGCCCAGGCCGATGTCGGCCAGGATTTCCTCGCGGGAAGCGGCGCCTGAACCTTTGGCCAGCTTGTCCCAGTTCGGGTCATCGTCGCTTGCGTGTGGCAGGCCCAGCTGATCAAAAGCTTGATCCAGCAAGCGGCGGCCAAAGGCCACGGATTCTTCGTATTTAACCGTGCGCAGATAGTGGCGAATTTCCGAACGGGCACGGCCCGAACGAACATAGTTCAGCCATTGCGCGCTGGGGCGGGCAGCAGGGGAGGTAATGATCTCCACCGAGTCGCCGCTCTTGAGCTCTGTGCGCAGCGGGGCAAATTCACCGTTGATCTTGGACGCAACGGCGTGATTACCAATATCGGTATGGATGCTGTAGGCAAAGTCCACGGGTGTGGCACCGCGCGGCAGGGAAATAATCTTGCCTTTGGGTGTGTGGACGTAAACCGCATCGGGGAACAGGTCAACTTTGACATGTTCCAGGAATTCTGTGGAGTCACCCGTTTGGCTTTGAATATCCAGCAAGGACTGCAACCAGCGATGGGTACGCTTTTGCAGATCGTTCAGGGTGACATCGTCTTCTTTGTACAGCCAGTGCGACGCGACACCTTCTTCGGCCACATGGTCCATTTCGCGGGTGCGGAACTGGAACTCCACGGGCGTGCCGTAGGGGCCAATAAGAGTAGTGTGCAGGGACTGGTAGCCATTCACTTTGGGGATGGCAATATAGTCCTTGAATTTACCGGGCACTGGACGGTAGAGCTGGTGCAGCGTACCCAAAGACAAATAGCACTCGGGCAGCGTGTGCACGATGACGCGAAAGCCGTAAATATCCAGCACGTCTGAAAAAGACTTTTTCTGCTCGACCATCTTGCAGAAAATGCTGTAGAGCGACTTTTCACGACCAGAGATCTCGGCATCAATCCCGGCGGCAGGCAAGGCAATCTTGACCGCATCCGTAATCTTGCTCAGAACTTCACGGCGGTTGCCACGAGCGGCCAGCAAGGCTTTGTGCAGCACCTTGTAGCGGTTTGGATAGATGGCTTTAAAGCAACGGTCCTGCAGTTCGCGAAACAGGGCGTTCAGCCCTAAGCGATGCGCAATGGGGGCGTAAATATCCAGGGTTTCCTGGGCCACACGGCGACGTTTCTCAGGCTTGACCGCATCCAGCGTGCGCATATTGTGCAGACGGTCAGCCAGCTTGATCAGGATGACCCGTACATCGCGCGACATGGCCAGCAGCATTTTGCGAAAGCTGTCGGCCTGCTGCTGCGTTTTGGTGGCAAATTCCAGCCGTTCCAGTTTGGAAAGGCCGTCCACAATCTCGGCCACGTCGGTGCCGAATTTTTCGGCCAGTTCCTGCTTGGTGACGTCCTGATCTTCGATGACGTCATGCAGCAGGGCTGACATCAGCGCATCTGTATCCAGCTTCCAGCCCGCACAGATTTCCGTGACGGCAATGGGATGCGAGATATAGGGTTCGCCACTGGCACGAAACTGCCCCAAGTGAGCCTGATCGGAAAAGCGATAGGCTTCCCGTACCCGCTCTACATCTTTGGGGTCCAGGTACTGCGAGATGATCTTGTGTAGCGGAGCCAGCGAGGCGATTGGAGGACTGACACTTTCCTGCGCGCTGCGTTCAATCGCCGGGGAGTTCTTTTCTTTAGGCTTGCGACGACCTAGCCGCGAGCCTTTTTTAAGGACGGCCAAAAGCCCAGAAGATGCGCCCCGTAAACCTGAAAATGCCATACCGTGCTCCGCTAGTGCCTATTAGGTAGGAACTTTGCGCAGCATCTCCAGCCCGGTCGCGCCCGAAGCGATTTCTCGCAAAGCGGTAACCGTAGGCTTGTTCTTGCTTTCCAGACGGGGTTCGTGGCCTTGGGCCAGTTCACGCGCACGGTAGGCAGCTGCCAAGGTGAGCTTAAAGCGATTGGGGACCTGCTCCAGGCAGTCCTCGATAGTGATGCGAGCCATAGATAGACCTGTTATCAAAAAGAAATAAGAAGGAGATCAGCCCTGGTTCAGCAGGGCATCTGCGCCTAATTGTTGAAAGAGTTGGCGATGCCGTACTGACTGAGTGGCAGTGCGCAAACGACTGGCCTGCACAATACTCAATAGCTGCTGTAATGCCGTATCAAAATCCTCATTGATAATAGCATATTGACAGTCCCGAACATGGGCGATTTCGTGCTCGGCAGCCAGGACGCGCCGGGCAATGATCTCTTCGCTGTCCTGGCCGCGTTTACGCAAGCGTGCCTGCAAGGTAGGCAGCGAGGGCGGCAGAATGAAAATACCCACGGCTTCCGGGAAATGCTCGCGTGCCAGGCGGGCGCCTTGCCAGTCGATTTCCAGCAACACATCACGACCCGCGCTCAAGGCTTTCTGGATGGGCTCACGCGGGGTGCCGTAGTAGTTGTCGTGTACCTTGGCCCACTCCAGCATGGCGTTTTCAGCACACATCTGCTCAAAGCGGGGTTTATCGACAAAGAAGTAGTGTTCACCGTCTGTCTCTCCGGGGCGGGGCGCACGAGTGGTGGCCGAGATAGACAGCATGATGTTGGAATCGTGGGCCAGCAGGGCGTTGACCAGACTGGATTTGCCAGCCCCGCTGGGGGCGACAACCATAAAAACGGTGCCAGGATAGCTCGTGGACATGGAGAGCAGACTCTAGAAGAAAATTTTTATAAAAGAATTAATTGCTGGGGGCGTCGGTCTGGCCAAACTCAGTGAGCACGGCTTGCACGCTTTCATTGTCAGCACACAGGAACACCACCGTATCGCTGGGGTTCATGGAAAACAAAACCTCTTGCACTTCCTGGGCGGCATCGTCTGCCTGGGCAATTGCCATGACGTGCACATCCCCACCGGCTTCAAACTGCTCGGGCGGAACGATGGAGGCAACGGCATCCAGATCAGGCTCGCTTATAGCCAGATAAGCCCAGATCTTGTGCTCTTGTTCCAGGGTGATCTCAAGTACATAGACCGAGTCAGTCTGCTCAATGATTTGGCTTTGTATTTGCATAATTCAATGGCTGTGTCAGCTAAAAGACAGAGTGGCGGTGACGGGCGCGTGATCCGAAGGCTGTTCATTGGCGCGCGGGTCGCGGTCAATGTCGCAGGCTGTGCAACGATCCTTCAAAGCGTCGGACAGCAAGGCATGATCAATTCGCAGTCCGGCATCGCGGCGGAAGGCAAAACGGCGATAGTCCCACCAGGTAAAGGGGCTGCCGCTTTGTTCAAACAAGCGGTAGGCGTCGTGCAAGCCCAGCGCCAGCAAACGCTCGAAGGCGGCGCGCTCGGGCGGGGAGACCAGCACATCATCGGCCCATTTAGCAGGGTCATGAACGTCCTGGTCGGCTGGGGCAATATTATAGTCGCCCAGGATGGCCAGGCGGGGGTACTGCTGCAATTCTTTTTCCAGCCACTCGTGCAAGGCGGCGAACCATTCCAGCTTGTAGACGTATTTGTCGCTCTCCAGCGATTGACCATTCGGGCAGTACGCGCAGATCACTCGCACCGGGCCGTCCGGGGAGGGGTAGGTGGCGGCTAGCAGACGCTGTTGCGGATCCTCGTAATTGGGCAGATTGCGCTGCACATCGGTGCCCGGCTCTCGGGAAATCAGTGCGACACCGTTGTAGGTCTTCTGGCCCGCCCAGTGAGCGTGGTATCCCATTTCCTGAAACGCCTCTAAAGGGAAACGCTCGTCGGGCAACTTCAGCTCTTGCAGACACAAGACGTCTACCGGGTTGGCTGCCAGCCATTCCAGGACTTGGGGCAGACGCACGTTCAGGGAGTTCACGTTCCAGGTGGTTAATTTCATGGTGTACAGAAAATCTATATAAATCAGACAGAAGCGCGTGGGCGACGTTCTGTCGTAAAGGGGCGAGGTTGGTTTTGACCTGGGTAGGGACGATATCCAGCCCCAGGGCGGCCAGCCGGCACGAATGCCGCCATCATATCAGCGCAGACGCGGGTTTCGTTCGATCAAGGCTTATCTGTCTACCGCTGTGAGGGTCTTGGTCTTTGGACAAAAAACTGCCCCGGCCTCCTGTATCGAAGGCGGGGCAATCTATTCGGGTCTATGCCGGTTTGGCTGCAGGCTGTTGTTGTGGCAGGGTAAACAGCTTGTCGAATAGCCAGGTGAAGATGAAGGTGTACACCAGAAAAAACAGCATAAGCGCCAACACCATAGTGAAAGCTGTCCAGGGGCCAACCCGGTACCACAACATATAGATGGGCAAACACACCAGGACTAGGCCGCCTTCAAAGCCCAATGTATGTACAAGGCGAACCCTTAGGGTGCGAGATCTTATGTTTTTTCTTCGCTCCCATGCCTCAAAGCCCAGGTTGAAAAAATAGTTCCACACCACGGCGACTGTGGACACGATGACGGCAAGAGGGAAGGAGTCATCCGTTTTTGATCCACTCAATAGGCTCAAGAACAGAGTGGCTAGAAGGATGGCGAAGAATTCAAACGTACATACGTAAACGAGACGTCGCTTAAGCGAGCTTAAAGTAAACACAACTAACTCCATCGAGCATGCCGCTCTTAGTCGTTAAAGAGCCGGCCCGTCCCGGAATTCAGAGGTGAGTAAGCAGAGCTACGGTTTCCGCTCGCGCCAATAATTTTATGTAAGTGGCTTGTTTTGTCAATAAAGACGGGCTTGATTCCGGATTTATTGTCTGCCCTGGTCTGTGTGTGCTTTGTTCTAGGTCGTAGCGCAAAAAAGACAGTTTGCGGAAATAAATTAGGTCTCGAACGGTATGCATGTAACAGCTACAAAGATGGGACTCAAGACCTGAAAGGCGCTTGGGGCAAATTGATGTTTTTTGGGCACTAAAAAATGGGTTTTTAGACTGGACCTGGGGGCTGCTTATGTTAAATTGCAGGCCAAGTTGGAACGGCAGGCCAAAGACGATGAAAGTGCTTGGCCGCAGCGCGTCGTACAAGGGTTTGATGCTCGGGAAACAGGAATAAAAAAATCGCCGTAAAGGCGACTTTTTCTGTGTGCTTGAACCCGTTTGTAGGGCCAGTTTTGTCTGTCTGGAATGCAAGCTAGATGGAGGCGCGTGCTGGAATCGAACCAACCTGAACGGATTTGCAGTCCGTCACATAGCCAATCTGTCACCGCGCCTTTTGTTTTGTCCTAGGACATGTAGAATTATGCCCAAGGACGTAGGGAAAAGCAAGTGTCACATGACGGGACGTGAAACTCGGTACGATCTACTGCACAGCAGCAACTCCGTCCCTCCCTTTTTTTGCCGCTTGATGCGGCACTCCCTTGTATTAAGGACATGGCATGCAATATCAATTCCCCATTGTGATCATCGATGAGGATTTTCGTTCTGAAAATGCGTCTGGTCTGAGCATTCGTGTATTAGCAGATGCGATCGAGGCTGAAGGCTTCGAGGTGTTGGGAACCACCAGTTATGGCGACCTGAGTCAATTTGCCCAACAGCAAAGTCGTGCCAGCGCGTTTATTTTGTCCATCGACGATGAGGAGTTCACGCAAGACGGTGACAGTGCCCCCGCGCTGGTCAATCTGCGTGCCTTTATTCGGGCTGTGCGTCGTCGCAATACGGATGTACCTATTTATGTGTATGGCGAGACCAAAACGGCTCGTCATATGCCAAACGATATCTTGCGCGAGCTGCAAGGCGTCATTCACATGTTCGAGGACACGCCCGAGTTTGTGGCGCGTCATATCGTGCGTGAAGCGCGCAGTTACGTGGAAGGCGTCAAACCCCCGTTTTTGAAAGCCTTGCTCGATTACGCCGAGGATGGCTCCTATTCCTGGCATTGCCCCGGCCACTCCGGCGGCGTTGCCTTCTTGAAAAGCCCGGTCGGGCAGATCTTTCACCAGTTCTTTGGTGAAAACATGCTGCGTGCCGACGTGTGTAATGCCGTCGAAGAACTGGGCCAGTTGTTGGATCACAATGGTGCGATTGGTGCTAGCGAACGCAATGCCGCGCGCATTTTCAATGCCGATCACTGCTTTTTCGTGACCAACGGCACCAGCACCAGCAACAAGATTGTCTGGCATCACGCGGTGGCTCCTGGCGATGTAGTCGTGGTGGATCGCAACTGCCACAAGTCAATTTTGCACAGCATCGTGATGACAGGCGCCATCCCTGTGTTTTTGCGCCCCACGCGCAATCACTTTGGGATTATTGGCCCTATCTCACGCAGCGAATTTGATATCGAGACGATTCGCGAAAAGATTCGCCAACACCCCTTGTTGTCGCATGTGGATGCCGACACGGTAAAACCACGTGTTTTGACGCTGACTCAGTCCACGTATGACGGCATTATTTATGACACTCAGGTGATCAAGAATGCCGTGGATGGTTATGTGGAAGTGCTGCACTTTGATGAAGCCTGGATTCCGCATGCGGCGTTTCACCCGTTCTATGGCCAGTTCCATGCCATGGGCAAAAACCGTCCCCGTCCGCAAGAGACGCTGGTGTTCTCTACCCAGTCCACACACAAGCTGCTGGCCGGTTTGAGCCAGGCCAGCCACGTGCTGGCGCAGGATTCGGTCACACGCAGTCTGGATCGCCATTTGTTTAACGAAGCGTATCTGATGCACACCAGCACCAGCCCGCAGTACGCCATTATTGCGTCCTGCGATGTGGCTGCGGCCATGATGGAGCCGCCCGGCGGGCGTGTTCTGGTGGAAGAAAGCATTATTGAAGCGCTGGACTTCCGTCGTGCGATGCGCAAGGTTGAATCCCAGTTTGAGGAAGACGACTGGTGGTTCAAAGTTTGGGGGCCACCAACACTGGCGGATGAGGACGGTGTAGGCAAGCCCGAGGACTGGATCATCACGGACGACCCAGAGCATAGCGAGTGGCACGGTTTTGGTCCTTTGGCTGATGGCTTCAATATGCTGGACCCCATCAAGGCCACCATTGTTACGCCCGGCCTGGACCTGACTGGGACCTTTGGGGAAACCGGTATTCCGGCCTCCATCGTGACCAAGTTCCTGGCCCAGCGCGGCGTGATCGTAGAGAAAATTGGTCTGTACAGCTTTTTCATCATGTTCACGATCGGCATTACCAAAGGCCGTTGGAACTCTCTGGTGACGGCTTTGCAGCAGTTCAAGGACGACTACGATCGCAACCTGCCGGTATGGCGTGTGCTGCCGCAGTTTGCACGTCAGTACCCGGGCTACGAAGAAATGGGTCTGCGTGATCTGTGCCAGCACGTGCATCAGATGTACGCGAAGCACGATATTGCGCGTTTGATGACAGACATGTACTTGTCCGATGTGGTGCCTGTCATGCGTCCCGCTGACGCTTTTGCCTGCATCGCACAGCGCCGTACTGAGCGTGTGGAAATTGATCAGTTGGAAGGGCGTGTGACAACCAATCTGATCACACCTTACCCACCCGGCATTCCGCTGTTGGTGCCAGGCGAAGCCTTCAACAAGACGATTGTGGATTTCCTGAAGTTCTCGCGAGAACTGCATCGCCAGTGCCCTGGCTTTGGTACGGATATCCACGGTTTTGTGGAAGAGGTGGACGCGTCGGGTCAAAAGCGCTACTACGTGGATTGCGTAGCGCAATAAGTTTGCCGCCAGGGCAGAGGCCCGGGCAGTAAGGCATCCGTGCTCAATAAGCGGGCTTGTTGGGGTATCTGAAAGAAGGGGGCTTCATGCCTTGTTCTGGACGGTGTTTCAACAGGCCCGCTTTTTTTACTGACCGTTCTTTATTTGAAGGCTTTGGGCGATACGCAGAGCACATTCCAGTAGCCGGGCAGTCAGTGCTTGCGGATCTCGATCAGCTCGCTGGATCGCTACGACACGGCGTTGCAATGTGGGTTGCGAAATAGGGTATTTGTACAGATTGTGTTCATGCAGCAAAGAGTTTGGAATGCGGCTGGGCAAGATACAGTCTCCCAACCCCGAGGCAACCAAACGCAGCATGGCATCGATGGTCTCAACTTCAGCAACAAATTCCGGGCTTAAGCCGCTGCTATGGATCATGCGGCGTAAGGCGTAATGCGGCGGAAAGCCGACCAGCCGCACTTGGCGACTGCCCAGATCTACGCTTGGCGCACTGTCTTTCCGGGCCGAGATCAGGCACATATGGTCATCAAACAAGGTGTGTGAGATTAGGCCCCCGCAATCCACTGCCGAGTCATACACAAAACCGACATCGGCCTTGCCACTTTTCACTAAGGCAACCACCTCTGGCGAGCTGCGACCTAGCAAAGACAAGTTCACTCCGGGGTGAGCGCTCATGAAAGCGGCTGCCACATCCGACATAAAGTAGTAGCTCAAGGTATGGACGGTAGCCAGCCTGACCGTTCCTTGGCTGACGCCGTGGTCTTGCCGTACAGCATGAATGGCCATATCAATGCGGCGGTAGGCCGGTTCGATTGCTTGGCGCAGTAGCTCACCTGCATCATTCAAAATAACGCCGCGCCCGGTACGGGTAAACAGGGGCTGACCCAAACTTTGTTCCAGTGCGCTTAGTTGCTTGCTTAGACTTGATTGGCTCTGGCCCAGGTCATCCGCGGCTTTACTAACGGAGCCTAATTGGGCGATGCGCAAAAAGCAGCGCAAGGAACGATCCAAATGATCGGAAGGGCGGTTGTCTTGCATGCCATGTCTCTTTTTTTGTTGTGCTTGGGCCTGCCTGAAAGCCTCTTTTTGCCATGTCCGTCATCCTTGCTTTGCGGTGGGCTAAATAGATGGGCGATTCAGGGCTGAAACGTCTATGAAAAAGCGCTGTTTGAAACTGCCTTTATTTTGCTCTAACGTCGCCTAATTTGCTTTCATAATGAGCTCATATCATAAACAAAATTGATTTGTGGTCTAATCATTGATATAATAAAGAAATCGGGGCGCTAAGGGCAGCGCCCCCTGTCGATATTGAGCAGGAGTTATTCGTGAGCAAATCGAAACCAGTACGTCGCAAGCAAGCTTTTGTAGTTGAGCCCCTCAATTGGGTTGCTCCTAAAAAAGCCGATTCCGAAACCGATCAGGAAGCCAAAGTAGACGCGAGCAGCGAACAGGCTCAGGACAACTAAGTACGGCCTGATGGGTTAAAAAGCGCAAGCACACCAAGCTTGCGCTTTTTTTATGCCTGTTCGAATCTCAGCGGGACGCCAAAGGCCGATGCGGCTGAGTAGGGGGCAAGTGTCCTTGCTCCAGAAGTTGCCGGCTGGCCTCTTCAAAGCGACCCCAGGTGGCTAAAGCCAGTTGTGAGCCCGTGCTAACTCGACGCACACCGATCGCGGCCAGGTCGGCAACGGTCAGACCCGGATGAATCAGCAAAACATTCACGGGCGTAGGAGCCAAGGCTTGAACAAGCCGGGCAATGTCGTCCAGCTCACGCAGGCCGGGCGCATAGACAACATCGGCACCGGCTTGAACAAAGGCTTGCAGGCGAGAGATGGTCTGGTCCAGATCCAGCAGCCCCAGAAGAATGCCCTCACTGCGCGCTATCAGTAAGACATCTTCACCGCTGGCACGAATCGCTTCTTTTGCCGCTCGGATACGGGAGACAGCCAGCTCCTGCTCGTATAAGACATCGTTGTAACGGTCTTCAATAGACAAGCCTGCAATTCCGGTGTCGATGGCCAAGGCGACATTAGCCGCTACTTGTTCCGGTTCGTGGGCAAAGCCGTTCTCAAAGTCCGCATTCAGCGGTAAATCTGTGCTGGCAGCCAGCTCTCGTAAATGCGCCAGCAGCGCATCTCGGCCAACCTCAAAATCT
This sequence comes from Alcaligenes sp. GW821-FHT11D07, assembly GCF_058808495.1. Lineage (NCBI taxonomy): Bacteria > Pseudomonadati > Pseudomonadota > Betaproteobacteria > Burkholderiales > Alcaligenaceae > Alcaligenes > Alcaligenes sp. GW821-FHT11D07. The sequence goes on from NZ_JBXART010000001.1 coordinate 887,205, forward strand.
TCCAATCCTTCTGACCAGGCAAAGGCTGCACTGCTGCTGGCCAGGGCCTTTGCGCCCAATATTTCCAGGCGTTTGGCACTGCCTCTATCCCAGGGGTTGGGTAAAACCAATAAACCACTTTCATGCAGGGCGCGAAAGCGGCGACGTTTTTCCTGTGTACTGATGCTCATGGCGGACTCCTGAGAGTAAAAAACGCAAACCGAAGTTTGCGTTTTGATGCCTGGCAGAAATTTTATTTTTTCTTGGGTTTCTTGCGAATAACCAGAACGGGAACTTCCGAGCAGGTCAGGACGTGCTGGGTTTCACTGCCCAAAAGCAGGCGCTTATAGCCTTTGCGTCCGTGCGAGGACATGACAATCAAATCCGCTTTTTGTTTTTCAGCGGTAGAGATAATGGCATCGGCCACCAATTCGGATTTCACGACCAGGCCTTTAACTGACACACCAATGTCTTTACCCGCTTGCTTGACAGCGGCCAGCTCGGACTGTGCGTGCTCCACCCAGGATGCTTCGATACGGCTATCCAGCTTTTGATCAATAATGGGGCCGCCTTCCAGGTAGCTTTGGCGATAGCGTGGGATAACACGCAAAGCCAGCAATTTGGCACCGGTGGCCTTGGCCAGATTCAGTGCGTGAGTGACGGCGTGGGCAGACAGTTCAGAGCCGTCGGTGCATACCAGGATACGCTCGTACATGAGGGGGAATCCTATAAAAAAGGGTTATCAAGAGCTTGTCTTGTGGTCAAGGATCAAACCATACTGCGAATTCAGGTGTTTGTGTCTGCTTTACGGTTTTCCATAGCAGCCGTGTATATTGGAGCGGACGTTTTTATCAGCTTGGCTTTTTTATGCCGGTCATCACATCCCAACGGGATTGAGGGAGATTCATATGAAAGAAGTGGTTGTAGTCCAGGCATGCCGTACCGCTATTGGTGATTTTGGGGGTGGACTGAAAAATGTGTCACCCATTGAGATGGGGGCGACGGTATTGCGCGCAGTACTGGATCGAAGTGGTGTGTCGGCAGCAGACGTTCAGCATGTTGTGATGGGCCAAGTGATCCAGACAGAGCCACGTGATATGTATCTGTCGCGCGTGGCTTCGGTGCAGGCCGGTGTTGGCCATGGCACACCAGCGATGAACGTTAACCGTTTGTGCGGTTCTGGCTTGCAGGCGATTGTGTCGGCAGCGCAAGGGATTTTGCTGGGGGATGCCAAGGTTGCTCTGGCCGGTGGTGCTGAAAGCATGAGCCGCGCGCCTTATATGTCCAGTGCCCATCGCTGGGGCGCCCGCATGGGCGATTCGGTCATGATGGACATGATGACGGGAGCCTTGACGGACCCGTTTGACCGCGTGCACATGGGCATTACGGCTGAAAACGTGGCACGTCAGTACGGGGTGACTCGTGCCGATCAGGACGAGCTGGCGCTGGAATCGCACCAGCGCGCACGTCGGGCCATTGAACAGGGCTACTTCAAAGAACAGATCGTGCCCATCATCCAGAAAAGCCGTAAAGGCGAGGTCGTGTTCGATCAGGATGAGCACGTGCGCATGGATGCCACGATGGATAACTTCACGGGCCTTAAGCCTGTGTTTTTGCCTGATGGCGGTAGCGTGACCGCAGGTAATGCCTCTGGGCTGAATGATGGTGCTGCAGCGGTGCTTCTGATGTGTGCTGAAGAGGCGCGTCAGCGCGGTTTGACTCCTATGGCCCGCCTGGTTGCTTGGGGACATGCGGGTGTGGACCCTAGCATCATGGGTATTGGCCCCGTGCCTGCCAGCCGTCTGGCGTTGGAGCGTGCCGGCTTGAGCATATCGGACTTGGACGTGATCGAGTCCAACGAGGCGTTTGCCGCCCAAGCTTGCGCCGTCGTGCGCGAGCTGGGTCTGGACCCAGCTCGAGTTAACCCGAACGGGAGCGGCATTAGTCTAGGTCACCCCATCGGCGCAACGGGGGCGGCTATTACTGTGAAAGCCTTGCACGAGCTGCAACGCGTTCAGGGTCGTTATGCCTTGGTCACCATGTGTATTGGTGGCGGTCAGGGGATTGCCGCAATTTTTGAACGCCCTTGATGACATGCTGATTGCCATGCTTCGGTTTTGACTGGAGTGGCGAGAAGAAAAATAGCCGGAAGTAGAGAAATCTGCTTTCCGGCTATTTTTTTGCCCGGTATCTGGTGTCTGACGTCCGGGAGCGGCCCTGCCTGTTCGCGACGCCAGCTTGCCTTATTGCATAGCTCGTCTTGGGTCGGGGGACTGCCGCACTTGCCAATAAAAGACAATTTTAAAAAAATATCTTCAGTATTTGATTCTTTTTATCTGCTGATAAGGCTGCCGAATAATTTAAATCCCTTTAAAAATAACGCTTTGAAGTTTTGATGGAGGCTTGGGAATCTAGGTTTCGTTCAGGTTGTAAAAGGTCTTTAACGTTATGGCTGTTTTTAAGGCAGCTAACTCTGATTTCAAATGGTTCTACTGCTAAATGCCTATCCCCTTAGGGGTAAAAGGATATTCTTATGCAAGAAGTCGTTCTGGTTCAAGCAGGTCGGACCGCTTTCGGCAGCTTTGGCGGTTCTTTGAGGAATGTGTCCCCCATTGATATGGCAACGGCTGTCTTTCAGGCCGTTTTGGAACGTAGCGCAGTCTCGGGGGCGAGTGTAGATCACGTATTCATGGGGCACGTAATCCAGACCGAGCCCCATGATGTTTACCTGCCCCGTCTTTCGTCAATGCGCGCTGGTGTCAATCATGCGGCAGCAGCTATGAGCGTTAACCGCTTATGTGGCTCAGGTATGCAGGCAATCATTTCAGCGGCGCAAGGCATCGTTTTGGGAGAAAGCAAGATTGCTCTGGCTGGTGGCGTTGAAAGTATTAGCAAAATTCCCTACCTGTGCTCCGGTCAGCGCTGGGGCATGCGCTTGGGGAATTCAGTGCTGGTCGATATGTTGACGGGTGCTCTGATCAATCCCTTTGGGATGGAACACATTGGCGCAACGGGCGACAACGTAGCCCAAAAATACGGTATTTCACGTGAGGATCAGGACTTGCTGGCCTTTAATTCTCATCAGCGAGCCCGCCATGCGATTGAACAGGGATATTTCAAAGAGCAAATTGTGCCGCTGACCGTGCAAGAGAACGGCAGGCAGATCTTATTTGACCAAGATGAAAATGTACGACACGACCTTAGCCTGGAAAGCTTGGCGGCTTTGAAGCCTGTTTTTCGTCCTGAAAACGGCACGGTGACAGTGGGCAACACCTTAAGTTTGGCCGACGGGGCCGCCGCTGTCTTGTTGATGAGTGCGCAGGAAGCGGGTCGCCGGGGCTTGAAACCCTTGGCCCGGCTAATGTCTTGGGCCCATGCCGGTGTTGAGCCTGATCTGGCGGGGATGGGGCCGGTGCCGGCGACGCGGATTGCCTTGGAGCGAGCAGGGCTCACTGTTTCCGATCTGGATGTGGTGGAGTCCAACGAGGCGTTTGCTGCCCAGGCCTGTGCAGTAGTCCGGGAATTAAACTTGGACCCGGAGCGCGTCAATCCAAATGGTAGTGGCATTAGTTTGGGGCATCCTTTTGGGACCACCGGGGCGGCTATTACGATTAAAGCTGCTTATGAACTGCACCGTACTCAAGGGCGTTTTGCTTTGGCGACCATGTGCTTGGCTGGCGGGCAGGGGATCGCGGTGATTCTCGAGCGCCCCTAAGTCCGGCCATCCCTATAGGGTGATCGCTGTTATGATGGCGCCTTGCTAAAAAAGGCCGGAAGTGGCGCAATGCCGCCTTCCGGCGCTGTTTTCTCTGTCTATAAGGCGGCTCAAGCATCTATATAGATAGTCTGTGCGCGCGGTGCCGGATCGCGCGCGTGGGTCCAGAACGCCTGACTGGTTTGCAAGGAAGAGTTTCATGGGTGGTGCGCAGGGGGACGATAGTCCCACGTTGTCTGAAAGCGAAGGTATCCGTTATCTGCATTTTGGGACGGAGTGGATTCAAGGTGCCATGCGCATCCGTAAACCCGCTGAACTGGTGTTGGCCTATACCCAGCAGATGATGGCCTGGTTATTGTTCACTGAGCCCAAGCCAGAGCATAAATTGGCGATTCTGGGCTTGGGGGCGGGCTCTTTGCTGCGCTTCTGTCTGAAACAGACCAGCAGCCAAGTACAGACAGTGGAATGGAATCCTTCAGTTATTGGCATGTGTAATGCCTTTTTCCGCCTGCCACGCAGCCCGCGCTCCTTGATCGATCAGGCCGATGCCGGTGTGTGGGTGCAAGACAGCGAACAGCACAGCCAGTATCGCGCCCTGATGGTGGATTTATATGATGCCCATGCCGAAGGCCCGGTGCGCGATAGCTTGGAGTTTTATCAGGATTGCCGCGCTATTTTGGACGATGAAGGCATTATGAGCGTCAATCTGTTTGGTGCCCACCCCAGCTTTAAACACAATATCGACAATATCCGCGAAGCCTTCAATGGCAAGGTGCTGCTCTTGCCTGAAATGGACGAGGGCAATCAGGTTGTCCTGGCCTTTAAGGGCAGTACGCTGGAGATGACGGCTGGAGAGCTGCTGAAACGCGCCGAAGATGTGCAAACGGAATATGGTTTGCCGGCTACGCGTTGGGCACGAGAACTGCTGTCCTTTCGTCGGCAGATTCGCGCTGAAGAATGAGTCGGGGCAGGGATTACCTCAAGGGGCAAAGTCCTTCTGTTCGCGTTAGACTTAATTGCCTAAAATTATCGTTTTTTTGCATCTAAGGAGTAATGGATGAAGCTGATCAGATCGGTGCATCAGGTGGCGGCCGCTTTGGCGTGTGTGGGATTGATGTCGAGCGCAGCAGTTCAGGCGCAATCTGTATCGGTATCGTCGATTGTGGAACATCCGGCCTTGGACGCCATTAAGGATGGGGTACACAAAGCGCTGACCGATGCCGGCTACAACGAAGCGTCGGGCTTCAAATGGCAGTTCCAAACCGCTCAGGGCAACCCTGCCATTGCGGCCCAGATTGCCCGTAAGTTTGTAGGCGACAAAGCGGATGTGATTGTGGCCATTTCCACACCATCGGCTCAAGCAGTGGTGTCAGCAACAAAAACGATTCCCGTTGTGTATTCGGCGGTGACGGACCCTGTGGTGGCTCATCTGGTGCCCAGCATGGCGGCCTCCGGCACGAACGTCACGGGTATATCCGACGCACTGGCGCTGGAAGCCCAAGTGGATCTGATCAAGAAAGTGGTGCCGGATGCCAAGCGCGTCGGTATGGTTTATAACCCCGGCGAGGCCAACTCCGCTGTTGTGGTCAAGCAGATGAAAGAGCTGCTGCCCCAGCATGGCATGACGCTTGTAGAGGCAACGGCTCCTCGCACCGTGGACGTGGGCGCTGCCGCTCGTAGTCTGGTGGGCAAGGTCGATGTGATCTACACCAACACCGACAATAACGTGGTGTCGGCTTACGAGTCCTTGGTCAAAGTCGGTAACGATGCCAAGGTGCCCTTGATCGCTTCGGACACCGATAGCGTGGCTCGCGGCGCGATTGCCGCTTTGGGTGTGAACTACTACAACCTGGGTCTGCAAACGGGTCAGCAGGTCGTCCGTATTCTGAAGGGTGAAAAACCCGGCGATATGGCGTCCGAGACCAGCAGCAACCTGGAACTGTATGTCAATCCCGGCGCTGCTAAGCGCCAAGGCGTTTCGCTCAACGAGGACTTCGTGAAGTCCGCTACAAAAATCGTCGAATAAGCCTGAGCAGACTGCTTCTTGCAGGTGGGTTGCCACAAGCTGCCCGCCTGTTTCTTTTGTATCCTAGACGTCCAACAATATGTCTATTTATTCAATGTGGGGGGCCCTGGAGATTGGTCTGATTTTCGGACTGGTTGCTCTGGGTGTTCTGATTTCTTTTCGCATCTTGCGATTTCCTGACCTGACGGTCGATGGTAGTTTTCCTTTGGGTGGGGCGGTTGCTGCCATCCTGATCAGCCAGGGGAACGATCCGTTTCTGGCTACCGTAGTGGCCACCTTTGCAGGCGCAGTCGCTGGCACCATTACCGGCTGGCTGAATGTACGCTTGAAGATCATGGATCTGCTGGCCAGCATCCTGATGATGATTGCCTTGTATTCCATTAACTTGCGCATTATGGGTCGTCCCAACGTGCCGCTGATTATGGAACCGACGGTATTCACTATTCTGCAGCCTGAATCCATTGCGGATTACATTGCACGTCCCTTGCTCCTGGTTGGCCTGGTCTTGATTGCCAAGCTGGCGCTGGACTGGTTCTTTGGTACGCAAACAGGTTTGGCCATGCGCGCAACCGGTGCCAATGCCCGTATGGCTCGTGCCCAAGGTGTGGCAACGGGCAATATGTTGCTGCTGGGCATGGCGATTTCTAACGCCCTGGTTGCATTGGCCGGTGCCTTGTTTGCTCAATCGCAGGGCGGGGCCGATATCTCCATGGGTATCGGAACCATCGTAATTGGTTTGGCCGCGGTGATTGTGGGTGAAAGCATTTTGCCGGCCCGCAAGTTGTTCTACGCAACCTTGGCCGTGGTTCTGGGTGCCATTCTGTATCGCTTCTTTATTGCGCTGGCGCTCAATGCCGATGTGATCGGCCTGAAAGCTCAAGACTTGAATCTGGTCACCGCCTTGTTGGTCACCGTGGCGCTGGTCATTCCATTGCTCAAGAAAAAGCGTGCTCGTAAACAGAAGGGGGCTCAGTAATGTTGGAAGCTAAAAACCTGGCCCTGACCTTTAATCCAGGTACGCCGATTGAAACTCGTGCTTTGCGCGGCTTGTCTTTGACGATTCCAGAAGGCCAGTTTGTGACCGTGATCGGTTCCAACGGTGCGGGCAAGTCTACGTTTCTGAATGCGATCTCCGGTGATCAGCCCGTCGATGACGGCCAGATCATGATCGACAATGTAGACGTCACCCGCCGTCCGGTCTGGGAACGTGCCAACTGGGTGGCCCGTGTGTTTCAGGACCCGATGGCCGGGACCTGTGAAGATCTGACCATTGAAGAAAATATGGCGCTGGCCACGTGCCGTGGCAGCCGCCGGGGCTTGAGCCGGGCGGTACGCCATTCCATGCGTGCGGAATTTGCCGAACGTTTGGAGACTTTGGGCCTGGGTCTGGAAAACCGTCTGACAGACCGTATCGGTTTGTTGTCCGGTGGACAGCGACAAGCGGTCAGCTTGCTGATGGCGGCCTTGCGTCCGTCCAAGATTTTGTTGCTGGATGAACATACGGCTGCTTTGGACCCACGCACGGCTGACTTCGTATTGCAATTGACTAACCGGATTGTGCGTGAAGGTGGGTTGACCACCATGATGGTCACGCACAGTATGCGGCAGGCTTTGGATGTGGGTGACCGTACGGTCATGCTGCATCAGGGCAAGGTGGTGCTCGATGTCAGTGGCGAGCAGCGCCAAGGTTTGGATGTACGTGACTTGCTGGAAATGTTTGAGCGGGTGCGGGGCGAAACGCTGGCCGACGACAGTTTGTTGCTTGGTTAGAAAGGCCTATTCCAGAACTGGAAAACCGCGTGAACTCTAGGGGTTAAACGCGGTTTTTTTATATTCAAAAAACCCTAGGTATATGATAATACGTGTTCTTTTGAGGCAAGCAGACGACGGAGCAAGTGTTAGGGGGTAGCTGGCTAATCGTAGTCGCCAAATGAATGCAAGATCGGAATGAGTCTCATCGCAAATTTTGCTGTTTGATTTGGGCTTTTTCGACATATACTTGCTGCTTGTCCAAACCATACAATCCAGTCAGTTTAAGCGTTAAACTCCCATGCAACGCTTAGCTCAGGAGTTCTTCATGTCATTTAAAAGCTTGCTGGGTCGGCAGCCGTTTCGTATTGCTGCCTTCTCTTCCTTGGTTCTGCTCGCTGCATGCGGCAATAAAGAGCCTCAAGCTCAGGCCGGCGGGATGAAGGTCCCGGTTAGTGTTGTTACCGTCCAACCGACCTCTACCGAGTTGTTCTCCGAGCTGCCTGGACGGGTCGAAGCCATCAAAGATGCGCAAATTCGCGCCCGTGTTTCTGGGATTGTGGAAGAAATCAATTTCGAGCAGGGCGCCGATGTGAAACAAGATCAGCTCTTGTTCACGATTGATCCGGCTCCTTACCGTGCGGTTCGTAATCAGGCCGCTGCACAGTTGAAAAACGCCCAGGCAGATGCCCAAAGCGCCAAACAACTGGCTCAGCGCTATGAGCGTCTGATCAAAGAAAACGCCGTGTCGCGTCAAGATTACGACAATGCCAAGGCTCGTGCCATGCAAGCAGAGGCGGCTATTGCGGCGGCTCAAGCAACCTTGGAAGGCGCCAATATTGATTTGGGCTACACCAAGATTGTCTCGCCTGTATCGGGCCGTATCGGCAAGTCTCTAGTAACAGAAGGCGCGCTGGTTTCAGCCACCAACGCCACTCATATGGCTACCGTTCAGCAATTGGATCGCGTCTACGTGGACGTTACGCGTTCTACGTCTGAACTGAGCCAGCTGCGTCGTGCCATGGCAGATGGCAGCCTGACTTCGGCAGGTGATGGCAAAGCCAAGGTCACCGCCGTTCTGGAAGACGGTTCGAACTACGATCACGAAGGCGCCTTGCTGTTTAGCGGTGTCAGCGTTGATCCTTCGACGTCTCAAGTGACCTTGCGTGCCGTGTTCCCGAACCCCGACGAAATTCTCTTGCCCGGCATGTACGTCCGTGTACGTCTGGAACAAGGGGTAATCCCGGATGCCTTGCTGGTGCCTGCACAAGCGGTTCAGTACACCTCTGACGGCTCGTCCAATTTGTACGTAGTACGTGATGAAAAAGCCCAGTCTGTTCCTGTTGTCTTGGGACCAGAAAGCAAAGGTCAATATGTGGTCAACAAAGGCTTGCAAGCCGGTGACCAGATTATTGTTGAAGGCTTCCAGAAGATTCGTCCTGGTGCACCCGTGCAGACCTCCCCTTGGAAGGGTGGACGCAATGGTGCGGCGGCAGAATCCCCGGCAGCTTCTCCTGCGCAGGAACCCGCCGCTGAGCCAACCGAAGCCAAGTCTAGCGAGTAAGCGACATGCCTCAGTTTTTTATTGAAAGGCCCATCTTTGCGTGGGTCGTTGCCCTGGCGATCACGCTATTTGGCTTATTGGCTCTGCCCAATATGCCAGTAGCGCAGTATCCCGATGTGGCGCCTCCAGCGGTCACGATCCGGGCCACATACCCCGGCGCGACGGCTGAAGACGTAGCCAGCACGGTAGCCAGTGTGATCGAAGATCAGCTCAACGGGGCCAAGGGTCTGCTGTATTACGAGTCCGTCAGTGACTCTTACGGTTCCACTGAAATTACCGCCACCTTCCGTCCTGGCACCAACCCTGACCTGGCTCAGGTGGACGTGCAAAACCGGGTCAGCAACATTACCGCGTCCTTGCCGACAGCGGTGATGGAGCAGGGCTTGCACGTAGAGCAGTCCAGTACCGGCTTCTTGCAGGTGGTGACACTGTCCTCTACCGACGGCAGCCTGGATCAGACGGCACTGGCCGACTATATCGAACGCAATATCAAGAACACGATTTCCCGTGTTCCTGGTGTGGCTCGCTTCCAGCTGTTTGCAGCCGGTCGTGCGATGCGTGTCTGGCTGGACCCTGCCAAGCTCGTGGGCTATCAGATGAGCCCAGCGGACGTGACCAATGCCATTCGTCAGCAAAATATGCTGGTGTCGGCAGGTATTTTGGGTGGCCCACCTAATCAGGAAAGCCAGCGCGTTGCTGCCCCGATTACCGTCAATGGTCAGCTGCAAACCGTGGCCGAATTTGAAAACATCATTCTGCGTTCGCAGGCTGATGGTTCGACGGTACGCATCAAGGATGTGGCTCGCGTGGAAGTGGGGGCCGATAACTATCAGTTCGGTGCCCGTCTGAATAGTCAGCCAACCGCTGCATTTGCCATTTCCTTGTTGCCAGAGGCGAACGCTCTGGATACGGCTGCGGCCATCAAGGTTGAAATGGAGAAGCTGGCGGAGTTCTTCCCTGAAAACATTCGCTACGACATTCCGTACGACACCTCGCCTTACGTGGAAAAATCCATTACCCAGGTGGTTTACACCTTGTTGGAAGCCATGTTGCTGGTGTTCATCGTGATGTACGTGTTTCTCCAGAACGTGCGCTACACCCTGATCCCTGCATTGGTGGTGCCGGTGGCAATTTTGGGTGCATTTGCGGTGATGCAGGTGCTGGGCATGTCGGTGAACGTGCTGACCATGTTCGCGATGGTATTGGCCATTGGTATTTTGGTTGACGATGCCATTGTGGTGGTCGAGAACGTTGAACGCATCATGGTCGAGGAAGGCATCTCGCCCAAAGAAGCGACCAAGAAAGCCATGCCGCAGATCAGTGGCGCTATTGTGGGTATTACGCTGGTGCTGTCGGCCGTGTTCTTGCCCCTGGCGTTCATGTCGGGCTCGGTAGGGGTGATTTATCGCCAGTTCTCGGTGGCTATGGCCGTGTCCATTGCGTTCTCGGGCTTTTTGGCTTTGACCTTCACGCCAGCCTTGTGCGCAACGATTCTAAAGCCGATTCCTAAAGGCCATCACGAAACCAAGCGCGGCTTTTTCGGCTGGTTTAACCGTGCCTTTACCCGTACCACCGATGGTTACGAGAGCTTCATTGGCAAGACGCTGCGTCGCGGCGGCCGCATGATGTTCATCTACCTGGTCATGGTGCTGGTCTTGGGCTTTTTGTACATGCGCATGCCTACGGCCTTCTTGCCTGAAGAAGATCAGGGCTATGTGATTGCCAATATTGAGCTGCCTGCCGGTTCGACTGCCAACCGTACGATTGAAACCATTACGGCTGTGGAAGACTACTTCAAGGGTCAGCCTCAGGTTGAAAACGTCATTACGGTACAAGGTTTCAGCTTTAACGGTAGTGGTCTGAACTCGGCTATCGCGTTTGTGCCGTTGAAAGATTTTAACGAGCGCAAGGGCAAGGAAAACTCGGCCCAGGCAATCTCGGGTCAAGCCATGGGACAACTCTTGTTTGGTCTGCCTGATTCCATGGTGATCGCGATTGTGCCACCCGCAATTTCTGCTCTGGGTAACTCCTCGGGTATTGATATGCGTCTGGAAGATCGTGGTGGCATGGGTCACGATGCCTTGATGGCGGCAGCGGATCAGTTGCTGGGTCTGGCCAAGCAAAGCCCTGTGTTCGATCCACAAAGCGTTCGTATCACTGGCTTGGGACCTGGCAAGCAGATTCGTCTTGAAATTGATCGCGATAAAGCGGCTGCACTGGGCGTGAACTTCCAGGAGGCCTCGGCCTTGATCGGTGGTGCCTTGGGTTCGTCGTTTGTGGGTAAATTCACCAACCAGGGACGCGTGCAAAGTGTCTGGGTACAGGCTGATTCCCCTTACCGCATGACGATCGAAGACGTGTTGAAGCTCAATGCTCGCAACAGCGAAGGCAAGATGGTTCCGCTGTCCGCCTTTGTGACCGAGACAACCGAGCAAGGCCCGGTTCAGATCGTGCGCTACAACAGCTACGAGTCGGTTCGTATCAGTGGTGGTCCCGCTCCAGGCTACACCTCGGGTGAAGCCATGCTGGAGATGGAAAACCTGATGAAGCAGTTGCCTAGTGGTTTTGGCGTGGATTGGACAGGTCTGTCTTATCAGGAACGTCAGGCTGCGGGTCAGTCCGGCATCTTGATGGGCTTGGCAGTTCTGGTGGTGTTCATGCTGCTGGCGGCCTTGTACGAAAGCTGGGCGATTCCTTTGTCGGTCATGTTGGCGGTACCGCTGGGTATGCTGGGTTCGGTCTTGCTGGTCTCCGGTCTGGGCATGCCTAACGATGTGTACTTCCAGGTGGGTATCGTGACGGTGATCGGTCTGTCAGCCAAGAACGCTATTTTGATTGTGGAGTTTGCCAAGGACGCTTATGCCCGTGGTGCCACCTTGACTGACGCTACCTTGGAAGCTGCTCGTCTGCGTTTCCGTCCTATCTTGATGACCTCCTTTGCCTTTGTGCTGGGTGTGGTTCCTCTGGCAACCTCCTCGGGTGCCGGTGCTGCCAGCCAGAACGCCGTGGGCCTGGGTGTATTGGGCGGGATGTTGGCTGCAACACCGTTGGCGGTCTTGATGGTGCCAACCTTCTTTGTGGTGATCCTCAAGCTCTTTAAAACCAAGCCGCGTTTGTTTGGTGAAGCTGCTCGCCTGCATGAAGAAGAACAGGCTAAACAGAGCGCGCAACCCGCTGGTTCCCAAGGAGGACAGCACTGATGTCTAGCATGTTTTTACGTAGTCCTGTGGTGCTGGCTGTGGCGCTTGCCTTGTCTGCTTGCTCCTTGTCACCCAAGTACGAGCGTCCCAACGCCCCCGTGCCGGCGCAATTCCCTCTGGCCCAGCAGGGCCAGGCGGATGCGGGGCAGGTGGCTGATCTGGGCTGGCGCGAGTTCTTTACCGATCCGCGTTTGCATGCCCTGATTGAACAGGCCGTGGAAAACAACCGTGATCTGCGTATCGCCACTCAGCGCATTGAAGAAGCACGTGCGCAGTACGGTGTGGCTCGTAGTGATCAGTTGCCCAGCATTGGTGTGCAGGCGGCTGAGCAGGCCACCCACACACCGGCTGATTTGCGGCCTGCGGGGCCTAATTCGCCCCCGGTAACCCGCACGTTCCAGGCCGGTGTCGGTATTACTGCCTTTGAACTGGACTTCTTTGGTCGTGTGCGTGATATGGCCCGTGCGGCTCGCGAACAATACTTCGCGACCGAGCAGGCTCAGCGCACTGCCCATATTGCCATTGTGGCGGGCACTGCTGAAGCCTATTTCAAGGTCCGTACCGCTGAAGAGTTGCACGCCTTGATGAGCAACACCTTGCGCAGTCGTCAAGAGACACTGCGTCTGGTGCAGTCCTCCTACGATGCTGGTACGGTGTCCGCTCTGGATCTGAATCAGGCCAAGGTGCAATACAACACGGTGCGCTCCGACATGCAGGCGGTCGAGCGTGATCGTCAGCGTGCCTTGAACGCCTTGCAGGTCTTGTTGGGTCGTGAGATTCCTAGCGATTTGCCTGCTGGCTTGCCCTTTACCCGCGCGCAGCTAATGCCTAGCTTGCCCGTGGGCTTGTCGGCAGAGCTGCTGGAACGTCGTCCGGATATCCTGGGCGCCGAACACGTTTTGCGTGGTTCCAACTACAGCATCGGTGCTGCTCGGGCGGCGTTCTTCCCGCGTCTGAGCCTGACTGGTTTGTTGGGCTTCATGAGTCCTGAGTTAGGTGGTTTGTTCAGTTCGGGTAACCGTTACTGGCAGTTCCAGCCGCAGATCACCATGCCGCTGCTATCGGGCAGCACCTGGGCCAATCTGGATCTGGCCGAGGCTCGTCGTGATATTGCGATCAGCCAGTACGAAAAAACCATTCAGGAAGCCTTCCGTGAAGTAGCGGATGCTCTGGCGGGCGAAGCGACATATGGTCAGCAGATTGATGCCTTGCAAGAAGTGGATCAGGCCGCCAGCGAAAGCCTGCGTCTGGCCAAGCTGCGTTACGAAGTCGGTATCGACAGTTTCTTGCAGGTCCAAACGGCTGAAGTCAGTTTGTACGGTACGCGCCAAGCCTATATTCAAACAGGTTTGGCTTCCCTCATGAACCGGGTCGAGTTGTACAAGGCTTTGGGTGGCGGCTGGACAGCAGAAACCGTCAAACCTGAAACAAAGACCCAGGACGCCGGGACAGCGCCGGAATAAACAGGCGATAATACGTCTGGTCATTCATCCCTGAAACTACGGAGGTCCTTGGGGAATGTTAGAACTGGGCGTCAATATCGATCATGTGGCGACGCTGCGCCAGCAGCGTCTGACCACATACCCTGATCCAATTCAGGCCGCTTTGCGAGCAGAAGAAGCCGGAGCGGACCTGATTACCTTACACCTGCGTGAAGACCGGCGTCATATTCAAGATGCCGATGTCGAGGCCATGCGTCCCGTGCTGCGTACCCGGATGAATCTGGAATGCGCCATCACCACCGAAATGCTGGACATTGCCTGCCGCATCAAACCTGACGATGTTTGCCTGGTTCCCGAACACCGTGCTGAACTGACCACCGAAGGTGGGCTGGATGTCGTCGGCCATCTGGAGCAGGTCAAGGCCGCTGTGCAGCAACTGCAAGCAGCCGGCATTCGCGTGTCGCTTTTCATTGATGCTGATCCCGCTCAAATTCAAGCGGCCAGCCAGGTGGGGGCCACCGTGATCGAACTGCACACCGGCACGTATGCGGACGCTCAAACGCCCGAGCAGGCCGCCAGCGAGCTGGAACGCATTCGCGCCGGTATCGCCCAAGGTGTCTCTCAAGGCTTGCGTGTCAACGCCGGTCATGGCTTGCATTACGGCAATGTACAGGCGATCGCTGTCTTGCCAGGTCTGTCTGAACTCAATATTGGTCACGCCATTGTTGCCCAAGCCGTTTTTGATGGTTGGGAAAAAGCTGTGCGCGATATGAAGGCCCTGCTGGTCCAGGCCTGCGCGGCCGGACAGGCCTGACCGAGCCCTGCCGCCAGGGCAGGGCACTCTTAATTGATTCTGGAAATACCATGAGTACCATTGATTCTTTATTGTCCCGCCGCTCCATCAAGCTGGTGCAAGGCCCCGGCCCGAACGAGCAGGAGCTGGAGCAGATCTTGCGCGCTGCAATGTGCGCACCCGATCACGGTCGTTTGCAACCTTGGCGCTTTTGCCTGATTCGCGGTGAAAATGTGCAGGCTTTGGGTGAACTGGCTATTGGCGCTAACGAGCGTGCCGGTAATCCCTTAACCGAACAAAAGGCTGCCAGTGTGCGCGCTTGGTTGTCCAAAGTGCCGATGCTGATTGCGGTGGCCAGCCATATCGACCATGCCGAGGAAAAAATCCCGGAACTGGAACGTGTCCTGGCAACGGGGGCTGCCGTCACCAATATGCTGCATGCGGCCCATCAGCTGGGTTTTGGTGCGTTCTGGAGCACTGGTCTGGGCACCTACGGTGAAGAAGTTCCCGAGGCGCTGGGCTTTGATTCCCTGGACTACCAGTTCCTGGGTTTCGTCTCCGTGGGTACGCCTATCCACAATCTGGGCCCTGCACAGCGCCCTGATCCTCAGAACTTTGTGCGTGAGTGGCAAGCCGCTTAAGTGCCGGTCCGTCAGTGACAGGAAGGGGAGCAGTTTCAAGCCCCGTTCCTCTTCACCTAGTGGGCTACCCCAGCAAGTTCTTAAGAAGCCTGAATCCTTAATGGGGTTCAGGCTTTTTTATTTGCCTGAGGCTCAAAATACCTGCGAGCAGCTTCGCTGTGTCTATGCCAGCCAGCCTCCTGACACTCATAACTATGCGCCGCTGACCAGCGGCTTTTTTGTGTTCCTAGGGTTTGTACTGATATGCACACCCTGGCCTCGCTTTTATCATTATTCCATACATCAGAACATAATTCCGTTAAACGGAATTTCAATGGAAAGATAATGGAACGAGACACGACGCAGCATCTCCTGCTTCCTGACGGGGCCGAACTACATTACGTAGAAATCGGACAGCCCTGCGTGTCCCGTCCATCGGTCTTGATGCTGCACTCTTTGTTCTTTAATGCAGCCATGTTCATGCCGGTGATTCAGTCCCTGCAGAATGACTGGCACATTATTTGTCCGGACCATCGGAACCAGGGTTTGAGCACTGCCGGCAGCCAACCCGCCACCATGCGTCAGTTGGCACAGGACTATGCGTTTCTGGCTCAAGAGCGTCAGCTGTCTGCTTTGCATGTGGTGGGCAGTTCGATGGGCGGCTACGTGGCGCAAGAGTTGATGCAGCTGGTTCCGCAAAAGATTCGTTCGGCCGTGCTCTCGTGCTGCACCTCGCAGGCCGAGCAGCAAAAGCAGCGCTTTGATCAATTGGAAGCGCAACTGCGTCGCGATGGTGGCGAACCCTACGTGGCAGCTTTGCTGCAGACCATGTTCGGAGAGGCGTTTTTGCAAGATACGGATTCAGCTGCGGTCGCCCAGCGTGAGCATTGGCGCGAGCACTTTGCGAATCTTCCCCCCAGCATTGCCGACTCCGTGAATGGCGTGTTTTCCCGCCCCGACTATCAAGCCTATTTGCCGGCCAACACCATCCCTCATCTGCTGATCAGCGGGGCCCTGGATAGAGCCAAAAAACCTCTGGATATGGAGCAGATGGACGCTTTGCTTCCTGACAGTACGCACCAGGTTTTTGAGCACTCCGGACATACCCCGCCAGTGGAGGCGGCTAAAGAATTTGCGCTGCTCATTGAGCGTTTCTGGAATCAAGTTAATTAATGATGCAAGGATTAATTCATGCAAGCGAATGAGTCTACTGTGCTGCCAACGGCGATGGCCTTTGGTGAAAACGCACAGCCGATACGAGATATTGCGTCGGACCAGCCCAGTCAGTTTGTGGTCCAAGACGGTGCTGTGCTGCTGCGTGGAAGCCAGAGCCGCTCCAGCGGTAGCAAGGCTTTTCCTGTACGTGAAGTCTGCATGGAAACCGGCGCGCGCGACATGCAAGACCTGTTTTTCGGTCCCGTCGGAACCTTGTACAGCTTCTCCACGATCCATGTTTCTGCCTCGCGTCCCACGCCCTATACCTTGGGCTATGTTGATTTCCCTAACGGGGTGCGCGTTCTGGCTCATGTCCGTTGTGACGATGTCAGTGCCTTGTATTGCGATATGCCGGTTACTACCGCCTCCGAAGGCGATGACTGGTTTGTAACTCCTACCTTGGCGGAGAAGTAAGTGAGTGAAGCTTATGTAGTGGGTGCGGCCATGATCCCGATGGCCCGCCACAAAGAATCCAGCTATACCGGTTTGGCCCTGCCGGCCATTCTGAATGCCATGGCCAGCGCCGGTGTGCAGGCTGATGACATTGATGCCGTGGTGTGTGGTCACGCCTTTGGTGGCATGTTGACCGGGCAGCGCCTGGTGAAAGAGATCGGTATTGGCACGGTGCCAGTGGTCAATTGCGATAACGCTTGCTCGGGTGGGGCTACAGCCATTCACCTGGCCTGGAAAGATATTCAGGCGGGCCGACACGACATCGTGCTGGTGATCGGTGTGGACAAGCTCACGCAGTTTGGTGGTGGCACTTTACCTTTGGTGCAAGAAGACCCTGAGGTACAGCAAGGTCTGGTGATGCCCGCTGTCTACGGCATGCGTGCTCGCCGTTACCTGCATGAACGCAATCTGGGCCCAGAGGTATTGGCGCAAGTCAGCGTGAAGGCGCGTACCCACAGCAAGCACAACCCGTATGCACAGTACCGCGACCCGCTGACGGTGGAGCAAGTGTTGGCTTCGCGTCCTATTTGTGATCCCTTGACCTTGCTGCAGTGCTGCCCGACGGGCGATGGTGCTGCTGCCTTGATCATGGTGTCTGAGCGTGCCTTGAAGCGTCTGCAAAAACCGGCCATGCGTGTAGCCGCCTCTGTTTTGCACTCCGGTCAGGCCACCAGTGGTTTTCGCGATATGACCCGCCCCGAGATCTCGGCGGAATCGGCGCGTGACGCTTACAAGATGGCAGGCATTACGGCGCAGGACCTGGACGCGGTAGAGCTGCATGACGCGTTTACAATCGCCGAACTTGTTTATTACGAAGCACTTGGTTTGTGTGAAGTGGGGCAGTCTGCTCAGTTCCTGCTGGATGGCCGTAGTACCTACGGCGGTGACGTGGTGGTGAACCCAAGTGGCGGTTTGCTGGCCAAAGGTCACCCGGTTGGAGCAAGTGGCGTGGCCCAGGCCGTCGAAATGTACTGGCAACTTACACATCAAGCCGCAGAACGTCAGGTGCCCAATGCGCGCTACGCCATGACTCATGTCACGGGGGGCGGTATTGCAGGCCTTGATCATGGTGCTTGTGCCATCCATATTTTCGAAGCCCAGATATGACCACACAAAACACTTCTACCCCGACTAGCTCAACCGGAACCGTAAGCCGCGCTTTACAGCTCTTAGCCGTATTGGCCGAGTCCGATGGTCCGGTAACCGTCAAACAGGTGTCCGAGCAGATGGGGCTGGCCCCATCGACCGCTCACCGTTTGCTGAATTTGCTGCGCAAAGATGATTTTGTTGCCGTAGCCAGTGGTGGAAGTGGTTTGTACAGCATTGGGCCCGAGTTTTATCGAGTAGCGGCCCAGGTAATGAGTGCCGAGTCCCGGCCCGCCTTGGCACAAGCGTCTTTGGATGCCATTGCTTCCGAGTTCAACGAGACGGTGCTGTTTGGCATGTACGCCGCCAGCGAGTCGGCCATGAGTTTTGCCGCTATCGCTCGAGGCGAGCACAAGCTGCAATACCAAATCGATTTGCACAAACCCATGTCTTTGGTGTGGGGAGCATCGGGCAAGGCCATTTTGGCTTACCTGGATCAGGGCGTCGTTGAGCGTTTGCATGCCAAGGCTGAAACCTCTCCCGCTCAGGATGCACCGTTGCCCGAGCTGGACACACTGTTGGCCGAACTGGCCGAAGTCCGTCAAAACGGCTACGCCCACAGCATGAGCGAGAAGCTGCCCGATGCTCGTGGGGTGGCTGCGCCTGTATTCGATAAGCACGGCATTGTGGGCTGTGTGTGTTTGACCATGCCCACAACACGTGTCCCCAGTGCTGGCTTGAGTGCCATTACCGAAGCCGTTATTCATCACGCCGCAAAACTCTCCGAGATGTTCGGCTACCGACATAGAAAAACCAAATTATGAGTCATACCGCTACTGCTCAGCCCCTGGCAGGCTACAAGGTCATAGACCTGACTACGTTTTTGTCCGGTCCTTTCTGCACTCAGGTGCTGGGGGATCTGGGGGCTGAAGTGGTCAAAATTGAAGCACCGGAAGGTGATTCCAGCCGCAGTATCCCGCCGCATTTTGTGGGCGAGGATAGTGCTTACTATCTCAGCATCAACCGCAACAAAAGCAGTTTGGCGGTGAATTTGAAAACAGCCGAAGGGCTGGACCTGGTACGACAGCTCATCCTGAAAGCGGATGTGGTCGTTGAAAACTACCGTCCCGGTGTGGCCGCACGTTTGGGCCTGGACCCCAAGACTTTGTGTGAAGAACATCCTGGTCTGGTGTGGGCTTCCATCAGCGGTTTTGGACAAACCGGTCCTGACCGTGACAAGCCTGCCTACGACATGATTGTTCAGGCCCTGTCCGGCGTCATGAGCTTGACCGGGGAAGAGGGCAGGCCTGCCGTGCGTCTGGGCATCCCGGCCGGTGATACGGTAGCGGGCTTGTACGCAGCAATCGCGATTAATGCCGCCTTGGCTGACAGAGAGCGCAGTGGGAAGGGCCGAATTATTGATGTGGCCATGCTTGATTGCCAACTGGCCATGCTGTCTTACCAAAGTGCGTATGCCTTGATTGCTGGAGTCACCCCGGCTCCGCAAGGCGCCAAGCACGACTCCATCCCCACCTATCGTTCTTTCCGTGGGGGCGATGGCCGGGAATTTGTCGTGACGGCCAATACCGACAGAATGTGGCAAGGTTTGTGCCGCGTGCTGGGCCTGGATCATTTGATTGAAGATGAACGATTCAAAAATGGTTCCAGCCGCCTGAAGAACAAGCAGGCTTTGTGGGAGCAACTGGAAAGCGCCTTTGCACAAGAACCTGCTGCGCATTGGATTCCTTTGCTGGAAGCAAACAGCGTGCCTGTGGCTTTGATTCAGTCAGTCCCAGAGGCTCTGCTGCATGCGCGTGACGCTGAGCGCAGTATGATCCTGGCGCTGCAAAATGAAGATCACAGCATCGAGGTCGTGGGCAACCCGATCAAGTTCGTGGGTGCAGAGGCCGCGCCATCCACCTTCCCCCCAAAAAAGGGCGCGGATGATGTCCGTGTTCTGGGCGAGTGGTTGAGCTTATCTGCAGACACGGTGTCGTCCCTGCAACGGGAAGGCGTCTTGCTCAACAGTACGTGTGGCCAAGCATGAGCGCGCCTTTGGCCATGCTGCATTATCCAGGCTCCTTATTCACGGTGGAGCAGGGCACGAGCAGTGACGAGTGTGTCATTGCCTTGCACTCCATTGGGGTAGAGGCGCATTCTTTTCGCCAACTGTTCAGCCAGTTGGCTGCTGTCCATCCGTGCCTGAGCTACGACTTGCGTGGCCATGGTACAGCGGCCGAGCTGCAAGAGTTTGATCTGGATGTGCTGGTCGAGGATGCCGTCAAAGTGGTGCAGTCCTGCCGTTTTAGCAAGGTCCATTTGCTAGGACATTCTATAGGCGGAGTGATTGCGGCTCTGGCAGCGGCGCGTTTGGCCAATAGTGAATCGCATCAGGTGCTGAGCCTAAGCGTTCTTGCCAGCCCGCCTACCGGTTTGGCGGTATTTGGCGAACGTGCTCAGGCGATGCAGCAGGAAAGTCGTGAGTCCATTGTGGACAGCACGATGCAGCGTTGGTTTGGCGGATTGGACCAGAGCGTTGAGCTTGCCCAAGCCATGGATTATGCGCGCCAGCAGTTGAGCCTTGTTCCGCTGCGCTCGCTAGTGAGCAGTTGGCAAAGCTTGGCCCAGTTTTCCGGCTATGGCGTGTTGGCTGCGCAATTGCCTGACACCTTGCTTGCAACTGGGGATCAAGACCTGTCTACACCGCCAGCAGCGATGCAGGCAATTGAAGATGCCTTGATCCACGCGGGCAAGACCGCAACACCGCTACACATTATTGAAGGGGGGGGGCATATGTTGCCTCTCACTCCACCCGATGCCTTGATTGAGCTGTTGATGACGCATTTCAAGGTATCTGGCGCCACACATTTTCGCTAGGAACCGCTATGTCTGACTTTGTAGGTCGAATCGCTATTGTTACAGGGGCCGCCGCCGGCATAGGCCAGGCTGTCTGCCAGCACCTGTTAGAGCTGGGAGCCATCGTAGGCGGTATTGACCGCCAGTCCGAGGGAATCCCGGCAGGGGTGACCCCCTTGATTGCGGATGTGACTGATCAGGACTCCTTGAACCAGGCCGTGGCCGAGTTTGCCAAGCAGCATGGCCGCCTGGATGTGCTGATCAATAACGCCGGGGTGAGCTTTGTGGGCACGATTGAAGATGGCAGCGATGAAGACTGGTTGCGCATCTTCAATATCAACGTCCTGGGCTATATGCGCAGTACACGCGCCTGCTTGCCTTATCTGCGGCAGTCGCCCAATGCGGTGATCGTGAACATGTCCTCCTGCACGGCCATTAACGGCTTGCCAGAGCGCGCTTTGTATTCAGCCAGCAAAGGGGCGATTCAGTCCATGACCCTGGCCATGTCGGCTGATTTGATTGCCGAGCACATTCGTGTGGTGGGAATCGCGCCGGCAACGGTTGATACGCCTTTCATGACTGAACTGGCTAATCGGACCAGCGACCCTGCTGCCAAGCGCAATGAGTTTCATCGGCGTCAGCCCACCGGGCAAATGGTCCAGCCTGAAGAGGTTGCCCGCCTGGTAGCCCATGTGGCTCATCCAGGGGCGCTGTCCTACACCGGCACCATCATCAATATTGATGGCGGCATGGCCACCTTGCGTATGCCGCATTCAACACATTAATACCCATACAAATAAGGAACTATCGTGAGATTTGACAATAAAACTGTGATCGTTACCGGTGCTGGCCAAGGTATTGGTCGTGCCTACGCCCAAGAGTTTGCCAAGGCGGGCGCAGCGGTTGTGGTGGCAGATTTGAACATTGAGAAAGCCCAGGCGGTTGCTGCAGAAATTCAGGCGGAAAACGGCAAGGCGCTGGCAGTGAAAGTAGATGTGTCGGATGACAAGAGCACGACGGAGATGGTTGCCCAGGCGGTCAAAGCCTTCGGTACGGTGGACGTGCTGATTAACAATGCGGCTGTTTTCTCCACCTTGAAGATGAAGCCATTTGAAGAAATTGATGCTGACGAGTGGGATTTCGTGATGGGCGTGAATGCCCGTGGCGTCTTTAACTGCGTCAAAGCCGTGTCGCCTTTCATGAAAAAACAGCAGAACGGCAAAATCATCAATATCTCGTCCAGCGTGGTGGTGACCGGTCGTGCCAATTACGCACACTACGTGGCATCCAAAGGCGCGGTCGTGGCTTTGACTCGTGCACTGGCGACCGAGCTGGGCGAGTACTGCATCAATGTAAACGCGATCAGCCCGCACGGCATCGTGACCGAAGTACCCCGTGACACCATTCGTCCCGAGCAGTGGGACGCCATCATTGCTGCCCAGACCTTGAAGCGCAAGGGCGATGTCAGCGACATGATTGGCGCCACCATGTTCCTGGCTTCCGATGACAGCAAGTACATCACCGGCCAGACACTGAACGTGGATGCTGGTCTGCGTTTTAACTAATCCAATTTAGCAAGAGGGCCTCCAGGCATGAGTACACATAACTTTACCGTCACCCGCTCTTCAAACCGCAAACATCTTATCGCTGTGATTGATGGCCCGAACATGTCGAGCCTGGGTAAGCGCAGCAAAAAAGTCTATGGAAATATCCAGTCCCTGGATGAGCTCAAGGAATGTGTGCGCAACTTTGGTGAGCAACTGGGTGTGGAAGTGGAGAACTTCTCCTCCAACCACATGGGCGACATTTTGGAATACATACACGAGTCGGCACACCGGGTGGATGGCTACATCATCAATCCCGCTGGCTTGACCACCATTGGGGAAGGGGTGCGCCATGCTTTGGAAGACACCGAACTGCCCGTGATGGAAGTGCACTTTTCCAATATTGCCGCCAGTGCAGGCGCGGCCCGTGGTTTGGGTGGTGGCAGCATTCAGTCCAGCTTTACCCACACGGCCACCGGCATCTGCATGGGCATGCGTCACTACAGCTACCTGGCTGCACTGACCGCACTGACTCTGGCGCTGGATGACCAAAGTTTCCTGGGTGCCCCTTCGGGACAGCAGTAATCCCTCTTCTCACATAACGATTAATACGGAGGAAGACATGAAAAAGTTTTCTTTACTCGCTACAGTATTTGCCGCCGTTGGTTTGTTCAGCAGCGCTGCGGTCCAGGCCGAAATCAAGCCTGTTACTTTGAAGTTTGCCCACATCTATGCGTCCCAGGATCATTGGGGCCAAACAGCAGAGCGCTTTAAACAAGCAGTGGAAGAGCGCTCTGGCGGCAAGATCAAAATCAATATTGATGCCAACGGTTTGACGGGCGACTGGCCACAGTCCATCGAAGGCCTGCGCATGGGCACCAACCACATCGTGCTGCAAAGTGTCGGTGCGTTGGACCGCTATGCAAAGTCCGCCGGTGTTGAAGCCTATCCCTACCTGATCCGCGATATGGATCACTACCGTGCTGTGTACAACGGCCCGGCCGGTCAAGAGCTGTACGAGCAGATCACCAAGGAAAGCGGCTTCAAGCTGGTGGGTGCCGCTTACCGTGGTGCACGTTATTTGACCTCGAATCGTCTGATTCAGAACCCGGATGATTTGCACGGCCTGAAGATGCGTGTGCCGCCCCTGCGCATGTACCGCAGCACCTGGACCACCTTAGGTGCCAGCCCGGTGCCAATGGGCATGGCGGAGCTGTTCACCTCCTTGCAGCACGGCATGATCGATGGCCAGGAAAACCCCCTGGAAGTGATCAAGAACGTCAACTTGTTCGAAGTGCAAAAGAACGTGGCTGAAACCCAGCACACCATCGGCGCCATGACCTTGATCTACTCCGCCGCTTACTTTCAGAAACTGCCCGAAGAGACACGACAGATTCTGCAAGAGGAAGGCGAGCGCGTCATGAAAGAGGCCACCGACCGCATGATTGTGGAAGAAGAAAACATGAAGCAGTTCCTGATCGGCAAGGGCATGGCTTTCAATGCGGTAGACCGCGACGCCTTTGCGACCAAGATCCAGGCCATGGATGCAGAGTTCCCTGAGCTGCAAGTGTGGCTGGATAAATTCCGCGCTGTTCAATAATGAAAAAGTCGGGGCATGGATTACCGTCATGCTCCGACCCCACTGGTAAAAGTTATGACAACTAACAACGTACCTGACGGGCCAGCAAACTGGGCCGATAAAACCGCATCTGTCATTGAGAAAGCATTGGACTGGATCATCGGCAGCATGATGTTTGTAATGTGTGCGGTTATTGCATGGCAAATCTTCTCTCGCTACGTCCTGAAAGATATGTCCTCCTGGAGTGAGGAGGTCGCCCGCTTTCTGATGGTGTGGATCTCTCTGCTGGGCAGTGCGGCTGTGCTGCGCCGTGGCGGTCACGTCACTGTCACCATTTTGCTGGATCACATTTCAGCCAAGCTCAAACGCCGCGTTTTGATTATCCGCGACCTGTTGATGCTTGCCACCCTGGTCAGCATTACCTACTACGGGTGGGAGTTTGCGCAAATCAACGCCGTTCAGCTGTCTGCCGCCATGGATATCCCGATGTCCTGGGTCTATGCCTCTTTGTGGCTGGGGATGGGCTTGTGCGTAGTGATTTTGCTGTTAATCCGCTTAGGCAGCCAGCCTGATTGGACCGCTGGCAGTACCGATGAGCATCCCTAAGTACGGAAACTACCTTCTATGATCACCGTAACCTTAATTACCCTGCTGACGCTCATTCTCATGCTGATCGGCATGCCGATTGGCTTTGCGATCACAGCAGGTGCCCTGGCGGCGTTGGTCGCCCTGGGCGACATCAGCCTGATGGCAGTTCCCCAGCAGCTATTTAGCGGTCTGGACAGCTTTTCCTTGCTGGCTATCCCTTTCTTTGTGCTGGCTGGTAGCCTGATGACCTCGGGCGGTCTGACAAGCCGACTGCTGGATTTTGCCAATGCTTTGCTGGGTCGCTTCAAAGGCGGTCTAGCCATGAGCGGAGTGCTGGCCTCGGGCATGTTTGCCGGCATCTCCGGCTCGGCGGTGGCCGACACCAGTGCGTTGGGTCGCATCATGATTCCGGCCATGATCCGTTCGGGCTATCCCCCCGGGTTTGCGGGTGGCGTGATTGCTGCCGCGAACGTCGTGGCTCCTATCATCCCGCCGTCCATCCCCTTTATTGTGGTGGCGGTACTGACGGGCCAATCCATCACGACGCTGTTTCTGGCAGGTGTGGTCCCTGGCGTGCTGTATATGCTGTCCATGCTGGTGATGAGCTGGTGGATCAGCCGACGCAATAACTTCCCGACTCAAGGCAAAGCCTCGGGCCGTGAAATCTGGACTACCTTCAAGAACTCGGCCTTCGCCTTGCTGCTGCCTGTGTTCATCCTGGGTGGTATCCGTAGCGGTATTTTCAACATTACCGAAGCGGCCATCATGGCGGTGATTTACGCTCTGGTTATCGGTACCTTCATCTACCGTCAGATCACCTGGAAAGTCTTTGTCGATAGCCTGGTCAGCGCAGCTCATACCACGGCTGTGATCATGATTATCGTGGCAGCGGCGCGTGTCTTTAGCTGGTTGCTGGCCTATGTCAGCATTCCTGAAGCCATTTCCGCTTTTGTGCTGGAAAACATCAGCAATCCTTTAGTGTTCCTTTTGTTTGTGAACATTCTCTTGCTGGTCGTGGGCATGTTCCTGGAAACCAACGCCGCCTTGGTGATGTTGATTCCAGTGCTCTATCCGATTGCCATGAAGCTGGGTATTGATCCCACTCACTTCACCGTGGTGGCGGTCGTGAACCTGTGTATTGGTTTGATTACGCCACCGGCTGGCCTGTGCTTGAACATTTCGTCCTTGTTGGCACGTATCTCTTTGGAGAAGGGTGTCGTGGGCATTGCGCCGTTCTTGCTGGCCGCTTTGGCCGTACTCACTATTTTGACCTTGTTCCCGCAAGTGTCGATCTGGCTGCCTAACCTGGTCGCCGGTTCTTAGAAATACGTTTCTGCTTTTTTTGCTGCTTCTCGGGCCACCTCGGTGGTTTGAGAAGCAGTTTTTTTATCTTCAAACAAGGGTCGCGCCCGGGGAATACTGCTTAGGCCTAAAGGGCGGCTGATTAATTAGACTTCTCTGGCGCACAGCAGCTGCCTTCCAGCCCATCCAGAATCGGGCAATCCGGGTGTTGGTCTCCATGGCATTGCTCGGCCAGCACCCGCAGCTTGGCCGCCATATCCAAGAGCATGGCAGCCCGGCTTTCCAGATCTTGAATGTGGGATTGGGCCAGTTGCTTGACCTCGCTGGAGGGGCGGCGCTGATCGCGCCATAGGCTGGTCAACTGCTGTATATCGCTTAAATTGAAGCCCAAATCTTTGGCGCGAACAATGAAATGCAAGGTGTCCAGGTCCTGGTCCTGGTAGACACGATAACCATTGGGAGCCCGTTCGCTATTGAGCAATCCCAGGTCTTCATAGTGCCGGATCATCTTGGGTGTCAGGCCGGTTACGCGGGCCGCTTCACTAATCAGCATGGTTTTCCTCGGGCAGTGCAAGGGGACTGCGTTATGATTGAAAGGGTCAATTCTGCACATTGTAGAACGGGCAGTCTGGCAGGTCATCAGGCCCCTGATTGCCTCGATACGGACTCAAGGAGCGTATATGAAAGAAATTCAGTGTGATGTTGCCGTGATTGGAGCAGGGACAGCGGGCATGACAGCGTATCGTACGGCAAAACGGGCCGGCAAGAAGACGCTGATGATCGAGTCGGGCCCCTACGGCACGATGTGCGCACGAGTTGGCTGTATGCCTTCCAAGTTATTGATTGCCGCTGCCGATGCAGCTCATCACGCACGTCGTACCGCTCCATTTGGTGTGCATGTAGACGGTGATATCCGCATTGAGGGCAAAGAGGTCATGGAACGCGTCCGTAAGGAGCGAGACCGCTTTGTGCAGTTTGTGGTGGACGATGTGGACGGTTTTGATGCCGACGATAAAGTCCGTGGCCATGCCCGCTTTATCTCCGAGAACGTGCTGGAAGTGGATGATCACACCCGTATTACCGCCGGGCATGTCATCGTGGCGACAGGCTCCACGCCAGTACGCCCCAAGGAGCTGGAACCACTGGGTGCGCTGCTGATCAATAACGACGATGTATTTGACTGGACCGACCTGCCGGAAAGCGTGCTGGTAGTGGGCACCGGGGTGATCGGCCTGGAGTTGGGGCAAGCCCTGGCGCGCCTGGATGTGAAGGTATCTATCATCAACCGCAGCCAGAGCTTGGCGGGTTTGTCTGACCCCGAGGTTCGTGAAGCAGGCCGCGCAATTTTCACCCAAGAGCTCAATATTCGATCTGATGTGACCGTGCTGGGCAGTGAAGTGGTAGATGGCAAAGCTCGTGTGCGTTTGAAGGTCGATGGCAAGGAACTGGTCGAAGATTACGACTACGTCTTGGGTGCTGCTGGCCGTCGTCCTCAACTGGATAATCTGGGCCTGGAAAACACATCTGTGCAATGGGATGAGAAAGGTCGAGCCGTCTACGACCCAGACAGCCTGCAATTGAAAGGCACCTCGATTTATTTGGCGGGTGATGTGAACCAGCGCGCCCCCATCTTGCACGAAGCGGCTGATGACGGTCGTCTGGCCGCTTTGCAGGCTGCCAGCAATGGGCGGGACGAACCGATGGCTCGTCGCGCACGCATGGCAGTGGTGTTCAGTGACCCACAGGTAGCCTCCGTTGGCACACCTTTTAAGTCGCTGCCAGAAGGGGCGGTGACCGGAAGCGTGAACTTTGGCAATCAAGGCCGCGCACGGGTAATGCTGGTCAATCGCGGTTTGCTGCACGTGTATGCCGACAAGCAGGGCAAATTCCTGGGTGCCGAGATGGTGGGGCCGCAGGCCGAGCATATTGCCCACTTGCTGGCCTGGTCTTTGCAGTCGGAATTGACGCTGGATCAGATGCTGGGCATGCCGTTCTACCACCCCGTCTTGGAAGAAGGCTTGCGCACGGCGCTGCGTCAGGCGCAGTCTGCCTTGAAATCTTCCTAATAGCTGCCTGACAGGCTTGGCAGCCTGTCAGGAAACAGCGAGATCAGGCTTGGCCGTCAGGATGCTGCATCAGGTCCTTGATACGGCGGCCGAGCAGCTCGGCCTGCTCCTGCGACTCTATATTGGTAAAGCCCAACAAAAGGCCCGAACCGCAAGCGGCTTCGCTTGTCCAGCGTGATAAAGCATGTGCATACATGCCGTTCTGGCGCAGGCGATCGGCCAGGGCACGATCAGTATTGTGACCTGGCATCCTGAGCAATAGATGCATGCCACCCGGTTGCGGATCAATGGACATGCTGGCGCCCAAGACCTTGGATAATCCTGCTGCCGTGGCATTGCGGCGCTCTGCATATAGCCTTCGCATGCGCTGAATGTGACGCGCAAAATGTCCTTCGAGCATGAAGGAGCTGAGCAAGGCTTGCGTCAGCCCTGGGATACCACTGCCCAATACCTGTTTGACAGCTTCAAAGCGCTGAATCTGTGCTTCAGGAACTACCAGATAGGCTAGGCGAATGCCGGGAAACAGCAGCTTGCTGAACGTGCCTGCGTAAATCACACGACCATGATGATCCAGGCTTTTCAAGGCGGGCAGGGGGCGGCTGATATAGCGATATTCCCCGTCATAGTCATCCTCTACGATCCAGCGCTGATTGCGCTCTGCCCACTCCAGCAAGGCTTGGCGTCGGGTCAAAGACAGCGTCACGCTAAGTGGGCTTTGATGGGCGGGCGTTACGATAGCCGCACTGGCCTGCGGCGCCTTCTGTATGCCCTCGGACACGTTCAGCCCCTGCGCATCAACGCCCACTGCCACCATGTTTAAACCCGAGTGCTGCAGTATTTCACGCGTTAATGGGTAACAGGGGTCTTCTACCCAGACTTGATCCTGGCTTTGCAAAAGCGCGTGGATGAACAGATGCAAGCTTTCTCGGTAGCCTGAGGTAATAAATACCTGCGCAGGCGTGCATTGGATGCCGCGCGCTACCTGCAAATGTGCGGCAATCGCGGCGCGCAGTTCAGGCAAACCATTTTGCGGTGGATAGGATAGGTCCGCAGCCTGCATGCTGCGCAAGTGTCGGGCGCCGAGACGCGCCCAGATTTTGCGGGGAAAAGCGTCCAGAGCCGGCAAGCCCATCTGGAACGGCATGGGCTCCTGCTCCCGAATCGGGGCCCTTGTATATAAGGTGGTGGCCAAGCGCGAGTTCGCTTCCGAGGGCCGCGCCTGTAGCCCCGGGGTGACTATCGTGCCCGCTTGCCCCCGTGGCTGCACATACCCTTCAGCATGCAGCAGGGAATAGGCCATCTCGACCGTGCCGCGCGCCACTCCCAATTCCGTTGCCAAGCCGCGTGCAGAGGGAATTCGGTCACCCGGACTCAGTGTGCCCTGAATGATGGCGACCCGGAAACGCTCATAAATCTGCTTGTACATGGGCTCGTTCTGGGCGCTGCTGGGTGCAATACCTTCAATGAATGTAGGCAACATGGACTAGTTAAAAAACCAATTTATGGATCTTTTATTGTGTCATGAATCCGCGCAAAATAGCCTCTGCTCCTGTCAGTTGGACAGAGATATTTAGGAGAAATCTCTCGTGGCTTGTCTGGAAATGCGCCATGTCGAAACCGCTCAAGAACTCAGAGCGTGCTTCGCACTTATGCAGCAATTACGGCCTCATCTGCTGGATGAGGATGAGTTTGTTAGCCAAGTGGAGAGTATGCGATCGCAACGCTACGCCTTGCTGGCAGTGTGGGAGGCGGGGGAGGTGATTGCGTTGGCTGGCTACCGCTACCAGCAAAACCTGATCTTTGGCCACTTTCTTTATGTGGATGATCTGGTGGTGAGCAAAGAGAAGCGCAGCGCGGGCCATGGTGCTAGTCTGTTGCATACGCTGGAGAGCCTGGCCCAGAAGGCAGGCTGCTCGCGGCTGGTACTGGATACCGGCCTGGATTTTGCACTGGCGCAGCGGTTTTACTTTCGGCAAGGAATGCTGAGCGCTTCCTTGGGATTTAGCAAAGTGTTAGGTAAGTAGATATCGTGACTATTCTTCGATTGGCTTGTAGCCCAAATGGTGTGGACTCGGAAAGCTTTCGCTTGTCGCAGTTCATCGTGCAGGCCCTGTCAAAAGCCGACGCTGCGCTTGGCACAGAAATCCTGGAAATTGACGCGAACCGTCTCTCGCATGTGGATGCGCCCTATGCCAGCGCTTTGGGCGGGCCTTGCGATCCAGACGACTATGACGGGACTTCTTTAGGGCGGTCCGATGAGTTGATCCGGAGCTTGTCCGAAGCGGATTATGTGGTCATTGCCACGCCCATGCATAATTACACCGTTCCATCTGCCTTAAAAGCCTGGATAGATCATGTTGTGCGGATTCGCCATACCTTCAGTGCAACGCCAGCCGGGAAAATTGGGAAGTTAGTGGATCGTCCCTTTTTCGTAGCAGTATCGTCAGGCGCCGTGTTTTCGGGCCCACAGGCGCATCAGCCAGATTTTTTGACACCTTATTTGGAAGCGGTACTCGCTACTATTGGATTTCAACACATCACCTTCTTTTCGGTGCAGGGCAGTGCCAAGGGCGGTCCTCTGCTGGAGCAAGCCAGACAGGAGGCGCAGGCCCAGATTGCCGAGCATTTTCTGAAGCGGTCGCTCAAGGAAGGAGCTGTTTCTTGAATCGCGCTGTGGTTCCATGCCTTTGTGGCCAATTAGCAGGACACCCCATCTTATTTACTCAGGGAGCAAAATATGACCCAACGAATTGACTATGCACAGGCTGCACCCGCTGGAACTAAAAGCCTGGGCTCGGTTTATGCCTACGTGCTGCAGTGTGGCTTGGATACCCAGTTTGTGGAGTTGATTTTTCTGCGTGTCTCGCAGATCAATAATTGTGCCTATTGTCTGGACATGCACACTCGTGATCTTCTGAAGCATGGGGTGAAAGTCGAGAAACTGGCCCTGCTTCAAGCGTGGGCTGAAGCCGGTTCACTCTTTAGCGAGCGTGAGCGTGCCGGTCTTGCCTGGGCTGAAAGTGTGACGAATGTGGCCCAGACCGGTGTGCCTGATCAGGATTATCAGGCGGCACGCAAGGTGTTTAGCGAAAAGGAATTGGTGGATTTGACGATCGCTATTGGGCTGATGAATACCTATAACCGTCTGGCAATCAGCTTCAGAAATCCGCCTCAAGCGGTCAAAGAGCAGCAGGCTTAGGGCAGCAAACTGCGAACACCGTCCGCTAGGACTTCTACCGACTCGGTGTCGGGGGCGAGATAGCGCGCCTTGCCTTGCTGATCAAAGATGTAGACGCCGCGACTGTGGGCGACCTCGTAGTTCTCCGGGGCCTTGGGATCGGGTTTTTCAATCTGATACGCCACACGGTAGCGGCGCGCTAAATTGGCGATCTGCTTTTCCGAGCCCGTCAGTCCAGTCGTGTTTTTGCCGTCAAAGGCAGCCACGTAACGGGCCAGCGAATCCGGGGTGTCGCGATGCGGATCGACACTGACAAAGATGATGCGCACTTGCTCGGCATCATCCCCCAGTTCGTCCATCACAGCGCCCAGCTGAGCCAAAGTCGTGGGGCAAATGTCCGGGCAACTGGCGTATCCAAAGAACAGCATTACTACCTTGTCTTTGAAGTCGTCTTGAGTAAGGGTTTTGGGGCCAGCGGCTTGCAGGGAAAAGCGCAGGTCGGGCAGAAAGCCGCGTACCGGGTGCAGATTGGCAGCGGTGGCGCTGCCTAACATGAACAAGCCCAGCACCAGTGTCAGGCCAAACTGTTTTAACAAGACAAGAATGGACTTCACTGGGCGGGGTGTCATAGACGTCCTCTGGGTTTAGGCAGGCTCTGGAGTGAGCCCGCTGTGACGGAGCAGGGCGGTAATGGAAGGGTCACGGCCTCGGAAGGCGCGGAAGGAATCAGCAGCAGAGCGCTCGCCACCTACAGACAGAATTTCGCGCCAGAAGCGATGACCCGTATTGCTGTCGAGCGTATCACGCGCCCCATCGGAATGGGTATAGGCTTTTTCCTCAAAGGCTGAGTACGCATCGGCAGACAGCACTTCAGCCCATTTGTAGCTGTAATAGCCCGCGCCGTAGCCACCTGCAAACAGGTGCGAGAACTGATGCGGGAAGCGGTGCCACTCGGGCGGGAACAGAACCGCCACTTCTTGGCGTACCTGATCCAGAATTTCCATGACGGCATCAATGCTCAGCCCGCTATCTCGCGAGTGAATCAGCATGTCGAACAAGGAAAACTCCAGCTGACGCACCATTTGCATGCCGCTTTGGAAATTGCGAGCGAGGTTCAGCTTGTTGTAGAGCGCACGAGGCAGATGCTCGCCGGTTTCTACATGAGCGGTCAGCATTTGTACGACGGGCCATTCCCAGCAGAAGTTTTCCATGAACTGCGAAGGCAGCTCAATCGCGTCCCATTCCACCGCCGCAAAGGCGGAAGCGGCAGGGTCGTCCACACGGGAGAGCAAGGTATGCAGAGCATGGCCGGACTCGTGGAACAAGGTGATCACATCGTCATGCGTGAGCAGGGCGGGGCGATCTGCCTGGGGCTCGGCAAAGTTGCACACCAGATAGGCGATAGGCAGACACAGATCCTCGCCCAGACGGCGGCGGCTGCGTTCGCTATCAACCCAGGCACCGCCTTGCTTGCCTTGGCGGGCATGCAGGTCCATATACAGATAGCCTAATACCTTGCCGTCGGAGGCGATCACCTCAAACGGGCGGACAGCAGGGTGCCAGGCAGGCACGTCGGCGGGACGTAGGGTCACGTCAAACAGGCGCTGGATCACTTTGAACAGGCCATTAAGAACGGCGGGTTCGGTGAAGTACTGCTTGATTTCGTCTTCCGAGTACGCGTAGCGCTGTTCGCGCAGGCGCTCGGCACTGAAGGGAACATCCCAGGCTTGAAGGGTATCCAGGCCCAGTTCTTTTTGGGCAAAGGCCTGCAGTTCGTCCAGATCCTGACGGGCGTAAGGGCGGGCTTTAGCGGCCAGGTCACGCAAAAAGCTCATGACCTCCTCAGGCGTGTCCGCCATGCGGGTTTCCAGACGCATATGAGCGTAGCTGGCAAAACCCAGCAGGCTGGCTTCCTGGGCACGCAGGTCCAGCAAGGTTTCGATTGCCTGGGAGTTATCGTATTGGGTATCGCCCTGATCGGAGGCAATGGTGGTGTACGCCCGGTACATTAGCTCGCGCAAGGTCTGGTTGCGGGCGTACTGCATGACGGGCAAATAGCAAGGCATTTTCAGCGTCAAACGCCAGCCTTCTTGATCATTCTCTTGGGCGGCACGTTGGGCAGCGGCCAAGACGTCATCCGGCACACCGTCCAGTTCGGACTGATCGGTGACCAAGTAGTGCCATTGGTCAATGGCGTCCAGGACATGCTCAGAGAACTGTTGCGAGGTCTGTGCCAGTTCGTCGGAAATACGGGCGTAGTCTTCACGCGCCTGACCTTCCAGTTGCACGCCGCTCAAGCGGAAATCGCGAAGGGCCAGGGTAACGATGCGTTGACGCTGGGGCGTCAGGGCGGCAAAGGCCGGGCTGTCGGCCAGTGCCTGATAACGCAAAAACAAAGCACGGTTCAGGCCCACCCAGGTAGAGAACTCGCTCATGCGCGGCAGGCACTGGTTGTAGACCGTGCGCAGTTCCGGCGTATTGATGACCGAGTTCAGGTGACCGGCCACCGACCAGGCGCGATACAAGGTCTCGGTGGCGTCCGTGATGGGCTCGACGATGTTGTCCCAGCTGGGTTCGCTATCGTCGTTGGAGACTGTGTCTACGGCTTGGCGGGCCAAGGCCAACAGATGATCCACCGCCTGCTCGATGTGCTCAGGCTGGATGGCGGGGTAGTCAATAAGGCTGTCGATAGGAACCAGTAAGGGATTTGTCGTCATAAACCGTTAATTAATTAAAGACTGATATTGGCCGAACGTTCGGCCGCTTCCAAGGTGTTGACCAGCAGCATGGCAATAGTCATGGGGCCAACGCCACCCGGTACGGGGGTAATGGCCGAGGCCACTTCGCTGGCACTGGCAAAGTCCACGTCACCGCACAGCTTGCCGTCTGCACCTCGGTTGATGCCAACGTCAATCACGACGGCGCCGGGCTTGACCATATCGCCGGTAATGATCCCGGGACGGCCAACCGCAGCTACCAAGACATCGGCGCGGCGGGTTTGAGCGGCCAGGTCGCGTGTCTTGGAGTTGCACAACGTGACAGTAGCCCCGGCTGCCAGCAAGAGCATGGCCATGGGTTTGCCCACGATATTGCTGGCACCCACCACCACGGCTTCTGCACCGCGCAGATTCACGTTTTCAGATTCCAGCATCTTCATGACGCCATAGGGCGTACAAGGGGCAAACAGCGGCTTGCCGGTCATGAGCATGCCCGCATTGCTGACGTGAAAACCGTCCACATCTTTATGGGGGGCAATGGTTTCAATAACCTTGTGCTCGTCCAAATGGGCGGGCAGGGGCAATTGCACCAAAATACCGTGTACCGAGCTGTCCTGATTCAGGCGGGTGATCAAGGCCAGCAACTTGGTTTCCGTGGTATCGGCCGGCAGGCGGATAATTTCGGATTTCAGGCCGGCGGCTTCACAGGCCAGCCCTTTGTTACGCACATAGACCTGGGAGGCGGGGTCTTCCCCCACCAACACCACCGTCAGACCGGCTTGCAGGTCATGTGTTTGCTTCAAAGCTGCAACACGTTGGGCAACTTCTGCCTTGATTTGTGTGGACAGCTGTTTTCCATCAATGATACGAGCACTCATTTACGCGTCCTCGGACTTGGTGAGGGCGATTTTCATGAGATCGGCAACCGTAGTAACTTCCAGTTTTTCCATGATATTGGCGCGATGCGCTTCGACAGTTTTAATGCTGATATTCAAGTCCCCGGCAATTTGCTTGTTCAGGCGGCCAGCCACGATGCGCTCCAGCACTTGCTGCTCGCGCGCGGTCAGGCGGCCCAGGACTTCTTGTTGATCTTTTTGTGCCTGTGCTTGCGAAGCACGTGCGGTAGCCTGCTCGATCATGCGGCCCACAATGGTGCGCAGGTCGGCTTCGTTAAAGGGCTTTTCCAGGAAGTCGATCGCGCCTTTTTTCATGGTGCTCACGGCCATAGGAACGTCGCCGTGGCCGGTGATGAACACAATGGGGATCGAGGATTTACGAGCGATCAGGGCTTCTTGAAGCTCCAGTCCGCTCATGCCGGGCATACGCACGTCCACAATCAGGACGGCAACCTGGGCCGGATCATAGCCGCCCAAGAACTCTTCGCCCGAGGCAAAGCAGCGGACCCGGTAGCCGTTGGCTTCCAGTAGCCAGCGCAAGGAGTCCCGTACGGCTTCGTCGTCATCGACTACGTAAATGGTGCATGGCATTTGCGGGCTGGTCATTCGGGTATCTCCAGTTTGTTATCAAGGGTGTCCGCTACATCGGGTGCCGCACAAGGTAGACTGAAACGGAAAATCGTTCCACCCTCTGGATTGCCGACTGCCCACAGGCGGCCGTGATGCGATTCAATAATTGTGCGACAGATATTCAGGCCCATCCCAAGGCCTTCGGACTTGGTGCTGTAAAACGGTTCAAACAGACGTTCAGGGTCTTTAAGACCATGACCGCGATCGATGACCGCCATCTCTAAAAGCGATTCTTGTTGGGTGATCACCAATTGGAGCACATGATGCTCGCTGTGTTCCATGGCTTCGATCCCATTTTTGAGCAGGTTCAATAATACCTGTTCTATGAGAATGGGGTCGGCAATGACATCGGGTACGGGATCGGGAATGCTCAGTTCTATCTCGATCTGGCGCTTGCGGGCGTCGATTTCGGCGAATCCGACCGCGTTTTCCACAATGCGCATGACCTTAACACGCTGGCGGCGCGGCTCGCTACGTTTCACGAACTCACGAATACGGCTGATGATCTTGCCCGCGCGCTCCGCTTGCTGGGCGGCTTTTTCCAACGCGGCCAGCAGGGTTTCAGGCTGATAGCGGCCAGATTTCAGCATGGCCACGGCACCCATGCTGTAGTTATTGATGGCCGTCAGGGGCTGGTTCAGTTCATGCGCCAGCGAGGAGGCCATTTCACCCATGGTGGTCAGACGGCTGGTCAGCTGCACTTTTTCTTGCTGAATACGAGAAGCTTCTTCGTGCTTGCGGCGGTCGGTGATATCACGGGCCACTTGCAGGCGCACGCGTCGTCCATCCGTCCAGGCCAACATGCGGTGATGCACCTCAAACCAGCGGGCGGCGGATTCGGAATAAATTTCCACTGTTTCGTCTGTAAAGCGACCTAAGCGACCACCCAGAAGTTCGGCATGACCATTGGACTGGGCACCGAAAAAGCGGCGGTAAGTACGGTTGGCAAACAGCAACTCCAGACCGTCCGAGGTGTCGGCGACCACAGAAATGGCATCGTCCAGACCTTCCAGCACTGTCATGAAACGCTCGTGAGCGGCTGTCAGCGCTTCGCGAATTCGTTTGGGCTCGGTGATGTCTGTCATGGAGGTCATCCAGCCAATTTGCTCGCCATTGGGCGCGCGCAGTGGCGAGACATACATACGGGCGGTGAAGCGAGAGCCGTCACGGCGCTGGGCTTCGACTTCCAGACCACTGCTGGGTGTGCGACCCGAGAGCAAAAGATCCAGGGTTTCCTGGTGCTGCTGGTGGCGCCCCGGTAACCAATACGGGAAGGGGGCGGTACGACCCACCAGATCGGCTTCGTTCCAGCCGATCATCCTACAGAAAGCCGGGTTTACATAAGCGATGCGGCCTTGCATATCAAAAACGCGCATACCGGTGGACATGGAGTTTTCCATGGCACGTCTAAAGCCGGTTTCTGCTGATTGGGCCGCCTCGGCATGGGTGCGAAAACGGGTGTAGCGCCAAAGCGCCAGGAGACTCACCACAATGACCAAAGAGAGTGCCAGAATCACCATCATCAGGCGTTGCTGGCGCGTTTCCTGATCGATGGTCACAAACATGACGCTATCGTTTTGTAGCCGCTGCAGCCACAGGAATACCCCCATGACGCACAGGTAGAGAAACAGCACCACAACCGGCGTTAACCAATAGAATCCGCGGCGATTCTGTTTGGCCTGGTCATAAAAGGTGGAGGGGATCAGAGACTTTTTAGAATGAGTGGCCATGACAGCAAGAATAGGAATATGGCTGAATTGTAATGTAGGGCTATTTTTTTTAGTGATATTTCATATTATGAAAACACATACCATAAAATGAAATTTTGCTTGAGCGTTTGTGTGTTCTTTCCTAGAATGAGCTGGTACAGGCGTACCCCGCCATGAACGCTCACAGTCCGCAATACCCGCTTCGGTCAGGATCGCTTTACTTCTTATAGATGGGCGGCTCAGCGTCGAGCAAGACCGGACTACTACCACATATATGGAGACACTATATGTCCTCAACCCAAGACAATAGTTCGGCTCAGGTCAGTCAAGACCAAGCCCTAGAAACAAAAGAGTGGCTAGACGCCCTGGAAGCGGTAGTGGACCGTGAAGGCCCGGCCCGCGCCCATGATCTGATTGAAAAACTGATTGATCTGGCCCGTCGCTCCGGTGCCCATATCCCGTTTTCGCCCAACACGGCTTACGAGAACACAATTCCTCCTGGTTTGGAACCGGCTCACCCCGGCAACCTGGTACTGGAAGAGCGCATTCGCTCCTATATTCGCTGGAACGCGATGGCCATGGTCGTGCGCGCCAACCGTGAAACGCCTCCTGATGGCGGCGGTTTGGGCGGCCACATTGCTTCGTTTGCCTCGCTGGCAACCATGATCGGTTGCGGTCAGAACCACTTCTGGCATGCCGAGACTGAAGATCGCGGCGGCGATATGGTCTTTTTCCAGGGCCACTCCTCGCCCGGTATTTACGCCCGCGCCTTCATGGAAGGCCGTATTTCCGAAGAGCAGCTGAACAACTTCCGTCAGGAAGTTGACGGCAAAGGCTTGCCATCCTACCCGCATCCCAAGTTGATGCCTGAATTCTGGCAGTTCCCCACCGTGTCCATGGGCCTGGGCCCATTGATGGCGATCTACCAAGCCCGCTTCCTGAAGTACCTGCATGCCCGTGGCATTGCCGATACCAGCGGCCGTAAAGTCTGGGTGTTCCTGGGCGACGGCGAGATGGATGAACCCGAATCCTTGGGCGCGATTGGTCTGGCCGCACGTGAAAAACTGGATAACCTGATTTTCATCGTGAACTGTAACTTGCAGCGCTTGGACGGTCCTGTGCGCGGTAACGGCAAGATCATTCAGGAACTGGAAGGCACCTTCCGTGGTGCTGGCTGGAACGTGCTCAAGCTGATCTGGGGCGGTTACTGGGACCCCTTGTTGGCCCGCGATAAAGAAGGCATCTTGCGCAAGGTCATGGAAGACACCGTGGACGGTGAATACCAGGCCTACAAAGCCAATGATGGCGCTTACGTGCGCGAACATTTCTTTGGCAAGCACCCCAAGCTGCTGGAAATGGTCAGCCGCATGAGCGACGAAGACATCTGGCGCCTGAACCGTGGTGGTCACGATCCACACAAGGTTTACGCTGCTTTTGATTCCGCCAGCAAGCATGAAGGTCAACCGACTGTCATCCTGGCCAAAACCATCAAGGGTTACGGCATGGGTCACGTGGGTCAGGCCAAGAACCCTTCGCACCAGCAAAAGAGCCTGGATCTGGACGCTGTGCGCGAGTTCCGCGACCGTTTCAATATTCCTGTTCCTGACGACAAGTTGGAAGAGCTGCCTTACTTTAAGCCTGCCGATGATTCGCCAGAAATGCAGTACCTGCACGCACGCCGTCAGGCACTGGGTGGCTACCTGCCCAAGCGTCGCAACAAGGCCGATGAACAGCTGACCGTACCAACTCTGGACGCGTTCAAGCCTATGCTGGAAGCCACTGCCGAAGGCCGTGAAATTTCCACCACTCAAGCCTTTGTACGCTTCTTTAACACCTTGCTGCGCGATAAGCAGGTGGGCCCTCGTGCTGTACCTATCCTGGCCGACGAATCCCGTACCTTTGGTATGGAAGGTCTGTTCCGTCAGATCGGTATTTACGCACCAGAAGGCCAGAAATACACCCCGGTCGATAAAGATCAGGTGATGTACTACCGCGAAACGGCCAATGGTCAGTTGTTGCAGGAAGGTATTAACGAACAAGGTGCATTCAGCTCCTGGATTGCGGCAGCAACGTCGTACTCCAACAGCAACCGCATCATGATCCCGTTCTTCATTTACTACTCCATGTTCGGCTTCCAGCGCTTTGGCGATCTGGCTTGGGCTGCGGGTGACATGAAGGCACGTGGTTTTGTGCTGGGCGGTACTGCCGGTCGCACCACGCTGAACGGTGAAGGTTTGCAGCACGAAGATGGCCACAGCCATATTCAGTCCTCGCTGATTCCTAACTGCGTGTCCTACGACCCCACCTTCTCGCACGAAGTGGCTGTCATCATGCAGCACGGTCTGAAGCGCATGGTTCAGGACCAGGAAGACGTGTACTACTACGTCACCCTGATGAACGAGAACTACGCTCAGCCCGGTCTGGTTGAAGGCGACGAAGACGGCATCTTGCGCGGTATGTACAAGTTCAAGTCTGTTGCCAAAGACAGCAAGCTGCGTGTTCAGCTGATGGGTTCGGGCACAATCTTGCGCGAAGTCATTGCCGCACAAGATTTGCTGGAAAAAGACTGGGGCATTGGCTCGGACGTCTGGAGCGTCACCAGCTTTACCGAATTGCGTCGTGATGGTCTGGATTGCGAGCGTGCTGCGCTGCTCAATCCGGAAGGCAAAGATCTGCCTGTACCGTACGTGACCACACAGCTGCAAAAAACAGAAGGTCCTATCGTGGTCTCTACCGACTACATCAAGGCCTTTGGCGACCAGATTCGTCCGTTCGTACCGAAGGATCGCACCTTCAAAGTGCTGGGCACTGATGGTTTTGGCCGTTCCGACTTCCGCTTCAAGCTGCGCGAGCACTTCGAGGTTGATCGTCACTTTGTGGTGCTGGCCGCTTTGCGCGCCCTGGCTGAAGAAGGCAAGATCCCGTTCAGCAAAGCGTCCGAAGCGATTGCCAAGTACGGCATCAATCCTTCCAAGGCTAACCCGCACCACGCATAAGGGACTGAACCATGAGCAATATCATTCAAGTCAAAATCCCGGATATCGGTGCCGACGACGCAGTCGAAGTGATCGAAATCTTGGTCAAAGAAGGCGAGACCATCGAGGTCGAGCAAAGTTTGATTACTGTGGAGTCCGACAAGGCCTCCATGGAAATCCCGTCGTCCGCTGCTGGCGTGGTCAAGTCGATCAAGGTCAAGCTGGG
Source organism: Alcaligenes sp. GW821-FHT11D07 (assembly GCF_058808495.1). NCBI lineage: Bacteria > Pseudomonadati > Pseudomonadota > Betaproteobacteria > Burkholderiales > Alcaligenaceae > Alcaligenes > Alcaligenes sp. GW821-FHT11D07. The sequence goes on from NZ_JBXART010000001.1 coordinate 927,313, forward strand.
TGACAAGGTCAAAGAAGGCAGCCTGGTGCTGGAACTGGAAGCTGCTGACGCCGCACAAGCTGCGCCGGCAGCAGAAGAACCTGCCAAGGCTGAGGCGGCTCCGGCTGCCAAGGCCGAGCCTGCCAAGGAAGCCGCTCCTGCTCCAGCCCCTGCCGCCGCGGCGGCAGCGCCCGCCGGTGGCGAGCAACAAGTAACGGTACAAGTGCCTGATATTGGCGACGCCCGTGATGTGGACGTCATCGAAATCATGGTTCAGGTCGGTGACACGGTTGAAGTAGAGCAGAGCCTGATTACCGTTGAGTCTGACAAGGCTTCGATGGAAGTGCCGTCTTCGCACTCGGGTGTGGTAACGGCCATCAAGGTCAAGCTGGGTGACAAGGTCAGCCAGGGCAGCGATATTCTGGAACTGACCGTTCAAGGTTCGGCTTCTGCGGCTGCCCCTGCGAAAGCGGAAGAGGCTCCTGCCGCCAAGGCTGAGCCTGCCAAGGAAGCGGCTCCTGCTGCCTCTGCCTCCTCGTCTGTGGTGGTGGGGGCGGGTGCTCCTGCTCCTGAACGTGTTTCGCCTACGGCTGCCTTTGCCCAGGCTGACGCTACCTTGCGCAATCTGCCCCACGCCTCGCCTAGCGTTCGCAAGTTTGCTCGTGAACTGGGTGTGGACCTGAGCAAGGTCTACGGCTCGGGTGAGAAAGGCCGTATTACGGCTGATGACGTCCGCGGCTTTGTGAAACAAGCTCTGGCAGGCGGTGCGGCTCCGATCACGGCAGCAGGTACGGCTGCGCAAGTGGGTGGTCTGGATGTACTGGCCTGGCCCAAGGTGGACTTTGCCAAGTTCGGCGCGGTCGAAACCAAGGCCTTGTCGCGCATCAAGAAGATCTCCGGCGCTAACCTGCATCGCAACTGGGTCATGATTCCTCATGTCACCAATAACGATGTAGCCGACATCACGTCCTTGGAAGCACTGCGCAAGGAACTGAACGAGGAGTACAAGAAGTCCGGCGCTCGCGTCACCATGCTGGCTTTTGTCATCAAAGCGGCAGTGGCTGCCTTGAAGAAATTCCCCGAGTTCAATGCCTCGCTGGACGGCGACAATCTGGTGCTCAAACAGTACTACCACATCGGTTTTGCTGCTGATACGCCTAATGGCCTGGTCGTGCCGGTCATCCGTGATGCCGACAAGAAAGGCATTCTGGATATCGCCCGCGAAACGGGCGAGCTGGCCGCTGCTGCCCGTGATGGCAAGTTGAGCGCTGCTCAAATGCAAGGTGGTTGCTTTACGATTTCCTCGCTGGGCGGTATTGGCGGTACGGACTTCACACCCATCATCAATGCGCCAGAAGTGGCCATTTTGGGTCTGTCACGTTCCTCCATGCAGCCCGTATGGAATGGCAAGGAATTTGAGCCGCGTTTGATGCTGCCTTTGTCTTTGTCCTACGATCACCGCGTCATTGACGGTGCTTCCGCAGCCCGCTTCAATGCCTTCCTGGCAACGATGTTGGCTGACTTTCGCCGCATCGCACTGTAAGGAGTTGCCATGAGTCTGATTGATCTGACGGTCCCGGATATTGGTGACACCGGCGAGGTCGATGTTATCGAAGTGCTCGTGCAAGTTGGCGACACAGTCGAAGTCGAACAAAGCCTGATTACTGTGGAGTCCGATAAGGCCTCCATGGAAATCCCTGCCGCACAGGCAGGGGTGATCAAGGAGTTGCTGGTCAAAGTGGGTGACAAAGTCTCCCAGGGTTCGCCCATTGCCAAGATTGAAGCGGCTGAAGGCAAGTCCGCCCCGGCCGCTGCGCCTGCCAAGCAGGAGGAAGCTCCTAAAGCTGCCGCTCCTGCGGCTGCTGCAACGGCTCCGGCACCCGCTCCAGCTGCTGCGCCTGCTCCCCAGGCTGCCAGCCACCAGGGTGGCTCGGATGATGCCGTGGATGTCGTGGTTCTGGGCGCTGGCCCAGGCGGCTACAACGCAGCCTTCCGTGCTGCTGACCTGGGCCTGAAAGTGGCTCTGGTCGAGCGCTACAGCACCCTGGGCGGTGTGTGTCTGAACGTGGGTTGTATTCCTTCCAAGGCCTTGCTGCATACCGTGGCGGTCTACGAGGAAGCCAAATCCCTGGCCACCCACGGCATCAAGTTTGGCGAAGCCGAAATTGATATTGATGCGCTGCGTGACTACAAGAACAAGGTCATCGGCAAATTGACCGGTGGTCTGGCGGGCATGGCAAAAGGCCGCAAGGTACAGGTTGTGGTCGGCAACGGCCAGTTCCTGGACCCTAATCACATCGAAGTGACCGCCAATGACGGCACCAAGAAAGTCATCAAGTTTGGTTCGGCCATTATTGCGGCCGGCAGCCAGTCGGTAAAACTGCCATTCTTGCCTGACGATCCACGCGTGGTGGACTCCACCGGCGCGCTGGAACTGAAGTCTGTGCCCAAGCGCATGCTGATTGTGGGTGGTGGCATCATCGGTCTGGAAATGGGTACGGTGTACTCGGCTCTGGGCGCCCGCCTGGACGTGGTTGAAATGCAAACGGGCTTGATGCCAGGTGCAGACCGCGACGTGGTCAAGGTGTGGGAGAAGATGAACAAGCATCGCTTTGACCACATGATGCTGGAAACCAGCACCGTGGCGGCAGAAGCGCGCGAAGACGGCATCTGGGTGACCTTCGAAGGCAAGAACGCTCCGGCCGAGCCACAGCGCTACGACCTGGTTCTGCAAGCCGTAGGCCGCTCGCCCAATGGCAAGAAAATTGGTGCTGAAAAAGCAGGCGTACAAGTCACGGACCGTGGCTTTATCCCTGTCGATCAGCAGCAGCGTACCAACGTGCCCAATATCTACGCGATTGGCGACATTGTGGGTCAGCCCATGCTGGCGCATAAGGCCGAGCACGAGGCACACGTGGCAGCTGAAGTTATTGCCGGCCAGAAGTCCTTCTTTGATGCTCGCGTGATTCCTTCGGTGGCTTACACCGATCCGGAAATCGCCTGGGTGGGTCTGACCGAAGATCAGGCCAAGAAAGACGGGATCAAGGTGGAGAAGGGCGTGTTCCCGTGGGCAGCATCGGGTCGTGCCATTGCGAATAACCGCGATGAAGGCTTCACCAAAGTGCTGTTTGATGCTGAAACCCACCGTATCGTGGGTGGCGGTATCGTCGGTACTAATGCAGGTGAGCTGATCGGTGAGCTGGTTCTGGCTATTGAGATGGGCGTAGATCCCGTTGATCTGGCCAAATCCATCCACCCGCACCCCACCTTGTGCGAATCGGTTGGTAAAGCCGCCGCTGTCGCAGAAGGGACGTGCACGGACTTGCCTCCAGCGCGCCGCAAGTAATACCAGTGTCGGCCTGATAGTTAAGGCGTACTGGACCACGGCAGGTGCTATCATCAGCGCCTGCCGTTTTTTTTTGTAATTGGTATTGTCATGACGAATCCTGTACTGAAGGCCGACTCCGCGCTGAGTGACTGGCTATCCTATTTGGAAACTTTGCATCCTTCGGCGATTGATATGGGCCTGGGACGGATTCGTGAGGTGGCTCAACGCCTTGAGTTGAAACTGGATTCCGTCGTCATTACGGTGGGCGGCACTAATGGCAAGGGCTCAACCTGCGCCATGTTGGAGGCCATCTTGCTGGCGGCCGCCTATAAAGTGGGCGTGTACGCGTCGCCGCATCTGGTGCGCTACAACGAACGCATTCGTCTAAATGGCGAAATGGCAGACGACGCCCAGATCACGGCCCAGTTTGCGCGCATCAACGAAGCACGTGGCGATCTGACTCTGACCTACTTTGAGTTCTCCACATTGGCCGCTTTGTTGCTGTTCCAGGAACAGCGGGTGGATGTGGCCGTGCTGGAAGTGGGCCTGGGTGGCCGACTGGATGCCGTCAACATCATTGACGCCGATTGCTCCGTCATTACCAGCATCGATATTGACCACGCTGAATACCTGGGCAATACCCGCGAGCAAGTCGCCTGGGAAAAAGCCCATATTTTTCGTGCCGATCGTCCTGCCATCTGTGCTGATCCGGTGCCTCCGCAAACCATGCTGGATTACGCTGAAGAAATTGGCGCCCAGCTGTGGCTGTTTGGTAAAGATTTCAACTACTCGGGCGACCGTCAGCAATGGGCCTATGGTGGCCGCAATCAACGCCGTGCGGCATTGGCCTACCCGGCCCTGCGCGGTGCGAATCAATTGTTGAATGCCTCTGCGGCACTGGCCGCCCTGGAGTCCCTGCATCCGCGTCTGGCAGTGCCTGCCCAGGCGGTGCGCGCAGGTTTATTGCGTGCTCAAATGCCAGGTCGTTTCCAGATCCAGCCCGGTCTGCCTTGCGTGATTTTTGATGTGGCTCACAATCCGCATGCGGCGGCTGCCTTGGCGCAGAATCTGGATAATATGCCGTCTTATCCCAAGACGATTGCCGTCGTTGGCATGTACAAGGACAAGGACGTCGATGGGGTCATTGCTCGTATGGCGACTCGGATTGACCATTGGATGTGCGCCAGCCTGGACGGGCCACGCAGCCTATCGGGTGAAGAACTGGCCGAGCATGTGCGTGCTGTTTTGGCCCGTGGTGAGGCGCCTGATGATGTTCTGGCTCCCGAAGCGGAATCCACGGCGCATCGCCCAGGGGTTCGGCCGGTTGCACGCGCTTCGGTCAGTAAAGCGTCAGCCGTCGTATCCAGTTACAACAGTCCTCAGCTCGCTTACCAGGCGGCGCTAAAAGAGGCCAGTGACAATGATAGAATTGTTGTGTTTGGCTCGTTTGCGACGGTAGGGCCGATTCTTGAAGCCGCAAACGACCGTTCATCTTCCTGAATATCGGCAAGACTGCTTATTTCATAGGTCTGAGGCTCATGGGTTTATTTTCACGTAACGATACTTCTTCATCGTCGGGTCGCCGGACGACCGGTTCCAGCGACTCACAATTATCGGAACTGCGTGGACGGGCTCGGCGCCGTCTGATTGGTGCATTGGCACTGGTGCTGGCTGTTGTCGTGCTGGTGCCCATGCTGACCGCGGACAAGACGCCGCCCGAGCCGGAACAATCACTGGCGCTGGGGCCTATTGGTCAACATGCTGGTCAAGGCTCGGCACAAACTCGCCCCGGTGAGCTGATTGTGCAAGAGGGCACGCCTACTCCCACGATCGAGCAGCCTGACGAACCCTTGGTGACAGATCCATCCACAACGGATGGTGGTTTGGCTGTGGTCAACCCAGGTCTGGAAACGGACCCTGCGCATGTGACAACGCCTACCCCTGAAGCGCCGCCACCTGTGACCACCCGCCCAGAAACTCCCAAGCCTGTGGAAAAACCCAAGCCTGTTGAGAAGCCTAAGCCAACTACTCCGGCTCCAGGCAACCGTACGGACGACGGTTCCTACGCTTTGGCGTTGCTGGAAGGCCGTGTACCGGACAAACCCGCTCCTGCCGCCAGCAAGCCTGCTGCACAGCAAGGCAACTTTATTTTGCAGATTGTCGCCTATTCCAACCAGAGTGATGCTCAGTCGCGTCGCGATCAGCTGGTATCGGCCGGTGTGACCAATGCCTATGTAGAAACGGCACAAAGCGGGGGCAAGGCAACCTATCGTTTGCGTGTGGGGCCATTCCCCACCCGTGAAGCGGCTCAGGCCGCCCAGGCCCGCTTGCGCTCGCTCGGCTACGAGAACAGTTTTATCTCGGCTAAGTGAGCAGCTTCGACTATATCGTCCTTGGAATTGTGGGCGTATCAGGCTTTCTGGGCCTGATACGCGGATTGATCAAGGAAGTTCTTTCGCTCAGCGCCTATTTGTTGGCTTTCATGGCCGCAATCTGGTGGGGGCCACGCACATCAGGCTGGATACAAGTCTGGATAGAAAACGGCTTATTACGTACGGCTTTGGCCTACGGAGCCGTTTTTTTTATGGTCTTGTTACTGGTGGGCTTATTGAACATGCTGCTGGCCAGTCTGATAGAGCAAACAGGTCTGACACCAGCCGATCACGGCTTGGGTGGCCTGTTTGGCTTGGCTCGCGGGGTGTTGCTGGTGTTGATCCTGGTGATATTGGCCGGGCATACCGATTTACCTAAAGAACCGTGGTGGGAGCAGGCCAAGCTGGCCGAGCCTGCGATCCGCGCGGTGCAGTCGATTAAGGCCATGCTGCCGCCGTCTTTGGCAGAATGGCTACCTTATTGAGAACACACTAACGGGAACCAATCATGTGTGGAGTTGTAGGGGTTGTTGCGCGCAGCCCTGTAAATCAGTTGATCTATGACAGTTTGCTCTTGCTGCAGCATCGCGGGCAGGATGCGGCGGGGCTGGCAACTTGGGAAGATCAGTTCTTTAGCATGCACAAAGCCTTTGGCTTGGTGCGGGACGTGTTCCGCACCCGCAATATGCGGTCCTTGCCGGGTAATAGCGGTATTGGCCACGTGCGCTACCCAACGGCAGGCTCCAGCGAGAACGTTGCCGAGGCACAGCCTTTTTACGTGAATGCTCCCTTTGGCATCACCTTTGTGCACAATGGCAATCTGACTAACTGGCGTCAGCTGCGTGAAGAGTTGTTCACCATTGATCGACGCCATATCAACACCAATTCGGATTCCGAAGTGCTGCTGAACGTGTACGCTCACGAACTGCAACGTGCTGCCACTGGCCCCGAGCTATCCCAGGATGAGGTGTTCGAAGCGGTTTCGGCCGTTCATCGCCGTGCCCGTGGCGCATACGCCGTGGTGTCACAGATTGCTGATTTTGGTCTGGTTGCTTTCCGTGACCCCAATGGCATCCGTCCTTTGTGTATTGGTCGCAATGTGACCGACAAGGGCGAAGAGTGGATGATCGCTTCTGAGTCTGTCGCCCTGACGGGTTGCGGTTTTGAGTTGATCCGCGACGTAGAGCCTGGTGAGGCCATCATCGTGGATTTGGACGGCAATCTGAGCAGCCGTCAGTGCGCTGAAAATCCACGTTTGAACCCCTGTGTCTTTGAATACGTCTACTTTGCCCGTCCGGATTCCACCGTGGATGGAGTATCTGTCTACGATGCTCGCCTGCTGATGGGGGAGTATCTGGCAGAAAACGTGGCCAAGAACCTGCGTCTGGCGGACATTGATGTGGTGATGCCGATTCCGGACTCGGCTCGTCCCTCGGCCATGCAGCTGGCAGCGCATCTGAACCTGGATTACCGCGAAGGCTTCATCAAGAATCGCTATATTGGCCGCACCTTCATCATGCCAGGCCAGGAAGTGCGCCAGAAGTCGGTGCGCCAGAAGCTGAGCGCCATTCCTATGGAGTTCCGTGGCAAGAATGTGCTGCTGGTGGATGACTCCATTGTGCGTGGTACAACCAGCCGACAGATTGTGGACATGGCTCGTGCCGCTGGCGCGAATAAAGTGTTTTTTGCCTCCGCTGCGCCGCCAGTGCGCTTTCCGAACGTATACGGCATCGATATGCCCACCGTGTCCGAGCTGATCGCAACCGGCCGGGATGTGGATCAGGTCGCCAAGGAAATTGGTGTGGATGGTCTGGTTTACCAAGATCTGAGCGATCTGGAAAAATCCTTGAGCGATTTAAATCCACGCTTTGCTGGTTTTGAGTCTTCCTGCTTTAGCGGTGAATACGTAACGGGCGATGTGGACGAGGCTTATCTGAATCTGCTGTCAGAAGGTCGTAAAAATGGCCGCGATGTGCCGGACGTGACGGATTGATAAATCTGCTTAGTCTAGCTTGATTAAAAACCCGCTTTTATAGCGGGTTTTTTTATTTCTATGATATTTTTATTCTAGATCTATTTATTGATGCTTTAATTATTAGCCTATTTCATAAAATAAAGACATTGTTTTCAAAGGTTTGATAGTTTTATATTCCATTATTTATTTAGGGTTTAGGGGGGGAATTAACTTATATTTTTTCTTTGCTTCTTTCGATAAATCATGGGCATTCAAGCTCATTCCATCTGGAAACAAAGATGAAAGAACTAATCGATACTACGCAGTCTGCTCAGGCGACGCTTGAAGCCAGTCTGGCCCCTACTTATTCCTCTGTCTATTTGCCCACCTTGCACCAAGTGCTTGAACAGGCTTTAGATCGCAGCCAAATAATGGGTATGGTGGTACTGGTCGCTCATAAAGGACAGATCCTAGCCAGCTTTGCGGGCGGCTGGGCGGATAAAGAGCAGGCTCTGCCAATGCAGGATGACACGGTATTTAGATTGGGTTCTCTTAGCAAAACCATTAGTTCTTTGATGGCTTTGCGCTTGGTGGAGCAAGGGTATTTGTCCTTGAAAGATAGAATTACCCGTTACCTACCCCATTTTGGGCCTTCCTTTGAGGGGAGTTGTCCGCCCATCTCTATTCATCAACTGCTCACACATACCTCTGGGCTGAGTTACCGCTTTATTGACGGCGAAGAGAGTGTGTACGCGCAAGCCCAAATCAGTGATGGCATTGATCAGGCGGATCTGAGCTGGGAAGAAAACTTCAGACGACTATGCTCAGTACCCTTGCGCTTTGCGCCGGGGACGGCTTGGCGATATTCCCTAGGCGTGGATGTAGTGGGGCAAGCCTTGCAGGTGGCTACGGGACGCAGTCTGCCAGCGCTGTTGGAAGAGACGATGAATCGGCCTTTAGGGCTTAGGCATTGCTCGTTTTATGGGCGTGAGGATTTTCAGATAGCCGCCCATTATCAAAGTGGTGTACAGAATTTGACCCGCGTTGATCGCCTTCTGGATTTGGGCATAGGAACACTGCGTTTTGACGAGAAATGTATGTCTCATCCGCAGGTCCCCGTGTATGCAGGAGCTTCTTTGCTAGGTTCAGGGCCGGATTTGATGCGTATCTTGCTGGCGCTGCGTAGCGGTGATTTGCTGTCCCAACCCTACCGCCAGGCCGTGCTAAGCGATCAGGTGCCGTACTCCAGCAAGTGCATGTGGCATAACTGGGGTTACACCTATGGCGCCGCTATTTCCCGGCAAGAACCCGACGCAAATATGCCGCTAGCCGCAGGCAGCCTGCAATGGGTTGGAGCGTTTGGCCAGAAGTGGATGTTTGATCCACAGAATGACGTGATTATTGTCAGTATGAGCAATACGGCGCCTGAAGGCTTGTTTGGCGCTTTTCCAGATCAAGTGCGCGATGCCGTATATACCGATCTGGGTTTGATACCCGGCTGACTACTTCCGTTCACGCAAAAAAGCCCTGCACGGAGCAGGGCTTGATGTGGGTATGTCAGGATGGGATCAAGCGCCGCGGCGCTTGAATAGCGTCAGCAGCAGACCGAGGCCCAGAATGATGAACAGGCCCAGGCTCCAGTAGGCGTATTCAATCCCGAACAAGGGCTGGCGGGCGTCCATGCAGGAAGCATAAATGCCAAACAACCAAGGCAGGCCGCTTTCCAGACCCGATTGGGTGATGAAGCGGTCCGCAAAGGTTTGGTCACAGCTAAACAAGTGCTGTGCCACTGACACTTGATACCAAGCCGCCACGATACCGCCTACAGCCGTAGCCAGCCCCAGCAGATTGGCCAGTATCGAACTGCGTTGATAGCCCAGCTGACGCAATACACCAGCAATCAGGCTAAAGGCCCCCAGCACCAGAAAGATCAGGCGCTGCAGCACACACCAGGCGCAGGGCGGAATGCTGAAAAAATGCTGGGAAATCAAAGCAAAACCCACTGCTAAAAAAGACAGCAGGGCGATTAAGTAGTAGGGCACAGCAGACTGGCGAAATGTGGCGGCCATGGTATCAGGAAGCGCTCAAAGAGTAAAAGGTAGAAGCTTCGTGCAGCAAACCCAGGAAAAGTTCATGAAAACCGGCCCAGGTAATTTGTACGCCCAGACAGAGCAAAATGAAGGCTGACAGGCGCATCACGACAGCCGTGCCATTTTTACCCAGCTTGTACAGAAATTGCGAAGCAAAACGTAAGGCCAGAAACACAATGAAGCTGGCGGCCGCAATAGCGGGCAGGGCGCCGGCTAGTTTGCTCATGGTGCCGGCCACCGAGTTGTCATGCAGTGTGGCACCCACTGTCAGTGCCGCAGAGAGCGAACCGGGGCCACACAGCATGGGGAAGGTCAGCGGGTAAAAGGCTTTGGAGCGGATTTGCTCCCATGAATAGGATTCGGCCATGTTTTGCGCATGGGCTGCATCAAAGTCAGACGCATTGATCAGTCGCCAGGCTGTGCCGATCACCAGCAAGCCCCCGCCGATACGAATAATGGGCAGGGAAATGCCAAAGAAATTCAGCACAATATTGCCCGCGACCATAGCCACGGCCAGCATGATGAAAATATTGATGGAGACTTTCTTGGCAAGCCGGGCGCGGTCGGGCACGCTGGCCCCTTCGGTCAGGGTCAGAAAGATGGGAGCGGCCGCCGGGGGGTTAAGCATGGGCAAGAGGGTCGCCAATGCAAACAGGAAGCTGCGGCTGACATCAGCGAGTACGGAGGAGATTTCCATTACGACGGGGTGATTGGTTGATGTAAATAATGGAATCGTAAGATTAACCTACGATTGGGGGCCATTCGATTGATCAGAGCGTGTTAGGGGAGCTTTGGCGCAGGTAGTCTCGCGCTATAGGTGTCTGAGGTCGGTGCTTCTGGGACAAATTTGAGCCTTTGATCAAGGAGAGTTTCTGGTCCATTTTATCAACTGGGGGATGGAGAGGGCATAGAAGACTGGAACATCAGAAACCCTTGCTGAAAAATGACCCGAAAATACTCTTGTAAAGCTCAAGGGGCAGTACTCTGCTGGGGAAAAAGTCCACATTTTTTTGCCGGACTACGCGCAGAAGTAAGCCGTTCACTGCTGTACTGAAGGTGTGGCGGAAAGATGAGGGCTCGCCCTTACCCACCAAACAAACCCCTGCTATGCGATGCACCCCCCTGCATGACTTTCTCCCGTTGATACGACTGGCATCTTGAAGCTAGGCAAGAAGCACCGTTCTTTCATTCTCGTCAACCTGGGGCAGTTTGAGACAGACTTTCAGTGCATGCGCGTGATGACTTGATCGATGTTGCTCTAGAGCATGATGCTTTGTCGACAGGGGAGTCGGCGGTAAAAAACAAGGACTAGAAGCGGTGTTTGGCATCTGAACCGTCAGATTCGCGCATCGTGAAGTCAGTAGGTCAGATAACGGCGACAAGTTATGCAGTGATGAAAGAAGAAAAACATCATTGTCACTATAAACTGCCGATTTATCTTGAAAATTAAATTGGTTTTTGCTTTTGGTGCTAAAGTAATCGGCATACCAAGGAAGGTTTGAGGGAATCCTAGTCTGTAGATATTTATTTCTGAGTGGATAAATAAATTATAAGGAAAAAGGATAAAAATTTTAAATTTGTTTATTTAAAAGTATTGCTTATAAAATAAAAATTGTCTTATATTTAATAATTAAATAAAACAAAGTTTAAAGGAGTAAAAATAAAGTGGTATTCATAAAGAGAAGGGAGGGTTAAGTAACCATGCCTTTCTCAGAATTGCTCTGTACCTAAACCCTCAAGGGTCATTATCTTCCCCGTCATTTTGAATGATTGAAATGCCAGCGCGTTCATCGATGAAAGAAGAGAAATTAACAGAATGCGCGCAAACGCCAACTTTATAGGCTTTGTTGACGACGCTTGTTGCAATCGTGTTGGCGTCCAGCTGGGAGGTTCCCGCACTGAAATACGCTGAGGTTGCCGGAATCTCGGCGCAATTTTTAATGCCGGTGTAGTCTTCTATAAAGCCGATATTCGAACCAGACAGATACCCTAGCGTTTTCGGCGTTGCCCAAGCTCCGATCTTCACCTTCTCTTGAGTGGCAGCATCTGTAACGTAGCCCTCCCATAGATTTTCGCTTGCAGTCTCTTCTGTGAGAACCGCCAGGAAATCGTATGTATTACCTAGGGCGAAGGGTATCTTAACGGTGTTGCATGTTATTCCATTACCGCCATCAGCGCCTGAGGAGCAATGATCGATATCGATTGCACGCCCTCCCTTGCCAAAATAGGAAAATATGATCAGTGTCTGGCCATTACCTGCCGGCTGAATTCCGTAATAATAAGCTTCGTTGTCAGACGTGGGTGAATTGAAGTTGATATATTGTGAATAATAAAACTTCTCTGTTAAGGGGCCAGACAAGACGCTGATGGAGAAACTCAAGTTCTTGAAACCCTCTTTGGGCTTAGCGGGAAATGATCCCGTAAAGTTAGTTATATGAACTGCCCATTGAGTGTCGGAGAAACCCGCATAAGAGGTCGGTGTGGCCGCTAGGAAAATTGCCAAGACTGCCATGTTTTTTAACGATAGCATATGACTTCTCTGAAGATGATAGGGTGGAGATTTTCGAACTTTAGAGGATCAGCCTGCGCTACGTTTGAGTATATTGTTCGAATATGGGCTTTAAAAAATACAATGATGTAAGTGGAAGTAATTTTAACGTTTCAGAAACTTAGCTGGATGTCGAGCTACTGGCTTGTTGAGAGAGGGCTAAACGTATATCGCGCTCCAGGCGCAATTGATTACGGTTTTGTTCCAGGGCGGCACCACTGAGGATAAAGACGTCTTCAACACGATCGCCCAGGGTCATGACTTTGGCCGAGCGCAGCCGTACATCGTGATGCTCGAACACTTGGGCAAGGCTGTACAACAAACCACGCCGGTCTGTAGCACTAAGCGTCAAAATCCAGTCTTGACCCTTGTCATCGGGACGTAAATCGACGGTGGGCTGAATAGGAAAGACGCGTGCTCGGCGCGAGCGCACATCGCGGTAGTGTTTGTGGCTGTACTCGAAAGGGGGAAGGTCTTGTTCCAGCGCCTGGCATAGCTCGGTTTCAATGAGCAAAGGGTCGCGTCGCAAGGCATGGTCGTAGGCAGGCAGCATGACGATAAAGCTGTCCAGCGCCCAGCCATGGCGAGTGGTGTAGATGCGGGCATCCTGAATGCTCACGGCTTGGCTGTCAAAGTAGCGGCAAATCCGTAAAAACAGGCCGCTGGCGTCTTTGGTGTAGACCAGCACTTGCAAGGCATCAGTCTGGCCCGCAGGACGAATACGAACAATAGGTGTCAGGCTCTGGGACTGGTGGTAGAGCTGAATGGTGTGCCAAGCAATTTCACTGGCGTCATGGCGCAGGAAATAGGGCTTGTCCAGCCATTGCCAGAAGTCTTCACGGGCTTCGTCCAGCAGTCCGGCCAGACGGATTTCGCCGGCTGCATCGCGTTTGCGCTGGTCCAGTACGGATACCCCGTCTTTGGCCTGGCGGCCTAAGGCGGCCAAGGTCAAGTTATATAGGTCTTCCAGCAGCTTACCCTTCCAGGAGTTCCAGACGGTGGGGCTAGTGGCGCGTATGTCGGCTACCGTTAACAGATAAAGGGCAGTCAGGCGGCGCTCGGTACCAACGGTCTGCAGGAACTGGAAGATGACATGGGGATCGCTCAGGTCGCGCTTTTGCGCCACTTGGGACATGGTCAGGTGCTCTCTGACCAGAAACACCACCAACTCCGCGTCTATGGGCATCAGACCGTGGTCCTGGCAAAAGGCCAGGGCGTCTTGAGCACCCAGCTCCGAATGATTACCCCCTCGTCCCTTGGCAATGTCATGGAACAGCGCGGCGATGTACAGCAGCCAATGGCGGTCAAATCCGCTCATCAGCTGGTTGGCCATAGAGAGCTCTTCGCTATGCTCGGCCATGGTGAAGCGGCGCAGATTGCGGATGACTTTAAGTGTGTGCTCATCCACGGTGTAGGCGTGGAATAAATCGTGCTGCATCTGACCCACTATGCGCCTGAAAACAGGCAAATAGCGCGGCAGGAGATTGAGCAGATTCATAAGCCTCAAGGTATGTACAATCCCCTTGTTCTGCTGCAGTATTTCCAGAAAAAGACGTCGATTGCGTGGCTCGGCTCGAAACTTGGCATCAATCAAACGTCGTGCGTGCCATAAAGCACGCAAGGTGTCGGCTTTCAAGCCGCGCAGATTGGACTGCTGCTGCAAGTGCAGCATGGCCACAAAAATTAGGGACGGGTCTTGCTCGAAGCCGTCGGCTTGGCGCAATTCCAGCTGGCCGTGATGAATCTGGAAATGGTCGTCCAGGATCTGAGGTTCTTGATCGGTTTGCGGGAACAAGTCCTCTTCAATGCTGCGCATCAAGATCAGATTCAGCTGGCTGACAATCTTGGCTGCCCAATAATAGCGTTGCATCAGCAATTCACTGGCGCGGCGGGTGGCCGTGGGTTGGAAACCGTAGATTTCAGCCAGACGGGGCTGTAGATCAAAAAGTAGCCTGTCTTCAGCGCGGCCTGTCAGCAGGTGCAGTTCAATGCGCAAGCGCTTGAAGGCCTCTTCGACTCGTTGCAACGCTTTCAGTTCGGACTGGGTCAAAAGCTCGGATTGCCCCACATCGACCCAAGTGCGTCCCAGCCCAGCTGCCCGAGCCATCCAGAGCAGGACTTGCAAGTCCCGCAAGGCGCCGGGGGACTCTTTACAGTTAGGTTCCAGTGAATAGGGCGTGTCTTGCAGGCGGGCGTGGCGCTGCTGTTGCTCCGCTTGTTTGGCCAGAAAGAAAGCCTGAGGGTCCATCTGGCTTTGTAGCTGCTGTTGAGCATGGCGCAAAAGCAGCCGCGAACCGGCCAGCCAGCGGCTTTCCAGCAAGGCAGTCTCTATGGTGATGTCTTGGCTGGCTTGCTCCAGGCACTGAGCAGCCGTGGCTACGTTGTGGCTTGGGGCCAGGCCGATATCCCACAGCGCTGCGACCAAGGCTTGAATGCGGTCAATGTCCTGAGCATTGGGCTCACGCTGCAAGAGAATCAGCAAATCCACATCCGAGTGCGGATAGAGCTCGCCACGACCATAACCGCCCAGCGCAGCCAGGCTGGCCTGGTGGGGCAGGGGGTAGCGGTCCAGGAGTTCTCGCAGGCCTTGATCGCAAATCTGACACAGGCTTTTCAGCAGTCGATCACAATGCAAGTCCTGCCGGAAACGCTCGTAAACCTGTGCCCGGCGGCAAGCTATTCTGTCGCGAAGCTGGGCCAGGAAAGACATGGTTTACGCCTTGATGAAGGCCGGTGGAGCAGGCATGCCTGGGGAAACCGTCAAAACTTCGTAGCCGGTGTCGGTGACCAGCACAGCGTGCTCCCACTGCGCCGACAGGCTATGGTCGCGTGTTACCACGGTCCATTGGTCCGCCAGGGTGCGCAGTTCACGGCGGCCGGCGTTGATCATGGGCTCAATCGTGAAGATCATGCCTTTTTCCAGTTTGACGCCGGTTCCTGGCTTGCCGTAGTGCAAAACCTGGGGGTCTTGGTGGAATTTCTGGCCTACACCGTGACCGCAGTACTCGCGAACCACAGAAAAGCCCTGTTTTTCCGCGTGTTGCTGAATGGCGTGGCCGACATCACCCAAGGTGGCGCCGGGTTTGACTTGATCAATACCCAGCCACATGCACTCGTATGTGGTCTCTGCCAGGCGGCGCCCCAGGATGCTGGGTTCGCCCACGTAGTACATGCGACTGGTGTCACCGAACCAGCCATCTTGAATAATCGTGACGTCCATATTCAGAATGTCGCCATTTTTCAACACTTTATCGCCTGGGATGCCGTGACAGATAACGTGGTTGACGGAGGTGCAAATAGAGCCTGGAAAGGGCGGGTAGCCGGGGGGCGCGTAGCCTACCGTAGCTGACTTGACCCCAAGCTCAGCAATGCGCTCCTTGCACAAACGGTCCAATTCGCCGGTTGTAACACCTGCTTTCACAAAAGGAGTCAGGTAGTCCAGGATGGAGGCTGCCGTCTGGCAAGCGGCGCGCATTTTATCGAGATCAGTGGGGTCTGTGACGAGAATACTCATAGCAACTTGAACAGGTCTATTGAAAAATAGTAGAATTATAGGCTTTTGTGAATTTTGCAGTCTTGCACGGGCCTGGTTTGGCCTTTGGGGTGCACCCGCTGGATGCACCGGCCGCTGAGTAAAAACAGCGTTGAAACAGCGGTGCAAGGACAGCATGTGTTTTTGTCCATGCGCATTTGCAGAAAAATCACATCGAATAAAGAAGGTCAGCAAATCCAGGCTTTGCTGGATAATGCTGACGCTTTCCAATCCTCTAGGATACACCTGCCGGCTTAAGGCTGTATGCACGGTGTGGCCAGAAAAGTATCAGGCTTGGGTGGTCAAGGCGGATTTATCTGCCCTGATGCGCGAGCCCGTTGTTGTGAAGGCGTCTGTCCATGGTGGGCGACGTTTCAAATGTAGTGAGTAGTAAATCGCGTGACTGCCCGTCTCGGGGTGTCTGGAATGCAGCATGCGCTGCGGCCCTTACCGGATACCGGGTAGTTACAAGACCAAACCCTTGGAGAACTTTATGTCTTTAATGCGTGAAATGCTGGAAGCTGGTGTGCACTTTGGCCACCAAACCCGTTACTGGAACCCTAAGATGGCTCCGTTCATCTTCGGTCAACGTAACAACATCCACATCATCAACTTGGAAAAAACCGTCGTTCAGTACGACGAAGCAACCAAGTTCGTGCGTCAACTGGCTGCTCGCGGCGGCAATGTTCTGTTCGTTGGCACCAAGCGTGCTGCTCGCGAACTGGTCGCTGCTGAAGCTGAGCGTTGCGGTATGCCTTTCGTTGACAGCCGTTGGCTGGGTGGCATGATGACCAACTTCAAGACGGTCAAAACCTCCATCAAGCGTCTGAAAGAAATGGAAGGTCAGATGGCTGAAGGCCGTCTGGAAACCATGAGCAAGAAAGAAGCCCTGATGTTCGAGCGCGAACTGGACAAGCTGAACAAGGCTATCGGCGGCATCAAAGACATGAACAACCTGCCTGACGCACTGTTCGTGATCGACGTTGGCTACCACAAGATTGCTGTGGCTGAAGCCCGCACCCTGGGTATTCCTGTTGTGGCTGTGGTTGATACTAACCACTCCCCAGAAGGTCTGGACTACGTGATTCCTGGTAACGATGACTCGGCCAAGGCAATCGCTCTGTACGCTCGTGGCATGGCTGATGCTGTGTTGGCTGGCCGCGAACAGAACCTGAACGGTCTGGTTGAAGAAATCGCCGCTGACGAAGAGTTCGTCGAAGTTCAGGCTGACGCTCAGGAGTAAGAGGCACTTAGCTGTCTGCCTGACACGATAAGTTGTCATGGCAGATAGCTATATTTGCCTTTCGTATCGCCCCGGCTTGCCGGGGCATGTTCTACAGAATTGGAGAAAACCGTGGCTCAAATCACCGCATCGATGGTTAAAGAATTGCGCGAGAAAACCGACGCGCCCATGATGGAATGCAAAAAAGCACTGACTGAAGCCGACGGCGACATGGCACGTGCTGAAGAAATCTTGCGCGTGAAGCTGGGCAGCAAGGCAAGCAAAGCCGCCACCCGCGTTACCGCTGAAGGTCTGGTGGCAGTCTACATCGCTGAAGATGGCAAGACTGGCTCCGTGGTTGAAGTGAACTGCGAAACCGACTTTGTTGCCAAGAACGATGACTTCATCGGCTTTTTGAACAACGTTGCCGAGTTGGTCGCCAAGAGCAACCCTGCAGACCTGGCCGCTTTGGCTGAGCTGCCACTGGCCGACAGCAATGTCGAAACTGTGCGCGCTGCTCTGGTTGGCAAAATTGGTGAGAACATCTCGATTCGTCGCTTCCAGCGTTACGAAACAGCCGGCCAACTGGCCAGCTACGTTCACGGTGGCAAGATCGGCGTATTGGTTGACTTTGCCGGCGGCGACGAAGAAGTGGGTAAAGATCTGGCCATGCACATCGCTGCAACTCGTCCCAAAGCATTGGACGGTTCGGGCGTTGACGCTGCTGAAATCGAAGCCGAGCGCTCCGTGGCTGCTCAGAAAGCAGCTGAGTCGGGCAAACCTGCTGACATCGTGACCAAAATGGTTGACGGTGCTGTTGCCAAGTTCCTGAAAGAAGTGACTCTGCTGAGCCAGCCTTTCGTCAAGAACGACAAGCAAAGCGTGCAGCAAATGCTGGACGAGAAAAAAGCATCGATCGCTGGCTTTACCCTGTATGTAGTGGGTGAAGGCATTGAAAAGCGTGTTGAAGATTTCGCTGCTGAGGTAGCTGCTGCTGCCGGCCAAGCTTAATCTAGCTTGTTTTTTCAGGGCAGGCACCGTAGTGGCGGTGCCTGCCCTGCTGCTTTACACTCTCTTCTGTCTTCGTCACTTGGAATCCCACCCATGACTACCCCTCTTTACAAACGTGTCCTGTTAAAGCTCTCCGGCGAAGCGCTGATGGGCGAGGACTCGTTCGGTATTAATCGCAGCACAATCATTCGCATGACGGAGGAGATCGCCCAAGTTGCCCAGTTGGGGGTACAGCTGGCTATCGTGATTGGCGGGGGCAATATCTTTCGCGGCATCGCACCCGGTGCCCAGGGCATGGATCGCGCAACAGCCGACTACATGGGCATGATGGCTACCGTCATGAACGCGCTGGCTTTGCAAGATGCCTTAAAGCACCGTGGCCTGGATGCCCGCGTGCAATCTGCTCTGAACATTGAACAGGTCGTAGAGCCCTACATTCGTCCCAAGGCACTGCGTTACCTGGAAGAAAACAAAGTTGTTATTTTTGCGGCCGGTACAGGCAACCCGTTTTTCACCACTGATACGGCAGCAGCTTTGCGCGGCGCTGAAGTGGGGGCGGAAATCGTACTGAAAGCCACCAAAGTTGACGGCATCTACAGTGCCGATCCTAATAAGGATCCCGGTGCGACTCGTTATTCGCGCATCAGCTTTGACGAGGCCATTGTGCGTCGTCTGGAAGTGATGGACGCCACGGCTTTTGCGCTGTGTCGCGATCAGAAACTGCCGATTAAGGTGTTTTCGATCAACAAGCCCGGCGCCTTGACGCGTGCGGTTTGTGGCGAGGACGAGGGCACCCTGGTTCACGTTTAAAGTTATAGGAATTTAGTCCATGAGTCTTTCCGAGATTAAAGCATCGACCGATAACCGTATGGGCAAGTCCCTGGAGTCTCTCAAGACGGGCCTGGCCAAGATTCGTACTGGCCGCGCTACGGCAGGCTTGCTGGATCATGTTCAGGTCGAATACTACGGTTCCATGGTGCCTGTTAGCCAAGTGGCTAATATCACGGTGGTTGACGCCCGCACCTTGAATGTACAGGTATGGGAAAAGCATATGGCTGGCCCCATTGAAAAAGCCATTCGCGATAACGAACTGGGCCTGAACCCCATCTCCATGGGCGAGAGCATTCGCGTGCCCATGCCTGCTTTGACCGAAGAGCGTCGCCGCGATTTGGCCAAAGTGGTGCGTGGCGAAGGCGAAGATGCCAAAGTCGCTATCCGCAACCTGCGTCGTGACGCCAATGACACGCTCAAAAAGCAAGTCAAGGACAAGGAAATCTCCGAGGACGACGAGCGTCGCGCCCAGGATGAAGTCCAGAAGCTGACCGACAGGTACGTGGCCGAGGTCGATAAGCTGATCGCCCAGAAAGAAGCCGAGATCATGACGGTCTAACGGCTTTTGCACAGGTGGCTAGGTGATTTCTTTCAGTTCTACCCAAACTATTCCGGAACACGGTCAGGTTCCTGGCCACCTGGCGATTGTCATGGACGGCAATGGACGATGGGCTACCCGTCGTCTGTTGCCACGCACGGCAGGTCACTTGCGTGGTGTGCAGACCGTCCGGCGCATTGTCGAGGCCTGTGGCGAGCTCGGCGTGCGTTACCTGACATTATTCGCTTTCAGCTCCGAAAACTGGCGGCGGCCTCCTGAAGAGGTCTCGCTGTTGATGGGGCTGTTTGTCAAGATGCTGCAAAAAGAAGTGGCAACACTGAAAAAAAACGGCGTCCGACTTCATATCATTGGCGAGCTGTCCGCTTTCAGCGAAGAGTTGCGCGGCTTGATTGCCGATGCAGAAGAACAAACCCGCGATAACGACACCTTGCATTTGACGATTGCCGCCAATTACGGCGGTCGTTGGGATATCTTGCAGGCAACTCAAAAAGCCCTGCTTGCCAATCCCCACTTGGCCGAGCATCCCGAACAGCTGGATGAGGCCTCGTTCAGTCCCTATTTGGCGATGTCGTATGCCCCCGAGCCGGATTTATTCATTCGCACGGGCGGCGAGCGCCGTATTTCCAATTTCCTGATCTGGCAAATGGCCTACACCGAGCTGTATTTCACCGATGTGTATTGGCCGGATTTTGACCGGGCACAGCTGGAGCAGGCCTTCGAATGGTATCGTGGGCGCGAGCGGCGCTTTGGGCGCACCAGTGCCCAAGTGCAGGGCACTCCCGCGCCTTGACGGAGCCTTATCTATGTTGAAACAACGAGTCATCACCGCCCTGGTCCTGTTGGTCATTTTGGGCGCGGCCATGATTGCCCCGGTGCGCTGGCCATTGCTGGCTATTTTCGTTTTGATGAGTACCTTGGCTTGCTGGGAATGGGAGCGTCTTAGCTTGTCTGAAGGCCAGCAGCGCTGGGCGTGGCCCTTGGCTTTGCTCAATGGCGCCTTGATGGTCTGGCTAAGCGTCTACTGGTATCACACGGGCCCTCAAGGGCAGGCCGCAGATCTGGTCTATCGCGCTCTGGTGCCGCTAATGGCCGCACTGTGGGTGGTCGGTGCGACCAGCCTCGTTCTGCAAGGACAGGCTACGCAGCGTGCCCAAGGTGTTTTGCTCAGTGTGATGGGTGTATTGGCACCCTTGGTTGCCTGGGCAAGCTTGTATCTATTCCTTCATGATCAGGGCATTGTCTATGTGCTCTCTTTGCTGGTCCTGATTTGGGTGGCGGATATTGCGGCGTACTTCGCTGGCCGTGCCTTTGGTAAGGCCAAGCTGGCACCGCGTGTCAGCCCCGGCAAGACTTGGGCGGGTGCAGTCGGCGGCATGGCAGCAGCGGCGCTGTGGATGCTGGCCAGTGCGAATTGGCCCGGCAGTTTTGCGGCCGATGTGCTGCAACGCTGGGGTTGGGTAGCGACAGCCGCGCTGGGCGTGGTCTTGGCCGCTCTGTCCATTGTGGGCGATCTGTTTGAGTCCTTGCTTAAACGCCGTGCAGCCGTGAAAGATTCCAGTCAACTATTGCCCGGCCACGGTGGGGTGTATGACCGTATCGACGCCTTGTTGCCCGTTGCGCCCGTGGCTTTGCTGTTAAGCGGTGCGTGGCTCTTTTAATCCCGCCTGGATTTCAAGCCTTAGCGTCAAGGAAAGACTTATGAGTTTCCAGCATGTATGTGTGTTAGGAGCGACCGGCTCTATTGGTGTCAGCACACTGGATGTGATTGCTCGTCATCCAGAGCGGATGGCGGTATATGCCTTGAGCGGGCACAGTCGTATGGAGTTGCTGGCCCAGCAAGCTCGTGACAGTTCCGCCCGCGTGGTATTGGTGCCGGATGAGGCGGCTCGCAGTCGCTTTTTGGCGGCCTGGCAGGGTGGTAGCTTGCCCGAGATTCGAGTCGGCGCCCAGGCCTTGGCCGACACGGCAGCAGCTCCGGAAGTGACCACGGTTATGGCTGCGATTATTGGTGCAGCCGGATTGCCTTCCGCTTTGGCGGCGGCTCGTGCCGGCAAGCGTGTATTGCTAGCCAATAAAGAAGCCCTGGTTGCAGCTGGCAGCATCTTCATGCAGGCCGTTCAGGAGGGCGGAGCGCAGCTTTTGCCTATCGACTCCGAACATAGTGCGATCTACCAATGTCTGGCGGGCGAATTGCCTGCAGAGCCTGGTCAGCCTGTTGCCGGCTTGCGACGCTTGCTGGTCACGGCGTCGGGCGGTCCATTTCGTTCACGCCAGTTGTCCGAACTGGAAGCGGTCACGCCGGAGCAGGCGTGTGCTCACCCGAACTGGAGTATGGGCCGCAAGATTTCCGTGGATTCAGCCACCATGCTCAATAAGGGTTTGGAGGTGATCGAGGCCCACTGGTTGTTCTCCGTACCTGTGGATCAGATTGATGTGGTGGTGCATCCTCAGAGCGTCATCCATTCTATGGTGGAGTACATAGACGGTTCGGTCATGGCCCAACTGGGGCAGCCGGATATGCGTACCGCCATCGCCTATGGTCTAGGCTTTCCGGAGCGCCTCTACAGTGGCCTGGGCTTGCTGGATCTGGCTACGATGGGACGTTTGGATTTTGAACAGCCTGATTTCTTGCGGTTTCCCTGTTTGCGGCTGGCTTATGACGCCTTGCGCAGCAGTCAGGCCGCCTGCGTTACCTTGAATGCCGCGAATGAAATTGCGGTAGACCGGTTCTTGGAAAGACAGATTCGCTATACTCAGATCCCGGCTGTGATTGAACACTGTCTGGACAAGCTCAATGGCCGAGCCAGTTTGCCTCTGGATGCACTGGATGGCGTATTGGAGCTCGATAGCGAAACTCGTTCGCTGGCGCTGGATTATTGTCGTTTATCTGAGCGCACTTAACAGGAATTAACATGCTTTTCACCGTTCTGGCTTTTTTAGTAGCCCTGGGCGTGCTCGTGACTTTTCACGAACTTGGCCACTACTGGGTTGCACGCCGTTGCGGTGTCCGGGTAGAGCGTTTTTCCGTCGGATTTGGCAAGGTTCTATATCGCCGTTTTGACAAGAATGGCACCGAGTGGGCTGTTTCTGCCTTGCCTTTGGGTGGTTACGTGGCGATGCAAAACGATCCACCCGCCCACGCTACGCCTGCACAGGTTTCAGAGTCGTTTAATTGCAAACCGCTCAGTCAGCGCGCCGCTATCGTGCTGGCTGGTCCTATGGCCAACCTGATTTTGGCCGTCGTGATTTACGCCCTGGTGGGGCTGTTGGGCACCCAGGAGCCTATCGCACAGATCGGACCGGTTCCGGACCATACTCCCGCTGCACAAGCTGGCTTTCAAGCAGGGGACCGTTTGGTCTCGGTCGATGGTAAAGAAGTAGATTCCTGGTTGCAGGCGCGTTGGGCCTTTATGGATGCGCTCTCTTCGGGTGGCGAACTGAAGGTCGGCGTGCGGGATGCCTTGGGTCAGGAGCATGATCGCTATTTGAATCTGCCTGCCGGCGAAGTGTTGCCCGATGGTAAAGACTTGATGGCCGTGGCCGGCTTGTCGTTGCGCCCATCGCGCTCTATCGTCCAGGAAGTGTTTGAAGGTACCGCTGCTGAGCAAGCGGGCCTGCAAGAAAAGGATGTCATCCTTAGACTGGATGATCTGGTCGAGCCGGGGATTACTCAGTTTGTCCAAAAGGTGCAACAATCCGCGGACCGCACGGTGGAATTAGACGTGCTGCGCGCAGGTGAAATTCAACGCCTGCTGATTACCCCGAAAGGGGATAATGACGGCCAAGGCCGGATCGGTGCGCAGGTGGCAGCGGATATTCCCATGACGCTGGTGCGTTATGGTCCCATTGAAAGTGTACAGCGAGGTTTTACCCGTACTGGACAGACTTTCTGGTTCTCGCTGAAGATGATTGGACGCATGATTACCGGGGAAGTCTCTGTACGTAATGTCAGCGGCCCGGTTACTATTGCGGATTATGCTGGTCAGACAGCTCGAATTGGTATCATCGCGTATCTGAATTTCTTGGCCTTGATCAGTATTAGCATTGGTTTACTGAATTTATTACCCGTTCCTATGCTGGACGGGGGGCATCTACTGTACTATGCCATCGAAGCCGTGCGCGGCAAGCCGGCTTCCGAGCGTATGATGCTTGTCGGTCAGCGCCTGGGCCTGGCGTTGCTGGCCGCGCTGATGAGCATTGCTTTTTTTAATGACATCACCCGTCTTTTCAGTTGAGGGCGGGTGGCATACAATTTCCAACCATTTGACCGACCAAGGATTGTCCAGGATGTCGTTTAGCCGGAAACCTACTTTTGCGTTGCGTGTTCTGCCCATATTGGTGGCAAGTCTGCTTGCTCCCGCCTTGGCGAATGCATTTGCACCGTTTGTCGTGCGCGATATTCAAGTCAACGGTATCCAGCGGGTCGATCCCGGCGCCGTGTTCGCGTCTTTGCCTGTCAAGGTTGGAGAGTCCTTCTCGGAAGAGCAAGCCGCTGATGCGATTCAGCGTCTGTATGCCACGGGCTTTTTCAGCGACGTGCAAATCGACACCGGCACCAATGTGCTGATCGTCAATGTCAAAGAACGCCCAACCATTGCCTCCGTGTCGTTTAACGGCATGCGTGAGTTCGATGCGAAAAATATTACCAATTCCTTGTCTCAGGTAGGCTTTGGAGAAGGTCGGGTTTTTGACCGTTCCATGCTGGAACGTGCCGAATTCGAGCTGAAACAGCAATACCTGTCCAAGGGCAAGTACGGTGTGGAAATCACGCCTATCATCACGCCTTTGCCGCGCAACCGCGTGGGTGTGAGCTTTGACATCTTTGAAGGTGGTTTGGCCAAGATCAAGGAAATTCGCATTGTAGGTAGCGAAGCCTTCTCGCAGAGCCAATTGCTGGATCAGATGGAATTGACCACTTCGGGCATGATGACCTGGTACACCGGTACCGATAAATACTCTCGCGAAAAGCTGGAAGGCGATATGGAGCGCATCCGCTCCTTTTACCTGAATCGCGGTTTCCTGGAGTACTCGGCCGAGCCACCCCAAGTCTCGATTTCACCAGACCGTAAAGACATTTTTGTCACTTTGACCGTACACGAAGGCCAGCCTTATAAGCTGAGCAGCGTGAAACTGGCCGGTGACCTGCTGGGTCTGGAAGACAAGATTCAACCGCTGGTCCAGCAAAAAGAAGGCGATGTGTTCTCCTCGGATAAGACGAGCGGCACGGTTAAAGCTATTACGGACTACCTGGGTGGCTTGGGCTACGCCTTTGCCAATGCCAACCCTAACCCGGTGCTGGATCGTGAAAATCACACTGCTGACCTGACGTTCTATGTTGATCCCGGTCGCCGTGTATATGTTCGCCGCATTGAAGTGGGTGGCAACGTCCGTACCCGAGATGAAGTGGTACGTCGTGAAATGCGCCAGCAAGAAGCAGCGTGGTACGACTCGGAGGCCATCAAGTTCTCCCGTGACCGTATCGACCGCCTGGGCTATTTCAACGAAGTGGACGTGAACACCAAACCCGTTGCCGGTTCGCCTGACCAGGTGGACGTGAACGTGGAAGTGAAAGAAAAGCCAACTGGCCTGGTGAACCTGGGTATTGGTTACGGCTCCACCGACAAGCTGATGCTGTCGGCGGGTATCAGCCAGGACAATATTTTCGGTAGCGGCAACAGCCTGTCCTTGCAGGTCAATACCAGTAAAGTGAACCGTGCTGCGGTGATCAGCCACACCAATCCTTTCTGGACGGGTGACGGGATCAGCAAAACCACCTCGATTTACTACCGTCGTACTACGCCTTACCGCTCGGATGACGGTTGGGGTGATTACCAGAATACCGCCATTGGTACGGGTCTGAACTTTGGTGTTCCTATCTCGGAATACGATCGTGTATTCATGGGTGTGAACTTTGAGCACAACAAGCTCTCTCGTCTGAGCCCGCAATACACCCCACGTGCCTATCAGGATTACGTGAGCGAGTACGGTGAAGGCACGAACACCTTCATCTTTAATCTGGGCTGGTCCAAAGACACCCGTGACAGCGCGATTGCTCCCAACAAGGGTAGCTTGACCAGCTTGTCGGCAGATATGGGTACCGTGGATCTGCGCTACTACATGCTGCGCGCCAGTCACCAGCATTACATCCCGCTGGGCCGGGCCTACACTCTGGCACTGAACGGTGCCATTGACTACGGTCGTAGCATCGGCGGCAAGACCTTCCCGGTAATCAAGAACGTCTACGCAGGTGGTATCGGTTCGGTGCGTGGCTACGAAGGGGCTTCCCTGGGTGGCCGCGATACCTTGACGGGTGACTATCTGGGTGGTTCGCGTCGTATGATTGCCAACGCTCAGTTGTACCTGCCATTCCCGGGTGCAACGCGTGACCGTACGTTGCGCTGGTTTGTCTTTGCCGATGCCGGCAAGGTGGACAACACCAGCGGTGGTTGTGCCATGGGCCGACCTGACCGCCTGTCGGAAGATCCATGCGGCTGGAAATACGCTGCTGGTCTGGGCCTGTCCTGGGAATCCCCGCTGGGCCCCTTGCAGTTGTCCTACGGCCGTGCTCTGCGCGCCAAAGAGGGTGACGACAAGCAGGCCTTCCAGTTCCAGATTGGTACCGCTTTCTGATGTTCGTGTTTAGTGGCACAATTGCACTATTCTGCAGCCTAATTAGCAAGGTAGATTTTTCATGAAGTCAAACATCGCATTAAAACTTACAAACATCGCCCGTAGCTTGTCGCGTGGCAATAAAGCGCTCGTTCTGGCTGCCGCGCTGGGTGTTGGCGCCATGACCGCTGCACCTGTGGTTCAGGCACAGACCAAAATTGGTTTTGTCAGCACAGAGCGCATCTTGCGTGATTCCAAACCGGCCAAAGCTGCCCAGACCAAGATCGAAGCAGAATTCAAGCGCCGCGACGAAGAGCTGGAGCGCCTGGCTAACAACCTGCGTTCGCAAGCTCAGAAGTTCGACAAGGACGCTCCTGTGCTGTCTGAGTCCGACCGTGTGAAGCGTCAGCGTCAACTGGCTGATCTGGACTCCGATTTGCAGCGCAAGCGCCGCGAATTCCAGGAAGACTTCAACCGTCGTCGCAACGAAGAATTCTCGGCGATTGTTGAGCAGGCTGATGCCGCCATCAAGCGTATTGCTGATTCCCAAGGTTACGACCTGATCATTCAGGACGCCGTGACGGTCAGCCCACGAGTGGACATCACCGAGGAAGTCCTGAAAGCACTGGGCGGTTGATGCACTATGCCGGTATTGCTGAACGCTGAGCAGGCTGTATCGCTGTCTGAACTCATAGACGCCATCAACAAGACCGGACTGGATTGCAAGCTGCCTGAAGGCATTCAACAAGAGCCTATGCCCCGGATTCGGGGCCTAGGCTCTTTGCTTTCTGCAGGCCCAGAGGAAATCAGCTTTCTGTCCAATCCCAAGATGCAGGAGCTGCTGGAGCAGACTTCAGCGGCGGTCGTTATTCTGACCCCGCAAGTTTATGAAGAGCTGACCGCGACACCCTCGTTCATTCCGGTTTTGTGCTCCCAGCCTTATTTGATGTATGCGCTTTTGGCGCAGCGTTTTGATCAGGTCCGCATGGCAGACTTGCCCCAGGGGATTCACCCTACGGCCGTGATTGATCCCAGCGCCCAGTTGGGTGCAGGGGTGTCGGTTGGGCCCTTTTGTGTGGTGGAAGCCGGGGTTACGCTGGGCCAAGGTACACGCCTGGGCGCGCATTGCGTGATTGGCGCAGGTTCGACCTTGGGTCAGGACTGCTTGCTGCATGCCCGCGTCACCCTTTATCACCAGGTGCATATTGGCGATCGCGCCATTTTGCATTCGGGCGTGGTGCTGGGTGCCGACGGCTTTGGCTTTGCTCCAGATCCTGTTAAAGGGCAGGGGGCCTGGGCCAAAATTGCGCAGATCGGGCAAGTACGAATCGGGGATGATGTGGAAATCGGCGCCAACACCACGGTTGACCGTGGCGCGCTGGACGACACCGTGCTGGGTAATGGCGTCAAGCTGGATAACCAGATCATGATCGGGCATAACGTGCAGGTCGGCGAACACACGGCGATGGCCGCTTGTGTGGGGGTTGCCGGCTCTACCCAGATCGGGGCGCGTTGTACGATTGCGGGCGCTGCCATGCTCTCGGGCCATCTGGTCTTGGCGGACGATGTGCATGTGTCAGGCGG
This sequence comes from Alcaligenes sp. GW821-FHT11D07, assembly GCF_058808495.1. Lineage (NCBI taxonomy): Bacteria > Pseudomonadati > Pseudomonadota > Betaproteobacteria > Burkholderiales > Alcaligenaceae > Alcaligenes > Alcaligenes sp. GW821-FHT11D07. The sequence continues at coordinate 954,932 of NZ_JBXART010000001.1, forward strand.
TACCGCCGTGACCTCCAATATCGGACAGCCCGGACGTTATACGGGGGTTTATCCCTTTGCAGGACACCAGGACTGGCAGAAAAATGCTGCCGTGCTGGGACAACTGAGCGGTTTGCGTCGTCGTCTGCGCTCCTTGGAGCGTCAGCAGACAAACGAATCATCTGAACATACCAATAAACAAAAATAAGCAGGACAGGACAATGGAACTCGACATTCGACAAATTATGGATCGCCTTCCCCATCGCTACCCGATGTTGCTGGTTGATCGCGTCTTGGAAATGGTGCCTGGGAAGAGCATTGTTGCCATTAAAAACGTGTCGATGAACGAACCCTTTTTTACCGGCCACTTTCCGCACCATCCGGTTATGCCTGGGGTTTTGATCATTGAAGCCATGGCTCAGGCAGCCGCTTTGTTTTCTTTTACCGATCCCGAAGACCCGTACGCCAAGGTTGACAACAAGTTGGCCTATTACCTGGTGGGTGTGGACGGTGCGCGCTTTCGCAAACCCGTTATACCGGGTGATCAGCTGCGCCTGGAAGTGGAAGCAGACCGCATTAGCCGGGCATTGTGCAAGTACACAGGGCGCGCTCTGGTCGATGGCCAGGTGGTTGCCGAAGCCAAGCTGATGTGCGCTATCCGTCAACTGGAAGAATAATTTATGCGTATTCATGAAACGGCCATCATCGAGTCGGGTGCAGTCCTGGCTGATGATGTCGAGGTCGGGCCCTACAGCATCATTGGGCCCAATGTCACGATAGGGGCGGGCACCAAGGTTGGCCCTCACTGCGTGATTGATGGCGTGACCACGATTGGTCGCAATAACCATTTCTACCGTTTCTGCTCCATCGGGGGCATGCCGCAGGACAAGAAGTACGCCGGAGAGCCCACCCGCCTGGAAATTGGCGATAACAATATGGTTCGTGAGTACGTCACCATCAACACCGGTACGGTGCAGGATGTGGGCGTCACTCGGCTAGGCAGCGATAACTGGATCATGGCCTACACCCATATTGCGCACGATTGCCAAATTGGCAATCACACCATCATCGCCAATAGCGTACAGCTGGGCGGTCACGTGCATATCGGTGATTGGGCTATTTTGGGTGGTCTGACCGCCGTGCATCAGTTTGGACGTATCGGTGCCCATTGCATGATTGGTGGTACCAGCTCGGTACGCCAGGATATTCCTCCTTACGTCATCGGCGCGGGTGATCCGTTCCGTCCCGTTGGGGTGAATAGCGAAGGCTTGGGCCGTCGCAGTTTTTCCCCTGAAGCCATTTCGGCCATCAAGGAAAGCTACAAGCTGCTGTATCGTCGCAAGTTGACTGTCGAGCAGGCGGTCGAGCAAATGAAGGCCTTGCAGCAAGCGCAGCCAGACTGCCACGACGCTGTTCAGGTCATGATCGACTTTTTGAATGACTCCAGCCGGGGTATTTGTCGTCCATGAGCAGCGCCTCCCGCCCATTAGCGGCACATTCAGCCGGTACGGGGCAGACTGGGGCCAAGCTAGATCTGCGTATAGGCATGGTGGCGGGCGAGCCGTCCGGTGACTTACTGGCGGCCCGCATTATCCAGGGCTTGCGTCAGGGCCATCCAGGTGTACAGGTTGAAGGCATAGGCGGGCTGGAAATGGCCGCCCAGCAATTTCAGCAACACTATCCCATGGACGCTTTGACGGTATTTGGTTACGTCGAGGCGCTTAAACGTATTCCAGGATTGGTCTCTACCTATCTGGGCATGCGCAATCAATGGTTGCGCCAGCGTCCTGATGTGTTCGTGGGGATTGACGCGCCAGACTTCAATTTGCGCCTGGAGCACCGTTTACGGCAGGCTGGTGTGCCCACCGTTCATTTTGTGGGGCCTTCGATCTGGGCCTGGCGTTATGAACGCATTCATAAAATCCGTGAAGCGGTTTCCCATATGTTGGTTCTGTTTCCTTTCGAGACCGAGATCTATGAAAAGGAAGGCATACCGGTAACGTATGTGGGGCACCCGCTGGCGGCAAATATTCCCATGCAGCCAGACAAGGCAGATGCACGCCGACGTCTGGGCTTGCCGGAATCGGGTCGTATTCTTGGTGTCTTGCCGGGCAGCCGCTCGTCTGAGGTCAAAATGCTGTCGCCCCGCTTTTTGCAGGCGGTACAGATTTTGCAGGATCAAGATCCTGAATTAAGTATTCTGGTGCCGATGGTGAACCCCAAGCGTCGGCAAGAATTTGAACAGGCTTTGGCTGAAAACCCAGTACGCAATTTGCACATCATTGATGCCAATACCGCTGGGATTCGGGAGCCTGACCCGCAAGGTGTTGTGCGCCCTCCCGCCTGGACGGTGATGGAAGCCAGCGACGCTGTGCTGGTCGCCAGTGGTACAGCCAGCCTGGAAACAGCACTGTACAAGCGGCCCATGGTTATTTCTTATGTGCTCAGCCCCTTGATGGAGCGCATCATCCGGTGGAAGTCCGGCCAAGATCGGCCTTATGTGCCGTGGGTGGGCTTACCTAATGTGCTGGCGCGTGATTTTGTCGTGCCGGAGCTGTTGCAGGAAGATGCGCAGCCTCAGAAGCTGGCACAAGAGTGCTGGAAGGCATTGAGTGATCAAGACTACGTTGCGCATATCGAGCAGGTCTTTACTGACATGCACGAAACCTTGCGACGCGATACCCCTGCCTTGGCTGCCGAGGTTATTTTGAATATGGCGCGTGGATGAAGCAGCTGGATTTATTGGTCAGTGATGTCTCGGCCGGTTTGGTGGCAGGTTTGGACGAGGCGGGGCGTGGCCCCTTGGCTGGCCCTGTTTTTGCCGCTGCGGTTATTTTGGACCCCAACAATCCCATTGAAGGCTTGAACGATTCCAAAAAACTGACGGCCAAACGCCGGGAAGCCTTGGCTGTTCTGATTAAAGAGCGCGCGCTGGCCTGGGAAATTGCCAGTGCTACCGTGGCAGAAATTGACGATATCAATATCCTGCACGCCGCCATGCTCGCCATGCAACGTGCTTGCAATGGATTGAGCACGCCCCCACAGCAAGCCTTGGTCGATGGCAATCGTATCCCTAAGGGCCTGTGTTGCCCGGCTGAAGCGATTGTGAAGGGTGATGCCAGCCATGCCGCTATTGCAGCAGCGTCCATCCTGGCCAAGACAGCACGGGATGCTGTGTGTATGGAACTGCATCGCGACTATCCAGAATATGGATTTGATCAACATAAAGGTTATGGGACTGCCTTGCATCTGCAGCGCTTGTCCCAGCATGGACCGTGCCCTGAGCACCGTCGAAGTTTCGCGCCTGTGCGCGCATCACTAGTTAGGTAAGTTGAACAATGAGGCTGATTGAATCCAAAGACAATGCGCTGTTTAAACGGGTGCAGCGCCTGGCTCACGACAAACGCGAGCTGGACGGAGGTGATCAGCTGATTTGGTTGGAAGGTATCCACCTGTGCCAAATGTGGCTGGAACGGCGTGGTTTGCCGGAGTTGGCCGTGTTCGAGATGGATCGCCATTCGGAAGAGCTGATGGAGATGGCCCGTTTTCTGCCTGGCCACAGCTGCATGACTTTCAGCCCCACCCTGATGAATGCGGTCTCTCAAGTCGGTCAAGGGCAGGGGATTGGCTTTATTGTCCGTGTGCCTCGTGGACAGGCGTGGTCTGTACCGACAGGATGCGCTATTTTGCTGGATCAGGTTCAAGACCCCGGCAATGTGGGAACAGTTCTGCGCACCGCAGTGGCGGTGGGTTTGGAAGCGGTATATTTGACGCCGGGCTGTGCCAGCGTGTGGTCGCAAAAAGTGCTGCGCAGCGCGCAAGGGGCTCATTTCTCCATTCAGCTACATGAGCAGGTTGACGCTGTGGAGTTGCTGGAAAAGGCATCCTTGCCCGTGTTGGTAACGTCTTTAGGCCCGGATACCCAGGACCTCTATGATTCGTCCTTGCCCGCCAAGGGAATCTGGGTTTTTGGAAATGAAGGGCAGGGCGTCAGCCCGAACTTGTTGGCTAAAGCCAGCCAACGCTTGTTCATTCCTCAAGCACCGGGTGTGGAGTCGCTGAATGTGGCGGTAGCCACGGCACTGTGCTTGTATGAGCAACGACGCCAGCATCAAGCCTAGTTTTAGTTCTCTCTATGCCTTACCCGGATGGCAGTGTGGCCTGATTGATGGCCCTACTGCCATTTTGTCGTGTACGTTGCTTTCTTTCTGTGGGGATGTAGGGGCGCCAGGCTAGGGGGCGCGGCAAGCTGTCGCGGTGATGTCCATAAAGCAGCGCAGCAAGCGCAAAAAAGGCCTGAATTCCTTGCTTCCGTATTCAGGCCTTTTTGTTCTCTGGGCGGCTGGCTGTGTCTTAGCCGCCTTGCGGAGCGGTCCGGCTCTTTTTAGTAAGAGCGGCGATCCAGACCCACATCATCCAGAATCTTGGTCGAGATTTCCTCGATGGATTTGGTGGTGGTGGACAGCCAAGGGATACCTTCCATACGCATCAGGCGCTCGGCCTCGGCCACTTCCATGCGACATTGTTCGACAGAGGCGTATTTGCTGTCTGGGCGGCGCTCGTTACGCACCTCGGACAGGCGGTCCGGGTGGATGGACAGGCCGAAAATCTTCTTGCGGTACGGCGCCAAGGTAGCAGGCAGGGTGCCGCGCTGGAAATCTTCAGGAATCAGCGGGTAGTTGGCGGCCTTGACGGCGTATTGCATGGCTAGATACAGACTGGTGGGGGTTTTCCCGCATCGGGACACGCCCACAAGAATAACGTCCGCTTGTTCCAGTCCATTGACGTACTGACCGTCGTCGTGCGCCAGGCTGAAGTTGATGGCTTCAATGCGGTTGTTGTAGCGCTTGGACATGCCGCCAGAATGGGAGCGGCCTACCGAACGGCTGGATTTCACCCCTAGGGCACGCTCAATGTGTCGTACAAAGGCACCAAACAAATCCAGGAAGGTGCAATTGGCCGCGCCAATAATATGCGCCATCTTGGGGTCGACCAAGGTGCTGAACACCAGCGGCTGTTGGCCTTGCTCTTGAGCGCATTGGTTGATGCGATCGGCCACAGCTTGAGCTTTCTCGATGGTATCGATGAAAGGGATACGGATGGCCTGAAACTCGAATTGAGCGAATTGCGACAGGACGGAGTTGCTGAAAGTTTCGGCGGTAATACCCGTGCTGTCAGAAACGACAAAGACGGTGCGCTCAATGGGAGAAGAAGTCATGGAATAAGTCGTGCACAAAGCTCGGGAAACGGTACAATTTGCAAGATTACCATTTACCGCTCCAATCAGGTGATGGAAAGGCAGGTTTGCTTAGGACAGATCGCAAAGGTGGCACTAAATGATCACTGCCTTAAGCAAACACGCTTTTTTTTCTATTCAAGGTGACTTATGTCTTACGTAATTGGTTTCGACAAGCTCCGCATGACGGACGTCGACACAGTGGGCGGTAAAAACGCTTCGCTGGGCGAAATGATCAGCCAGCTGGCGGATGCCGGTGTGCGCGTGCCTGGTGGTTTTGCCACGACAGCCGAAGCATTCCGCGTTTTCCTGAAAAACAACGATCTGGACAAGCGTATCGAGCAGCGTCTGACAACGCTGGACGCCGACGACGTGCGTGAACTGGCGGCTGCCGGTGCCGAAATTCGTCAGTGGATCATCGACACGCCATTCCCGGCCGAGTTCGAGCAAGCCGTGCGCGAAGCCTTTGCCGAGCTGGATGCAGATGGCAAGGGCTCTTTCGCTGTTCGTTCTTCCGCTACCGCTGAAGACTTGCCTGACGCTTCGTTTGCAGGTCAGCAAGAAACCTACCTGAACGTAGTGGGCATCGAGGAAGTGCTGGGCAAGATCCACCACGTGTTTGCCTCTCTGTACAACGACCGCGCTATTTCCTACCGCGTGCACAAGGGTTACGCCCACGCTGAGGTGGCTTTGTCCGCCGGTATCCAGCGCATGGTGCGTTCCGACAAGGGCAGCGCCGGTGTGATGTTCACCCTGGACACCGAATCGGGTTTCAAGGATGTGGTCTTTTTGACTTCTTCCTACGGCCTGGGCGAAACCGTGGTGCAAGGTTCGGTGAATCCGGACGAGTTCTACGTGTACAAGCCAACACTGGCTTCCGGTCACTACCCCATCATCAGCCGCCGTATTGGCTCCAAGCTGATCAAGATGGAATTTGATGAAGGCCGTACGACGGATCACGCTGTGCGCACCGTGGATGTGCCCGTGTCCGAGCGTAACCGTTACTCCCTGAGCGACGAAGAAGTCATTGAGCTGGCTCGCTACGCCACCATCATCGAAAAGCACTACCAGCGTCCTATGGACATTGAGTGGGGCCGTGACGGTATTGATGGCAAGATCTATATTCTGCAAGCCCGCCCTGAGACAGTTAAGTCCCAGCAAGGCAGCAACGATGTACAAGAGCGCTACCGCCTGAAAGCCACCGGTGAAGTGCTGGTGACTGGCCGTGCGATTGGTCAGAAGATTGGTTCGGGCAAAGTCCGCATCGTGGCTGACGCGTCCGAAATGGACCTGGTCAAACCCGGTGATGTGCTGGTGACCGACATGACGGACCCCAACTGGGAACCCATCATGAAGTTGGCTTCGGCTATCGTGACCAACCGTGGCGGTCGTACCTGCCACGCGGCCATTATTGCTCGCGAGCTGGGTATTCCTGCGGTTGTCGGTTGCAACAACGCGACAGACGTGTTGAAGGAAGGCCAGGAAGTCACCGTGTCTTGTGCTGAAGGTGATGAAGGCCGTATTTACGACGGTCTGCTGGAAACTGAAATCGAAGAGGTCAGCTGGGGCCAAATGCCCGAGATCGGCCTGAAGATCATGATGAACGTGGGTAACCCACAACTGGCTTTTGACTTCTCGCAAATCCCGAACGATGGCGTGGGTCTGGCTCGTCTTGAATTCATCATCAACAACAATATCGCCATTCACCCCAAAGCAGTTCTGGACTACCCCAATGTGGATAGCGATCTGAAAAAAGCGGTGGAATCGGCAGCTCGTGGCTACGCTAGCCCACGTGCTTTCTTCGTAGAAAAACTGGCTGAAGGTATTGCTACCCTGGCCGCTTCTTTCTACCCCAAGCCCGTTATCGTACGTTTGTCGGACTTCAAGTCCAACGAATACCGCAAGCTGGTTGGTGGTTCGCGTTACGAGCCCGAGGAAGAGAACCCGATGCTGGGCTTCCGCGGTGTCGCTCGCTACCTGTCCGAAGACTTTGCCGAGTGCTTCAAGATGGAATGCGAAGCGCTGAAGAAAGTACGCGACGAAATGGGTCTGACCAACGTCGAAATCATGGTGCCATTCGTGCGTACCCTGGGTCAGGCAGAGCGTGTGGTTGACCTCTTGGCTACTCACGGTCTGGCTCGTGGCGACAACGGCCTGCGCCTGATCATGATGTGCGAAGTGCCTTCCAACGCTATTTTGGCTGATCAGTTCCTGCAGTTCTTTGATGGTTTCTCCATCGGCTCGAACGACATGACTCAGCTGACGTTGGGTCTGGATCGTGACTCCGGCATGGAATTGCTGGCGGCTGACTTTGATGAGCGCGACGAAGCCGTCAAGTTCATGCTGAGCCGTGCTATCAAGGCATGTCTGGCACAAAACAAATACGTTGGTATTTGTGGTCAAGGCCCTAGCGACCATCCTGATCTGGCCAAGTGGCTTAGCGACGAAGGCATTATCTCGCTGTCCTTGAACCCAGATACGGTTGTGGACACGTGGCAGCGTCTGGCCAAGGTCTGATAAACAGGGTGTTTGCCAGCGTCTTGCTGGCAATGCACTGATTAAAGCCAGTCTTAGCAACACCCCCGATACGGAGTCATCCGTATCGGGGGTGTTGTCGTATGGGGCAAAGTATCCTGAGAGCCCAGCAGAGGCGTGCAGGATGCTCTACGCCTGCTCAGGCTAGGTCGTCATGCGGCAAAGGGGAGTTCGTATTGCCAAGGCCGCCCTGAGCGGGCGGAGGCATATTCGTTAGACGCTAGATTGCAGCTTGTGTGGCTGGCTATCGCTTTAGTTGCCGTGCAGGGCTGGGATAGGGCCCGAAAAGCGTCTCTTAGTCTTGCAGGGGTTCGGGCGAGTTTTGGTACACATGCAGGAACATATTCAAAATATGCTCGGTTTCATTCTGAACCCGCTCTTCGTTCCACGGCTCCATGGCACCCATCATCAGTACGATGATTTCGCCTTCACTCAGGCATCGCAGGTGATCAACCATGTGCTGCGGGCACAGCTTGCGCAGATTTCCGCGTTCAATATGACGGGTAAAGAAGCGGTGTACGCCGTCCCAAATCTGATCATCCAACATATCCATAAAGCGCTTGCCGATATCGCTGTGACCACCGACAGAGATCACAATGCGCAGCAACTGGGCAGTTTGCTTGGAGTAGAGCTTGCGTAGCATGGGCAGCAAAAAGCGTTGCAGCTCGTCGCGTATATCGCCTTCAGCATCCAGCTTGGTCAGCACTTGCTCGGTAAATTCCTGCGCGCCATTAAATAAGACGGCTAGCAGCAGATCTTCTTTAGACGGGAAGTAATTGTAGAGAGTGCCTTTGGAGCCGCCTGCCAATGCAGCAATCTGGGACATGGATGTCGCCTCAAAACCGTTCTCGCGGAAAACCTCGGAAGCCACTTCCAGGATTTTGTCGCGGCGTTCGCGCCCTTTTCGTGTGGCGCGTTGAGATTTTCGGGGAACATCGTCGTGCATAATGGCAGGCAAAAAGTAGGTGAATAGAACAAAGTCAGCATCATACCGTATCAATGGCTGATGTGCTGCCGTGTTATTTCGATCGTTAAGGGAAGGCAAGACCAACCCCTTAATTTTACGCCATGTGCTTCAACTGCAAGCATTTGTTTGCTTTAGCCTTTGATTTAGGTCCTGTTAAGGCACAAAGGAGTCTGCTTGAGCAGGCCCAAAAATAGCTGGTGAAGCGCAAAAACCAGCTCTTGCGCCAGGCGATGGGGATGTTCTGAGAGCAGGCCAGGATTCGTGCCTACATTTAAGGCCTTCATGTTTGGCGAAAGCTTGCTGCTCTACAGGGCAGCGCCTTCAGAGCAGGCCGTAGAAGAACGCTATAGTCCTTATCTGTTTTGATTTAAAGTATAAGGTGGCGGTTCTGATACTCTCTTTGCTGGACAAGGCCCAAGGAGTTTTGGATGTCTACTACGCAGTCGTATCAAGTGGTGATTGTTGGGGGCGGGGCAGGTGGCCTGGAGCTGGCTGCCAAGCTGGGGCGTCAATTTGGACGCAAGCATATTTTTTTGGTCGATAAAGACAGCGACCATATCTGGAAGCCGTCTTTGCACGAGGTGGCCGCTGGAACCTTGGATATCCACCGCGAAGGGCTGTCCTATTTCATGCTGGCCCGCGACTGTGGCTTTACCTTCATTCAGGGCGAGATGACCAGCATTGATCGTGAGCAGCGTTTCATTACGCTCGCCCCCGTGCTGGGGCCGGATCACGAAGAAGTCTTTCCCGAACGTAGCTTGTCCTATGGCACGCTGGTGATGGCGGTCGGCAGTAAATCTAACTTCTTCAATACACCGGGTACTCAGGAATACGCCTTGGCCCTGGACTCGACGTATCAGGCCGAACGTTTCCGGCTCAAACTGCTTAATGAATTGATCAGTGTCACCCGCCGTGCCCAGCGTGAGCCGGGCGCACCGTTGTATATCAATATTGTCGGGGGCGGAGCTACCGGAGTGGAACTGGCTGCCGAACTATTGGAAGCGCGTGCGGACCTGAGCATTTACAGCATTCCGGGTAGCAGTTCCGACCGGGAAGTGCGTATCACCTTGCTGGAAGGCGCGGATCGGATTTTGTCCGCCTTGCCGCCCAAGTTGTCTGCGACGGCTCAAAGTCTTCTGGAGCAGCGAGGCGTCGCAGTGCGCACCTCGGTGCGGGTCAGCCGTTTGGCGGCGGACCATATCGAGGACGTCAGCGGAGGGCAGTACCCCAGCGATCTGTGTGTCTGGGCGGCTGGTATTGAGGCGCCTGCGTTTTTGGCGAAGCTGGGTTTGCCCGTCAACCGTATCAATCAGTTGGTGCTGGATGCCTGTCTGGCGACACCGGACCCTTATATCTGGGCCTTGGGCGATTGTGCGCAAGTTCCCTGGAGCAAAGAGGGCGAGTTTCTGCCCGCGCGTGCCCAGGTCGCGCACCAGCAGGCTAATTACCTGCGTAAACGGCTGGCCGCTCGTATCCAGGGCAAGCCGGTGGACGAAGCTCCCTTCGTCTACAAGGACTATGGCTCGTTGGTTTCCGTGGGCCACAGCCGTGGCGTAGGCAGCCTGATGGGCGTGCTGTCGGGCAAGAGCTGGTTTGTGGAAGGCTTGCTGGCTCGCATTATGTATATGAGCCTGCACTTGATGCACCACATGGCCATTCTAGGGGCCGCGCGCACGGCAACCTTGGCTTTGGGCCGTTTGCTCAGCAAACGGGCCGCCCCTCGTGTTAAATTACATTGAGATGTGGAACAAAACGGGCTTTTTAGCCCGTTTTATTCATTGACCTTGCGGCGGGTGTCGTGTTTCATCAAGCGCTCTTGCTCACGCTTCCAGTCCTTATCGCGGGAAACATCACGTTTATCGTGTAGTTTTTTACCGCGGCCCAGACCGAAGTCCAGCTTGATACGACCTTTCTTGTAATGGAGGTTCAGAGGAACCAAGGCGTAGCCACGTTGTTCAACCTTGCCGATCAGCTTGCTGATCTCTTCAGCTTTGAGCAGCAGTTTACGCGTGCGGGTGGCATCGGGCCGGATATGGGTAGAGGCGGTCGGCAAAGCGCTGACGTGCATCCCTATAATAAACAGCTCGCCGTCGCGCACGATGACAAAGCTTTCTTTGAGCTGAACATGCCCAGCTCGGATCGCCTTGACCTCCCAGCCCTCCAGGACCAGACCGGCCTCAAAGCGCTCTTCGATAAAGTATTCGTGGGTAGCCTTGCGATTATCAACAATACTCATGAATTAATTGCCAACCATAGATTGTAAAATCAGAACATTCTATCTATTAACCAGACCTGATGCATACAGTAAAACGTTCCGTCCTTCTTCCGTATAGCTGCGAACAGATGTTTGATCTGGTTGCAGAGGTGGAAAAATACCCCGAATTCATGCCGTGGTGTGGGGGTGCCACTGTCAACCAGCGCGATGAAAAGGGGATGGAAGCCTCCGTCACCATCAGCATTGCGGGTATACGCCAGACCTTCACCACGCGCAACGAACACGATTACCCCAATCGCATCATTCTACGCCTGGTCAAAGGGCCTTTTTCGGCTTTGACGGGCGATTGGCAATTTACCCCCTTGGGGGAAGACGGCTGCAAAATCGTCTTCACCATGGAATACGAGTTCTCCAGTCGCGCACTGGAGATGGTGGTGGGACCGATTTTCAATCGGGTTGCCAACAGCTTTATCGACTCCTTCACGCGCCGTGCTCAAGAGGTCTACGGTGACTGAGTTATCCGTCACTGTCCTGCTGGCCACTCAGGCACAGGTCTGGAAAGCCTCTTTGCGCCTGCCAGCGGGCAGCCGTGTACGTGATGCCTTGCAGCAAGCCGGTATAGAGCAGGGCTTGCACGAATGCGGCCTGCCTCCGCTAGACCCGGCCCAGGGACTGGAAGCTTTGCAGGTGGGTATTTATGGTCAGCGCTGCCAGCTGGACCAGCTCTTGCAGGATCAGGACCGGGTAGAGATCTACCGCGAACTGGTTTTTGACCCTATGGATTCGCGCCGTCGTCGCTACGCGCACAAGCTGGCTGCTCGCGCTGCAGCCAGACCCCGCCGCAAACCAGCCCGCGCCTAGCCCTTTGTCGGTCTGATCATCAGGCCGCGACTTTCAGCTAGACTGTCGCCTCTCACCTTGCTGTACTCCCTATGGAAGGGCTGATTGTCATCAGCACGACAACTAAAGGGGGCAGCACGCATTATGGTGAATAAAAACAAGGAGACAGACATGATACTGACTGACGACCAGAACGCGTTTGCGCAAGCGGCTCGCGAATTTGCAGAAGGGGAATTGGCCCCGCACGCGGCGCGTTGGGATGAGGAACATATCTTCCCGACAGATGCGTTCCGCAAGGCCGGAGAACTGGGTTTTTGCGGGCTATACGCTCCTGAGTCCATCGGCGGTTTAGGCCTGGGCCGTTTGGAGTCCAGCCTGGTATTTGAGGAAATGGCGGCAGTTGACCCGTCCACCACGGCTTTTCTGACCATCCACAATATGGTCACTTGGATGGTGGGGACCTGGGGCACGGATGAGGTCAAATCCCAATGGGGCGAATTGCTGAGCAGCGGTCAGAAGTTAGGCTCGTATTGCCTGACCGAGCCCGGAGCCGGTTCTGACGCTGCCTCCCTGCGTACCCGCGCCGAGCGCGATGGTGACGATTTCCTGATCAGCGGCAGCAAAGCCTTTATCTCAGGTGCCGGTGATACCGATCTTCTCGTGGTAATGGCCCGTACGGGTGGCGATGGTCCCAAAGGTATTTCCGCCTTTGCTGTCCCTGCCGACGCCGCTGGTATCACTTATGGCCGTAAAGAACTAAAGATGGGCTGGAACAGCCAGTCCACGCGTGGCATCACCTTTGAGCGTGTGCGTGTTCCCAAGTCCGCCATGTTGGGTGCGGAAGGCGAAGGATTCAAATTAGCCATGAAAGGTCTGGATGGCGGGCGTATCAATATTGCTTGCTGTTCGGTCGGCGCCGCCCAGGGTGCTTACGATGCTGCGCGCCTCTATATGCAGGACCGCCGCCAGTTCGGCAAGAGCCTGGATCAGTTTCAGGCTCTGCAATTCAAATTAGCCGATATCTTGACCAGCGTGGTCGCCGCCCGCCAAATGGTGCGTTTGGCAGCCTCCCACCTGGATGCCGGCAGCAACCAAGCCAGTACCTACTGCGCCATGGCCAAACGATTGGCTACAGACCTGGGTTTTCAGGCTTGCGTAGATGCACAACAGCTCTTTGGCGGTTATGGTTACCTGAAGGATTATCCTGTCGAGCGTCTTGTCCGCGATACGCGGGTGCACCAGATACTGGAAGGCACCAACGAGATCATGCGTGTCATCATTGCTCGACAAATCATTGATCTTGGAGCTGATATTCGATGACGGATTCTGTTTTGTTTGATCGCCTGCCTGCTCAGAACGGGAAGGCGATTGGTGTAGCCACCTTGAACCGCCCGCAAGCACTGAACGGGCTTAATCTGGAAATGTGTCAGTTGCTGCTCAAGCAGTTTCAGCAATGGGCGCAAGATCCTGATATTGCCATGGTGGTGTTGCACGGTGCCGGTGATAAGGCCTTGTGTGCGGGGGGCGATCTACATTCCTTGTATGCCTCCATGCTGGAAAACAAAGAAGGCTCGGCCTGGGGGAATGAATACGCCCGCGAATTTTTCGACGTGGAATACCGCCTGGACTACTTGATCCATACCTTCCCTAAGCCGGTGTTGTGCTGGGGCGATGGCATTGTGATGGGCGGGGGCGTGGGTTTGTTTAACGGGGCCAGCCACCGGGTCGTTACCGATACCACGCGCTTTGCCATGCCAGAAATTTCCATTGGCCTGTTCCCCGATGTGGGCGGCACCTGGATGCTTTCCCATCTACCTGCAGGTATTGGCCATTTCCTGGCGCTGAGCGGTGCGCAAATCAATGCGTCGGACTGCTTGTTCCTGGGTCTGGCAGACGCCTATCTGCCCCGTGCGCAGTTTGACGCCTTGTTGCAGGGCCTGCAGGCGACAGACTGGCCTGAACAGCGTGCGGGACGTGACAGCCGCTTGCATCAGGTGTTGCGAACGCTAGCAGAGGGCGCAAGCCCCCCTGTGGGACCCTTGGAGCAGAATTACGGCATGTTGCGCGATGTGTGCGCCAGCCGTGAGTTCGAACGCATTTGCCAGGCTTTGCAGCAGTGGCAAGACAGTACCGACCCGTGGCTGGCACGTGCGGCGCAAACCTTTGCAAAAGGTGCCCCGGGATCGGCTCGCTTGTCTTTTGAGCTACTGGAGCGTGTTCATCACCTGTCTTTGGCTGATGTATTCCGCCTGGAATACATTGTGTCCTTGCAATGTGGTGTTCAAGGCGACTTCCAGGAAGGCATACGTGCACTCTTGATTGATAAAGACAAGCAGCCGCGCTGGAATCCGGCATCGCTGGAACACGCTGATGTGGCCTGGGTGGAACGCTTCTTTGTTCCTGCCTGGCCTGCAGAGACGACTCATCCCTTGGCTGACCTGTAAGACAGGCAGACCGCTGCGGCGCCAGAAGGCGCCGTTTTCATAATGACGAGGAGACAAAATGAGTAACACGATTGCATTTATCGGGCTGGGTCATATGGGCAAGCCTATGGCATTGAATCTGCTCAAGGCAGGCCATAGTCTGAAGGTGTTTGATTTGAATGCAGACGCCATGAAAGAGCTTCAGGAAGCGGGCGCTCAAGTGGGCGAGTCCGCGGTTCACATTGCCAATGATGCCCAACTGGTCTTTACCATGCTGCCCGCCGGCCGCCATGTCCGTCAGGTTTACGAAGGCGAGAACGGCCTGCTGCAAGCCGTTGCACCCGGCACAGTGCTGGTGGACTGCAGCACGATTGATGCGCAAACCAGCCAGGATCTGGCGGCACAAGCGGCCAAGCGGAATTTGATCATGCTTGATGCTCCGGTGTCCGGAGGGACAGGGGGAGCGATTGCAGGCACGTTGACCTTCATGGTGGGGGGCGAGGATGAGGCGTTGGAAAAAGCGCGCCCCTATCTGGAGGCTATGGGCAAGAATATTTTCCACGCCGGTCAAGCGGGTGCCGGACAGGTCGCCAAGATTTGCAACAATATGCTCTTGGGCATTTTGATGGCAGGAACTGCCGAAGCCTTGGCTTTGGGTGTGGCACATGGCTTGGACCCGGCCGTGCTTTCCACCATCATGGCACGTAGCTCGGGGCGCAACTGGGCCACCGAGTTGTACAACCCGTGGCCGGGGGTGATGCCCGACGTACCCGCTTCGCGTGATTATCAGGGTGGATTTGCTACCGGCTTGATGTTGAAAGATTTAGGCTTGGCCGCCGATGCAGCGGTGAGCCAAAGTAGTGCGACGCCTTTAGGCGAACTGGCGCGTAACCTGTTCGCTTTGCACGCCGCACAAGGTCAGAATGCCTCGCTGGATTTCTCCAGCATTCTTAATTTGTACCGTCCGAAGAGCTAAGCTCAGGCAAGGCGTAGGGCAGGGGCTGAATCTCCAGCGTCTGCCCTTGTTCCAGCTGAAATTGGCCTTGTTCCAGATCGGCTAGAACGACTTCCATCAAGACATACAGGCACTGCTGCTCGGCCAGCCAAGCCTGATTGATGATACGAGCGGCAGCAATGCGCTCTGCATTGGCATCTGTTTTGGATTTCAGGAACACATCCGCCGCTTCTTGAGTCTGGGGAGCGGTATCCAAGCTGGCTGTACGAGCTGCCATCATGCGGCGCTTGATCGTGCCCCGGTAATGGCTGCGAGCCACCACTTCCTGGCCCGGATAGCAGCCTTTCTGAAAATTAATGCCGCCGATCAGATCCAGGTTCAGCGTCTGAGGGATAAACAGATCCTGTGTGGCGGCGCCAATCCAAGGAAGACCTGCCAGAATATCGGCACTTTCCCAGCGTCCTTCGGAAGCCTGTGCGTGGGTGTTCGGCTGGGCAGTGACACGCCAGTGTCGGCTTAAGCCCTGTAATTCACCCGGTGCCTGGATCAAGGTATCCGCGCCGTCGCGTTGTAGCTCCCAGACGGGCTTGGCTGGGGACGCCTCGCCCACGCCATACACATGCAGGTCAGTCACGCTAATGATGACTTTGCTGCGCAGCACGAACATACGCAGTCGCTTGATCAGGGCCTCGCTTAGATCACGGCGCACCAGTGCGAAGACGGTGTCGTCTGCTTCGCGCCAAAGCACCATGGTCGCCAGGCTTCGACCCTTGGCCGTGCAATAGGCTGCAATACAAGCACGGTCGGCTGCCAAGTGCTCCAGATCATTGCTGACCTGAGCGTGCAAGAAAGAAACGGCGTCAGCTCCTTGAAACTGGAGGACACACAAATCGGGCAGGATGAAAGATACAGGTGCGGACATTCCGGTCATGGCTGAACGAAAATAAAATTTAAACGTCAATGATACCGTGTGTGTGACACATTCAAGGCCCATATCCCCGCTGGGATCAGGGCATGAGGCCTGACTTGGCCATCACCTCAGCACCGCAGCGCGGTGATCAACTGTGACACATATTCAAGAATAAGCCGCCTCATTCTGTTTACAATACGCCTCGCATGAAAAAAACTGTAAAGATTCTCTCTGCCCTGTTGGGCCTTTTGCTGGTCGCGGCCTGTTTGGCGGCGGGCGGTGCCTGGTATTGGGCTAAAAAGCAGCCCGTGGTCATGAATGCTGACCGTATCGATTATGTGGTGCCAGCTGGTTCGGGCCCACGCGCGATTGCTCGCAGTATGCAGCAGGCGGGGATCGATATTCAGGAAGATGCGTTCGTCTGGATGGCCCGTTTTTCGGGCTTGGATACGTCCTTGCAAGCGGGGGCGTATGAAGCGGTGCGCGGCGATACCCCTTGGGTGGTGATGGAACGTATGTCCAGCGGCAATATGCTGCAAACGCGACTGACCATCCCGGAAGGGTGGACCTACCAACGCATTCGTGACACGTTGGCCAGCAATCCCCAGGTGCGGCAGACCTTGAATGAGCTTAGCGATGCAGATTTGTTGCAGCGCCTGGGCGTAGACTCGGTGCACCCCGAAGGGCTGTTCTACCCGGATACCTATGTGTTTGTACCTGGAACAGCTGATATCGACATCTTGCGTCGCGGTTTTCAGGCGCAGCAAGAGTTGCTGGAGCAGCTATGGGCTGACAGGGACGCAGACTTGCCCCTGAAAACGCCTTACGAAGCCTTGATCATGGCCTCGATTGTGGAGCGCGAAACCGGTCATAGTCAGGACAGGGCGCGTGTTGCCGGGGTGTTTATGAATCGTTTGCGGGTAGGTATGCCCTTGCAAACCGACCCTACGGTGATTTACGGCATGGGCTCCGCCTACGATGGCCGCATCCGCAAGCGGGATCTGACCACAGATACCCCCTGGAATACCTATACACGGGCAGGCTTGCCCCCCACGCCGATTGCCAGTCCTGGTAAGGCGTCTTTGCTGGCCTCCCTGCACCCGGAAAAGCACAATTTTTACTACTTTGTGTCGCGTGGTGATGGAACCAGTGAATTCTCCGCCAATCTTGCCGCTCATAATCGAGCCGTCGCAAAATATATTCTGAAGCGTTAAAACTAACACGCCCCTTACGTAGGGGCCTGTTAGTTTTCAAGCGATACAGAGACAGCAGTTCCAGGAATAAGGCGCTGCGGCAGATTTATTCGCCCAGCTGATGCCTGTGTTTGAACCCGGACCATAAATCAGTCACTTGAGCAGCCAACTCTGGCAGGCCTGCATTATTCAGAATCAACTGATCCTGCGCAACGCGTTTGATGCCCCATTCAGAGGAGTGCTGGCTGATGACCGGATTGCCGGGACGCTCGATATGCCAGATCTCGCCACCATTTTGTCGGATGAAATCGGCTTCGTTTTCATAACGGATGTCTTTGATCAGCAGGCAGCGAGCCTGGCTCATATCAGGTAGCTGGTGGCTGGGCGGGCTCAAAGGCAGGGCCTGGCGGCGTTGTTCGTAGTCTGGGTAAGTGGCCAGAACTTGCTGGCGCAAGTGCTCGGCTGCCTGGCGGGGGCTCAACCCCCAAAAAGCATCTATGTGATCGGCTTGGGGATCATCGAGGCGGGTGGGTGCCATACCGTAAATCGCTGCCAGAGCCAAAGACCACACGGAGTGGTCCTGTGTTTTACCCAATAAGGTGGCGCCAGGGCCGAATTCCAGTACATGCTGGGCGCGACGTAGCCAGTGGTCGGGGTCACGCTGCCGCATCCAGTCCGTACCTACCAATTGAAAGCATTGGCGAGGCGAACGTTGCCAGAGCGGGATCGGAACTTCTTTCAAGCTGTCATCGGTCCAGGCTTGGGCTGGACTGAGCCCAAACAGCACTTCACACCCCATTTTCACGGGGTCAGCCAGTGCATAAGCCGCCAGCAGGGGGTTGTGTGCCAGCAAGAGACTGGCGACGGTGTCTTTGCCTGAGCGCGCTTTGGCGGCCAGCCCGATAAGTAAACTCACTTCATCATCCTAAGTGGTGGAGCAGGCATTTTACCGGTTCATATTACAATGTGCGCTGAGCTGTTCAAGGCGGTGCGAGTCTCTGGCTGCACTCACCTGAATCAGACCTTGTGATGTACAACGTTGAGGCAATACGGTGTCTGATAGTTTGACTTTTCTTCCCTGGCAAATCGAGACTGCCCAAGCATGGCTGGGAAATAAGGATCGTTTTGCCCATGCCTGGCTGATCCATGGTTTGCCTGGCATCGGCAAGACGCAGTTTGCTCGTGCGGCCGCAGCCAGTTTGCTGTGTGACCAGCCTATTGATGGCTTGGCTTGTGGCCAATGCCAGGCCTGTCAGTGGGTGCGGGGGGGGAATCACCCGGACTTGCGCTTGTTGCGACCGGATGCCGTGGCCTTGGAAGAGCAAGGGCCTGATACGCAGGACGGGGATTTGGCCAAAGATGCGGCTGCTCGTAAAAACCCCTCGCGGGAAATCCGTGTGGAGCAATTGCGCCAGTTGCAGCATTGGTTCAATACGGGAACTCATAGAGGCGGCTGGCGGGTCGCTGTTTTGTATCCGGCACAAGCTTTGAATCTGGTTTCCGCAAATGCCTTGCTGAAAGTGTTGGAAGAGCCGGCGGATCGCACCGTGTTCTTGCTGGTGGCCGATGCGCCGGACCGTCTCTTGCCCACGCTGGTTTCGCGTTGCCGACGCCTGCCTTTGCCTGCTCCCAATGCCCAGCAATCTACCCAATGGCTGCAAGAACAGGGCTTGGATCAGGCTTCGGATTGGTTGGCCGCTTGGGGTGGGGCACCGTTAAAAGCTTTAAGTGCCAGCCAGCAGATGGGCGCACCGTGCCCGGAGTGGCTAAGCGCCTGGATGGATGGTGTGCTGCGTGCTGGGCGGGAAGCGGACCTATCCTTGGCGGATACCCTGGAGAAGTTGCCCGTGCAGGAGTGGGTTGACTATTGGCAGCGTCTTTTCGTGGACATTCAGTTAGGCGGCTTTGGCCAGACAGCGCGTTACTATCCGTCCTTGCAAAGTCGTATTGATGCCCTGGCCGCTCAGTCTAATCCGGCAGCTGTCACCGAGGCACTGAAGTGGTTGGTACAGCAAAAGTCGCTGGGTAACCATCCGCTCAATGCTAAATTATTTATTCATCATGCACTGGATCGCTTGCACCAGGCATGTCGTCGTGTTTAAAAAAGTACCGTCTAATCATGTTTGTTGACTCGCATTGCCATCTTAATTTCCCCGATCTGGCTAAAAATCTGGACGATATCCTGAACAAGATGCGCCAGAACCAAGTGGGCTGTGCGCTGGTGGTCAGCGTGGATATGGACGACTGGCCCGGTTTGATGGACCTGGTGCGTCCTCATGCGCATTTGTTTGCGTCGGTGGGGGTGCATCCCGACTACGAGAAAGTGACCGAACCCAGCGTGCAGGAACTGCTGGAGCATGCGCGAGACCCTAAAGTGGTAGCGATAGGTGAAACCGGTCTGGACTACTATCGCTTGCAAGAACCCTTGGACTGGCAGCGTGAGCGTTTTCGAACCCACATTCGTGCCAGCCGAGAATCAGGTTTGCCCTTGATTATTCATACCCGCTCGGCCAGCGAAGACACTATTGCCATCATGCGTGAAGAGCAAGCCCAGGTTGCCGGGGGCGTTATGCATTGCTTTACCGAAACCTGGGAAGTTGCGCAGGCGGCGATGGAGTTGAACTTCTATATTTCGTTCTCGGGGATAGTGACGTTCAAGAGTGCGGTCCAGCTGCAAGAGGTGGCTCAGCGCGTTCCTTTGGACAGACTGTTGATCGAGACAGATTCGCCCTTTTTGGCGCCCGTTCCTTACCGAGGCAAGACAAACAACCCGTCTTTGGTCATTCATGTGGCCGAGAAGATTGCAGAGCTGCGTGGAATCTCTGTGAAAGAAGTGGAAGAGGCAAGTACAGAGAATTTCTTCAAATTATTCAATAAGGTACGACTTTAAGTTCATCTTATTTATAGCTTCTGCGCAGCATAATTAGTGCGATTTCTGCGACTTTGTTGCTAAGTACGGACTAGCCCTTAATCTTAAAGTTGTTTGTTGGAAGTCACAGTTAAGTCGATGTTTTTAAATAGTATTTTGGTTTTTTAATGCTATTTTCATGATCATTTGATATCTGCTTAGTACTATTCTTTTTGGTGATTGTTGTTATAAAACAGTTGCTTAGAGCTTGATGTTAAATAAATTTCTAGGTGTTTTGGGTGTGTATCTGTCTTTTTAGGACCTGTTAAAGCTAGCCTGTTCAGGGCTATTTTCAACGTGATAAAACGCTTGATAAAAAGGATGCAAGTTTATGAATAGTAAGAAAAAAATAGTTGGTTCGATCATCCTTTCTATGGTGTTCCCTCTTGCTGCCTGGGCGGCAGATCCCGTTTCGGCTCAGGGACCTGCGCTGGAAAGCCGTAATTGGTATTTAGCTCTGGAAAATGACAGGCCCAATATCATCGAGCAGGAGTTCATACGCGGGGCCAATCCCAATGCAGTGGACTCCCAGGGCAATCCTTCCCTGATGCTGGCCATGCGTAGCCAATCCTGGAAAGTGGTAGATGCCTTGTTGGCTAACCGCCGTACCGATGTGAATATTGAAAATCAGTCCCGTGAAACCCCCATGATGTATCTAGCCCTGATGGGGGAGACAGATCGCTTGCGTGCTTTGCAGGCCCGCGGTGGGCAGGTGAATCGGGTAGGCTGGTCGCCATTGCATTACGCCGCTTCTAAAGGGCACGAGGACACGGTGCGTTATTTGCTGTCACAAAAAGCCATTGTGAATGCCCCCTCGCCGGACGGCACTAGCCCCTTGATGATGGCGGCACTCTCTGGCAAACGTGCCGTGGTCGATTTGTTATTGGCCGCGGGGGCGGACCCCAAAATGCAAAATGCCCAAGGTTTGAGCCCAGCCGATTGGGCCCGCTCGGCTAATCACGAGCAACTGGCTAGCTATCTGGATCAGGCAGTCGCGCGCAAGGCGGGCTCTGTGAATACTGCTGGAAGCAATACTCAAAACTCCGTCCAAACCTATGGTGTGTCTGAACGGCCTGAACCAGTGGATTTGAATCGGGTGCAGACGGTAACGGTAGAGCCTGCGCCAGCACCAGCGGTGGAAAGCACTGAACCTGCTGCCTCCAGCAGTAGCAGCCGCTATTTCGATCTGGATCGCTTTGACAAGCCTGTACAGCCTTAAGCAGGCCAGAAGAAAAGGAGCCTTAAAGGCTCCTTTTTTATGATTGCGGCAACTAGGATTTAGTTTGCTTTCGCCTGAGCCACATGGCTGGCATGCACAAAGCTTTGAAACCCTTGCAGATAGGCGCTCAGCAGTTTCTGGATAGTCTCATCTTGCAGCTTGCCCTGGGCATCAAAAGAGTTTTGTGCCCGGGAAACCAGCAAAGAGCCCCCGGTATAGAGCGACATACCCAACATCTTCAAGGTAGGCAGCCAGGCGGCTTGCGAGCAAATAGTCCCAAAACCACCCATGGAAGCCCCGATCATGCCGGTAAGGCGTCCGGAGAAAATCGCTTCTTTGTCAGTGCGGGACAGCCAGTCAATGCCGTTTTTGAATACGCCGGGTACACCATTGTTGTACTCAGGGGTTACCAGCAGCAGGGCATCGGCATTCAGAATCTGTTCCTTCAGGTCCAACACCGCCTGAGGAATCCCTTCTTCGCTTTCCAGGTCACCGTCGTACAGGGGGATGCCGTGCAGGGTAGCGACCTCAATGACCATCCCCTCGGGCGCCAAAGTTTGTGCGGCGTGAGCCAGAGCGGTATTGAAAGAGCTGCTGCGCAGACTGCCCGACAAGGCCAACACGCGACATGCGGACAGATTCACCACACCGGATGCCTGTCTTAAGGCTTCGCTTAGCTGGTCAATGACCTGAATCCATTCAGGGGAGTCTTGCAATCGTTTTTCCCGAATGAACTCGGCTTGAGAGGCGTCCCAGAAGGGGGCGTCAGCCAGCAAGACATCATTGGGTAAAGGGCGGTGTTTTTCCAGGAAACTGGCAATCGCCTCTGGCGAGTTAGGCAGGCCCAACTGGGCAAACAGGTCATGGAAGCGAAACAAGTTATCGGACATGGTGGTATCAAAGCCTGTAGGAAAAATAAGAGGGAGTTGAGCTAGGCGTGTGATCGAACGACTTAATTCGCTGGCAGATACTCATTGCGCAAAATACCCTGTAGCTGCGTATAGGGCAGGAGCAACTCGGGTTGGCCGAACGAGTAAGGGGCGACTTCGTAGGGGTTGTACTTGATCAGCAAGCCTTGATCCGTCAGCGCGATATTTTCAGCGGGCTGGAACGGCCACATGCGATCCCAAGCAGCACGGTCTTCACGTGCTTCGCTCAAACTGGACACCCAGGTGTTGTGCGCCTGACGGACTAGGTCCTGGAAAGGTTTGATCTTGCCAGGGGCAATAATCCGGTCCAGGGGCAGGGCGGTCTTTAGGCGGTTGTCCCAGTTAATGAATTGCGTCGCCGTAATACCATGCGCCGCACCGGTCATATAGATGCCGGAGCTCAGCTCAAGCACGGTCAGATCGCGGTTGCGGTAGCGGGCACGCGCAGACAGTTGAACCTCATCCCGATTATTGGCTGTCGCCCAGTAGTAGTTCTCGAATTCCTTCAAGCCGCGATAGCCGGGGTGGCGTTCCGAAATGATGGTCATATTGGCCAGACCTTCGTCCACCAGCTTGGTCAGCTCGGCGTTGCCGGGGAAGATCAGGGATTGGACCTCCAGACGGGGGCATTCGCCCGTACAACCGGGTTTGACATGTTTGTAGTTAAGAGGCTGGGTAAAGACACCGTCTTTTTCGGTCTGGTCTTGGGTCTGGGTGGGAATTAGGGAAATGTTGGAGCTAGGCGTGCTGGAGCAGGCGGACAAAGCCAAGGCTGTCAGGCTCAGGAGCAATAACTGATAGGGGCGCTGTAAAGTCATGGAGTCGTAGTCCTATCGGATAGTTTTGGAATCTTGCCCAAAGAGAATCTGACGAGCCTTGTCGTCATGAGCGGGGGATCCGGGATTGATTTGTTCTACCAAGGCATAAGCGCGTTGGGTGGCTGGGCGTTCGGCAATACTTTGGTACCAGCGCTTCAAATGCGGGAAGTCGTCCAGGTTCTGTTGCTGGCGTTGATGCGACACGATCCAGGGGTAACTGGCCATGTCGGCAACAGAGTAGTCGCCGGCGATAAAGTCGCGCTGCTCCAGGTGCTTGTTCAGCACGCCGTAGAGGCGGCCTGTCTCGCGCACGTAGCGGTCGATGGCATAGTCAATCTTGACGGGGGCGTAGACAGAAAAGTGATGATTTTGACCGGCCATAGGGCCTAGTCCGCCCATTTGCCAGTACAGCCATTGCAAGGTCTCGGTACGGATGCGCAGATCTGCAGACAGGAACTGGCCAGTCTTTTCAGCCAGATACTGCAAGATGGCTCCGGATTCAAACAGGGCGATAGGCTCACCGCCATCTTGCGGGGCCTGATCAACAATGGCGGGAATGCGGTTATTGGGGGCGATACGCAGAAATTCAGGTTTGAATTGATCGCCCTGGCCGATATTGATGGGATGAATGGAGTAGGGCAGACCGGACTCTTCCAGGAACATGGTGATTTTATGTCCGTTGGGAGTGGTCCAGTAATACAGGTCGATCATGCGTTCTCCTTGCTAAGTGAAGACTCTGGCCTGTCCGTGGCGAGATACCAAGATGACGTATCCAGCAGCGCTGGGCTACTATTGTTCGCCTGAATACGGTTTATAGGAAGTCAAAGACTGTTATGAGCAAAATCTATCATAATCCGCGCTGCAGCACTTCGCGCAACGCCTTGGCCATGATGCAGGAAAAGGGCTTGGAGCCCGAGATCATTGAGTATCTGAAAACGCCTTTGTCTCGTCGTGAATTGAAGGCCTTGATTGCGGCAACGGGTTTGACAGTACGCCAGGCCATGCGCAGCAAAGAGGCTATTTACAGCGAACTGAATCTGGGCAACCCCGATCTGAGCGACGAGGATCTGCTGGCGGCGATTGAAGCCCATCCTATTTTGCTGAACCGTCCCATTGTGGTGACAGAAAAAGGGACGCGTCTGGCGCGTCCCCTGGAAGTCGTTCAGGAAATTCTTTGACCAGAACTGCCTGAGCGAATCGCGCAGCAGCTTTTACTGGGCGATGGCTTCCAATGCAATCGTAATGGTGACTTCGTCGCCCACGTAAGGCACGTTAGCGCCCATGTCAAAGTCGCTGCGCTTGATCTGAATCTTGCCGTCCGCGCCCAGGGCTGGCTTGTTCATCATGGGGTGCTTAGGCATGGTCAAGAAAGATTCGATCGTCATGGTCACTGGCTTGGTGATGCCCTTGATGGTCAGCTCGCCTTTGGCCGAGACTGGTTTGTCACCATCAAACTGAATGTCTTTGGACACAAAGCTGGCTTCAGGGAATTTTTCTGTATTGAAGTGATCCTTGCCCTGGATATGTTCGTTGAACAGGGGAAAGCCGGTGCTGACCGAACGGGTATCGACTTTCATGTCGATGCTGCCGGTTTTGGCTTCCTGGTCCAGGGTGACGGTACCTTGGGCCTTGTCAAAACGTTGGCTTTGCGTGCTCAAGCCCAGGTGCTTGTAGCTAAAGTGAACGAAGGTGTGGCTGGGTTCAACCTGATAGGTGACTGGAGCCGCCTGGGCAGCAAAAGCAAACAAAAAACTGGCGGACAGGGCAATCACTGGCTTGATCATGAGGGGGTAATCCTTGTTATGCGGGGAGGAAAGAGGGGCGCGCTGAGGCAGTTGCTTATTTCGCATCAATCTTGAAGTTGACGGTGATCTCGTTGGCCACGATGTCATAGCTGGACCAAGAGCCTTCACCAATCGCAAAGTCGCCACGTTTAATTTCGAAAGCACCGGAGAAGGTGGCCTTATCGCCTTCAGGGGCCATCTTGGCCATTACGGTGACAGGCTGCTCACGGCCTTTGATTTGCAAGACACCTTGCACTTCATATTGCTGAGCATCGATAGCGCGAAAACTCTGGGAGCTGAAAACAGCTTGGGGATGCGCGTCAATATCGAACCAGCGCTCATCCTGTAATTCGTCGTCGGCTTCATCCGAGCCGGTATCGACGCTATCCAAGGCTACTTTCAAGACCACCTTGGATTTGTCCAGGGCGTCGGGATCAAAATTTAACTCGCCTTCAAATTTGCGGAACTGACCATCCAGCTTGACGCCCATTTGGGAATACTGAAAGCCGATCTCGCTATTTTGAGCGTCCAGCGCCTGGTAGCTTTTGGCATGGGCCGACAGGGACGTGGCCATACCCAGCGTACCGATCACAAGGGACAGCAAGACAGATTTGCTCATTATTTGGTCTTTCCTAAAGAAAAAGTGATGCGGCTTAGCAGGCCGTCACGGTCAATAAACTGATGCTTGAGGGCCGCCAAAATGTGCAGGCTGACCATCGCGATCAGGATGTAGTTCAAGGTAATGTGAACTTGGACCAGTAATTCGCCTAAAGGTTTGTTCTTGGCGACCAGATCAGGCAGAGGCAGGACGCCGAACCACACTGTCTGAAAGCCTTTGGCCGAACTCATCAACCAGCCCGTCAGGGGGATGGCGGCCATCAAGAGGTACAGGGCGGCATGACCGCCGTGGGCCAGAGCGCGCGTAAATGGAGTCATGCTCGATGGCAGTGAGGGGGGGCGATTGAATAAACGCCAGCTCAGCCGCAAGATCAGCAAGAACAATAAGGAAATGCCTATCCACTTGTGCCAGGAGTAAACCTGCAGCTTCAAGGGAGACAAGGGAAGCGTTTTCATCGTGTAGCCCACGATAACTAATCCAATCAGGGCTAATGCCATCAGCCAGTGCAAGCTGCGTGCTACCCGTGTGTAGCGTTCACGGGTCACTGGAAGGGGGGAGGTGCTCATTGATAATGCCTTTCATTTACGAAGCCAAGGCACTTTAACCTGTTTGTAAGCATCCTAAAAGCCCCGATTTTGAAACGCTGTGATGCAAAAATGAAGGGTAATCAAGGCAAAGATCTGCCTGCTGACCGTTTTATTGCTGTTTTCACGTGGGGGCTTTTAGCAGCGGGTGGGGGCGGGCTACACTCGGTCTTTGGCTGTTTGGAAGGAAGTCCGTATGTGGAAAACCGTGTTGGCCGTCGCGATGGCGGGTTTGCTGGCAGCGTGCCAGGGGTCTAAACAGGCCGATGAGAACAATTTCAGCACGGCTATTCAGTCCTATCTGGATACGCGCGATGGTTTGTGTGTGGGCATACCGGGCCGGGTCTATCCGTATCAGGCCGAGCACGACTCGGCCTTGATAGTTCAGGACAGGGCGCGTCTCGCTGCTTTGGCAAAGACAGGCCTACTGCGCAATGTGGGTTCTGCCGACGCGCCACGTTATGAGCTCGAATCCAGTGCTCAGCCTTATCTACGCCGGGGGAGCTCAGAGCAGAGCAAAGGTGAGCATGACGCTTTTTGTACCGGACGCCTTGTTCTAGATCGAGTTGTATCGTTTACGGAGCCGGCCAGCTCAGGTGGTTTTACTCTCAGCCAAGTCAACTATGTTTATCACTTGGCGGATGCAGCCGCTTGGATCAAAGACCGGGCAGTGCTGGATAGCTATGAGGATCTAGAAGCCTTGATTGTTCCTGAAGTACAAGGTCAAGCCCGGATGATTTTGACTAACAAAGGCTGGATTCACCAGAATTTGTACAGATAGCTTTTGGCGGCCGTGGGTCTCACAGCTTATTGTCTGATCTCCGAAAAGTGCTTTGGTCGGCAGAGCCTGTGGATTCACGACACTGCCGGTTTGTGATTACGTAGGTGCTCACGGTGAGGCAGGCTAGGGCTGAGAGGGAAGGGGAGCCAGATGACTCAGAGGCACCCAACCTTGGGCTCCATCTTGGGGGCGCAGACACCAGCACCAGCCATTCAATATTCGGTCGCCTTCTAGCACTTGTGCCGGATCGACATCCATTTCTTGAGCGCTATAGTCCTCCCGCGCTCGTCCGGCGTTGCCCTCAGCCAGGCGTTCAATGATTTGCTCGGGCACCCAGCCGCCAGAGTGAGTTTGGGTCGAGCAATAAATCCAGTTTTCCCAGTTTTCAGGGCCTTGATAGAGCTCCCCAATGCTTAGCAGCTCACCACGTTTGAGCGTGAGTGGATCAGGGTATTCAGAACGATGAGACTCTGTGACGAGGTAGATCATGGCTGTGGATGCAAAGCAGTGTCAAAGGGGCTTTATTGTAAAAGCCATAGGTCTCAGCTTGGGGACCGAACTGCATAATAAGTAGGTCTTTAGTAGATGTCGTCTTAGCGCTGGAGCCTAAGCATCCGTGGCACTCGTTGTCCGTGTTGTCGTCCTCATTGCAGACATGGCGCTCATCCCCAAACTCATGCCTTGTGACATAGCATCAGCACCTTGCGGATCAGTCTACTCATCACATAAAATGCAATTAACGGAAAAGACGAGGACAAAATGAAAAAACGGTCTACACGAGAAGAAGGGCAGTTCGACTTGCCAATTTTAGGCTCGCAGGCCGTGGATATCTCGGCAGAGGCCTTGTTTGACACCTGGTTGCAGCACCAGCGACCGCCCATGGCACCCAGCACCCAGCGCGTTTATCGCACCTTATGGCGACGGTTTTTGCAGGCGCTGCAAGATCACAAAAAACAGTACACGCAGATCAAGCCTGTTGATATTCGGGAGTTTTTAAGCAATCTGAATGAGGTCCGTCGACCCCAGCGCGAACGCTATCAGCAAGTAATTGCCCGTGCCTACGAAGAGCTTTGCCGTCAGGATGGTCGATCAGAAAACCCCGCGCTGGCCCCCGCCATCAACGACCCCTTCAAGGAAAACTGGCGCCAGGCCCCCGATAATCAAGCCACCCAATTTCTTTCTGTAGATCAATGCCTTGCCACGATCAAGGCCCTACGCACCCGACTGCGGGTGCTTGAAATGGCCAGTGATATGACCATCGCTGCCCGCTGGCGGGAATATCGTGATATGACAATTGTGGCCGTGATGCTGGGCACAGGTTTGCGACCGGTGGAGTTGGGCCAGTTGCACCCTTCCGCGATAGGCCTAGCCAAACGTACAGCAGAACCCACAGAAACAGATGAAGCAGATGACGAAGAATCAGCCCACTGGCGTGACGGCACTGTCCTACTCAAGCTGGCTGGCGCGGCAAAACGTGAGGTCGTCGTGCCAGTTTGGTGTGAAGGCATCTTGCGTAGCTGGTTAATCTTTAGTGGAGCCGAAGACGCTTCAGCCTGGGCAAAAGATAGCCGAGTCTTTCCCGGCAGCCGTCAGATCAGTGCTGCTCGGCCCCAAGCGCAGATGAATCCCGCTACGCTGGCCCGTATCGTCAGCAAATGGGGCATAAAGCAGATGGATCTTTTAATGACACCTCAACGGCTGCGCAACACCTTTGGTGCGGGCTTGATCGAACGCGGTTTTTCTCTGCCCGAAATTGAGGAGATCATGGGCTACGCCCCGGGTGCTGCCAGCGCATGGCGTCTGCAAGCGTCCTGGTTGGCGTGGCTGTATGCACAGAAAACACCCGACAACCCCGCAATTACAGAGAATACGCAGTCGGGATGAAGGGGCTAGTCACAGATTAGTCAGCTACCGGAGGCATAATTTCAGGTCTATTTCGTCTATTCATTGATGAGGAGTTTGAAGTGGCGTCTACACCTGTTTTTCGTCGTGCTGTAGCAGCAGATCTGGAAGCGATTGTGGCCATGTTGGCGGACGATATTCTGGGTCAGAAGCGTGAAAACACCAGCTTGCCTTTGGCTCAGTCCTATCTGGACGCATTTGCAGCGATAGAGGCGGATCCGAACCAGTATCTGGCCGTTGTAGAGCTGAATGGCTCAGTGGTAGGAACCTTGCAGATTACTTATATGCCTGGTCTGTCGCACCAAGGTGCCTGGCGTGGGGAAATCGAGTCCGTGCGCATCGCCAGTTCCGCTCGTGGTTCGGGATTGGGGCGCTTGATGATCCAGTGGGCGGTAGAGCAATGCCGTCAGCGCCAATGTCGACTTGTGCAGTTGACCTCGGATATGGCGCGAACCGATGCACATCGGTTTTACGAGCAACTGGGTTTTACGGCTAGTCACAAGGGTTTCAAACTTACCCTGTAAGACAGCCTCTTTTTTAGAAATCTACGCCACTGTGTCATCGGGTTTTGTCTTTGGGTTATGAAAATAATTCTGCTGCCGAGAAGTTAATAAATATCTAAAAACCCTAGCTGCCTAATTAAAGAATAATAAATATTAAAATAATTAGGACGTGAATTATCAGATTATATTTATTAGTCTACAGATAACAATTCGCCTTATTTGGAAAATTGTTTTTAAATAATGGTTTGTTTGAGTTTTTGTAATTCGTCTGATACTCTTTGTTTGCCTAAGGCAAGCCCGTAACAATTAGGGGCTATTTAATTAACAAGCTGAGGAGTTAGATATGAATAGCAAAGCAGATAAAGATTTTTCGGATGAAGAAAAAACAATCCGTGCCTATGGTCAATGGATAGAGATAACGATTTTTGTGGTTAACTCAAATTTCAAAGTGAATGACGCTCATCTGGAGTGGGGGAAGTTTCATAAACCAGGGGATAAAGATAAAGAAATATCCGCCAGTGAAATAAATGGAACCATTATCAAGGATGAGGATTCCTACACAATAGCTTCCTGCGGGCGAGAGAGTGAGTCTTCCGGAACTGAAGGGAAATTTTCATTATATGAGGGCGATAAGGTTGTATTTCAATATAATTGGGACTGCCCGTGGAGTGGCTCAAATAGCGATAAATTGGATGTAAAAGATAAAGACAGATATACAGTTAATAAAAAGGGTGGCGGTAGCACAAGCGGTGCATCAGGAAATATTTTTATTACTGTTGTTAAAAAATATTAATGGTGGAATTATGGCTATAGAATCTAAATCTATAAATCCCTTATTAGGGATTACCGTCGGATCTACCGTTCTTGGAAATGATTTTTCGCCATCAGTATTGAATCAGCCGATTACCAAAATGATCACTCAAAAAGAAGTTGAGATGAGCATGAGTGGGAAAAGCCAGTATGTGTACACAGACTCTCTGAACGAAGGAACACTAGGATTTTCAGGGGCATATGGAGCATCGGGTGTCGCGAAGTTTACTTCTGCCGTTGCCGTTTCCGTAAGTAACGCGACTGCCTCAGAGTCTAAATCGATAAAAGTTTCTTATAATATTTCTATGATATCGGGCATAGAGTATATCGATTTTGATAACTTGCTGGTGGGAGATGTTTTAAATTCTTTAAGCGCAGGGCCTAAGCATCAGGCGTTGAGTGTCCTTGACAAGTTTATCGCTGCCCGTGACCACGTCGGCTCATCCAGCGAAAAAGAAAAGTTGATGAAGGAGTGGGTGCAGGAACTGCAACATTTCATCTCTTCATATGGTGATGGCTTGGTTGTTGGAGCCATCTGGGGTGGGATGGGTTCTGTTTCGACAGAAATGAGCAACAAGAAGTCGGAGGATAATTGGAAATACGGCGAAACAGCTGGATTTAGTTATTCAGGAGTCGGAGCTTCAGTATCTATAGAGCAAACATATAATGGTTCTCAAAAAAACCAGACTTCCGATGTCAATGTTTCTTGCAAGTCCCACGCGAGTGGCGGCTGCGTTGAAAGCCAGGTGAACTCATGGTTTGATGTAGTTGCTAATAAGTCCTTTGAAGAAATATCAGGGATCAGCTTGCTGGACAAAGCGCCAATGCAAAGTTCGGTCAGTCGCCCCCCTGAAATCCCTGAGTTTTTAAAACCTGAAAAAAATCCGGAAGTTGAAGAGAAACTGGAATCAATAAAAAAACTGGGTGACTCTGAGGAGTTTTCTATATCTTCGGGGTATGAGGAGGCAAAAAAAACTAACCCAGAGTTAACTATAGATAAATTTAGATCAATAATTAGAGATGAGAATAATATTGATGGTCTAAATAACTTGGCTGATAAGGTTAAGAAAAACTCATTGGATGTTTTATCAAAAGGGAAGGTTTATAAAGGAATCCCTAAGTCCTTGTTAAAGGGTGCCAGGGAAGGGGTTTTGAAATCAAGTTCTGACTATGCTGTTTTGGGCGCATGGATAGCAAACTGGTCTGATATTTTTCCTTGGATGTCTATGGGGTATATGAACGATATCAGCAATGATGAGGTGGCGGAATACATATTGAAAATTCGTTGTATGATGCAGGACTTGTCCACGTTAAATACTATCTATAATACGTTTAACGCATGCAATATCAATTTGGATTTTTGCCATCTTAAATCAGCATCCCAAGTGGCAGACTCTTTTAAAATTGCTCAAATAAAATTAAGCGATAATATGGGCCGAGACGATGCTATAAAAATAGCATTTGAATCATTAAGCGAAGAGGCCCAAGAAATTTATACTAAATGGAACCAGCTTGGATTTTTGCGTAACGCTGAACTCGGTTTAGGCCTGCTGCTTGATGATAAATCAGTAAGCAGTGAAATAATAAATGTTCATCCTGTGCCTTACCCGGAAATCACCTATAAAGCTGCTTATTGTAGCTATGGAAGTAATAATCCCACTGCTTTTAGCTCTTTTGTCAAGATGCTACCATTCATCGATACAAACGGTGATATTTATGCATTTGGTCCTTCTTTAATGCTTTTAAGAAAAGCGCTGCCTGAAAAGATGATATTTACTAAAGGTGGAGCAATCGCGCTGAAATTCGAGGCAAATAAAGAAAAAGGGATTTTGTTTAATGGTGATCTTCGTTTAATACCGATTCCATATTCTGCTGCTAAAGGAATTGAATGGCGTGGTCAAAGTCAGGGCCGAAGTCTTGCATCTAGCGAGTCTCTGCAAAGCCAATTCGAAGATTTGGAAAAAGAGCTTGGAAAACTCAATATTTGTACTTTGAGCAGCGACTCATGGTCTAAAAATTGGGATAGCAACGTTCCGTATACGCTGCGTAAAATAAGTACTAGCTATATTGGAACAGTTGAGAAAATCAGCAATATATTTGGGTGATTAATCAAAGAATAGTTTGAAAAATGATATTTTTGGGAAATGATGGTGAAAACCTATTCAGGCTTAATGATGCCTGAAGAGGTTTTGAATTTGAGTCCTTGTTAACCATATTGTTATCTATGTTTTTTAATAATTAAAAACATATAAATATCGGGGTTGTTGATCTAGGAATTAATATTATTAATAGGAAGATATTGAGATGACTGTTAAAGCGAAAATAATGAGTATTGCTATACAGCCAGGCCCCTCATGCGTATTTCTCGGCTACAAGTCCTCTGGTATTACGGCCAAGAATAAGAGCTACCGAGAAATCATAAAGTCCTACCCCGCAGGAGATAAAGACGATTGGGCCGGGCTGTATGTTGCCCAAGATCGGGCTACGGCGGAAGGTTACTTGCCGGACTCTTTGCCTAAAAACGGCACAGGAGATGCTTATATAAACCTGATTTACATTGAAGCCTCTACCGTTAATAGTTTTGATGGCAAAGGTAAGAAAACCCAGCTTGTCGATATTACGGGGAGCGAAATAGCAGACCCTAAGGTTCCACAAAAAGAAAAAGCCAAGCTGGTCAGAAAAGCGTTGAGCGAAATAGGAATTCAAATCCCTGAGAACAAACCGCTGATCGAGACGCTGGGATTGCAGGGGTATATCTACCGAGGCCCGCATACAGCGCAGGAACTGGAAATTATCGTTCCATTCAATTTTATCAACGCCAAGCAGGCTGTCTCTTTGGCCAACCTGCAGTCCTTTACATACAAAGGACACTTGCCGGTAGGCAATCCCGTGCTGAATCCGGCGCTTGGAATCGCAAACCCGGATACCTCCATGAAGACGAAACCGGCTTTACCCTTAGCACCTTAAGGCAATTAGGTCGGGATGGGCCGACCTTTACGCATTGCTGCAGTACGGACAGTCAGCCATCTCTACACCGGTGCACCAGCACGCAGAAGTTGGGCATAGACTCCGTCGAGTTCGGCAAGCTCGTCGTGTGTCCCTTGCTCAACAAGCTGCCCGGCTTTCAGCACGAAAATTCGATCCGCACGGCGTACTGTCGATAGACGATGAGCGATTGAGATGACCGTGCGATTTGAAGCCATCTTCGCCAGCGCTGCTGACATGGCGCTTTCGGTCGTATTGTCCAGCGCGCTGGTAGCCTCATCAAGCAGCAAGACAGGAGGATTGCGTAGAATCGTGCGCGCCAGTGCAAGCCGTTGTTTTTCCCCGCCTGAAAAACGATAGCCACGTTCGCCCACGGTGGTTTGATAGCCCTCCGGGAGGGAGGCGATCAGATCATGGATCTGTGCTGTCTGGGCGGCAGCAACAAGCTCCTCGTCACTGGCCTCTGGCTGCGCAAACCGCAAGTTCTCTGCGATGCTGGTATTGAGCAGAAATGGTTCTTGCATCACGACCCCTAGCGTGTTGGCTAATTGTTCGAAACTCATTTCGCGCAAATCGATGCCATCAATCGTGATGCGTCCAGCATCGGGGTCTGCCAAGCGAGCCAAAAGATAGCCCAAGGTAGTCTTGCCGGCCCCGGTAGGGCCGACAATTGCAATATGTGAACCGGCCGGAATATCCATAGACACATTGAGCAGGTTGCTCAGGCCCTTCTGGTAGCCATAGCTCACTGCTTCCAGGCGTACGTGACCAGTAGGGCCCGTGGCTGGGAAGCTCTTGGGATATTTGGGTTCCGTCACCTCTGGCTTGGTGTCCATGTACTCAAATATGCGAATAAAAAGCGCTCTGGTCGTGCGCAGTTGTACTGTGCTGGCCAGCAGAGCTTCAAGTGGCCACATCAGTTGCTCCTGGAGCGCAATCAGTGCAACCAGAGTGCCGATGGTGACAAGGGTTCCTTGACCAATCAGCCACCCACCGAGCAGTAGCGTCAAGGCTGGCAGCGCCCCCAGCAGTAAATAGATGATGGTCCATTGCCATTCTCCGGCCGTGTGTGCGCGTACTTCCAGTTTCGCAACATCGGCGGAGCTTCGTGCAAAGCGGTGTGTCAGGAACTCCGCCCGAGCCAGGGTCCGCGACAAAACAATGCCAGGCGCCGAAAGCGTTTCTTGTACTGCAGCCGACATCTCGGCATGGCCGGCTTGCTGTTCATGAGTTAGTCGTTCACGCCGCTCGCCGATTTTGCTGCTGAGCAGAACTAATGGCGGCAACACGGCAAAGGAGAATAGTGCCAACCGCCAGTCCAGCAGCATCATGGCAATGGACGTTGTGATCACAATGCTGATATTGCGAGCAAGTTCGGTCATTGTGTTGCTGACAACCGATTGCAGACCACCCACGTCATTGGCAATGCGTGATTGAATTTCTCCAGTGCGAGTTCGTGTGTAGAAACTCAAGGAAAGCGTTTGCAGATGACTGTAAAGCTGGACTCGAAGGTCATGCATGATTTCCTGACCAATCTTTGTGGACAGGATGGTCTGCACTACGTTGATGCCAGCGCCTACAGCAGTCACGCCTACCAGGCCGAGCGCAAGCACGGTTAGCAAACCCAGGTTCTTTTCGGGTAATGCCGAGTCAATGATTTCGCGAAGCAAGAAGGGCGAGGCCAATCCTATGACGGCACCTACTGCCAGTAAGCCCCCTAACAGCATGAGTCGAATGCGCCAGGGTTTAAACAGTGCCAGAACTCGGCCTGTGGGAAGATGCTGCGACGCAAGCGAGTTGTAGTCAGTACCTTGTTCCATGAGAGTGATGTCTATTGATGCGAGTCCAGTCGTATCACTGCCTCGACTTCGATAGCCGCCCCCAAAGGCAGCCATGCAACGCCAAAGGCAGTACGAGAGGGGTATGGGCTGGTGAACATTTCTTGCATAAGCTTGTTGACCAAGATCCACGAGTCCTGGTCAACAAGCAGTACGGTTAATTTGATGATGTTTGATAGATCTGCGCCTTCGGCTTCGCAGATTGCCCGGATGTTCTGGAAGGTCTGTCGAATTTGATTTTCAACCCCGTCTACAAGTTGCATCGATACAGGGTCAATGCCAATTTGCCCGGAGGTGTACAGGAAATCGCCTGTTCGGACGCCTTGGGAGTACGCTCCCAAAGTGCTGTGAGCATGTTCGGTTGAAATGATAGATTTGTGCATATGCAAGCCGCTTAAATTGAAATAAGACCATCGATCGTTGTCACGCTTTCGCCACCCACCTCAATACGTGAGTCCGGAGAAATTTTTAGCGTTATTTTTCCTTCGCGCCCAAGTGCCTGACCTTGCGAGCTTGAGAAGTGGTTGCCGAATACAGATGTTTGCTGAGTCTCGGCGATAAAAGCGGCGATTGCACCGTTGCCACTTCCGCACACGGGGTCCTCGTTGATGCCGAGTATGGGAAAGAAGGAGCGCGATTCGATTGCGGTCTTTTGATCTTTGCCTTGCGCACCGAATACGACGATGCCTGCCGTGTTGTGCGCTTTGCTGAATTCGTGCAGCTCATCAAGCTTGGGTGTCAGCGACAAGACATCCTGGGCAGTAGGTAGCTGCACCACCGTATGGATGGGGCCGACGTTCACAAACCTTGGTGTGACCGCAGACAGGGAAGGGGCGCCAAGTATGCCTCGAACGAGCTGAACTTCATTGGCGTTCAGCTCTACAAATGTGGCTTTGGGCAGCTCAAAGAAAATCTGCTTAGAGGCAGTGCCTTCACCCTCCACTCGGATGGGAATCAAGCCGACTTCACATTGCTGTGTAATCAAACCATTCTTCGGGTGGACGAGACCGGCTTCAATCAGCGCATGAGCCGTTCCAATCGTCGGGTGTCCTGCAAAGGGAAGCTCCGACGTTGGGGTAAAAATTCTGATTGTGTAGTCTGCTGCCGGATCTGTGGCAGCAGACACAAAGGTAGTTTCAGAGACGTTGGTCCAGTTGGCGATGCTTTGCATCTGGTGTGGGGTCAGGCCGGTGGCATCAAGCACGACTGCAACCGGATTGCCTTTGAACGAGGTGTTGGCAAAAACATCAACTTGCTTGAATTTAACCTGCATATGGGCGCCTGCTTGATAAGAGTATGGCTCTGGAGCGAGCATGTTTTTCTACCTTATCAAGAAATACAGGCGTCATTAGTGCGTATAGTGCACAACTGATATGCAAGAAAATAGTCTATCTTCAGCCCATGATTTATCAGGACTACTCCGTGAACATTAAATTTACCGTGAGGTGCTAAGTGAGCACTTCCTCGTTTACCAGTCAGCAGTCAGATGAATTTGCTGCATTTGTTGCAATTGTCCGTACCGGATCATTTACTGCCGCAGCGCTTAAACTACAACGTCATCCATCCATTATTTCTAAACGCATAGCCTCGCTTGAAGAGCGGCTGGGAGTACGCTTAGTTGAACGCTCCACAAGACGCATCAAGCTGACAGATGCTGGTGAGCGCTTTTATGAAAGGCTGAATGCCGCGGCTCAAATACTGGAAGAGGCGGAGCAGGAGGCAGGGCACTTATCCAAAGAGATTGTAGGCAGTCTGCGGATTAGCCTGCCTGGAGCATTAGGTCGGCTATGGCTCAGCCCGATTGTTTCCCGGTTTGCTCAGGCCCATCCCCGGCTGACGGTGCATGTAGATTACTCGGACAAATACGTGGATGTGATTGCAGAGGGGTACGACGCGTGTGTCCGCGTTGGGGCTTTAGAGGACAGTCGCCTGATTGCAAACAGGCTTTGTAGTCATAGCAGGATTCTGTGCGCATCCCCCCAATACATTGAGCGACATACGCGTCCTGCTCATCCCAAAGACCTGGCCAATCACAATTGTCTTGGTCATACAGGCTTGCGAACCTATCCAGAATGGGTCTTGTACCAAGGAGAAGAGACACTGGCTGTCACTGCAAGGGGCAATTTTGTCAGCAATGATGGCGAAGCCTTGCTGGATGCAGCGCGCCAAGGGATAGGAATACTGGGGTCCAGCAACTGGCTGGTTGCCAGAGATATAGCGGCAGGGACTTTAGTGCCTGTTCTTCCTGGTTGGACCTTCGACAGGCAGTCCGCCATCTACTTTATCCGTCCCTCCGCCAAGTTCACTCCATCGAAAACAGCTGCGTTCAAAGCCTGGGTAGAGAAAGCGTTTGCCAGCGGTGCTCCCTGGGAGAAGCTGCCTTCTTAGTTGATAGCCCTTGCTGAGTCTGGGCCAATCGTCGCTTTGGCCTTGAGACTACCGCTTTGCACGGCACAGGGAGTTTTTCTAGGGTAGGCAAACGCATGAATCCGGCTGCTTAAGGGGCAACAGGGCGGATTCTGATCGGCTAAACGGGGAAATGTTTCGCTAAAGGGCAGCTTGGTTTACTCCGTGATTTCATCTTCCAAACTGCGTAAATAGGCTTCAGCCTGTGCAAACTGCTTCTCGTTAAAGACCCGAATGCCTTCGGATTCCAATAGGGACGCAGTGACTCCTTGTCCCTGGACACGCTTACCGGTAAAGGTACCGTCGTAAATAGAGCTGGAACCACAGGATGGGCTGTCCTCTTTAAGGACGGCCACCCGAATATTCTTGAGTTTTGCTTGCTCCAAGGTTTGCACGGAGCCGGCTATAAAAGCGCGAGACACATCATTTCCTTGAGCGTCTACAACACGAGCCAGCCCGGAGAACACCTGCATTCCGCCGCCACCAATAATTTCGGCGGGTGGGCGGGGTACCGGCATTCCGCCTGCAAGTTCGGGGCATACGGATATGACGCGGCCTTCACTAAGCCAGCGTGCGAACACCTCATCCTCTGCCAGCTTGTGAGTGCCGTTGTAGCGGACAGGTTTGCCAAGCAGGCATGAACTCACTAAAACGAATTTCATCATGTCGGTTCGCTCTGTTATTTAGCGCAAGACTGGCAATTCACCATGCAGCGACGCAGCCTGAAGATAAAAAGACTGGGGAGTATAGCAACGGCTTGTAGCTCCAGCGACAAGCCCGCTGCCATTCCCGCACCCAAGTCTCTTATTGGGTTCTCTACAGAGGAGAACTCCCCCTTCACCGATGGGTATTCGATCACCGGCGAAGAAGCCTTGCTGGCCGCGTATATGGCAGGGCCGATGCGTGAGGATGATCCTCTTTATGAGCGGTATATCGAACTGGAAGATCGCAAAGATCAATTGGCTCGTATGCAGGCCAAGTTCCACACACGCAAGGGTTCTGATCCTGACGTCAAACCAGCTGAGTTCTTTGCCATGGATGATTTGGGCTCTCTGGTCGATTCAGAAGACGATCTGATGACCTTGCATACCAAAGAAGCGTTCAGGTTGTTTATGGGGCGTGTTCGTGAGCCTGGCTCGGATTTGGCACCTATTGTAGGTGGTCGTCGTGTCGCCAATTCGTTGCGCAGCTTATGGCTGTTGACGGGCAATGACAATCCCTATGCCGATTGGTCGTTGTTGCGTCATGAGCAATCCATGGAAGAAGTGAATGAGCGGCTGCAAGAGGAGATCAAGACTGCCGAGACTTTGCTGTCTAGCCAGCAGCAGCGAGGGTTGAGTTATTCAGTCCTGAAATCTGCCCAACCGCAGTCTTTGCATCTGGGGTTCCGATCCCCCTACGGATACAGCATACGCCGCTTGATTGTTGATTACGACTACTTCATCCGCTTGCAAAAGACCCTGGGTCGCAAGACGCTCTTAAGCGATCAGCAGATGCGCCGCTCAATCACGGAAATGACCCGCTTTATTCGTCGCGTGTTCAATGAGGTCGCCAGGTTCTCACGTTGGCTCATGCAGCCAGACATCAATGCGCTTTCCCGGCTGGACTTTATTACGGAACATGCTTCAGAAGAGGGCAAGCAGCGGGTGGAGTTCGTGCGTGAAGTATTCGGCATGGTGCCTGCCGATGTGTTTACCGCCAAGCTGCAACCACGCCATTCTCGACGCCGGTACACATTAACTGAGAAGGAAAGGAGCCTGTTGCAATCGGTCGGTGTGCAACTGGCTGAAGCTGAAGCACAGCGCGAAGCCGGCGAGTTTCAGGATGCCGATTCAGGCTTGGTGTGAAGAAAGGGTTTTGTGAGGAAAGGGCGAAAGGATGACGAAGCGAACTCGAAGTCTACGTGTCAATGTGGTTGAGTGGGCAAGGAAGACCTTGGAGAACGAAACGTGTCAGAGCGTGATTGACACAAAGCCCTTTACGGGTAGGGGCACCGCCCAGTCGCTGCGCCACCATCTCATGCAAGTTGACCAGGTTGAAGCAAACATGGTCGCGCTCTGTTCTGCCACAAAGAAAGTGGCTGGCTATTCCATGTATCTGGCCGAGCACCGTCGTAAAGCGGACGGCTATATGGCGCTGCGTTGGCGAGAGATTGGCACGAGAAAGCATCTGTCATGGGAAGAGGCGCACTCAAGATATGCGGTCCTACCGACCGTGCTGCGGCAGTGGTACGAACAGGCCAATGCTCAGGCACAAGAATTCAATTCACAACATCTCAAATTGCGCGGGCTCGTGCGTGAGCTGAAGTTACTGAGTCAGCAACGCAAAGTCCCCACTTTTGCCAGGCCTATCCCGAGCAGAAGTAGGACGTGATCCAGTTAATGCAGGGCGGTCTGACCATACGGTCAAATCGATTGTTTCTCACCGAAAGGAGTTGATATGCAGAACTTGTTTATTGGTAAGGGCAACCTGGGCGACTCGCCTACCTTGAAACGTATCCCGCGTAGAGATAATTCGGGCGAAGAGTTCAGCGTGTGCAGTATGCGCATTTACTTTGGCCGCTACGGCAAGGACCAGGCTACTGGCGAAGTGGGGCAGATCGGGGGCTTCTGGCGCGAGGTTGAGATCTACGGCAGCAAGGCGGAGGCGTGCGCACAGTTTTTGCGCAAGGGAGCTCGCGTACTTGTCATTGGTGAGGAGCGGGACTTCTTTGCCAAAGATGAGGCCACGAATGCCGAGGTACAAGTCATCAAAATCGTTGCTGAGGATGTAGCCCTGCAGCTCACTCGCATTGAGTCGATCACCTATAAACAAGCAAGCCGGCCTGCGGCAGCGCGTGATCAAGATGTGCCGTCGGATGAGGATGTTCCTGCGTAATTAACAAGAGAGGGGCAATGTTCATAGATATGGAGGTGTTATGAAAGAAGGTGCTGCCGTTGAATATTGTCCCAATCTCGCTTAAGGCTCCTGAGTTACTAATTCAAGCTGTTTTTGATGGTCGTAGGCTGAAGATAAGATCGTCATCTTTTGCGAGTACATGAGCATAGTCAATGCCATGCATGACGCCTTTACGGCGGCGGGCATCAAGGCAGTGCGCTTAGTCGGTGCAGATTCAGCCACGAAGCGGCAAAAGGCTATCGACACATTCCAGGATGACCCCCCAGGTTCGGGTGTTTATCGGGACTACGATGGCGGCTGGTGTCGGTATTACTCTAACCGCTGCTAACTGCGTGGCCTTTGCTTCTATGCCCTGAACTCCGGCGCTTATGCGTCAAGCCGAGGATAGGGCGTATCGAATGGGCCAGCAGCGGGATGTAATGGTCATCGTACCGCTCATACCTGGCACAATTGATGAAGCAGTATGGAGGATCTTGGAGGGTAAACGTGAGACGGAAATAGATGTGGTAGAAGCTGCCACAATGACACACACAAATCGAGCCGTTGCAATTACTAATGCTGTCTTGGAGAAATGGATGCAAGGCGAGTCTGCCTCGCTAGAACATGCTTAAGCTCAACTATAATGGTGGATTTGCCTATCTATAAAGTGCATTAACTCAAACTTAATTAGGATAAGGGAGTTTTCTCGCCGTTTGGCCACATAATCTTCCTCTGGTCAGTGAACGCTCAAGTACCCAACTCGGATACGCTCAGCTCACAATAGCTCTCCACGTCTTTCAGACTCTCTAAAAAATGAATCGTTGTACGAAAAATCTGTAGCTGGCTGTCTCTAACCTGTAGAACCAGTGCAATATAATTGTTGTAATGCTTTGAATTTCCTAGCGCTAGTCATATAAGAAA
Organism: Alcaligenes sp. GW821-FHT11D07; assembly: GCF_058808495.1. Taxonomy (NCBI): domain Bacteria; kingdom Pseudomonadati; phylum Pseudomonadota; class Betaproteobacteria; order Burkholderiales; family Alcaligenaceae; genus Alcaligenes; species Alcaligenes sp. GW821-FHT11D07. Next base: position 996,069 of record NZ_JBXART010000001.1, read on the forward strand.
GTCAAAAATGTCACTAAAAAAAACCGGCAAAATTATTTCGCTTAGCAATCGAGAAGCTCTGCTAAAGCGAAGACTACGCAGGCATCTTGCGAGTCTCGGTTACAGCCGAGAACAGAGCGGTGAGCTAAAGGCTCCTGGGGATACAAAAGAGATTATTCGCCAACTACATTCACCTCAAAGAGCTGATGTTATCAGAACGCAGGCGAGCTTCATCGCGAAAAAACTTCCGAACTTGCAAAGCTACTTTGCTTCTGGCTCAGAAGTGCGCCCCACCGATATTCGCCCGAGACTTGAAAGGATATTTAGCGATACGTGGCAAGGAGACCTTTTCCGCCTAGCATCTCTCACGTGGTCCGTACCTGTTTCTAGTGGCTTCGGTCGGCGTCTCAGATTTCTAGTTTGGGATGATAACAATGGGAAATTAATAGGTATCTTCGCAATTGGCGACCCTGTTTTCAATCTATCAGTTAGAGATAGTTATATCGGTTGGGCTGGAACTGATAGAACCGACCGCCTGGTCAATGTGATGGATGCCTATGTGCTTGGCGCTGTGCCACCTTACAACATGATGTTGGGAGGTAAACTCATTGCGTGCCTCATACGCAGCAAAGAAATATATGAAGAATTTTCCTCTGTCTATGGAAGCACACGAGGGATTATCTCAAATAAGATCAAAGAAGCGCGGCTCTTGGCTGTAACAACATCCTCATCAATGGGACGCTCTTCTATCTACAATCGGCTAAAGCTGTCTGGTGTTGAGTATTTTAGAAGCCTAGGTTATAGCGGTGGCTGGGGACATTTCCATATTCCTGAAGGTTTATTTATAGAATTTCGTGAATATTTGAGGCAAATTGGCCATCCATATGCTGACACCCACGAGTACGGAGATGGCCCAAACTGGAGAATTCGAACTATACGGGCGGCAATTTCGTCACTGGGTTTTAAGGGTGATATTTTAAAACACGGGATTAAGAGGGAGGTCTTTATTTCCTTGTTTGCAGAAAACTCCTTAGAAATACTGAAAAAAGGCAGTGAGAACCCTAACCTACAGTCCTTGCTTTCGGTTTCGGAAGTCGGCGACCTCGCCATCAACCGCTGGATAATAGGCCGTGCCGAACGTAGGCCAGAATATTTAAATTGGTCTTATGATATGCTGCCGCAGTTAATTCAAACATCATATACGCAGCGAAAATCGCTAATTGAAGATATTGGCGTTGCATAGTACCTAATAATTCAGTATGGCACATTTGTGCTGTATAACGTTTGTAGGAGGGGGGGGTGCGAGAAGCCCTGAACTGGGCCGGACAATATGTTGATGCAGAAGTAGCGTCTAGCGGGCTCGGACTTTATGTCTGCCCAGAATGTCGTACGCCTGTCTCACTTCGAGCGGGAGGCTCAAAGCGCGCTTACTTTGCACATATGCCTGGCCGCAGCGGTAAAGACTGCCACTTATATGTAGAAGGCGGGGCGTCTGGCTCTGCGTTGACTGGCCTGGGCGAAAACAACAATAACGCTCCTATGGCGATGCATTTGGGGCTACGTCTAGCAAATACGCCTACGTCTAGGGGTTGGGGCTTGGAGCTCGTGGTTCCCATTGATGGCCATATTGGTCTTGAGTTGACGTTGGATGTAGGCGGAAGAACCGAGACTGTTCGTAGCACGAGTGATACCAAAAAGGAAATAAGTGCCATTGCTGAGCCGGCAAGGAACTATGAGATCCTGTCTATCTCCTCAGCCAGCCCTGCATATCTAGACAATTTAGTGCGAACGTGCGAAGGACTCAATTTAGAATATGCCACTGCATTTGGCGAAATCCGTCGACCCGGTAAAGAGCTCGCCCAGCGTGTTTACGAATTAAGCATTGGCCGAACTTACGCACTGGTTTGGCCCGCAAGCCTTGAGCCAGTATTCCCGGCTGCTCTTGAGTATGTACCCTTGAAGAGCCGCCCAAACTGGGAAGGAGCATTAATCACGTTGTCCTACCCGGTAGAGCCGTCTGTACGAAACTGGCTCCATGGTTTTACCAAACTTGAGATAGCAACAACCTTGCCGGAAATTGTGCCAGTATGGCCACCATTGGTACGACGGGTTACAGGTGGGCTAGTCGAGGTACCGACAAAATCGGCTGTAATCGTCTGCGCAGGACGTTTCACGCCTGCTGGAATAATTGGGGCTAACGCCCTCTTCATGAGGTCTTTACGCGGTGAGAAAGGACAGAATGCTAAATCAGTTAGCGAGCCGTTCTTCCATGCTGTTCTAGAAAGCGATGACTCAATAGAGTTGTCTTGCCTGGATCCAGCGCGAGTATCGCTTAATGTTGACGTTGTCACATCGCCAAAATATTTAGAACAAAGCACTGTCGGGCTTGCTGGCGTCGCCAGTAACGGTGAAATTCAATTAGTTGGACTTCATGAAAGCGAAGCTACTCGCTTACTGGCGGCTTTTCGCAATAAAACAGTTTCGCTTAGCTACCTGTCAATTCCAAAGAATGTCGTTGGTTGCGCTGCGATTGGCCGAGACGGAATTTGGGAGGACCGACTGAAGCTACATGGGTCCGATGTCCCGACGCCCCATGACAGTGGAGCGCGTCTGCTATGCCCGGATGACTTAACTACCTTAGCAGAAATCCTTTTCGATCAAGAATATGACGTCCTCCTTGATTTTGGGGCTTTCGGACGAATTATCTCTACTGGTAATGGTACTCCCGTCAACATCTCGGCGCTTTCCAGACGAATGAGAGAGCGGCTGCTAGCCTATTTGTTTCAGACTCGAGGCAAAATTCCATCGAGCCTGAGTGCGCGAAAGGCCAAGGATATGGAGATCATCTCGGAGTTTCTGAAAGAGCCTCTTGGCGCTGCGGATGCTACGTGGAGGTCGTTGAAATCTGCTCTAGAGCGTGAATTCGAAGTGTGTTCGCTCAACCCGTGGACAAGAATATGACATATACATATAGCGAAAGTGCACAACAGAGGATTGCTAAACAGGGACCTGCTGAGATAATCGCGTTCATTGAGGAGTTATCGGTGAACTCCCAGAATCAGATACTAAGCACGCGTGCCTCTATACCAGGATTTCGCAAGAATAGTCCTGCACTGCTCAAAAAGCAGCGCGAACTGCTTGGAGCTGCTATTGGCTACATGTCTAGCGATAATTTTCGACCTAAGCCATCTGACTGGGCAACGTTCGGTGCAATTTGGTCTCGTTGGGGGCTCCAGAAGTTCTCTGCTGCTTTCCCAAGTGGTCCCTTCAATTTTGCTGAGGCGACACCCGACGAGTCGCTGAATTTTGTTCGGGATTTGGTGGAAAAATGTAACTCTGGTTGCGCGCGAGAGGACATTGCCCGGTTGGTGTTGTTTAGTGGTCTGCCAACCACGGACTCAGTTGAGACATTTATCGCTCGCTTGCCACTAAAAGAGAGTCTCGAAAGAGACCAGGCTCTCGCGAAGCTTCCAGAAGAAGTAGGGGCTCTCCGGCATCAGACGAAAGAAATAGAGCGAAATCTAGGAAAATTGGCTAACGAACTGCAGGCCAAGGTCGAGGATGTTGAGAAAGCAGTACAGAGTGCACAACAGTCTGTCGACGCGACAACTGCTTTGCAAGAAAGTTTAGCGAATCTTGAGACGAAATTTTTCGCTTCGTCATCAAAGGATTCCTTGGCTATCGCAGATAGATTTTCCACCTATTCAAAACAGTTGGACCTACTTCGAGCAGACTATGAGGGTGCTCATCATACGCTCGACTTCGAGCTATGCAAGCAATATCAGTCTCTCCGGAAACATGTTGATGCTCTCTCTAAGGAAGTGGTCGAAGTGAGAGCGGGCATGGAAGCCATAATTAAAAATCAGCAGGAACTCGGTGATTCTTTGAATTCAAAGCACTTCAGTGGTGACGCTGTTACCGTTGGCCAAACATCAACGAGCAACAACGATGAATCAGGCGCCCACTATGCGGCTGTTTGGATGGATCTCGGGTTAGGTAAAGAGCCAAAGGACCAGGAGGAAATTGAAACCATCTTCCAACTCACCCAAGGAAACGTGCTTGCCTCTGGAATTCAGCAGAGCGATGTTGACCGCACTACCCGAACCATGGTTTCAGCAATGATTGCCGGTCAACTTCTTCAATGCTGTGGGTCGCTTGCTGATGTCCTTGGTACGACGGCTGCTATTAGTTGTGGGGGAGGGAAAGTGCTGTCATGGCAGGTTCCTCTTGGTCTAAGGAGCACTGTTGCGGCTGATGAGGTACAAAGAATTGCAGAAAGAAGTGCGGCCGGAGCCGTAGTGTTAAGGGGACTTAACCGGTCAGCTTTTGAGATATACGGTGCAGGCGTTCGCGATGTCGTTGTGCGTCGGCACGTCCAACGACAGGAAAGCATAGAGCAACTAGCTCTTATAGCAACCTATGCAGAGGGCCCTGCGACCCTGCCTATCAGTACATCATTAGTAGAGCTCGGTCCGCTCTTAGACACCGACACGCTGGTATGGGGCGAGAGTACCAGTTGGCAGAGTATAGAGTTAGGCAAATCAATGTTAAAGCTGCAGCACTTTCGTTCGCCACTAAAATTCCGGGACGAAGTAGATGAGATTCACCTGCTTGTTGATGCTCTCGGAGTACAGCCAACCAAGCTGTGGCGTATGGTCTTTTCGCGGTTCGTCAATGTCTTATTCCTTCTGCCCGGCGCGAGCTTTGAGAATAGCGTGTCAGTAGCACTGCATGCCTGGGTGTTGCCATGGGCTAAGGTGCAGGGATTGAAGAGAGAGTATGTTGAAGACGCAATTCGTACCCACGCAATCGAACAACTCAACGCTTCTCACGTGAAGAGTGTTCTTGACGGCCTAGATTCAGAGATTGGAGCATAGATTGCTCTCATCTTTCTCGCGCCTAGATGTCGTTCGTGTACTTGAGCAAGAGTTTGGTTTCTCGAACAATGAAACTGCTACTAAGCTGTCGGCGGTGAGTGAACACATACGGGCAGTATTACTCCTTGAAAGTCAGCCGCCGTCGCAGAGGCATATTACTCCCGTTTCAACGGTAACTATCACGCGAGCTGTAAGGCGGCGACTTGGTCCACTCTGGCCAGAGCTTGTTGAAGATATTCACGCAGATGGCAACATAGTGCTTAACGAATTGCGGCAGATGCAAAGATTGGGGGAGGTGGCTGAAACGGATGCCTCCTACTGGATACCCGCTCCGGCCCGTACTATTTGGATAGACGAGGCGACGCGCCTCCTTATTTCTGCTTTGCCACTTTCAAACCTTCATTTTCGCACTCGCAAAGCATTACAGGTAGTCGGGAGAGCCCGTTTAATTAGTACAGATGAAGTTGCCCCACAAGCCTATCCTCCATTGCAGCGTCTGGAAGACTGGCTTGGCTGCCCGCATGATGAGGTGGCAATCTGGTCAAAGGCTTTCATGGACCGTGTAGCTAGAATGTTGCAGCCTGTGGAGCAGTTTGATGAATTGGAGGTCTTCCACAATGGCCGTTGGATACCGCCCAAGAGCTTGATTGGACGACTGGGTAAGATAAATCTATATAGACGAAGAGTGCTTATCTATGGAAACCCATCCTACGAGTATGGCGTGTGTAGGTTGCAAGCTACAAGCGACGGTACGCTTCAGGTCATATCCTCTCTAGTTATCGATAAGGATGACGCGAGACGATTGCGAGACGGCATGAGTATGACGAACGGTCAGCAGCAAAATATTCAGTACAAAGAAATAGGTGCCCTGGTGGTGCTGGAGTTGCCTCGGTCGTTGCCAGCTCCCGAGCACGCATTTCTTAGTCTTGGATGGGGGGTGGCGGGGCGGCCTTCAACTGAATGGCCAAAGCAACTCGCCTTTTCGATTCGCCTTATGCCGTTGCTAAGAAGGGCTTTTAAACTATTGGGATATAAGGTGGCAGAACGTGCAAGCAGAGGATCAATTTATGCAGAATGATGAGGGTGCCAAGCGCTATGGGATGCATGGGACGGTTTCCGGTTTGCACGAGAGTCTTCGGTTATACATCGAAGCCCAGTACCACATCCGGGATGAAGGGTTAGTGGCGGAAAGGAATGCGTTACTTCAAGAGCCAAAGGTGATTGCGCAAAAAGCCTTTGTGGAGGCCACACCCGTCTACGCGTTTGGGAAGCCATACGAGAGCCTTGATATACCTGATAAGGCAAAGGCCGTATTGACAGCAATTTCGGCGGTTTCAGACAACAGCGGCCTGTATCCCACTCCATACAAGCACCAGGCGGATGCACTTGAAGCGTTTCTGGGACCCGAGCGTAGGGAACTGGTGATAGCTACGGGTACTGGCTCGGGAAAGACCGAGAGCTTTCTTATGCCAATCGTTGCAACTCTTGCTATTGAGAGTGAAGAAAGAGTCCAGAGTCGTTCACTGCCGGGGTGCCGCGCGCTATTGTTATATCCAATGAATGCGCTTGTAAATGACCAGGTAGCCAGAATTCGACGCCTTCTTGGAAATAACCGAGTCAGTGATATTGTCAGTGCCGGCCGTGACCGTCCAGTTCGCTTTGGCAGCTATACCGGAAGAACGTCCTACCCAGGGCCACGCACGAACTCCCGAGATGGCGCACGCATAGCGCCACTATTTGAAGACTTCTATAAGCGCATAGAGCAAAGACCAGAACTGAAGGCGACGTTGCAGAGCGTGGGACGTTGGCCAAGTAAAGACTTAGTTGGGTTCTACAATGACGACGCTGCTGTAAAGAAGGTTTACAAGGAGACCGCGAAGCGGGCGGGTCAGTCATACACAGACTGGAATTGGAAGCATCGTCTCATTACGCAGCAAGATGACAGGGAACTCATGACTAGGCATGAGATGCAGGAGTCATGTCCTGACATCTTGGTCACAAACTACTCAATGCTTGAGTACATGTTGATGAGGCCAATAGAGAGCGCAATCTTTGAGCAAACGTCGAAGTGGTTAGAAGCTGACGAGCGGAATGAACTTATTCTTGTCTTGGATGAAGCTCATATGTATCGCGGAGCAGGAGGAGCCGAGGTTGCCCTCCTAATTCGGCGTTTGATTGCGCGACTGGGGATTCCCCGTTCTCGGGTACGGTGCATATTGACGAGCGCGAGCCTGGGTGACAGTGATAGTGCCATTGCCGATGCTGAAGAATTTGCGCTTGACCTAACAGGCTCGTCTGATAGTGACGGTCCGTCGAGATTCCGGGTCGTCCGAGGCACGCTGGAGTCACGCCCGGAGGGGCGGCATGCAAATGCGACAGAAGTAGAGGCATTGAGTCAATTTCGTGTTGACCAATTCGGCAGCATCAGCAACGGCTCCTCAGAGGCTATTGAAGAGGTGAACCGCCTCGCGATTCGGCTCGGATGGCCCTCGCCGCCCAATGAGTACGAGGGGGTGCAAGACTACCTTTTTACTCAGCTCTCGTCCTTACCGCTCATTGATTTCCTAATCAAGCATGTTTCTGGAAAGGCAACGGCACTAGATGTGCTGACCAAACTATTATGTCCAAACAATTCTTCGGACACAGCAGCACGTGCTGCCGACAGCTTGCTTGCTTTGTGTTCTCATGCCAAGCGTCACAAGGACGGTAGGGTTCTCGTTCCGACGAGGTTGCACCTTTTCCACAGAGGACTGCCGGGTCTTTATGCATGTGCCGACCCTCAATGCTCAGAGCGACTCGCTCCGCATGAGGGTCCTACAATCCTTGGAAAGTTTCACACCAAACCATTACTAGCGTGCACTTGCAAATCTAATGCACGTGTTTTTGATTTTTACACTCATCGTGACTGCGGCGCAGCCTTCATTACAGGATGGGTCGACGAGAGCATCAGCTTTGTCTGGCATGAGCCTGAAGCCGCAGATTCGCGAAATCTCGGCAAGAAGCTTTTCCCGATAGAGATGTCCGTAGATGGCAAGGCTCATTCGGCTAGCAAGTATTCGGACGCTTGGCTGCACTACGAAACTGGGCGCTTAGTCAGAACCCCACCTAAACAGATGCAAGGATTTCGCCATGTGCGCATCCCTGCGAAGGATGTGCATGTAAAGGGAGAGCTCACGTTCGACGAGTGCCCGGTGTGCTGCCGAAAGACAAAGCGAGCGGCAACAGAACCGTCAAAGATTATGGACCATGTTACGAAGGGCGAAGCGCCGTTTGCTACGTTGGTTCGGGCTCAAATGTTCCATCAGCCTCCGAGTCGAGAAAAAACCGAGACATATCCCAACGAGGGGCGCAAAGTTCTCGTCTTCTCCGATGGCCGTCAGAAGGCAGCACGGTTGGCAAGGGATATGCCTCGCGACATGGAACTAGATGTCTTCCGTGCAGTGGTGGCCGTTGCAGCATCTATGCTTTCTGACTTGTCAGTGGAAGCAAAGCCAACGAATTCTATGTTGTACGTCGCATTCTTGGCGGTGCTTGCCAGGAACAATCTGTCGATGTTCGATGGAATCGACGCGGAACGCCTTGACCAGCATATCGCTACCATTCGCCATAGCTACGAAGGCGACTTGGAGACTGCGCTGGACGACAAGTGGTCCGTTGAGCCCCCATGGCGCTATCGATATGCCTTGCTCAAACTTCTGTGTGGTAGCTACTACTCCTTGAGTGGCACGACCATTGGTTTCATCGAACCGTCCAAACTCGCTTGGCGTCGTGTGAAAGAGATGCTTGGGGGAAAGGGTGTCGCACTGAGCGAAGCCCAGCTTCGTTCGCTCGCCGTCGCATGGATAGACGAGCTTCTCGACTCCTTCTCATTCGAGATGAACTTCCATGACTCTCTTCGAGAAAAGGCAAGTGGATTCCCACGAACTAGTTGGGGCAGTAAGGGGCAATTCCGCCCGCAATTCAGACTGGCTCTGGTTGGTAGTCTCGGCGAATCGGTTGTGAACTCGATTGAAGAGGTATTTCGTTCGTTTTTGGCGGAGAAAAAAGAGGGTTTCTTCGTCAATTCCAATTCGGTCAAATTGACTATTGACCTTCGACACAATTGGGTTCAATGCGACGACTGTACGGGCATTATGCCTGTGGAATACTCGGGCGGTTGTCTACTGTGTGGTTCCAAGCAGATACGTCTGTTGGACCCAACAACTGACCCCTACCTCAAAGCGAGAAAATCGTTCTGGCGGCTGCCCGTGGCTGAGGCGCTCACGCCGGGTGCTGCAATCAGCAATATGTCGGTCGAAGAGCACACCGCGCAGTTGTCAAACCGAGACTACCGCAATGTTCACTCCACCACAGAACTACATGAACTGAGATTTCAAGACATTCTGCTAAATGACAAGGATCGCCCGGTTGATGTGCTTAGCTGCACCACAACTATGGAGGTTGGGATTGACATTGGCTCACTTGTGGCAGTGGCACTTAGGAACGTGCCTCCTCAGCGTGAAAATTATCAACAGCGCGCGGGCCGTGCAGGTCGCCGCGGGGCATCCGTCTCATCAGTGGTTAGCTTCTCCCAAAATGGTCCGCACGACAGCTACTACTTTCTGAATCCGGAACATATGGTTGCAGGCTCTCCGCGCAGCCCCGAGTTGAAGGTTGAAAATCCCAAAATTGCCCGTCGGCACGTTCATGCGTATCTAATTCAGACTTTCTTCCAAGAAACATCAAGCAAGAGTTCAAACGACAGGACGCGAAGCGCCATGTTGCTGAAAGCGCTGGGGAAAACTCGAGATTTTTTTAGCAACGACGGTGAAGGGCCGAACCTAGAACTATTTACAAGCTGGCTGCAAACAGAGGTTTTTTTACCTCCGCACAACCAAGCTCTCATTGTGGCTAGCTGGCTTCCCGATGGCCTGACTGGCGAGGAGCAACCGGTGTTGGACTGGGTGCTCGAAGTCGCGCAAAGGCTGCTGGAAGCCCTTCAGGCGCTCTCTGCCAAGCAGGATACCGTCAAGCCCAAGCGGATGGCCGATAGCGAAGACGAAGACGACGAAGATCGAGAAATAGGATTGCTTCAGAATGAAGACCTCCTGGAGTTTCTGTTCTTTCACCAACTGCTTCCGACCTATGCATTCCCAACAAGCCTATGTAGCTTCTTAGTGGAAGAGTGGCGGCAGAACGCAAAGGGATACAAAGAAATAAAGCTGGAGCAGCAGCCGCAGCAGTCTACGGCACAAGCGCTGAGCGAATATGCACCTGGGCGACTCGTCGTTATCAACAAGAAAACCTACCGGTCTGGCGGAGTATTCGCCAGCGCTCCTGCACCTGATGGGAATCGAGCCGCGGAACTTTTTGAGCCAGACAACGCGAAATCAATCGTCATTTGCGAGGCATGCTCTTTTGTCCATGACCCATACGCGCCCGCGACGACCAAGCGTCATGATGTTTGCCCGGTGTGCGAAGCGCCGCTAAAAACCCGGCTGATGATTGAGCCACAAGTATTTGGACCGGAAAATGCCCGCGCGCTATCCGAGGAGGACCAAGAACAAGAGTTCACGTTCGCCACTATGGCCCAATATCCTCAACCAACGAACGGAGAAGCCTTCGATTTCGAGGATGGAGGACATTACCTTAGGTATGCTCACGCTACTGGTAAGCGATTACTTACGCTAAATAAAGGTAAGACCGTCCAAAGAGAAGGACAGGGTTTCTCTGTCTGCAATAAGTGTGGCTGCGCGGAGGTTTACGACGAAGTTCGACCTAGGGCGGGTAACCACACTAGGCCGTATCTACTTAGCAGCAAGATTGCTCCAGTAAAGTGTGATGGGGAGTTTGTTCAAACTTTCCTTGGATACAGTTTCTCTACCGATCTTTTGCTAGTTCGTATAAAGATTTCCCCACCTTTGGTAACAGACATCGGCATGTCGAATGATGTGCAAGTGCTCGAAAGTGCTGCGCACAGTATGGCTGAAGCGCTGCGTCTCGCTGCAAGCCGTCATCGACAACTCGATTTGGATCCGACGGAATTCGGTTCGGGACATCGTATCCTGCCTCTGGATGCAGACAGCAATGTCTTCCTCGATATCTATCTTTATGACACGCTGTCCGGCGGTGCTGGTTACGCAGAACTTGCAGCAAAGTATTTCAAGGAAATTGCAAGCGATACTCTTGCTCTGCTGGAGGGCTGTGATTGTGATACGTCTTGCACGGATTGTCTCGACCACTTTCACAATCAGCATTTGAAATCTCACCTTAATCGGAAGTTGGCCGCGTCGCTCCTTCGTTATGGGCTGTACGGAACAGTGCCGAGGAGTGCTGAAGCTCACATGCAGGAAATCTCTTTACGAGGGCTCGCAAGCTATTTATCGCTGGATGGCATCGAATGTGAATTTGGGGTCGTAACTCAAGGTAAGTCCATACCGCTCGTAGCTAGAGCGAATGGAAATGCGATAGCGATAAATCTATATCCTGCGTTGCTCGCGCGTTCAGACGTCGAATTCCCCAGAGAGGCAGTCAACTCAATATATCAACTAACGGAACTCGAATTGAGGCGAGACTTACCCACCATCCATGCTGAGATTCGTACGCGACTTACTTAATTCATTGCGTCGTCTGACAACAGTCATTCTTGCGATCGAATCTTGCCGTTCGGAAGATAAGAAGAGCGTATGAATGCAAAACACCCAATTTTCTTTCGCAACTGACGGGGGATTACCCACTTAGCTCATGCTATTGACTTTATCGTTACTCATTGATAATTTAATTCCGTGAATCGCCATAAGGCACCCCACAGCGGCGTCTCAACTCTTGAAAGACGCACGTACTGATCCTTTAAGACAGTACCAGAGTACCTCTTCTTCTTTGCTACCCGGACAGGGAACCCGCTTTCCCTGTCCAGGCCTTTCGGCTCTTGGGTGGGTGCGTGTTCCTCCAGTCCATTTTCTGGAGTTCACCATCATGACTACCGCTTCCACTCAAACTTTCAACCACTTCAATCTTCACGTTAACGGTGTCGGTTATCTGAACCGTGTACGCTGGGTTGAAACCAAAGGTTCTGGCCGCAAGGCACAGCCCTTTCTTGCTTGCTCGATTTCCGCCGTGCGTGGGAATACGGATGAACCTGACTACACCTACTTTGACCTTCGGGTCTCTGGGAGCGAGGCCATTAAAATGGTGGAGAAGCTCATGGGTGATGTTGAGGCGAAACGTAAGGTTTTCGTATCGTTTCGTGTGGGTGATATCTACACACACGTTTACATGCGCAACCTTCGAGATGAGAAGGGATGTACAACTGGCGAGCAAGAGCCTGCCGCACTTATCAAGGGACGTCTGTTGTTGATCAACAGTGTTACTGTTGATGGCGTTAATATTTTTCGACGTGAATTGCAAGAAGAGTCCAGCATGGATAACATTCCTTTTCAGGAGGACGCTCTTTTGCAGAACTCCTCGACCGATGATGAATCTTCTCAGGATGTGCCGGAGCAAGACCAGTCTGAAAATAAAGCACCACAGGAAAACGCTCAAGATAAAGTAGCTCCGAAGTTCAACAGCACTCCAGTGCCCGTGAACCAAGGTGCCGCGGCATACCAAGCAGGATATGGAGCAAGTAGTGCGCTTCAATACGCTGCAAGCTATGCCCATCAGAGCGTTGCTTAACTTTTTAATGCCTCATCAAAACCCTCGTTCCCGTCCCGATTCGGGGCTGCGCGAGGGTTTTCTTTTTCTTCATGCTGCGAAAATTAGCGACTAAACTAATTCTGTTTTGCGAGTGTTTTCAGGTGTCACTTGAATAACCTGATCGCCTTCGGGCACGACACGTCAACCCCTGAAACGTGAACGCTCTGTATAGAGTTGGGGTACATCTCACACGAGTACGTCCGTTGAATTGCACGTTCAAACAGGAACCTCACGTGCTCTAAAGTACTATCTGATCGCAAGTTGGATAGCCACCATTTAAGCCCCTCTGTACCCGTCCGGCGTAAGCTGCACGGGTACTTTCATTTCACACCCCACCGGGAGATCTCTTCCGGTTGGACGTGATCTCCCTGTCTTTATGAAGGAGATCACGATGATCCGTATAGATGGAGCGCAACTGCGTGTAAAGCGGATTCGACAAAGTCGAAATGGTGCGTTCTGCGTTGCAGACCTCTCAACTGCTGTTGGTGAGTTCAAGGTCAAAGACCCACTCCTGGATCAGTTTGAGGAAGGTGAATACCAGGCAACTGTGTGGATTAGTGAAATCTATCTGTCGCAATACATCGCGTTTGGCAAAGGTGTGACAGAAATTCGTGCTCGTTTGCACGATTTACAAGTTGAGAGCCAGGCCGAATTATCGACTGCTCATGAGCAAGCTGAGCCTGACCCTATTGACGAGCAACGGCCTGTACGGGTTGCAGCATCTAAAAAGTCAGTACCCCCGCCATCTACCGCAAAAGACTTCAGCCACTTTAATAAGGGTGGGAAGCCCCAGTCAGGGTCTTCGGGTTCTGGACCACAAGAGTCAACGCAGGGAGGGCACGATGGGTTGCTTGACGCAGAAATGCTCCGAGCCATTGCCAACCGAGATCCCATCAAACTTGATGCGACTGTAGAACGTGCGCTGCTACGACGGCAAGCAACTGAACTTGGCCAACGTCATGGCTACCGTTTCGATGCGAAACAACAAATCTGGTTTGCTCAGTAAGCCCTCATTTCTAAACCGCCCAAAGGTGGCGGTTTGACTTATGTTCTTGATGTAATCGAGACCATGAGCCAGACCGCACAGTGCATTGGTGCATCGTTGAATCTGGGAGGCGGCGTCCCCATGCGCCCGCAGCTTTTGCGCTAAGTCGGAGCTGGTGATAGCAAAATCAGCCACGTAACTTGCGCGCCGTTTCATTTGTCACCAGGACCTCCATGTCGGTGACGCACACCTTGGATCCACCAAGAGGAGTGAGGAGGTATGAATTTTAATTTGTTATGTAAGCCCGGAACCTAGATGGGTTCCCTTGCGAGCCAGGACAATCAGGCCCGGCCTGCAAGGGAAATCATCTAAGCAAACCAACGATGGTTTCAATCAGGTGCGTTCAACCCTGTAAACGCGCCAAGGCAGTAAGTGCTGCCTGGGTACATCGCTTTATTCATTCACGCAGATTTAACCTGCGCTTCTTACTAACCCCGTGGGGACACCGTGTCCCCTGGGGCTTGGTCGTCCCCATTTTTTGGAAGACGATCATGGCTCAACTGCATTTTTTCCCTATCACGACGGCTTAGCGCAAGAGTCTGCATTCCAATACACTGCTTTCACTTGCGTGGTGATGATGGCCAACGCGATTTAGTGGAGGTCGGCGGTGTGGATAGCTTAGGCAAACACACTGGCAGGTTGCCTAAACAAAACCTGTTTGGTCCTCTGGGGCAACTGTGGGTATTTGACAAGAATCTACAGGAGCCTGTCCGCGCTAATCGAATCGGTTGGGCTCTTCACTACTCAGCAGTGAGCGACCTAGCCAGCCTTAACGAGGCTCAGGAGAATGATCTCGATGATCGTGCCTGGCAACTGATTAAAAGCTTGTCGCCGGTGGCTCTTTTAGACCATTGGCGTGCAGAAGTGCTGGCGTGGTGCCGTGATAAGCAAGCTGTGCAGATAATGGGCAGCGATCTGTATCCCACGTTTGGCCCTGTCAAGGCAGTTCGGGTGAGCCTAAGTGAGCATTTTCTTGATTTCATCTCTGATGGGGTCAGGGTAGGGCGCCTACGTTTGCAGTTGTAGTTTTTCTAAGCTGATTGGCTGATTTCCGGATCCAGCCTTTTCTAAATTTTCTTCTAACCCATGCGGGGAGCAGCCCCGCTGGCTCCCCGTATTTCTTTTGTGGAGAGCCAGTATGGGCGCTATACATCCCCAGCTAGATACCCCAGAGCAAGATGCCGATGATCTGCATATGCCTCTGGCCAATTTTATTGATCAGTTTGGTGAGGGTTTGTTAGAGCAAGTCCGTCGCCAGAACCCGCCTATTTACGATCCGGACCTGGCCCCAATAATGTCCGATGCGGGCAGCATCACTAACAACTGACTGCATTTTCACGGGGCCCTGGGCGTGGGATATGGGGAGGTACTCATGTCGCGCAACCAGATTCAGATTGAACGCTAACTTCGCATAATGGAAAATGTTTAAACGGGCTCGTTTTCCTCCCTAGAAGACTGCTAGGAAATATCGCATAATGTATATTATGTAAAGTCAGTGATAGACGTGTACATCACTTGCTTCTAGGAACCTCTCCTTTCTCTCCTCAAGAGTTGTTTCCAATATCGGCTGCTGAGCAACTTATCAAAGCTGATTTCTACATCACCTATCCTGCCTTCGTCTATTTGCGCGCAATTGCCGGCTCCCTCCATCGGCACCCCCATCGTCCGTCTATTTTTACGAATGTTCGTTGCGAC
This sequence comes from Alcaligenes sp. GW821-FHT11D07, assembly GCF_058808495.1. Lineage (NCBI taxonomy): Bacteria > Pseudomonadati > Pseudomonadota > Betaproteobacteria > Burkholderiales > Alcaligenaceae > Alcaligenes > Alcaligenes sp. GW821-FHT11D07. Next base: position 1,011,339 of record NZ_JBXART010000001.1, read on the forward strand.
CTTCGGGCCGTCGGATGGTTCATACGCAGATATTTTTCGCCGCTACTCCGTTTGCCTGCAGCCCAGCTACCTACAAGATGGGTATAGTGGCAAACACAGTTAATTGGAGCAAAGCATCATGGGCCATGTACTACAGTTTGCCGAACGCGATCCTAGCTTGAGCGATGAACTGGCGAAGCCGCAGATAGATACGCTGCGCGAAGCCTTGTTATTGAAGCAATACGAGCGTTTGCACAAGGCGGATCAGACTCTGTTGATTGTGGTGGCCGGCTTGGATGGTGTTGGTAAAGGCACAGCCATCAACACGTTGAACACTTGGCTGGACCCTCGCCATGTGCACACGCTGGCGTTTGGTAAGTTGAACGAAGAAGAAGCCATGCGGCCTTTGATGTGGCGGTATTGGAATAGTTTGCCTGCTCGTGGTCAGACGGGTTTGGTCTTTGGCTCCTGGTATGCGCCTTTGATGAAGGAGTTGGGACGTAAAGAGCCTGATCCTGCCAAAGTTGCCCTCTATACGCATTTGATCAATCGCTTTGAGGCTCAACTGGCCTATCAAGGCGTGCAGGTGCTCAAGCTGTGGTTTCATCTTTCAGCTCAAGCGCAGCTGGATCGCTGCGCTACCTTGATGGCTGATCCCAATACTGCCTGGCGTGTCAGCAAGGCAGACTTGAAAGTTCATAAGCATTTCAACCGCTTACGTAATGCTGGCACTCAGACCATCAACTTAACCCACCGCAACTATGCGCCTTGGGTGGTGATCCCCAGCGCGGACAAAAACCTGCGTGATGTATCCCTGGCCAAGGTGGTCCTGCAGGCGATGGACAAACCTATTGTTCCTCGGCAGGTGAAAGAGCCTCATGCCTTCCCCTTTCGCTTGAACCAGCCCGCCGTTTCCCTGCTCTGCCCTCCTCCTGCGGAGCCAGTAAAGGATTACGACGCGGAGCTTTTGCATTGGCAAGGTCGTTTGTCTTTCGCGGTACGTAGCAAGGCCTTTCGCAAGCATTCCTTGGTGCTGGTGTTCGAGGGGCGCGATGCAGCCGGTAAAGGCGGCACCATTAACCGACTGACTGAAGCTTTAGACGTTCGGACTTACGACATTCATCCTATTTCAGCTCCGAACGAGGTGGAATTGGCACGCCCTTATTTATGGCGTTTCTGGCGAAAATTGCCACGGCTGGGAGAGTTATCTATTTTTGACCGCTCCTGGTACGGCCGAGTGTTGGTGGAGCGAGTGGAAAAACTGACTACTCGCGCTGCCTGGCAGCGTTCCTACGAGGAAATTAACGAGTTCGAGGCGCAATTGCTGGCCAATGGCACGGCGGTCATCAAGTTTTGGCTGGATATTGATAAGGATGAGCAGCTCAAGCGCTTCAAAGCCAGGGAGCAAACGCCCTTCAAGGCTTACAAGATTACCGAAGATGATTGGCGCAATCGGGATAAATGGTCAGCCTATCAACGTGCAGCAGAAGAGATGTTTGCGCAGACTGATACCCATATGGCGCCTTGGCATATTGTGCCCAGCAAAGACAAAAAAGCCGCCCGTATTCAGGTGCTGCGCACGGTGGTTGAAACGCTGGAGTCGCTGGATGAACACATGATCAGCCTGAACGAGCCCGCCTTGTCTGATCAGGTCAGTGAGCAGGTTTAGGACCAGTGTAGACAGTAGGTATTTGCCAGCGATCGTCAGTCAGTGACGAGGTATATCGGCTACCCACTCACGCGCTACCCCTACCGGGTGCCCTGTGAAGCGCCAAAAATGGCGAGCTAGGTCCCAGCCCTGAGCTTTACAGATCCTGCCCTGCGGCCAGACTGATTATCTTGTGCCAGCGCTTGGCTTCCGATTCGCTGCCAAGCTGGACATCCCAGCTTTGTGTTGGATTACGCAAGGCTAGTGTCAGCCCCCTGCTCTGCCTGCTTACGGAGTCAATATCCGCAAAGATAAAAGCCCGTGTGCCCTGCCCGGTTTGAATTTTCCCGCGTTTTTGCAGAGCATCCAGGGAGAGAGAGCCATCGGCGAAAGACAGCTCCAGCTTTCGTTGACCTGCTCGCTTTTTGCCATGAATCGCCAGATAACGGCGTCGCCAGACAATGAATGGTGCAATCAGAATGGCGGCTGCGATTAAAAGGCTCAGGATCGCAGCGATGACACCTGCACTAGCGCTGACCAGGCTAAAGAGTTGCATTCCACCATACACAAGCGCCGCAATAATCCCTATGAAAAGCAGGACGACGATAATGGGCATGGTGGAAAACTCCTTGTTTTAACGAGCCTGAACTTTGACGGTAGCTGCGGCCTGGCGGGCGTTTGCACGTGCTGTTTCCAGATCGGCGTCGGCGGCCAAAGCGACACCCATGCGGCGTTTTTCAAAGCTTTCTGGTTTGCCGAACAGGCGGATATCGGTTTGTGGGATACGCAGGGCGTCGGCCACATTCAGAAAATCCACCTCTTTTGCATCGACACCGCCGTAAATGACGGCGCTGGCACCGGGCATACGCAAGGCGGTATTCACAGGCAGGCCCAGAATGGCGCGTGCATGCAGCTCAAATTCGGACTGCCATTGGGTAGCCATGGTGACCATACCGGTGTCGTGTGGACGGGGGCTGACTTCGCTAAACCAGACCTGATCCCCCTTCACAAACAGTTCCACCCCAAACAGGCCTTGGCCGCCCAGGTTCTGGGTAACGGCTTGGGCGATGTCTCGTGCGCTTTGCAGAGCCTTGGGGCTCATGGGCTGGGGTTGCCAGCTCTCTACATAGTCCCCGTCCACTTGCGTGTGGCCGATAGGATCACAAAACTGAGTTTCGATTTGGCCGTCTGTGCCTACGGCTCGAACAGTCAATAAGGTGATTTCGTAGTCAAAGTCGATAAAACCTTCGACAATTACGCGGCATTGGCTAACACGGCCACCGGCCATGGCGTAGTCCCAAGCTTTAGCCACATCGTCCGGGCCGCTGATTTTGCTTTGGCCTTTGCCAGAGCTGCTCATCAAAGGCTTAACAACGCAGGGGTAGCCGATTTTGTCGTCGATGGCTGCTTGAAGTTCTTGCAGGGATTCGCAGAATTGGTAAGGGCTGGTGGGAACCCCCAATGTCTCAGCGGCCAGGCGGCGAATGCCTTCCCGGTCCATGGTCAAACGGGCCGCGCGGGCCGTAGGAATGACGCGCACCTTGCCTTGCGCTTCCAGCTCTTCCAGAACGCCAGTGGCAATGGCTTCAATTTCAGGGACGACCAGCGTGGGTTTTTCTTGTTCGATCAAAGCGCGCAATTGCTCAGCATCGCTCATGGTGATGGTGCGCGAGTGGTGAGCCACTTGCTGGCCGGGTGCGTTTTCGTAGCGGTCCACCGCAATGGTTTCGACCCCCAGGCGTTGCAACGCAATCAATACTTCTTTGCCCAGCTCTCCCGAGCCCAAGAGCATGATTTTGTCCGACGACGACGATAGAGGGGTGCCCAACAGGCTCATGGCGCGTGCTCCGCTGAAAGTGTGAAATTCAAAAGCGGTATTGTAATGCAGGCGGAGCCTGGTTTTTTTAAGCAGGATCGCTTTGTCCGTCCTGTCGGGTAAAGACCCGGACAGGACGGATGGGCTCAGGCTCTCAGCCCAGTGCCGCGCCCTACTCCACCATCAATTGCGCCATCATGCCCAAGTCTTCGTGCTCCAGGATATGGCAGTGGAACATGCGCAGCCCAGGCAGTTCCTGTCGGAATGCCAGTCTGACGGTTTCATTGGGACGCAGGTTCACCGTATCGCGCCAGGCACGGAAAGGTTCTGCGGCAGAATGCATGCCGGTTTGACGTGCCAACACCTGAAACTGGGTGCCGTGCAGATGGAAAGGATGATCCATGTGCGAGTCATTGACCACGTCCCAGTATTGCCATTGCCCGACTGGACAACGCAGGTCAATTCTGTCCATGTCGTAGACTTTATTGTTGATACGGAACATGGACCGCATGGCGCTCATGCCGGGCATCATTTCCGCGCTGTCCATGCCTGCCATCCCCTGATGATCCATGCTTGCTTGAGCCGTCGAGCTGGAGCCAGACTGCATAGGCATATCGTGATTCATGGGCATGACTTCGCTAAATACTACTTTAGCGGTGCTCGATGCCGCCGGGATGGCGGCTATGGCCCGGAGCTGTTGGGGCAGTTCCCGGTCTTGACGCTGAATTTGTACGGTGGCCAGGGTCAAGGTTTCCGGACGCTCCTGAACCATCATTTTCTGCCTATCGTAGTACAGGGCTTGCAGCGTGCTTTGCAGATCCTTATCGGCCTGAATAAAGAACTCGACTCGTTCGGCGGGGGCCAGTAAGAGAGACTTAACGGCTGGCCGGGGCTGCTCCAGCAACCCGCCGTCTGTTCCTACCTGAATCAAGCTTGCGCCAGGGATATGCAGGTTCAGATAACGGGCAGAGCAAGAGTTCCAGACGCGGATGCGGTTGCCGGTGCCAGCTTGAATATGCGGCTGCCGCTGACCGTTGAGCAAGACAAACTGCCCTTCCCGGCCATTCATCCAGTCCGGGCCGGTATTGGCAGGAATATGGCCGTCCATATTCAAGCGCAAATCGCTGATGACCCAGTGCTGTTCCTGGAGGGATCGCAGCGGGTCATCAGTTGAACGAACAATAATTGTGCCGCCTAGTCCATGGGCTACCTGCTGACCGCTTTTTCCATGGGGATGCGGATGGTACCAATAGGTGCCTGCACAGCCTTCGGGCAAGGTGAAGCGGTAGAAGCGACTTTCACCCGGTAAAACCGCATCTTGCGGGTTGCCATCCTGATCGGAAGGGACGGGCAAACCGTGCCAATGGATGGTTGTGGCTTGATCAAGCTTGTTTTCAAATTCGATCTCTACCTGATCTCCTTCAAACAACTCAATAAGCGGCCCGGGGATTTGCCCGTTATAGAGCCAAAGTTCGGTCTTTTTGCCACCGGCTAGCACCCGTTGCTCAGCCGAGGCCGTAATTTTGGCGGTGAACTGGCCTTTTTTCTGACTACTGTTTTTTAAAACAGGTAGGGCTTGCAAGGCTTGGCCCGCAGGCATTTTTTCGATGGGCATCAAGCCTTGGCCAGCCATCATGCCATGTCCTGCCATACCGCCTGCCATAGAGCCATGATGGCCCATCATGCCTTGCGCTACGCTGCGCAAAGGAAGGCTGCTCAACAGACTGGCACCCACCGTTAGTTTGAAAAAATCGCGTCGTTTCATGGTTTATCCATATCAATCATCAATATAAGTGCGCTGCCCAAGCCAAGCCCGTGAAGGTTTGGCCTTGCTAGAAAAAAGCAGCGAGTAAAGCGAGATGATTTAAGACGCGCGCGGAGGCGGTTGGGCGGGACCAATCAGCCTGGAGCTATAGTCCTGGCGCAAGGGAACGGGTGGATAAAGCAGTTGTGAAACGCCTTGCTTGAGCGGGGCAGATTCAGTGGCGATACAGGCACAACACGCACTTTTAAGTGGTGTGCTGCAATGGTTGGGAGCGCGGTGATGATGTTGCTCAAGAGAGGCTGGCAAAGCTTGGGTTTGGCCTTGCGTGCTATTTTGCCCAGCCATATGAGCGGTAGCAGTAGAACTCAAGCCCAGACTGACAAACAACATAATCAGGCTGGCTATGATCAGCCAGCCTAAGGTAGACAGTTTGTGGGTAGAGATCGCTATGTACTGCATTGTTTGAGCTTAGCACGCGGCGTGTACCCTGCGTTTATACGAAAACAGACCGTTACACGCTAGCTGTAGCCGTATATGTCCTTATTGCTCGGGATCGTTTTTGATCAAGCGCCGTTTGAGTCGTACCGGTCGGGCTTGCTGTGCCTGCGCCTGTTCCAGTTGCTGGTTCAGTAACTGCGCTTTCTGCTTGTTGTCTTCGTTTTCGCGCTCCAGCAAGGCGCTGCGGGTACGCAGCAACTGCACTTGGCCCTGCATTTCTTTGGCCAAGCTGTGGCTGATATCCAAAGCCGCCTGCATGGCACGGCGCTCGCCCTGCTCCTGACCTAACTCTTGACGCAGCTTTTGAAGCTGCTCTTGCTGCTTGCTCAACTCCTGTTCGTGGGCTTGGCGCTGAGCACGATTGGCTTGCTCGGCCTCTTCAATTTGTTGACGCAAACGCGTTTGAATCGAGCGCTCTTTGTCGATTTCCAACAAAGCCCGCCGTTCATTGGCTTGGGCGCGTTCTTCTGTCAGTTCAATCGCTTTTTGCAAGCGCTCCAGATCCTGGGTGAATTGTTCGCTTTGACGGCGCAGCTCTTGCTGAGTGAGCTGCTTTTCAGTCTCCAGCTCGTTTTGACGATGCTTGGCGTGCTGTAAGTCCTGTTTCAGCGCAGCTTGTTCCTGTCCTGCTGCTTGCAACTGCTTATTGATCTTTTCGATCTCGCCCTGGGCCTTGCTCAAGGCGCCCTGCTCTGCTTCCAGAGCTTCTTGTGCCTCCCGGGTTTGCGCCTGTGCCTGCGCCACTCGTTCATCCGCCTGGGTCTGGTAGTGCTGCATTTGTTGCTTGGAATGGCCCATGGCTTCCTGCCAGACGCGGCCCAGCAGATCACCCGTCAGGGTTTGCAGCTCTTCCGGCATATCGGCCACATCCAGCCGAACCCGGCTTTTGTCGCGCAAATCTTCCCAAAACGTCTGTAGGGCCTGAGCAGGTGCACTCATGCTGCCTTTGCGCACTAATTGGTACAGCTTATTGGCAGTGGGTGTGACGCCATAGCGGAAAAACAGGAGCGCAGCGACTTCCCGGTACAAGGTCTGCGTATGGCTGAAACGATCTCGTAATTCAGCGACATCGGCCAGAATTTGGCCCTCGTTTGGCTGGTTTTGCTCCATTTTCCTACCTTAGACAAGATTTTTATTGATAATACAACGTAATACGTTAAATTATCAACATATCTAATCCTATAATTTGACATTATCTCTATAATGTCAAATATTGATCCTTAAATAGGGCTAAAAGCGCCAGGTCAGGCGCTGCAGTCCTTCTTTGCCTCCACCCCCCCTTTCTTGCTGATCTATGGAAATTGCCCACTCTTTACCCACAACCGAGCTGGAATCGGACGATATCGCTCAATTGCTGGCTCGTTTCGATGGGCGGCAGGGAGCAAATCGCTCCGTAGGTGGGCGCGCTCAAATCGAGGCACAGACCGATGTGGAGGCGTTGCGAGCCTGGTTAGCTCGCTATATAGATAGTCCGCGCACGTATGCGAACTACCGCAAAGAGGCAGAACGCTTGTTGCTATGGGCGGTGCTGGAACGCCGTAAAGACCTGTCGTCGCTAAGCCTGGAAGATATCCTGGCCTACCGCCTGTTCTTGGCTGATCCCCAGCCTGCTCAGCGCTGGGTGGTTCAAGGGCGTGCCCGCCCTGCCCGACATCATCCAAGCTGGCGGCCGTTTGCCGGGCCTTTGTCCGAAAGCAGCCGCAACCAGGCTTTATTGATATTGAATTCTTTGTTCATCTGGTTGGTACAAGCGGGATATTTAGCGGGGAACCCTTTAGCCTTGTCCCATCAAGGGCGTCGTAGCAAGAAGTCGACCGCTCCTCAACAACGCTATTTAAGTCGGCAGCAATGGCGGTGGGTGCAAGACTATATCCAGTCTCTGACCGAAGAGAGTCAGACCGATTTACGCTACAAAGCCCGTGTGCGCTGGTTGTTTTCTATCTTGTACGGCGGCGCATTACGTATTTCGGAGCTGGTCCAAGCCCGTATGGCCGATGTTCAAGAACGAGCTGATGCCGGTGCGAGAGCGCAGTGGTGGCTGAATATTCATGGCAAAGGTGACAAGTGGCGGCGTGTGCCCTTAACGCAGGAGCTATTTAGTGAGCTGCTGCGCTATAGAGAAGTGCATGGGCTGAATGGCCCACCCCAGTCGCTGGAGCCGTTCCCTCTTTTGATGTCCGCGGGTGCTTCCGACAAGCATTTAAGCCGAGCGATGGCTCACATCTTGGTCAAACAGGTTTTTCAAGGTAGCGCGGATCGCTTGCGGACTTTGCACCCGGACCAGGAGTCTCAAGCCCGTGTTCTGGAGCAGGCTTCTGCTCACTGGTTGCGCCACTCGGCAGGCTCTCATCTGGCCGACCAAGGAGTGGATCTGCGTATCATCCGCGATACTTTGGGGCACGAGTCCATTGCTACTACCAATATCTATTTGCATACCGACGATGATCAACGTCATCAGGCCTTGGAGGAGTCCCACAACTTGGGCTGGTCCTAGTTGCCGCTTTTGTCTCTGATACGGACAGCGGCAAGGTGTTTCAGATGTCTGTTGCGGCTATATCGGGATATGATTTCTGACGCGCTGAACGCATTAACAAAACGCGTCCCAAAGACGCATCTATTGCCTGCCCTCTTTACCGCCGATTGCTGGAGCCCCATCCCTTATGGACACGTTTAATGTTATGCGCACCTTCAGGCGCATTGTCGAACTTGGCGGACTGGCTAAGGCAGCGGAAGACCTGGGCATTTCTGCGGCTGGTCTGAGCAAGCAATTGCGGACGTTGGAAGCGCATCTGGGCACCGTGCTGATACAGCGAACCACACGCAGCATGAGTCTGACAGATACCGGACGCAGTTACTACGCAGAGTGCTGCCGTCTGCTGGATGAATTGGAGGCCCTGGAGCGTTCCGTCAAACAGCAGTCGCAAGAAGTAAGCGGTACGCTGCGCGTCAATGCGCCTTTGTCATTCGCGCTGAGCGTCATTTCACCACTGATCACAGAGTTCCTGCGCACATACCCGGACTTGAAGCTGGAGCTGGTGATGGAAGACAGGCTGGTTGATGCGGTAGCGCATGGTTTTGACGTGTCGGTGCGTCTGCGCACCAGTCTGGAGGACTCCACGCTTATCGCCCGCCGTCTGGCCACGCTGGAACAAAAGCTGTGCGCAGCGCCGTCTTACTTGAAGCAGTACGGTGAGCCAGCCACGCTTGGCGAGCTACGAAACCACAAAATGATCAGCTACAGCCTGGCTAATACGCAAGGCATTGTGTTTGACAATGACGCTGACGGTCATGCCATCAGCGCAACGCCGCAGCTTTATTACGGCGAGCATAGTCAGGTGAACAATAGCCTGATGCTGCGTGATTTATTGATTGCGGGCTTAGGTATTGGGGCATTGCCGTCTTTTCTGGCGGACCCCGCCATTGCCAGCGGGCAGTTGCAACGCATCTTGCCGGACGTGGTCAATGAACCGCGTCATATCTATGCCGTGTATCCCACCAATCGGCATCTGCAGCCCAAGGTTAAAGCATTCGTCGATCATTTGGCGGACCGCTTACCCGCGCTTATGCCGCTAGACCCGTAAACGTGCCTTTCTGAACCCACAGTTAAAACTGTCTGCACCGCCACATACTTATTCTTAAGTAGCCTGGTCGGTATCGTGATGTCTGACATTCAAGGACAGCACAATGACACTTTCTACTCAAGCTACTGAAGCGGTTCAGCCTCCCTCCTCCCCTTTGCTTATCGACTTTTTTCATGATGCCGTCTGCGGGTGGTGTTATGTGATGTCCCCTCGACTGCGCAAGGTCGCTGCTGAACTAGGCATCCAGGTTCGCCACCACACCTTTGTCCTGCAAGATAGCCGTGAACAAATGGTGCAGGTGTTTGGCTCCATGGAAGCGGCCAAAACCGAAATCCTCAAGCATTGGCAGTCTTGTGCCCTGCACGACGATTCCCACTCCATCAATATCGAAGGTATGCGTCAGCAACACTTCGAGTACCCCAATGGACTGTTGTCCGCGCTTGCCTGCCAAGCCGCACAAGCTCTGGCCGGGGATCAGGGGCATTGGGACTATTTCGATGCAGTTCAGCGTGCCCACTTGGCGCAGAACCGCAATATAGGCGATGCAGAAGTCTTGCTGGCTATTGCCATTGAGCAAGGCTTCGAACACTCCGCCTTTCTGGCTGCGATGAATAGCGAAGCAGCCCGCCAAGGGGTCCAAGCGGATCGTATGGCTGCTGCAAGCTCGGGTATCCGCTCCATTCCTACTTTGATCGTTTCATCGTCTGCTGACGGGCGTGTGCAGGAGCGCTTGCAGACCATGTCCGTCGAACAGCTCAAAAGTCGTTTGCTGGCGTTGATGTAAACGGTTTTTCTCCCCCTTTTTTATCTTCACTATGTTTTTCACAAGGACAAATCATGTCTATTCGCCTCACGAACCGTCTCCTTGGCTCGCTTTTGCTCGGCACCGCCAGCTTGTGCGCTGTGTCTGCCCCTTCCGTCGCTCATACGAGCCATAAACCTGCCGCTGCGTTAAGCGGGCAGGAGGTGGGCATCAGCCCCTGGGGGCCGGATGATGAAATTGGCCGCCTTAATTTGATTACTCCTGCCTCGCGGGCTGCTATTCTTTCTCGCCTTGATGGCACAAAAGTTTACGACCTGGCAACGGACTACTACCTGGGCATGCCTAGCTGGCAAGATGCGGGCGACCCGCACTATCAGTTCTGGATGACCCACACGCCACGCGGCACTGAAATCGATGACCCCATGGGCGTGGGTAAAGATATGAATGCCGTTCGCAGCTACACGGGCACGGCTTTCTCCATGTACAGCCATACCGGCACTCATATTGATGCTCTTAACCACTTCGGCATTCATGGGAAGATCTGGAACGGCTTCAAGGCAGATGAACACCTGGGTGATCGTGGCTGGAATCGTACTGGCATCGAGAAATTCCCGCCCTTGATTGCGCGTGGCGTAATGATCGACGTGGCGGCGGCGAAAGGGGTAGAGATGCTGCCCGACCAGTACCGCATCACACGCAATGACTTGAAGCAGGCCCTGGCTCGTCAGAAAACGACGCTGCAAGAAGGCGATATTGTGTTGATCCGTACAGGACGCATGAAATTGTTTAATGACCCTAAGGCCTATATGGCCGCCCCTCCCGGAATGGGCTTGGATGCGGCGCGTTACCTGGTAGAAGAAGGCGGGGCCATGATTGTTGGCGCAGATAACCTAAGCTTTGAAACCTTCCCATCTGAAGTGCAGGACGATTACGTGCCTTTGCACACGTATCTGCTGGCACAACAAGGTGCGCCCATCATCGAGCTGATTGCCCTGGATGAGCTGTCCAAAGACCAGGTGTATGAATTCGCCTTTATTGGTGGCCCCCTGAAAATCCGTGGCGGGGATGCCGCACCCTTGCGTCCGGTGGCCATTCCTATCCGCTAAGTGATGTGCTCTTTTAAACCCGCCCCACCTCTTGGCTTGAACGGCTCTATTCACGTAGAACCACGCAGTGAATTCAGGTGGCTAATAAGTGCTATAGCGTTTGTCTGCTGTTAGAGGCGGGCCAATATGCTACTGTTGGGTGGGTTTGAATGCGCCGGGCGCCTGCAAAAAAGGCGTCCGGCTTTTTCTTTATGGAGTGCTTAATGACTTACACCGTTTATCTGTCCGGCGAAATCCACACTGATTGGCGCGAGCAAATTGCCCAAGGTGCAAAAGCGGCAGGACTGGATATCCGTTTTACCAGCCCGGTGACTGACCACGAGGCCAGTGATGCCGCGGGCGATCATCTGGGTCCGGCAAGCGAAGGTTTTTGGCGCGATCACAAATCCTCCAAAATCAATGCCATCCGAACCCGCAACTTGATCGAACAAGCGGATTTGGTGGTGGTGCGTTTTGGGGACAAGTACAAGCAGTGGAATGCCGCCTTTGACGCCGGATTCTGTGCGGCCTTGGGCAAACCTTATGTCACCTTGCATGCCGAAGATATTATCCACCCCTTGAAAGAGGTGGATGCGAGTGCCCAGGCATGGGCGACAACGCCCGAGCAGATCGTGGAGATTTTGCGTTATACGCTGAAAGCCTGAGCCTGAGCCTGAGTCGATAGTCTTCTGGCAGATCTGGACACAAAACAGCCCCCAAGAATACTTTGATTCTTGGGGGCTGTTGCTATACAGACCAGTAGGTTTAGCTCAGCTTGGCACGACGTAAACGCAAGGCGTTGCTGATTACAAAGACACTGGACAGCGCCATCGCACCGGCTGCAAACATGGGCGAGAGCAAGGTGCCGTTAAAGGGATACAGCACTCCTGCCGCAACGGGAATCAAGGCCACGTTATAGGCAAAAGCCCAGAACAGGTTTTGATGGATGTTGCGCATGGTGGCATGCGAGAGTGCAATCGCCGTCACAACGCCGCGCATATCGCCCGACATCAGAACAACGTCTGCCGCTTCAATGGCGATGTCAGTTCCCGTTCCAATGGCAATACCCACATCAGCAATAGCCAGTGCTGGTGCATCGTTAATCCCGTCACCGACATAGGCCAAGTGTTGATAGGTTTCACGCAAGGCTTGGACGGCTTGTACCTTGCCTTCGGGCATCACTTCAGCCACCACTTCATCAATATTCAGGCGACGCGCAATGGCGTTGGCCGTATGGCGGTTGTCCCCTGTAATCATGACAACTTTGATGCCACGGGCGTGCAACTGCTCGATAGCTTGTGGAGTGGTCTCTTTAATCGGATCAGCCACCGCCAGCAAGGCAACGATTTGCTTGTTGCGAGCCGCGTACATAGGCGTTTTGCCTTCTTCACCCAGAGTCTGCGCCTGCTGGCTGAACGCGCTCAGGTCTGCACCCAATTGCGTCATCAAACGGTCAGCGCCCACATGCCATTGATCATTGCCTATCTGTGCAGTCACACCCAGACCAGTCAAGGACTCAAACTGCTCCGCCTTAGGCAAGGTGATGTTCTTTTCTTGCGCAGCGGTGACAATGGCTTGAGCAATCGGGTGCTCAGAGTAGTTTTCCATAGAGGCAATGGCAGCCAGCACCTGATCCTGATCTTCGCCGGGAACGCAGATAAAGTCGGTCAGCTCGGGAGCGCCTTTGGTCAAGGTGCCTGTTTTATCGACGGCAACCACTTTCACATTGCGCAGCGCCTGTAAGGAATCCCCTTTACGGAACAGCACACCCGCTTGAGCGGCTCGTCCGGTACCCACCATGATCGAAGTTGGTGTTGCCAGACCCATGGCACATGGACACGCAATAATCAGCACGGCCACAGCGTTCACCAGCGCAAAGCTCAGTGCGGGCGATGGGCCAAAAATCAGCCAGACAATGGCGGTCAGCACGGCCAGCGTCATGACGGCAGGCACAAACCACAGGGTGATTTTGTCTACTACGGCCTGGATGGGCAGCTTGGAGCCTTGAGCCTGCTCCACCATGGAGACAATATTGGCTAAAACGGTATCTTGACCGACGGCCGTGGCTTCAAACTCCAGCGAACCTTTTTGGTTCACTGTGCCACCAATGACTTTATCGCCTTGGGATTTGGAGACGGCAATAGATTCGCCTGTCACCATGGACTCGTCTACATAGCTTTGGCCAGACACCACATCGCCGTCTACCGGGATGCGCTCACCAGGGCGCACCAGAACCACGTCGCCCGTGTGCAGATCGGCCAGGGGCAGTTCCATTTCCTTGCCGTCGCGGCGAACGCGGGCGGTTGGTGGCTGCAGGCTAAGCAAGCGTTGAATTGCTTCCGAGGTACGGCCTTTGGCGCGCGCTTCCATCACGCGACCCAATAGAATCAAGGCCACAATAACGGCAGCCGCCTCGTAATAGACATAGACAGACTCGGCGGGCAACAAATGCGGCGCGAAGGTAGCCACCAAAGAGAAGGTGTAGGCCGCCAAGGTGCCGACCGCAACCAGCGAGTTCATGTCCGGTCCACCACGCAGGAGAACGGGGATACCTTTGGTGTAGAACTCGCGGCCAGGGAACAAGAGAATCAGTGTGGTCAGCGCAAACTGGATCAGCCAGCTGGTTTGTGTGCCGATGGTGTTGGCAACCCAATGATGCAAGGAGGGCACCATATGGCCGCCCATCTCGATAATAAAGACGGGCAAGGCCAAAAGAGCAGCCATCCAGAATCGCTTGCGCAAGGTCTCGTAAGTTTGCTCGGCACGTTCGAACTGGTCATTATTGGCCGTGGCTTCGGCCAGGCTGGCCGGATACCCTGCCTTGCTAACAGCCTGAATCAGATCAGGGGTACTGACGCCTTGCACCGCCTGCACATGGGCTTTGGCCGTCGCCAGATTGACCGATGCTTTTTGTACGCCCGGCACCTTCAGCAAGGCCTTTTCAACCCGGCCTACGCAGGACGCGCAGGTCATGTCTTGCACATCTAAAACTATTTCCTGCAGGGAAACTTGGTAACCACCCTTTTCCACTGCCTGCATAATGGCTTCAATGGGAGCGGCGCCCTCAAAGTCTACAGTGGCTTTATTGGTCGCCAGGTTGACCTGGGCAGATTGCACCCCGGGAACCTTGGCAATTATTTTCTCAACTCGGCTGACGCAGGAGGCGCAAGTCATGCCCTCTACGCCTAAGGTGAGGCGTGAACCGCTATTTGAAGTGCTGTTTGTCATCGGAATCACCCTTCAATGGATTGTGAATGAAGCCACTTTAGGGCTTGACCCGATGGTAAGGTCAACAGCTGATATAAAAAAACGCCTCCTAAGAGGCGTTTCGAGAGAACAGGCCGGGCCTGAGCTTAGTAAGCAACAAAGTTACCGTTGCTGTTGTTCCACTCTTTGGCTTCAGCGGCAACCTGATCGCGGCTCAACTGAGTGCGGGTGTCGATACGGGGGTAGTCACCCATGGAACCGGTGCTGATGTAGCCTTGTTCCTGAGCAGCGGCCAGTTCTTGAACAACTTGCTGGCGGCTCAAAGGAGCGTTGGTCGATTCAACAGCGGGGTAATTCAGGTTTTCACCGGTAGCGACGTTGTTGCTGGCTGCCATTGCAGTACCGCTCAGAGCGGTTGCACCAAGAATCAGGCTGGCGATAGTTGCGCGTGCGACGTTTTTCATTATTTACTCCAAATCTAAGGTGTGTTTTTTCGGTGGTTCGCTTTATCTGTTAAGCGAATCGTTAGATGGAGTATGAGCCTTTCCAGACCTAGTAAAAACCCTTAATATTGCAAACGTATTTCCATTCATGGAACAATCCAAATGAGTACCATTATCGCCGGCCCCCTGCTCAACGACATCGCCATCTTTGTGGAAGTGGCGCGCGCTCGCCACTTTAGTCGTGCAGCCCAAGCCCTTGGCATGCCTGTGTCCACCGTGTCACGCCGTATCCGCGAACTGGAAAAAGAAGTGGGTGTGGCCTTGTTAAAACGCAGCACTCGCAATGTCGATGTGACTGATGCGGGCCAAGTGTACTTCGAGCGTTGTCTGGCCGTTGTCGAGCAAGCGCGTCTGGCTCATGAGCAATTGCTGGATGTGGCTCAAACTCCCAAGGGCCGACTGCGCGTGTCCATGCCGGCCAGCTTCAGCATCATCTTGATGCCTGCCGTGATTCGGGGCTTTAACCAGCAGTATCCCGACATCGAACTGGAATTTGACCTGACCATTCGCCCTATTGATCTGCAGTCGGACAATTACGACTGCGTCATCCGCGTGGGGCCGCAGCCGGACTCCAGTACGGTTGCCACTATGCTGGGGCAAATTCGATTGGGACTGTATGCCACACGCAATTATCTGGATCGCAAAGGTCGCCCCAAGCACCCTTCGGAGCTGGCCAGCCACACCTGCATCAGCGCCCGCCCGTCCAGCCCGGACCGGATTTGGTCCTTGCGTGGCCCCAATCAAGAGCGCTATGACGCCGTGGTCAACGGCCCTATTACGGTCAATAACGCCATCATGATGCGCAAGCTGGCCGTCCATGATTTAGGTATTACGGCCTCCTCCTTGCTGGAACGCCGTCTGGACCCTGACTGTGCGTGTCTGGAACGCGTGTTGCCGGATTGGGAGTTCGCTCCTTTTCCGATTTTGGCCCTGCTGCCATCGCGACTGATGCCTCAAAAGACCCGTGTTTTCCTGAACTACATGCGTAATGAGCTGGAGCGCATGATGTCGCAACCGGAGTTGGATGTGACAACAGCCGGTCAAGCATTTGCGTAAGAAAATAAGTGCTATGGCTTTGCGCCTGTGTTGGGTACGATCGATCTATGCTATCTATAAGCGTTTAATGCGGGAGATCGTTGCCATGACAGGAGGACGCGCATGCTAGGCAAAATGCAAGGCTTGCTGGCTGGTTTAGTGATCAATATGGTCGTGGGAAGTGGCAGTGCCTGGTCGCAAACGGTACTGCTGGAAGCGGTAGAGCAAGGGGATAGCGCCAAGGTGCGCGAGATCTTGTCAGAAAAGCGTGCTCGCAACAGTGTGAACGTGCCTGATGAGCAAGGGCAAAGTCCTTTGCTGCGTGCCACTTGGCTCAACCATATTGATATTGCCAGGCACTTGATCCGCTCCGGTGCGGACGTTAATCAGGCCGATGCCATTCACGACAGCCCCTACCTGGTTGCGGGTGCAGAAGGTCGCCTGGAAATCCTGCGCATGACCTTGGAGAAAGGTGCTGACTTACGTAGTGTGAATCGCTATGGCGGAACGGCCTTGATTCCAGCGGCCGAGCATGGCTATGTGAAGGTGGTGGACCTGCTTCTTAAAGCCGGTGTCGATCCGAATCACGTCAATTTTCTGGGTTGGACGGCCTTGCATGAAGCCATTGTGCTGTCTGACGGTGGGCCGGATCATCAAGAGGTGTTGCGGCTACTCATCAAGGCTGGGGCGGATGTGAATTTGCCGGACCGGCAAGGTGTGTTGCCCTTGACCTTGGCCCGACAGCGCAGTCAGTCCGAAATGGCGCAGATTCTGGAACAAGCCGGGGCTCATCCATAAGGGCCGTGCTGGACTTGCTCGTTGCCCGTCTTTTTTTTAATCACAACAATAACGATTTTTATGTCTTCTTCTCAGACTGCCCGGGCGTCATCTTCGACGGGCGCACAGGCCAGCCCCGGTTTGTGGCTGGCTTTTGTCATTTTGGTCGGGCTGAATCTACGCCCTTTTTTAACCTCCAGTGGGACATTGGCACGGCAAGTGGCGCAGGGTCTGGATATGCCCTTGAGCAGTCTGGCCTGGCTGACCTTGTTGCCCATGATGGTGATGGGCCTGGGGGCCTTCTGTATGCCCTCCTTGCGACGCGTGATGGCTTTGCGCCATGTATTGATCACGTCCCTGCTCTTGCTGTGTTTGGGCTGTGTGCTGCGCTGGTTCGTCCCTAATGGCGCCAGCCTGATCGGTACTGCGCTGTTGTGCGGCCTGGGTGTCTCCTTGCTGCAGGCGGGTATGCCGGGTTTGATTAAAGAGCAGTTCCCCCGCCATATCGCCCAAGTGACGGGCGTGTACTCCGCTACCCTGATGGGGGGTGGCGCCTTGGGGGCACAGGTGACTCCCTGGATCAGCTCTTTGACCGATAGCTGGCGTATTGCGCTGGCCTTTTGGGCCTTGCCGATCAGTGTGGCCTTGTGGATCGCCTGGAAAGTCGTACCGCGTGAAGTACCCGGTGCAAAATTAGCCCCCCCTTCCCTGTCCTTATTGCGTCGCCCTCGTACTTGGACGCTGGTTCTGTGTTTTGGCTTGATTAACGGGGGGTACGCCTCTTTAGTCACGTGGCTGGCAACTTTTTATCAGGATCGCGGCTGGACCGCAGAGGCTAGCGGCAGTTTAGTCGCCGTCCTGTCGGTGGCGCAGGCCATTGCTGCTTTTGGTTTGCCGACCTTGGCTGCCAAGAACAAGGACCGTCGGATGTGGGTATGGTTGGCGCTGGCTTGCCAATGCATCGGCTTTCTGGCGTTTGCCTGGATACCCGATATGGCCCCCTATCTATGGGCCATCATTATTGGGATTGGTTTGGGCGGCTGCTTTTCCTTGCTACTACTTGTGGCTCTGGACCATTTCCCGGATGCGGCTCGCGCAGGAACCTTGAGTGCGCTGATGCAAGGGGGCGGCTTCCCGATTGCAGCTCTGTTTCCCATGATCAGTGTGCAGCTACGTGAAGTCAGTGGTGGTTTTCAGGCGGGCTGGATCGTGCATGCGGTGATGGCCGTCATTGTGGCCGTCATGGCCTGGAGTTTTCAGCCTGAGCGCTACGCACAGAAGATGAAAGCAGAAAGTTAAGCGCTGCTTAAGTTGATCTTTTCAGGCACTGCGGTTGTCCCTGGAGTGAATGAGGAGTTTGAGGCTTTATGCCAAGATACGGACTCCTCGTTTCGATAAAAACC
Organism: Alcaligenes sp. GW821-FHT11D07; assembly: GCF_058808495.1. Taxonomy (NCBI): domain Bacteria; kingdom Pseudomonadati; phylum Pseudomonadota; class Betaproteobacteria; order Burkholderiales; family Alcaligenaceae; genus Alcaligenes; species Alcaligenes sp. GW821-FHT11D07. The sequence goes on from NZ_JBXART010000001.1 coordinate 1,029,399, forward strand.
AAGGAGACTGCAGTGGATCAACAAGTCATTATTTCGGGCGCTGGCCCTGTCGGATGCTGGTTGGCTTGCGAGCTGCAATTGGCCGGCGTACAGACCTTGCTGATTGAACAAACACAGAGCATCAGTCCCCAGTCTCGTGCGCTGACCATTCACCCAAGAACGATCGAGGTCTTTGCCATGCGCGGGGCACACCACGAAATGCTGCAAGAAGCCGTACGCATTCCCAGCGGGCATTTCGCGATATTCGAGCACCGCCTGGACTTCAAGACCTTAAACACCGATTTCGCCTTCACTTTGGTGATTCCACAGGCACGGATCACCGAGATTTTGCAAGCACGTGCGCTTGCCTTGGGGGCGCTTATCCGCCGTGGTGAAAAAGTGTGCCAGTTCACTGAAGATGCCCAAGGCGTCCACGTACTGATTGAAAACCAACAAGGGCAATATACGGCGAAAGCTCAATGGTTGATTGGTTGCGATGGAACACGCAGCACGGTACGTAAACAGGCAGAGATCGCCTTTCCGGGGACCGATGCCACCGTGTTCGGTTGGCTCAGCGATGTCACACTGAGCCATCCCCCCCAAGGCCCCTTGGTGGGCAAGTGGGGCTTAGAGGGTACGGCTTTGATTGCTCAACTTCCAGATGGCCAGCACAGGCTGGTCGGCGTGTCTCCTGATGAGGTGGGAGGTCCCCGGCCAGGAGAACTGTCTTTGGAGGAGTTACGGGAAAAAGTACGCGCTATTTTTGGAAGCGATTTTGGTTTGCATAGCCCGACTTGGCTGTCTCGTTATGGCAATGCCAGTCGTCTGGCCGAACATTACCGTCTAGGACGTATCTTGTTGGCTGGAGATGCTGCCCACCAGCATATGCCGGCTGGCGGCGTGGGCTTGAATGTCGGTATTCAGGATGCCATGAATCTGGGCTGGAAGTTGGCCGCGGTTATTAATGAATGGATGCCTGATTCCGTGCTGGATACCTATCACCATGAACGGCACCCCGTGGGCCAGGATGTGCTGGAGCATACTCAGGCGCAAACAGCATTAATCAGCAATTTTTCAATCGAAGGCAAGGAACTGCGCTCCTTATTAAACAACCTGATCAGACAAACCCCCGACTTGGAAAAAACATTGGCTGAGCGGCTGTCTGGACTGAGTGTGGCCTACCCCGCTTCTGATCCTCACGCTCACCCTTTGGTGGGACGGCGTGCCGCGAATCATTCCTTAGACGATGAACACAGTCTGTTTACGCTGCTTGAGCGCGGCGTCCATGTGCTGTTGATGTTGGGGACTCAAGCCCTGGCAGATATTCATAGCTCCGAACACTTCGGGGCGCGAGTCGTCCTGCATACTGTGGAGCCCCGTAGGTGGAGTCCGGCTTGGCACGGTGCTAGCGCCTTGTTGGTACGGCCTGATGGCCATATCGCCTGGGCCAGCGGTGAATCAGACCCTGGACGATTGCAGGTCCACATTGCCCAAGTGCTGGAACCGTTCTCACATCCTGTGCCCATGCGGCTTGGCGCTGTTGAAAATTCGCGCCTTAGTGCTTGATCTCTTGCACTGGAGGGGCTTACTTCGTGGCACCCGCCATAATCCAGCCTACGATTGCCTGGATGTCACTATCTGAAATGCCGGCATTGGCGGGCATGGGCATAGGACCGTAAACCCCTTGGCTACCCTGACGAATATGCTGGGCCAGGATCTGGGCATTGGCCGGGTCATCTTTGCGTTTGGCGGCGATTTCCTGATAGGCAGGACCGACTACTTTCCTGTCTACGGTGTGGCAGGCTAAACAGGCGTTTTTGGTTAAAACGTCTTTTACCGCATCGAAACTGGGCTCAGCTGCCTGCGCGCTTAAACCGGCTGTCATCAAGGATGTACAGACCAGCAGGTGCTTGAACTTCATAAGACTATCTCCTAAGTAATACGGCGCAGGATAAGACAGGCTTGAGAAATACTGCGCTTCTCTTTTTCTGCACAGGTTTTCGGCATATTTGCCGGCTCATGTGGCATTCACATCGAGATCATACGGGTATGATAGAACAGCCTTGGACAAATCAGAGGCGTCTTTGATGCTGATCAAGCAGCCCTGGTCGCTTATTCTGTAATGTCCTATTAGCAGTCATTGCTTCAAACTTAAACAGTTCACCCACTACAAGAGGTCTCCATGCTTAATGTTCTCGTCCCCGTTGATGGATCTGATGCTTCCACGCGCGCCCTGAAAGCAGCCGTTGATATTTTGGGGGGCAAGCCCGAAGCCACTTTACATGTGTTGGCCGTGCCGACCCCTATCGTGTCGGGCAACGTGAAGCGTTTCTTCTCGGACGACGTTCTGCAGGCCTACTACCAGGACGAAGGCAGCAACGCCTTGCTGCCTGCTCGTGCTGTATTGGCGGACTCGTCCCTGAAAGTGAAAGAAAGCATTGTGGCGGGTAATGCAGCCCAAACCATCAAAGAATATGTCGAGAAAAATAATATCGACCATGTCGTGATGGGCACACGCGGCCTGAGCGCTCTGCCTGGTCTGGTACTGGGTTCGGTGACCACCAAAGTGCTCAGCATGGTCAATGTGCCCGTCACCCTGATCAAGTAAATTGAACTGATTGTTGGTCCGCACAAACCAATAGAAAAGGCCGTCGAAACGACGGCCTTTTCTATTGGTTTGTGCGTTGTAAGGGGCTAATACAGGACGCTAATCACGGTTATCAGGACCCAAGAAAAATCAATTTTTTGTCTTGAATAGAGTCAGGGCTGTGTTTCAATATACGGAATATTGGCCAATAAAAATTTCCTTATGTCAGATTCCTCTTTACTTGATCACAACGCTCGTGCGTGGGACAAACAGGCGCAAACCGAAAGCCCCTGGTCCTTGCCTGTCAGCAGCGAGCAGGTGGAGCAAGCCCGGCGTGGCACGTGGCAGGTCCATTTATTGCCTTCCCCCGTGCCCGCCCACTGGCTGGGTGATGTTCAAGGCAAATCTATTTTGTGTTTGGCAAGCGCCGGGGGGCAGCAGGCCCCGATTCTGGCCGCTGCTGGTGCGCGGGTGACTGTGTTTGATTTGTCCGCCGGCCAGTTAGACAAAGACCGGATGGTGGTGGAGCGTGATGGTTTATCGCTGCTTGTGGAGCAAGGCGATATGTGCGATTTGTCGCGCTTTGAGTCCAATAGCTTTGATCTGATTCTGCACCCGGTATCCAACCAGTACGTGCCGGATATCAGCCAGGTTTGGCAAGAGTGCGCGCGCGTGTTGCGTCCAGGTGGGCATTTGCTGTCCAGCTTTTTCAATCCGGCCGTGTTTATTGCCGATCGTGATCCCGGCTATGCTCAGCAAGGCTTGATTCGCCCCACGTTCACCGTGCCCTACTCGGATTTGACCAGTCTGGACGCGGAAGCCTTACAGGCCAAGCAAGACAGAATGGAACCCTTGATCTTCGGTCATTCTTTGGCGCAGCAGATAGGTGGGCAGTTGCAGGCCGGTTTGCATCTGGTCGATTACATCGAAGAAATGCACCCCGCCCCGCGTTTTGAAATTGAAAAATACCTGCCCAGTTTCATTGCAACTCGTAGTTGCAAGCCGGTTTAGATAGTCAGGGTTGGGGCCGCAGGCGCAATAGCTGGCCGTTTTTCTCATCGGTCAGCACATAAATATAGCCGTCGGGCCCGACTCGTACATCGCGGATACGCTGCTTCAAATCTTGCAGCAGACGCTCTTCACCCACGATATGGCCTTCCTCTTCATCGAACTGCAGCCGTATCAAAGCCTGTTCCTTCAAAGCACCCACAAACAGACTGTGGTCCCACTCTGGTACACGCTCATCGTTATAAAACGCCATCCCGCTGATGGCGGGCGATACGGACCAGTAATGGAAGGGTTCAGTCAGCCCGTCAATAGGCGTTGGGCTGGCGCCCGGGACGGGCTTGCCATCGTAACCTTGGCCGTGTGTGCGCAAGGGCCAGCCGTAGTTGGCACCCGCTTTAATACGATTGAGCTCATCCCCACCTTGAGGACCATGCTCGGCCACCCATAGATCCTGAGTCCAGGGATTCCATGCCATACCTTGTGGATTGCGGTGGCCGTAGGACCAGATTTCTGTTCGGGCATTACCATGCCGTTGGCTGCGGAAAGGATTGTCCCGTGGCACCATCCCGTCTGGCCGGATACGCACGACTTTACCCTGCAGATGATCCAGTTCCTGCGCGGTGGACGGCTGATTGTTCTCGCCCAATGCGATATACAAGTCTCGGCCGCCTGGATCAAAAGCTAGTCGGGTGCCATAGTGTTGGCCCGTCGATAAGGCAGGCTCTTGACGGAAGATTGGACGAAAGGCATCGATGCGCTTCAGATCGGAGGACAGCACCCCATAGCCCACGGTAGTGGCCGAGTTTTGTTTGTCGCGGCGTTCGGCGTACGCCAGATAAATACGGCGGCTGCGGAAAAAGTCCGGGGCTAGAGCGACATCCAGCAAGCCACCTTGTGACTGAGCATGGACCTTAGGCACTCCAGCGATGGGCTCGGACAAGCCATTTTGTTCAGTCCAGACGCGAAGACGTCCGGGGCGTTCGGTAATCAAGATACCCGCATTGTTTGGCAAGAAGGCCATGGACCACGGGTGTTCCAAGCCATCGATCACCGTGTCGATTGTCACGGCTGGCCCGCTGATAACAGGGACAGGTTCGGACTGCGCCCAGCTTGATGCGGGTGTAATGGCGGATGCCAAGCCCAGGACGGTGGCCGCCAAGGCTAAGGACACACTAAAGGTTTTTTTTATACGCATAAGGCAGTGAAAGACGGATAGGTGAGATGAGGCATTCCCCTACTCTTTCATAGGGACAAACGGACCGCCTTGATCGTTTGAATTTCCGCTGGGAGCGGCAAACGGTTTCAAAGCGGTCCAACACCGGCGCTTAGCCTGGGTGGGTCATATCCAGTGGCACAATCCACTGGTCGTACTGCTCATTGTTCAGATGGCCCGATTTCAGCGCGGCTTCGCGCAGTGTCAGGCCTTCTTTATGGGCCATCTTGGCAATGGCGGCCGCCTTGTCGTAGCCAATGTGGCGGTTCAAGGCGGTTACCAGCATCAGGTTTTGGTCCAGATTGTGCTGAATTCGTTCCATGACAGGCTCCAGACCTTGAGCGCAATGCTCGTCAAAAGCCAGGCACGCATCACTGATCAGGGCAATGCTTTCCAACACATTGTGCACCATCACAGGCTTGTACACGTTCAGCTGGAAGTTACCTTGGCTGCCGGCAAAACCTACCGCGGCGTCATTCCCGTATACCTGCACGGCCACCATCGTCAGTGCTTCGCACTGAGTCGGGTTGACCTTGCCGGGCATGATGGACGAGCCCGGTTCGTTTTCAGGGATTTGCAGTTCACCAATGCCACAACGTGGACCGCTGGCCAGCCAGCGCACGTCGTTCGCCATCTTCATCAAGGCACCGGCCAGTGTACGCAGCGAAGCGGACAAGTTCACCAGCGCATCGTGGGCCGATAGAGCGAAGAATTTATTTTCAGCGGCTTCAAATGGCAGGCCAGTGATCTTGGCAATATGAGCAGCCGTGCGCTCACCAAACTGAGGATGCGCATTCAAGCCCGTTCCCACCGCAGTGCCGCCAATCGCCAGCTGATAAATGCCATCCAGCGCTTTGTCTACGGTTTGCAGGCCGAAGTCAATCTGGGCAACCCAAGCACCGATCTCCTGGCCCAGGGTAATGGGCGTGGCATCTTGCAAGTGGGTACGGCCGGTTTTGACAATGTTATTGAATTGCTTGGCCTTGGCAGCCAGTGTGTCGCGCAACTGGCCTACGTCTTTACGCAGGCGGCGCTGACACTCCAGGCCTACCGCAATGTACATGGCGGTGGGAAAAGTGTCGTTGGACGATTGGCCGCGGTTCACGTGGTCATTGGGGTGTACGGGCTTCTTGCTGCCCTTCTCGCCGCCTGCCAGTTCAATGGCGCGGTTGGAGATAACCTCGTTCACGTTCATATTGCTTTGTGTGCCAGAACCGGTCTGGAACACCACCAGCGGGAATTCGGTATCCCACTTGCCAGCAATCACTTCATCAGCGGCTTGCACAATCAGGCGGGCCAGGTCTTCAGGCAATTCGCCCAGTTCCTGGTTGGCAAGTGCAGTGGATTTTTTCAGGATGCCCAGCGACTCAATCATGCTGCGGCCCCACTGGAAGCGGTCGCGGCCAATGGGGAAGTTCTGGATCGAGCGCTGTGTCTGGGCGCCCCAATAGTGGTCGGCGGGAACCTCGATGGTTCCCATGGAATCCTGTTCAATACGTGTCGTACTCATCATGGCTCCTGTAGAAATAAGGGTAGCGAGTCAGTTCAAAAAAATGGGGTGTTCACGGCTGGCGCAAAAAGCGCGCAGCCCACACACAGGCGATATCGAGCATGCGGTTGGAAAACCCCCATTCGTTGTCGAACCAGACCAGCATATTGACCAGCCCGTCTCCATTGGTTCGGGTTTGCGAGCCGTCCACCACACCGGAGTGCGGGTTGTGATTGAAGTCGATCGAGGCATGGGCCTGATCGGAATAATCCAGAATACCAGGCCAGTTTTGTACCGCTTGCTGGAACAGCTGGTTGATTTCGTCCCGGTGCGTATCGCGCTCCAGATTGACCATCAGGTCAATGGCAGACACGTTCAGGATAGGGACGCGGATGGATTTGGCTTGTACCTTGCCTTTGAGCTGCGGCAGCAGGCGCTCTACCCCTTGCGCCAGACCCGTGGAGACTGGAATCATGGATTGCAAGGCGGAGCGCGTGCGGGCCAGATCGCTGCTGTGATAGCCGTCAATCATGGGTTGGTCATTCATGACCGAGTGCAAGGTGCTCAAAAAGGCATGGCGGATGCCAAAGGTCTTATCCAGTTCGGCCAGCACCGGGATGATGGCATTGGTGGTGCAGGAGGCATTGGAGACAATCAGTTCGGAGCCTTGAAGTTGCTCATGGTTGATGCCCAGGACTGCTGTGAAGTCTACATCCTGAGCGCTATTGCCCGGGTTGGACAGCAGCACGCGTGGGCAGCCGGCATCCAGAAATTGTTGCAGCTCGGCGCGCCTGCCAAAAGCGCCACTGCACTCGATCAACATATCCAGATTCAGGGATGCCCAGTCTATGGCTTTGGGGTCTGTTTCATGCAGCACCCGTATGGGTTTACCCGCCACTATCAGCTCATGCTCGTTGTGTTCTACCTGGGCTGGAAAAACGCCATGAGTCGAATCAAAACGCGTCAGGTACGCCATCGTCGCAATGGTGGCGGGCTCGTTAATGGCCACGACATCAAATTGCTGGCCTCGTGGCGACTCGTGAATAGCGCGCAGTAAACAGCGCCCTATACGGCCATAGCCATTGATCGCGATGCGGATGGGTCGGGGTAGCGGCATGGTCAGGGAATGTCAGAAAGTAATGGAGAATCCGCCGTCGACCACCACAATGTGGCCATTGACGTAGGAAGCGGCCGGAGAGGCCAGGAAAACAGCAGCAGCGCGGATCTCTTCGGGGCGAGCCCAGCGTCCCAAGGGATTACGGCCCACGACCAGCGGGCCTTTGATGGGGTCTTGCGCCAACGCAGCATTGCTTTCCGTGGCAAAGGTGCCGGGGGCGATTCCGTTACTGGTAATCCCCTGCCCGCCAAATTCTACTGCCAGCGCACGCACCATACCGGCCAACCCCTGCTTGGCAATGGGATAAATGGCGTCCCCAGGCCGGGCCAAAGGTCCAGCGATCGACGTCAACGTCAGGATGCGCCCGTGCTGTGTGCGGGCTTGCAGCATGGCTTGGGCGGCAAACTTGGACAGTTTCAGGGTGGCCAGCAGATCTACCTGAATCAGATGCTCAATATCATCCCAGGCGGCATCCTGCAGGCTGCTGCGAAGTCGAACCCCGACGTTGTTGACCAGGATGTCCGGTGTGCCAATCTTTTGGCACATGGCTTGATAGGAGTCGGCCAGAGAATCCAGGTCGGCTAGGTCCTGCTCCCAGACATCCACTTGGGCGCCGGCGGCTTTCAAGCCTTCAGCCAGCGGGGCCAGTTTGGCCGCCTGCCGTCCGTTCAAAATGACGTGGGCTCCGTGGGCCGCATAAGCACGGGCGATCTCCAAGCCTAAACCGGCTGAAGAACCCGTGACCAAAGCACAACGACCCGCTAGAGAGAAATTAGCTTGATAAGAACTTAAATCATTCATTATTTACAGCACATGACGCGGCTCACCGCGATGAAAAGCCGCGATATTTTCAATGAGCTGATCAGCCAAAGCCTGCATGGCTTCCTGGCTGGCCCAGCCTATATGCGGCGTCAAAATGTAATTTGGTAAATCCAGCAAACGCATCAGGATATGATCGGCCGGTGGGGGTTCAGGGACGCAGACATCAATGCCTGCCCCGCCCAGCCAGCCTTGCCGCAAGGCGTGATCCAGAGCCTGATTATCAATCAATCCGCCACGAGCCGTATTGATCAGTAAGGGGCGGCGGGCGGCCATGCGCTCAAACTCCGGTCTACCCAGCAGGTTTTGTGTCTCGGCTGTTAATGGACAATGCAGGGACAGGATGTCGGATTGTTCCAGCACCTGTTCGAAGGGCAAGCGGTCTTGGGCATTGCTGACAATGGTTTGGCCACGACGCTGGGCAAAGATGACTTTCATCCCCAAGGCGCGCCCCATGGTAGCTACTGCCTGCCCCAAGGAGCCGGAACCAATCAGTCCCAAGGTGGAACCCGCCAGATCGCGGATGGGATAGTCAAAATAGCAAAATTGTTGGGCCTCCTGCCAGCGGCCTTCCTTGACGGACTGGCGATAGGCGCAGATGTTGCGGCGCAAGGCAAAGATCAGGGCAAAAACATGCTCCGGAACACTACGTACGGCGTAGTCCCGAATATTGCTGACCACAATGTTCCGTTCGCGGGCGGCATCCAGATCGACATTGTCACTGCCGGTCGCCGCCAAGGCGATCATTTTCAGCTTGGGAGCAGCTTGTAAATGCTCTCGGCGCAGCGCGACTTTATTGCTGATCACAATGTCAGCATCTGCAATGCGTTCTGCTACTTGCTCGGGGCGGGTACGCCCATACACTTTCAGTTCGTGTTCGAAGGGAACCTGTTGAAGCGCTACGCTGTCAGACAAGGTTTCCCTATCCAGAAAAACAATACGAGTCAAAGAAGTCATGCCTGTCCTTGTCCTAAGTTGCCGTCTGGCGCCCTAGCCATATTTTCAACTGCATCATGCCCTTGCTGGGGATCATCATCCGATATAGTAATGGGATTGATGCAGGCTTGTCCCTTGTCTCACTCTCATAACCCTGTTTTATAGGTTATTGCCCATGCTCTTGTCCCTCTTGCTTTCTTTGGGTGCCCACGCCCTGATACCAGATAACGTCGCCACTGCCACTCCCCCACTGTACGACATTCGGGATTTCTTCCAGAATCCCAAGCGCAGCGGTTTCCGCATCTCCGATCAGGGGCGCATGATTGGTTTTATGGAGCCCGTCAAAATCGACGGCCATCCCGCCCGCCAGAACATTTTTGTGCAAGAGTTAAAAGGTAGCGAACCCGTAGGCGAAGCCCGCCGGATCACCGCCGAGCATCAACGTGATATTGCCGAGTACTTCTGGAAAGGCGACCAAACCGTTATTTTTGCCAAGGATGTCAATGGCGACGAGAACTACCACGTTCTGGCCGTCAATGTGTTGGATGGCAAAGTCACTGACCTGACGCCTTTGGATGGCGTACGCGCTGGTGTTCAAGATGACCTGCCCGATGACCCGGAGCACATCCTGGTCTCCCATAATGGTCGCAATCCCGAAGTCTTCGATGTCTACAAGGTCAATGTGTTGACCGGTGAAAGCACGTTGGCGGCCGAAAACCCCGGTGATGTACTGGGCTGGAGCACCGACCATCAAGGCCGTGTGCGCATGGCAATCTCCATCTCGGGTGTAGATTCCGAGCTGCGTTACCGCGATTCCGAGTCCGAGCCTTTCCGCAGTCTCTTGCAGACGGACTTCCGTACCGAAGTTAGCCCCCTCTTCTTTCACGCCGATAATCAGCGTTTTTACGCCTTGAGCAATCGCGGCCGTGACACCTTGGCCTTGGTGCTGATTGATCCTGCCAAGCCCGATGAGGAAGAGAAGATTTACGAATTGCCTGAGCACGATCTGATGGGGGCGGGCTATTCCCGCCTGCGTCAGGTACTGACTTCGGTGGACTACTACACTGACAAGCCCGGCCAGCATTTCTTCGATGAGCGCAGCGAAAAGATCCATGCCGCTATTGCTCGCCAATTGCCGGGTTACGAGATCAGCGTTCAGTCCATCACCCGTGACGAGAAGAAAATGATTGTGGCCAGCTACAGCGACCGCAATCCAGGCTCGCGCTATCTCTACGATGTGGACAGCAACAGCCTGCATAAACTGGCTGTTATCAATAGCGCTTTGCCAGAAAGCGATATGGCGGTGATGCATCCCATCGAATTTACCGCCCGTGACGGCATGAAGATCCACGGCTACCTGAGCCTGCCATTGGGCGTGCCCAGCCGTAATCTGCCCGTAGTGATCAATCCACACGGTGGCCCTTGGGCGCGCGATTACTGGGGCTTCAACCCCGAGGTGCAGTTTTTGGCCAACCGTGGTTACGCTGTTTTGCAGATCAACTTCCGCAGCTCCACCGGTTATGGTCGCAAGTTCTGGGAAGCGGGCTTCAAGCAATGGGGCCTGAGCATGCAGGACGACATCACCGATGGCGTCCAGTGGCTGATCGACCAGAAAATCGCCGATCCCAAGCGCATCGCCATTTACGGCGCTAGCTATGGTGGCTACGCGACTTTGGCCGGTATCGTCAAAACCCCGGAGCTGTACGCCGCCGCTGTGGATTACGTTGGTGTGTCCAACCTGCTGACCTTTATGAACACCATCCCGCCGTACTGGAAGCCGCTGCTGGTGAAAATGCACGCAATGGTGGGAGATCCAGAGGCCGACAAAGAATTGCTGGAGGCGAATTCCCCAGTTCTGCATGCCGACAAGATCCGCACTCCGCTGTTTATTGCCCAAGGTGCACATGATCCTAGGGTGAATAAAGCTGAGAGCGATCAAATGGTGGCGGCATTAAAAGCACGGGGTGTGGATGTGGAGTACATGGTCAAAGATAACGAGGGCCACGGTTTCCACAACGACGAGAACAAGTTCGAGTTTTATGAACGCATGGAGCGCTTCCTGGCGCGTCACTTGCATCCTTAACGGTTTTGGAGTGGCGCGAGCAGATCGCGCCATTTGTTTATCGCACTTTTGGAAAGAGAACTTATGAAACTGTATTACATGACTGGTGCTTGTCCTCTGGTGACCCGCATTGCTTTGGAGTGGATAGGCAAGCCTTTTGAATCCCAGCGCGTCAGCCGTGAGGAGTTGCAGCAGGAAGAATTCCTGAAGCTGAACCCCAGCGGTGCCGTGCCCGTGCTGGTGGATGGTGATCTGGTCTTGACGCAGAGCATCGCCATCCTGGAATACCTGAACGAGAAGAACCCCGATGCGAATTTGATCGGTAGCAGCATCGAGCAACGCTTTGAAGCCCGTCGCTGGCTGGCTTTCTTGAATGCTGAAATCCATCGCAATGTGGGTGTGATATTTGCTACACAGCGCTACGCCGATCAGGAAGCGACTCAAGCCGAAGTCAAAGCCAAGACCGCTGCCCTGCTGACCAAGCAATTGGGTGTCATCGACAAGCACTTGGAAGGCAAAGAAACCTTGTCAGGCTCCTTGTCTGTGGCTGATGCCTACCTGTACGTGGTTCTGCGCTGGGCTGGCCTGATGAAGCTGGACCTGTCGGGCATGAAAAACCTGAATGCCTTCTTTGCTCGTATGGAGCAGAACGAAGGCGTGAAAGCGGCTCTGCGTGGTGAGGGCTTGCTGAAGGATTGATCCTGATGCTTCGCTGATAGGAAAAAGAGCCTCCTTAAGGAGGCTCTTTTTTTATGATGACTGCTTCTGTCGCCAACACTGATAGCTATACCGGGCACCAAGGTATTTTAAGGAAAATGGCTCAGGTATTCCCAACCGCTGCCAGGCATGGTTAAGGCGGTGTTTAGTTCAGAATATTAATGCTGTACACGGGCTTGTACGTGGCTCCATTGCCTTCAAAAACGATGGAGACTTTGAAGTTTAAAGACTTGGCAAGCTGCGCATTGCTTAACATGCTTTGCCCCATTGTGCTGTCGCAATTCCATTGGCCGCCTTGGATTTGGCTCCCACTGATGTCGGATAGCATAATATTGCAAACCTTACCTTGGAGATTGACCTTTACTTCAGTGATATAGCCCATTTGTGAGTAGTCACCAGAAACTGCCGGGTTAATCATTGCGAGACTAGCGAGTAAAAATACAGCTATTGCTTTTTTCATCTTTGATAACCTCTGGTTTGTTGTTTTCTAAAAATAAATGCTGAGTGTGATTTTTTATTTATATAACAGTAAGAATAGCGGCAATTTTGTTTCTTAAGTTTTTTGATGAAGCGCTGCTACAAGATGCATCGGTGATTCTTACAAGATCTGCTTTATTTATTTTTATGATGTTCAGGCTGCTGCTATCTCTGAGCCTATAACTGCCATGGACATATTCCCAATCTTGCGGATCAAGCGCGAATATCGTCGTTCTTCGCGCCATAATCGTGAGATCGTATGTGATGGCATTGTATAAATTAGGGCTTTGATCGCCACCGATAAATCTTTGAATATTGTTATAAGCGCGCTGGGCAACATTGAAGTAGGTGGTACCAACGACGACGGCTGCATTGATCTCAAAACCGTCTTCTGGATCGTCCGAGCGATTGTTTGGACCTACAAACAAGTTACCCGGTAACCAAGCATAAAACTGTGTGAAGGTATCAAAGTTGGGAGCTCTTGACGTTCCGCCACCCCGTGCAAGCCCATAGCCTTGGGCAAGTGCCAGATTTTCTGCACCTAGTAAGTCATTACCCATCGAGGAACAGTCAACATGATTGGCGCCTGCGTAAAGATGCAGGTTTGACGAGTAAACATTGAAAAATCCATTGATGCTGCGAAATCTTTCTCGCCTGGAAACTTCATTGTAAAACTGCCTTAATACATTAAGCGGAATGATATGGTGCCTTGAGACCGTAACAGGGTAACTGGGCCCCGCCCCTTGTGATGTCAGTGAAGTGCTGAAGTTTTGCAGCAATGGGTACGGCGTTGAGGGCCTTGATTTTATTTCTAAGGTAAAAGACCCTATAGGTAGGGTGTCATTGGGCTCTGCTATTACATTTATCGGCAGTAAAAGAATGGCGGCAAAAATTATTTTTAATTTATGGCTCATTGTTATTCCATTTTAAAAACATATAAAGAAATTTTTCTCTGTGTTTTTTGATCTATGTTATTTGGAATTTACTGTGGCCATTATTTAATTAATTTTTATTTTGGCAAATTTCATTCTTGCCTTAAATTCAATGCAAGTCAAGGTTATTAAAAATTTAAAATACTAAGCTTCCTGATTGAAATTTATTAATATAATTAATGACTTTTTATAGATAGATTTGAGCGTAAATAATATGTTTGCTAGCTTTCTGGAAAATAATCTGGAATTTTTCCCTTAATGCACAAGGTATGGGAAATAAAAAAGCCCGGCTGTTGAGCCGGGCTTTTTTATGGAAGTGTGGGTTAAGCCCCCAAATACGCCTTCCGAATATCCGGATTCGCCAAAAGATTGGCGCCGGTATCCTGCATCACCACCTTCCCGGTTTCCAGCACGTAGCCACGGTCGGCGACTTGCAGCGCTTTATTGGCGTTTTGCTCAACCAGAAACACCGTCACGCCCTCTTCCCGAATCATGCGGATGATGTCAAAAATTTGCGCGATGATCAGTGGGGCCAAACCCAAGGTGGGCTCGTCCAGCAAGAGCAAGGATGGCTTACTCATCAGTGCCCGGCCGATAGCCAGCATTTGCTGTTCGCCGCCCGACATGGTCCCGGCGCGCTGCGAAGCACGCTCTTTCAGACGCGGGAACAGCGTGTAGACGTGCTCCTCCCCTTCCTCGATTTCGTTGCGGCTTAGAAAGAAGCCGCCCATTTTCAGGTTTTCCGATACGGTCAGGTCTGGAAAGACGCGACGGCCTTCGGGCGAAATCGCAATGCCTTTACGCATGATGCGATGCGTGTCGGCTTTGGTGATGTCCTCGCCCATGAAGCTGATGCTGCCCGAGCTGGCTCGGGGCGAACCGCATACAGTCATGAGCAAGGTGGTTTTGCCAGCGCCGTTCGCGCCAATCAGGGTGACGATCTCGCCCTGATTGACCTCGACGCTGACCTGGTCCAGCGCCTGAATGGCGCCGTAGTGGGTAGATACGGAGTCCAGCTTGAGCACTTATTCTTCCCCCAGATAGGCTTTGATGACGCGCGGATCATTGCGCACTTCTTCAGGTAGACCGGTAGCGATGGGCTTGCCATATTCCATCACCAAAATCCGGTCCGATACGCCCATAACTAGGCTCATATCGTGCTCAATCAGCAAGACCGCTACGCCAAATTCCCGGCGCAGTTGGTCGATCAGGGCTTGCAGATCGCGTTTTTCTTGGGGGTTCAAACCTGCCGCGGGCTCATCCAGCATCAGCAAGCGAGGCTGGGTAATCATGCAACGCGCAATTTCCAGGCGGCGCTGGTGACCGTAAGCCAGATTACCCGCTTCGCGGTTGGCCAGATCGGTCAGATCCATGAAGTCCAGCCATTTCACGGCGCGTTCTTTGGCTTCCTGCTCGGAACGCTTGTAGCGCTTCAGGTTCAGCAGTCCAGACAAAAAGCCGGCTTTGAGTTGGCTGTGCTGGGCGACCAGCAGGTTTTCCAGTACGGTCAGCTTTTTAAACAAGCGCACGTTCTGGAAGGTACGGACCAGGCCTCGCTGCGCCACTTTGTGGCTGGACAGGCCGTGGATAGGCTGGTCTTCCATAATCACCGAACCGGAGGTGGGCTTGTAGAACCCGCCTACGCAGTTAAATACGGTGGTTTTTCCCGCGCCGTTAGGGCCGATGATGGCAAAGACTTCATCTTTGGCCACATCAAAGCTGACGGAGTCGACCGCCAGCAGCCCACCAAAACGCATGGACAGGTCTGTCACTTTCAATAATGGGTTCATGTGCGCAACTCCACATGAGGACGTTGCACAGGCAGCAAGCCCTGTGGACGCCAAACCATCATGGCCACCATGACCAGACCGAAAATCAACATCCGATACTCCGCAAACTCTCGGGCCAGCTCAGGCACCACTGTGAGCACAATGGCAGCCAGAATCACGCCGATTTGTGAACCCATACCCCCCAGCACCACAATGGCCAGAATCAAGGCAGATTCAATAAAGGTGAAGGACTCTGGATTGACCAAACCTTGGCGAGCGGCAAAGAAGGCGCCACCAAAACCGGCAAACATGGCGCCCATGGTAAAGGCGGACAGTTTGATGGAGGTTGGGTTCAGACCCAGCGAACGGCAGGCGATTTCATCTTCGCGCAAGGCTTCCCAGGCGCGGCCAATAGGCATGCGCACGACACGGCTGGAGACCAGCAAGGTAATCAGGGCCAAAGCCAAGGCCATCAAGTACAGATACACCACCACGTCCTGGTTGCTGAAGGTCCAGCCCATCAGATCGTGGAAGGTAGTCTGCCCTTCTGGCGCACGGCGCATCATGGGGAAACCAAAAACGGTAGGCTTGGGAATGCCGGAAATACCGTCTGGACCGCCGGTCAAGTCATACATATTGATGAGCAAGAGGCGAATGATTTCACCGAAACCCAAGGTGACGATGGCCAGATAATCCCCACGCAAGCGCAGCACGGGAAAGCCCAGCAGGAAGCCGAACAGGGCCGCCATCCCGCCTGCCAGCGGCAGTGCTTCCCAAAAGCCCCAACCTGCGTAGTGATAGAGCAAGGCGTAGGTGTAGGCACCCACGGCGTAAAAGCCCACAAAACCCAGGTCCAGCAGGCCGGCAAAGCCCACCACGATGTTCAGACCTAAACCCAGCATGATGTAGATCAGCACCAGGGTGGCAATGTCCACTTGGGCGCGACCACTGAAAAAAGGCCAGACCACGGCGCACGCGATCACGACATACAGCAGGATCTTTTTGTGCTGCATGCTGAGCTTGGGCAGAGTCCAGCGGCTTTCGCGTACTTTTTTACGATTGACGTTAGGGCGAATCAGTTGAACGACAAACACCAGCGCCATACCGATCAGAATGATCTTCCAATCGCTTTCCAGATGGGTGCTCATCCCGGCGCGGACAATCTGCAGACCGAAGACGGGGGCAACAATAATGCCCGCCAAAATTGCAGCAACAAATGCATTACTAAAGCGGTTCATCATCAGACTTTCTCCACCTCGGGTTTACCCAGCAGGCCCGTGGGGCGGAACAGCAGGATAAAGACCAGCAGCAAGAAGGCAACGATGTCCTTGTACTGCGACGAAATAAAGGCTGCGGCAAAGGTTTCGGCCAGACCTAGCAAGACCCCGCCCAGCATGGCGCCGGGAATACTGCCGATCCCGCCCAGCACGGCAGCCGTAAAGGCCTTGATGCCAGCGATAAACCCGATAAAGGGGTTCAGCTTGCCGATCGCCGTGGCAATCAGTACGCCACCTACGGCGGCCAGCATGGCACCGATCACAAAGGTGAAGGAGATGATTTTGTTGGTATCAATCCCCAGCAGGTTGGCCATGCGCAAGTCTTGAGAGCAAGCGCGCGAAGCACGTCCCATGCGGGAGTATTTGATGTAGAGACTCAGCATGATCATCAGGGCAACCGTTACCACGATAATCATGACGCGAGAGTACGGAGCGGTGATCGTAAAACCGTCTGAACCCAGGCTGAACTGGAAAGAGCCCGACAAGAGTGTAGGCACAGCCATATCGCGTGCGCCTTGACCCAGGGCGACCCAGTTCTGCAAGAAAATGGACATACCGATGGCCGAGATCAACGGAACCAGCCGGGGGCTACCACGTAGCGGCGCATAAGCGACCTTCTCGATAGCGTAGCCATAAACCGCGGTTACCAGGATGGCAACCAGCAACATGATAAGAATGATTAGCCAGATGGGCAGACCCGAACCTACGCCGATGGCAGTCAGGGTAACCAGCCCAACATAGGCGCCGATCATATAGATCTCGCCGTGGGCAAAGTTAATCATTCCGATAATGCCATAGACCATTGTGTAGCCGATGGCGATCAGTGCATAAATAGCGCCCAAGGATAAACCATTGAACAGCTGTTGCACGATCTGAGGGAGTAAATCAGACATGCTTGTTTTTTTCCGTTGAGTCCGTCGTTTCTGTTGTGAGGCTTTGTGGGCATCCAAAAGCAATGCCCCCGTTCTTCGTAAAGAGCGGGGGCACGTAACCCAGTCTTATTTCTCAACTAGATCAAAATTGCCTTCTTTATCCCACTTGAAAACGGCAAATTCGAAGTGCTTCAAATCACCTTTGGCGTCGTATTCTACCTTGCCAATGGCGGTATTGAACGCATTAGCATGCATGTAGTCGGCACCTTTAGCCGAATCTTCGCCTACGGCGTTGATGGTATCGGCAATAATTTGCACGGCTGCGTAGGCAGGGAATGTGAAGGCCCCATTGGGGTTGCGCTTATATTTGGTGAAGTTTTCCATCACATCTTTGTTGGCAGGCATTTTGGTGAAATCGGTTGGCAATGTCACCAGCAAACCTTCTACAGCCGGGCCGGCAATGGCCACCAGATCCCGGTTGGCCACCCCTTCTGGGCCCATGAAGGTATTTTTCATGCCCTGTTCACGTGCCTGGCGCAGCAGCAGACCCAGCTCGGCATGGTAACCACCAAAATAGATCAGATCGGGGTTCACACCCTTGAGCTTGGTGATGACGGCCGAGTAGTCGCTATCGCCCACGTTAATGCCTTCGTACATGACAATATTCATGTTCTTTTTCTTCAAGGCATCGCGCACTTGGGTAGCGACACCCGAACCATAGGTTTGCTTGTCGTGCAGAACGGCGATGGTTTTAGGCTTCAGAACATCAGCAATGTAGTCTGCGGCGAAGGGGCCTTGCTGGTCATCACGGCCAATCGTGCGAAAGAAGTAATGAGGCTTGATGGTGTCGGTAACCAGTGGCGAGGTGGCGCCGGGAGTGATCGCCACAATGCCTTCCTGCTCGTAAATATTGACCGCTGGTACGGTGGTTCCCGAGCAGGCGTGGGCGACAGCAAACTTCGCACCCGAGTTCACCACACGGTTGGCAGCAGGTACGGCTTGCTTGGGTTCGCAAGCATCGTCAATCAACACGGCCTCCAACTGCTTGCCTTTGACACCACCTGCAGCGTTGATGGCATCAATCGCGGTCAGGGCTCCGGCCTGGATCTGGTCACCGTATTGGGTGGATGGGCCGGTCATGGGTTGAGGGATACCAATTTTGATGGTGTCTGCCGCGTAGGCAGCGCTGCCCATGGCCAAAGCAGTGGCCAAGGCGGTAAGAGCGGGGGTAAAGCGTCGAGTAAAGGTCATAGCAGCTGTCTCCCGAGGCCGGGGTCTACCGGCAATTGCTTTTTAGAAAATGTTTATTCTGAAGCCTGTACATGCATTGTTCTGCACCAGGGGAAACCATTTTGGGGGAGGCGCCTGAAACTTGTCACTTCGTATAAGCCCTAGCGCCATGGCAATTAATTTTTAAAATAATGAAGGCGTAGCAATGAGGCGCCTAGCAAAGCCGCCAAAATACTCAAGACCTTATTCCCAAAAGAAAAAAGGGGGCACTTTGCATGTGCCCCCCTTCCCTGCGTATTGATTGCGCTATATCAATTCGGATGTCGCTACAGGACGTAGTCCGGTATTAAGAAAACTCTTTCGCCAGTTCACCGGCGCGCACTTTGGCGGCCTCTACTGCTTGCTGAACCAGTGGGGTGAACCCGCCTTCATTGAGCACATTCAAGGCCGCCGCGGTGGTGCCGCCCGTGGACGTCACGCGTTCACGCAGGACTGAGGGCTCTTCAGGTGAAAGTGTTGCCAGCTGGGTGGCTCCATGCAGCGTCGCCAACGCCAATTGACGTGCTTGTTCAGCCAATAGACCTTGCTCAATACCGGCTTTAATCAAGGCTTCGATGAATAAAAACACGTAGGCTGGACCACTGCCTGATACGGCGGTTACGGCATCAATGGCGGCATCGTTCTGGACCCAGACCACTTCGCCCACGGATTTCAGCAGCTGCTGGGCAATGGCCTTATCGCTTTCATCCACTTGTTCCAGCGCCATCAGGCCAGTAATGCCGCAGCCGATAAAGGCAGGCGTGTTGGGCATGCAGCGGATAACGCGCTGGTAGGGCTGGCCCGGTTCGCCCAGCCATTCGGCCAAGGCCGTGGCAGGAATACCGGCTGCGACGCTGATGACCAGCGTGTCCTCTTGCAAGAAAGGTTTGCAGGCCAGCACGGTTTCTTTCATGACTTGGGGCTTGACAGCAAACACCCAGATTCGTTGTTTGGCTAGCGCCGGGCCGGGTTCGCTGGCAGTCTGTACGCCTTGCTGAGCCCATGATTCTAAAGCGGGCGGATGGATATCAATGGCCAGAACGTCGGACCCGCCGCAGCGTTTGCCAATTAAACCGGCGGCCAAGGCACTGGCCATATTGCCTGCGCCAATAAATGCCAGCTTAAAAGAGGTATCGTGTGGATTCATCATCGCTCCAATTAAAAATCTGTCCTCTGACACGTTGCGATAGCGTTTGAGGGTAATTAGTCATTGCTTATATGCCGCTGGAGTGGATACATTCACAAGAGCGTCATAAACAAGTCATAAGCTTGAGTTTTAAAACCTGCTAGACCCTAGCGGCACCTTTTATACAGGAGAAGTTCCGATGCGAACAAAACTATTTGCTCTGTCCCTTGCCGGGCTGATTGCGTCTATAGGCACTGCACACGCAGCGACGGAGATTCAGTTCTGGCACTCAATGGAAGGGGCCTTGGGCGAACGGGTTAATGCATTAGTCAATGACTTTAACGCATCTCAGTCGGACTACCAGGTGAAAGCTTCGTATAAAGGCAACTATGGCGAGTCCATGAATGCCGGTGTGGCCGCTTTCCGAGCAGGCAATGCGCCAGATATTTTGCAAGTATTCGAAGTCGGTACGGCCACCATGATGGCAGCCAAAGGGGCCATTCAGCCCGTTCAGGAAATGTCGGAAAAAGCGGGCAAGCCCCTGAATCCTGATGATTTTCTGGGTGCTGTAGCCGGCTACTACTCGTCCAACGAGGGCAAGTTGATCTCCATGCCGTTCAACAGCTCGACCCCAGTGCTTTATTACAATAAAGACGCCTTCAAAAAGGCAGGGTTGGACGCTGACAAGCCACCGAAAACCTGGCAGGAACTGCACGAAACCGCTAAAAAATTGCGTGAGTCCGGCCAAGAGTGCGGCTACACCTCCTCCTGGCCATCGTGGATCTTGCTGGAAAACTTTGCTGCTTGGCACAACGTCCCCTTTGCCAGCGAAAACAACGGTTTTGGTGGCCCCAGCGCCCGTCTGCAACTGGATAACCCGCTGTTCGTGAAGCACATCAGCTTCCTGGCCGATATGTCCAAGGATGGCTCTTTCTCCTACGGCGGTCGGGGTGATACGCCCAATGCGCTCTTTACCAGCGGCAAGTGCGGCATGTTCACCGGTTCCAGTGGTAACCGCGCCAACATCATCAAGACCGGTGAATTCGAGTTTGGCACCAGCAGCCTGCCCTACTACAGCGATGTGCAAGGCGCACCGCAGAACTCGATTATTGGCGGCGCTTCCCTATGGGTTTTTGCCAAGAAGTCGGATGATGTTTACAAGGGTGTGACCGAGTTCTTCCACTTCATCTCCAGCCCTGAGCAAGCCGCAGCCTGGCACCAGGACACCGGTTACGTGCCAGTGACCAAAGCAGGCTTTGAAAAGACCAAGGAATCGGACTTTTACGCCAAGAACGTGGGTGCAGATGTTGCCGTGAAACAGTTGGACGCCAGCACGACCGAGAACTCGCGTGGTATTCGCCTGGGTTCCTTGCCGCAGATTCGCGACATTGAAGACGGTGTGATGGAACAGATCTTTGCCGGTAAAGTAACGCCCGAAGAGGGTTTGAAGGCCATGCAAAATCGTGGCAATGAACTGCTGGAGCGCTTTGAAAAGAGCGTGAAGTAAGCCTGACCCGCCTTGCTTGGCGGGTGGTTTACAATCGAGCGTATGAGTGGCGTGTTGATTGCACTCATACGCTCTTCTTGGTTTCACTTCAGTCTGTCCACCCTGATGGTGGCGCCCTTTCCCATCGCGCGAACCTATGGAAAAACGTGTCGTCTTCCGTCATAAGACACTGCCTTATCTCTTATTAGCCCCGCAGCTAGCCATTACCCTGATCTTCTTTTTTCTGCCCGCGGGTCAAGCCCTGTGGCAGGCATTTCATCTGGAAGATCCTTTTGGCTTGTCCTCGCAATTTGTCGGCCTGGATAATTTTGCAGAGCTGTTTAGCAGTTCGGAATATATCGCGTCGTTCAAGACGACAGCGGTGTTCTCTTTAGCCGTATCCGCCTTGGGGCTGATCGTCGCCCTGGTCCTGGCTGTGATGGCCAATCGGGTCGTGCGTGGCGCCCTGCTCTATCGCAGTTTGCTGATCTGGCCCTATGCTGTGGCCACAGCGGTTGCCGGTGTGCTTTGGCTGTTCTTGTTCTCACCTTCGGTAGGGATTGTGGCCGTCTTCTTGCTGGAGCAAGGGTTTCAATGGAACCCCCGCTTAAATGGTAATGACGCCATGTTGCTGGTGGTGATTGCCTCCGTCTGGAAGCAAATCTCCTACAACTTCCTGTTCTTTCTGGCGGGTCTGCAAGCCATTCCACGCTCTTTGATCGAGGCGGCGGCAATGGACGGTGCCGGGCCCATGAGGCGCTTTTGGGCCATTGTGTTTCCCCTGCTGGCACCCACGACGTTTTTCCTGTTGGTCGTCAATATTATTTATGCCTTTTTCGACACCTTCGCCATTATTGATGTGGTCAGCCAAGGCGGGCCAGGTGAAGCTACCTCGATTCTGGTCTACCGCGTCTACAACACAGGCTTTCGTGGGCTGGACATTGGCTCCTCTGCGGCCCAGTCGGTGGTGTTGATGGTGGTGGTTGTGGCACTGACCGTCATTCAGTTCCGCTACATTGATCGAAAAGTGACGTACAGCTGATGCGAAGCAAGGAACACAGTCATGGTTGAACGCCGCCCTATTCTCGATTTTTTCACGCATCTGACCCTGATTCTCGGGGTCATCGTGATTGCTCTTCCCCTGTACATCACCTTTGTTGCGTCCACGCAGACCAGCGCAGAAGTGGCCCGGGCTCCCATGTCGCTGCTGCCCGGTTCACACATGGTGGACAACTACCTGAGCGCCCTTCAAGGCACCTCGACCAATGCGCCGCCGGTTGGCCGCATGCTGGTTGTCAGTATGGTGATGGCGCTGGGTATTGCGATTGGCAAGATCGTTATTTCGATGCTGTCGGCTTTTGCCGTCGTGTACTTCCGCTTCCCTTTCCGCATGCTGTTTTTCTGGATGATTTTCATCACCTTGATGCTGCCCGTGGAAGTGCGCATCATGCCCACCTATAAGGTCGTGGCGGACCTGCAATTGCTGGATAGTTATGGCGGCTTGATCTTGCCTTTGATCGCCTCTGCCACAGCTACCTTTTTATTCCGCCAGTTCTTTCTGACCGTACCCGATGAGCTGATTGAGGCTGCTCGCATCGACGGGGCGGGCCCCATGCGGTTTTTCAAGGATGTCTTGCTGCCCTTGTCCAAAACCAGCATGGCCGCGCTGTTTGTGATCCAGTTTATCTACGGTTGGAACCAGTATTTGTGGCCGCTGATCATCACCACTCATGAAGATATGTACCCGATTGTCGTGGGTATTCGACGCATGATTTCCGGCGGTGACAGTGTGACCGAGTGGAACGTTGTGATGGCTACGGCCCTTTTGGCCATGATCCCGCCTGCCCTGGTGGTGATGCTGATGCAAAAGTGGTTCGTCAAAGGGCTGATCGACTCCGAAAAGTAATTCTCTACAGGCTTTATTGAATGGCTAGCTTACGATTTGAAGGCGTCAAGAAAACCTATCCGAATGGCACCGTCGTCATTCACGGCATTGATGTGGATGTCAAAGACGGCGAATTCGTGGTGATTGTCGGCCCCTCCGGCTGCGGGAAATCAACCCTGATGCGTATGGTGGCGGGCTTGGAGTCCGTGACTGCCGGTCAGGTGTTGATTGACGGCAAAGTAGTGAACGACCTGGAACCCGCAGAGCGTGATATTGCGATGGTTTTCCAGAACTACGCGCTCTACCCGCATATGTCGGTCTTCGACAATATGGCGTATGGCTTGAAGATCCGTAAATTCTCCAAAGACGAAATCAAGCAACGCGTGAATGCGGCTGCGGCAATTTTGGAGCTGGGGGCTTTGCTGGAGCGTCGCCCCGGCCAGCTATCGGGCGGGCAACGTCAACGGGTAGCCATGGGCCGCGCCATTGTGCGTGAGCCTAAGGTTTTCTTGTTTGACGAACCCTTATCGAATCTGGATGCCAAGCTGCGCGTACAAATGCGTCTGGAAATTCAGAAGCTGCATCGGCGTCTGAAAACCACCAGCCTGTACGTGACTCATGATCAAATCGAAGCCATGACCTTGGCCGAGCGCATGATTGTGATGAACCAGGGTGTGCCTGAACAGATAGGGACCCCTGGCGAGGTTTTCGACAAACCGGCCTCTGTGTTTGTGGCGACCTTTATCGGCTCTCCTCCCATGAATCTGTTGCCGGTAGAGGTAGATGCCCAAGGCCAGATCAAACAGGATAATGGTCAGCCGGTGCAGTTCACTTCAGACCTGGTGCCAGCCTCTGTGCGCGGCCGCAAAGTGTTTTTGGGTATACGCCCGGAGCACATCAATTTGCACGTGCCTGGCGTGACCACGCAGGTGGAGATGGTGGAGATTCTGGGTTCCGAGCAACTGCTGCATTTAGGCTGCGGGGATTACCGCATAATCGTGCGTTGCCCCATCGAACAAACCCGCCAGTATCCGATTCAAATTGGCGAGGCGATACAGATTGGCTACATGCCGCCCCACCCTTTGCATTGGTTTGATCGTGATACGGGGCTCCGTATCGAAGATTAAAGGCTTAGTGGCCGTCAATAAAAAACCGGCCCGAAGGCCGGTTTTTTAACGAGCAAGTATCAGAGATTACTTGCCGTAGATGGACTTGGTGCCATCTGCATGCCAGCTAAAGACGTCAAATTTGAAGTCGTTCAGGTCGCCCTGCTTGTTCCAGCTGATTTGGCCGATTGGCGTTTTCACACTGTTGGCGTGCAGGTAGTCGGCAACTTTGACGGGATCGTCAACGCCAGCACCCTTGATGCCTTCAGCAATAGCCAATGTGGCTGCGTAAGCAGACAGTTGGAAGGCGCCGCTAGGATCGCGCTTCTTGTCCTGGAATGCTTTGACGATGGCCTGGTTGTCCGGATCTTGGGAGAAGTCCGCAGGCAAGGTCAGCAGCATGCCTTCAACGGCTTTACCGGCGATGGCGTTAATGTCGGGGTTACCCACGCCTTCTGGGCCCATGAAGTGGATTTTCACGCCCTGTTCGGCTGCTTGACGCAGCAACAGGCCCATTTCTGGGTGGTAACCACCAAAGTACACAAAGTCCACACCCGAGGACTTCAGTTTGGTGATGACGGCGGAGTAATCGCTGTCGCCTGCGTTAATGCCTTCAAACAAAGCTACTTCGGTGCCGGCTTTTTGCAGTTCGGAGCGAACCGAGGCAGCAATACCCTGACCGTAGGATTGTTTGTCGTGCAAGACGGCAACTTTAGTGGGCTTGATTTGCTCAAGAATGAACTTGGCAGCCGCTGGGCCTTGTTGATCGTCGCGACCGATGGTGCGCAGGATCATTTCGTAGTTTTTGCCATCGGTAACGGCAGGAGCCGTTGCAGATGGGGTAACCATCAACACGCCTTCGTTATTGTAGATATCGGTGGCGGCAATGGTGGCACCCGAACAAACGTGACCGACAACATAATGGATTTTGTCATTCACGATACGGTTGGCAGCGACAGGGCCTTGCTTGGGTTCGCAGGCATCGTCAACAGTGACCAGTTCGAGCTGTTTGCCCAAAACGCCACCGGCAGCATTGATCTGTTCGATAGCTGTATCGACGCCTTGCTTGACCATATCACCGTACTGCGTCACCGAACCCGTAAACGGACCGGCCAGAGCGATACGGATGTTGTCAGCGTGAGCAGCACCGGACAAGAGCAGACCCGTTGCCAGGCTCATGGCCGCTGCAACAGGAGTGAAACGAATTTTCATAGAAAACACCTCCGTGAATATGCAGGAAAGCATACACCGATAACAGGGCTTTATGCCTGTCTGAGGGGCCAATTCAGGGTTTTCTATAAGACGTATGACAAGGGCCGCCTGTTGGCGGCCCTGTTTCATCGCTAGACGATAGCGACTACGGCTGGATTACTGCAGCAAGCTGCGCAGCATCCACGCGTTTTTCTCGTGCACGTCCAGACGCTGTGTCAGCAAGTCGGCCGTTGGCTGGTCATCAGCGTCATCAGCACGATCAAAAGCAGCGCGGGCGGTACGAGCCAAAGCTTCGTTACCTTTAACCAGCAATTCGATCATGGTGGTGGCGTTGGGAACCGTGGAAGGCTGCGAAATGGACGACAGCTTCTGGAACTCAGCGTAGGTGCCGGGGGCATAGTGGCCCAGGGCGCGGATACGCTCGGCAATATCATCCAGGGCTTGCCACAGTTCGGTGTACTGCGTCATGAAGAGCTCGTGCAGTGTCTTGAACATGGGGCCGGTGACGTTCCAGTGGAAGTTGTGCGTCATCAGGTACACGGTGTAGGAATCGGCCAGTACCTTGGACAGTTCCTTGACCACGGCAGCGCGATCATTGGAGGAGATACCAATGTCGATTTTCAAGGCGCTGCTGGGAGCAGCCGGGGCAGCTGGTTTAGCAGCAGCGGCTGGCTTGGCGGCAGGTTTGGCTGCGGCTTTTGCGGGCGCTTTGGCAGTCGTGGCAGGCTTTTTGGCCGCGGCCTTTTTAGCGGGCACTTTTTTGGCGGGGGCCTTGGCGGGTGCCGGTTTGACTTCGGTCTTAGCTTCGGCGGTTACTGCCGCTTTGGTATCAGTGCTTGGGGCATCTGCGGCCTTGCTGACCTTGGCGGTTTTACTCACTGCTTTCACGGCTTTTGCCATAGTGGACTCCTGTTAAACAGAGGGCTAAATAGGTACTGAAGCAGAATAACACGCAGCAGGTGTGCGATTTACGCTAGTTCAGGATACGGGAAATTGCTGTTGTATTCGACTTTTAAGTAGTTGACCCCGGCCAACCCGCTTTCCATGATCCCACGAGTCAAGGCATCAATGGCAGAGGTACGAGGAAAACTTTTGCGCCAGACCAAAGCAATGCGACGATCCGGAATGGGTTTTTTGAAAGGCACATAGGCCAGCAGATCATTGGCCTGCCCGGGGGCCGTCAAGGAGCTGGCAGGCAGTACCGTCAGACCGATGCCCGTGGCCACCATATGGCGGATAGTTTCCAGTGAAGAACCTTCAAAGGTGCGCTGTATACCTTCGCTGGAGGCCGAAAAGCGCGACAGCTCCGGACACACATCCAGCACCTGATCCCGGAAACAATGGCCAGCACCCAAGAGCAACATGGTCTGGTCTTTGAGCTGTTCAGGATCGATTTCCTTGCGCTTGGCCCAGGCATGTTCATGGGGCATGGCAACCACAAAAGGTTCGTCAT
Organism: Alcaligenes sp. GW821-FHT11D07; assembly: GCF_058808495.1. NCBI lineage: Bacteria > Pseudomonadati > Pseudomonadota > Betaproteobacteria > Burkholderiales > Alcaligenaceae > Alcaligenes > Alcaligenes sp. GW821-FHT11D07. The sequence continues at coordinate 1,056,190 of NZ_JBXART010000001.1, forward strand.
ACAGCTCGCGCACGATCAAGCCTGTTTCAGGTAAAGGCAGGGCCACAACAGCGCAATCAATCTCGCCCTGGCGCAGCAATTCCAGCAGGCGCACGGTAAAGTTTTCTTGCAATAAAAGTGGCATTTGTGGCGTCAGCTCAATCTGCTTGGGGACCAGCTTGGGCAGCAGATACGGAGCAACTGTGTAAATAATGCCAACACGCAAGGGACCGGCCAAGGGGTCGTGGCCCTGGCGGGCAATCTCGCGCAAGTTAGCCCCTTCTTCCAGCACTTTTTGTGCCTGGGTAACGATGCGCAAGCCAATCGGGGTGATAGCCACTTCGGGCCCGCCACGCTCGAAGATGACCACGCCTAGTTCGTCTTCCAGCTTTTTGATCGCCACCGACAGGGTCGGTTGGCTGACAAAGCAGGCCTCGGCGGCACGTCCAAAATGACGTTCGCGTGCGACGGCAACGATGTACTTCAGCTCGGTCAATGTCATGACAATTCCTTGTGCAAAACAGCATTAAGACCTTGGGGGAAGAGCTCCGGCCTGACAGCTGGAGGATCTCCGCCACAATACGGAGGCGCCTTTGGCGCCCTATCCAACACGCCTTGTTCAAGCACGCCATAAACGGCAAGGCTTGCACTAAGGCTCGTGGTCAACTACGCAGTAATTCTTCCCGTCCCTTCATCCAGCGCTGTAAATGATGGTGAGCGTGGTCTGGATAATCACGGCGAAAGGTGCTGGCCAATGTCTGGGCCTGCTCGATCAAATCTTCATCGGATTCCAGGCTTGCGAATCGCAAGCCCGCCTGCCCGGACTGGCGCATGCCCATGAACTCGCCCGGACCACGTTGTTCCAAATCGCGGCGGGCAATTTCAAAGCCATCCGTGGTTTCATACATGGCGCGCAATCTCAGGCGTGCAATAGCGGAAAGCGGCGCCTGATACAGCAGTACACAGACGGATTGAATTTGGCCTCGCCCTACACGGCCGCGCAGCTGATGCAACTGGGCGAGACCGAAGCGTTCGGCATGTTCAATAATCATCAAGGAAGCGTTGGGAACGTCCACGCCAACCTCGATCACAGTTGTGGCCACCAGCACATCCAAATCTCCAGTGCGGAAAGCATCCATGACCTCGGCTTTCTCGGCAGAAGCCAGGCGGCCATGAATCAAGCCTACGCGCAAAGGAGCCAGGGCGAGCGCCAAGGCAGCATGGGTATCAACCGCGGTTTGCAGTTGTAGGGCCTCGCTTTCTTCAACCAAGGGGCAGACCCAATAAGCCTGCCTACCTTGTGCTACTTCAGCACGGACCCGCGCCATGATTTCGTCACGGCGGTTATCTGCGGCCAGCTTGGTAATGATGGGGCTGCGGCCAGGGGGCAATTCATCAATGGCGGATACGTCCAGATCCGCAAAAAATGCCATGGCCAGCGTACGCGGGATGGGCGTGGCACTCATATTCAGCTGATGCGGCAGATAGGCCTGGCCTTTTTTGTCTTGTGCATCGCCTTTGCGGTTCAGTTCCAGGCGTTGGCCCACACCAAAACGGTGCTGCTCGTCCAGGATCACCAGCCCCAGTTGCTGGAACTGGACGTTATCCTGGATAAGCGCCTGAGTGCCGATTGCCAGGCGGGCTTGTCCTGAACTGATCGCTTCATAGGCCAGCCGCTTGGCTTTGACACCCAGGCTGCCGCTTAACCAGGCCAGCTCTATGCCCAGTGGCTCTAACCACGCACGCATTTTCAGATAGTGTTGTTCTGCCAGAATTTCAGTCGGTGCCATCATGGCAACCTGAAACCCACTGGCTATGGCTTGCACGGCGGCCAACGCCGCCACAATGGTCTTGCCGCTGCCTACATCCCCTTGCAACAAACGATGCATGGGATAGGAGCGAGTCATATCCGCACTGATTTCTGTGACGCAGCGTTGTTGGGCGGCGGTCAGGCTAAAGGGTAAGGACGCCAGCAGTGCTTTTGTCAGATCGTTGTTAACGGCTGGCATGGGCGGGGCGCGCTGCGCTTGCCGAGCTGCACGGGCCTGCGCCAGTGAAAGCTGCTGGGCCAGCAGCTCATCAAACTTGATGCGGCTCCAGGCGGGATGCCCCTGCTCGAACAAATCGTCGTAGCTCAGTTCTGGTGGCGGGTAATGCAATAGCCGGATGGCTTCTGAAAATGGCATCAAGCCATATTCATCACGCACCGCTTCCGGCAGTGTGTCACGTAGATCAGCACGGTTCAGTGCATCGGCAATGGCTTTGCGCAACTGCACTTGGCTCAAGCCATCCGTCGTGGGATAGACCGGGGTCAGCGCACGCGCCAAAGGTTGACCGGCTTTGGTGATTTTCGGGTGCACCATTTCCAGGCCATGAAAGCCTTGGCGCACTTCACCACGCACTCGCAAAGGCAGGTCGCCTTGAAGCTGCTTGAGTTGACTGGGGTAAAAGTGCAGCCAGCGTAAGGCCAGCTCGCCGGTGTCATCAGCAATGCGCGCATGTAACTGCGCGCGGGGACGTGCTTGAACGTCCGTGCTGATGATCCGCCCTTCGATTTGCGCCATCTTGCCAGGGTAGAGACGGTCGATGGTTTCGACTTGAGTCTCGTCCTCGTAGCGCAACGGCAGATGGACCACGAAATCGGCCGGCTCTTGTAAGCCGAGCTTTTCAAATTTCTGATCCAGACTGACCGCCTTCTTGCGCGGGGCGGCCCGTTTGGCCTGAGGTGCAGGCCGATCTGCGATCATGGCAATACGTCTTTAGAGATTGAGGATAGCCTCAACCTCGAACTGAGCGCCTTTGGGCAAGCTGGCCACACCAATGGTGGAGCGTGCCGGGAAAGGCTGGGGAATCAGTTCGGCCATGATGGCATTGGCGCTGGCAAAGCGGGACAGGTCCGTCAAAAACAACGTCAGTTTGACGATATCAGCCAAAGTCCCGCCAGCCTCTTTGACCACGGCTTCCAGGTTAGCGAACGCCTGGCGCACTTGGCCTTCAAAGTTTTCTGATACCAGCTCGCCAGTGGCAGGCTCCAGACCAATCTGGCCGGACAGGAAAACAGTCTTGCCACCCGAGGCGATGATGGCTTGAGAGTAAGGGCCTACGGCTGCTGGAGCGGCATCGGTAAAGACGACTTGCTTGGTCATAAGAAAACCTCTGATGAGTGTTGTACTATCAGAGTTTAAGCGCCTATAGCTAAAATTAACAGATCTTGGCGTGATTATTTTTCGACAAACGCGCGCTCAATCACGTAGTCACCAGGCTGGCCGACACCGGGCGAGACTTCGAAACCGCGCTTGTCCAGCATGGCGCTGATATCGGCCAACATGGCGGGACTACCGCACAGCATGGCACGATCCTGAGCCGGGTCCAGGGCGGGAATGCCCAAATCCTCGCACAACTTGCCCGAGTTAATCAGCTCGGTAATGCGGCCGGTATTACGGAATTCCTCACGGGTAACCGTGGGGTAATACAGCAGCTTTTCGCGTACCAGCTCGCCAAAGTATTCGTTCTGGGGCAGTTCGTTCTGGATGAAATCCGAGTAAGCCAGTTCGCTGACGAAACGCACGCCATGCACCAGCACGACTTTCTCGAAACGCTCGTAGGTGTCCGGGTCTTTGATGATGCTCATGAAAGGAGCCAAGCCGGTGCCGGTACCAAACAAGAACAGATTGCGGCCCGCGCGCAGGTCATCAATGACCAGGGTGCCCACCGGCTTGCGGCTGACCAGAATGCTGTCGCCTTCTTTCAGGTGCTGCAGGCGCGAGGTTAATGGACCGTCCTGAACCTTGATGCTCAAGAATTCCAGGTTTTCTTCGTAGTTGGCGCTGGCGATGCTGTAAGCGCGCATCAGCGGCTTGCCATCAACTTCCAGACCGATCATTACAAAGTGCCCATTGTGAAAGCGCAGGGCGGCGTCGCGGGTAGTGGTAAATGAGAACAGGGTGTCGTTCCAATGATGGACGCTGAGCACTTGTTCGGTATTGAAAGCTGCCATGGTAGTTGTCGGTATAGAGGGGCAATAACGCCCGGATCAGTAAGCAAATATTTGCCCATTGTACCCAGTTCCCCAGGTAAATCTATGCCCATTCACCAATACGATTTGATCGCAATCAGGACTTACCATTAAGTTTTTCTGAACTTGGTTTTTTCTGTGAAAGTGGCGCAATTGCTCGCAGGGCTCCTCCACTTCTACGGGATTTTCCGCATGGCGGGGAAATAGCTATTGCCTAGTTTCTGCATACGTTTGATAATCATTCACATTTTCCGGCTTCTTCGCGATTTTCGCCCGTACTTGGAGTGTTGATGATGCGTTTTAATCTTCGTAATCGTGCCCTGACCCAGGCTTTGTTGCTGTCCGCTTTAGGTACGGTGTCGATGGCCGCTTTCGCCTCGGGCGAAGTCAACCTGTACACCACACGAGAGCCCGGGCTAATCACCCCGCTGCTGGAAACCTTTAGTAAGGACACCGGCGTCAAGGTCAACACGGTGTTCGTTAAAGATGGTTTGATCGAGCGCGTAAAAACCGAAGGCGATAAATCTCCGGCCGATATCCTGATGACGGTGGATATTGGAAACCTGCTGGACCTGGTGGAGGCTGGCATTACCCAGCCTGTGGAATCGACTGAACTGGAAACTGCCATCCCGGCCAATCTGCGCGGTGCGGACAAGCAGTGGTATTCCCTGTCCTTGCGTGACCGCGTGGCTTATGTGGCCAAGGATGTGGATGTGAAAAGCATGCACTACGAAGACTTTGCTGATCCTAAATGGAAAGGCAAAGTGTGTATCCGCTCCGGCCAGCACCCCTACAACACCGCCATGGTTGCTGCCATGATTGCCCACAACGGCGCTGAAGCGACCGAGCAGTGGCTGCGTGGCGTGAAAGACAATTTGGGCCGCAAGGCGGCGGGTGGGGATCGTGATGTTGCCCGCGATATTCTGGGTGGTATTTGTGATGTCGGTATCGCCAATGCCTACTACGTCGGTCGCATGAAAAACGCTGAACCGGGTACGGACTCCTACAAATGGGGTGAAGCCATCAATGTGGTGCGTCCTACCTTTGCTGATGCCAAAGGCGGCGGCACCCACGTCAATATCTCTGGTGCGGCCGTGGCCAAGCATGCTCCTAACAAGGACAATGCCGTCAAACTGCTGGAATACCTGGTTTCTGAGAAAGCCCAGGGCTTGTACGCCAAGGCCAACTATGAATATCCCGTCCGTGCTGGCGTAGAGCTGGACCCGGTTGTTGCCAGTTTTGGCCCCATGACGATTGATCCATTGCCACTGACTGAAATCGCCAAACATCGCAAGCAAGCCAGCGAGTTGGTAGATAAAGTTGGCTTCGACAACTAAAATCGCCCTACTCTCTTTTTACGACCGCCTGCTTTGAATCGTCAAAGCGGCGGTCGTCGCGCATTGACGCGCCGGTAATACCTAGTCTTTCATAATGTCCTTTTTTCGACGTCTGCCTCTTTGGTCCCTGGCTGCTGCCTTGATCGCCCTGATTGTGGCGGCGCCGGTGATTACGCTTCTGACTCACGCTTTAGGCGGTTCTACCGAGCACTGGTCGCACCTGTTCCAGTTTGTGTTGCCCCGGGCCATGAGCAATACTCTGCTGCTGCTTTTGGGCGTGGGGGTGGTCGTCAGTTGTCTGGGGGTGGGATCGGCCTGGCTGATTACCGCCTATGAGTTTCCAGGCAGACGGGTTTTGCAATGGGCCTTGCTCCTGCCGCTGGCGGTGCCTACTTATATTGTGGCTTTCGCTTATCTGGATCTCTTGCACCCCATTGGTCCAATTCAGTCGGCGATCCGGTATGTATTGGGCTATAGCAGCCCGCGAGAATTCCGGCTGCCTGATTTGCGCTCGCTGGGCGGCGCCATCTTTCTACTGGGTTCCGTTCTATACCCCTACGTTTACTTGAGTACCCGCGCCATGTTTGCCACGCAGTCTGCCAGTTTGCTGGAGGCGGCACGCATTATGGGCGAATCGGGGCGCAGCGTGTTTTTCCGGGTGGTCCTGCCGATGGCGCGCCCTGCTATTGCAGTGGGTGTCAGTTTGGCTTTGCTGGAAACCTTGAACGATATCGGAGCCTCTGAGTTTTTGGGGGTCCAGACCCTGACGGTCTCTATCTACACCACTTGGGTGACGCGCTCTGACTTGGCAGGAGCGGCGCAGATTGCAGTCTCCATGCTCTGTTTGGTGGCGGCGCTAATCAGTATCGAGCGCTATGGCCGTCGCCGTCAGTCTTACTCCAGCAACCAGCGCTCTGAACCAATACGTCCTAGCAAATTGCGGGGTTCGGCCGCCTGTATTGCCATTGCTTTAGGTGTGGCACCGGTTTTGGTCGGTTTCGTGGCGCCCTCTTTGTACTTGTTAAATGAAACCATCAAGCATTTAACGCAGACGGGCGGCTTGTCAGCACAGCTGATTAGCAGCGCCTGGAACACCTTGTACATCGCTGCTCTGGCAACCATGGCGACCTTGTGCTGCGGCCTGATCGTGGCCTGGGCTGCTCGTGCGGTTCGTTCGGGACGCAAGCCACGCGTGGCGCGCTTCATGGCCGGGGTCAGTAGCCTGGGCTATGCCATTCCAGGAACGGTGCTGGCCATTGGCTTGCTGACGCCTCTGGTGATGTTCGACTCTTTTTACAATCAAGTCTTGTCCTGGTTTGGCATTACATCCACGGGCTTGTTTTTGATGGGCTCCACTCTGGCCTTGGTGTTGGCATACACCTTACGGTTTTTGGCGATTTCCATTGGTGGCATAGAAGCGGGTCTGGCCCGTATCCCGGCTTCTCTGGAACAAGCTTCCCGCTTATTGGGTGAAACGCCTGCTGGAACCCTGAAGCGGGTGCATCTGCCTTTGCTTCGACCAGCGATGGGCGCAGCAGCCTTATTGATTTTTGTCGATGCTATGAAGGAGTTGCCGGCCACCTTGTTGCTGCGTCCGATGAACTTCGAGACTTTGGCAACCTGGCTGTATGCGGAAGCGGCTCGCGGAACCTATGAGGAAGGCGCGGTGGCTGCCTTGGCTATTGTCCTGGCCGGCCTGATCCCCGTTATTTTATTGGCACGTACTCAATTGATGGCCTCCGGCCCACGCGCATCATGAACGATTTTCTGGATTTGCAGGCTATCACCCTGTCCTACGAAACCTCTCATGGCTTTCGGCCAGTGGTCGATCAGCTCCAGCTGCAATTGCCGCAGGGGGAAATCGGCTGTTTGCTAGGTGCTTCGGGCTGTGGGAAAACGACGGTTCTGCGTGCAATCGCGGGCTTTGAGCCGCTGCGCGAGGGGCAGATCTTGCTAAATGGCCGCGTGCTGTCGACGGTGGCTCAACAAGTGCCACCTGAGCACCGGCAAGTGGGGATGATGTTTCAGGACTACGCCCTGTTCCCACATTTAACCGTTGAAAAGAATGTGGCCTTTGGGCTGCGGAAGTGGGACAAAAGCGAGCGGCAGGCTCGTGTGCTGGAAATGCTGGAATTGGTTGATCTGGCTCGTCTGGCGCAACGGTATCCGCATGAATTGTCCGGTGGCCAACAGCAACGGGTTGCCCTGGCGCGCGCCTTGGCCCCCAAGCCCTCTTTGATCTTGCTGGATGAGCCCTTTTCTAATCTGGACGTTGATACCCGCGAACGTTTGGCCTTTGAAGTGCGAGACATTCTAAAAAGCGCTGGTACGACTGCAATTTTGGTGACGCATAACCAAGCCGAAGCCTTTGCGATTGCGGATCGGATCGGGGTGATGCAGGCGGGCAAGATTATTCAGTGGGATACGCCGTATAGCTTGCACCATCATCCTGTGAATGATTTTGTGGCGGATTTCATTCGCCGTGAAGCCATCATGGCCCAGCGTGCGCAAGCTTTCTTGCGCGGTGAGCCGGCTGCATCCTAACGTTGGTGGCAACCCTGTAATGGGCTGCCACCTTGAGTAATCGACCTTGGCTTCAGTGGAATCAGGCGTGCAGAACCGAGCTTTTCACAATCATCCAGATGGCCATTGCAACCATCATCACATTTTCTGTCAGTGACACAAAGCCCAAGGGCACGGTGCTATCCCCACCTACGCAAGCGCATTTCAATTCACGCTTGTCGATATAGACGGCCTTGAACACTGAGACGGCACCGATACCGCCAATGATCAAGGCTACGGGCACCGACAACCACATCAGGGCGCCGGCCAGCATCAAGACGCCTGCCAAGGCCTCTCCAAAGGGATAGATGTAGGCGTAACGTACCCAGCGCTGCGCCAGCAAATCGTAGTTCAGAAACATGGTGGCAAAGCTATCCACGTCCTTGAGCTTTTGCAAGGCCAGCAAACACATGGAAATGGCAATAAACCATTCCACGGTTTGAATCAGCGCGATTTGACCAAAAGCGGCCCAGGATGTGGCTAAGGCCATTAAAGCGGCCATCGCGAACAAGGCGATCACCGGCGTGTAGCTGACAGCGTCCTTGTCTTTGACCGTACCACCAAAATACTCCACCAGCTCGTCATACCCCCCTATTCGTTCGCCATCAATAAAGGTTTGGGGTGTGGTGCTGACCTGATGCTTGGCTTTGAACGCGTCGATCTCCTCCCGGTTCTTGAGCCAGTGGTCCTGCGGTTCAAAGCCTTTACTCTTGAGCAGAGCAAGCGCCTTGAGCCCATAAGGGCAAGTGTGCTCCTCGGTCACCATGCGATAAAGCTCGGCACGTTTGGCGCTGTGTGTAGCCATATGCAACTCCTTGAACGTAGTGGATATGTCCCTTCCCTGGCGCGGTTCGTGGCGTCTTTGCACCACCTTATGCGATGTGGAGCAAGACGCAAGTAAGCAGGTGTATGTATTTAGTGGGTTTCGTGTTCTGCGCTTACAGGTCGGTGGCCTGAGCCAGAAGGTGGGATCAAAAAGAAACGCATCAACACCGGTAAAGCCAGAGCCAGTCCGGCGGTGAGCAGCAGGAAAGCACTCAAGCCTTCAGTAGAAATCTCTTGGCTGCCAAGCAGCAGTGAGGGAATGGCAAGAGCGATGAAACTGCCAATATGGTTGCCTGTGGTTTGCAAAGCCATGAAGCGCCCTCTTTGGACATTGTTTGGGTAGCTGGCGCTATACGCGCTGGCACAAACTAGCCTGGCATAGGTGCCCGCCATAAACAGAATCATGAAGCCTTGGGCGTAACCCCAGCCCAAAGCCAGCAATATCAAGGAGAGCACGAGCACGGCCGTCCCCACATCAGCGATGACCGCTTCCCCCCACTTTTTGATGCCCACGGCAGATAAGCGTGAAGCCAACAAAGCAGCGAAGCCGCCCAGAACAAACAGGCCGGGCATTTGAGCGAGTTGGGTGCCGTAGCGCAGTGTCAGCAGCGGAATCAATACAGGGATCAGTAACAAAGAGCCTGCTTGCGCAATGGCCGGCAGGCTAAGCCAGCGCCAGGCTCCTTTGCCCAAGCTGCTGTGCTCGGCTTTAACTGAGTGGGCCTGCTGCTTGGGCAGGCAGAAGAAGGCGATCAAGTAAGCCAGCAAACAAAGCCCGGCCAAGCACAGCATGGCGCTGCGCCATCCCGAGTGAACGGCAATAAACAAGGTGGCGGGCATACCCGCAATGCTGACCAAGGCAAAGGCACTAACCACGACGGCAATAGCCTCTGTGCGCTTTTTGGCATCCATGCCCGTCAGCAACAAAGTCATGGCGGCGCTCATCAAAAAGCCGCCCAACAGGCCGGCTCCCACGCGCAAGACCAAAAACAAGCCAAATTGAATACTGATGGCGGCCAAGGCAGTGAAAAGTGCTAATAACAGCAAGCTAATCAGCAACAGCGATTTGAGTGGTGCTTTATGCATCCAGCGGGCAGCCAAAACTCCGGACAGTGCAGCGGCCCCCATATACACAGAAGCGGCATAGCCTGCATAGGCTACAGGGACATCAAAGTCCACCGCCATCCAGACAAACAAAGGGGTCAAAGCCATGAATTCCAGCGCATGGACAAATTGGATGAAAGACACAGCCCGAGCGTGCACGCGGGGGCGATAAGTGGCTAAAGCAGACATAGACAGAGTCCAGTAAATTTCAAGCCTCTAGCGTAGTGTTTCGCGGTTTTGATATGTAGTCTTTATAATTTGAATTCTAGATTATCAAAACCGGGACAATGAGATGATTCCCCAACTGAATCTGAATGCCTTGCGAGTGTTTGTTCAAGTGGCTGAAAGCGGGAGCTTTACAGCAGCCGCACAGGCCCTGGGTTTGCCCACGTCCAACGTCAGCCGTTACGTAGCTCAATTGGAACGACATGTGGGCCAACGCTTGCTGGAGCGCAGTTCCCGCCAGCTGCGTCTGACCAGTGTGGGCCAAGGCTTATTTGATACGGTGCAGCCCTGGTGGGGAGCCTTGCTGCAGGCAGAACAGGATTTGCTGGACCAGCGCACGCGTCTTTCGGGGCGTTTGCGAATTTGCATCCCCTCAGAAATTGGTCCTTTTTTGCTGGCGGACACACTGGCGGATTTTGCGGCCCAGCATCCTGATCTGGAACTGCATTGCCAGACCAATCTGGAAGGCCCCAAGGTTTTAGCGCAGGACTTTGATCTGGCCTTGTTGATGTGCCGGGGGGACTTGCCAGATAGCAATCTGGTGGTTCAAGAGTTGCACTCTTTCGAATGTCAGGTGGTGGCGGCGCCCAAGTTGATCGAGCAATACGGGATGCCCAACAGTTTGGAAGCACTGGAGCAACTGCCCTGTATTACGACTGACACAGCGCTGGACGGCATGGCTTGGCAATTTGTGCTGCCGGATGGCCGTTTTCAGGTGCTGAATGTGCCCAGTCGCTTTCGCGTCAATAGTGGGCGTCTTGCTTGGTCAGGTGCGGTCAAAGGTTTGGGTTTTGCAATTTTGGCCAAGCAAGGTTGCCAGAAAGAGATCGACAAGGGGGACTTGCTTCCTGTTCCCCTGCCCTTGCCTCCCGCGCCCTTGCGGCTAGTCTTGGCCTATACCCACCGCCGGCATTTGGCTAATTCTGCCCGAGCGCTGATTGATTACTTGAAGGAGCAGCGCAGTCTGTGGCTGCCTCAGTAGTAACCACAGCGGGTTTCACCATGTCGATATGAGCGATTCCGTCTTCGTCATACACCTCGCTGGCAGGCTCAAAGCCCAAGGAGCCATAGAACTTCTGCAAATGGGCTTGAGCACCAATGCGGATGCCTTGTCCGGGAAAGGTTTTCTCTGTGAAGGCGATGGCTTCGCTCATCAAAGCATGGCCGATTTTCTTGCCCCTGAAGTCGGCAAGGGTAATGACCCGGCCAATCGAGGGTTCAGCAAACTTTAAACCCGGTTCCACTAGCCGGGCGTAGGCCGCCAGCTCTCCGTTCACGGATACGCTCAAATGCCAAGAGTTCACGTCCAAACCATCGGCATCCTGATAAGGACAGTTCTGTTCCACCACAAATATCGCTTCCCGCGCTGCAAGGATGCGGTAGAGCTCCAGTGTGCTGAGCTCTTCGAAGCGTTTCCAAGTAAAAATCAGATCCATCGTGTCTTCCATTACCAAGGCCTTGGGCCCTGTACCTTGAGCGGCAACTATTCGATCGTGATAAGTGCGCTGGGGCACAGCGATCTTTGCTGAGTCAGTACGGGCTTGTTTGAATAGAGCATCATTTTACCGATGCGCATAAAAAAAGAGCGGCCCGAAAGTCGCTCTTTTTGACCGTACTGGCAAAAGCCAGTGCCCTCTGTCTTACAGGCTGTAGTACATGTCGAACTCAACCGGATGCGGCACCATGCGCAGACGGGTGATTTCGGCTTGTTTCAGCTCGATGAAGGCATCCAGCATTTCATTGCTGAACACGCCGCCACGGGTCAGGAATTCGCGATCTTTGTCCAGGGACTCGATGGCTTGTTCCAACGACACACAAACGGTTGGGATTTTTGCATCCTCTTCAGGCGGCAGATCGTACAAGTTCTTGTCGGCTGCATCGCCGGGGTGGATCTTGTTCTGCACACCGTCCAGACCTGCCATCATCAAGGCCGAGAAAGCCAGGTATGGGTTGGCCATTGGATCGGGGAAGCGAGCTTCCACTCGGCGAGCTTTGGGGTTGCTGACGTACGGAATGCGGATCGAGGCCGAACGGTTACGGGCGGAGTACGCCAGTTTGACCGGGGCTTCAAAGTGCGGAACCAAACGCTTGTAGGAGTTGGTGGTGGGGTTCGTGATGGCGTTCAAGGCACGAGCGTGCTTGATGATGCCGCCAATGTAGAACAAGGCGAACTCGGACAGACCGGCGTATTCGTTACCGGCAAACAAGTTCTGGCCGTCTTTCCAGATGGACTGGTGCACGTGCATGCCAGAACCGTTATCACCGACGACCGGCTTAGGCATGAACGTAGCCGTTTTGCCATAAACGTGAGCCACGTTATGGATGGTGTACTTCATGATCTGGTTCCAGTCTGCGCGCTCGACCAGGGTCGAGAAACGAGTACCGATTTCCAGCTGGCCAGGAGCCGCAACTTCGTGGTGGTGGATTTCAACAGGAACACCCTGTTGTTCCAGCAACAAACACATTTCAGAGCGCAGGTCTGCAAACGAGTCAGTAGGTGAAACAGGAACGTAGCCGCCTTTAACGCCTGGGCGGTGACCCAGGTTATTGCCATTGAGTTCCAGACCACGCGACCAGGGGGCTTCGTCAGAGCGGATCTTCACGAAGCTGCCCGACATATCGTCGTTCCAGGTAATACCGTCGAACACGAAGAATTCAGGCTCTGGACCAAAGTACGCGGTATCGCCCAAACCACTGGAGCGCAGGTAGGCTTCAGCACGCTTGGCCAGCGAACGTGGGTCGCGGTCGTAACCTTTCAGATCGGAAGGCTCGACCACATCGCAGGTCAGAATCAGGGTGGGCTCTTCGCGGAACGGGTCCATACGGGCGGTTTTGGCGTCCGGGATGAGCAACATGTCCGAGGCTTCAATTCCTTTCCAGCCTGGCAAGGAAGAGCCGTCAAAGGCGACACCAGACTCAAAGCGATCCTCGTCCACCGCGTGTGCGGGGGTGGTCAAGTGGTGCTCACGGCCCAGGGTATCGGTAAAGCGGAAATCGACAAACGTGATTTCGCGTTCGGCGATGATCTTCAGAACATCTTCGGGGGAGGACATGGTTACTCCAGCGTCAATGACGTTAACAAAAAGTGATGAGGAGTGGCGCGGATCATTGTGTAACCCACTGCGGCAGGTCTTAATTACGCTTATCGATGCCAAACCTGAATTGATATAAACAGGTTCGAATCGGTAAATGTAGTTATGGCATAGGACTTACCAGAAATTAATTGTAGAGCAATTGTGCAGATGCACAATAAAAAATGTCTTAAATAAACAATTAAATGTCAGGAACCTTCATCCGGAAGGAATGCTTCCTGTAAATCATTTAGAAAGCGCCAGCCTAAATCCGTGGTCCGAATACGAACCGGATCGGACGCCAGCAAACCTTTCTCGATATTGAGTTTGATCTTGGCCAGGATCTGGGTCAGTGGCACGCCCGTGCGTTCCTGGAAATATTGGGAGGGCACGCCCTCTTTCAGACGCAAGACGTTCAGCATGAACTCAAAGGGCAAGTCTTTGGGTGTGACACGGGCATTGTGTGCATAGTGACTGCCGTCACGCTTGATGGCGGACTGCATCCACTGTGCTGGATTGCGGGTGGTGGCGGTACGGATAATGCGGTCGTGAAAGGACAGCTTGCCGTGAGCGCCTGGGCCTATGCCGATATAGTCGCCAAATTCCCAATAGTTCAGGTTGTGGCGGCTATGGCCTCCCCGCTTGGCGTAAGCGGAGATCTCGTATTGATTCCAGCCCCGGCTGGCGGTCAGCTCGATCAAACGATCCTGCATGGCGGCGCTGTCGTCGTCGTCCGGCAAAACAGGGGGATACTTGGCAAAGACCGTATTGGGTTCCAGCGTCAAATGATAGAGCGACAAGTGCTCGGGTTCATAAGACATGGCTTGCAGGATATCGTGCTCGGATTGGGCCGGTGTTTGGCCTGGCAAGGCATACATGACATCCAGGTTCACGCGGTCCACGGCTTTCATGGCCGCTTCAATGGCTAGACGCGCCTGCTGCCCGTCGTGGATACGGCCCAGTGCTTTCAAGGCCTCGTCGTTAAAACTTTGAATGCCCAGTGAAATGCGGGTAACGCCGCTTTGTGCGAAGTCCATGAAGCGCGAGGCTTCCGAAGCACCGGGATTCGCTTCCAGGGTAATTTCTGCATCAGGCAGCAAATTCAAATGGGAGCGCAGCAAGGCCAGCATGCGATCCAGGGCCTGAGCCGACAAGAGGCTAGGCGTTCCCCCACCGATAAAGACCGAAATCACCTGCCTGCCCCAAACCAGCGGCAAGGTTTGTTCCAGATCCGCTTGCAGCGCCTCCAGATACTCGTTTTCAGGCAATTCAGCGGGGGCTTCGTGTGAGTTGAAGTCACAGTAGGGGCATTTGCGCACACACCAGGGCACGTGCACGTAGATCGACAAAGGCGGCAGGCTGGGCAACAGGGTAGCGGGCCCGGAGCCAGGTCGGATACGGACTTCTGGAGAGAAAACAGTCATGTTTTTACTCGGCAGCCAGACGTGCCAACAGCGCTTGCATGGCCTGCGCCCGGTGGCTGTATGTGTTCTTCACCTCGGGTGACAGCTGGGCGGCGGTTTGCTTGAGTTCAGGCAGGTAAAAGTGAGGGTCGTAGCCAAAGCCGTGATCGCCTCGGGCCTGATCCTGTATCTGCCCTTCCCACACGCCTTCGATCACAATGGGCCGTGGGTCCTGGGCATGGCGTACATAGACCAGAACAGCCACATAACAGGCGCGTCGATCACTTTGACCTTGCAGCCGCTCTACCAATAAGGCGTTATTGGCTGCATCGGACTTTTCACCCCCCAGCTCGCGCGCGGCATAACGGGCCGAGTAGACGCCGGGAGCTTCATCCAAGGCACGGACACACAGACCCGAATCATCAGCCAGCGCGGGCAAGCCGCTTAACTGACTGGCATGACGGGCTTTGGCCAGCGCATTTTCGATGAACGTAGCAAAGGGTTCCTCGGCTTCAGGAATATTCAATTGGCCTTGGGGAACCATGGTGATACCGGCCTGGGCCAAGATGGCGGAAAACTCTTTGAGCTTGCCGGCATTGTTGGAGGCCAGGACCACACGCTTGGATTCAGTGTTCATAGTAGCTGCGGGCATTGAAGCGCCCGATCCGGTAAAAATGGCAGGACGCCGTGTCGGGCAGTTGGCACTGCGCGGGACGGCACGACGCCCCAATAGTGGTCTGTTCGGGGCGCCTGCGTGATGTGCCAGGGGTCTGAACAGACGAGCTCACAACAATCAGGCTTGCAAGGCTTGTTTTTGAGCCTGCATCAGCTCGCCAATGCCTTGCTCTGCCAGATCCAGCAAGCGATTCAAGGTGGGACGCGCAAAGGTCTGCCCTTCGGCAGTGCCCTGCACTTCTACCAGATTACCGCTGCCGGTCATGACGATATTCATGTCCACGCCGCAAGCGGAATCTTCCAGGTAGTCCAGATCCAGCACGGGGTGCGATTCGTACACGCCCACGGAGACGGCGGCCAGTTGATCCAGAATGGGAGAGGCTTGCAGCTTGCCCTGCTCCTGCAGGCTGCGTACGGCCAGGCTGGCTGCGACCCAAGCGCCGGTAATGCTGGCGCAGCGGGTACCGCCATCGGCCTGTAAAACGTCGCAGTCAATGTGGATGGTGCGCTCGCCCAGGGCTCTCAGGTCGAACACGGCGCGCAGGCTACGGCCAATCAAACGCTGGATTTCCTGAGTGCGGCCATTTTGCTTGCCACGGGCGGCTTCGCGGTCCGAACGGGTGTGGGTGGAACGGGGCAGCATGCCGTATTCAGCAGTGACCCAGCCTTGCTCTTTCCCTTTCAGAAAGGGAGGCACCTTCTCAAGTACGCTGGCGTTGCAAAGAACATGCGTTTCACCCAAGCGGATCAGTACCGAGCCTTCGGCGTGGCGGGTAAAGCCCGTCACCAGTTCGATAGGACGGCATTGTGCTGCAGATCGACCCGAGGGGCGTGCAATCGTAGCGGTTTCAGACAAGGCAAAACTCCACACAAAAATCAAAACATCTATTGTACGCCTTGCGGTACGGGCCGTAGCGCAACACCCATGTCCATCCATTTATCGGCTTGGCAGGTGAAAAGCAGGATTTGATGACGCTGGGCTGCGTCATGAATAATGCGCTTCATGGCAATGAGCCTGTCATTGTCGCTATGGACCAGAACGTCGTCCAGAATCAGCAAGGTAGGCCGACCAGCCTGCTTCAGTAAATCCGCGTATGCCAGGCGAGCGATCAAGCCAATTTGCTCGCGGGCACCAAAGCTCAAGCCGTCTATATCGTCCGCCAGACCCTGGCCACTGTCGCGCTGCAGCCAGCGTGGTGCCAGGAATTCATCCAGTTCCACCCGTGCCTTGCCCAGCAATAAGCGCAAATAGTGGTTGATGTGCTTTTGCAAAGGTTCGTGCAATTGCTGAGTCAAGGTATTGCGCTGTTCGCGCAGCACGGACAGCAGCAATCGCAAGGCTTGCACCCGGCGTTCGTAGCTGGCACAGCGTCGCTGGCAGTCTTGAAGGCGTATTGAGGTCTGGTCAATTTGTTCTTCCAGCCCTTGCGCACCGTGGGTTTCCAGACGGGTTTGCACAAGCTGGGCGGCCAGCCGGGCCTCGTTATAGCTTTGTTCTTGCTGCTGGGCACTGCGCTCCAGTCGTTGCAAGTCTTGCTCCAGAACTGAAACGGGCAAGGAGGCGAGCTCTGTTTCCAGCGCGGCTTGATCGGCCAAGCGCTGCTCACGTTGCTGGCGCAGTTGTCCCCACTGCTGTTCGCGCTCTTGCTGAGCCTGTTGACGCTGAGGGTCAGCCCATTGTTGTTCCAGGCTCTGAGCCTCGGTTTGCGCCTGTTCCAGGCGCGCCTGAGTACGGGCGACGGCTTCGCGGGCGTCGTGCCAATCACTTTCCAAGGCTCGATACTGTTGTTCAGCTAGCACAGCGGCCTGAGCGATCCGCTCCACTTCGTGGGCCGCAATGGCCTCACCCATGGGACGCTGTGGTGCAATACGCTGCTGATTGGCTTGCAGCAAACCTTGCAGATGGGCTTTGCCTTGCGGTGCGAGTGCTTTCATGGAAGCACGAAGCAAGCGATCTTGCTGCTCTTGCTCTCGGTACTGCTCGCGGCGGCGTTCCAGCTCGTCCAGGTTTTGAGCGCCTAGACGAGCGAGCGCTTGTGCATAATCTTGCTGGGTTTGCAGCAGTTGTTGCTGTACTTTGCCCAGATCACGACCACCCGGGATGATGCGTAGGAGCCCCACGCCGGGCAGCTCAATTCGGGTGCTATCGCTCAGGTGCAGGCGGCGTTGCCCCTGCACAGTCTCACCCTCGACAAGCAGGCTGGCCCCGTCTTGCAGATCAATCTGCAATTCGGTGGATATGGTCTCTAACTGATGCTGCAGGCGCTGAATCAGCTGGTTTTGTTGGCGCAGTTGTTCCAGGCTTTCGTCGCTGATTTTCAGTTGCACCAAAGCCGCCCCACATTGCGCCAGCTGGGTTTCCAGCTTGCCCAGCTCTTGCAGTTGGGCCTGTACCTGCTGCAATTGCTGCTGAGTACTGTCAAACGCAGCCTGTTCTTGAAACCAATGCTGCCAGGCGCGAGCGCGTTCCTGCTCCTGCTGGCGGGTCTCCTTCGCGCTGCGGGCTTGATCCAGGCGTTGGTTCAGGCTGCTCAGCCTGCTTTGCTCCTGCTCCAGCGTGGCACTGAGAGTTTTAACTTGCTCAGCCCGTAGACTGCGCTGGTTGGCCCATTCTTGGTCTCGTTCACCGGCCTGCTGATACAGCTTTTCACGCTCTTTGAGCATGTCCAGCGCTTGCTGCAGCTCTTTAGCGCGCTCTTGAAGTTGACGGGCCTGAACAAGCTGAACTTGAACCTGTTTGGCTTGCTGGCGCAATTGCTCCCAAGGACGGGTGGACTCAGCGTGGGCAATTTGCTGGCGAGCCTGTGCCAGTTCATCCACCCATTGCTGATACTGCTGCAAGGCTGTCTGTTGGCTTTGCAGCTGCTCTTCCAGCTCTTTCGCTTCTTTTTGCGCTGATAGCCAGACGCCACGCGGCTGACCTTGCGCTTGAGTCACGTATTGATCCAGCTGCTGCTGGGCCTGTTCAATCAGATAATCGCCGTCCGCACTGGTTAGATCGGCGATCTCGCTGCCCAAGGCCTGCTGCAAAGTTCCGCTGGCGTGCTCCACTGAGCTGCGCAGGTCCTGGCCCTGCCCTTGCTCAATCCACAGCAAGCCCGGTACGCCCCAGTTACGGGCCTGACTGCTACCTTTGGCGGCGTATTCAAAGCCCATCTGCTGCGCTAAGTACTGCTCGGCCTCGTCATTGTCCAGATGCTGGTTCCCGATAGTCAGGTCACAGCGCTTGCGCTTCAAAAAGCGCTTATTCAAGCGCATGGCCTGACCATTCAAGTTGAAATCCAGCTCGATTTCGGGTGCGGCGGATGAGTCGCCCCAAGGCAGGATTTTCGCCAGACTGCTGGTGCTGTAGCGCTCAAAAAATACGGTGCGCAGAGCTTGAGCCAAAGTACTTTTACCGGCCTCATTGGGCGCGCTGATGATATTAAGGCCCGATTCCAGGCCATCCAGCAGTACAGGCTGGCGAAAACGCTTGAATTGCTCCACGCGCAAAGACTTAATGTGCATGACCACCTTCCTTATCGCGCAGCATGCCGGCCAGAATCAGCAAGGCATCTTGCGCGGCTTGCTGCTGACTGCCCTGCCGCAAGTCCTGCAATTGTTTCAAGGCCGCCTGCAAGTAGCCATCGGCCTGTAAGGCGTCCAGATCCTGCTCGGTAGGTGCCAGGCGCAAGTCATCACGCTGGCAATCCCAGGCGCGGCAACGGGCTTGGGCCTGTCCCAAAATGTGCTCTAAACGCTCAAAACCGCTCAGGCTTAGTTGGCCTGACAGTTTCAGCTCAAGAACGCTTTGCTCAGCCAAGGCCTGTAACTGGCGCTCTAGCAGGTCCAGATCGGTATCGTCATTTAACTGTTGTTCAATACTGCGCCAGGGGTGCTGGGCAACCGGCAATGCTTGGACCACCGGCGTAGCGCCAGGTTCGCTGATTTCTACCAGCAAAGCCTGCCCCGATTCGTTGTCCCGAAAGCGATCTGGCTCCGGCGTCCCGCTGTAGTAACAGCGCTCGTTGATTTTGACGGTGCCGTGCCAGTCGCCCAAGGCCAGATAGTCCAGGCGGGCACGCTGTACGCGGTTCTGCTCAATCAGGTTATGGCTGTCCAAATGTTCCAGCACGCCGCTAACACTGCCGTGGGCCAGCCCAATACGCCAGTAGCCCTGGGGGCTGTCGGCCTGATCGAACCAGTCACTCAGGTCTCGATAGGTCTGCCGCTGAGTCAGGGGTGCAGGCAAGACAGCCAGCTTTAAGGCATCCAGTAGAAAAACCTCGGGCGTATCCAGCACATGCGCATAGTCCGGGATGCAGTTCAAACGCCGGGCGCGTGTCCACACGCTTTCGCTCAAAGCCGCGTCGTGGTTACCGGGCAGCAGGAGCCAAGGGCCGGTAAAGCCGGCCATGGCATTGAAGCTGCGACGCAAACTGCGATCGCTCAAGGTTTGCGAGTCAAAAACGTCCCCTGCCACCACGATCAGATCAGCTTGGTGTTCTGTTGCCAGAGCGGCCAGTTTCTCAATGGACTTGAAGCGTGCTTCGGCCAGTGCAGCCGCATCCTCCAGCTCGAAGCGCGAGTACTGGCGCCCTATTTGCCAATCGGCGGTATGCAAGATTCTTAGCATGGCCTGCCTGCCCTTAAAAAAAACGGCCTATACAGGCCTTGAATGCCTAAAGTATAGAGCTTTGCACTGGCTTGGGGAGCGGCCAAAGCCAGGACAGCAGAGTACAATTGGCGGCTTTATTCCATTCTTAAAGCGACCCACCCATGATCCGTAGCATGACCGCGTTTGGCAGCGCCAAAGCCGAGTCCGAAGCAGGCTCCATCAATATCGAGATGCGCAGCGTCAATAACCGCTTTTTGGACCTGAATCTGCGCCTGCCCGAGGAACTGCGTTTTGCCGAAAATCTGCTGCGTGAGTTGGCAGCCCAAGGTGTGCAGCGCGGCAAGCTGGAACTGCGGGTTAACTTTGCTCGTAGCGGCACAGAGCAGCAACGCAGCCTGGATATGGAGGCTGTGGAGCGCACGGCCCAGATGTTGCAAGCGGCCCGTGTGGCCATTCCTGACTTGCCTGCCCCGGAACTGCACACCTTGCTGAGCAATCAGAGCGGCAATAGCTCGGATATGGACTCCGAAGCCTGGCTTCCATTGATTACCCAGGCGTTTGAGGCAGCGCTGCAAGACTTGCAGGCCACGCGCGAGCGCGAAGGCCAGCGTCTGGCACAAGCCATGCTGGATATCCGTCAGGATATGAGCGCCATCGTGGACGAGGTAGAGCAACACCTGCCTTCCATCCTGAGCGAGCAAAAGAACAAAATTGCCACACGCTTGCACGACGCCTTGCTGCAAGCCAGCCCCGATGGTTTCGCCCTGATTTCGGGCGAAGAGCTGTCGGCCCGTGTGGCCCAGGAAGCTGCCGTGTTCTCCTTGCGGATTGATGTGGCTGAAGAAATTGCCCGTCTGCGTTCTCACTTGGTGGAGCTGGAGCTTATTCTAAAAGGTGATACCAGCACCACGTCCAACAAGAAAAGTACCCGCCAAGGCAGCACGGGCAAGCGTTTGGACTTTTTGTTCCAAGAGATGAATCGTGAGGCCAATACGCTGGGGTCCAAGGCTGGGAGCATGGACATGACCCGAGCGTCCATTGACCTGAAACTGTGCATCGAGCAGTTGCGCGAGCAGACCCAAAACATCGAGTAAAGCCGCTTCGGCCTTATCCCAGCAGCGTCCTCGCAGGTTTTCTGCTGGGCCCCTGCTGAATAATTTGGCTGGGCTTTAGCGTTTTTACGATGTTTTTAAAAGAAGACCGTCCTGCTGATGCTGGACGGTTTTTTTGTGTCTTTCTTCTGGCTGCTGACACAGACTTGTCCACCTGTTTTTTCGAAAGTGGTCTGATGAAGCAGAGAAATAATTACATACACTTTATAAGCTGCCTTAATATATAAAAATAAAATAGCAATTTTTAAATAAAAAAATAAAACAGAAAATAAAATTGAATTTTCTTGAATAAAGAATTTGGCTTTAAAGCGATAAAAATGATTCTATTCGCTTAAATAAAGATGAACTTTATTATCTGTCTGCTAACTGCTTGTCCTGGGACTTTAGTGCCTGTTTTTTTCTTCTAGGTAATGACAAACGTCATTTTTTGGACAAGTACGTTTTCTGGTTTTAAAACGTCTGTTTCGATGCCGGTCCTGAGCGCTTTCCTGAGCCTCACCCTTATTTTTCTGCTTTTTTTTGCGCTGACGATTCCCGTACAATACGCGGTGCTGAACTGCGCTTAGGCGGCTTATTAAAGGACAGAAAACACATGAATTTCATTTTTCGTGGAAATGAAATATTGGTCAGTAGCCAGGATGGGGACGCGTTAATTCCCGCCAAACCCGCTCTGGATTTAGCGCAGACGCAATGGCATGCTCTTTTTCCAGGGCAAGATTGCCAGGATTTTGCCTGCCACGTGGCCGCAGACGCTCCGGCCCCCGAAGGCTGTACCTTCCGCCCCTTGCGTGCTGTGTTAAGCCAACTGGGCGAACAGGCAGGTCTTGTAAACCGAGCCTTTCAAGTATCGGAATGGGGACGCAGTCATCGTTTTTGCGGGGTGTGTGCCGCGCCGATGGAACGACTCAGCCATGAAATGTGCTTTCGATGCTCTTCTTGCGGCTTTTCTGCCTACCCGCGTATCTCGCCTGCCATGATGGTGCTGATCCGCGACAAGGACCGCATTTTGCTGGCCAGCCACTCCACCTATGCCACTGCACGCTACACCGCACTGGCCGGTTTTGTGGAAGCTGGCGAAAACCTGGAAGAAGCCATTCACCGCGAGGTTCACGAGGAAGTGGGCCTGCGGGTAAACAATATCCGGTATTTCGGCAGCCAGTCCTGGCCTTTCCCGCATTCTTTGATGGTGGCCTATACCGCAGAATATGCCGGCGGGGAGCTCTGTATTCAGGCTGATGAAATCAACGATGCCCGCTGGTTTGGCCCTGGCGATACCTTGCCGGATTTACCACACACCGATTCCATCGCAGGACGCTTGATACGGGCCCATTTGCCGGGCCAGCCTCGCGATTAACGGCGCGGCTCAGGCCGCCAAGTGCGTTGCGACATTGCGCAGCATACGGCCCAGGTCTTCGCGCTCTTTAGGATTGAGCACGGACAGGGCCCCATCAATCATTTCTTTGGCGGCAGGCCAGACTTGGGCATAGCGCTCACGGCCTGTTTCGCTTAAATACACGCGCATATAGCGGCTGTCGTTTTCATCAGCACGGCGCAGCACCAATTCCCGTTCCTGCATTTGATCAATCACCCGGCTTAGTACCGGCTGATGTACCACAATGGCTTTGGCTATTTCGCCGATGCTGCGCCCGTCTTCATCCCACAGATACTGCAAGACCCGGAAATGCACATAAGTCATATTGTGCTCGCGCAGCGTCGTTGATCTCAGGGTCTGGTCCAGCTTGTAGATGATATTGGCCATCTGGAAGGCCAGATTGGTTTCTACGCTGCTGTCGGGGATGGAAACGGGTGTTGTGCTCATAATGCCTTGGGTGAGTCAGTCCTGGCAGTCGCCACCGTTTGAAACCGGGTGGCGACCGGACCGTCAGTATACAAGCAGAGGTTCTGCTTAGACGGTTCCCGTAGGCTGGTGGCTGGCAGCACGGAAGATCTGCTCATAGCTCCACGGATTTGCCATGGCGGAACGCACGACTTGGGTGCGCACCTCATCTGGCAATGCGCTGATTTCGCCATACAAACAGGACCATTTCTGGCAATGCTCCACAATCTCGCGTTCGCTGTTTTCCCAGGCCTCCAGCGCATCTGGAATGGCCTGCGGATCGCGCACGTTTTCCAGAAAGCTGGCCAGGGCCAGACCATTTTGCATGGCCATCCCCCCACCCTGCCCCAGATTTGGGGGTTGGGCATGGGCGGCATCGCCCAAAATCGCAGTTCGCCCGCTGGACCAGGTTTTGCAGCGCGTCACGCTGTAACGTCCCCAACTGACTGGGCCGTCAATGCGTTCAATTAAATGTGACCAGTGAGGGAACAAGGCCGACCAATATTCCTTGTCGATCTGGGTATTGCTGGCACGCGCATCGTCATGCGGGCAGGTCAAGGCCAGGTAAGTCTGTGTCTCACTAACGGGTGTAATCAGCAAACGGTGCAGGCCGTTCCAGTTCTCAATGTATTTCTGAGCGTCCTGCTCAAGCGTGTCGCCCGGTTTGCGCTCGATCATGGTCCGCAAGGCCCCTTCGCGGGTTTGCTCATGAAGCAGCTCCAAACCCAGAGATTGACGGATGCGGGACCAGATACCATCAGCGCCCACAACCAGATCGGCCCTGAGACGTTCACCCGAGGCTAATTGCACCTCACCGCGGGCACTGGCACCGATTACCTCAACATGGGTACGCACTTTCACACCGGCGCGTTTGCCCGCTTGCTCCAGCGATTTCAGCAGTTGCGAGCGCATCACGGTAATGAGGCGACGATGAGGCGGCGTAGGGCCGCAATCGATCACTTCATTGTTCAAGTCACGTTGCTCGAAGTGGCTGCCGTAAAAGGCCCCTTCAATGGCTTGCTCATACGCACCGACCGCTTTCAGCACTCGCAGGCCGTTTTCCCATATATAGATACCGGAACCATTGGCACGCAATTCGGGCTGTCGCTCCAAAACGGTGACATCCCAACCCCGCTGGGCCAGGGCGGCTGCGGTAGCCAGCCCACCCAAACCACCCCCGGCGATCAAAGCACTTAGTTTTTTATCCGACATGGTGGTTTCCTTAGACTTGAGCCCACACAGGCAATGGCAGATTGCTATCCAATACACGTTCACCCGCCAAGGTGACGTACCACTCGCTGAGCAAACCGTCGGGGTCGCGCAAGAAGAAGGAACGCTTCCAGGGCAAGTTGACGTCGTAGACGGGAGTAATGTCCTTGGCCTTCAGACGTTGCAGGGTTTGTTCCAGATCCTCCACACTGGCCAGTTCAAAACTGCCGTGGGAAAAGGAGGCTTGCTCGTCCTGAACCAGAATCAGGCTGTAATCGTAGTTAGCCAGCCCAGCGCGCAAATACACGACTTGCTCATCCTGGTAGACCACTTCCAAGCCGCCCACTTCGGTATAAAAAACGCGCATGGCTGTTAACTGAGCGGTACGCAAGACAGCATGGGTGACGCGGCGTGGCTGTACGGGCGCATTGGCCACGGTTTCCAGAACCGGGTTGGAATCGTAGCGACCTTCGGTAAAGGGCTCCTGGCCTTCAGGGTCCCAGCGGCTGGTCAACAACTCCATCGGTCCGCTCAGGACACTGCGCCAGTCTTTGATCGTGTCGCAATAGAACTCGTTGTAGTTGCCGTCTGGATCAAACATATAGACGCTGTGGGCAACCTGATGGTCTACCGTCATGTCGATATCGCGCCCCTGTTCTTTGGCGCGTTTCCAGCCCTCAACCAGTTCGGCTTCATTTTCCAGCTCCCAGGCCAGATGATTCAAGCCAGGCACCAGACCAATCGTTCCAGGCAGTTGCAGCAGACCATCGCGGCCGTAGCGGTTCACCCCTTTGGTCGTTTCCATCATGCCCAAATCGTGGGGCGTGTGCCCGGTACCTAAAAAGGTAGCCACCAGATCGGGTTCGGTGAACTCCACTTTCAAACCACATACCTGGCTGTAAAAGTCCTCGCCGCGTTGAAGTTCGTCCACCCACAGGTTGACGTGGCCAAGACGACGCGGCTCAAAGCACGCGGCCTGGGTGGAGTGGGAAGTTGCTTGTGTCATAGTCTCTCCTCCTTGGTATGACGATTCATGGTTTGCAGCACGGCCAGCGTCAATGCGCTATCGGCCTGCTCCAGTTCCATCAAGACGTTGAAATGATTGCGGCCGGGAATGGCCAGGCTGCACACAGCGCAACCGGACAGCTCGCACTGCCGGGCGTAATGGCGGCTTTGCGCTTGCATGACCTCCGGCTCCAGCGCGCCCCAGGCAATCAGCACCGGGGTTTGAGCAGCTGGTGGATACAGGGCCGGGCTATAGCGTTGAGCTTGTTCGTCGTTCAGATCCAACCAGCCGTTAACAGCCGTGTGCAAAATGGGGTGCAAGTCCATGACCCCGCTGAAAATGCTGGCGCTGTGGATCAAACGCGGGCTGCGCTGGGCATCGGCGGCCAGCAGCATGCCGGCAAGATGCCCACCTGCAGAGCTGCCGCTGACATGGATACGCTGCGGATTGCCATTGAACTGGGTCGCGTGTTCGGCCACCCAATTTAAGGCACGCTCACATTGCGCAATGATTTGCGGTAGGCGGTAGGCAGGAGCCAAGCCATAGTCCATGCAAATTACGGTGGCACCCGCGGCATGCAGGCTTTGCGCCATCATGGCCGAGTCCTCTTTGGACAACATGCGCCAGTAGCCACCATGAATAAACAGGTAGACCGGTGCTCCAGGCTGGCGAGCTGCAAACACATCCAGCTTTTCGACAGGGTCGTCGCCATACTGATGGCTACTGAAACAGTCCCCCAGCGCGGCTTTGGCCTCTTCACTGGCGCGTCGGTAGTCTGCCATTTCGGCATCAAAATCTGGGACGGACGCCTGAAGCTGGTATTGCCCCAGATCGGCTGAATTGAAAACAAGCTTGTTCATAGCCTTACTCTTCCTGGGCCGAAGGCAGGCGGTTTAAGACTAAAAAGCCGATGAACACCAAGACTTCCATCGCCAGGAAGCTGCCAAATGCCCAGACATACGAGCCAGTCAGGCTCAGCAAGAAGCCCAGCAAGGAGGGGGCGACGAAGGTGGCAAATACCCCGCCCATTTCTGCATAGCCTGCCGCGCTGGGGCCTAGGTTGACGCCGTAGCGTTCGCCCACATAGCTGAAAATGGCCCCGCCGTGGAATACGCCCACACCACACAGCAACGCCACAATCAGCAAGCCGTTATAGGGAAGTACCTGCCAGGCGGCCAGCACACAGGCACTGGCTGCCAAAATGGTGAGCCACATCCCTACTCGCATGACACCCAAGCGGGTAAAACGATCGCTGACATAGCCGCCCAGAATCAGGAAGAACACCTGGGACAGGCCCATCACTGTGCCAAACAAAGGAGCTTGTTCGGGAGCCAGACCTTGCACATCGATCAAGGCAGGAATCAACCAGGTTGCGGTGGCAGCGACCGAGAACAAGGCACCGAAGATTGCCAGAATGCCTACCCAAATCCAGGGGCGTGCGGCAATGGAGCGCAAAACACCGGCATCGGTGCGGATCTTGTCGTGCGGGTCTTGATAAGGGCCGGATCGCACAATCAACTGTGTGATCAAACAGGCACTCAGTGTCAGCCCGCCCAATACCAGAAAGAAGGCACGCCAGCCATGCGCCATGGCGTAAGGCAGACCCAGCGCAAAGTCCAGCGTAATGGCCAGAGAATAGGCAGCCAAAATGATGCCCAGCACCAGACCTTGGCGGCGCGGCGCAAACCATTGCATGACAATTTTCATGGACCCTACCCAAACGGCGGAGTCAAAGAAACCCACGACCAGTCGCAGCAAGAACAACTGCGTAAAGTCTTGTGCCTGCGTTTGCAGCAGCATTAACAAGCCGCTACCGCCCAGACCAATCAAGTACAAGCGTACCGAACTCATGGAGCGGCCACGCGGCGCCCAAAACAACATACCTAATGCAAAGGACACTCCGAAAGCACCCTGCACCAAACCGGCCTGGGCGGGGCTGAGTGCCAAGTCCGCCGACACAATTTTGATAACGGCGGCAAAGCCGTAAAAATCCGCCGCCAGGCACATCTCGCCCATGACGGCCATCAACAGCATGAGCAAGGCCACCGCGCGATGCGGTTTGGCCTTGTCCAGCGGATTGCCCATTACCCCCTGTTCCACCATGTCATCCTCTCCTTTGGAAAAATGTTCAAGCTGGGTGTTTGTCAGACACACCCTTTAATTGCTTTAAACATGAAGGATTATGATGAGGCGGGCTAATTCATGTCAATACATATGTATTAGTATATTCCCTAGCCTGACTTGGCCGATGGGGCTAGGGCTAGACGGTTTTTTTGCTAAGAGGCAAGGCCAGAACGATGGCGGCCAGCACGGCGCACAGCACCGTTACGTCGGCCAGATCGCCCCACCAGGCCGATAAGGCCAGACCGGCCCCCAGCAGCAGGCTGTACATCAAGCCAAATACAGCACCCGCCATACCTGCCACAGAACGATAGTTTTGCAAGGCACCAGACAGCAGGTTGGGAATGGCAATGGCGTAGGCCAGCGCCACCAGCACCGCGGGCAGCAAGAAGATCAAATGCTGGCCGGTCACTTCCAGACCCACAGCAGCGACAGCCAGAATCACAATCCCCCGCCAGATCAGCCGCCTGGAACTTTGCCCTCTCGCCAGCCAACGGCGATTCAAAAATGCACCCATAAAGGTTCCAGCAGCCAATAAAAGGCCGGCAATCATCATGGGACGGTTATCCGAACCCAGGCTTTGCAGCAGGAATGGGGCCCACTGGTAGAAGGCGAAGATGGTGATGTTGAACAAGGCAACTAAAATGGCCGATTGCCAAATTGCCGCGTCTTGTAGCAAGCGCGATAGCACTTGAACCAAACGGATCTGGGCGCGTTGGGCGGGACGTGTTTCAGGGAGCTGGAACACGCTGGCCAGCAGTAAAAGCACAGCCAGAAGCAATAAGCCTATGAAAACCGGAGTGGCGCTGCCAGTGGCCGACAAGACGACGCCCATTGCCAGGCCGAGCAACGGGCTTAGCGCTAAGGCTGCTCCTATGGTGCCAAAGACTTTGGCCAAATCTTCTGCCTGATAGCGGTCTCGCAACATGGTTTGCACACCAATCGAGCCGATCGCTGCGCCGAAGGCGCTAATCATGCGTGCCACCAGCAAAACACTGAAGCTGGGGCTGAACAAGGCCAGCAGACAACCCAAGCCGTACACCGTCAAACCTGCTAGAACGGCGGGCCGCCGCCCGGCTTTGTCACACACATAACCCCAAAAAAGGACACCTGCCGCAAAGGCAATAAAGTAAACCGATAAAGTTTGCCCCGCACGGCTGGCCGAGACACTATAGCTGTCAGCGATCAGGGGCAGAGCTGGGCTATAGGCGGTTTCCACGACTTGTGGAAACATGATCAAAGCGATCATCAAGAGTAGGAAACGAGACATGCTAATTACACTGAAAGTAGAGAAAGAATCAGCGTAAACGTGGTGTGATTTTTCTATTACAAGTATTCTGATTGGAAATCCATTAAATCGGACAACCATGCCTTGGCTCGACTCTAGTGATCCTTTTCCCGACTTGAATGGCCGACATGCGCTGGGGATTGCTGCACGATTAGCGCAGCACGACTCGGGCTTGCATCAGCACCCCTGGGGGCAAATTCTGTATACACACAGCGGTTGCATCCGTGTGACTTTGGACCAGCAGCTGTGTTTATTGCCACCGGGCCGCTTGATCTGGATTCCTGCCCTGCTGCCCCACCAAGCCAGAATGAGTGAACAGGTGGACTATCGCTCGGTGTATCTGGACCCCGCTCACTACCCCGACTTACCTGAGCAGGTGCAGATCCTGGCCGCCAATGATTTGTTGACTGCAGTGCTTGATCGCGTTGCGCAAGCTGATCTGGACAAGGATTGGGATCAGCCGCCGGGTTTGTATGTGATGCAGGTTTTGCTGGATGAACTCAAGAGCGCGCCCGATCAAGCACTTTTCCTGCCCTTGCCGCAAGACCCGCGTCTAAAACGCATCCCTATCGATACCCTGCCACCTGCCTTGAATGTATTGGCCGAGTATCTGGGTGCAGGAGAAAAGACTATTACCCGTCTCTTCAAGCGCGACACCGGCTTGGGCTACCAACAGTGGCGTCAGCAATGGCGTTTACTTAAATCGCTGGAACAGCTGGCCACGGGAAACGCCGTTACTCAGGTGGCCTCGGAGCTGGGATTTGCCAGTGATAGCGCGTTTATCGCCTTCTTTAAAGAACAGATGGGGCAGACTCCGGGCCACTACGCGAGACAGCCGCTTACGTAAGCGAGGATAAACACCACTTTGGCTGCTGATTGTTTAAGCACTATGATCGGCCCTCTACGACTACAAAAAAGAGAGAGGAGCACAATGACGTTTTCATTTCGCCTGAGTCTGATTGCAGCCAGTTGTTTGATGGCTGGCAGTGCCTTGGCTCAAGCCAGCCAGGGAATGGTGGATCAAGCACTGAGCAAAGCAGATGCCCTGGAACAGCAAGTGATTGAGTGGCGCCGCCACATTCACCAGAACCCCGAACTGTCTTATCAAGAGCACAACACGGCTGCTTACATCAAGGCGGCTCTGGAAACCATGCCGGGCTACGAAATCCAGACCGGTATTGCGCAAACCGGCATTAAAGCGGTACTGAAGGGTGGCAAGCCTGGGCCGGTAGTGGCGCTGCGGGCCGATATGGATGCCCTGCCCGTGCTGGAACGCAATGACCTGCCCTTTAAATCCACCGCTGTGGGCCAATGGCAAGGCAAAGAAGTGCCGGTTTCTCATGCTTGCGGCCATGACACCCACGTCGCCATGCTCTTGGGCGCCGCCAAGGTCTTTTCCGATATGCGAGCCGAGCTGCCCGGCACCATCGTCTTGTTGTTCCAGCCTGCTGAAGAGCAAGGCCCAGGCACGCCGCTCAGTGGTGCCAACGCCATGATGAAAGAAGGTGTGCTGGACAAGCCCAAGGTAGATGTGATCATGGGGCAGCATATTGGCCCCGCTTATCCGGTGGGCAGCATTGGTTATCGCCAAGGCAGCCTGATGGCCAGTGGCGACGTATTCTCCATCACCCTGGATGGAAAAGGCGGCCATGGCTCTTCCCCTTGGGGGGCCAGTTCACCCGTCGTGGCCGCAGCGGAAACCGTAATGGCCTTGAACAACATCATTGCTCAGCGCACGAACCCGCTTGATGGCACGACGGTGGTGACGGTAGGTTCTCTGCAAAGTGGCAACCGTCCTAACGTCCTGCCCGAAACTGCTTACATCTCCGGCACGGTACGTTCCCTGTCGAAAATGAATCAGGCTACGGCACATGAGCTGATCAAGCGCTACGCGCAAAACATTGCTGACAGCCATGGCCTGAAAGCCACGGTGAAAATCGATACGGGGTATGAAGTCCTGATCAGTGATCCGCAGGTGACTCAGCTCATCAGCCCGGCCTTGAATCAAGCCACTGACGGCATCGGCGCCAAAGAAGTGCAAGCCGGCATGGGCTCGGAAGACTTCGGGGCCTTCTCCAAGAACATCCCCTTGGTGTTCTGGCGCTTGAATGCTTCCCCTCACGCAGACAAAGTGGGCGCACCTAACCATTCGCCCGAGTTCATGATTGATGAAAAGGCACTGCGCATCGGTACACGGGCCTTAGTGGCCAGTTCTCTGACTTATATGCTCGAGAACAAGAAACCTTGAGTTTTTGGGTTTTCTGTCCCTTGTAAGAAGCGCATATTGATCATTCGCTCTGATTGAATATGGTTCGTTTCTAAAAATGGCCGGTTCACGTTTAAGTGACCGGCCTAATTTATAAAGGGATAGAGATGACACGATTTTCTGTTGCCAGCAAACCAAGTAAAGAGTCGACTCAAGATAGTTCCATCGCCCTGCTCAGCTTAATCATGGCTAGCTCTGTGCCGGCCGCGCTTCGCGCAGCCGTTCAACTGGATGTGGCCGATCATTTAAAAGACGGCCCTCTTGCGATCGAGGACTTAGCTTCTGCAACACATACACAGGCACTTCATTTGCAGCGCATTATGCGGGTCTTGTGCGCGTACGGCGTGTTCCGCGAACAGCCTGTCAATACGTACCAGCTTGATCAGTTGGGTCAGCATTTACGCACAGATGCCAGTGCGCGTTTGAAAGATGCAACCTTAATGCTGACTGACCCTGCTCTTTTGTATGGGGTACAAGACCTGGCACGAGCCGCTGCAGGCTCACCGATTTTTCGTGAGCATTTTGGGCATGGTTTTTTTGAGCATTGGGAGGATCCCTCCATCCACTCTATTTTTCACCAAGGTATTTCTGAAAAATCGATGGCTTCCAACCGCCTCTTAATAGAGAAAATCGACATCCCTCAAGGAGCGCGAGTGGTTGATGTGGGCGGCGGTATCGGCCGTCTATTGTCCTTGGTCTTGCAACAGCATCCCAGCGCCTATGGCGTCTTATATGATCACGCGCAAGTGCTGGAAAACTCGGTTTTGGCTGATTTGAACCAGGCAGATCGCTGGGAGCATGTAGCAGGCGATTTTTTTGAGAGCTGTCCTGAGGGGGATGTCTACTTGCTGCAGAATGTTCTACATGACTGGAGTGATGAGCAATCCATACGCATTTTGCGCAACTGCAAGCAGGGT
Source organism: Alcaligenes sp. GW821-FHT11D07 (assembly GCF_058808495.1). Classification (NCBI taxonomy): domain Bacteria; kingdom Pseudomonadati; phylum Pseudomonadota; class Betaproteobacteria; order Burkholderiales; family Alcaligenaceae; genus Alcaligenes; species Alcaligenes sp. GW821-FHT11D07. Next base: position 1,087,739 of record NZ_JBXART010000001.1, read on the forward strand.
ATGTCCAAACAGGGCCGGGTCTTGGTTTTAGAGGCTGTCATCCAGCCGGATAACCGCCCTAACGGCGGCAAGCTGCTGGACCTGGTTGTGATGGGTGTACTGGAAAATAGCCGTGAACGGACACAGGCAGAATTTGAATCTTTGTTTGCCCACGCGGGTCTGCGCTTGATACGGCATATAGATTGCGGTGGCGTGTGCTCTATTCTGGAGCTTGAGCACGCTTGAAAGACGGCTGTAAAAGAAAACCGCGCCGATATGGCGCGGTTTCTTTGTGAGCGTTCAGGTTTAACGGATTTCCAGCTTCTTGGCCCCAGCCCCACCCTTTTTCTTGGGCAGAACCAGCTCCAAAACGCCGTTTTCACATTTAGCGCTGGCCTGGGTGTCGTCAATATCCTGAGCCAGGCTGAAACTGCGGGTTTGGACGCCGTAATAGCGTTCGCTGCGCAATACCGTGTCGCCTTCTTTTTCCTCATGCTGACGTCGGCTTTCGACGCGGATGGATACTACGTTGCCATCAACACTGACGTGAACATCTTCTTTGTTGATGCCTGGGACTTCCGCACTGACCCGGTAAGCCCCTTCGTCCTCGTGTACATCCAGTCGAATGCTAGGGGGGGTATTGCCCGCCAAGGAGCCAACAACCGGTACACGCCGGAAAATATCTTCAAAATCGCGCCACGTATCCAAGCCAGCCAGCTCACCAAACGGATTGAAACGTGTCAAATTATTTGCCATGCTTGAACTCCATTTTGTAGAAATTGAGCCCTGCGTAAGTAGGGAGGCGTGGGCTCTGATCGCCTACGCATTAATAGATAGTGGCAGCTTGGGACTTTTCAAGCCCTGATATAAACAACGCCCGTCCAGCCTTCTTTTAGAAGGTGCAGACGGGCATTTAATACGTAGAGCAGCAGGTTTTGGGCGGCTTATGCGTTGCTCAGGCTGGGTTTGGCATGAATACTGACCTCTTCAGGTTCGGAATGCTCATCGCTCAGGATAGGCACTTCCTTCCCTTCTTTATCCACCACTTTCCCATTAACGACACGATCGCCTTCGTTCAGTTTGGCCACATCCGACACGCGCAGGTAGCGTCCACCGCCTGCCGCGAACACAGAGGGTTGATCAGGATTACCCAGTTTGAAGTGGTTGAACAGCAGGTTCAGCACAATGGCTACCAAAGCAGCAGAGCTGATGCCGGAGTGGAAAATCGTTGCGAACCAGACAGGGAAATGCTCGTAGAACTTAGGAGCCACGATAGGGATCATGCCCGCGCCAATGGCAGTGGCCACAATGATCAGGTTCATATTGTTTTCGTAGTTGACCTTGGCCAAAGTACGAATACCGCTGGCGGCCACCGTGCCAAATAAGACCATGCCGGCACCACCCAAGACAGCAGGTGGTACAGCGGCAACCAGACGGCCCATGACGGGCAGCAAGCCCAGGGCAATCAGAATCAAACCACCAAAGGCGACAACATAACGGCTTTTAACACCTGTTACCGCTACCAGACCGACGTTCTGAGCAAAAGCGCTTTGTGTGAAGGAGCCAAAGATCGGAGCCACCAGGCTGGACAGCATATCGGCACGCAGGCCATCGCCCAGGCGCTTGGAGTCCACCTTGGTTTCGATGATGTCACCCACCGCCAGAATGTCGGCCGATGTTTCCACCAAGGTGACGATGATCACAATGAACATGGAAATAATGGCGGCGGTCTGGAAGGTTGGCATGCCAAAGTGGAACAGGCTAGGCAAGGCAAAAACCTCGCCTTCGCCTACTGCGGAGAAATCGGCATGACCAATGGCTGCGGCAATCACAGTCCCAATAATGATGGCCAGCAAGATGGACAAGCGCGAAATGGCGGCACTTCCCAGTTTGCTCAGCAACAGGACAATCGCCAGCGTCATGGCAGCCAGGGAGATATTGCCGACGCTGCCAAAGTCAGGGGCTGAAGGATTGCCGCCCATGGCCCAAAATGCGGCAACAGGCATCAGGGTCAAGCCAATGGTGGTAATCACGCAGCCTGTGACCAAAGGCGGGAAGAAGCGGATGATGCGTGAAAACAAGGGGGTAATCAGCAGCCCTATCAGGGAGGCCACAATAACGGCGCCAAATACAGCGGGCAGGCCGCCTCCTGTATTCAAGATCGCAATCATGGTGGCGACACCAGAGAACGACACACCTTGGACCAGGGGCAGGCGGCATCCGAAAAAGGGAACGCCCAAGGTTTGCAGCAAAGTGGCCAAACCGCCCATGAACAGGCAGGCCGTAATCAACAAGCCAGTTTCACTAGGAGGCAAGCCAGCGGCTTCGCCAATAATCAGGGGCACGGCAATAATGCCGCCGTACATGGTCAGTACGTGTTGAAAGCCGTAGGCCAGATTGGCACCCAGGCCCAGATTCTCGTCTTCTGGACGCTGCGTTTGCGCGGCGTCTCTTGTCGTTGTTTGTGTCATTAGTTGTCTCCGAATAATGGATAGGCAGGGCTCTATGGCCCTGTCGCTAAAAAAATCAAGCTGTGGCTACGCTGACCTCCACCTTGTCACGCAGACGGCGAGCGGCATGTTGATGGCGGTGCATCAGTTCCTGAAGGTCGATACCGCAGGGCTGGCCGTCGATGACTCGCCATTGGCCGGCGACCATGACGCGGTCGGCCCGATCTGCGCCGCACAGCAGCAAGGCAGCCAAGGGGTTTTCTGCACCGGAAAAACGCAGCTCGTCCAAGGTGAACAAGGCCAAGTCCGCTTGCTGGCCCACATTCAGGCCACCAATGTCCTCACGGCCCAAGCAGCGGGCTGAGCCTTGTGTGGCCCAGCGAATGACAGCCTGATGGGTGACCTGACCGGGTGCGTAGCGCAGGCGGCCCAGTAGCAGCGCCTGACGCATTTCCTGAGCCAGATTGGAGTGGTCGTTAGAAGCAGAACCATCCACTGCCAAACCAACGGGTGCACCAGCAGCTTCCAGTTCGATGGTGCGGCACAGGCCGCTGCCCAAAACCATATTGGACGAGGGGCAGTGCGCGATGCCTGTCCCGGCTTTGCCCAGGCGCTGAATCTCATCGTCATTAAAGTGAATGCCGTGAGCCAGCCAGGTGCGATTGCTTAACCATCCCTGCTGGTCCAGATAATCCAACGGACGCATGCCAAACAGGCGCTCGCAGTAGGCGGTTTCGTCGTCTGTCTCGGCCAGATGGGTGTGCAGACGGACGTCCTCACGTTCTGCCAGCTTGGCGCTTTCGCTCATCAATTCCCGGCTAACGGAAAAGGGAGAACAGGGAGCCAGTGCCAGCGTAATCATGGCCCCGTCTTCCCGCTGGTGATATTGGCGAATCAAACGCAGGCTGTCGTCCAGAATGGTTTGCTCGTCCTGAACGACGTTTTGAGGGGGCAAACCGCCCTGGTCGCGACCAACGCTCATGGAGCCGCGTGTCAGTGCGGCGCGCACACCTAGTCGCTGTGCGGTTTCAGCCTGACAATCAATAGCGTGTTGCAAGGCGCCGGAAAATACATAGTGGTGATCGGCCACCGTTGTACAGCCCGATTGCAGCAGCTCCACCATGGCCAGTTCACTGGCCACCTGCATTTGCTCATCATCCAGGCCAGCCCAGACGTCATACAAAGTGGTCAGCCAGGGGAACAAAGGCTTGTTCAGCGCCGGTGTATAGGCGCGCGTCAGCGTTTGATAAAAGTGATGGTGCGTATTGACCAGGCCTGGCAGCAATACGTGACGGGAAGCATCCCAAGTCTGATCGTAAGCTTGAAGGGGTTGCTGGCCGGCGGCGACTTTTTCGATGATGCGGCTGTCTTGAACCAGTACACCACCTGCGGCTTGTTCATCCGAACAGGCCATCGGATTACGAATCCACAGAATCGGGGAACGGCTAGTCATGCTTGTGTCTCCTGCGTTTTAGTTGTTTTTCATTGTTGTCAGTTCGACTTGCTGACTTATATACCCCTTGTGATAAGGGTTATTCGGCCCGTCATGATCTGCTCGCCAAGCACCGCCTAAACCGTGGATATTCTTGCTGCATCCAAGAAGTCATATGCCTTGTATATGGATTGCTATATATCGTGGGGGGCAGAGATTTCCCCGTGTTTGGGGCTGAAAAAAAGTGCTCAAAAATCAGGATTTGCCCTCTGGACAAAATCCCCGCTTTGTTGATTGTTTATCCCTTAAAGCCTAAATCATTGACTCGCTTAAGAATTTATTTAACGGCATAAATAAACCTATAAAACCGCGCGTTTTCGTGTTTTGACCACCCTTGTCCAGTCATGTTAATGATGTCGCCAAGCGCAGAAATAGCGCCGTTGTGCGGACCTCGCACACATTCTTCGGAGAACACATGCAGCATATAAAAATCAAACCCGGCGCACCCCTGGCCGAGCAAGCCGAGATCGGTCATAACCGGTGGCACCCCGATATTCCAGACCTGACCAGCGTCAAGCCCGGTGAAGAGATGATTCTGGAATGTATGGACTTTCTGGACGCACAAATCAAAAACACCGACAGCGCCAACGACGTCCGCGACGTTGACCTGACACGCGCCCATCCACTGACAGGCCCCATCCACGTTGAAGGTGCTGAGCCCGGCGATATTTTGGTGGTGGATCTGCTGGATATTCGCTGCATTACCCCCGTGGGTTTCTCGGGTATTTTTGCCAAAGAAAATGGCGGTGGCTTTTTGGCCGACCATTTCCCAGAAGCGGACAAGGCCATCTGGGATCTGCATGGGGTGTATGCCACCTCGCGCCACATACCCGGGGTGCGTATTGCGGCCATGATGCACCCAGGCTTGATCGGCACCCTGCCCTCGCATGAGCTGCTGCGTGAATGGAACCGCCGTGAAGCCCTGCTGGTTCCAAAAGGTCATGCCAATCCACCGGATGCCAAAACTGCTGTTTTGCGTGGTGTTAAAGGGGCCGAGTTTGACCGCATGGCGGCCGAAGCTGCCCGTACCGTGCCTCCGCGTGAGCATGGCGGCAACCTGGATATCAAAAACCTGACCATTGGCTCGCGGATTTACTTCCCGGTCTATGTGAAGGGTGCAGGCTTGTCCATGGGCGATTTGCACTTCTCCCAAGGCGATGGCGAGATCTCCTTCTGTGGCGCCATTGAAATGGACGGCGCGGCCCATCTTGGCTTTGATCTGATCAAAGGCGGCATGGCCAAATACAATCTGACCGCACCGATCTACGTACCCGGCCGTCACGACCCCAAGTACGATCAGTGGATGCACTTCACAGGCATCAGCGTGGAAGAAGGCGTGAACTACTACCTGGACTCCACGGTGGCATATCGCCAGGCCTGTCTGGCCGCAATCGACTACATCACCCGCACGACGGAGCTGTCGCCAGCACAGGCGTACATGCTGCTGACGGCGGCTCCTGTAGAGGGCCGTTACGGTGGCGTGGTGGATCTACCCAATAGCTCTGCTTCGCTGGCATTGCCTACCGGTATTTTCGATACCGATATCTTGCCTAAAGGTGCTTTGAATGACGCGGCCCGTTTTGGCCGCCCTGGCACTCGCTGTAGCTTGACCTGATTGGTCTTTAACCCTGGCCCGTTTTTTGGGCCAGGGTTTGCTTTATTTGGATTTGCCATGCCTTTGTACGATTACCTTTGCAATCATTGCCTGACGCGCAGCAGCAGCTTGCGCAGCATTGCAACGCGCAACGATCCCCAGACCTGTAGCTCCTGCCAGCAAGGCACCTTGTTGCTGCAATTGAGTGCACCCCGTCGCCTGTTCAGCAAAGACGGCCCGACACGCGGCCTGACGCCCCAGCAAGCACTGGCGGGCAATAATGTCACCGGCCCCGGCACCCGTTCCAGTACCCGTAACTCGGTTCTGCATACCTGTATGGGACCGGGCTGCAGCGTGTGCGCCTAAATACAGTGGTGCAGGCGGACTTTGCAAGCTGTCAGTTTTGACAGTTCTGCCTGCTCTCCCCTTGGCCGCTTGCGTTGGGCCAATTTTGTCTTGCTCCATGTGTTGGATTTAGGTGATTGCTGTAACGCCGCTGCAGAGCCCTGTTTATAATCAAGAATCAATCTCATTATTACTGGGTGTTTATCATGTCGGTGTTCTCGTCCCTCGCCGCTTTGCGCCAGCTGCCTAGCGGTGCATCGTTTATGCCTTTAAGTAGTCTGGCAGTGGCTTTATTGTTCGCTTTCCCCTATCAGACGCAGGCTCAAGAGGTGGACGAATTAGAACGTATCGTGGTCAAGGCCGAGGATGAACTCAAGCAAACTCTGGGCTCCTCCATCATCACCGCCGAAGACATCCAGAAATCCCCTCCCGCCAACGATATTTCCGAAGTTCTGCGCACTATGCCGGGCGTTAACCTGACCGGTAACTCCGCTAGCGGTCAGCGCGGTAATAACCGACAAATCGACATCCGCGGCATGGGCCCGGAAAACACCATGATTCTGATTGACGGCAAACCCGTCAGTTCACGTTCGGCCGTGCGTTTCGGCTGGCGTGGCGAACGTGATTCGCGTGGTGATACCAACTGGGTCCCTGCTGAGCAGATCGAACGCGTAGAAGTGTTGCGTGGCCCGGCGGCCGCCCGCTACGGAAATGGTGCTGCAGGTGGTGTGGTCAATATCATCACCAAGCCCACGACGGACACATTTCAAGGCACCTACTCTTTGTATGGCAACTTGCCAGAGCATAGTGACGAAGGCGCAACGCGGCGCATGAGCTTTGGCTTGAGTGGCCCGGTCAGCGAATCCCTGTCTTTCCGCTTGTACGGGAACCTGAACAAGACAGATGCGGATGATCCGGAGATCAACAAAGGACACCAGACCGAACGTGGGGGCAGCAATGCGAACAGCTTGCCTGCCGGTCGTGAGGGTGTGCGTAATAAAGACATCAATGGCTTGCTATCCTGGCGCCCTGACAGCCGCCAGACTGTAGACCTGGAGGCGTCCTATAGCCGTCAGGGGAATATCTACACCGGCGATACGCAAAACACGAATACCAATGATGAGGTCAAACGTCAGTTGGGCGATGAAACCAACAAGATGTACCGCCAGAGCTATTCCCTGACCCACCGTGGCGACTGGAATGACAAGACGAACTCCCTCGCCTACTTCCAATACGAGAAAACGCGTAATTACCGTATTTTGGAAGGTATGGCCGGTGGTACTGAAGGAGCTTTCAATGATCCTGCGCGTGTGAAGGACAGTGGTTTTGGCACCGTAGACTTGACTACTTTGACGGCCCACTCTGAGGTCAGCCATCAATTCAAGACCGGCAGCGTTGAGCAGTACGCCACGATCGGCATGGAATGGGTTGGTCAGGAATTGAATGACAAGTCCTCGGATTTGGCTCTACGTAACCCTACCCGTATTCCTGGCGTCCCCAACAAATACAAACCCAAGTCGCGGGCGAATATTTACTCGGTTTTCGCTGAAAACAATATCTACGCGACCGATAAGACCACCGTTACGCCTGGTCTGCGTTTTGACTATCACGACAAGCATGGCAGCAACTGGAGTCCTTCGCTGAACCTGACGCATGCCGTGACGGATAACTGGTTGCTGAAAGCCGGTATTGCCCGCGCTTACAAAGCTCCCAACCTGTATCAAAGCAATGACGGCTACACCTTGTACAGTCAGGGTAACGGCTGCTGGGGCAATACGACGGGCAGCAGCACGGGTTGCTTCCTGCAAGGTAATTCGGACTTGAAGGCTGAAACCAGCATTAATAAAGAGCTGGGTGTGGAATATGTGGGGGATGATGGTCTGGGTGCCAGCCTGACCTACTTCCACAATGATTACCGTAACAAAGTGGAAGCCGGACGATTTGCCACCAACAGCTTTACTGCATTGAACAATCAACAGTTGGTCCTGCAATGGGAGAACATTCCCAAAGCCGTGGTTTCGGGTCTGGAAGGTAACTTGACGCTGCCTTTGGCTGAAAACTGGCTGTGGTCAACCAACTTCACCTACATGATCGAGTCCAAGAACAAGACCACGGGTGAAGCGCTATCCACGATTCCCAAGTACACCATCAACACCACTCTGGACTGGAACGTGAATGCTGACTGGTCTTTGCGTGCCAAAGCAACCTTTTATGGTGAACAAAAACCGCCCAAGTATGACTTTTATGGCCAGCCTTTGACGGGCTCCGCCACCGACAAGGTTTCCCCTTATGCCTTGTTTGGCTTGAGTACGCAGTACAAGATCAACAAGCATTTCCGCATCAATGCCGGTGTGGATAATCTGTTCGACAAACGCCTGTTCCGTCGTGGTAATGCCATCGGTGTGAACCTGGGTACACCCAACTATATCTACGGTGCCGGTGCCTACACATTCAACCAACCCGGTCGCACTTTCTTCCTGGGCTTGAGCGGCACGTTCTAAGCAAAATCGTAAATAACTTAGGTATATAGCGCCCCGCTTACGGAAGACGGGGCGCTTTTTTATGCCTGAAAAGTACAGGCGAGCGTCAACATTTCAACCTTTAAATGTTCTGTTTGACCTTCATCAAGTCCGTATCTGTGAATTCTTAATATGCTTATAACTACAAATAATGTAATTGGGTTAAACCCAAGCAAAAAAAGGAAAACACATGATTCCCACCGCCGAGCCCAAGAAGGGCAAGCGACGTTTTCTTAAGGAATTGCTGGGCCTGAGCGCCGGTGCCACGATCATTCCTATTCAGCCTGTTCAGGCAGCCATGAATAGCCAGCCACCACGACGCGGTGGCGGTAAAGACGGGGCTCGCTATGGCATGGTGGTTGACTTGAGAAAGTGCATCGGTTGCCAGGCCTGTACGGTCAGCTGTTCGATCGAAAACGCTCCTCCCATTGGGCAGTTCCGCACCACGGTTCTGCAGTACGAAGTGCTGGACGAACAGCAGCAAGCGGCCATGCTGAGCTTGCCTCGCCTCTGTAATCACTGTGACGACCCACCCTGTGTGCCGGTTTGTCCTGTGCAGGCAACCTTCCAGCGCGAAGACGGTGTGGTGTTGGTCGACAACGAACGCTGTGTCGGCTGTGCCTACTGTGTACAGGCCTGTCCTTACGATGCCCGTTTCATTAACCATGAAACGCAGACCGCCGACAAGTGCACTTTCTGCGAGCATCGCCTGGAAGTGGGTCTGTTGCCAGCCTGTGTGGAAAGCTGTGTGGGCGGTGCCCGCATTATTGGCGACATGAACGACGAAGCCAGCACGATTTCCCAATTGCTCAAAGAGCACAAAGAGGAAATTCGCGTGCTCAAGCCCGGCATGAACACCAATCCGCATGTGTTCTACATCGGTTTGCCGGACGAGTTCGTTGATGGTGTGGATGGCCAGGCCAGTGTGCGCCTGACCACTCAGTTCTAAGGGGCCGCTATGTCTATTATCGAAATTTTGACCCCCGCCTATGAAGTTGCCTGGCTGCCTTGGGCGGTTCAATACTTTTTTCTGGTCGGGATTGCAGCAACCAGCACCGTGTGGGTGTGGCGTTGCGCCTGGTCCAGCGACAGCGCCTTGCGCCGTCTGGAACCGGCCTTGATGATTGTGCTGCTGTGCAGCAGCATTGCTGCACCAGTGTCCTTGCTGGCCGACCTGCATCAGCCCGGTCGTTTCTGGCACTTTTATGCCCATTTCACCCCTTGGTCCTGGATGTCGGTTGGTGCGGTGCTGCTGCCGATCTTCATCGGCCTGTCCGTGGCCAATGTGCTGGCGTGGTGGTTGGACAAGCGTGCGCTGTGGCGATGGCTGAGCCTTGCTTTGCTCCTGTCTGCCGTATCAATTCTGGTGTACACCGGGATGGAAGTGATGGTGCTGCGTTCGCGTCCCCTGTGGAATACCGCCTTCCTGCCGGTCAATTTCACATTGACGGCGGCTCTGGCCAGCTTGGGTGCCATCTTGTTAGTGGCCCGTTTCTTGCCGGGCGGCTTGGCAGCCTTGCCTTTGGGCATTGTGCGCCGCTGGTCTCTTGGTACGATCGCCGCGCTGGTGGTTTGCGCTGCCTCCTGGGCAATAGCCGGTTGGATGGGTTTAAGCGATTCGTTTGGCGCTGCATGGGATCTGTTCCAAACCTATCCGGTGTGGCAGCTTGGTTTTCTGGGCTCTTTGCTCCTGGGTCTGCTCATCGTGTATTTGCTCAGTCGCCCTGCCCAAGCTTTGCGAGGTCCCTTTTATAGCTTGCTGTGCGCTGCCCTGATGCTGGGCTCCGCCTGGGTCTTTCGTTGGATCATTTTTATGGCGGTCCAAGGCGTCCCCAAATACGGTGCTGGCCTGTATCTCTACACCATGCCCTTAGGCAGCGATGGTCTGCTGGGTATGCTGGGCGTGTTGGGCTTGTGCATTGCCTTGCTGGCCGCCAGCACCACCCTGCTTTCTCTGTTCCCCGCCCGTGGCCTTTCCAAAGCGGCTTGAACTTCGCGCAGATAAATCAGATTTCAGGTACTTAATGTCATGAGCAAGAAAAAAGAAACTCCTAACCTGTCTCGTCGACAGGTGCTGACTCGCGGCGGTGCTGCGGTGGGTGGCCTGGCTGCTTTTGCGGCAGGTTATAGCGATACAGTGATCAAGGCCGTGCATGGTCTGGGCCATGGCAGCGCAGGTGTGCCCACAGCCCACGCTACGCGCGGAAACTCCTTAAAGACTGAATTTCGGATAGACCCGATAACAGGCCTGCTGGATACGCAGCCTGGTCAAATCGTCAGCCCGTCTAGCTGTTTGGGTTGCTGGACCCAGTGCGGTGTACGAGTCCGCGTTGATACCGAGACAAATTCGATCTTGCGTATCGCAGGCAACCCTTATCACCCCTTGGCAACCACACGTCCTGCCGCGATGGAACTTCCTGTGCGAGAGGTCTACGCCATGCTGGGCGGTGAGAACGGCCTTGAAGGTCGTGCCAGCGCCTGTGCACGAGGTGCTTCCATGCTGGAACAGCACGCCAGCCCTTACCGTGTGTTGTCGCCCTTGAAGCGGGTGGGCCCCCGAGGTTCTGGTCAGTGGCAACGCATCAGCTTTGAGCAGTTGATTGAAGAGGTGTGCGAAGGTGGTGACCTTTTCAACGAAGGCAAAGTAGATGGTTTGCGTGCGATTTGGGATCATAAAACCCCTATCGACCCGGAAAACCCCGAGTTCGGCCCTATTGCCAATCAGTTGCTCTTTACCGATGCGTCCAACGAGGGGCGTACCCCGCTAATCAAACGCTTTGTTGAACAGTCCTTCGGAACCGTTAACTTCAGCAACCACGGTTCTTATTGTGGTCAGAGCTTCCGAGTAGGCACAGCTGCCGCCTTGGGTGATTTGAAATCCATGCCGCATGGCAAGCCTGACTGGAGCAATGCCCGTTTCGGCCTGTTTATTGGTGCAGCTCCGGCTCAAGCCGGTAACCCTTTCCAGCGCCAGGGCCGCGAGCTGGCCGAGGCGCGTTCACGCCCGGAAAACACCTTCCGCTATGTGGTGGTGTCCCCTATTCTGCCTACCTCGTCCAGTTTGGCCGCTGGCAGTGGCAACCGCTGGCAACCTGTCCTGCCCGGCAGTGACTTGTCCTTGGTAATGGGGATGCTGCGCTGGATTCTGGACAATGAACGTTTTGATGCTGAGTATCTGTCTCGGCCCCATGCTCCTACCGAACAAGATGTGGATATCGCCTCTTGGACCAATGCGAGTCATTTGCTGATCGCTGATCCTGAGCATCCTGAATTTGGACGCTACCTGCGAGGCACAGACCTTGCCTGGGAAAGTGCCGAGGGTAGCGAGCCCGCTTTTGTGGTGTTGGATGATCAAGGCCAATTGCGTGCGTACGAAGACGTAGACAGCGCCACCTTATTTGTAGATCAGCAGGTCACTATTGATGGCAAAGAGGTTCGTGTCTGTACCGCTTTGCAAATGCTGCGCGAGTGCAGCCATGAGCAAACGCTTGAGCAATACGCCAAAGGCTGTGGGGTGACGGAAGAAACCTTGGTGGAACTGACCCGCGAGTTCACCAGCTACGGCCGCCAAGCGGTTGTGGATGCTCACGGTGGCACCATGAGTGGCTCCGGCTTCTACACGGCGTATGCCATTGCCATGCTCAATACCTTGATGGGTAACTTGAACTTGAAGGGTGGCTTAGTGCTGGACGCAGGCCCATTTGGCCCCTTTGGTCCTGGTCCTCGCTATAACTTTGCTCAGTTCCCCGGCAAAGTGAAGGCCAGCGGTGTCAGCCTGTCTCGCAACCGTTTCGCTTACGAAAAATCCAGCGAATTCAAACGCCGTAAAGAGAGCGGCCAAGCTCTTTATCCGGCTCCTGCTCCCTGGTACCCCGCTGTCGGCGGCTTGAGCACTGAGATGATTGCCTCGGGCCTGAACGGCTATCCCTACACGTGCAAAGTGTGGATCAACCACATGAGCAATCCGGTTTACGCCATTGCCGGCTTCAAGAACACCTTGTTGGACAAGCTAAAAGACCCTGCAGCCTTACCCCTGTCCATCTCGGTCAATCCTTTTATCAATGAGACCAACGCCTACGCCGACTACATCGTACCGGACACCGTGACCTACGAAAGCTGGGGAGTCTCGGCCCCTTGGGCTGACGTGATCGCAAAATCCTCAACAGTACGTTGGCCTGTGGTGCCACCACGCGTCGATCGCACGGCAGATGGCAAACCCATCAGTCTGGAGAGCTTCCTGTTTGCGGTTGCTTTGCGCTTGGGCTTGCCTGGATTTGGCAAAGGCGTCTTGAAAGATAAAGATGGCCAAGCTCACGATTTGCTATGTGCAGAGGACTTTTATCTGCGTGGCATGGCCAATATCGCGTACGGAGCCGGTCGCCCTGTGGAAGACGCCACGGATGACGATATGCGCCTTACCGGTGTTGATCGTCTGTTCCCAGAATTGCAGTCTCGATTGCATGCTGAAGAGCAGAGAAAAGTAGCCATGCTACTGACTCGTGGTGGCCGTTTTGATCGGATTGAAAACGCTTGGAAAGGCAATCAGCTGAAAGCCCGTTATCAGCCTACTTTGCAGGTCTGGAGCGAGGATCTAGCCAAAATGCGCCATTCGCTGACCGGCGAACGCCTCAGCGGCTGCCCAAGCTGGTATCCCACCCGGATGGCTGATGGCAGTTCTATGCGTGAACACTACTCTGAACAAGAATGGCCTCTGTTGATGAGCTCATACAAGTCTAATCTTATGAGTTCCATGTCGATTGGAATGGACAGGCTACGTCAGGTTCACCCGCATAACCCGATCTCTCTGAACTTAGAAGATGCCAAGGGTATGGGGATCAGCAATGGTGATCATATTCGAGTCAGCACGCCAGGCGGATCGATCGAAGGCGTTGCTATGGTTCGGGGTGGAATCATGCGCGGTGCAATCGCCATTGAATACGGATTCGGGCATACCGAATTGGGCGCACGATCTCATCAGATTGATGGTCAAGCCATGCCTCACCGTCCTGATCTGGCAGCCGGCGTTAACCTGAACGATCTGGGTTTTGCTGATCCTACCCGTGGTGAAGGTCAGGATAACGTCTGGATTGACTGGGTTTCTGGTGCTGCCGTGCGTCAGGGTCTGCCCGCGAAGGTTGAAAAACTGTCTGCTTAAGCGCCCTGCTCTTTCAACTTGTTGTTGAGAGATAAAAAACGCCGATTGTGTCTTGATGAGCAATCGGCGTTTTGCGTTGACGTCGGGAGTTCAAGAGCATGGTTTATCTGGCGAACAGAGCAAACGCCAGTTGAGTGAGACGTTAACGAGCGATAACCACTGACTTTGATGCTTAGAAAGCCATGTCAGCGCTAGATAGCTTCATTCAAAGTCACCGATTTCGCCCTCTTTTTCTTGTAGACGGTCTTTTTCAATGCAGTAGAATCTTTTCCGTTAATTGCATTTTATATTCTATGACTGGACTTTATAGCGATCGGTCCTTACTGCTGTGACTATGGTTTGGGGGTTTAGCTGTGATTTTTAGCCGGTTTAGCTTCCTTCGTTCCTTCCCATGTCTGCTCAAATACCTAGGGTGACTCTGCTTAAGGATTAATGCGATTCTGAAAGCTAAGCTCGGTATCCTCCTCCACCATTCCCTATATTATTTAAGGACTTGGATCTGATCAGGCCTTTTAAAGATAAAGCCAGCTGCGTTAAACTACGCTCATCTTCACGGCGTCTCTATTCTAGATTCCGCCACCAGGGGCTCTCCCCTACATCCCTACATCCCTACATCCCTACATCCCTACATCCCTACATCCCTACATCCCTACATCCCTACATCCCTACATCCAGCTTCAGTGTCGGGGCATACCGCTGCCCAAAACATCCATCAACCTTTAGAACCACTCTTATTTATGAACGCATTCGTCCTTCTTTCCGGCTGCTCGGGCGGCGGCAAATCTACTTTGTTAGCGGAGCTGGAACAACGCGGATATGCCGTGGTCCAAGAGCCTGGCCGTCGCATTGTTCAGGATCAGTTGGCCCAGGGCGGAACGGCCCTGCCCTGGACGGACATGGAGGCCTTTTTACAGGCTGCAATCAGCATGGCTTGCGCAGACTATTCCAGCGCAGCACGCGATGGCCAATGGGTGTTTTTTGATCGTGGCGTGATTGATGCCGCGTCTGCATTGCAGGAACTCACCGGCAAGCCTGTGCTAAAGCAGATGAATACGCTCTACCCTTATCACCAACACGTGTTTTTGACGCCCCCGTGGCCAGAGATATATCTTTCTGATCCGGAGCGTCGTCATGATATGAACGCTGCAATAGAAGAATACGAACGTCTGGTGCAGGTTTACCCCGCACTCTGCTATCAAGTTAAGGTCTTGCCCAAAATCAGCGTGTCAGAGCGGGCGGATTGGGTCTTGAAAACCCTGACACAAAGATAGATCCCAGCAAAGGCACATAAAAAAGCCGCCAGTCAGAAAACTGGCAGCCCTTTGCTGACTACTTTTTGCCCAATTTTTAAGCAGGCAGAAATCGAGACAGTGTTCCTGCAATAGTGCGTTCCAACACATCTACCAGTACAAGCGTCTGCTGATCCACCTCGATATTCAAGAGATCACCGGCCTTGTACTGGGGGAACGTAGTCTGCCTGAGCGTCTCTGGAATCAGGTTGATCGTAACCACACCGTCTTCCACATCAGCCACCGTCAAGCTGCAGCCGTTCACGCCCAGAAAGCCGCGTGGAAATACGTATTTAGCCCAAGCTTCTGGCATACGAAAACGCAGACGGTTAGCCGCTTCAGAAATGCTTAATTCCAGCACTTCGGCAGTCGTGGCGATATGTCCTGCCATCACGTGGCCACCCACTTCTTCATTGAGCTTGGCCGATCGTTCGATATTGACCAGGTCGCCTGTTTTAAGCCCGCCCAGATTCGTGCGTTCCAATGTGACTGGAATCGCGTCAAAGGTGACTTTAGGTCCGGAAATGCTGGTCACGCTCAGGCACGTGCCTTCAACACTGACGCTGGCGCCCAGTTGCAGATCCACCAGCAGCTCGTCCGTGAAGTCGATTTCAAATTCCGTACGGCCGATCTCGGCTTTAACAGCGGTCAAAGGTCGAACCGCTTTAACAATACCGGTATACATCAGTGCGCTCCTTGGCAGAGTTCATGCAAAAGGCACGCGGCTAATGCAGGGGAAATAGGGAGTTTTTTCATGTGAACGCATCCTTGATTACACAATGCGTCCTCTGGGCTGCAATAAAACACGTCGCTGCCTGTATCACCAGGCAGCGATGCTTCATCTTCTTTCATCCGGACTGTGACCGTCGGCCCAGGTTTTGCACCTGATCTGCTGACCTTTCCTTCGCAGAAAAGCGCTCGCGGGCTTGGGACTGAGCCCTTTACCGCCGGTGGGGAATTTCACCCCGCCCTGAAGACCACTGCAGTGTAAATCCTGAGCTTGGCTCAAAGCAAGCCAGGCTACAGCGCAGTCATAGCGCTAAACAGCCTTTAGGCTTTGCGGTGTACGCTCAAGCCCGCAAAGCTTTGGGCAACCGGCATCAGCTCGATGTAGTTGACGTTCATGTGCGCGGGCGCATTCATGATCCAGGCAATGGTGCCAGCAATATCGTCAGGCGTCAGCGCGTCTACGTTCTGGTACAGCGCAGCCGCTTTATCTTTGTCGCCCAGGCGAACCGTAGAGAAATCCGTACCTGAACACAGGCCAGGCGCGACAGTCGAAACACGAACAGCGGTACCAGCCAAGTCAGCGCGCAGATTACGACCAAATTGATGCACAAAGGCCTTGGTCGCACCATATACATTGCCACCCGCGTAGGCATATTCACCCGCCGTGGAACCCAGGTTAATGATGTGACCACAGTTGCGCTCCACCATGCCCGGCAACAAAGCCTGCGTGATGTGCAACAAGGCGCTGATATTGGTGGCAACCATGGTGTCCCACTGATCCAGCTGGGCATCTTGGGCTTTATCCACCCCTAAGGCCAGACCGGCATTATTGATCAGCACATCGATATGGGGGAAGCGAGCTTTCAGGTCAGTCAACACGGCTTCGGAACGAGCGCGATCGGTCAAATCCACGCTGACAGGCACAAATCGTTCACCCAATTCCGCAGCTAGTGCATCCAGCTTGTCCTGACGACGAGCCAGGCCCAGGACGGTATGTCCCTCAGCGACCAATTGACGGGCAAGCGCAGCCCCAAATCCTGAAGAAGCCCCAGTGACAACGGCGGTTTTCATAGTGCGATCCCTATACAGCTCGCTGCTAGTTCAGCGGGCGACAGTTAAAGCATTAAGGATAGCAAAATTCAGCAAGACCGTAGGCCAATCAAGCAGGGAAAAAGAGGATAAACGCGGCAATCAAAAACTCTGACTTGGCATTTTTACCCACCTTGTCCCCTGCTAACCCTGACTAGGCCGCAGGACGCTCCAGCCCCAGATGACCACGCAAGGTCGTGTGCTCGTACTCGTGTCGGAACAAACCGCGCTTTTGCAGCACAGGGACAACTTGCTCAACAAAGTCTCGGATACCGCCCGGCAAGGACGGTGGCATCAAGTTAAAGCCATCCGCCCCTTCATTACGCCACCAGTGCTCAATCTGATCAGCAATAGATTCAGGTGTGCCCACCATGGTGCAATGACCACCGCCCGCCGCAATACGTCCCAGCAACTGACGCACTGTGGGCTGCTCGGTCTCGATAATGCGTAGCATCGTCGCGTAACGCCCTTTGGGTCCGCTAAAGCTTTCCAACGGAGGCAGCGGCGGCACGGGTGCATCCAGCTCCCAGTTCATGCAATCCTGACCGACAAACATACCCAGCTGACGCAGGGACGTTTCAGCCGGCAAAAGCTCATCCAGTTCCTGCTGTTTACGACGTGCCTCTTCCATGGTGGAGCCCACGTAGGTCACCAGTCCCGGCATCACCGGCACATCAACCCCACGCCCGGTTTCTCGCACGCGTCGTTTGATATCGCGGTAATACGCTTGGGCCGAAGGCAGGTCATAGGCCACCGCATAAATCGCCTCTGCTTTTCGGGCAGCCAAGTCCCGGCCTTGCTCGGAAGCACCCGCCTGAAACAGAACGGGCTGACCTTGAGGGGAGCGTGGCAGTGTCAAGGGCCCATCCACCAGGAAATGATCGCCTTTATGCAAAATCTGGCGAACCTGATCAACCTTGGCGTAATCACCTTGCCTATCCATGAGCAAAGCGCTGTCGCTCCAGGAGTCAAACAGCTGCAAAGACGTGTTCACAAACTCTTCCGCCCGTGCATAACGCCAGGCATGGTCAGGCATGGCCTCGTAACCGTGATTGCGTGCTTCGGAGTCGAACATGGACGTCACCACGTTCCAGCCCATACGGCCATTGGAGAGGTGGTCCAAAGAACACAGCATCCGCGCAGCTACAAAAGGCGTGTAAAAAGTGCTGGACACCGTGCTGATCAAACCGATGCGCTCAGTGGCTCGGGCCAAGGCCGCCATCATGGTCAAGGGTTCCAGAAACCAGCGCGGACCATCCGAAACATTGTCGCTGGACTGACCATCAGCGAAGAAAATAGCGTCCAGCTTGCCACGTTCGGCTAACTGAGTAAGCTCTTCGTAAAACCGCACATCGCCCAAGCGCTCGACTTGCGAGTCCGGATGACGCCACGCTGCCTTGTGATGACCGCAGCCCATAATGAATAAATTGAAATGCAGCTGCCTCATCCGTTTTTCACCAATCCGCCGTCAACAACCAGGTTTTGTCCTGTCACAGCACGTGCCCACGGGCCTGCAAAGAACAAAGCCGCATCGGCAAACTCTTCTGGTGTGGTGACACGGCGCAGCGGTGTGCTGGCAGCAATTAAATCAAAGACCGCTTCTGGCGTGGCGGCCGAGGCATCTGTCGTGCGCAGCAAGCCACCCGAAATCATATTGACCGTAATTTGATCCGGCCCCAGGTCGTGGGACAAGGTGCGAGTCATGGACAGCAACGCGGCCTTGGCGGCGGTGTAGTCGTGATAAGGCACTACGGGGTTCTGAAACAGATTGGTGCCGATATTGATGATGCGACCAAAACCGGCTTGTTTCATACCGGGCAAGGCGGCTTGTGTCGTGTTCAAGGCACCGCCCACAATACCTTCCAATTGCTGATTCAAGTGCGACCAGCGCAGCGTATCGGCATGGGGACGGGCATCACCGTTAAAAGAGAACTGGGGCAGCGCATTGTTCACTACCGTGGTGATGGGCTTGCCAAAGTGAGCTTGAGCGGTGGCAAACAAAGCCTGTACAGCAGCCGCATCCACGACATCAGCCTGCACGGCCAGACACTGCTGGGGGAATTCGTCCGCCAGCGCCTTGGCCGCTGCTTCGCTTTTCAGATAATTGATGACGACATTGGCACCCTGGCGTGCAAAGGCACGTACCAGCCAAGCCCCCAGGCCGCGTGCGCCGCCGGTAATCAGAACTACTTGTTGGGAGAGTTCCGAGACGTGTTCCACTGACATGACATTCCTTGCAAAAGATCGGCGAGGATGTCGGCCCAGTTCGGACTTAGGGCTAGTGTTCGGACATCCCTTCGCCAGTATGAGCTGGATCAGGTTCGACGGGTTTTATCTCAGCCCTTGCAATGAAGGACACCCCGTGCCGCAGGCCAGACCTTAGCATAAATTGGACTCAGTCGTATTATTGACATTTGAAAGAAGCTCTCCTACTCTTCTAGCCTGTTCCTGGGGGAGTCCTTAACGGGCTGAGACTCCGCATATCCTGCGGTAACCCTTAGAACCTGATCCGGGTCATGCCGGCGAAGGGAAAGGAAACGCGGCCTGGCAGCCTGCCCGCACGTGTCTGTGCGGCGCATTCACAAGCTCACACGCCCCATTTCAATCCCTCCATTTTTCTGCGCCTATTGTTGGCACCTCGCCAGCCTGGCCGGTTTGTGCCTGTTTCAACAGGCTTTTGGGGAGATCTCATGCTGGACCAACACGCCACCCTACTGTGGCTAATCATTTTTTCTGCCGCTTTTGCCTTGGCTGGGGTGCTTTATGCCCGCCACTACAACAGCTCGCTGGAAGACTTTGTCGTTGCCCGTAATAGCCAAAGTTCTTTGGCCACCATTCTGACTTTATTGGCTTCTTCGCTCGGTGCGTGGATTCTGTTCTCGCCCGCCCAGGCGGCCAGTTGGGGGGGCTTAAGTGCAGTCATTGGTTACGCCATCGGCTCCATGTCTCCTCGTCTGGCCATGATTCCCCTTGGCAAGCGCATGCGTGAATTGCTGCCTCGGGGCCACAGCTTGAGCGAGTTTGTGATCGCCCGTTATGGTCGCCCCATGTATGCACTGACCTTGGTCATCATGCTGTTTTATATGTTCATCTCCATGACGGCGGAAATCACCGCCATGTCCAAGATGATCTCCCTGATCGCACCGATTCCTTTATGGGTTCCGGCCAGCATCGTCTTGTTGGCCACACTGATCTACACCTCCTACGGTGGCCTGCGCGCTTCCATCTTTACCGACAAGGTACAGATGTTCGTGATTTTGCCCATGCTGTTTTTGATCGTCATGTTTGGCTGGCAAGCCGTGGGCGGCCCGGTGCAGCTGTTTGAAAGCGTCAAGCTGGAAGCCCCGCGCCTGATCGAACTGAGCGACCCCGTAGGCGTAAAAGCCGGACTGACCTTTTTTGTGGCCATCTTGTTAACCGGCCTGTTTCACCAAGGCAACTGGCAGCGCATCTATGCCGCCAAAGACACCCAATCCATGCGTCGCGGTTTTTTGCTGGGCGGTCTGTTGGTCGCCCCCTTCATCTTTCTGATGGGTTTGTTTGGCTTGGCATTTGTGGGCCTGGGTTCGCCCGGTGACAGCTCCGTTGCCTTGTTCAATGTGATCCTGCCGCACGTACCCGTCTGGTTTCTGGTCTTGCTGATCCCACTGGGCTTGTCTTTGGTCATGAGCAGTGCCGACACGGCGATCAGTGCGGTTTCCAGCTTGATTGCCGTTGACCTGAGCCGCATCATGCCGCATCGCAATACGGCTCAAATGATGAGTCTGTCGCGCTCTTTGATCTGGATTTGCTCCATCCCCGTTCTGTATGCCTCGTCCCAAGGCTTTAGCGTGCTGTACCTGTTCCTGTTGGCCGACTTGCTGTGCTCAGCGGCGGCATTCCCCGTGTTCTTTGGCCTATACAGCCGACGCTACGATGGCTTTACCGCCACCATCAGCACGATCGGCGGTTTGGTGGCTGGATTGGCGGTTTTCCCGCGCCCTGACGGCCCTATGGATTACTTGCTGGAATCTTTCCTGCTAGCTGCCATCGTGCCTGTTGCGATCAGCGTCTTGATCATGCCTTTACGCCGCCACCTGCCCAAGTTTGATTTATCGACTCTGGCCTCCTCGACCCGCGTACTGGACTAAGCGCCCCAAAAACAAAAACAAAAAAGCCCGGTTTGTAGATCACAAACCGGGCTTTTGTTTATCCGCTGAGACTTAGGGCGTTGCGCTGCTTTCAGTTGGTGGGATTTGCACAATAATCTCCACACGCCGATTACTGGCTCGCCCTTGCGCAGTTTCGTTATCACCCAAAGGCCGCGTGTCTGAGTACCCTACCGCACTCAGCCGCTGGCTGTTAATGCCATTGGCTTCCATATAGCGCACCACACTACCCGCACGCGCCCCCGACAACTCCCAATTGGACGGATAACGGTAGCTGCGAATCGGCACGGAATCGGTGTGGCCTTCAATCACGATAGGATGCGCGGACTTCTGCAAGACGGTGGCCAACTGGCGCAAGACTGCCAGACCTTCCAGCCCCAAATCCGCTCCGCCCGAGTTGAACAACAGCTCGCTATTGATGCGGAAGCTGACGGACTGATCGTTCATGACTACGTCAATGCTATCGCCCAAACCATCCAGATCCAGACCGTGATTGCCTTTACCTTTACCCTCACCCGCCCCTGACTCGGGAAACAAGCCGGCTCCGGCAGGCAGTAAACCAGCACCGTCCTTACCCGCTTGCGCCACGACCGTTGCCCCGCCCTGCCCTTGTCCTTGCGCCGCTGTTTGTGCCCGCTTGCCCGCAAACGAGAGCATCACAATCATCAAGACCAGCAGCAAGGTCATCATGTCCAGGTAGGTCGTCAACCACGCCTCTTCCTCTTCAGGAACCGCCAGCCCCGGATCGTTCCAAGGCCGACTGCGCCGTCTACTACCCAGATTGCTGGCCAACTGCTGTTCGATCTTGGCACCTCGGGCCTGCTCAAGCTCCTTTTGCAGAGACTTCTGGCGATCAGCCAGTTCTCCCAGGGTTAAGTCCTGCTCCTTGCTTGCCATGCGATCAACCCCGCTCGGGTGCCGGGTCAGCGTCGTCATCACGTCCGCCCCGATCGTTGATTTCGTCTTGATACTGCGCCATGAAGGAGTTCAGCGTTTCACGCATCAAGGCAGGGCCACGGCGCTGGCTCATCATGGACACCCCTTGCATGATCATGTTCATCAAGACCACACGTTGCTCGGTACGGCGCTCCAGCTTCACAGCCACCGGTTTGAACACCAGATTAGAGAGCAACACACCGTAAAACGTGGTCATCAAGGCCAGGGCCATTTGTTGACCAATGGAGGTGATATCCCCGTCACCCAGCAAGAACATCAGGTTCACCAGACCAATCAAGGTCCCCACCATGCCAAAGGCCGGCGCAAAACTGGCCATCAGGCGGAATAGCTGAGCTTCGGCATGTTCACGCGCACGCAAACGGCTGATACGCCATTGCAACAGGTCTTCGATGTCCTCTTGAGGCGCTCGGTCAATCACCAGTTGCACACCTGTTTTCAGAAACGGGTTGGCGACTTTATCCAGAGCCTCTTCAACGGCCCGAATATCTCCCATCATCCACAGGCGCGAAATATTGATCAGTTCGTCCATATCTTGCTGGGTGTACAGACGCTCGTTACGCAGCACAGTCCCGATCAAACCGAAAATACGGACGACTTCACTTAAGGGATAACTAATAAATGTGGCCGCCAAGGTGCCGACCAGCACAACCGCCAGACTGGGCAAATCCACGAACAGCGCGGGGTTTTCTGCGGTAAAAAACAAGATCACGGCAAACAGCAGCACGCTGGCTACGATGCCGATCAGAGTAGAGGGATTCATGCACAAGTCCTGGTTATGGCCCGAGGGGCATCAGGACTACATATCGGCAGGCTTTCTACTTTCTTTAGGCTTAGACCTTGAGGTGGATCAAGTACACAGACAATAAAGTCGTATATAGCGCGTAAAGCGCGTTTTCAGGCTCGCAAACTGGATTGGCACAACAAAATCCGCACTCTGCTTCACCCGTGGCCTCAGGGCTTTGTCGGCACTGCCTTGGATACTGGCTGTGGCCTGCATGGCGGAGCTTGCGTAGATTTAATGCTGATAATTCACTCGAATAGAGGTGTGCACCCGCACCGGTACCGTGCTACCCGCCCAGCTCCACACTTCATGATGCAGCACAAAGCCGCGTCTGGCGTCTTGCCCCTCGAAGGCCTTGGTGCTTAATGCCGCACCATTCATGTCTACGCAGGGGCCGCCTTGCAGACACAGGCGGCTTTTCAGCACGGCTCGTCCTGCATGCCGATAACTGACCTGCACTTTGCCCAATGTGCTGGCCTGAGCACGTATTTCCTCGGGCAAAACAAAGTGTTGTTCCGTGCGTGGGGAGCCTGTCGTGATGGCCTCACTGAACTGCTCACTATCCCAGGCCAAGGATGCACCTTGCCCGATCACCGGCACACTAGTCAAAGCCGTAAAAAGCAAGAATCGATTTAAAAACCTGTTTAAAAAAACAGGGTTTTTATTATTTTTTGATTTAAGAAAAAACATAAGCTGTGTTTTTATACAGATAAAAATAAGTTTCTTAATGATACCGCGCAGACATCTTAAATTTTTTTTAACTTTGGGCCGTAAGATACTAATATAAAGAGGATTTTTTCTGGTAGCATAAGCGCATAAATTCCTTCCGCCCTTCTGTTTCTCGCCCTCCGGGAACTGAAAATGCCTCAGACCAGAACAAATAAATTGATTCGCCACGCGCTATGTGTTTTATTTTTAGCGCCTTTTTCGACTTCGGCATTAGCGCAAACGCTAGCGCTGGCTGAACCGTCCTCGCTGGATGAAGCCACAGCCGCCGTTAGCTACAACGTGCCGCACCTGGTGTTCGAGAAGAACCTGCAGCCTATCAGCTATAGCGAAAACGATAGCCGCCGCGCCTTGAACGCCCTCAAACACGATGCCCTGATCCAGCATGCCGCTCTGCGTTCGGAAATTGCCTTTGTGCAAGATCTGGAATCCTCGACGGTGCTGTACCAGAAAAACAGCGACGCTGTGCGCCCGATTGCTTCCATCTCCAAGTTGATGACTGCGCTGGTCGTGGCGGAATCCGGCTTGCCCATGGACGAAATGCTGGAGATCATCGACGAAGATGTTGATCGCGTCAAACACTCCAGCTCGCGTCTTAGTGTGGGTTCCAAGCTCAGCCGCGCCGATATGATGCATCTGGCCCTGATGTCTTCGGAAAACCGGGCGGCTCATGCCTTGGGCCGCAGCTATCCCGGTGGCCTGCCCGCTTTTGTGCGTGCCATGAACGATAAGGCCCGCTCTTTGGGCATGCGCAACACACGTTTTGTGGAACCCACCGGCCTGTCCAGCGATAACGTGGCCAGCCCGCGTGATCTGGTCAAACTTTTGACCGCTACCAGCCAGCACTCCCGCATTCAGCAATACACCACCAACGACCAGTATTCGGTGCAACCTATCCGTGGTCGACAACTGGTGTTCAACAACACCAATCGTCTGGTGAAAAACGCCAACTGGGATATTCAGGTTTCCAAAACCGGCTTTATCAACGAGGCCGGTGAGTGCCTGGTGATGCTGACCAAGATCGAAGACCGGGAAGTGGCTATTGTGCTGCTTAACTCGTCGGGCCGATACTCCCGTATTGGTGATGCCGTCCGCATCCGTGACCTGGTTGAAAAGTCCAACGGTCTGGCCATGCTCTAAGCGTCTTGTCGCAGTCGGCCGGCTCGGTCGACTCCGCCATTTAACGCCCCAAAATCTGGTTTCACCGCCAGCTTTTGGGGCGTTTTCATACGCGTCTTTGACGCAGTACGACGCTACTTGCCATAACAATAAGGAAAAGCCCCTCTGTGACACAGCTCAAACTGCTTGAAGACTTTGTAACCTTGGCCCGGGCTGGCAGCTTTGTACGGGCCGCAGAACAGCGCCATGTCACCCACCCGGCATTTGGCCGCCGTATCCGGGCGCTGGAAGCCTGGGTCGGAACACCTTTGATACAACGCGACAGCCTGCCCATTAGCCTGACACCAGAAGGCCAGGTGTTCTACAACACGGCCAATCAAGTGCTGGAACAGCTGAACCGCGTACGCCGGCAATTGCAGGCGTCGGATCAAACCGGGCAAGGCAGTTTGCGCATTGCCACCGGCCGCAGTCTGGCCCGTACTTTGGTCACCGACTGGGTGAGCCGCTTGCACAAAGGTGCGCACGCCCCCTTGTCGGCTCATGTGCAGATCGACATCAATACCGGCATGATGGCGGATATGGCCAAATTGCTCGCCCAAGGTAAAACAGACTTTTTATGCTGTTATGAGCACCCGGCCTTGTCGATTGAACTGCTGGCCGAACAAGTCACCTACATGACCATCGCCACCGACAAGCTGGTGCCCACCTGCCAGCGCCGCAAAAACGGCACGCCTCTTTTTGAGCTCAACGCAGACAGTGGACGCAGCATTCCTTTGATTTCCTATTCCGGCGGTCTGGCCATGGCTAGAATTTTGGGCGACAAGCTGCATCACTTCCCTTATCCCCTGGTGAGTACCGTACGCTGCGATTCCCTGGATACGGCCATGGGATCGGTCCTGAAAGGCATGGGAGTGGCCTGGCTGCCGCTATCCATGATTGCCAACGAGTGCCGCCGGGGCACCTTGGTACAACTGGGCGGTAAAGGCGATGAAATCGCCTTCGAAGTCCGTCTGTACCGTTCTCGTGCACAGTTGTCCGATCTGGCTGAGTCAGTCTGGGCCTTCACCCAACAAAGCCGTTAAACCCGGCTCGATTCAAAAAAGCACGATGATGTGCCGTAACGGCACGGCATGACCTATAACAGCAGACACAATACTCTTTCATAACTAAGGATAAACAGGCCCCGAGCATCCTGACTGGCCGCTCGCCGGAGACCTATCCATCGAACGGGGAGTACATCATGTCTTTTTCCATTTCCAAGCGCCGTCTGGTTCTGGCCATTCTGGGTACCTGTAGCCTGCTGCAAGCCTCTATCAGCCAGGCAGACACCTACCCATCACGCAGCCTGACGCTAGTCGTAGGCTACCCCGCAGGGGGCAGTGTTGATTTAACGGCCCGTCTAGTGGCCGAAGAGCTCAGCGCCCGTCTGGGCCAGAGCGTTGTGGTTGAGAACGCGGGGGGAGCGGGCGGCACCATTGGTGCACAGCGCGTTCAGCGCGCTGCGGCAGACGGCTATACCTTGCTGCTGGGTTCGACTAACGAGATGATCATCGCCGGCATGATCAATAAAGCGGTCCGTTACGACGGGCAAAAAGACTTTACGCCTATTGGCATGATTGCCTCCCAGCCTTTGCTTTTGGCGGCCTCCAAAGAGTCCGGTATTCGCTCGGCAGCCGACTATGCTCAGAAATTGCGGGCCGCCGAACCCGAAGCCTTTAGCTTTGGGTCCTCCGGAGTGGGCACCACGCTGCACCTGGCCGGTGAAATGGTAAATGCTTCTACCGGCACTACAGCCATGCACGTACCCTACCGAGGCGTACCGCCCCTGGTTTCAGATCTGATGAGCGGACAGTTGGATACCGCCTACCTGGTCCTGTCTTCGGGCCTGTCACAAGCCCGCGCCGGTGCCATTGTACCTTTGGGTATTACAGAAACCAAAGCCTCTGCCGCCGCACCGGAAATTCCGCCCCTGGCAGATACCCCCGGCTTTGAGAAAGTGGATATCAACGTCTGGTTTGGTTTGTACGCCCCTAAAGACCTGCCTGAGTCCGTTGCCAACACCTTGCGCCAAGCCTTGAACAGCAGTTTGGAATCGGCTTCCCTACAGGAAAAAATGCAATCCAATGGCGCCACTTTGTACGCGCCGGGCATCAATGCTGCTGAGTTCCAGGCCAAAGAAATGGATAAATATGCTCGCCTGGTCGATCTGGCCAAGCTGCAAGCCGAATAAAACACAATCGCCCTGGCCGGTGGCTGGGGCGATGGAGTCATCATGCAATTTTCACTTTCTTTTCCAGACCTGAGCCAGGAGCGTCAGGGCAATACGGGCGTGCCCGGTGTCTGGAGCCTGGATTCAGGCCAGCCTGGCCGCACAGTCATGATCAGTGCCTTGATACACGGCAACGAGTTGTGCGGGGCCTGGGCGCTTAAGCAACTGCTGGCCAGCGCCTTACGCCCCCGCCGGGGCAAACTGATTCTGGCTTTCTGCAATCTGGACGCCTTTGATCGTTTTGACCCGGCCCAACACGATGCCAGTCGTTACGTGGACGAGGATATGAATCGCGTCTGGAGCGATCAAAAACTGGCTCAGGGTCAGACCCTTGAACAACGCCGGGCTCAGGCGATTTTGCCCTGGCTGGAACAGGCAGACTGGTTGCTAGACCTGCACTCCATGCACGAGCCCAGCGCCCCCTTATTGCTGACAGGCCCCTTGCCGCGCAATATCGAACTGGCTCGAACTCTGGCTGCGCCCGAGCACGTCATTGTGGACACCGGCCATAAAGACGGCGTACGCATGCGTGACTATGGTCGTTTTTCTGACCCAGAGGCTCAGGAAGCCCGTTCCTTGCTGCTGGAATGTGGCTTTCATGGCGATCCGGATACCCCTGCCATCGCTCTGAATCTGATTGCCCGCTTTTTGTTGGCCTCAGACATTGTTGAGGCGCAGGACTTACCATCAACCTGGCGTCAAGCGGACCCAGACCAGCAACACGTTCTACAAGTCACCCACGCCATTGTTGCTCCCTCCATGCAGGTGCACTTCACTGAAAACTGGCAAGGTCTGGAAACGCTATCGCAGGCAGGCAGCGTTATTGGCTATGCCGACGATCAGCCTTTGCTGACCCCTTACGATAATTGCACGCTGGTGATGCCCTCATTGCGTCAATTACGTCCCGGCGTCACGGTCGTGCGTTTGGCTCAGAACTATCAGCCCGTATCCCCACCCACCTCCACGTAGGTGCAAAGGCCAAGTTCCGCCTGGCAATCAGAAGAAAAAAAGCCGAACTTGGCGGCTCTTTGGCTACCAAAGCCTTCATAGCCATCCTACAATCGGCACATGTGCATCGCTTATATCGCCGTTGGAGTTAATGCAGATTGGCCGCTGATTATTGCCGCCAATCGCGATGAATATCATGCTCGCCCCAGCCAGCCGGCTCAGCCCTGGCACGACGAGCCGCAGGTGCTGGCAGGCCGGGATCTGCAAGCAGGCGGCACATGGCTGGGACTGTCACAAAACCGTGGGCGGCTGGCCTTGCTGACCAATTACCGGGAAGCACCCAGCCAGAAAGGCACGACGCAGCGTTCTCGGGGCGAGTTAATTCCACGGTTTTTGCGCGATGAGCGCTCGCCCGACGACTACCTGGCCGATCTTGCCCACCAACAGGCCGACTACGCAGGCTTTAATTTGTTCGTGCTGCAATGGCCCAATGACGAACATGCTTTGCAGTTGGGTTATTACAGCAACCGCCATCCCGACGGCAGCCCGCACACACTGCAAGCGGGTGTTCATGTCTTGAGCAATGCCTGGCTGAACACCCCTTGGCCCAAAAGCCTGTTCTTGAAAGAAACCCTGCAAGCTCAGAACTTTGATGGTTCTGCCGCCGCGTTCGAGGGCTTGTTCCAAGGTCTGCGCAATCAGGAAGTCGCCCCAGATGCCGACTTACCCAAAACCGGCTTGAGCCTGGCGCACGAACGCTTATTAAGCAGCCCTTTTATTGTCAGCCCCGATTACGGTACGCGTTGCACCACCGTTATCGCCATTAACCGGCACGGCCAAGGATGCTTGCGTGAGCGCAGCTTCAATGCCGATGCCCTTGTTAGTCGCCAACACGATTGGCCTGTGCACTGGCCTGCCTTTCATCGCAGTCCGGCCAGCAGCACTCCCCATAACAGCAACAGGGCTCCTAACAAGCCCGATTAGCCCCCTACTTCAAGCAAGGAAAACTCATGAGCTCTCGTCTTTCATTGATCGGCATTGCCATGTCGCTGGCCTTAATGAGCAGCCCCATTGTGCATTCGCAAGAATTGCCTCCCAGCCAGTATTACGGCTCTACCGAATACATCAGCGGCGGCATAGGCAGCGACGAAGCCCAACTATTTCGCATGGTACGCAGCACCTTCCCGCTCTCGGTGAATTTCTCGGCCAACCAGGGCGAGCGCGTTGGCTACATTTCCGATGTGCAACTGGTCATCCGTAATAGCGCTGATCAAACCGTGTTGAACAGTCTGATTGACGGGCCTTACTGCCTGATCCGCCTGTCACCCGGTTCCTACAAGGTATTTGCCACCTATCAGGGCCAAACCCAGGAACGCCAAACCACGATTGTCGAAAGCCAGCCGCGCGAGCTGAACTTTACCTGGAAGTAGGATAGTTACGTTGATAAGTATCCAGGCCCATGGCCTGGATCTGCTCATCGATCAAATGTTCAAAAGGCCGTAGCAAAGGGCTGAAATCCTGCTCCGGTGCCATTATCTGCATCACCCTGACAATGGCCTCCAAGGTAGAAACCGCTTGGGGGTCCGGGGCTTTACGCAGTCGGTAGCGCGAGACCTCGCCTTCGGGAAGAACCCAGCGCGGCAGAGTTTGCAAGACCGGGTTGCTATGCACGATCAAGCGGGCCTTGCGCCAAGTGCCATCAGGCACCACGATTAAATCCGGCTTTTCCCCCTCAGACATAGGCCCGACCACCTTGGCCTGTTCCCCCGGAAACAGCAGCACTGGCTGACGCGCTTGTGCCAAATGCGACTCCAAATCCTCAAACTGCTCCCCCACCCACATCTGCACGCCACGCAAACCCAAATAGGCCAGACGCGCTGTATTAAGCGCATGCCGGGCTTCGGAGTGATGCTGCAAAATCAAGACGGGGCAGGCCGCGTCAATCGAGGGAATTAAAGGACACAAGCAACGCGCCAGTGGACGCTGACACTGTTCACAACGTCCAGGGCGGAATAGAGGGGGAGATTTCATGCGGGAGCGCCAAACATAAGACCACAGTATATAAAAGTTCCCCTTTGGAGCGAATGCCACAGTTTGCCAGCAAACAAATTTACTGTATATTTATACAGCAATCAGGAGCAACAGCATGGCGAACTCACTTCGTTCACTCTTAGATCTTCACCCTTCCTTGTGGACAGGCAAACATTATGCGCATGCCGCAGGCTCCTGCTTGCCCAGCGGTTTTGATGCCCTGGATGCCCAGTTGCCGGGCGGTGGCTGGCCACTCGGCAGCTTGATCGAACTGCATGCCCCTATAGACAGTAGTGCCCTGTCCTTATTAATGCCTGCCTTAAGCACCCTGCAGGCAGAGCGTATGCGTGTGCTGATCGCTCCACCCTATCAACCCGTACAGCAGCGTTGGCGAGGCACTCCAGCCAACCTTAAGCAAGCGTCGCAGCCCCCCGAGGCGGACTTGCCTGCCCGCCTGCTGTGGATACGCAGCCAGCATTTGAACGACACCTTATGGGCTAGTGCCCAGGCGCTGCGTCATGGCCATTGTGCTGCCGTACTGACCTGGTTGCCTGCCCATGTTCCCTTGGCCTCCTTGCGCCAGTTGCAATTGCTGGCCAGCCATAGCGACAGCCTGTTTTTTTGTCTGCGTCCCGCTCATAGTCAAACCAATAGCCCCGCGCTTTTACGTCTGGAATTACAGCCCCGGCAAGACAGCCAGGGCCAAGCATGGCTGGATGTGCATATACGCAAACGACGCGGGCCGCCTTGCATGGACAGCATTGCTTTAGCCTTACACAACACCTTGATCCCGCCTGCCGCGGCCCCCTCTCATGTACCTGTGCCTGCGGCTACCCCAGAGCCTCATTACGCCTGAGGCCAGCGCTGAGCAGCAGGACGCCATTCAGGCTCTGTTGCTGCGTTACAGCCCTCAGTTGGCGAAAGTTCAAGCCGATTTATGGGTCTTGAGCCTGAGCGCCAGCATCCGGCTGTTTGGTGGCGTACGTGCTTTGTACCGACAAATTCGGACGACACTGCAAGACCTGATCCCCGAACCCTGTCTGGCATTGGCCCCGACGGCCCGCGCCGCCTGCTTGCTGGCCTTGTCCACGCAGAAGCAACGCCGCTGCCTGCGCCGCTTGCGTGCCTGCCTGAACCCCTTGCCCCTCCATCTTTTGGCGCCCCCGGTGGACCAATTGCAATGGCTGCACAATCTGGGCTGCCACACCTTGGGCCAATTGCATCAATTACCACGCGACGGCTTGGCCCAACGTGGGCTGCGCCCCCTCTTACTGCAGTTGGATCAGGCCTATGGCGTACAAAGCTGGACCCTGGAGTGGGTGCACAGCGCCCCTCAATTTACGCGCCGCATCGAATTGGACTCGCCTTCCAATAGCAAACCCACTGTATTACGTGCCTTGACCCGTGTATTGAAGCAGTTGGAGCTCTGGCTGAATCAATATCAACTGGCCTGCGGACGGCTGGAACTGGTACTGCACACGGAAAGGTACAAAGACCATCCCCGCAGCACATTGTTAGAACTGCAAATGGCTCGTTCTTGCTGGCGCAGCCAAGATTTCCTGCCCGTGTGGGAGGAACATTTTCAACCGTTGCAACTACACGCAGCCGTACAAAGCCTGCAGTTGCAGGCTCTGCAATTGCACCCGCGCCAGACCCATGCCAGCAGCCTGTTTCCCGATGCACGGCATTGGCAAGAGCAAGACCAGCAACTACTGGAGCGCTTGCAAGCCAGGCTGGGCCTGGAACAAATTCTGACGCCTGCGGCACAAGCCAGCTATCTGCCCGAGCAGGCCAACCAATGGTTGCCGGTGCAAACGGATCGCCCCCGCCCTGTCCAAGCCCCTCCTTTGCAACGTCCTTGCTGGATGTTGGATCAGGCCCAGCCTCTTGAACATGACCGCCAGTCTCCTTGTCTCAACCATCAACGCTTACGACTGGTTCAAGGCCCGGAACGGGTACAAACCGGCTGGTGGAGTGGTGACGGCCATCAGCAGCGGGACTACTTCATTGCCTTATGCCCACAAGGCAAACTCTATTGGGTGTACCGGGATTTAAGTCAGGAACAGGCCTGGTATCTGCACGGAGTCTTTGGATGAGCTCCATCGTAGACCTGCAATACTCGGAGCTGGACTGCCTGTCCAATTACAGCTTTTTGAATGGAGCTTCGCATCCCGAAGAGCTGGTCAGCCGCGCGGTAGAGCTAGGCTATAAAGCCCTGGCCCTCTGTGATTACGCTTCTATGGCCGGCGTGGTCCGCGCCTATGCCCAAGCCAAGCTTCATCCTGAAATTCGTTTTTTAGTCGGTAGCCGCTTCCGATTTACCGGGGCTTGGGATCGGCGCGCCTCCAGCACCGGCCATTCTGACGACAGCATCACCCACGAGCTTTTAATTCTGCCTCGCAACAAGGAAGGCTATGGGAATCTGTGCCAGTTCATTTCCCACCTGCATCAATCACTGGATTTAAAACACGAGGCCTCGATTGACTGGTCCTTGTTGCGGCAAGCTGGCCAAGGGAAAGAAAACCAGGTCTTGCCGGACTGCCTGCTTATTTACAAACCCGCTTACGGGCTTGATAGCCCCCAGATCCACGCGCAGACACAAAACCTGCTCAGCCTGTTTGCCGATCGTTTATTTTTAGGCATCAGCCTGCACCGACGCGATCAAGACACCCAACACTTGCGCACCGTGCGCTTGGTGGCTCAAGAGTGCGCGGTACGCTGCGCCGCTTTGGGAGGCGTACATATGCATGTGCGCTCACGCCAGCCTTTGCACGACACCCTGGCTGCCATTCGGCTTAAAACTCCTGTGCAAGACTGTGGCTGGGCCTTGGCAGGCAATGCTGAACATCACCTGCGCAGCCGCCTGCAATTAGCCAATCTGTACCCCGCAGAGCTTCGTGAGACGACCGATCACATTCAGCAGCAATGCCAGTTCTCCTTAAGCGAGATCCGCTACGAATACCCGGTCGAAATCGTGCCCCCCGGTCTTAGCGGAATTGAACATCTGCGGCAGGAAACCGAACGGGGTGCCCAGCGACGCTATCCTCAAGGGGTCAGCGAACACGTCCGAACGCGTCTGCATGAAGAACTCTCTTTGATCGAGGATCTGGGCTACGAATCGTATTTTCTAACCCTGCACGATATCGTTGGCTATGCTCGCAGCCAGGGGATTTTGTGCCAAGGCCGTGGGTCGGCCGCCAACTCCGCCGTGTGCTATTGCCTGGGGATTACTGAAGTTGACCCAGCCAGCAGCCACACCCTCTTTGCCCGTTTCATCAGCCGGGCTCGGGCCGAGCCACCAGATATTGATGTGGACTTCGAACACCAGCGCCGTGAAGAGGTCATCCAGTATATCTATCGAAAATATGGGCGGCATCGGGCGGCCTTAACTGCCGTCATCACGACCTACCGGCGGCGCAGCGCCTTGCGTGACACAGGCAAGGCGCTGGCTATTCCGCCAGCCTTGATCGAAGCCTTGATTCAATGCGACCGGGCCTGGCTGAAAGACACCCGCATTCAGGAGGACGTGTTCTCCCGTTTTCCTGAATGTCCGCCTGAACAAGCCCACCAGTGGCTGTCCTTGACCCGTCAGCTAATGGGGTTCCCGCGTCACTTGTCTCAGCATCCGGGCGGGTTTGTGATCTCCCAAACGCCTTTGCACCGGCTGGTCCCCATACAAAATGCCGCCATGCCAGGGCGTAGTGTCGTGCAATGGGATAAAGACGACCTGGATGTCTTAGGCCTGCTGAAAGTCGATATTCTGGCCTTGGGTATGTTGAGTGCTTTGCGACGCTGCCTGGACAGTATCAGTCAAGAAAAAGGCAAAGCTTTTCGCTTGCAGGACATTCCGCGTCACAGCGCCAAGACTTTTCGCATGATACGGCGGGCTGACACCTTGGGCGTTTTCCAGATCGAGTCCCGCGCCCAGATGAGCATGCTGCCTCGCCTGCGGCCCCATTGTTTTTATGATCTGGTGGTGCAAGTTGCCATTGTGCGTCCCGGTCCTATTCAAGGCGGCATGGTGCACCCGTATCTGGAGCGCCGCCGCGACCGTAGCAAAGTGGATTACCCCGCCCCAGAAATCCGCCATGTGCTGGAACGAACCTTGGGTGTGCCTATTTTTCAGGAACAAGCAATGGAGCTGGCCATGGAGGCCGCGGGCTTTTCAGCGGACAAGGCCGATGCCTTACGCCGTGCCATGGCTGCCTGGCGGCGTCGGGGAGGCTTGGGGCCCTTTGAGCAAGAGCTCCTGGATGGCATGGCTGAAAAAGGTTATGCCCCCGAATTTGCCCAGCGCCTGTTCGATCAGATCAGTGGTTTCGGGGAATATGGTTTTCCAGAAAGTCATTCGGCCAGTTTTGCCAAGCTGGCCTGGTTTAGCGCCTACCTGAAAGCGCGTTATCCCGATCACTTTCTGGCCGCTTTACTGAACTCCCAGCCCATGGGCTTTTATGGCCCCAGCCAATTAGTCCAGGATGCCCGTCGCCACGGCGTTCAAGTACTGCCCGTTGATGTGCAACACAGCCTGTTTGATAGCCATGTGTGTACAGAGGCAGGCGGGCAGCGCCGGGTACGCTTGGGTTTGCATATGGTCAAAGGACTCAGTCTGCTCGGTGCGCAGGCTATCGTGAATTACCGCCAGGCCCACCCTCAGCAAACACTGGATCTGGCCTGCTTGCGGCAGGAACTGGCTTTGTCGGCCCATGACCAGCAAGCCTTGGCGCAAGCCCATGCATTACGCAGTGCCTACGGCCAGCGCCGTGACAGCGTGTGGGACGCACGCCGCCCCAGCCAGCCGGGCCTGCTCAGTCACGCTGAATCACCGGATGCTACGCCAGACTTACCGCGAGCCAGCGTCGGGGTGGAGGTACTGAGCGACTATCAGTCCCTAGGTTTGAGCCTGACACGCCACCCCCTGGCCCTGCTGCGCAAGCATCTGGAACCCATGCGTTTTTCAAATGCGGAGCTCCTCAATCAACACTGCCCCGATCGACGGCTAGCACGCGCCTGTGGTCTGGTCACAACCCGCCAACGCCCCGGAACCGCCAAAGGAACCGTTTTTGTAACCTTAGAAGATGAGACCGGCAGCGTGAATGTGATTGTGCGCGAGGAGCTGGCACAGGAGCAGTCCAATGCCCTGCTGCAATCACGTTTGATGGGGGTCTACGGTGTTTGGCAACGCGATGGGGCTGTCTGCCACCTGATTGCACGCCGTTTAGTGAATATGAACCACCTGATTGGCGACTTGATGGCGCGTAGCCGGGATTTCCAATGAAACAAGCCCTCTCGTGGCCTGTATCAGGCAGCCTTCAAGCCAGTCTAGCGGCATCAGCCCTCCAGCCTGGCACCTTGGGAAAATACGCCGGGATACGCCTTTATCCTCCACACGCGTTTGGCAAGGTCGCAAAAATACCCAAGCGAGATTTTCCCCGCCGCGCCCCTGCGTTAAACTAGCGCTTTGCCCGTTCAACCAGGAACCACCATGAGTCAAACACTCAAAATCCGTTTAGCTGAAGATATCAAAACGGCAATGCGCGCTCGCGATAGCGGCCGTCTGGAAACCTTGCGTTTTCTGCAAGCTGCGATCAAACAACGCGAAGTGGACGAACGTATCGAGATGGGCGATGCCGACGTAACCAGCATCATCGAAAAACAGGTCAAACAACGCCGCGAATCTATTCAGGCTTTTGAATCGGCTGGCCGCACTGAAAGCGCGGAAAAAGAAAAATCCGAATTGGTGATTTTGCAGGAATACCTGCCCCAGCAAGCCGATAGCGCAGAAGTGGATGCAGTGATTGCAGAGGCCATTGCCCAGGCTCAGGCAGACGGCGCTCAAGGCCCGGCTTTGATGGGTAAAGTGATGGGCTTGGTCAAAACCAAGCTGGCCGGTCGTGCCGATATGTCCCAAGTCTCCGCTCAAGTGAAACAAAAACTGAACCCATGAAGCATTTGCAGGCCGAACTGGCGCAGCCCAAACAGGATTTTTTCGGCACCCATATCCCTTTGATGCAGCACCTGGGCCTGCAAACAGTCAGCAGTTCCGAGCAGGAGGTCGTCACCTTCCTGCCTTGGCAAGCCTGCAATGCCAACTCCCGGGCCGACGTCCATGGTGGCACCTTGATGGCCATCCTGGACTTCACCCTGAGCGCGGCTGCACGGGCAAAGCGCCCCGGCTCCGGCATGGCAACGATAGACATGAACACTCAGTTCCTGCTGCCAGCACGCGGTAATGTCTGGTTCAAAGCTTCCTGCCTGCACCTGGAAGGCGATACTGCCTATTGCGAAGGCGGTGGCTACGACGAAAAAGACCGCTTATTGGTTAAAGCGGCAGCCACCTTCCGGATTGTGCGTGGCAGCTAAGTACTGTGCCCCACAAACAGGCATCAAAAAAGCCCGTTTTGAACGGGCTTTTTTGATGCCTGCGAATCGCCACTCTGGCGACATCCAAGTCTTAATGCGTTTGTAGATCTTCGCCTACCGGCTGGTCCGATTCAGGATTGGACTTCAGGAAAGGATAGTCTGTATATCCCTTAGGGCCCTGCGTATAAAACGAATTGCAATCCCAGCTGTTCAAGGGAGCGCGTAACTGCAGGCGCAGGGGTAAATCCGGATTAGACAAAAAAGCCTTACCGAACGACACGGCATCTGCCATGCCTTTGGATAAAGTGGTCTGTGCCGTAGGCAAATCAAAATGCTCATTGGCGATAATCGCACCGCCAAACTGGCATTTAATCATGGGCAACAAGCTGTCTGAAGCCGGGCTTTCACGCAAAAACAAGAAAGCGATGTCACGTCGATCCAGTTCACAAGCCACATAAGAGAACAAACGAGCCGGATCAGAATCCTTCATGCCATGCAGACCGCCACGAGGGGACAAATGCACACCTACGCGGCCTGCGCCCCAAATCGCAACACAGGCATCCACAATTTCCAACAGGAAGCGGGAGCGATTTTCAATAGAGCCACCGTAATTATCGGTACGCGTATTGGAGCCGTCGTGCAGGAACTGATCGATCAAATACCCATTCGCGCCGTGAATCTCTACCCCATCAAAACCCGCGCTCAAAGCGTTTTGGGCGGCGACAGCAAAATCATCCACAATGTCTGCAATTTCTTCGCTGCGCAAAGCCCGTGGCACCACAAACTCACGTTCTGGGCTTAAATGGCTGACCGTGCCTTCACAGGCAATAGCGCTGGGCGCCACGGGCATTTGACCATTCAAAAATTCCGGGTCAGACACCCGGCCCACATGCCACAGTTGCAGGACAATACGACCGCCCCGAGCATGCACGGCTTGCGTGATGGTGCGCCAGGCGTCTACCTGTGCGCTACTCCAAATGCCCGGCGTGTGCGCATAGCCCACACCTTGCGGCGATACCGAGGTGGCTTCGGCTACAATCAGCCCCGCACTGGCACGCTGACAATAGTACATACGCATCAAATCATTGGGCATACGGCCCTCCGAGGCGCGCGCACGTGTCATAGGCGCCATGATGATGCGGTTCATGAGCTCAATATCACCCAGTTTGATCGGATCAAACAAACTAACCATTGTTTTACACTGTCCACTATTGATGTTTCCGCCGGGGCCCTAACGACACGCGCCCAAGGGAATACCCGATAAGGGTTTTTACCAGATATGTCTTTATACCATCAACGCTTAATTTGGCTTGAAATTGTTTCAAGCATCAAACGGATCAAATAAGCTATGGCACAGTTTGCCGTCATAGGACTAGGCCGCTTCGGATCGGCCTGCGCCCTGGAACTCATGAAAATGGGACACTCCGTACTTGGAGTGGATACCAATCCCAAATTGGTCAACAAATATGCGGACCAATTAAACCGTGCGGTCATTGCCGACGTCACTGATCGCCAAGCCCTGGAAGAACTGGGGCTGGACAATTATGACGTAGTTCTGGTTGCAATTGGAGCTGATATTGAAGCTTGTCTGGTTTGCGTGGTGCATTTGAAAAGTTTTGGGGTACCCACTATTTGGGCCAAAGCCATTTCCCACGCCCAGCATTTGATCCTGGCCAAAATTGGCGTGAATCGCATTATTCACCCTGAAGAAGAAATGGGCATACGGGTAGCCCAAATGCTGAGCTACCCCATGGTCAACGACTACATCAGCCTGGGCAACGGCGATTATGTGGTTGAAGTGACTGCCAGCGACAATATGAACGGCCAAACCATCAAAGATGTATTGCGCGAGCAAATGGACGAAGTGCAGGTCCTGCTGATCAAGCGCCGTGGCCAAACCACCATTCAACCCGCTCCTGACTACGCCTTGCATGCCAAAGACCTGTTGATCCTGCTGGGACAACTGCAAGCATTACGTACCGCCGCCCCCAAATTGGTTTGATGTATGCGCAACTGGCTGCCCAATAGTGTTATCCGCCGCCTTGAGGTCCCCCCTCATTCCCGGACCCTGAGCGCCAGCCCGCCCTTGGTGCTGGCCTTGGGTTTTCTGGCCTTGATTGTGCTAGGCGCTGTCTTGTTAAGCCTGCCACAAGCCGCTGATCAAAGACTGGGCTTTTTCGAGGCCCTGTTCATGGCGACCTCTGCGGTGACGGTGACCGGCCTGGCCGTGATCGACCCGGCTACGGATTTAACGCATTTCGGCCAGATTGTGCTTGCCCTGCTGGTGCAGATAGGTGGCATGGGCTTTGTGACCTTTGCGGTTATTGCGGCCATCACCATGCACAAACGCATCAGTGTCAGCCAACAGGCCTTGGCCCTGGAAGCCTTTAACCAAACCAGTGTTTCGCGCATACGCAGCACCGCTGTGCAGGTGTTCAAAATTGCCGCCTTGATCGAGCTGACCGCCGCGGCCATCCTATTTCTTCGATGGGCAATTGATTTCCCCTGGACTACGGCCTTGTACCGCGCCCTGTTCCATGCCGTCACAGCCTTCAACAACGCTGGATTCTCACTTTTTCATGATTCGCTGATTCCCATCTCCGGCGATATTGTGTCGGTGCTGACCTTGTCCAGCCTGATTATTCTGGGCGGGATTGGCTTTACCGTGCTGGCTGATGTGGGCCAGAAAAAGCGCTGGCAGACCTTGCTGCCCTATACCAAAATGATTCTGCTCGGCACGCTAATCCTGAATCTGATTGGTTTTCTTAGCCTATGGGCACTGGAATTCAATAATCCGCAGACCTTAGGCATGTTGGGCGTAGGCGATCAGGCACTAGCCGCCTGGATGCAAAATGCAGCCACCCGTACGGCCGGTTTTACCACCATGGATATTTCCAGCCTGCGAGACAGCACACAACTGATGCTGATTGTCTTGATGTTGATTGGTGGTGGCTCGCTAAGTACCGCCAGCGGCATCAAAATCGGCACTTTGATTGTTCTGTTGGCCGCCGTGCGCTCCTATATCCGCCAGCGCGAGGAAGTGGTTCTAATGGAACGCACCGTTGCCCCTGAAACAGTTCAAAAAGCCTTGGCCCTGTTTCTGATTACAGGCGCCTTGTACTTCCTCAGCGTGCTGCTGTTGACCTTGTTTGAGGACATGCCCCTGACCAGCCTGCTGTTTGAAGCGGCCTCCGCCTTGAGCACGACTGGCATGAGCCACGGCATTACGCACAAACTCTCTACCCCCAGCCAGATCCTAATTATGGTGCTGATGTTTGCCGGCCGCCTGGGCCCTCTGACCCTGATTTACTCTCTGGCCACACGCAAACGCAGCCGCATACGGTATCCGGACGGTAATTTTCAAGTAGGGTAAGCCTGTAGCTAAACCACAGATATACAAGAAGTTTTAAGAAAAACCACTATTGTCATCGATTTTTGGTATGGTTAATGGATGTAAACATCGAACAACTACAGATCGGGACACAGGCTTATGGATCACAGGAAGATGGCTACCTTAACCAAGCGCGCTGGAACGGGTCTTAGCGCTCTGTGTCGGGAACTGACCAGCCGTGGCATCAGTTATCACCCCTTGGTTGAGATGTATCAAAGTCAGATGGCCATTATCGGCTTGCTGAGCGATGAGGTTGTCGCTTTGCGAAAAGAACTGGATGATCTGAAAAAAGTAGTGAAAAAAAACGGCTCATGAGCCGTTTATTTTTTGTCTGTCACTTAATAGGCCCCCAAGGCTCTCATCGATCGCTTTTTGTTCACGCCCATGATTGCTGCCCTGCCCCGTTTTTGGCTGTTAGCCGCTTTAGCACTGTATTCGGTCAGCGCTAACAGTCAAAGCGACCAGGTTCTTTCCACATCCAGGCTCCCTAGCGCCCCGCGCACCCTCCCTCCGATCGCCCCCATTGCCCCGATTCAAAACCACGCCGACACTCTGCTCACGCCAGAGCATCAAGGTTCCCGCGTGTATATTGCCATTGACCAGTGGCACAGCCAGACAGATCTGGCCTCGGACGATCTGGCTCGCCCTGCCCGGCACGACAATCTGTTTGTGATCGTGAATTACCACTACACCAACAGCACGCCTCGGCCTTTGGACCCACGGATTCATCAGCCGCGCTTGTTCCTTGTGGACCCCGCAGGCCAAAAAATTGCTCCCAATCGACGGGCCAGCCAAGACTGGCGCTATGCCCAGGACATGGATACCACTGGTCCGGATAAACTTAATCCGCTGGTCACCGTCGCCGATGTTGCCGTGTTTGAGGTCAGCCCCTTATTATTTGATCCAGATCGCTGGAGCCTGATGATTCAAGACGGACAAAACGTCCGTATCCCCTTGCGTCGCATCCCTGAAAAGCGCGTTTCAAGCCCGGAATAGCCCTCTCCCGGCGACCAGGCCCGCCATAGAAATTAGTAAACCCTGCGCTCAGACAAGCCCGTCTTATCAGCAAGCATGAAATAATACGGGGCCATATAAGCGAAATTAATTAATCAAGCCCCGAACCTGAGCAGGGTCGGAAGCAAGGAACCCAGAGTGCGTCATACCCCCGTCCGGATCAGCGCCACCCTCATTGTTGCCAGCGTTTTACTGTTACTGGTGTTGAGGTCACTGCCCACGCGCCCCGAACCCGGCCCCGAATTAATTCAGGTAGAAGGCGGCTCCTTTACCGCAGGCAATTTCCAGGTGCCCATGCGCGCCCCTGATGGAGAACTGTCGGTGCAATGGGTGGCTCAAGCGGATCAACAAGTGCTGGCCCCCTACCCCGTAGAAGTCAGCGCTTTTTCCATCATGAAAAAAGAGGCCAGCAACGCCTTGTACGACCGCTTTTTAAAGCAAGCCAAACTTCCTGCACGATGGCAAGCCGTCAAGGGCGACGGGGATCAGGCCGCCAATATGCCCTACGACGAAGCCCAGGCATTTTGCACCTGGTTAGGTCAACAAAGTGGGCTGGACATGCGCTTGCCAACTGAAGCCGAATGGGAATATGCGGCTCGCAGCCGCGGACAAGCTTTCCCCTGGGCTACTGATAATGGCCAATGGCAAGCCGGGCGCAATCTGCCAGGGCAAGGCAAAGAATCCGACAAAACCGAAACGGGAGCCTTTCCGGCCAATCCCTTGGGAATACAAGATATGGCCAACGGGCTGCATGAATGGGTCATTTCCGACCCGGCGCGCGACCCAGTCAATGTGCGGATTTTCAAAGGGGGCAGCGATAGCACTGCCTCACCGCGCACAACTATTCCCACCCGGGGGACAGTCTTTCCCTTATCCGAAGCGGACATTGAAGCCAAACCCGAGCTGGCTCGCTTACGTGGTCGCAGCATAGGCACGGTTTATTTTCAAAACGCCACAGCCCGTTGCGTTGCCCCCATGAAGTCCAGCGGCACGCCCCCTGTGTCCGCCACGCAAAACACTATCCTGCCACCGATTTTTGATGATGTGCCAGACAAGCCCTAAAGTCAGGGCAGTGCATCACCAGACTAGGCGTTCTTCAGCAAACCCGTCGCCAGCGCAACGAACGCCTGCTTAGCCTTTTTCAACTCCACAGCAGGCTGTTCCGCCGCCGCAATCCACAAGGCCGCATTCAGGGTGGCGCCACTTAACAGCCTGGACATCGCCTCAGTTTCAATCTCCCTGATAATGCCCTCGCTCATCAACTGCTCCAAGCATTTCTTGGTGCCTTGAATGCAGGCATTCTGGTTCGCCCATTGTGCTGGATTACCCAACACCGCCGGACCATCCAGCAAGACAATGCGCTGAATCTCGGGTTCTATCGCCATCTCCATATAGGCAATGCTTTCACTGATAAAGCCCTGCCAGGTGGACTCAGCCTGACTGACAATGACCCGCAGGCGTGCCGACATTTCCTGATCTATCTCAGCAATCACCGCCTCCAGCAGGCCCTTCTTATCGCCAAAGTGGTGATACAGCGCGCCGCGAGTTAGCCCAACATCCGCCGTGAAATCATCCATGGAAGAATCGGCATACCCTTTTGTCGCAAACGCATGTCTGCCTGCCGCCAATAATCGTTGGCGTGTTTCTTTGATCATCTGATCGCGTTTTCTCACCATGAATGCGCCTGTCTCCACGTACTAAACCTAAAAACCATACGCCGCGTATGTCAATATCGGTCATTGACATACGCTGCGTATATTATTTCGCATACGCTACGTATGTTACTGCATACGAGGCGTATTTGAATGCTACAAGCTTCACCGTCGCCCAACAAGGACTAACCATGCCAAACGCTTACATAGAGATCTTTCATCCACCTGGAGCCAAAAGCTTCATGGCCGCGTCCACCCTGGCCAGGCTGGCACTCCCGATGACGACCATCGGCATTGTCGCCATGCTGTCCCAAACACACGGACAATACTGGCTAGCAGGTGCCGTCTCTGCCCTGTTCGCCATTGCCAATGCCCTTATTGCACCCAGGATCTCAAAGTGGGTGGATACCAAAGGCCAAGCCGCCGTGTTAAAACCCGCCACACTGATCACCCTTTTTGCGCTGCTGGGGTTAGCAATTGCCACCCACCGCG
Source organism: Alcaligenes sp. GW821-FHT11D07 (assembly GCF_058808495.1). Taxonomy (NCBI): domain Bacteria; kingdom Pseudomonadati; phylum Pseudomonadota; class Betaproteobacteria; order Burkholderiales; family Alcaligenaceae; genus Alcaligenes; species Alcaligenes sp. GW821-FHT11D07. The sequence goes on from NZ_JBXART010000001.1 coordinate 1,130,268, forward strand.
CATGGCCGATCTGGACTCTTTTTGTATTCGCACTTCTGGCCGGAGTCATGCCCAGCATGGCCGCCTTGTCCCGTGCCCGCTGGGCCGAGCTGTTTCGCGGTAAACCCCAGTTGCACACCGCGTTTTCGTTTGAATCCATTGTGGATGAGATCGCCTATATTTGCGGGCCGGTTTTTGGCATTGGCTTAAGCATCAGCTTGTTTCCCGAAGCGGGCGTATTGAGTTCAGCCTTCTTCCTGGCGATTGGCTCTTTTTGGCTCTCCTCACAAAAATCGACCGAACCACCAATCACGGTGAAAACAGACCTAAGCGGCAGCTCTATCCTGAAATACCCCGCGGTGTGGCTGGTTGCCCTTATGTTCGCAGGCATGGGCTGCATCGTGGGTACCGCCGAAGTTGCTGTCGTGGCACTCACAGAGGCCCAGGCCAATAAAGGAGCCGCAACCTACATCCTGTCTGCCAATGCCTTGGGCTCTTTTCTGGTCGGCATCGTTTTTGGTGCAATGAGTTTTAAAAGCTCGCTGACACAGCGCTTGTTTTATGCAGCACTGATTGCCACCTTGATGACCTTACCCTTGCCATTTACCGACTCTCTGGTCTGCTTGGCCTTTATCTACTTTCTGTCCGGTGCATCCCTGTCACCCACCTTTATTTCCGGCTTTGGCCTGATCGAACACACCGTGCCCTCCGCCCAGCTTACCGAAGGCATAACTTACGCTCAGACCGGCTTATTACTTGGCTTTGCCTTTGGCTCTGCAGCGACGGGTTGGGTGGTGGATGCCTATGGCCCGTCCAACGGTTTCTGGATTGCTGTCGGTGGTGGCGTCGCGGCCTTGCTCACAATTGCGAGCGGATACAAACATCTTTCAAGCGCCTCGCTGCGGCAAGCCTCCATAGCCTGACGACATTTAGCCCAGCCGCACTCAATAATGGCTAAACAATCCCCGGCGGCAAGCCGCTGGTACAGACGGCAACGACCTTAGCGTCTTCTACGCTGGTAGACAGGTAGATATGCCCGATGCCGCTGTCAAAATAAGCAGACTCGTGGGTTTCCAGAAACAGGGTTTCGCCGTTCTCAAACTGAATGGCGATAGAGCCAGACAGAACAATCACAAATTCCTGCCCGGCATGGCGGATATAGTCGTCGAACTCACTGGCATCGCGTGAATCAATCACGGCCAGAATCGGGTTCATATGCTTGCCGGTCAATTCGCCAAACAACAAGCCATATTCGTAGTTACGCGTGGCGTAGCCTGGGGTGGCGGTTGATTTATGGCTGGAAATGCCCACTTCAGTAGTGGGTAGAGGCTGGGCAGTTTCCCCATCCGGGACGGCAAACAGGGAGCCCACTTCTATATTCAGGGCGCGGGCCAGCACCACAAACTTTTCATAGCTTAAAGTGACCTGCCCCAGTTCTGCTTTGGAAATAGTAGAAAGCGCCAAGCCCGTTTTTTCAGCCACCTGCTTCAGTGTCTGTTTTTGATTATGTCGGGCTTGGCGCAGGCGCGTTCCTACCTGTTCCTTGCTGAGCAGTTCATTACGTAGCATTCCTGGATTGTAAGCGGCGCAAACGGAACCAGGCAATCAGAATCCAGGCCATCAACACGAAGCCCAAGTAGCCAAAGAAGGGGTACACCGTGCCCACCAAATTGATGAAACCGATCTTGGCTCCCACCAGTCCCAGCACACCGGCAACGGCCGTTCCAATATTGAATTTGCGCGTATTAGGCGTAAAGATGCGGGCCGAAAAGGAATACAGCACCCCTACCGAGGTCGTCAGAATCATGGCGAAAATCACCACGGACATCAGCGTCCCTAACACCCGAGACTGCTCGGTGGCCAGCATCAACATGGGCAAGGCGGCCGAACCAATGGTGTCGATGCGCCCAAATACGCCCGCACTGATCAGCACGATCAACACACCCAGCAATAAACCGCCCACCAGACCACCCAACAAGGCATTACGACGCGAGGTAGCTTGCGAACCGGCAATCATCAAAAACGGCGCCCCCACCACCATGTTGTAAGACACGTAGAGCAAGGCGGCGACTAACCAGTGACCAGCCCCTTGAGGCTTGGTATGGGCAATCACGTCCAGTTCTTGCAAGGGCAAGGTGCGCGTATTCCAGCTGTAAATGCACAAAAACACCACCATCAACACCAGGATGGGCGTGACGCTACCAATAAAGGCCAGCACGCGGTCCACTCGCAAAAACACCACCAGGACCGTAACCAGCATCACGGCAAGACTGCCGTACTCAGCAGGCACGCCCCATTGCTGCTCCATCAAGGAACCGCCACCTGCAAACATCACGACGGCAATCGCGTACATGAAAAAGGTGATCAAGACATCCACCACCACACCCATGCGCGGGCCGCAAATCAAATACAAACCCTCTTTAAACGAATGCGACACCGAGACCTGGCTTAACTCCCCCACCGCCATGCCCAGTATCGTGAAGCACACACCACTGACCACCCCTCCCAACAGCCCCCAATACCCAAAGCTGCTGAAAAACTGCAATATCTCTTGTCCTGATGCAAAGCCGGCCCCCACCACCACGCCGACAAAAGCCATCGCTATGCCCAGGATATTTTTTATATTCGACATGCTTTCTCCTCCGGGAGATCAAAGTGCTGCTGTTTTTATGTTCTGAAACGAGCGGGAGACACAATGGCAGGATCAATATCCAGCGCCTTCAAGGAGTCCGGCAGATCCTGTTGCTGCAACAAGCTGGCCGCCAACAAAGACGCACCGGCCGCTGTTTGAATGCCATAACCGCCTTGACCCGCCAACCAGAAAAAACCTGGGCAGTCTGCGTCTGGCCCAATCACGAGTTCTCCATCGGGAGCAAAGCTGCGCAGCCCCGCCCAGGTATGGCTAGGGCGACGAATTCGAAGCTGAGTGCGCTCTTCAATGCGGTAAATGCCGGTCGCCACATCCAATTCCTCGGCAACCACATCATGGGCATCTACATCGTCCGCATTGGCCGGCGAACCCAACAACATGCCCGCATCGGGTTTGAAGTAAAACTCTTCGCCAATATCAATGACAGCCGGCCAGTCGCGGTGGTCCACGCCTTCCGGAGGCGAAAACAGAAAGGCAGATCGGCGCTTGGGTTGAATGCCTAAAGGATTAAGACCACAACGCTCAGCCAGCGTGTCGGCCCATGCACCCGCCGCATTCACCAGTACCCGAGTGCGCAAGGGCTCAGGCTGGGAGCTCAGTTGGACTTCCCAAGATTCGCCGTCCCACTGCGCCGACACTACTTCTGTATCCAGACGCAGCGCTACGCCCTTGGCTTGGGCTCCTTTTAAAAAGCCTTGATGCAGCGCATGTACGTCCATGTCCTGACCTTGAGAGTCATACAAGCCGCCCACTAACTGAGCCGGGTCCAGGCACGGAACCATGGCCAAGGCTTCTTCGGCGGTCAGTCTGCTCACATCCAGACCTTGGCCGTGCCAATCTTGATACTGGCTGTCCAGCAAATCCTGCTGCTCGGCAGTACCTATGTACAGCACGCCCCGAGGCATCAAAATTGCGTGATCCGTGAAACCTTCAGGCGGATGGCTGAAAAAATCGTTACCCGCAACCGTCAGGGCGCGGATCGTCTCGGTACCGTAAGTTTCAACAAACATGGCGGCCGAACGTCCCGTGGAGTGATACGCAGCATGGGACTCTCTTTCCAGAACCAGCACTTGGGCGCTTTCAGGCAAACGGTAGGCCAACGACACACCCGCCATCCCGGCTCCAACAATTACGTAGTCATACACCATAAAATTCTCATATCCGATAATTGAGCGCCCATAGTAGGTCTTTCCCAGAAAAACATCCAAGAGGGTTTTTACTAGGCGGACACTTTCTGGCGAAACCGAGCCTTATTTCAAGCCGCTTCCACGTCATTTAGCGCCTCTAAAGGGATGGTTTCTCCCTGTTTTCAAAGATAGCGACAAGAAGGTAGAGACAGGGGGGCAGCACAGTCCCAAAACCCGTATCCAGCCGGCAAATTATTCAAACGTCACGAAACCTCTTTGAAAACCGGCGGGGGCAACAGATAGGATTGCGGTCAAAAAAGAAAAAAAACCTTCTGACTCGAACAAGTCAGAAGGCAAAAAAGCGCCCGTCTGTGCTCGACAGGCCGCTTTTGGGAAGAAAGACTTAATGAATATTCAGTTCAAACACGGCCGCAGGAGAACCGGCAAATACAATGCTGCCCTTTTTGGGCAAACGCACCGGACCGGCTCCATCCAACAAACTGTAATGAACACACGCCCCTTCTGCGTCATACACGGCGTAAGCGCTTTTTTCCGCTAAATTCACGTACAGCATCTGCTCGGCGGTCTGCTCATCCAGCATGAACCATTGTGCAAAACCAGTGGCTCCGATCTGCACCCGAGAGGTCTTTGTCGACAAAGCCGGGATAGCCTGCTCACTGAGCATTAAATCGTTGTTGAGCAGCAGATACTCCTGGCCGTCATGCAGCTCAAAGCTGGCATGCTGGGTTTCGCGACCCGCCTGCCCCGGAATTTGCACTTCACTGGCCGCGGTATACGCATCACGAATACGCAACGCTCCCACATAACCCGCCAGCTCCTTGCTTAAGGTCAGCTTGGCCCCTGGCAGCCCGTCCACAAAGTAATACTCCGAGTTATAGAGATACTTCAGCGGAAAGTAACGCAAGCCATCGCGTTGTGCCCACACCGTCTGAATCGCTTTATCCAAAACGTTTGGCTGCAGTTTCTGAGCTCGGTACGCGGATTCCGCATTCTGGCCTAAACCCTTGTCCATTTCATAACGTCGATCCCACAAATAGGTATGACCATTGGGGGCCTCCATGAACTCAATGCGAATGGCGCGCTTGGCATCCACAAAGCCCATCTGCCCGTCGTACTGATAGTGCTCCGTTTCCTGCGTTTCGGTCTCGATACGCAAGGCGCCATTCGCCTGAATATCAAGCTTCATCAAGGAGCCGCTATCGCCGTACACACCGGCATAGCGCATTAATTGTGTTGGCATGGAGGCGCCCGCCTCAAACGGAAAGGACTTTGTACTGATGGCAGACAAGTCAAACCCTTTCAGTTCCAGGGCCTTGAGCAGGATTTGTGTTGCCATCAACTGATTTGTGCCGCTATTTCCACCTGCGCTCAGCACAACGGCAGCTATATTCAATTTGGGCACCACCACCAAAATCGCATGATGGGCGCTGATATCCCCGCCTTTGGCCAAGGCCTGAATGCCCAGATCATTAAAAGGATAAAGCTTGACGCTGTCCCAACCCAAACCGTAGTTACCGCTATCGTCCACGTCCTTAGGCCATAAGCCACGCAAGTATTCCGGGGCTTGCATCGCCTCACGCGATTGAGGGGATAAAAGAGCCGGGCCGTCTTGCATGAACAGGCGAGCAAAATTGGCCATATCTTCAGCCGTGGAATTAACACCTCCCGAGGCAATCACGTTGTAGTGAATCCACGGCAAACCATGGTCGCGGCCTGGCCACTTCAAGCGCGCATAATTGTCGCCCGGCCCGCTTACCGGAGTGCTGGTATGTGTCATGCCCAAAGGCTCGTTAAACGAGGCCTGGATATAGTCGGTGAAACTTTGTCCGCTTAGCTGCTCAACCAGCTTCTCTGCCAAGGTAAAGCAACTATTGCAGTACACGGAAAATGCACCGGGATCAGCATTCAAGGTTTGCAGGACCAGGGTATCCAGGAACTGCTCGTAACCCTTGATATTGTTATCGCCCATGAACAGCGAGTCATTGATGACGTCATCCCCCCGTAAACCAGCGGAGTGATTCAGCAGCATGCGGGCCGTAATCTGCTGATAACGTGGGTCCGCCATGCGAAAGTTCGGTACGTACTGGTAGATAGGCGTATCCAGATCCAGCTTGCCCTCTTGCACCAGCTTCATGACGCTGGCTGCCCCAAACATCTTGCTGACAGAGCCAATGGCATACACCGTCTCATGGTCCAAGGGCGTGTCGTTCTCGCCTGCATACCCGGACAACACAATGGTGTTGTTCTCAATCAAGGCGTATTGCAGGCTAGTAATGTTCGGGCGCAACGCCACTTTGCGTGCCATTTCCTGAACATGACGGCTTAGCTCCGCCAGCGCGCGACTGCTTTGTAATGATTCACTGGTGGCAGGCTGTGTGTCAGCCATAACAGGCACAGCGGTGGCACAAAGAGCAATCAGGGCCAAGGCCTGCGTCGCTTTTTTCAGCCGTATCGTTAACATGGGATTTCCGTAGCAATAAAGCAAACAAGGATTAAGGGGCGTGACCTCGCTTTAGCAGGGTCCACGTCACTATCTCCACGCGCCCGGACAACGCGCATACGCTGCTTTAAGGACGCACAAGACAGACCGAATCATGCCCATGCATCGTGATGACTTGATGGAGTATTTTTAACCAAATAATTCTAAATGCGTCTAAATAACACAGACGACAAGTTTTTGTGTGTGCTTCTGAAAAGCAGAACGCCAGCCTGTGTAGCCTTGCCATCTCAGCCAAGAGCCTATAATTGGCACAAAATTTGCTTATACGTCAATGCCTTTGAACTATGAATCAAATAAAACAAGGCATTAGAGCTGAACAAGATGCTGGTTCAAGCCCGTATCCCTTCCCCGTTCTCACTTACATTTAATTCAAACAAGAGCGGCAAAAAAGCGAATCAGCTTGAGCTCAGAAATACACCTTCACCAAGAAAATACAGATGAGTGTCCCCCTAAAGCGTGCGTAGATGCGAACGTTAAGCACTAAGCCTCTTTGATCTCCTTCTACCGCTTGAGTCCTGAACCGTCTATTCAGCCGCCATATAACTGTCACTTTAAGATTACAATTTCATGCTCGTTATAAGCATATGTATATAACCCTTGTTTTAGATCAAATTTGCTCTGAACAGAGGTTTCTTGACCCCTTGGGCTGTCTATACCATGCGTACTGAGTGTGACATCAAGTTATTTGGCACATTTATTTAATAATTATGGGTAATGTCTATGAAAGCCTTGTCCAAGACTCTGATTCTTGCGCTAATTGGGCTGGGGGCCGCTTATGGTGGCTCTCAGCTCATACTGTCGCAACGCAGCATCGTCTCCTCATCGGCAAACACAATCAATCTTGATGATGAAACCTTGATCCAGCAGGGAGCCTACATCTCCCGCACAGGCGACTGTGTTGCCTGTCATACCGTTCCTGGTGGCCAAAAGTATGCAGGCGGCCTGGCCATGCAAACTCCGCTGGGAGCCATTTATTCGACCAATATCACGCCGGACAAAGCGACAGGCATAGGCAACTACAGCCTGGACGAGTTCAAAACCGCTGTTCAGCACGGTGTGCGTAAAGACGGGGCTGCCTTGTATCCGGCCATGCCCTACCCCTCCTACGCCATCATGAGCGAGCAAGACATGGACGCCTTGTACGCCTATTTCATGCGTGGGGTTCCGGCGGTCAAACAAGAAAATGCCGCACCGACACTGCCCAAGCTGTTTCAGATGCGCTGGACCATCGCTTTCTGGCAATGGATGTTCGCCCCCAAGGACCAACAATTTATCGCTGAGGAAGGACTGGATGAGCTGAAAAACCGTGGAGCCTATCTTGTTCAAGGCCCGGGTCACTGCGGCGCCTGTCATACCCCGCGTGGACTGGCCTACCAAGAACTGGCCCTGAGCCTGAAGGAGGGTGACGATTACCTGTCTGGCGCTGTCATTGATGGCTGGCGCGCCAAAAGCTTGCGCGGAGAAGGCCGTGGTCTGGCAAGCTGGTCCGAGGCTGAGCTGCTGGACTTCTTTGCCACCGGCCGCACGGACAAAGTGGCCGCTTTTGGGGCAATGACTGACGTGGTGGAACACAGCACCCAGCACATGAGCGCACAGGATCAAAACGCGATGGTCCAGTACCTGAAGTCCCTGCCCCCCGTCAAAGGTCGTAACCCAGACATCCCCCATCAAACCGATACCACTACTGCCGCTCTCTTGGCGGGTGATTACACATCGCCCGGCGCCTGGCTGTATGCCGCTCACTGTGTCACCTGTCACCGCGCAGACGGCAAGGGTGTGCCGCGCATCTTCCCGGCGCTGGCAGGCAACTCTGCTGTGTTTGCAAACAACCCGCAGTCGGTGATTCAAGTCACTTTGGAGGGGGGGCGCATGCCTGAAAACAAGGTCGACAAAATGACCTTCACCATGCCAGCTTTCCGTCATCTGGGCGACCAGGAAGTGGCAGATCTAGTTAATTTCATTCGCACTAGCTGGACCAACAAGGCCCCTACCGTCAAAGCCACCGACGTTGCCCATATCCGCCAGTTTGTTGCCAATAAAGCGCCTCATATCCTGCCCGAAGGAGCCCGCCATGAGTAAAGCCAAAACCGTGTCCATTCTGGCTGTGGCAGTAGCTGGGCTTGCCGCTGGCAGCTGGTATGCCTTTGCCAGCCCCACCTTGACCGGGCCAACGTCCTCCAGCTATCCCATCATTGATGTAGAAAGCAAACAGGTCATTGGGCAGTACACCATCCCGTCAGACCTGCTGATTGAAAAAGAGCCCGATGCAGAAGCTATTTTGTACGGCAAGCGCCTGCTGAACGAGACCCGTCGTTTACTGCCAGACAATGTGGGCGCGGCCATGAACTGCAATAGCTGCCACGTCGACCAGGGCAAAGCACCGCGCGGCGCTCACTACATCAACAGCTTTGTAAGCTACCCCAAAGTCATGCCGCGCTCGGGCAAGATGGTGGATCTGGCTGGTCGTATCAACGGCTGCTTCATGCGCTCCATGAACGGCAAAGCCCTGCCCGTGGATTCAGCTGAAATGCAAGGCATGCTGGCCTATATGAAATGGCTGAGTCAAGGTGTCCAGGTCGGCCAAAAAGTGCAGGTTCCTATTGACGGCCCACTGGACGAAAGCCTGGTTCCCAACACGGTACGAGGGCAAGCGCTGTATGCCGCCCAATGCGCCAGCTGCCACGGCATGAACGGGGAAGGCTTGAAGGACGAACGCGGCGATATTGTGTTCCCGCCACTGTGGGGCGATGAGTCTTTTAATATCGGAGCTGGCATGGCCCGCACCTATAAGGCGGCCGTTTTCATTAAATACAATATGCCGATGAGTGTGGCTTCCCATGGCGCGTGGGGCCAAGGGGGCGTGTTGCAAGATCAGGATGCGGTCGATATTGCGGAGTATTTCACCCATATGCCACGGCCTGACTTTGCAGGCAAAGTCAACGACTGGCCCAATGGTAAAAAGCCCAAGGATGCTCGCTACTAAAGCCGCTTAGCCCCTGCTTGGGACAGCCTGAAAGGGCGTAAGCAAGCTCTCCCAAGCCACTAAAACAGCCCTTTTTAAAAGGGCTGTTTTTTTATGGGAACCTTACCAGCGCTATCGCCCCCTCACCCGGACCTGCCCGCAACAGCCACAATCAGGTAGCATCTTTTTTCTGCCTTTGCCGATTTCACCTTACTGGTCAGCTCAACTTATGATCCATGGAAAGACCCTAGAAGCCTGGCAACACAGCCACCCGCTTATCCGCGACCTGATCGCCCTGAAAGAGAGCAACTGGTTCAATCCGGGTATTGCTTCCAGCGCCCAAGCCTTGTCAGACGTCGGGCTGACCGCCACTGATGTGCAAGCGGCCAGCGCGCGACTGCAACGCTTTGCGCCGTATTTAAGGAGCGTATTTCCCGATACGGCCGCCAGTGGTGGAATTATTGAGTCCCCTCTTTACCCACTCCCTCATCTGCGTCAGTCCTTGATTAAAGAGAATGGGCTGGAACACGTAGGCGCTTTATGGCTGAAAGCCGATAGCGAACTACCCATTTCCGGCTCCATCAAAGCCCGTGGCGGCATTCATGAAGTCCTGAAACACGCAGAAGACCTGGCTTTGCAAGCCGGACTCATCAGTCTGGACGAAGACTACAGCAAGCTGGCCAGCGAGAACGCTCGCCAGTTCTTTCAGCAATACTCAATTGCGGTCGGTTCAACTGGCAATCTGGGCTTGTCCATTGGCATCATGAGTGCGCAGCTTGGATTCAAAGTCAGCGTGCACATGTCTGCAGATGCCAGGCAATGGAAAAAAGACAAGTTGCGCAGCCACGGCGTGACGGTTGTCGAACATCAATCTGACTACAGCGTCGCGGTGGAGCAAGGACGCGAACAAGCCGCCGCTGATCCACGCTGCTATTTTGTGGATGACGAGAATTCCCCCGACCTGTTTTTGGGCTATGCCGTTGCGGCCGAGCGACTGGCTACGCAGTTCCAGCAAGCTGACATTCGCATCGACGCCGAACACCCTCTTTTTGTGTATCTGCCCTGCGGGGTAGGCGGTGGCCCGGGGGGCGTCGCCTTTGGTTTGAAGCTGGTGTTTGGTGACGCAGTGCATTGCATCTTTGCCGAGCCCACCCATTCCCCCTGCATGCTGCTGGGCGTGTATACCGGCCTGCATGATCTGATCAGCGTGCAAGATTTTGGCATTGATAACATCACGGCTGCTGACGGGCTGGCCGTAGGACGCCCATCGGGTTTTGTGGGCAAAGCCATGCAAAGGCTGATTGACGGTTACTACACCGTGACCGATGAACAGTTGTACCGCTTGATGCTCATGGTCTATGAAAACGACAAGGTGAAACTGGAGCCATCCGCCTTGGCAGGGGCCCCAGGAATGGTCCGTGTACTGAAATCACCCGAATATGTGCAGCGTATGGGATTGACGGATACGCAACTGAGCCAAGCGACTCATCTGATTTGGGGCACAGGCGGCAGCATGGTGCCAGACGAGGAGTTTCAGGCTTACTTGGACAAGGGGCGCCAACAAGCAAGCCTGGATTAAGCGCGGCGCACCACGCTTAGTTGGCCTTTCCCTGATGCGCTTTGAGCTGTTGCGCCCGCTCGCTCACAGCAAGTTTTTGATTGGCCGGATCATTCGCGTAGTCCAGCCATTCCTTGATGATGGGATGCTGATCCAGGGCGTAGGCATCCCGTGCCAGGCCCAGTGCTTTATCCAGTTGGATAGGGCCACATATGCCGCTGAAATAATGCTGGGACAGAGCCACTTTAGCGTGTGGAAGGTTCATGTCACTACCGCGCTTCAACCAGTTCTGCCCGGTACGAACCACGCTGCAATTAGTGTAGTGCTGACCAATTTCATAATAGGTTCTGCCCAGAGCCATGATGGAAGCCTCGTCACCCTGCTCGGCCGCATGCGCAACCTCCAGCAGTTTCTCCCGGCTAATGGGCATACCAGGATAAAACGTCTCCATTGCCGTCAGATAGCGGATATCAGGGTTGCCGCCAGTCACCTGCTTGCTAAGCACTTGCTCGCCTGTCGGCCCCTTGTAATTGGCCCCGCAAGACGCAGGATACGGCCCTTGTGGATTCAAGCAAGCAGCTTGCTCCGCATAGCGTTCTGACAAGATGTCGGAGGTGACGCAGCCGCCAAGCGCAAGCACAAGCACGGGAGTCAAAATAGATTTTGCGAAGTTAAGCACGATAGATTGTTCCTGCCAGCAGCTCAGTAATTGTTTTTTCTGTTTTTTCTGTATATGGCATTCAAGAAAACATAAAAGAAGGCCCTAGCACGAGCGCCCCCTTCAAAACGTGTCATGCAGCAACGAGCTACCGAACCCGCCTCCTGAATGGCAGCATACAGAAAGTCAGGATGGCTCTGCGGGGTCTGGCTGCGTATGATCATGCCCGCATTGGCCACATTTTCGGCGCGGGATCGGCGAATAGGTGGTAAACAAGCCCGGGCTTCCCATAAAGGGAGAAACATCGCATTTAGGGCAGCTAAAAGCCGTCATCGCGACCAGGCCCTGACCCAATATATAAACGCCAAACACCAGAAAGCTAAAGGTTCCCAGCGCCCGATCAAGTACCGGTATCCAGAAAGAAAACGTACACAGCACCAGGACATTGAACACCGTAAATAACCAGGCTTTTTTGTAGAGCGACATCCCTAACCTTTCTATTTAGCACCAGCACGAACTGGGCCAAAATGTTGATTCAAGGTGGGCTAGTTTACGGGATTGAAGCCAGGTCAGAACCCCTCGGAAGAAGCTGGTCACAATTTTGATAGAAAAACTGGGGGTGGGCCTGCTCCACACCGCTTACCCAAAAGAAGAAGTGCCATCTTCTGGCAATACCCGTCCTTCATCATCTACGCTCACTCAACCACATCCAGAACCCACTATGAGCCCCGCTATCTATCGTGTGTTTACCTTTCGCCCCGCTGGGCATAGCTTGTGGCGCACTATCAGCGCTGTGTTACTTCCCTTGGCCCTAGTGGCTTGCGGCAGCAGTACAGGCAGTCAAGAAGAGGACACCGCCTCTCTTGTTCCGCCCCCACCCACAGAGGAAACACCAGCGTCGCGCAATACCGCCTATCTGGATGCCCAACCGGGCGAAGTCCTGAAAGTTCGCATCGAGGAGCTGCGTCCCACACAGTCAGCCATTGGCTACGATCAGGTCTACTACAAGCTGGGCCGTTGGCAAGGCGATCTCCAACGATCAAGCTGGGCGAATGACAGCAAAAAGCAGTTGGATTACCTGAACCGCACAATAGGTAAAAAGTTCGATGATTACTGTGAAGATGTAGGCGGCACCGAACGAGCAGAGAAGTTTCTGAGCATTGCCGAAGTGCAAGCCGCCCGCCTGGATCAACCCACTACCTTCCTGTGCAAAGATGCCCCTGGCACCCAAACCGCTAAACTGAAAACCGTGGTTGTGGGCTGGGACGGGAATCTTTACCTGACTGATGGCCACCATACCTTTTCATCGCTACGTGAAATCCCCGACGGTGGACCTAAGCTGCCTGTGTGGGTGAAAGTAGATGCCAACTACAGCGCTCTGCCCGACGCCACCGCATTCTGGCAACGCATGATCGAAGACCGGCGCGTTTGGCTGCGAGACGGCCAGAACCAAGCCATCACCGTTGATCAGCTACCTGCACGCCTAGGGCTGGCCACGCCACAAGAGAGCGGCGGCATGCAAGAAGATCCGTATCGCTCGCTGGTCTATTTCACCCGTGACATTGCCTATGGCAACGGAGACTTGCCTGAATACGCCGAGTTTCTATGGGGCGATTGGTTACGTCGTCAGGTCTCTGCCAATGAGCTGCCAAGCCTAGCGCAATACATGATGGCGCCCCCTGCTACACCCGAGCAGATACTGGCGCCCAGTACCTTGAACAAGTCCCTGAAACCGGGCGGCTCGGACAAGAGCTATGCCGCAGCGGTACGTGATGCGTCCTTAAAAATGGCAGCACTACAGGATGATGAGCCGGTATTCGAAGACCGAACCGCCGCCTCTTTGGCACGTATTGTTTTGGAAGCCGATGCCGCCAGCGACTCACCCACCAAGACGGCCCGCGATACGCTGGAGGAGTTGCCACGCAATGATGTCAAATCAGATGGCAGCCCCCGAGGTGCTGGCAAGCTGTGGTTCGCCGTGAATTATCGCAACTGCGGAAAACCGGCAGCGGGCACTTGCTGGGGCTGGTAGATTGCACGACACCTTCCTGGCAAGCCGTCTGAATAGCCCACTGATGCGGAATGAAAGTACACGTTATCCAGACCTTGCCACAAGGGCTACATAAGCGGTCGCCGCTGCATTCACAGTCCGCCTTCACGGCGGATTTGATGCCCGCTGATACTTCACGAGTATCTCTCAGACCACGCCCCCAGCCTCAGTCAAAGGCAGGCAGATTCACTTTTTTTGCTTGAAATGCTCTTCCAGGCGTCGAATGCGGGATTTGATTTCCGCTTTGTCAAAAGCATCTTTGATCGCCTGGGTATTGAGCAATCTTTGCTGTTCGCTGGCGGGCAAGTCATCCCACAAGCTCAGTAAAGAGGCGCCTAAAAAGCCCAAGATCAATTGGTCTTCTTTATCCAGCTGATCTACCGCCCGAGACACGGCCAGAGCCTTGAGCTGGGAGCCACCGTCCTCGTCCCACTGCTGCTTTTCTGACGATATTTTTGTGCTCATGATCCACCCCAAACGGCTGATTAAGGAGCACTCAGTATAGGCTTGCAAGACTTTTTCAACTGAATTAACTTCAATCGAACAGACTTATTTTTTATTAAAATACAATGACTTACAAATGAGCATGGTGTGGATTTTCAGAACACGTCTAGTATGAAGATAGACCTTCTCGAGAACACCGTGAAGGAGCTACTGACGCTGTCACTCAGACTTTCTGACATGCATGCTGTCAGTCATGGCAGGAGTGCCTATGACTTACTACCTCCGGTCCACAGGAACCCAAGCTAACTTGCTTCGCTTCCCCCTTCAATCGGCTAGCGAAGCTGCCGAGCCTACTTCCCCAGATCCCCGCGACAAGCGCCCCGTCGAAATCGAACGTGTTGAAGATGAAGATCAAGCACAGCCGAACCCAGACGAGCGTACAGGCCAGGACGGTCCCCGAAACCCTCCCCCTGCGCAAAAAAATCAGTCCCTGTTGAACTGATCCCTTTCGCGGCACCGCAAGGCGGTCTTTTGCTGCCTGCGTTTAGCTCGCCGCGACGACGTTCTTTATATTGGAGTTATGACATGACACAATCCAACCAAAAACCCGAGCAAGCTCCCAAATCCCCCCAACAGCCTTCACCCGCTCCTGATCACAAAGCCGCCATGCATCCCGAAAAGCATGACGAGAAAAAGGACAGCAAAGTCCCGCAGGATCAGCCAAAAGGCAAGTAAGTAATGCTGCGCAGGCTCGCCCCAACGGGTCTGCTCCCCCAAGACCATCCCTTTCCCGCTCAGTTGATTATTCAGCCCAGCATCGCTCTGCCCCTAACACGTCGAACAAAAGCGCAGAACAACAATAAAAAAATGTAGATCACTCCAGCTTTATGACTGGAGCCACTCCTTAGAGGAGAAAACAGTGCATTATCAGGTTCCACAAACGCTGTGCGTTCTATGCCAGCTGTTACCCCTATCCAAATCACGCAGTCGCAAACACGAATCCATGGTCGTTGCCTGCGGTTCCTCAAAAAGAGACGACGAAGCTAAAAAAGCCCTTTATCAGTGCTCCAGTTGCAAGACATTGTGGCTGTACGAGCAAGACCGATGGGGAGCTTGCCTGGGTTTCAAACTCTGGCCCGGCGGCCTGCAGGATTTCAAGCATTAGCTGCCCCGCTTCTAAATACACAAAAGGGCCCGCAATGATGTCATTGCGGGCCCTTTTCATATCAGAAATAAAAGAGCGGCTACAGTCTCTAGAGCTTATCGGCCCCGAGCGGCCCCTCTTCCAGTGGGTTTATGATCGTGAGCGGCGCTGGCTCGTTTGATCCCTTCGTTGGGGGCCTGAGCTGGCCAACCCGGTTTGACCTGAGTGGGATCAGACTTGCGTACACTTGCTTTTTTAGGCGCCTTACCTTTCTTGTCCATTGTGACCTCCATTGGTCAATGGCGGCTCCAACAAATGTCAGAGCAGTAATACAGCATAGATCATTAGGCAATAAATAGCTTGTTTATCTACGCTATATCAAGGCGATACGTCCAAACCGGCTAGGGGTTTGTAGGAATAACTTTATCCGTCGCAAAACCTTGCGAGGCCGCAAAATCCAATAGCTGCTTCACAACCGCTTGATCAGCTGTCTTGTCCCGCGCCAGCACCCACAAATACTTGCGATCAGGCGTTCCCACCAAGGAATACTGATAATCCCCTTGCAGCTTCATAATCCAGTAATCCCCCCAGACCATCGGGAACCAAGAGAGCCACTTAGGCGCGAAGCGAACTTCCAATATGGCCGGATCTTCAGGATTGACACTGCTGTTCAGACGCCCTTCACCAAGCGCTTCTTTCACACTGCCATCCTTGGCGCGACAACGATTGGTGACCTGAATCGACTTGTCCTGGCCCATCACATAATCCGCCTGTACGTCGCCGACACACTCACGCTGAAAATTATTGGGTAGGCGTGCTTGTTCGTACCAGGTGCCCATGTACTTGTTCAAATCCACCTCTTTCTGGGTCGCCAAATCAGCGGGAGAGGAGGTGCAAGCCATCAGGGGCATCAACAACAACAGCGCAAAACCTGTTCTCATCACAATTCTCCTTGAAAGACCTCTTGAGAATACGCCAATGTTGAACCACAAACTGTTATGAAATGAAGGAATTAAGGATTAAAGCGAGATAAGACAGCACAGGCCTCCAAAGAACAGGCGGGCGCGGCCGTAGCAAACCGCCGTATCACTCGCGTAGCAGCCAATCAAAATCCTGTTTACGAGGCAAAGCGGTAAGGCTCAGACAAGCAACGTGTCTCATGGTCACGCTAAATAAAGTAGATATCGACGGTTTCCCGCCCTGAGCCCTGCACGCTTAGGGTTCAGATGTAAAAAGTTAAAAACAAAAAAAGGGCCGACGCTCTAATTGCCGTCGACCGCCATCCTGACTTTTAGCGTTTAAAACTACTTTTGAAGTTCGTTAACGATTTCAAGATACAGAGCACTAAGGTACATCGCGTCTTGTGGTCTGCAAATCTCGCCGGCTCCCTCAGAAGAAATACCTTCATTTGTCTCCCCTACTTTCCTCAAAGAAATACAGCACACTACTGCCAGCATCAGCTCTTTAGCCAGAGCATGTGCTTGAGTGGAACTTAATGCCATGTTTGTTATTAATCCATTATCAATTACAAGGAGTCAGGAAATTAACACGCAAGGTGTCACGCAGTAGCAGCTGGACACGATATGTGACATAGCTAACTTGAGCGATTCTTTATATGACATTAACGAAACAAATTGATAAACCAGGAACCTAATCAATAGCGTGCTGACCCTGCGCGAGCAATCCCACTGACCACGTCAATAGCTCGTGACTGACCGCAGATCGTTCAAGGTACGATCTAAATAGAAGTAGAAAAGGCGATAAATCCAAACACAATACCTGGGAGATTCGCCACCACAATGGGCCAATCACGTTTAGGTTTCTTGTACAGCCCATATACGACCCAAAGTGAACAATTAAAACCAGCCACTAAAGGTTGTACCCAACTACCTTTGATCCCATTCAAATTATTGCTTATTTGGGGAAGGTAAGAGACATACATGGCAACCGCCGTAAATGTTGCCATCCAGCCCAAATACGTAAGCACTTTGCTATCCATAGCGACTCTCCAACCCAATTATTGAAATTTTCCCAAGCTATACCGCATACAAAGCACTACAAATTACTGGATGGAATATACAGCCTTTTATAAAAAACCAAGATTTATTGCCACTCAGTATTTTTATTCGGATAATTTTCAATCCAGGGATCTCGGCAAAAGGCTCACTTCAAGCCGCATCACATCATTGTTCGCAAGCACACATCCCCAAACATTTTTAATTTCTTGAATAGATAAATATCCGAATTTCTTAAACTATGAATGACGGAATCCATATAACTAGAAGAGCTCAACCTAGAAACGAATAAGCCCCACGCTTCGAAGGAAGATGGGGCTTACTATTTATCCAAACTGCGGCAATATGAGCAAACATGCCAAGCACTTTTCTAGTCAACGCCGGAGCTGCTCAGCACTAAAGGGCCTGAAACCGCTTTTAAATGGCATGTCTTTACCCGTCAAATGAGCAATATAAGGTAACAAGCCCCAAACTAGCCGCCCGACTTCACCGTAAAGACGACACTCAGACATTAGGTTACTGCTGTTACTTTTTTCCCCGATCCTAAAAATACGTCTCGCGCTAAAGTCAGATAAAGGCAAGAGCCTTGAGAATCACACTGTAGATTTCTTGACTCGTCTAGGCGTAGCCAGTACCTGTATCAAGCCTAAGCGAAGAAGCACTACAAGGGGAAAACTGGATCATGGCAGGATGAGCACAATGGGTCGGACGTTACGGCCCTCAAGGCTGCATACCCCTGGCCACCTCTATATGCCCCCATTAACGCTCAAACAAGACCTCAGCGAACGTGGTGTTCGCCAGCTTTATGGCTGTTCGGCCTGTCAGATGGTTGGGATTTAACAGCAGGATAGGTGGCAGGCCTGCTTAGGATTGAAGCTCTGCTCAAGCAGTATGAATAATTATTCTTTTGCGGGAAAACCGGCCTATCTCTCCGCCGTAAATACCGCCAATCGGTAGTACGCAGCGAGGGCCGACACATTCGTCTTAGACGCACAATGACCATCACATCATAGTGGCAGTGCCGCTCTCAAATGCTGTGAAAGTAATAGCTATGTAGTAACGAACTCTTTGAAACTCATTCCGCTTACGCCAGGTGAAAAAATGACTGACTCAACGACCATCCGTAAACTACTGATTACCTCAGCACTCAGCTTTGGATTAAGCGCAGGCGCCATGGCAGCCGACAAGGCGTCCCATCCCAATCTGTCTGCAACACCGGAAAATGCAACGCTAGAGAAGAAAACGCCAGGAGAGGCAAACGCTAAAGAAGTCGCCGATTACAAGACGAATGCTGGAAAACACACGAACGACGAAGAAATTTCTAAACGAATTAAAGCCGTCCTAGCGGGAGATAAAGGACTGCAGGGCCAAAACATTACTGTCGAGACTAAGGGTGGCGTCGCAACGATTGCCGGAACTGCCTCTGATGAAGACGCACTCAAGAAAACCGTAGCGGCAGCTGAAAAAGTGGAAGGCGTAACTAAGGTTGAAGCCGCCGGACTAAGAGTAAAAGCTGACTAACTCAGGGGCGCTCAGTTTCAACTGTGCGCCCCCAGAAATTAGCCCGAATGCGCGCGCTTGCCGGGATTTTTCTTGCTGCGCGTATGAGCGCCGCGCTCCTGGCTAACACGTTGGCCCCGGACCTGTGTGCTAAGGGTCACGCCTTTGGGAGGCGTGGGAGCAGGAGTACGTTTACGATCGGCTTCAGTAATAATTTTTGTACCCATGGGAATCTCTCCAGTTTGGTTAAACGTGCTTTTGTTTATCGTTCGCTTGGTCTTGCATGGCAGCAGGAAACAGGCAGAGGATATGCCCGGCAATGCATTAATGCGCAAAGACACTGCTGAGGCAATATCATGAAGGATGGCCTGCCGCCTACGCTAGCATAGCAGGCATTGAGCAAGCCGGCTCGAAAGGCCCCACGGGGCCGATGACGAACACCCATGGGGTGGTTCATTTCTACAAGACAACGTCCCTACTTCCGGCACTCCCGCTTTCAAACGGTGGCTGCCGTTTCTACTTGGCGCACTACAACTCGGACATAGGAATGGCCGCGTAACGTCACGCTACTCAGCAACAGACCTGGGGGGAGCTGATTGGGGATACAAACGGGGGGGACGGGGAGCAACTCGCAGGCACCCGTATTAACTCTACTGAAAAGGAGATCTGCGTGAGAGGTCACGTAAATGTCACGCACAATAGAACAAGGGCTTACAGCAATTAAGCTGTAAGCCCTTGTTAAATATGGTCGGAACGGAAGGATTTGAACCTTCGACCCCTTGCACCCCATGCAAGTGCGCTACCAGGCTGCGCTACGCCCCGAAAGAATTAAACTATAACCCTGTTCCTAACTTCTGGCAAGTGTTTTTTAGGTTTTTTCTTTCGATTTGAGATTTTCGATAGTCAATCTCAGTCCTGAAGAAATCCTGCACTGGCCTGAACAGTCGGTCTGATATGCAAGTAAGTATTTACTGCCTCGCAAAGCTTCAAAACCGTGAAGGCGAAAGTATACCTACTCGGTAAAAAAATGCAACGCTCTTGTTGATCAGCCCCCTGCTCCTGTCTGTGCTTGCCGCCACTGAGCCAGGCTAGGTCCTCCCGGATACAGCAAACGTTCCGAGGGCAGCCGCTCCCAAGGCAAATCTGTGGTGCGCATGGATACGCCCCCTGGCGCGGCGCCCACAATGATCTGGTCGCTAATGCTGCCAAAATCTGCCCTGAAGTGCACGGCACTTTTTAAAACCAGAATCTTCATGCTCTCCGGCTCTATACCCACAAAACGGAACATGCTTTGATCCGCCATTTGTGACTTATAGGACGCCAACACAATACGCACGCCCTCTATGCGCAAGCAGGCGCTGGGCCCTAAGTTCATGGCACAGCCCGCGTAGTAAGGTCCGGTCGCCCGGAATTGGCCATCGGACACGGACTCGATATAGAAGCGACCATGCAAAGGCATATCTCCCGGCACGCCGGATTTGCCGCCCAAAGCCAGTTCTATGGTTTGACCTGGACCTGCTCGATGAACCAAGGCGGCACTTTCCGGGTCCACGATCAGTCCCAAGGCCGCCCCCGATACGTTCGCCTTCAGCAAGGCGCGTAAGAGTCCACAGGTATCAGAACTGGCGCCACCACCAGGATTGTCGTGTGCATCGGCAATAATGACCGGAGCAGAACCTGCATGGTCCAAAGCCCACTGCACCGCCTCATCTGGCTCGTAAAGCCTGCCTTGAAAGCCTTCGGCCTTGCTGAGCACCTCATCCAGGAAACCAGCCAGACGGCTGTCTGCTTGCTCTTGTGTCGGTGCATAGGCCCACAGTACCGCTCCGCACTCAGGCACGTCCGCTGCCGGAAAGCCCATTGCAAAGGAGACACTGCCCTCGCCCTCTATCGCTTCCAGCTTGGAAAGGCTGTCATACAAGCTGGCGGCTGGCTCCATTTCCGTGCTTTGCCAAATAGCAGGAATCAGGAACGGCAAGCGATGCCAAGCCAGCTTGGGACGATTAGCACTGCGCATTCGCCGCATCAAAGCGTGAAAGCTACGCTCGCCTGTCTGCCCCATATCCACGTGCGGATAGGTTTTGTACGCCACCAAAACATCAGCCTGCGCCAGCATGGTGTCGCTGACGTTGGCATGTAAATCCAGACTGGCAACCAGAGGAACATGAGGCCCGATCATCTCTCGGACCAGAACCATCAAATGTCCCTCTCCGTCGTCTCTATGCTCGGCCACCATCGCCCCGTGCAAGTCCAGATACACCGCATCCACCGGCAAAACCTGTTTCAGCCGGTGCAGAATCTCCGCCACAATAGCCTCGTAGGTCATGGCCTCGACGGGCGCAGAGGGGCTGGCAGCCGCCCACAGTAACGGGACACAGTCGACTCCCGCCTGGGCAGCCGCAGCCATAAACCCGGCAGCGGGAATGTTGGCCCCACGCAAGGCTGGCTCTATGGCCTCCCCGCGGCACATCCCTGGCCACCCGCCCCCATGCTCAAAGTCTGCCATCGTGGCCATCGCGGGACCAAAGGTATTGGTCTCGTGCTGAAAACCCGCTACTGCAATACGCATCACTTGTCTCCGATTGGATGGTTAAGCTTGCCCTGCTAATTGCATGCACAACTGCTCGTAAATGTCCTTGGCCCCCAGAACATCATCGATGGCCACAGATTCGTCCGCGGTATGCGCCTGGGCCTCTTCACCTGGCCCCAAACCTATCGTCGGAATCCCGCGTCGCCCTGCAGATTCAGAACCATTGGTACAAAACCACCAGGTATCCATCTCTACCGGTCTCCCCGCCTTCTGCACAGCGTGCACCATCGCCTGTGCCAAGGGGGCTGCTTCATCCAGGCGCCAGGCGGGTAGATCCCGCGCAGGGCTGGCTTGCTCACCGGTATAAGTTTGTACCTGACTGTCCACTACTTCCAGCGAGAAACCCTCCACCCCCGCCGCCTGCAAACATTGCTCCATCTGTTTTAGAACAGATTCGCTGCTCTCGCCGACTAAGGTACGGCGGTCAAAGCGCACCGTGACCGAAGACGGTATCAAGGAAATGGACGGATGCGGGTCCGAAATAATATCGGTAGGCACCAGCAGCGCTTGGCCAACCTGCGCGTCCTGCGGCAAGGCCAAAACGTGCAAGGCCGCGATCGCCTTGGCAACTGCCTGAATCGGGTTCACCCCCAGATGCGGCAAGGCGGCGTGCGCAGGACGGCCTTGCAGACGCAGCAAAATTTCTTGACGCCCCTTTTGCCCTACCATGATGCGCAACCGTGAAGGCTCACAAATCACCACAGCGGCTGGTGTGCACTGCTCCAAAGCGTGTGACAAGGCAAAGCCTTCAATCACTTCTTCCATCACACTGGCCGACACCGCGATACGTTGTTTAAGCTTGCCGCTACGGGCTGCTGCCGCCGCTCCGCACAGTGCCGCGGCCAGGCCCGCCTTCATATCGCTGGTGCCGCGCCCGTACATGCGGCCATCCTTAATCACGGCCCCGAAAGGCTCCACCGTCCAGGTTCCGGCAATGGGCACCACATCCATATGGGCATCAAATAGCAGCGCCAAAGGTGCCTGTTCCGGGCCTACAAAGCCCAGCACCGAGCCCTTTTCGTCAACACGGATCTGATCAAATCCAAGCTCTTGCATGACCTTCTGCACGAAGTCCGCCATGTCCTGTTCTTGTCCGGACAGGCTGGGAATACGCACAAAGGCTTGCGTCAGGCTGACGGCATCCCAAGCCA
Source organism: Alcaligenes sp. GW821-FHT11D07 (assembly GCF_058808495.1). NCBI lineage: Bacteria > Pseudomonadati > Pseudomonadota > Betaproteobacteria > Burkholderiales > Alcaligenaceae > Alcaligenes > Alcaligenes sp. GW821-FHT11D07. Next base: position 1,152,617 of record NZ_JBXART010000001.1, read on the forward strand.
TGTCCACAGAAGTAGTTGCATTTAGGCCCATGGCACGACCGCTCCACGTTGCGAGCTGATCAGGCTATAGGCTTCCGGACGCCGATGTCGCTCAAAGTTGAATGTCGTGCTCTTGTAGGAATGGCACAGATCCAGATCACAACGAGCAATTGCCAGCTCATCACCTTTGGTCGAGCAGGACGCCACGATCTCGCCCGACGGGGCAATGATGGCACTGCCGCCAATCATCTCAATACCTTCTTCGCTGCCTGCTTTCGCTACCCCCACCACCCAGGTGCCATTTTGATAAGCACCGGCCTGCATCACTAAATGGTTATGGAACATGGACAAATCATCATGCTCTGGGGCGGGCGGATTATGTACGGGCGTGTTGTAGCCCAGCATGACCATTTCCACGCCTTTCAAACCCATGACGCGATACGTTTCTGACCAGCGGCGGTCATTGCACAAGGCCATGCCCATGACGCCCCCAAAGGCGGACCACACACCGAACTCATGGCCAGGCTCGAAATAGTATTTTTCAAGATGCTGAAAAGCACGCCAGGGTTCGTCCTGACCATGGCCGGGTAAATGAACCTTGCGATACTTGCCCACAATCGTGCCGGTTTTATCGACCAGAATGGAGACGTTAAAGCGCCGCTTTACGCCGTTCTCGACGACCAGTTCGGCGTAGCCCAGATAGAAGCCAATCTGCAAACGGGCCGCCGCATCGAACAAGGCTTGGGTATCTGGCCCCGGCATCTGGGTTTCGTAAAAACAATCAAAATCCGAAATATCTTCACTGAACCAACGGGGAAAAAACGTAGTCAGTGCCAACTCTGGAAAGACCACCACATCAACATCCATTTTTTTGGCCTGATGCAAATGGGCCAGCAAGCGATCAACCACCTGCTTTTTGCTTTCATTGCGCGCGATAGGGCCCAATTGAGCCGCTGCTACATTGACAAACCTGGACATGAAATTTGAACTCCATCAACAATTAAGATCCGCGCTGGGCGGGATTCGGAACGCCGGCCACCGGTCGGGGCCAGAAATCAGAGACGGCCATGAGACAAGCGGCGTCAATCCGCTCACAGCAACACCTTGCTTACTCAGGCATACGCACAAAAATTTTGGAAATCCCAATGCACACCAGGGGCTGATTCCACCAGTTCACGGGTATAGGCCTGGCTAGGCTGGCTAATGACACGGCTGGGATCACCGGTCTCCACAACTCGGCCTTTTTGCATCACCACAATGCGGTCGGAAATCTGCGCGGCCACCCGCAAATCGTGCGTGATGAACAAAATCGCGACGCCGGTTTTGCGCTTGATATCCACAAGCAGCTTGAGCACCTGCTCTTGAACCAGCACGTCCAGGGCGGAGACAGACTCGTCCGCAATCAGTACATCCGGCTCCATCACAATGGCGCGTGCCAGACAGAGACGCTGCCGCTGCCCACCAGAAAATTGATGGGGATAGCGGTCCAGCACATCAGCCTCCAGCCCTACAATGGACAGCACCTGCGTCACCCGCTCCAAGGCCAGCCTGGAATCAATGCCAATGTTGTGCATCCCTTCTGTTAAAGACTGCCCAATCGTGACGCGGGGATTCAAGGAGCGGTACGGGTCCTGGAACACAATCTGAACCTTGCGCCGCTGCGCCAAGCTTCGGTCCTTGCAAGCTGCCGGCAAGGTCTCCCCATTTAAGGTGATTTGCCCGGAACTGGCCTCGACCAAGCCAATAATGCAGCGGGCCAGGGTGGATTTACCGGAGCCGGACTCCCCCACAATGCCCAGCACTTCGTCACGTCGGATATCCAGATTGATGTCACTGAGCGCATGCATTTTGCGGCCCTTGGAGAACCAGCAATCCGAGCCATACACTTTGCCCAGACCTCGAGCACTCAAGACAATCTCGTTCTGCACAGCCTCTTTTTCAGGAGGATGCACATTGGGGACGGAGGCAATCAAAGAGCGCGTATAGGCTTGTTGCGGATTGGACAAAATCTGCTGGCATGTCCCCATTTCCACGCTGTCGCCCCGCTTCATCACCAGAATTCGGTCAGCAATATCAGCCACCACACCGAAGTCATGGGTTACGAAAATCACGGAAGTGCCACACTCGCTTTGCAGCTCCTTGATCAAGCTCAGAATCTGCTTTTGCGTGGTCACATCCAAAGCAGTCGTAGGTTCATCAGCAATCAAAAGACGCGGCTGCAAGATCAGCGCCATCGCAATCATGATGCGTTGGCGCTGACCACCAGAGAGCTCGTGGGGATAGGCCATGAACAGTTTTTCTGGCTCGGGCAAACGCACCCGCTCCAGCATGCTGATCACACGTTGACGGCGCTCCTGCCGGGAGCTGTTTTTCTCGTGGATACGGATGACCTCGTCAATCTGTTCACCCACCCGTTGAACCGGATTCAAGGCCGTCATGGGCTCCTGAAACACCATCGACATGGCTGAGGCTCGCAAGGACAGCAACTGCTCTTTGTCCATCGTCAACAGGTTCTGCCCCAGCAGTTCGATGCTGCCCTGGCTGACGCGCAGCGTATCGGGCGGCAGCAAACCCATGATCGCAAAGGAACTCAAGGACTTGCCCGATCCGGACTCACCCACAATGCACAAGGTTTCACCCGCATACACATCAAAGCTGAGCTTGTTCACCAGCTGACGCGGCTGGGCTGCTTTGGTCTCGATGCACAAGTCTTTGACAGACAAGACGCAAGGCGCCGCGGTAGAAGTAGTATTCATTCTTATGTCTCCTGCCAGCTTCACTTACAGCCGTGTGACCAGCTTGGGGTCCAGAGCGTCGCGTAAAGAGTCGCCCAGGATGTTGATACTGAGAATCGTGATGGACAGCACCAGACCGGGGTACAGCACAATGCCCGGAATCAACTGAAAGTACAGGCGACCTTCAGCGATGATGTTCCCCCAGGACGGCATTTCTGGTGGGATGCCCGCCCCCAGAAAACTGAGAACCGCTTCCAGCAAAACGGCCGAGGCAAAGACATACGTGCCTTGCACGATCAAAGGCGCAAACGTGTTAGGAAACATGTGGCGTGACAAAATCACATAGGCCGATGTTCCCACCGTCATGGCCGCTTCCACATAGGGTTCAGAGCGCACACTCAAGATCACGCCTCGCACCAAACGGGTCATGCGCGGGATTTCCGGGATCGCAATAGCAATCAGCACCGTGGACAGACTGGCCCCGGATACCGACACCAAAGCAATCGCCAGCAAAATACCGGGAATCGCCATCACCCCATCCATCACCCGCATGATGACGGCATCCAGACGCCGAAAATAACCGGCCAAAGAACCCAGAATCACCCCAAAGAACACGCTGATGGCCAGAACACCGAAACCCACCATAAAGGACACCTGAGCCCCGTACACCACACGGGAATACAGATCACGCCCCAGCGCATCGGTCCCCAACCAAAACTGCTCGGAAGGCGCTTGCAGACGCACACTAGGGTCCAGTTGGGTAGGATCTTGCGTCCCCAGAAAGGGGGCAAAAATCGCCATCGCCGCCATCAATATCAGGAATAGCAAGGCGGCACGAGCCGAATGACTGGCGACCACTTTTTGCAACTTGTTGAGCTTTTGCATCTTGTTCTACCTATAAAAAGCGACGGCTCAATAATCGATCCGGGGATCGACCAGCATGTAGGAGATATCAATCAAGAGATTCACCCCCACATACACCAGCGAAAACAGCACAATCAAGGTCTGGATTACCGTAAAGTCGCGGGACAACACCGCATCCAGCACTAGCCGGCCCAGACCTGGAATGTTGAAGACAGACTCTGTCACCACCACCCCGCCGATCAGCATGGTGATACTGATGCCGATAATCGTCAGAATGGGGACGGCCGCATTACCCAAGGCATGACGCGTCAGCACACGGCGCTCACACAAGCCTTTGGCGCGAGCGGTACGGATGTAGTCCTCATTCAAGGTGTCGATCACACTGGTGCGCACAATGCGGGTAATCAAGGCGATGTACACCGTCCCCAGGGACACGGCAGGCAGAATCAAATGCCGTATGTGCTCCCACAGACCATCACTCAAGGGCTTGTAGCCCTGTACGGGTAACCAGCGCAGTTCCAGCGAGAACAGCAGGATCAACAGATAAGCCACGATGAATACCGGCACCGAAAACCCCGCCACAGAACCGGCCATTACAAAACGATCCAGCGACTTGCCACGGAACCAGGCTGAACACACGCCCAAGGGAATGGAAATGGCCAGGGTGTAGATCAGGGTCAGCACCGTCAGGGAAATGGTGGGGCCCATTCGGTCCAGCACCAATTCCTTGACTGGACGGTTGGAGATCAAGGACATGCCAAAGTCTCCTTGCACCATGCTGCCCAGCCACTGCACAAACTGCACCGGCACGGGCTGATCCAGTCCCATCTGATGGCGAATTTCCGCAATCTGCTCATTGGTGGCGCTGTCACCGGCCACCAGGATGGCTGGATCGCCGTGCGTCATGCGCAAGACCACAAAGATCACCAGCGCCACAATCAGCAATACCGGTACGGTAGCCAGTACGCGCTTGAAGATAAGCCCAATCATCGCTTCTCCACATTCCAGAAGACGGGAACAGGCGTGGTCAAAAAGCCGCTCAGGTTTTTACGCATGGCGCTGACCATCTTGAATTCCCCCAGCGGCACGATCACCCCTTCGTCCATGATCTGTGTTTGCAGATCGGTGGCCAGGCGGCTCAAGTCAGCCTGACCGCTGGCACGAGCAAACTCCATGCGTGTTTTTTCAATGGCAGGAACATCTGGCCAGCCAAACCAGGCTTTGTCGCCATTAGCAGCCACGGCCATGAAACTCAAGGGATTGCTGACATCAACCAGGCCCGAATAGGTGGTGATGATGCTCCAGCCCCCCTCTTGCACGGGACGCTTGGACGTGCGGCGAGTCTGCACGGTTTGCCAGTCCATTGCCTCCACATTCACGGTGAAACCGGCGTTGCGCAATTGCTGGGCAATGACCGGCACCACGGGGGAGGTCAGGAAATCCGTGGGATGCAGCAAGACCACTGGCTCACCCTTGTAGCCCGATTGCTCCAACAACTTTTTCGCGCCAGCGGCATCACCCTTGAAGTACGCATCGGAGCCCGCCTGCGAGGGAAAAATGCTGTGACAACCAAACACGGCACCGCAGGTTTCAAAGTAGTCCGGGTTGCCGACCTGGGCCTGCATCAAGGGTTTCTGATTCAAGGCCATCATGGCGGCCTGACGCACCTGCTTGTTGTTGAAGGGTGGCTGCAGGAAGTTAAAACGCATCTCTGTCTGTGCACCCCGCGCGGTGGAGGCGTTCAGGACAATATCCGACTCGTTTTGCAGCAAAGGCAGCAGATCCAGCTGGACTTGATCGATCACATCAATCTCGCCACTGCGCAGCGCATTAACGCCTGTCATGGCATCGGGCATGGCGACCCAACGCACACGATCCACCTTGACCTGCTTGCCCCCTGCCAGGCCACTGGCTGGTTCACTGCGCGGCACGTAGTCAGGGTTCTTCTCAAACACGGCCTGTACGCCGGGGCGGTACTCTTTTTCAACAAAGCGGAAAGGCCCTGAGCCCACTGTCGAGGTAATGGCCTGACTCACCGGCGTGCTGGCCACGGCTTTAGGCATCACAAACAAAGGCAAGGAGCTGGGTTTGCCCATGGCTCGCAGCGCAATGTCGGTGGGGATAGAAAACTGCATGACAAAGGAGCGATCATCCACCACGTCCATTTTTGTCAGGAACTCGGTCATGACCTGACCCATCTTGTCCAACTGGATCCAGCGCTTGATGGACTCCACCGCATCTTGCGCGGTCACCGCCGAACCATCGTGCCAACGCAGGCCGTCACGCAAGGTCATGGTGTAGGTCTGGCCATCTTCCGACACTTTCCAACCTTCCAGCATCTGTGGCTGAACCTGTCCCTGCGCATCTTCGGCCAACAAGGTGTCATACACCATATAGCCGTAATTACGCACAATGTAGGAAGTCGTGATGACCGGGTCCAGGGATCGCAGCGGCGCTTCCATTACCGCAGTCAACGTGGTCTGCGCGCTAACGGCTGTGGGCGCAATCAAGGTGATGGCAAGGCCAGCCCAGACAGCGGCTAACGTTTTGGCAGGACGCAAGCGGTCCTTAAGCAGGTTGCTCATTTTTTGTCTCTCCAGGTAGTTAAAAGCGGTCCGCCTTTGCTCTTATGTCGGCGATCCCGTCATCAGGGGTTTACGGCTTATTCATGGGCCAGCTCCACCAAGGTCGATAGCAAGATGGAACATCCGGCAATCAAATCTTTATCGTGGGTAAACTCTGCGGGGTTGTGACTTAAGCCCCGCACACTTGGTACAAAAATCATGCCGGTCGGGCAGGAGCGCGCCAGCATCTGCGCATCGTGCCCGGCTCCGCTGGGCATACGCTTGACCGTGCAGCCCAGCTCCTTGGCGTGCAGCTCTACTTTGCTGATCAAGGCTTCATCAAACTGCACAGGATCAAAGCGAGCCAAATGCCGGTGCGTGATCTGCACCCCTTCGCGCTGCGCGCAACGCTGTACGAAATCCAGCACTTCTTGCTCCGCCTGGTCCAGAATGGCCTTGTCCACATGTCGCAAATCCACCGTAAATACGGCCTTGCTGGGGATCACATTGACCAGATTCGGAAACAGTTCACAGCGCCCTACGGTGCCTAACTGCGGCGGGCCGTAACGCGCCGTTAATTCCCGTACAAAAGAACCAATTTGCTGTGCCACAACGCCCGCGTCATGGCGCAAGTGCATGGGTGTGGTGCCCGCATGGTTGGAGACTCCTTGAACCTCGAACTCCAGCCAACAAATACCCTGCACACCCGTGACGGCTCCAATATCAATACCTTCATGCTCCAGCACAGGGCCTTGTTCGATGTGCAGCTCCATATAGGCGTGGACTTGAGGCTGCCCGCAAGCAAGCGAGCCGGCATAACCAATGCGCTCCAAGTTTTCACGCACGGTAGTGCCATCAATGCCAACCGTGTCCAAGGCTTGCTGCAAGGACAGGCCTCCTTGAAACACCAGGCTGCCCATCATGTCCGGAGCAAAACGCGCACCCTCTTCATTAGTAAAGGCCACCACTTGCAAGGGGCGATTCAGCTGCACATCGGCGTCATTCAAGCTGGCAACCACTTCCAAACCCGCCAGCACACCCAGGTTGCCGTCATATCGCCCGCCGGTACGCACGGTATCAATGTGCGAGCCGGTCATGACAGGCGCCACATCCAGACGACCGGCGCGTGTCCCGATAATGTTGCCGATCTGATCAATCTGAACACTCATGCCCAGTTCGCGCATCCAGTGGACGAGCTGATCCCGACCGGCCTTGTCTTCGTCCGTCAAGGCCAGACGGCAGACACCGCCCCCGTCGATGGCACCAATCTGCGCCAACTGCGCAATACGCTGCAGCAGGCGTTCGCCGTTAATGGCTAAGCAAGTGCTGGCGGGGCTGTTCATACTGACTCCTGAGCCAGAACCTCTTTGGCGCTCATACCAACAATGCGTTGATACAACTCTGCGTCGGTATCGCCTTCGCTGGCAAAAAATAGGATCTGACTAGTAGCATCAATGCCCAGCGCCTGACGCCAATCTGCTTGTTCGCAAGCGGCCATGCAGGCTGCTACCCCCGCCACCGCAGACTCACCCGCCACGATCGGAGCATCGCCCTTGTCGGCACGAGCCAGACGGCGCATGGTCTGTAAGGCCGCATCGTCCTCCAAAGTCATATAGGCATAGGTTCCTGGGTCCAAAATCTCCCAGGCCAGCAAGGAGATTTCACCGCAAGCCAGCCCAGCCATCACGGTATTCAACTCCCCCGTCACCGAGACAGGTTTGCCTTGGACGGCACTTTGGAACAGGCAGTCAGCCTTATTGGGCTCCACCACAATAAAGCGTGGGCGTTGGGCCCCCAGACGCTCCCACATATGCGCACAAACCGCAGCGGCCAAACCACCCACGCCCCCTTGAATAAAGACATGGCTAACGGGCTTACCGGTCCCAATCTGATCCAGCGCTTCTTGCACCATCACGGTGTAGCCCTGCATCACATCTTTGGGTACATCCATATACCCGGGGTAGGATGTGTCAGACACAACAAAGTACCCATGCTCTTTGGCATCTTCAGCAGCCTGCCGTACGGAATCATCGTAATTGCCCGGAACTCGAATCACTTTCGCGCCAAAGGCGGCAATGGCCTGCTCCCGCCCCGTGCTGACATGCTCATGGATATAGATCACACATTGGCATCCGGCGTTATGCGCCCCCCAGGCCACCGAACGCCCATGATTGCCATCCGTGGCGCAAGTCACCGTCAGGCCGGCGATAAAGTCCCGATGAGCCGGGTCCTTTAAATCGTCCAGCGTCAAATCCGCATTGCCGGTATGAGCCTGCAACTGGCGCAATAACAAGCGATTAACCGCATACGCACCGCCCAAGGCCTTAAAGCTGCCCAAACCAAAACGCCCGGCTTCGTCCTTGTAATACACACCACCCACATCCATCTGCGCGGCAAGCCCCGGCAAATGACGCAAGGGTGTGGGCGTATAGCCGGGCCACTGCACAATACTGGCATGGGCCTGTTCATACGCCGCTACCGACAGAATCGTTTGCAGGGAGGCGCTGTATTCCTGGCTGTCCTGAGCACAGCGGGGATTCAGATACAGTTGCACCGTGTCCTGCTCCTGAACGGCATGTTTGTTCATGTCTGCTCCACTTTGATAGGTTTAATTATTGGACTTCAAGTCCTGAAAACTACGATGTATGGATTCAATCTTCTGCAACTTGCGCGCCACCTGGGTTTCGGCCTGCAAGGCCACCCGGCTAACCAAGTAATTGATCAGACTGAGCGTGCCGGTATGCGAGTCAAACAAGTACTCGCCACGGGTCGCCACGGTGAAGGCAATATCGTTGGAACGCAGCAAGGAACTTTCCAGACCATCAGTCAGAAAAGCCATCTGCACCGATTCGCTACGCAAGTGCTCCACCAAGGAAGGCAGCAAGACCGAGCGGCGACGAAAATCCATCACCAAGGCCAGGTCCCCTGCTTCCACATCGGCCAACTGCTCAGTCAGATGGGCAACCGTGCCCACCGCCAGATGCACATCGGAGCGCAGCTGCTGCAATAAAGAATGGGCATAGCAGGCCAGAATCTGGCCATTGCGAAAACCGAACACCCAGATACGGCGGGCTTTCAATGCAGCTTGGGTGAAGTTATCCAGATGCTGTTCAGTGATGTTCTGGAAAGTGGTGGAAATGTTTTGAACGTCCGCGCTGATAAACGGCGACATATCTGCCTGAATACCGCTATTGGACATGGAGCTCAGACGCTTGAAGGGAGCACCATCCCCCATCTGCTCGCGGGCTGTTACCCGAAATTCGTTGAAACCGTTAAAGCCCAGGCGCCGGAAAAAACGCACGGCCGTGGCTGCGGACACGCCTGCTTTCTCGGCCAGCTCTTGTGCAGAATAAGTCGCCAATTGCCCCATATGAGACAGAACCACATCGGCCAAACGCCGTTCCGCACCCGGCAAGGTATCGAGAATATCCAGGATCGAATCTTTGATGACCATGACACAACCTAAAGTTGAAATTTGTTTTTCACATAATACTTAATAAAATTTAAATTTCAATTCAGGACGCGATGATTTGGCTCCGTATTTACCCTAAAACAGCCGAAATCGAGAATTACCGGAGGGAAACAGCCCCCTCATAGACCGCTTAAAATAAGGAAAGCAGATGAAAACAAGGTATTAACCCTGAGTATGCTTTTGAGACGCTCAGAGAGGATGAAAGCACCCTAACAATCATGAAATTTAAATTTCATGCGTACTAAAAGAAAGACTGTTTTCAAGCAAAATCGTGGCTAAAAACCAGAGCCAACTAGGGTGAACAGCATCAACCCGCCGGCAACAAAGATAAACAGCGGCTAATCAAAATGTCGGCCAGTGCCAGATTTTTAGAAGCGCTACGCGACCATAAGGCGTAGATCTGGCAAGCCAGCATGGCATCCTCCAGGTCCACTGCCAGCAAGTCCGGCCGGTAGGCAGACCCCTCTTGCAAGGCTTGGCGCATTACTGCGGGTGAACTTGCCGATGGCCAACCCGCCCCCACTGGCATCCACTGCCAGCGGCTCCAGCTCATTAAGTGATACTGCCCTGAAGGATTCCGCGCAATACGGCGGCTCAGCAAATTGGGCAAGACCAGTTGTCCCGGCAAAGCTGCCAAACGCTCAGAGACCAGGGCCTGGCGCTCCCGCAAGCTTCGCACCCGTTCTCTGGCCTGCTCGTCGCTTGCCGACAGCAAACAGGATTGCCAATCCAGTTCTTTGTGCCAGCGCTCATGCAAAGGGGCATTCGCCTTCTCGTAGCGGGCCTGCAAATCCTCTGAGATGGAGCAGGCCAATAAGCGCGTGCGTAAAGATGTGCTGCATTTCCGCTTTTCAGATTCATTCAGCCATTGGCTGCTCTCATCCCAGGGCCAGATCAAAGCCTGGACATCTTTATCTTCATGCGTCGCCAACAAAGGCGGTACCGGCCAATGTGCTCGGGCTTGCTCCAAAACGATGCGCTCATGCTCGCCCACTGCTTGACGGCTGCTATCGTAGACTTTGATCAGGCTGATGGCTGATTGCCCCTGGGCGTAGTCCTGTACTAAAGACACATAGGCCGCATGCCCTCGTTCCACCAAAAAACCTGAGGCTTGCCGTATCGTCCCCTTCAAACCCAGCACGCTTGTTAAGCGCGTTAAACCACTAAAAGGCGGTGACAGGTCCTGCATGTACTTGTGCAAACTGGCAGTTTCTTTCGTCTCTTGTGCACGGCCAATACGCTGCGGCAGAAACAATAAAAACACTTGCTCCTGGTTCTTCCACAAGACCTGCACACGCAACAAAGACGTAAACAGCTGGATCAACATCTGCCTGCAGGCAATGACACAAATCACGATCCACATCACGTCCGGGGCTTGCACATGGGGATAGGTAAAGACGATCCAGGCCAGCACAAAAATAAAACCCAGGTGCCAGCCATATTTAGACAGACTTTCGGCCTGCACAAAGACCCGAAAGTAGCTGTGCCTCCAGGCCAGAACCGCCAGCATCAGCCAAGCAAACAGATAAACAGCGACCCCCAGCGCCAAAGACGGATAAATCCAAAGCAGTAACGCCAGCACAGCCAATAGCAAGATGCCTGAAGACAGCAGACGCGCCAGAATCATGAAGTACTTACGGGTCTTGCCTTGATAGCCATTGGGCAAGCCTATTTTGGCGTATTCATCCAGCAGCTTTTGAGCACCACGTTTGCCCACCAGCCCAATCGCCCATTCGCACAGCACATGCAGTACGAAAGCAATCAGGATAATGGTTCCAATCGTCATGACCGCCTGATCGGCCATCAGCCATTGCCAGCGCGCGGAGGACCGACCATCAATGACGGTCAGCAATTGCCAGGGCAAGATCAGACTGATCAGCAGTGCGGCTAAAGACAGCAAGACCAGAAGCACGATCAGCAGCAGGCAGCCGCCAGCGTGGCGGCCTAGTGCTTGGTAGACATCCAGAAAATGTTTGGCGCTACGCATGGGAGGTCTCAGGGCAGAATGCGAGTTATTGCCTGACACATGGGCGCATCAAAATCCTTGGACCCTTGGACCCGCGATGGCCAACGATACAAGGGTAAATCGTGCTGCTGAGCCATGCTTTTGCTCAAGCTCCCCAGCTCTTCCAGCACTTGCTTGACCATCTCCCCATGTTTGAAGCTGTGATTCGTAAACACAGCCAAACCGTTGCTGTAGCGTAATGCGGTCAACGAGGGGGGAATCTGCACCGCTGCGCTCGAGTCCTGCTGCTCTTGCCAGAAACGCACTGCTGAATACGACTCAGCCATGACAGTTTCACAAGTAAGCGGACCAAGGACAGCCTGTTGATAGCGCTGCAGACGCTCGGGTCCCGCAAAGGCTGTCTCCATCAAACGAGCCATGCCCTCCAGATACCAAGGGCGCTTGAACATGGCATAGCCATACTGATATAGGTGAAATAGCTCATGGGCTGGGGTTAGGTTACGGCTGGGGTCCAGTTCATGGTTCACATAGATGCGTAGCCCACAGGGCTGCGAGTCCGCCTTGCGAGAGGGGCGACTTTGCACGGGCTCATGAAAAGCCAGGCCGTTTCCTTTACGCATGGCCAGTACATACACATTGATGCCCTGCGCCTGAGCATACCGAGCTTGCTGCAAAGGTGGTGTCAATTGCAGAACATCAGTGTAAAAGTCCCTGGCCGCCTGCAACTGCAAAAGCAAGTCATCAATCCGATCTGGCACACCATTGCCATTCAGATCCTGCGTGTCTGCTAAAGCATGAGGTCCCTGGGTGGCGTACCACAGCTTGAATTCCCCCGCCTCGACGGTATGGGACAGCTCCCCCATGCTTTTGAACAGTTGGCGGGAACACGTGTTGTCCTGTGCATGAGCCACGCTGCCAAACAGTAAACCCAGCAATAGCCAACACGCCTTCACTTTTCCTGACATAGGCCTTCCTTATTACAGCTCAAGCAGATCGTTCAAACCACTTCCACCAAACTCTCGCTCAAGATCTCAAACCCTTGGAAGGTATCGGAGGGCTCTTGCTCCGTAAAAACCTCAAATGACTGGACACGGGCCGCTTTAGGGCCCAGGCGACATTTGACAAGCAGTTGCTCCACTGAACGCGAAGGACCGTGCAGCATGGCCTCCACAGCGCCATCCGGACGATTGCAAACCCATCCTTGCACCCCGTGCAAATGGGCCTGGCTCCACAGCCATTTTCGATAGCCTACCGCTTGCACTTTGCCACCCAGCACCACACGCTGCGTCACCACGGCAAAGGGCTTGTCCATCTTGAATACCTGCTCGATCAACTGTCCGGCCACATCTCGAGCCTGACCATGTTGAATAAAGTGTTGCCCGAACTCCGGATTGCTATTGACCTCGATAATGGCCCATTTCTGTTTGCGGGGCGGCTTACGCAAATCTTCTGCCAATACGTCCACACCGACATGCACGGCGTCGTAAAGCGCCATCCGAGCTCGTACTGCCGCCTCGGCCCATTCAGGATGTACATTCGCTGTCAGATCATGCCCTTCCCCTCCAGAGCCGATATTGGCAACCTCATGCAACTGCACACGCAGGCCGTGAGACACGACAGATAAGGGAGCCAGCCCCGCTTTTTCCAAGTGACGACGCACAGTAGGAGTCAAAACAATCAGCTTGGAGCGTAGATAAGGGTTTTGCTCGCGCTGCTGATTCTTGATTGCCACCAATTCCTCAATACTGTGTTTACCGTCCCCCACTACAAATGCTGGAACGCGCTCAGTGACGGCGCACAAGCACTGGCCGATCACGATTAAACGGTAATCTTTACCCGGAATCTGCTCTTCACAGATGACTGTTTTGGCCCGCATGCCTTTAATCACAGACCACGCTGCCTCAAAATGCGCACGGCTACGAATATCCGTGCTGATGCCTGCTCCGCCCGATCCAGCCAACGGTTTGAGCACAAGCGGCACATCCAGACGCCGGGCAAACTCCCACGCCTTATCAATGGCATCAATGGGGAAGCTGCGACCTTGCGGCGTATTCAAACCTGCCTGACTCAACAGCTTTTTAGTCCATTGCTTATTAGTGGTTGCCTGCGTGGTAGAGGCTCGAGTCAAACCACACATGCCGTTCACAAAGGCAATCTGCTGATGTGAGTCCCCGATCAAAGTCAGCGCGCTATCGACTATATCGACCTGCAAATTGCGTCGATATGCTGCCTGACGCAGCAATCGGGTTTGAATGGCCGCACTATTAAGAACAAAGGAGGCGCCTTGGCAGGACGCATGGTAGGGAGCTGCCGGCGCAAGCACTGGCTTACCCGCAAAGCGATTCACATGCAGCTGATTCGCCAAGGCGTAACTGAGCAACTTCTCTGGCAGATCTTGGAAGCTTTGGCCGTACGCAGAAAAAGCAGGCGTGGCAACGGCAGGATCCGCATTAATTTCAATGACATAGGCATTGCCCTCTGCTGCAGCCTGAAAATCCTGAGCAATGATATCCAGTCCTAATTGGGTGGCATGCGGTATCGCGTGCCAAACTTGCTCAGCCATACGACAGATGGACGGGTGAAGAAATTCCAGCACGCCTACACTTTCCCCACCCAAGGCCACATTGGACACCATTGCCAGCCGCACATACTCTGACGCAGCGGGTACATAGTCCAGACCTTGCCCCAAGACCTGAGTCAAATAATCAAAGCTCTTGATGGGATAGACCTTCAGCAAGGGGTTGCGCTTACGCTCTTCATTTTTCTGCGTAACCAGTTCTTGAACCGTAAGGCGGCCATCGCCCACCACATAGGCCGGCACTCGGCATACGGCGGCCGTCACTTTGCCATTCAAGACAAATACGCGAACCTCATCCCCTTCGATAAAGTCCTCAACAATAATTGTGTTCGTTCCCCCGCCTGCTCTGGCCCAAGCCTGCGTAAATAACGCCTCGTTCGTAATATGGGCCGTTACCCCTTTGCCCCCCGTTCCTGTTCTGGGTTTGACCACTTGTGGCAAGGAGCGAGAAAGGAAGTAGCTCTTGGCTGCATCAAAGGATTGAAATACACGCCCTTGAGGAACAGCAATTCCTGCCTTTTGCAGGAAAAACTTACTAAGCTCTTTATTGTTGGCAATGCGACGCGTCGCCAAAGACAAATCGGGTGAGTTAGGCGAAAAAACAGACACCAAACGGGCCGATTCATAAATTTCAAGACAAATGTTTTTACGTACCTTGGCAGTACATCCCCGTTTTTTAGCTTGATCCCGAATCATGTGATAGACCGGGTTAGCGATACCTTTACGCAAGTAAGGCGACGCCGAATAATCGTTTTCCCCGCCGGACATCACGCGTCTTAGCAAAGCCTGGTTCTCTTTGCTCGCCGCTTGAATCAGAATCGGCGCTGCTGTATCCGCCGTGCCAGCCTGGCTCAAAACGTATCCATAGAAATCTGTTTTCAGAGCAACAGCGCTGTCCAAGCAGCCTTTCAAGCCCGGGTAGGAATTGACCTCAAACAAAAAAAGGTTGCCGTCTTGAATCCCGAAGTCGCAACCCAAGGCATCAATCTCAAAGCCGTAATGCTTTTGCAAAACATGTGCAATCTTGAGCGCAGCCTGAGCAAGATTTTTCTCTATTTTCTGGGCAGTCTTTTTCCCATACAACTGCGCCAGAAAATCCACCGCCTCGTAGGACGAACCCCCGGTAGCCAAATTAGAGGTCAAGGCCCCTGCTCCGACACGTGCATAGTTACGCGCAACTGCCCATTTTCCGGACTTCGCCCTGAATACGGGCACACGAATATCAAAGGGTTTTTGTTCAGCGGAACGACTGGATATATAGCGCTGGATCATCCAGGCTTGGGCTGACTTGCCACGGCAAAAATCTTCCAGACCGTGCACCGACAGCTTCTGACTATCGGTATCACTATCCAATTGATAGACATCAGCATCGAGCTTGGATATCTGGTAGACCTGCTTGCCCCGGTTTGAGCGATAAGGCTTAAGCACCAGACTGCCGTACAAGTCCAGCATTCGCGTCAAATCAAGCACGCTGAGATTCGCGGCCTCGATCATGAGACCAGCAGTCTGACTATCCCTTTGCAAAATATCCAGCGTTACCGCTTTCCCCCCCAATCGATGGCACAGCAGTCGGGTCCGCCCCTTTAAGGAATCTAATATCTGACGCTGGGCGCCGGTATTGGCCGGGGCATTATCAATGACAGCGGGTAAAGCGGAATACCCTTGCTGCCACTTCTGGCCGTCATACAGATAGCCCTTCACCCGCCCCTCTTGCTCGACAAAATCCTGATAGGACAAATAAAGCACCGTTATGCCCTTGGCCCAGGCAGCCTGAGCCAACCCCTTGGCCTCCATAAACCTCACAGGGCTTTTGGGATAGCTCAGCAAGCCAATCAAGGCGTGATCAGATGACAGCGTCTCCACGGCAAGGTCAAACGGAGCGGGCTCAGGGAGGGTAGAAAGGTTAATTTTTTTTGTGAATGACTTCTGGCCATCAGGACCACCCTGGCTGCGAGTCTGCAGATACTTCAAATACGCCACATAGCCCGACAAATAATGCTCGATATCGTCAATCCGCACCCGAAAACTGTGGTGGCGAATAAAAAAGCCATTCACAATCCGGGCCGGATTTTTGAAGAACATGGCCAGTTCAGGCCAGAAAAATCCATCAAGTAAACTTCGGGCACGAGCTTCCAACGCCTGATAAAACTCGTCTAGGGGAAAACCATCCAGCATGGCCTGGACTTGCGGATTGGCGTCAGACTGCATGCGCACAATCATGCGCTGAGCGGCCATCATCAGTTCCAGCAGCGTCGGAAAGGTGGTGATGCGGTTTTGAACAAAGTCCAAATAGCCACGTACATTGTCCAGACCAAATTGGTAGTAACGCTGCTCTGGTTTGTACAAGGTCAGCTCATTGACGCAGTAGCTCAGCCAATGATCATGAGCCTCCCAGTGCTTGGCTTTAATGAAGTAATCAAAGGCTTTTTCTACGCTAGAGAGCCAGCGCTCGTCCTGTGTCAATCCATACAAACGCATCATGCCAAAAGCGGCTTCACCGTCGTAATAAATAATGCGGTGCTCATCTTTCAGGGACAGATCCGGGTAGTTCAACACATGCACAAAAGCGCCTGTGTCCGCGTTCTGCATGTACACAATACCTAGAGCCAATTGCTCCAAGAGCGGCAAGTACTGCGTGTCGCCAGTCAGCTCGGTATATTTGACCAAGGCCAGCAAACACACGGCATTTCCACCCAGCTTGATCTCATTCCCCGTATCCACCAGAAAAGCAGCGCTGCTGCCGTCGGGCAGATCCGCTGTTTTGATCAAGTGCTGCGTCAAATATTGCAGCGCGCGAAGGATAGCCTGCTTTTGATGATCCTGACCAGTTACTTCCCACCCTTCCAACAAGGCATAGGTGGAGCTGGCATGGCGCAAAGCGTTATAAGTGGGGATCGCGCGGTCAAAGCAGGGAAACCAGCCATAGTGGTATTGACCCGTCTGCTTGACCTGCTCGGACAAGTACTGGGTGCTGGCGTCAATCGTGTGACGCACCCGTGTCGGGCCCCAGTCCAGCACTTTCCTGTAGCCGCTATGGCGACCCTTGCTTTCTATTTCATGGACATCCTGCCCATCGCTGAACACAGCCAAGGTCTTGAATCGCCAGACGATTTCATTTGGATTTTGTGGCCAGTCCAAAGCTTGGCCAAAACGCAGACGGGAATAATGCGCCAGGTTAATCGCGTTGGGGGTGGCTTCCCCCAGCTTGCCGTCATACAAAATTGCATTGGCGGCCAGCTCTTGCTCCAGAAACGCGACGGAGAAATCTGCCTTGAAAGACAAACCGAAGCGGAAATAATTCCGTTTCGACATACTCATTCGCTGCTGCTGGTCCGCCCAGCTTAACGCTTCCACCTTATTGACCAGGTCCACTCGCAAACACTGGGCAGGCTTATCTTGCTCAGCAAAGCTAGCCATCAACGCCTGGCTGCCCTGCTCCCAGGCAAGTTCAAAACTCTCCGCTTGTGCAATCTGCACATGGGCACGCTCTTGGCCCTTGCACACACTGAAAAACAGGACGCAGGCTGGCACGCCTTCAGCCCTGTCCGTACCCCTGACGGAGGCCTGTTGTTGCGCCAGCAGCGGCTTACATTGATTCAATAAAACGGTCAGGCTCATCTCAACGCTCCCGCAAGGCTTCCTGCGCCCGGTTGATCGGTTTAATCAAATATTCAAAAACTGTTTTTGCTCCGGTTTTGATATCCACGGTGGCAATCATGCCCGGAACGATGGGATAGCGAATACCGCTTTTTTGATTCACCAAAGCATCATCAGTCGTGCGAATAAAAGCCCGGTAGTAAAAGACCTCCGGCTTGATTTCATCTTGGATGGTGTCCGGCGATACCGTCACGACTTCGCCGTTCAAAGCCCCATAAATGGAGTAGTCATAGGCAGTCACTTTGACTTTGGCTTCCAGGCCGGGACGAATAAAAGCAATGTCGCGCGGTGAAATGCGGGCCTCCACCAGCAACTGGTCCTCCATCGGCACAATCACCATCAGGCGTCCATTGGGCGGGATCACCCCGCCCTGGGTAGTCACCTCAATATCTTTAACGACGCCTCGTACCGGCGAGCGCAAGGTCAAGCGGGACAGGGAATCCGAACGTCCACGAATGACTTCTTCCAGGGAGTCTGCCTCGGCCTTGGCACGAGCCAACTCTTCACGCGCCTTCACCATGTACTCCCCCTGCCGCTCGGTCATCTTCAAGCGGATCTCGGAGACTTGACGCTGCAACTTGAGCACATCCACATGGCTGGCAGCTCCCGCTTTAGCCAAGGACTGCGTCAGATTTAGCTCTTCGCTAACAATCCCCAAGGCCTGCCTCAAACCGGAGATGGATTCACTAAGTCCAGCCTGGCGCGTGTTGTAGAGCCGTGTCTCTGCCTGCATCAGCATGGGGTATTCATTCAGAAACTCTGGAAAGCTCAACTTGGTGCCGTTCACCTCCGCTTCTAGGCGCGCCACACTGGCCACCGCGGCTCTGTGCTTGGCCGCGCTTTCGCCAACATTGGCCTCGGTTTTGGTCAAATCAAGCTGCGCCAGCACTTGCTGTGGCTCGACAATGTCGCCCTCACGGACATACAGCCGGGAAATAATCCCGCCTTCCAGCGATTGAATGACCTGCTCTCGGGAATTGGGAATGATCTTCCCGGTTCCCGACGACACTTCCGTCAATTCGGCCACGTAAGCCCAAGCGATCAACACCACCAAGAGCAAACCAAAGAACCAGATAATCCGGTTGGACCGAATAATCTGCGCTTCACTGACATCATCTTGGTATTGATGCCGATCTCGCTCAGGATCAAAAAGCAACACTGCATCCAGGCTGGGTTCCGTCGTGATGGGTTTCTTAGTTGTCATTAGCGGGCTCCTGCTTTTTCTTTGTGCCTTGAGCCAACTTATCCAGCACAATCTGTTTTTTATCGTCCATCACGATTTTGCCGTTGCTGACCACCAAGATACGATCCACCAGTTCCAACATGCGCAGCTTATGGGTGGCCATCACTAGGGTCTTGTCCTGAGCCCAATGCTGCAAATGCCGGATGAAGTGGCGCTCGCTAGCGTCATCCATTGCCGAGGTAGGTTCATCCAACAGCACCACGTCCGGGTTGCCCAAAATCAGTCGCGACAGCAACAAAGCCTGACGTTGCCCACCCGACAAACCTTTACCACCTTCAGTCAGCACATAGTCCAAGCCAGTAGGTAGGCGCTGAATGAAGTCGATCGCACCCGTCATGGTCAGTGCCTTCAAAATATCCTGATCACTGGCCAAGGGCGCTCCCAAGGTAATGTTGTCGCGTATGGTCCCGTAAAACAAAGAGGCACTTTGACTGAGCAGACCCATATCTCGCCGCAGATCGGCAGTATCAATATGCGCCAGGCTGACCCCTTCAATCGTGGCGGTCCCTTCAGTCGGAATCAGCAAGCCGGACAAGACCTGCAACAAGGTGGATTTACCCGCTCCATTGCGCCCCAAAATGCCGATCTTTTCCCCAGCACGAATCTGCAAATCCTTGATAGCCAGAGCAGGCATGGGGTTATCAGATCGGTAGCTAATCAGGCAATCCTTGAACACATAATTGCCACGCACATTGGAGACATGAATGCGCCCTTCTTCGGCGGCATCATCGTCAGTTGGCAGGCTCATCAATTTATCGATCGCACCAATGGCAACTTTGGTCTGCTGCCAACGGGATAGAACACCGGTCAGTTTGGCCATCGGCCCCAACATGCGAGTCCCCAGAATCGAGGCAGCAATCACCGAACCCGTACTGAGTTCGCCGTCAATCACCTTGAACGCACCGAACATTACGATTACCGCAAACACCGAACCCTGCACCGCACTGGTCCAGCTACTGAGCCAACTATTTAGGGAACGCAGCTTCAAGGCGACGTCAGCACTGGCGGCGTTGAAGTTATTCCACTGGTTTTGGAAGCGCAGCTCGGACTGAGTAGTTTTAATGTCCTCATAGCCCTGCACCGCTTCCACCAAAATCGCGTTGCGCAAACTGGCCTCGCGAGCCGACTGACTGGCGTACTGACGCAAGCGCGGCTGCGCCAACAAGTTGGGCACAATCATCAGCACCACGGCAACTAAAGGCACCCAGACCAGATTGCCCGCCAAATACCAGAACACCAGGCAAAACAAGACAAAAAATGGGATGTCCACCAAGGAGGTTACGGTGGCAGAGGTCAACATCTCCCGAATACTGTCCAGCTCCCGCACCTGAGCAATCAAGCTGCCCGTGGATTGCGGCCTGTCACTATTGCGGATACGCAGCACACGCCCATAAACCCGGTCCGATATACGCAGGTCAGCCCGTTTGCCCAGCATATTGATGACTTTGCTGCGGGCAATTCGAAAGGTAAATGAGAAAATCAGCGCCACCATCACGCCGCTAAACAACACAAACAAGGTGGGATAGGACTCAGCAGGAATCACCCGGTCATACACCTGACGGGTAAACAGAATGCCGGACAGCCCCAGCACATTGATTAAAAAAGACGCCACGAATAAGTGTGAATAGGGACGCCAATCGCTAAAGATAATCGCCCGCAGCCAATGCTTCTCAAAGGGTTTGACGTAGTCATCCACCCGCGCGTCGGCCACCGCATGAATCGGCCGCATCACAAAGGCTGCACGCACATTTTTCAGCAAATCAGCAACGGCGACCTCGCTAAGCAAGCCTTCGTCACCGCTATACCGGATGCCTAGCAGACCGCCTTCATTAATCTGCTCAACAACGCCCACCTGACCGTTGTCCAGCTGTACCAGCAAAGGCAAACGCCAGATATTCAAATCGCTTTCCGACAACTGCACGGACTTGACGTAAAGCCCTGCCTCTTTAGCCAAGCGGCGCAAGACATAGGCAATGTCCTTCACCTTGAGCCAGTTGGCAGTCAACTCCAGATTCTGGGGTGAGACATCCAGGCGGTAATGCCTGGCAATAGACAAAACAGCTTCTATCCAGGGCTTGTACAGGTCTTGGGGCCTGGCCTCTGGGGCGCTAGCAACTGATACGGCTTCCTGCAATGACATGCATTCATCCTTGTGAAATACAACGATCAAACGTCTTATCAATGACCTGCACACAGGGCAGTGACAAAAGGTCTGGATCTGAAACCCTATGCCTGAACGGCAAAGACAGAAAAGCACTGGGCTTTGCAGCCCAGTGCTCCCGACAGATGAATTAGCCTACAAGGCTGTGTTCATCCAGTTCGTCCATGACAGGATCAACCTCGACTTCAGGCACCAGCAGATCTTCTTCGCTGCTACCTTCAAACAAGGCTGGCTCGCCAGCGGCTTGGTCAGACTGCTCTTGCTCATCCTCAAGCGCGCCCAAATCAACATCGGTAGGCTCGGAGCCTTGAAGCTCAATTTCCTCTTCAAGAGCCGGGGTTTCCTCTGTTGCTTCGTGTGTGCTGTCCTCCACGTTGTCCAGCGACATGGCAGCTTCATCAGCAGCCATTTCTGTGTCGTAGTCAGCGCTAAAGGCGGCTGCCTCAGGAACGTACGGACCATCACCATGCTCAACGCCCACCGTCAGCGTCGCATCAGACGTTGTTCCGTTTGGATGCTCCAGACGGTATTCAAAAGCGTCTTCATGACCCGTTTCTTCCAGGCCTGGCTTAGGCTGGTACGAGTAGCTGCCGTTGGTGTTGATCGTCAAGGTGCCATGTTGACCGACCACCGTCGTTCCATTGACCACTTCGATAAAGTCGCCATTGGCGTCTTTAACCAGGAACTTGGTGTAGGTCGATGCCAGATGATCATCGTCCAGCACATTACCCTTGGCGGCATGAGTGCCATTGCTGACATACTCATCCAGGTAAGTAAGGGTGCCGCTGTAACCCAGCTTCAGCGTGCCCGTACCACCCGCGCCACCGCGCTCGTACTCAGCCTTGACGGTGTACGTGCCTTGCGGCAAGGACGACAAGTCAAACGAAACCTTAGGACTACCGATCAAAGGATTCTGCGTTTCGGTATGAACAATCGAGCCATCGGGTCCGTAGACCGTCAGCTTGACCGAACCACGATCCGAGGCCTCAGCCGTCACCTTGACGGAGAAAGTCCGGTTCGCACCGACCACAAAGGTATCTTGCGCATCCGCCTTGGTCGTCCCAAACGGATTAAGCGTTGAACTGATACCGGCTTGCTTGTTGCCCGCAGGACCTGCTTCAGTCTTGTAGGTGCTGTCGATAGACGCAGTGCCGTGGTCATCGTTGGCAACCAGATCAACCTGGGCGGGCAAGCTTGGGTCCTCAGGCCAGATCAGGCCTTGGCCATCACTGTCGATACGTACATGAATCTTGGCGCTGCTAACCGAGCCGTCAGCTGCCTTGATCGTGTACTCGAAGGTTTCCACCTGTCCGATACCCGAACCATCAGTGTTGTAAGGCGTGTAGGTGAACTCGCCGTCCGAACCAATAGTCAACTTGCCGTACTCACCTTCAAACGTCGTTGTACCGTTGGCACCCACTTGTTCCCCATTGATATGGGTCACTTTGGCACCTTCGCCAGCAGCGTCGTTATCCAGCACGTTGCCGTTAACCGGCGTAGACGTGTAAGAGCCTGCTTCAGTGTGGTCGTAGAACGTCGTCGAGCCTTCAACCTTGGTTGTACTCAGAACGCTCAGGCCACGTACCGCCGCAATCACTTGGTACTCGCCAGGAGGCAAGTCATTAATGGTGAACTTGGCTTTGCCACCGAAAATACCAATGACATCGATCAAGCCGCCGGAGCCCGACTCCTCAAGCACCTTCCAGTTGCCGTTCTCATCCTTGACGCGCAGCTGAACCTTGACGTTATCAAGCACGCTGATCACCGAGCCCGAAGACACACTGATCTCGCTGGTGGCTGACTGGCCCTCTTCTACCTTGAAGCTAAAGCGCGGTGCACCGTCAAAGAAAGCATCCCACAAACCACCGATGTCAATAATGGACAAGCGGCTGTCAGACTGCGCTTTCGTATCCAGCTCAGTCGGTTCGATGTTCAGCTTGGCAGTGAAGTAGTCGTCAGAGACGTCGGCATCGGCATCTGCATCAGCATCGGCATCAGCGTCTGCGTCTGCGTCAGCATCCGCATCAGCGTCGGCGTCGGCATCGGCGTCAGCGTCAGCGTCAGCGTCAGCATCGGCGTCAGCGTCGGCATCCGCATCCGCGTCGGCGTCAGCATCAGCGTCGGCATCGGCGTCAGCGTCAGCATCAGCATCGGCATCGGCATCGGCATCTGCATCGGCATCTGCATCGGCGTCAGCATCAGCATCCGCATCGGCGTCAGCATCCGCATCCGCATCCGCATCCGCATCAGCGTCGGCATCAGCGTCGGCGTCGGCATCGGCATCGGCGTCGGCATCCGCATCAGCGTCTGCATCCGCGTCGGCGTCGGCGTCCGCATCAGCATCAGCATCGGCGTCAGCATCTGCGTCAGCGTCAGCGTCAGCATCGGCATCCGCGTCGGCATCAGCATCGGCGTCGGCATCGGCATCGGCATCGGCGTCGGCATCCGCATCCGCATCAGCATCAGCATCAGCATCTGCATCGGCATCGGCGTCAGCATCGGCGTCAGCATCGGCGTCAGCATCGGCATCAGCGTCTGCATCCGCATCCGCGTCGGCATCCGCATCCGCATCGGCGTCAGCGTCAGCGTCAGCATCTGCATCAGCATCGGCGTCAGCATCGGCGTCAGCATCGGCGTCAGCATCGGCGTCGGCGTCGGCATCAGCGTCAGCATCCGCATCCGCATCCGCATCGGCGTCAGCATCCGCGTCTGCATCAGCGTCAGCATCCGCGTCTGCATCAGCGTCAGCATCGGCGTCGGCATCAGCGTCGGCGTCGGCGTCGGCATCAGCGTCGGCGTCGGCATCGGCATCGGCGTCAGCATCCGCGTCTGCATCCGCATCAGCGTCGGCATCGGCATCAGCGTCGGCATCGGCATCAGCATCAGCATCTGCATCAGCGTCGGCGTCGGCGTCGGCATCGGCATCGGCATCGGCGTCGGCGTCGGCGTCAGCATCTGCGTCAGCGTCTGCATCCGCATCTGCGTCAGCGTCAGCGTCAGCATCCGCGTCGGCATCAGCATCCGCATCAGCGTCGGCATCTGCATCAGCGTCAGCATCAGCATCCGCATCGGCGTCAGCATCAGCATCGGCGTCGGCATCAGCGTCAGCATCCGCATCGGCGTCGGCATCCGCATCGGCGTCGGCATCCGCATCGGCGTCGGCGTCGGCGTCTGCATCGGCGTCAGCATCGGCATCGGCATCAGCATCAGCGTCAGCATCCGCATCCGCATCGGCATCAGCGTCAGCATCCGCATCCGCATCGGCATCGGCATCAGCATCCGCATCGGCATCAGCATCGGCATCGGCATCAGCATCCGCATCAGCATCGGCATCGGCATCCGCATCCGCATCCGCATCAGCGTCAGCGTCAGCATCGGCATCTGCGTCAGCATCGGCATCTGCGTCAGCATCGGCATCAGCATCTGCATCTGCATCTGCATCAGCATCAGCATCAGCATCAGCATCGGCGTCGGCGTCGGCGTCGGCGTCGGCATCCGCATCGGCATCGGCATCTGCATCTGCATCGGCATCGGCATCGGCATCGGCATCGGCATCGGCATCGGCATCGGCGTCAGCATCTGCATCTGCATCTGCATCTGCATCCGCGTCGGCGTCGGCATCAGCGTCAGCATCAGCATCTGCGTCAGCATCGGCATCGGCATCGGCATCAGCATCAGCGTCAGCATCGGCGTCAGCATCTGCATCAGCATCGGCATCGGCATCGGCGTCCGCATCTGCATCTGCATCTGCATCCGCGTCGGCGTCGGCATCAGCGTCAGCGTCAGCGTCTGCATCAGCATCGGCATCCGCATCGGCATCTGCATCGGCATCTGCATCTGCATCGGCATCGGCATCGGCATCGGCATCGGCATCGGCGTCAGCATCTGCATCTGCATCTGCATCTGCATCCGCGTCGGCGTCGGCATCAGCGTCAGCATCAGCATCTGCGTCAGCATCGGCATCGGCATCGGCATCAGCATCAGCGTCAGCATCGGCGTCAGCATCTGCATCAGCATCGGCATCGGCATCGGCGTCCGCATCTGCATCTGCATCTGCATCCGCGTCGGCGTCGGCATCAGCGTCAGCGTCAGCGTCTGCATCAGCATCGGCATCCGCATCGGCATCTGCATCGGCATCTGCATCTGCATCGGCATCGGCATCGGCATCGGCATCGGCATCGGCGTCTGCGTCTGCATCTGCATCTGCATCTGCGTCTGCATCAGCATCGGCATCGGCATCGGCATCGGCATCGGCGTCAGCATCGGCGTCGGCATCAGCGTCGGCGTCTGCATCTGCGTCTGCATCCGCATCTGCGTCAGCGTCGGCATCAGCGTCAGCATCGGCATCCGCATCCGCGTCGGCGTCGGCGTCGGCGTCCGCATCCGCGTCGGCATCAGCGTCAGCATCCGCATCAGCGTCGGCATCAGCGTCAGCATCCGCATCAGCGTCGGCATCGGCATCCGCATCGGCGTCCGCATCCGCGTCGGCATCCGCATCCGCGTCAGCGTCCGCATCGGCATCAGCATCCGCATCTGCGTCGGCATCTGCATCAGCGTCAGCATCGGCGTCGGCGTCGGCGTCGGCATCAGCATCAGCATCAGCATCAGCATCAGCATCAGCATCAGCATCAGCATCAGCATCAGCATCAGCATCAGCATCAGCGTCTGCATCCGCATCCGCGTCAGCATCAGCATCAGCATCGGCGTCAGCGTCAGCGTCGGCATCAGCGTCAGCGTCGGCATCAGCGTCAGCGTCGGCATCCGCATCTGCGTCGGCATCAGCGTCAGCATCGGCGTCGGCATCAGCATCAGCATCCGCATCAGCATCCGCATCAGCATCCGCATCCGCATCGGCATCGGCATCGGCATCGGCATCAGCGTCAGCGTCAGCGTCAGCGTCAGCGTCGGCGTCGGCATCAGCATCAGCATCAGCGTCGGCATCCGCATCCGCGTCGGCGTCAGCATCCGCGTCGGCGTCTGCATCAGCATCCGCATCGGCGTCTGCATCAGCGTCTGCATCGGCATCGGCATCAGCATCCGCATCGGCGTCAGCATCAGCATCGGCGTCAGCGTCAGCGTCCGCATCGGCGTCAGCATCAGCATCAGCATCAGCGTCGGCATCCGCGTCGGCATCCGCATCCGCATCTGCATCTGCATCAGCGTCCGCGTCGGCATCCGCATCAGCGTCGGCGTCAGCATCCGCGTCGGCATCGGCGTCTGCATCAGCATCAGCATCCGCGTCCGCATCCGCATCCGCATCCGCATCCGCATCGGCGTCGGCATCCGCGTCGGCGTCAGCGTCGGCGTCAGCGTCAGCGTCAGCGTCAGCATCAGCATCAGCGTCAGCATCAGCATCAGCATCAGCATCAGCGTCGGCGTCTGCATCAGCGTCAGCATCGGCATCGGCATCGGCATCAGCATCGGCATCAGCATCCGCGTCGGCATCCGCATCCGCATCCGCATCCGCATCAGCGTCAGCATCCGCGTCGGCGTCGGCATCCGCATCGGCATCGGCATCAGCATCGGCATCGGCGTCTGCATCAGCGTCAGCGTCTGCATCCGCATCCGCATCTGCATCAGCGTCCGCGTCGGCATCCGCATCAGCGTCGGCATCGGCGTCTGCATCAGCGTCGGCATCCGCATCGGCGTCAGCGTCGGCATCAGCATCAGCGTCTGCATCGGAATCGGCATCCGCGTCAGCGTCAGCGTCAGCATCCGCATCTGCATCAGCGTCGGCATCGGCGTCTGCATCAGCATCAGCATCAGCATCAGCATCAGCATCAGCATCAGCATCAGCATCAGCATCAGCATCAGCATCAGCATCAGCGTCGGCGTCAGCGTCGGCATCCGCATCGGCATCCGCATCCGCATCTGCATCTGCATCAGCGTCCGCGTCGGCATCCGCATCAGCGTCGGCGTCGGCATCCGCATCAGCGTCGGCATCAGCATCAGCATCCGCATCTGCGTCGGCATCGGCGTCCGCATCGGCGTCAGCGTCAGCATCGGCATCCGCATCAGCGTCGGCGTCGGCGTCGGCATCCGCATCAGCGTCGGCATCAGCATCAGCATCCGCATCTGCGTCGGCATCGGCGTCCGCATCGGCGTCAGCATCGGCGTCAGCATCGGCGTCAGCATCGGCATCGGCATCGGCATCAGCATCTGCGTCAGCATCTGCATCGGCGTCGGCGTCGGCATCAGCATCCGCGTCAGCGTCAGCATCAGCATCCGCGTCAGCGTCAGCATCAGCATCCGCATCTGCGTCAGCATCAGCATCCGCATCTGCGTCAGCATCAGCATCCGCATCTGCGTCGGCATCTGCATCAGCATCCGCATCCGCGTCCGCATCCGCATCCGCATCGGCGTCGGCATCCGCGTCGGCGTCAGCATCTGCGTCCGCATCCGCATCCGCATCGGCGTCGGCATCAGCGTCGGCGTCGGCGTCCGCATCAGCATCTGCGTCGGCGTCAGCGTCAGCGTCAGCGTCTGCGTCTGCGTCTGCGTCTGCGTCGCCATCATCTGGAACCAAGTCGAGCTCGCCTTCTACAGGCTCAGACGTTATTTCTTTTCCGTTTTCGTCCGTCGCCTGGGCCACAGCTGTAATCGGGCCGTCGGCCAGCTTTCCTTCAGGTACGTGTGCTGTAAAGCGTCCGTCTTCACCGACTTCAGCTTCCAGCTGAATCGACTTTCCGTCAGCATCCGTAACAGTAACGAGTACGATCGCGCCTACGGCAACACCAGTTGTTACGCCGCTAATCGTCCCGTCTTTACCGACATGCTCAATGGAAACAGTGCCGTCTTCGCCCTGATCCGGCACAAGATGCAATTCGCCGGTGACAGGCTCAGAGCCAATGTCATTGCCCTTGGTGTCCTTTGTTTGGGCAACAACGCTAATCTCGCCATCCGCCAGTTCACCTTCCGGGACTTGAACGGTAAAGCGCCCGTCTGCGTCAACTACCGTGTCCAGGCTAATAGTCTTGCCATTAGCATCGGTTACCAGAACGGTCACCTTCGTGCCGGGAGCGACTCCTGTCGTCTGGCCACTAATGGTGCCGTCCGGATTGACTTGGCCGACTTTAATCGTGCCGTCTTCTTTAACTTCCGAAGACCCGCCACCCGAGCCGCTAGACGAACTGCTTGAGGCTACGGCAATGCCCGTTATGCCTGCCAGAAGCAGGCCCAAAATCCAAGGCGGGGGTGTGCTGGTACCGGCAGGAGCAGCACATACGGTTTCAGCAGTTACTGGATCCGTATTGGCAAATACGGCATCCTGCGCGGAGATTTCAACCAGCTCTCCACTTTCGTTCAGCCACCAAAGTTGGCAGGCCTCGTCTTCCAGAACCAGCTCACTATGTTCGCCGTCTGCGTTTTCGTTGTAGAACCCTTTCAAGGTGACTTGCTGGCCATTGGCCATCACCAAGACAAGGTCATTCCCTTGGCGAGACATGCTGACGATATCGCCAGGACTCGCGTTTAACTTGACGAGATGGGGGGTTGCCAGCACTTGATCCGCTAATTGCGTCTCCAGTGCCGGCTTTCCCGCTCCCGATCGTTCTGCTAGGATCATTTTCATGAATAGCCCAACCTTTTAATAATAAAAATGGCCACAAGGCCCCTCTTCACAACGGTTAATTCAAGGCAAGCACATTGAACCCAGCGCTCAACAAACCCTGGGAGTACGCACACTCAATCTGTGATGCTTTTAAATCCAACTCACTGTTCAACACCTCGACACGGGCCTGGTGGTATTCCTGTTCGGCATTCAATAAGTCGACCAGTGAACGCGTTCCTAAATCCAGATACTGTTTTCTGTACAAATCTTTGGTGCCGCTAATGTTCACGACACGATTGGCCAATAGCGCCTTGCGGCGCTCCAGCCCTTGATATCGGTTGACTTGATCGGCCAGGCGCTGTTGAACCTGCAGCCTGATTTGTGATTTTTCTGCGCTAGCCGCACGCAAGGCCCCGGACGCAGCACGTTTGCGCGCCGACAGGCCGCCCCCTTGATAAAAGGGCATGGAGAAATTCAGGCGTACCGCGGTTTCCACGCGGCTGCCATACATGGGGGTCGCATTCAAAGCGCGGGAGGCATTGGCCTGAACTGATAAGGTGGGCCACTCTTCAGCACCCGCCAGATCTACGTCGGCCACGGCCTCTTCAGCTGCCATATCGGCCATGACAACTTCAGGAATGCGCTCCCAATTAATTTGGGAGATCGTGCAGCTTTGGTTTAACTCGATCGGGAACTGTGCCAGCGACACCGCATTCACTTCTGGCAGCTGCGTAAGCAGTTCGATTTCCTGGAGCCATTTTTGATATTCGGCTTCAACGTTCAACACCAGAGCCTGGACCGAATCAAGGCGGGATCTTGCCTGCAAGACGTCAGACAGATTGCTGGCACCTTTTTCGTGGCGCTGCTCGACCAGACGAGTTAACTGTTCGACCTCTTGAACATGTTCCTGGGCCAGACTTAGAAAGCCTTCATTGCGAACGGCTTCCAGCACCGAACTGGACGCTTCCCTGACCAACTGTTCGACAACCAGATCGGTTCTGGCTTGTGCTTTCAGGTCACCAAACTCGGCCTTTTTTACAGAGTGCGCAGTTTTACCGAAGTCGTACAACAGCTGCTGTACGTTCAGATCCAGGTTCTGCAGGCTTTTTTCGTCGTAGCGGCCGGAGCGATATTTCTCATAGCTATTTGAAACGCCGCCGCTAACTTGCGGGTAGTAATGTGCCTTGGCAACATCGATCATCTCGCGAGCGCTTGCTTCGTAGCCCAAGGCACTTTGACGACCGGGGTGACGCGCAAGGACGCGATCCACAACATACTGAATACTGAGAGGGGCGTCATGATCGGCTTGCTTGGTGCCATCTTTCCCCTGAAGCTGCTCAAGCATCGTTTGTGCCTTGCTCGATGTGGCAAGAACAGCCAGAGCCAACGCAATTACCACTGTTTTTGTTCTAGTCATATGGCACCCAAGCAAGTGACTTTTTGCATCCGTAGCCCATGGACAAAAAGCCGCACATTCAACACAAACGCACACTCAAGAGGTAGAATCACCGGACGCAGGGCGCAAAAAAGCCACCTGCCTATCCAAAAAGCAAGCAATGCAAAACCGTCATTTACCTGGATTGCGCGCTACCTCAGACACGCCTCATACATAGAAGCAGACGCAGCACAACACGTTCTTATCGAGAAAATCGATTTTTTGTGAAAAAGAATAAGCTTTCGTATGAAAATGGCTTTTTTGTGTAAAAAAGCGTATTTCCGGTTAGATTTCTGTTCAGGAAGAATATTACGACAAGATCTTGTCGCTATCAAGCGAATACTTGGCGCAATTGAAAATAATTGACAAGAACATGCGGAACTAGGCGCTGGATTATAAATTGAATCAGTTGGGGCCCCTCACCACCACAACCTTTGGGCAGACCAGACAACACACTTATGGATAATGAATTTAAAGACTTCTCAGATCGGATAAACCTGGCAATCGCACGCGCAGGCGGAGCCAAGAACTTAGCGGACAAAATGGGAATGTCCACGTCTGTGTTGCGAAGCTGGCGATCCGGTAACTCCGACCCTTCTCGATCAAGCTTGGTAAAAATGGCACAGGCCACGAACCTCTCTGTCAGTTGGCTCGCCTCGGGAGAAGGCAGCCCCTCTCCTTCAGAGCCTTCATCCACCGTGGTGGATCTGGACATCCTGGAAGAGATCATCGCCAAGACTCAACAACTGTTTCAGGGCCAAAACGTAAACCTGAAGCCAGAAGCCGAAGCTCGTATCATTCGCTTGGTTTACGAGTTTTACTTGCGCCAAGGGCAACAAATGGATGAAGCCAGTTTAAATAACCTGATTGAACTGGCATCGTTCCGATAAAAACAAGTGCACAGCAATAGAGCCTGCCTAGGAGCTGTGTAATGTTTGATGCCAAATAATGGGCATGCAAACTCATTAACAGCTCCTTAGCTCGCGGTTTAGCGCCATCATCAGCGCGCGTAAAGGCTGCTAGCTGACAAGGAAAAGTTTTTCTGCCGCAGTTTAATTAGCCGAAAACACATAGCCCACGCCCCAAACAGAGCGAATCGGCAAGTGTTCTCCGTACTGCGCGACCTTACGTTTTAAACGACTGACCACAACGTCTATATAACGACTGGGCGGTTGATCCCCTTCTTTGTCGCTAAACAATCTTTCCCTAGCAACAGGCTCAGGACTTTCAGCCAGCAAGACGCGCAAAACGCGTCGCTCTGCCCCTGTCAAAGTAATCGCATGGCGCTGAGGTGTCATCAGACGCCAGCCATCTTCCAGCAAATCCCAGCCATACATCGCCTCCTGATCCGAGCTGACGCCATTCGCCTGCACTGATGCAGCTGCCACCACTTGCGTCCTGCCTTTGCTGTCCGAGTACTTGGCCCGTAAGGCTAGTTCACGCCGGCGCAAAGCTTGAATACTGGCCAGCACTTCCATGCTTTGCGCCCGTTCATCAAAACAGATATCTGCACCCGCCAATAGCAAAAGACTGCTGTGTTCAGGCGTAATCGTCCCGTCAAAACGCAGAACCACTAAGCCCATCGTGGGGGACTGTGCACGTAAACGCCCTACGTCGCTGAGCAGATCCTCATTTTGTGAACACAGCATGATCAACTCGCCCGCCTCTGCCTGATCGTCCGGAGTCAATAACATCCCGCTTTGGGTCTGTACGACTCGCACTGGGATACCCCATAAGGCCAAATCATCGATCAGCTTTTGTATCCGATCGCCGTTATCGAACAACAGGACGATTCTCTCTGTTCTTAACAATACCAAGCCTCCCTCTCCCCAAAACCGTGGCTATCATTGCCAAGTAGGCCTGCACGCGCTCAAGCCGCTTTGCCTGGCGTCCACCATCGTCTTTATTGTTTCTTACTCAGCAAAGACTTGGCGCACCTACTGCTGATCTGTCTATCAGCAAGGCCACTCTGTCTTTATGCCCCTGAGCCCTGTCAGGGTTCCATATGCATCTCTTTGACGATGCCTCACACTAAGCATAAACACAAAATCTTGCGCTAACAGCTAAGCTCTTAAATTAAAAGTAAGAAAACCACATCATTTACATTTTTCGTGCAGATTCTTGTGTCATTCAGTTGTTTTTCTGTTCAAATCGAATAATAAGGCAAGTATATATCACCATCAAGCACTATCTTGACCAAATAACGAATAACGACAAGAACATGCAATCCCTGGAGGTGGCAATGTATTTCAAACATTCAACGAAGCGATTAAGCAAGGCCGGTCAAAATAGCAAAGTCCAGGACTTCAGGGATTTCCCTGAGCGAATCAATATGGCAATAGAACAAGCGGGTGGCGCACAAGAATTAGCGCAAAAGCTGGGGGTTTCCTTATTGATTCTGCAGGGGTGGAGATCAGGGAAAACAGAGCCCTCTCGCTCGGCTCTGATCAAGATTGCGCAGGCCACCAACTTATCCCTTCATTGGTTGGTGGCCGGAGAAAATGGCCCTGATAAATGCGATATTTCTGTGCATAAACACCGGACCGCGGACTTGGACTCCTTAGAGCAGGCCATCCTTAAAACCAGAGAACGGTTTGTGCAGCAAAGGCTAGACCTACGCTCCCGCGCCGAAGCTCAAGTTGTGCGCTTGCTTTACGAGTTTTATCTGCATAAAGGCCACCACATGGATGACGAGAGCCTGGATAATTTGATCGAACGGCTTGCACTCCGCTAAAGCACCCTTACTCCGTAAGGCCCTTAAGAGTGAAACAGGCTGGGAAGATACTCGTTCAGATAGCAGCTATTTCCGTGCAGCCACTCGAGCCAGCGGGCGTTTAATTTACTTGCTCAGCATCGGGTTTGCCTCTAAAAGTCGCAAATCGTGTCAGGTTGACTGGAGTGAAGTCCTCGCCCGCATGTCTTAGCCATTCTTTTTATTCGGGCTTAAAAGACTGAAGCCTCAATCATAGAAGTCATGCTAAACCGCTGAGATTCGCTTCAAAACCATACAAATCTCTCTAGCAACGTCTACGCACTAACCCTGATCCGGGCACATACACAAAAGCAATTAAAACCGATCAAGCCTAAATGCAGGCAGCGAACTTATTTTTCATAAAATAAAATCTCTAATATAGAAAATCGAGTTTTAAACGCTCCCTGCATTATTTTTATTTATGGAACATAGGTCCGGTTTTTAAGTTTTTATACGCTGGCCGGTCTAGCCCTAGCCCAATCTTCGTTGTAGGCAGCTACGCTTTGATGCTGAACCTCAAAAGCCCGCCTTAGCGTCGGCTAGCCAACACCCTACTCAGCCTATCCAACATGCTGTGCAGCTGCTGTAGCGCTCGCTAGTGCTGCCAAACCCCCACCCACGCCCGCTACCTTATGCTATCCAGAATGTCTCATCACAAACCAAGCAGCACAACAACACGCAGAATACAAAAAAGGCCGCAATTGCGGCCTTTTCCTGATGTTTCAAAATGGGGGAGATACAAAAAAGCCTGCGTATTTCGCAGGCTCTTTCTTTTACAGCATCCCTAATTGTAAGCGGGCTGATTCACTCATGCGTTCGCGGCTCCATGGAGGATCCCAAACCAAGTCAACAAGGGCCTTTTCCACGCCCTGGATGGTCTCCAGCTTGTAGCGGGCCTCGTCGGCAATCATGGTACCCATGCCGCAGCCTGGCGCCGTCAGCGTCATTTCCATGGTGATGGAAAAGGTCTCTGGTCCAGTCTGAGTGACGTGGCAGGCATAGACCAAACCCAGATTGACAATATCAACCGGAATTTCAGGGTCGTAAACGCTGGCCAGAACAATCCAGGCCGCATCTTCGATCGTCTTTTCGCTCAGGGGCAACTCGGGCACAAAGACCTCGGCCTCGCCTTGAGTCTCAAAGCCCAGTGCATCGGCATCCACACCTTCAATCCGGTACAGGTTGCCCTCTACCATCACGGTGTAACTGCCACCCAGCTTTTGGGTAATCGTTGCTGTACAGCCCGACTCAATCGTAACGGGCGCACCGTAAGGGATACTGACGGCCGGGCAATCCCGGCTGACCAGCACATCATGTCGTTCAAAGTAACTCATGGCTTGCTTGCGCCTTTATTCAGTTTGCGCGGTTTCTTTGGCCTGATTGATGGCGTTGTGCAGGGTATGCCAGGCCAAGGTGGCACATTTAACCCGTGCAGGAAATTCACGCACACCAGATAACACTTCCAGCTTGCCCAGGTCTCGATCAGGATGAGCCTCTGTCAGCATGGCGTGCATATCTTTAAAGAGAGACTCAAACTCGGCCAGACTCAAGCCTTTCACCGCTTCGGTCATCAAGGATGCCGAAGCCTTAGAAATAGCGCAGCCATGCCCCACAAAACTGACTTTTTGCACAATGCCGTCTTCTACGACCGCATAGACAGCCAACTGATCCCCACATAAGGGATTATGGCCATTCGCAAAATGGCTGGCATCTTCTAATACTTCAAAGTTACGCGGACTACGATTGTGGTCAAAAATGACCTCTTGGTAGAGCTCACGCAGCCCGTTGAAATCTTGGCTCATTTAGCCAACTCCAAATAGTTTTTGAGCTTTGCGCAGGCTGGCCAGCAAAGCGTCAATATCAGCGTAATCGTTGTACAAGGCAAAGGAAGCACGTGCAGTGCCTGGAATGCCAAAGCGTGTCATCAAGGGCATGGCGCAATGGTGGCCTGCTCGCACCGCCACTCCGTCCATATCCAGAATCGTACCCAAGTCATGGGGATGAATCCCGTCAACCAGGAAAGACACAATTCCCGCCTTATGCTCTGCAGTCCCGATGATTCGGATACCTGGCATTGCCAACAAGGCTTGCGTCGCGTAATCCAGCAGCAAGGCCTCGTGATCCGCAATGCGCTGCATGCCAATGGCCATCAAATACTCGATGGCGGCAGCCATGGTGATGGCACCAGCAATATTAGGCGTACCTGCTTCAAAGCGTTGGGGCACAGGTGCGTAATTGCTTTGCTCAAAACTGACGGTAGTGATCATGTCGCCGCCACCCATCCAGGGCGACATGCTGTCCAGGATCTCGTAACGTACATATAAAGCGCCCATACCCGTGGGGCCATACAGCTTGTGAGCCGAGAACGTGTAGAAGTCCGCATCCAATGCCTGCACGTCCACCACACCGTGGGGAACGGATTGTGCACCGTCAACCAGCACCTTGGCGCCCACAGCATGAGCCTGGCGTGTCATCTCGGCGATAGGGTTGATAGTACCCAGGGCATTGGAGACATGCCCCACTGCCAGCAATCGGGTTTTTTCGTTCAGCAGTTGCTTGAAGGCTTCTTGGTCCAGCTCACCGTTATCCAGTACTGGCACAACGCGAATAACAGCACCGGTACGCTGGGCAACTAATTGCCAAGGCACGATATTGGAGTGGTGCTCCAAACCGGTCAGCAAGATTTCGTCGCCCGCCTTCAGGTTGTCCATACCCCAGCTATACGCCACCAGGTTAATGGATTCTGTTGTGCCGCGCGTAAAGACAATTTCTTCATCGCGCGCGGCATTCAGAAATGCCCGCACCGTACTTCTGGCCTGATCGTACAGCTCAGTTGCGTGCTGAGACAGCCAATGCACACCACGGTGGATGTTGGCATTGGATTGCTCATAGAATCGCGCTTCGGCTTCAATGACCGAACGCGGTTTTTGCGTCGTCGCCCCGTTATCCAGATAGGACAGGCGTTGGCCCCGAATGGGGCGAGCCAGGATAGGGAAATCCTCGCGGTGATTCAGCAAACCAGCAGCAGTTACGGGCAAAGGCGCATTCATGCAAGCTCTCCAAAGGCAAGACCGCCAGGCAACAAAGCATTAATACCTACCATGGCACGGCTGCGCAGGCTCTCCGAAGCGATACGCTCCAAAGACTGAGCGGCAAATGCATAAATCAGCATATTGCGTGCATCTTCCTGCGTCATACCACGCGAGCGCAGATAGAACAGGCTATCCGCGTCTAATTGGCCGACGGTGGCGCCGTGTGCGCACTTCACGTCATCCGCATAGATTTCCAGTTCAGGACGGGAATCTGCGCGCGCCATCTTGGACAAAAGCAAGCTGTCTGAACGCTGTACCGAATCGGTACCGTCAGCCCCCTTGCCCACCAGGATACGGCCACTGAATACACCTCGAGCCGTGTCAGTCAGAACACCACGGTAGAATTCGCGGCTTTGGCAATTAGGCTGGGCATGGTCAATGACCGTGTTGTGATCGACGTGACGGCGGCCGTTCACAAAGTACAAACCATTGAACAATGTTTCGCAGCGCTCGCCGTTGAACACGGTAGCGATGTCGTTACGGGCAATGCGTGCACCGAAAGACAAGGAGTGCGAATTAAAGACCGAGCCGCGCGCCTGTTGAACATCGATATTGGCCAAGTGGAAGTCTTGCAAGGCTTCCTGCTGCAACTTCATGTGCGTCAGATTCGCATCAGGGGCCACGTTCAAACGGGTGACCGCACTGCTCAAAGACGCATCCAATCCATCCTGACCGACATAATGCTCAACGACGGTTGCACTGGCACCGGATTCCAGAGAAATCAAGTTGCGGGTAAAGCTGGCGCTACCGCCTTGGGTACGCACAAACACCAGATGAACAGGCTGTTCCAAATGCTTGCCAGCCGCAAGACTCAGCACCGCACCGTCCTGGGCCAAGGCCAGGTTCAAAGCGGCCGTGGAAGCCCCGGTGGACTCGTCCCCATAAGCTTGCTGCAACCAATCTGCATCTTGCTCCAGACAGGCGCCCAACGTAGTCAAACGAACGCCAGAAGGCATTTCAGCCAAGTGCGACAAGGATGCGTCGTAATGACCATCCACAAAGACCAGGAAATACCCGTCTTCTTCTTGGCGCACCGACGCAACCAGATCCGCTGCCGACGCTGACTTCTGAGGAGCAAAAACTTGCTGCTCCAGCAAAGCCAAAGACGTGTGATGCCAGGCTTCAATGCGCGTGGTTGGCCAGCCTTCCTGGGCAAAACGATCCAGGGCGCGCTGACGCACAGCGCTTAGCCAAGGCAGGCCGGCGCCAGGTGCTTGTGCAGCCTGAGCGGCAAAGCTGTTGACCCAATCCGGCAGACTCATACCGCAGCTCCCTTGGCTTTTTGTTCGGCAGCTGCTTGTTCCAGCACCCAACCGTAGCCACGCTCCTCCAGTTCCAAAGCCAATTCACGGCCACCGGAACGAATAATCTTGCCGCCGGCCAACACGTGCACAAAGTCAGGCACGATGTAGTCCAGCAAACGCTGATAGTGAGTGATCACCAGCAAGGAACGCTCGGGGGAACGCAGACGGTTCACGCCGTCGGCAACCACACGCAAAGCATCAATATCCAGACCGGAGTCGGTTTCGTCCAGGATGGCCAGCTTGGGTTCCAGCAAGCTCATCTGCAACACTTCATTGCGTTTTTTCTCGCCACCGGAAAAGCCTTCGTTCACGGAGCGGTACAGAAACTCTTCACGCATTCCGACGGTCTTCATTTCGTCTTTGACGCGCTTGAGGAAATCCATGGCGTCCAGCTCAGGCAAACCCTGATGACGACGCACGGCGTTCACCGAAGCACGCAGGAAATAGGCGTTAGAGACACCAGGAATTTCAATCGGGTACTGGAAGGCCAGAAACAGACCGGAACGAGCACGGTCCTCAATCTTCATTTCCAGCAAATCTTGACCCAGCCAATCCACCGAACCACTTTCAACGGTGTAGTCTTCACGGCCAGCCAGAACTTGGGACAAGGTGCTCTTGCCCGAGCCGTTCGGGCCCATGATGGCGTGGACTTCACCCGGTTTGATTTCCAGGTTCAGGCCCTTAAGGATAGGTTTGTCTTCAACCGAAGCGTGCAAATCTTTAATCGTCAGCATTTCATTATTCTCCTTAACCTACACTGCCTTCCAAGCTGACGCCGAGCAAGTTCTGTGCTTCGACCGCAAACTCCATGGGCAATTCTTTAATCACTTCTTTACAAAAGCCGTTCACGATCATGGAGACGGCGTCCTCGGCTGTCAGGCCGCGCTGCATTGCATAAAAGAGCTGATCCTCACCAATGCGGGAAGCAGTCGCTTCGTGTTCCACACTGGCAGTGGGGTTCTGCACTTCCATCGTTGGGAAGGTATGAGCCGCACAACGTTTGCCAATCAGCAGGGAATCACACTGGGTGTAATTTCGGGCGTTTTCAGCCTTGGGGGTGATGCGAACCAAACCGCGGTACGTATTGATACCTTGGCCGGCCGAAATCCCCTTGGAGATAATCGTGCTGCGGGTATTGCGACCCATATGAATCATTTTGGTGCCGGTATCGGCTTGCTGGCGGTGGTTGCTCAAAGCGACCGAGTAGAACTCGCCTTGGGAGTCGTCACCACGCAGCACCACGCTAGGGTATTTCCAAGTAATGGACGAGCCAGTTTCAACCTGGGTCCAGGAAATATGGGAGCGTGCGCCACGGCATTCGCCACGCTTGGTGACGAAGTTATAAATACCGCCTACGCCATCTTTGTCGCCGGGGTACCAGTTCTGTACGGTGGAATACTTGATCTTGGCATCATCCAGGGCGACCAGTTCCACGACCGCTGCGTGCAATTGGTTTTCATCGCGCATGGGCGCCGTACAGCCTTCCAGGTAGCTGACCGAAGCACCCTCTTCCGCAATGATCAAGGTGCGCTCGAACTGACCGGTGTCGCGGGCATTGATACGGAAGTAGGTGGACAGCTCCATAGGACAGCGCACCCCTTTGGGGATGAACACAAAGGAACCATCGGAAAACACAGCCGAGTTCAACGCGGCGTAGTAGTTGTCGCTAGGCGGCACCACGGTACCCAGATACTGTTTGATCAGTTCAGGGTATTCGCGCACAGCTTCGGAAAATGAACAGAAGATAACACCGACTTCTTCCAGTTCTTTGCGAAAGGTAGTGGCAACCGAAACCGAGTCAAACACGGCATCGACAGCAACACCTGCCAGACGGGCACGCTCGTGCAGAGGCACGCCCAGTTTTTCATAGGTGCGCAGCAATTCGGGATCGACTTCATCCAGGCTTTTAGGGCCGTCGGTCTTGCTCTTGGGCGCGGAGTAGTAACTGATATCCTGAAAATCGATCGGTGGGTAATCCACAATCGACCACTTGGGATACTTCATGGTCAGCCACTGGCGATAGGCAGCCAAACGCCATTCCAGCATGAACTCCGGTTCGCGTTTTTTCGCGGACAGGAAACGGATGACGTCTTCGTTCAGACCTTTCGGTATGGTTTCAGACTCGATGTCGGTGACAAAGCCTGCCTCGTAATCACGATCGAGGAAGGTGTCCAGATGTTCGTTGACGGTACTCATTCGGTTAACTCCACGTTGGAGGTGCTCGCCTTGTTTCTGTTTTTCAATTCGGGACCCGGTTTGTGTGTCAGGGGAAACTCATGAACCGGCACGCGTATCATGTCTGCAACACTCACGTCTTCCAAAGTGCGGCGGACAATATCGTTGATACGCTGCCAATTACTACGTATATGGCAATCTGACTCCACGGAACAGGCCCCGGGAGTGGCTACACATTCGGTCAAGCCAAAGGGCTGTTCTTCCAGAGCGTCAATAATCTGCGCTACACTTATCTGTTTGGCGGGGCGGCCCAACACATACCCTCCGCGCGCGCCTCGGCTGCTGATGACAAGCTCATGCTGGCCCAGCAGTTTAAGCACCTTGCTGACAGTTGGTTGGCCCAAACCCAGTGTGGCGGCCAAGTCAGACGCACTGAACACACGGTCTGGATCGCCAGCCATGTGTGTCAGCACTAAAGTGCCGTAATCAATGATTTTACTGATTCGCAGCATTCCTTCTCTCTGATCAGGTCGTAGAACCATATAGTACCGCTTTGGTACTATATGGTCAAATTATCCCTCTAGACTTTGCTGGATATTCCACATGCGGGCATAGGTGCCATCCAGCGCCAAAAGCTCACTGTGCGTGCCCTGCTCCACGATCTGCCCACGCTCTAGAACCAGGATCAAATCCGCGTCAGTAATCGTGGATAAGCGGTGAGCAATAATCAATGTGGTGCGCTGACGCGCAATCTCGTTCAGTTCGGATTGAATGGCGCGTTCTGTACGGGTATCCAGAGCGCTGGTAGCCTCGTCCAGAATCAGCACAGGTGGGTTTTTCAACAAGGTGCGGGCAATGGCCACACGCTGCTTTTCCCCACCCGACAGTTTCAGGCCACGCTCGCCAACTACGGTGTCGTAGCCATCAGGCAGACTCAAAATGAAATCGTGAATGCTGGCAGCGCGAGCCGCGGCCACTACTTGCTCTTGGCTGGCATCTGGGCGGCCATAGGCAATATTGTGCAAAATCGTGTCGTTAAACAGGACCGTATCCTGAGGCACGATGCCGATATGTCGTCGCAGGCTCTCTTGTGTCCACTCTCGCAGCTCACGGCCATTGAACAAGATCCGGCCTTCCGTGACATCGTAAAAACGGAATAACAATCTGGACAGGGTGGACTTACCGGCACCCGAGGAGCCCACCACAGCGACCGTCTGGCCTGGGGGAATCTCAAAACTCAAGTTCTGGATCACGGTGCGACGGCGATCATAGGCGAAGCTGACATTCTCAAAACGCACACCCGCTTGCGTACAGGACAGTTCCTGTGCGGTAGGCGAGTCTTCCACTTCCTGCTTACGGCGCAACAAGGAAAATAAACGCTCCATATCAGCCAGGGAGTTCTTGATCTCTCGATACACAAAGCCCAAAAAATTCAAGGGTGCGTACAACTGCGTCAGGAACGCGGACACCAAGACCACATCACCCACCGTCATAGTCCCAGCCAGCACACCCTGCGCGGACATGAACAACAAGGCGGTCACCCCAATGCTGATAATTGAAGCCTGACCAATATTAAGCAGATTCAAGGAGACCTGATTTCGCACGGCGGCCTGGACCCACTGGCCCATATTCTGGTCGTAGCGATTAATTTCGTAGTCTTCATTGCCGAAGTACTTCACTGTTTCGTAATTCAGCAGTGCATCAATCGCTCGGGAATTGGCGCGGCTGTCCAGCTCGTTCATGGCGCGTCGGTAGCGCATGCGCCGCTCCGTCACCAAAAGCGTGAACAAGATGTAAGCCGCAATAGTGCCCAGCGTCACGGCAGCAAAGATCCAGTCGTAGCGCCACAGCAAAATGCCACAGACCAGAGCGATCTCCAGCAGCGTGGGCAAGATATTGAACACCAGAAAGTTCAGCAAGAAACTGACGCCTTTCGTACCCCGCTCAATATCGCGGCTCAGGCCGCCAGTTTGGCGTTCGGTATGAAAGCGTAAAGACAATTCAAGCAGATGGCGAAACACATGGTTCGCAATCAAGCGGACTGATCCTTGGGTCACCTTGGCAAACAAGGCATCCCGAATTTCGCCAAAAGCGCTGGACGCCAGTCGCACCGC
The DNA here is from genome assembly GCF_058808495.1 of Alcaligenes sp. GW821-FHT11D07. Taxonomy (NCBI): domain Bacteria; kingdom Pseudomonadati; phylum Pseudomonadota; class Betaproteobacteria; order Burkholderiales; family Alcaligenaceae; genus Alcaligenes; species Alcaligenes sp. GW821-FHT11D07. The sequence goes on from NZ_JBXART010000001.1 coordinate 1,194,257, forward strand.
ACCGTATCCCAGCAAAGCCGCGACAGGCAGCATCAAGGCAGTAGCCGGCAGGCTCAAAGCGTCAATCACTTGCTTTAAATAAAGCGGCATCATGACCGTTGCAAGCTTGGCGAGCAGCAAACAGGACAGTGCCAAGATGACACGAGTCTTGAATCGCCAGACGTAAGGGAACAGGGATTTCAGGGTGCTCAGACCACCGGAGACACCATCAAGCACTTCAGGACGAGGAGGCACACGCAATCGGCCCGTATCAGCCAGCACAACACTGACGACACACAGGCAGCCCTAAAAAATAAGTTACAGCCCAAGGCTGGAATCAAGGCCGGTGAGGGTTAACTACCCTTTCCATGAGCAAGAGCGCCCATGGCTATGCCTTTGATACGAATACAGAAACGTCGTCCGCCTGACTTGGAACCGCTCCAAAAAGAGGGGACGACGGACAACATAGCAGTATAGCCCTTCTGCCTAATCTTCCCCGCCAAGACCCTGCCGCCAACCCTATTGTTGGCACACTTGTTTGCCTGCAAACCACAGTGCTCAACGCAAGCACCCCAAACACCACGGAATGGAGTCTGCAGATCAAAAAATAAACTACTTGCCATTGCAAAGAAAATGCTGGCAATCCTGCACTTTGTTACCTTCAAGCCCCAAGCGAAAAGCATACAATACCTGCTTGCCTGAAACAGGCTGCACTATTGTTTATATTGATAGCCAGCTGGCACTCAGACACCAGATTCATTATTCCCTTTAGCGTGCAAAATCCATCCATGCCGTCTTCTTCTTTTTCGTATTCTTCCTCCCTGGATCAGTTGGCCGCACAAGACAGTCAGGCGCTGGACCTGCTGTACGACCAGGAAGCACCCTTGATGTTGGCCTTGGGCCAGGCCGTATTGGGCCGACGCATTGATGCTGAAGAGGTACTGCGCGATAGTTTTGTGCTGCTGTGGAAGAATGCAGCCGGTTATGACCCTGACCTGGGCGAGGGACGCGCCTGGATTTACAGCATTTTGCGCTTCAGATTATTGGCTCGCCTGCGTCAGCGCACCCAATCCGGTGACAGTAACTACGCTTTACCTGCCATCAAACCTCAAGCAGGCCAGCGCTTCATCCCTGCCCTGGGCAAACTGGATGGCACCAGTCAGCGCGCCATGATTCACGCCTACCTGCACGGCAATAGCTACGAGCAGTTGGGCCCACAACTGAACCGCTCACCCGCCCAGCTACGAGCCGTGGTTCAACATGGGCTGCAACAGTTAAGCCCCCTCATCAGTAATGGTGGAGTGAACGACCCCCGCCATGCAGTCATGATTGGTGAATACACGCTGGGTTTGCTGAGCCAGCACGAGCTGGCGCAAGCGCATACGTTAATGCAGCAAAACGACCAGGCGGCACGTCTGGCGCTAGCTTGGGAGCAATCTTGGTTGGAACTAGTGGATTGCCTGAGCCCCACCCTGCCCGCGCCCACCAGCTTGGCCCACATTCATCACACCTTGGGTTTGCCTCCGCCTACTGCTCGCCGTCAGGCCGGCAGCTCGGCGACTACCGCCAGCGAGGTCGGTAATAAGGACACACCAGACAGCAAGCCAAGCGAGAGCAGTGGAACCACCAGCGGCAAGCCGAGCGTCAAAGTTGAACGCCAAGAGCCCAGCATCAATATCGGTGCCTCGACGGAAAGCCCCTCCAAGGCAGAGGCCGCAAAACGCACCGAGCCTCGTTGGTCTGCCAGCAGCGCAACGAGCGACACGATAGAGGACCACACCCCTCCTTTCCCGACACTTCTGCGAGCCGACTCTGACCCAGCCACGAAAGCGGCTGCTATTCCTCCTGAGCCAGTACCTGTTCCCAACAAAATTGCAGAAAAGAAAAAGCCCTTTAAAAACGCTCCAGAACCAGAAACGGGGGCCCCAACAGTCCCTCTTGAAAAGCGCCAAGCTGAGCCTAGCGAAGAAGGACGTAAGTCCGCCGGCTTTGCCCTGTCTCGCCCTCTTCTATTAGGCGGCTTGGCTGCCATCGTCATCGCAGGACTTGTCATCGCCCTACTGATGAACCTGAACTCGGAGCCGCCCATCAACGTCATCGAGATGAAACCGCGTCAGGCTGCAATTTTGCAGGCTCCCGGCCAATCTTCGACACCCGCCTGGATCGCCACTGTTGATCCTCAAGGCAATGTCTTGCTGGTTCCCAAAGTCAGCACCGAAGTTAAAGCGACCCAATCCGTTCAGCTTTGGACTCACACCCCGCGTGGTACACAAATTCGCTCTTTGGGCTTGATCGACCCGAATCGGCCGATTACGGTTCCGGCTGGTCTAATCGGAACCGTGGAAGATGAGCAGATCTTTGAGATGACACTGGAAGCCGAAGGCGGCTCTAATAGCGGCGCTCCAGAAGGCCCGGTGCTGTATATCGGCCGCGTGGTCAGTTTTGGCCAGCTGGATGCCGTACCCACCGCCAATGATGCTACGTCGGCAACCCGCTCTTAAACGCGGCATCCAGACGCTCTAACTCGTCGATCTCGGCCTCTGTAAAGCCCGCCTCCAGGCGGGCTTTACGATTGAAGGGCCCGCGTAAACGAGGTGCACGGTAACGCTGCGCCAAGTCTCCGTAAGCATCAAAGTCCGAGAGGCCTTGCTCCTGGCACACCTTCCTGTACCAATAATTCCCTAAGGCCACGTGCCCTACCTCATCACGTAAGATGATGGCAATAATGGCAGCCGCCTTCTCGTCCCCTACAGCCAGCAGCTTGCGATGCACAATGGGACAAGCGTCCAGGCCTCGGGCCTCCAAGGTGCGCGGCACCAAGGCTAAGCGCGCCAATAAATCAAAGCGAGTCCGTTCGGCCATTTCCCATAAGCCATCATGAACCGGTAAATCGCCGTAGCTCACGCCCAGTGTTTGCAGATGATTGCTCAGCAGTTCAAAATGCAGCGCCTCTTCAACAGCGACCTGAAGCCAGCCGGCGTAAAAAGCATCAGGCAGACCGGGATAGCGCCACAGCACATCCAGGGCCAAATTGATGGCATTAAATTCAATATGAGCCAAGGAATGTAATAGCGCTGCCCGTCCCTGCTCAGTGCCCAAAGAGCGCTTGGGGACCTGCTGTGGGTCTACAAACTGCAAGCAGTCAGGGCGGCCTGGTACTCCTGGCGGCTCATCCAGATGCTCGTGTGCCCCTATGGGCAAACCATGCTCAATAGCCCGTACTGCGGCTAGCTTCGCCGCCGGCTCCTGGAGCAACAAAGCCTCCAGTGCTTTTCTACGTAAGTTCACCTTTTATCTCTTCCATGAAAAAGGCCGGCGCAAAGGCCGACCTTATCTTTTCCTGCTCTGGACTATAAGACTACTGAGCTGAACCCGGCTCAGTCATGGCCAAGGCCTGGTCCAGCATCTCTTGAATCTGCCCAAGATTATTACGCAAAGCCTGCATTTCCTGACCGGTCAGACGCACTGCCGCTTCCTGATCGAAAGGCATATCCGGGCCATCGCCCAGGCGGTTACGCGCCCCGCTGATGGTAAAGCCTTCGTCGTACAACAAGCCGCGAATCCGGCGAATCAACAGAACCTCGTGGTGCTGGTAATAACGTCGGTTGCCGCGTCGCTTGACGGGTTTTAGCTGCGTGAATTCCTGCTCCCAATAACGCAGGACATGGGGCTTGACCAGGCAAAGCTCACTGACTTCACCGATAGTGAAGTAACGCTTGGCTGGAATAGGAGGCAAGGTCGCCGTCTTTTCGTTTGTGCTCATGGCCACTGATGCTCATCGACAATAGGAGTGATTTTACACGTTCAGTCAGGCAAAACTGTACGCAAACGTACCAGGAATCAGTCCTGTTCATCCTCAGGCGACACTGGCGCCCCTTCTACTACACTTTTGAGCTTTTGACTGGCGTGGAAAGTCACTACACGGCGCGCCGAAATAGGGATGACCTCGCCCGTCTTGGGGTTACGGCCAGGACGCGGGGGTTTGTCCCGCACCTGAAAATTACCAAATCCGGACAGTTTGACCTCCACACCGTCGGCCAAAGAGTCCCGGATTTCCGCAAAAAAGGTGTCCACAATATCTTTGGCTTCACGTTTGTTCAAGCCAACACGTTCAAACAAGAGTTCGGCCAAATCCGCCTTGGTCAAAGTACGCTCTACGTTCATTGTGTCCCCTTATGCCCTTGCCCGCGCACCATGCGCGGACACCAATGCTGCCAGCAATACCTCTAGGCACTGCTCAACACGCTCATCTTCCAGCGTGCTTGTACTGTCTTGCAACCAAAAACGAATCGCCAGACTCTTTTCGGAGGCGTCATTTTTATCACGCCAGACGTCAAACAGCTGAATGTCTTTAACAATTGCCGCCTGTTGGGCGGTGCTGCGAACGCTGTTCAGCGTATCCAGCACAGCTTGATAGGATACGTCTTTATCCAGCCAAACGGCTAGGTCACGTTGCACCACAGGCTGCTTGGATACTTCCTGAGCGTGTACGACCTGGTCATGAGAAATGGCATCAACGTCCACCTCGAACACGACGGGCGCCTGGTTCAAGCCAAACTCGCTTAACCACTGAGGGTGAATTTCGCCAATCCAGCCTATGGTTTTACCATCCAGCTTTACACTGGCACTACGGCCTGGATGCAAAGCGGGATGCGCTTCAGGTTCAAAGCGAGCCTGAGCTGCGCGCTGACCCAGCAAGGTTTCCAAATCGCGTTTGACATCAAAGAAGTCAACGGGACGATCCGGCTGACCCCACTGCTCGGTGACGACAGGCCCCCAAGCGGCGGCAGCAATGCGATTAGGCTGGTGAATACCGGCTACCGTCAAAGGACCGTTTTCCTGATCAGCTTGGCGCATGAAAACGCGACCAAACTCAAACACACGAACGCGCGACTGACGACGGTTGGCGTTACGTTCGATATTGGCCAGCAGGCCAGGAATCAAACTGGTACGCATCACCGCCAATTGGCTGGCGATCGGGTTCAACAAACGGATAGGATCAGCCTGCCCGTTAATGTCTTTTTCCCAGGACTCCTGCACAAAGGAGAAGTTGATCACTTCCTGATAATCCTGCGCCGCCAATACAGCGCGCAAGGCGTGAGGCCCACGCAAAGATTCGCTAGGCACACGAATTTGTGCAGCAGCGACGGGAGGCAGATCAGGAATATTCTCAAAGCCGTAGATACGGGCGACTTCTTCGATCAGATCCTCTTCGATCGTCAAATCAAAACGGAAGCTGGGAGGAGTCACGGCGAAGACACCATCGGTCACCGAGAAACTCAAGCCCAAGCGAGTGAAAATACTTTCAACCTGATCTTGCTCCAGCGGGATACCCAAGACGCGACGACAACGATCCAAACGCATGGCCACTGGCTGGCGTTCGGGCAAAGCGATAACTTGGTCATCCAAGGGACCGGCCTGACCACCGCAGATCTCCAGGATCAAGGCGGTGGTGCGCTCCAGATGCTGGGCGATAGAATCGAAATCCACCCCACGCTCAAAGCGGTGGCTGGCGTCCGAGGAGAATTTATAGCGACGGGCACGGCCCATGATGGCGTCAGGCCACCAGAACGCACCTTCCAAATAGACATCAGTGGTATCCAGTGTGACGGAGCTTTGCTCGCCACCCATGATGCCAGCCATGCTTTGAGGCACGTCATTGACCGCAATCACACCTACATCACTGTCCAGCTCGACGGTCAAACCACTGAGCAATTCCAGCTGCTCGCCCTTGCGCGCCCAACGAACTTCCAGGCCCGACTGCACATGCTGCAAATCGAACACATGGGTAGGACGCCCCAGCTCCAGCATCACGTAATTGGAGATATCCACCAAAGCGGAAATCGAGCGCTGGCCACTGCGCTCCAGACGGCTTCTCATCCAGTCCGGAGTTTGAGCACGCGCATTCACGCCACGGATCACACGACCGGCAAAACGGCCGCACAAATCTGCGTCTTTCACTGTCACGGACACACGGTCTTCAATCGTGACAGGAACAGGAGTGAAGTCAGGCACGGTCAGAGGCTCGCCAGTCAGGGCGGCAACTTCTCGGGCAACACCCAACACCGACAGGCAGTCTGCACGGTTAGGCGTCAACTTCAATTCAATAATTTGATCATCCAGATCCAGCAGCTCACGCAAGTTCTGGCCAACTGGCGCATCAGCGTCCAGTACCAGCAAACCATCATGATCTTGCGACAAGCCCAGCTCACGACCCGAGCACAACATGCCGGCGGAGTCTACGCCTCGCATTTTGACCGGGCCAATTTTCATGCCACCGGGCAATTGCGCACCGACACGGGCTACAGGGATTTTGATACCTTGGGCCGCATTGGGAGCACCGCAGACAATTTGCAGCAGTTTGCCCGAGCCGTCGTCAACCTGGCACACGCGCAGGCGGTCAGCGTCGGGATGCGGCGCAATCTCAGCGATAAAACCCACCACGACCTGCTCAAAAGCGGGCGCAGCGGCTTGAATTTCTTCGACCTCCAAACCAGCCATAGTCAGCTGGTGACCCAGTTCTTCAGTTCCCAGTTTGGGATTCACAAAGCGGCGCAGCCACGATTCGGAAAATAACATGATGCAAAGATGGAAACGATAAACAGCGTATACCGGAACCGACTGGGCCTAACAGGCCCAGCGGCGCGAAGAAGGAATCAACGATTGAACTGCTTCAGAAAGCGCAGGTCGCCTTCAAAGAACTGACGCAAATCGTTAACACCATAGCGCAACATAGTCAGGCGCTCCAGTCCGGAGCCAAAAGCGAAACCAATGTAACGCTCTGGGTCCAAGCCGAAATTGCGCACCACTTGCGGGTGAACCTGTCCTGACCCGGAGATCTCCAGCCAGCGGCCCTTGTTGGGACCGGAGGAGAACATCATGTCAATCTCAGCCGACGGTTCGGTAAAGGGGAAAAAAGAGGGGCGAAAGCGAACGACCAGATCGTCGCTTTCAAAGAAGGCACGCAGAAAATTGGTGTAGACGCCCTTCAAGTCGGCAAAGGAAATATCCTCGGCAATCCACAGCCCTTCCACCTGGTGAAACATGGGCGAGTGGGTGGCATCACTATCAACACGATAGGTCCGGCCGGGCGCAATCACTTTGATCGGCGCTTTATTCATGCGGGCATAACGCACCTGCATGGGACTGGTGTGCGTGCGCAGCAAATAAGGCTCGCCAGTCTCATCTTGCATATCCACATAAAAAGTGTCATGCATGGAGCGGGCGGGATGGTTTTCAGGGCTGTTCAGCGCTGTGAAGTTAGTCCAGTCATTTTCGATTTCGGGGCCGTCGGCCACTTCAAAACCGATAGAACGGAAAATGGCCTCGACACGCTGCCAAGTCTGGATCACCGGGTGAATACCACCGGTACCACGACCGCGGCCGGGCAAACTTACATCAATCTGCTCTTGAGCCAGTCGCTGGTTCAATTGGTCTGCCGCCAGGGCAGCACGACGATCGTTCAGTAATTCTTCAATTTCGCGCTTGAGCACGTTAATGCTGGCACCCGCGGCTTTTTTCTGCTCCGGCTCCATCTGGGCCAAGCCTTTCATCAAGGCTGTGATGGCGCCTTGCTTGCCCAAAAATCGGGCTTTGGCATTTTCCAGCGAGGCGGCGTCCTGAGACTGTTCAAATAAAACCCGCGCTTGGGCAATAAGATCGTCGTGAGAGGAAGTCATGGCGTGTTACTTTCCAAAAACAAACGGAGCCCCAAAGGCCCCGTTTGTGAACTATACAGTCAGATACCGCTTAAGCAGCCAGAGCGTTCTTAGCCTGTGCAACAACAGCAGCAAAACCTGCTTTGTCTTTAACAGCCAAGTCAGCCAGAACCTTACGGTCCAAAGCGATGGAGGCTTTGTTCAGGCCGGCGATAAACTGGCTGTAGCTCATGTCCAGTTCGCGGCAAGCTGCGTTGATACGGGTAATCCACAGCGAGCGGAATACACGTTTCTTGTTACGGCGGTCACGGTAGGCGTACTGACCTGCCTTCATGACAGCCTGTTTGGCTATACGGAATACGTTACCACGGCGACCGCGAAAACCTTTGGCCTGGGCAATTACTTTTTTGTGGCGTGCGCGTGCGTTAACACCGCGTTTTACTCGTGACATGTTCGATTCTCCCTAATCAAGCGAAAGGCATCATTGCTTTTACGGAAGCAACGTCGGCTTTATGAACCTCGACGGAACCGCGCAATTGACGTTTGTTCTTGGTCGTCTTCTTGGTCAGAATGTGACGCTTGAACGCTTGGCCCCGCTTGATGGAACCGCTACCACGAACCACAAAGCGCTTGGAGGCGCTTTTTTTGGTTTTCATTTTAGGCATGAAATTACTCGACTAATTTATGTCTGCGGGTGGCCGCCTTGGAAGCTGGCTGGCACTTGTATGACCCAAAACAGGCACTTATTTTTTTCTTTGCCCGCTGCCAAGACAAGTCCAAACAGGGGAAAAGCTCTTGATTATAGGGTGATTGCTGGAAAATTGTCTAGATGTCCGGTGGATTATTAGCAACGCTAAACGGCCACCCCTGGTCACTGAACCATGTCGATACACCACTAGCGTGTCCTTGCAAGTGGCAAGCCGGGGCCACCTGCCCTTTCACGCTTTTGTATCCCACATCTCTTTCTGCCCTCTGTCCGCCAAAACTGCATACCTGTTCCCGAAAAGGCGGCCAAGACCCCCGCTCTATTATTCATACGCGTGGGTTCTGCGAACGCAGCCTGCTGCCGCGCACATCGCCTTGTGCCGCTCGACACATAAAAAAGACAAAAGCGCCATGACTGAATCAGCCCATCTGCTGGAGCGGCAACCCGCAAGCAGACAAAACCCTAACCCTAAGCTACAAGCTTAACGGGACGTTGCCATGTAAAAACCAGAGTCTGGCTACTGCATGGAACGAATTTGACACTGCATAAAAAGTCGACAGCCTTATTAAAAATAATCAGAATAAAAAATCAATTAAAAACACAGGCATATAATCGACAACCTAATAATTAAAAATAAATATATTATTAGCAGCAAAATTAATTAAATCAGTTGACATATATAACGGCCACTAATAAAACACACCCTATAAAAGTTTTTATATTCAATAAAAACCCTTGACAAGGAACCACCAATGAACTTAACTGTACACATCAAGCAAAAAATAGAAACTAAATAAATTACAAAATAAAATATTTCTATTTAATTAATTAATTTATTTTTATAAAGCATATAAATTAATTAAAAAGTCTTTATAGAAATACTATTACTTAGAAATTCAAAAAAGGCTGCTTGATTTAGTAAATCTCTCCTCTTCAACTTACGGAGTTCTACTATGAGCACTATTACTGATCACAAATCCCGCCTGGCATGGATTGAGGCCCTCGAGATTCCGGAGACTCACAACCTTAAGCTAGATGCCTCCCCCTCGAACCGAGCCGCTACAAACCCCAACGATAAAGGTGCCATGGTCGCCGCAGCCAGCGTCCCGAGCTTTGTCAGTGGCTTGGCTCTTCAGGCGCGTGATGACGTTCAAAACAGCACACTGCTGATGCAACTGGCGGCGAACAATGCATACCCTGATGAAAAGGACAAAGATAAATGGTTCACGTTCTACTCAGACGGGCTAGCCAGACTGGGCTGGGGCACCACCAGCTCAGTCTATGAGCGCTACCAACCAAAAAATACCAATGTCACCATGAACCAAGTCGTTCTGGAGATCATTCTAGATGTGGTCGGCAATATGAGTAATCCGCTGTACAAAATTGCTCAAGACGCCTTTGGAGCCATGAATGACCCGGCCAATAAAAGCCCTTTGATGCTGTTTGACCAGACCAGCACGGAACAAGGCCGCGGAAAATTTCAGATTCTACCCGCCGGGCAGGACCAGAACGGTACAGTCAGCATGGTTCTAACTGCTATCAATGCCCACACTGACGTGCAAACTGGCAGCTTCCTTTTTTGGAAATGGAGCACATCAAGCTCTGTGTTGTACCGCGCTGCAAGCTTGATTGTGCTCAATGAGTCGGTTTACTCACAAGTGCGCCAGGCTGTGATCGCAAAACTTGGGGCAAACGCTAAAGATTGGCTAGCTAACCTGAAGCTCTAAACCAAAAACATAAGGCCCAATCAGCGTGTTGGGCCTCGGTCTCTATTTTAATATTTTGAACAGAGGGGCACTCAATGGCTTACCAGACTGATCAGGTACTCGTCGTTTCTGGCAATCTACTATCCGCCACCGCGACAGACGCTAGTGCTGTCGTTTATGAAGACATCATTCATTCCAACCTTCTCAGTCAGATGGTTGCAGATAACGACCCCGGAACACGCTTAACCGACCCTGCTTCCTGGCTAAATTCTTATAAAAATGCATTAGGCAACTTATTTTGGAAGTTCACCGAATATGAAACAAGCACTTATGCAAGCAGCCCAGGCGAAGTAGATGTCACAATCCCGCAAATTTTAGAAAAAAAATTCTTTAAAAATTTAACAGCAGATCAAAAAAAAAGAGTTACAGAAAGCATATCTCTTTTCAATAACATTCCAGATGACGATGCCGCGGCTTTACTTTATAACTTAAAAACACAACTAAAAATCGAACCAAAAAAACATCCTGGAAAACCACCGCAAAAAAATAAATTCTCAGTTAACCTGCAAGTAAGTGTCGCGCACAACGACTCTTTAGTTTCTGTATGCAGCATTTACTTTCAGACCTACCAAGAAATAGGCAACAAATTATTCAAACAAAATTTCTCTATCCAAGAGATAATTGGAAATATCAATGTATTTTATATTAAGGCTGATATTCTTGAGTCGAATTATGCCATCATCCGACAAGGCGTAATTAATAAGCTAGGACAGGACAATATAAACACGAACATCCTAGCGGTGTCAGACGAAACAGAACCACCCGAAGCACCATCTCACAGAGCAGCACTGTCCTATGTGCAAAACGTAAAAATCTAAATACGTCAGACAGGTCAGCCGTGCTCATCATGGCACCTGTCGACGCGCACAAGCAAATTCATGCTCCGGTACATAAAACACTAGATAGAAGCGGTTTGCAATCCCGTCTTGCGCTCTGAAAAACCCCAGCTCATATCAACAATCTCCATCACGGCCAATCGGGGCGAAATTGCAGAGCTTCCGCCAAGTGTGAACGCTCAATCTGCTCCTGTCCCGCCAGATCTGCAATCGTCCGCGCTACGCGCAATACCCTGCCCTGCACCCGTTCAGACCAATGCCAGCGCTGCCGCGCGGCTAACAATAGTTGCCTGGCACTTTCTGACAGAACACAACATTCTTTAAGCCTAGAGACCGATAGGCGCGCATTGCTTGATGCCTGCCGTGCCCATTGCCTATCCATGGCTGCCTGCACACGCACCCTGACCAAGCAAGAAGCCTCAGCAGCCTGATCGCGCTCTGAATCTGACTCCGTCATAGTCACCAAAAGGTCGATCCTGTCCAGCATAGGCCCGGACAGACGCTGTTTATATTGCTCACGCTGAGCAGGTGAACATCGACAAGCCCGCTGCCGACTCGCAGCCCAACCGCAAGCACAAGGATTCATCGCCGCCACAAACTGGAACTGTGCTGGGAAGACAGCCTGCTGCTGTGCACGAGAAATACGAACACAGGCTTGCTCTAGCGGCTCACGCAAAGACTCCAAGGCACGTCGGCTGAATTCGGGCAGCTCATCCAAAAACAAAACACCATGATGCGCTAAGGACACTTCACCCGGCTTAGGCCGACTACCACCACCGATCAAGGCCGGAGTAGAAATACTATGGTGCGGAGCCCTAAAGGGCGGTCGGACTGTCAGGAAACTCTGCTCTTGTACAAAGGAATATAAGGCAGCCACGTCCAATTGAGCTTGCTTGTCCAGATCGGGTAAAAGCCCAGTTAAACGCTGAGCCAACATAGTCTTACCCACTCCCGGCGAGCCATTCAATAGCAAGCTATGCCCACCTGCGGCAGCAATTTCCAAAGCCCGACAGGCTAAAGACTGCCCCAAGACATCAGACAAGCAATAGAGCACACTATCATCCTGCTGCGGCCAGGGATCAGCCACAGCCAACTCCAACTCCTCATCGCCTCGCAGATAAGCCGCTGCCTGGGTCAGGCTCACTATCCCACGCACTCGCAAACCAGGGACGTGCGCAGCCAGCGCCGCACTCTGAGCGGGCAGCAGCAAGCACTGATCAGGGTGTTGCCGTGCCATTCCTAATGCAATCGTCAATGCACTTTGTACAGGCACGACCGCTCCCGTCAAAGAAAGCTCACCCGCCATCACGTAATGCTCTAGACCAGCAATAGCCTGCTCTCGGTGATGCTTATCAGGGCGACTTAACTGGCCACTGGCCAACAAAATCGCCAAGGCCACCGGCAAATCAAAGCGTCCGGAGTCTTTAGGCAAATCAGCGGGAGCCAGATTGATCGTTAAGCGCGCTGCCGGAAAGTCAAAACCGCTCGCTTGCAAGGCAGAGCGCACCCGTTCACGGCTTTCTCGTATCCCAGCATCCGGTAATCCAACGATATGAAAAGCTGGCAAACCGGGTGCCACATGCGCTTCCACGCGTACATCAATAAAATCCAAGCCTGATAATGCGCAACTGTTCAAGACGGCTAAGGACATGTGCCCTTCCCCTTTTAAACTCAAACAGTCAGTTTGCCTGCAGGGGAAATGAAGCTCTAGCGATCAGCGTTAAAACAGCACAGCGTGCTTATACGTACCCCGCTTTTATTGCACCACCATCACGCCCATGGAGCTAACTAACTGAACCGCCTGATCCACAGAAAGGCAAGCACCTTGAAAAGAGTGGTTTAGGTCGTACAACGTAATGCTGCCTAATTCGACACTGCGCAAATCTGCTCCCTTAAAGTTCACGCCTCGTAGGCTGGCACCGCGCAAACTGCCCCCATCGAAAATGGCGTCCTGAAAATCGCAGCCGCCCAAATCCGCATCCGAGAAATCCAGGTGCACCAAGCTTTGCTTACGGAAATTAATTGAACGCAAGGTCGTGCCGACCAATTTGCACTCTCGCAGTGTCAGGTCCAAGCCTTGTGTTTCATTGAAAACCGCTCCGCTCAATTTAGAATCGGCTATATACAGGGAGGCAATTCGTGCACGCAGCCACTTACTGAGATGAAGATCACAAGCCTCAAAACGGGCTGAGCTTACATCAGCCAAACCAAAATCTGCCAGCCCCATCTTGCAACGCTGCCAAACCGTGTCCTGTAGTTGTGCACGCTTAAAGCTTGTATCCAGGAAACTGCATCCCGAAAAGTGCAGCCCCTCCAGGCCCAAACCCGACAGATCTTCCTCATCAAACGTGCAGTTTTCAAAACTCAGCGTTTCTTGAGCCGAAGACAACAAGTCAACCAGTTCATCTCGAACTACGTGGGCATTACTGATAAGCATGCTACTGCACTTCCTTAAATAAAATAGAGCCAGCGAAAAAGTCTCGCTGGCTCTTTCTTCGACTCATACCTCGAGGGAGACTCCCTCTCGCCAAACGAGGTTTAGCTTGCCTTAGGTAAACCAAGCCGGGATAAATTCCAGGCGATTAAAAGTCCCAAGACAGCAAAACTGACCGTCGCTATCCACGCCCATTGCCACCCGCCCAGTGTGTGCACAACCCAGGCCACAACAGGCGGTCCAACAAACTGTCCCAGAGAGGAGCATTGCTGCACCCAGCCTACCGAGGTGGAGGTGGTTTGAGGGGATGGTGCCGCAGTCACGGCCAAAAAGAATAAGGTAGCGGGAATCAGCCCGCCCACAATCGAAAACAGCAAGATGGCGACAAACTGAACCACTATGTTTTGCGTCAAGGCAAAAGCCACAATGGCACAAGCAATCATGCCAAGGTATCCAGCTTGTAGTAGTCGATGCGGCAAGATGCCAGCGTGTAAAACCCGCCCTGCTCCCAGATTGCCGACCACATTACCGGCGGCGATCATCGCCGTCAGCAAACCGGCCGTGCCCACCGCTATCTGCGCCTGATTGTAGATCGTAGGCATAAACCCCACGACCGCTGCCCACTGCGCTGCATATACACCAAAGGCCAAGGCCAGCATCCAGACTCGGCTGGAGCTCAAGGTAATACGCAACAACTGAGTCCAATTATTGGACGGTAGCTGCCGTGCTGCATTTTCACTCTTGGTTCTGCTATCGGGCGGGACAAGGAAAAGCGTCAAGAGCATGAATACAGCAGTCAGGACGCCCAACACTACCCAAAGCGTCCGCCAGGAGCCCACACCCAACCAGGCAGCGCCTGCCCAGAGCATGAGAACGGCACCAGCGGGCATATAACAGCCCCACAGACCCATTACGCGACTCAAACGCGTGGCGTCGGTAATGCGCTTGATCAAGGCCGGTATAGGCAACACCACCATCAAAAAGCCGCAGCCTTCTATCATCCGGCCCAACAAGATCAAGCTGCTGTGCTGAAACTGGGAGGCAATGGCCGAGGACAAACTCAAAACGGTCAGGCCGATCAAAATACAGCGTCGCAAGCCGATTTTTTCGGATATCAAACCGATGCAGAGTCCCAGCAACATGCCCGCCATTTGGACACTGGCCAGCAAAAAGCCAGACTGCACCAGGTCCATGCCCAGCTCTCGCTGCATAAAAGGCAAGGCCGGGGGTACTTTCCACACATGCAGTGCAGCGCACACCCCGGTCAAGACAAGAAAGACAGCAATGAAAAAGGGGCTGGCCGATCGTGTGCCCCTAGGCCTGGTGACAGTGTTCAAATGAAGTGATCAGCTTTGGCTGCTCTCTTTGCCAGCGGTATCGCTGTCTTGAGGGACGGGAGTTTGACGCCCTTCCAATGCCTGCAAACGTGTCTCCAGAGCAGCAACCCGTGCCAGGGCCCGCTCCAGCATCAGCTTGTAAGTGTCGAATTCCTCTCGGGTTACCAGGTCCATGCGATTAAAAGCCTGGCCCATAAAGGCTTTCACATTACGCTCAATATCGGCAGCCGGACTTTTGGCGATCAGCTCCGAGACATTTTTTTGTAAATCTTCCAGCCACTCGCTACGATTAATCATGGTCCTCTCCTGAAAATATTGAAACTACCTGCAGTATAGAAAAAGCGGGTGCCAAAGGCACCCGCTTTTTTCATCTGGCTAAACGATTAGCTCGAAATATCCAGCCTTAAGGCTTGGCTTGTTCCGAAGGAACCGAAGATGGGGAGGAATCTACACCATTACCCACCTTGTTTTGAATGGCATTGTCTGCCTTGGCAGCGCCGTCTTTAATGGCGTTACCAGCACGGCTGGCGGCATCAGACACGGCGTCTTTCGCTTCACCGGCTTTCTCGGCGACTTTATCGCCAGCAGCCTTGGCATCTTCTTTCAGGCTGTTGGTGTTTTCTTTCGCGTTTTCTTTCTGTACTTCAGCCTCTTTCTTGACGTCGTCGGCTACTTTAGCGGCGTCCTGCTTCAGGTCTTCCGTTTTTTGCTCCAGGGACTTATTGGCTTCTGGTGCAGGTGGAGTGGCAGGTGCTGTCGTTTGAGGCGTAGCGACAGGAGCAGGTGGCGCGCTCGTAGCAGCAGTATCGTTCTCTTTGGAACACGCAGCCAAAAGAGTCATCGAAGCAGCAGCGGCCATGACAGCAAAATGAGCACGAGTCAGTTTCATAAGATTTCCTTCCTACTATTCCAAGGTCGCTAGATAGAATGGGCCGATGCCTGGTGCGACTTCCGGCTCGGCCTTGGGTCTGTTACAACTCCCCTAAGGGCCATTCTATCGGTGCTGGGCAGCCAGACCAATCTATTAGTGTAAATCCTGATTTCAATTATTCTGACGAACTCGCCCAAGCTTTATGACAAACCCTTTAACAACAAGCACCTAGCACGTACACCCCACTTAGGGCGTGTTACAAATAGAATCGCTCGTAGGGATAGAGCCCCGGTTTGTTACATATTTGGCAAAGTAAATGAGCTTATTTTCAATCACTTAGGCAACTAAGGTTGCCAAGTCGATGCGCTCGGCCCGGTTCAAGGCACTGGCTACCTTCACACGCAAGGCGTTGGAATGGGACAGACGCACTTCTTTTTTCACATCCAGCAATTGCTGCGGATGCATGGAAAACTCTTTCAAACCCAGCCCCAGCAACATACGGGTCACCGAGGCATCCCCTGCCATCTCGCCGCACACTGCCACAGGCTTGCCAGCGCGCTCAGCCGCGTTAATGGTGTGGGCGATCAAACGCAATACCGCGGGGTGCATGGGGTCGTACAGATTGGCAACTTCCGCATCGCCACGGTCCACGGCCAAAACATACTGAATCAGGTCGTTAGTGCCGATAGACAGAAAATCCAGTTCCTGCACAAAAGGCTCAATCGCAATCGCAATGGCGGGCACCTCTACCATGGCGCCTAGCAAATAGTTGCGTGCAAACGGCGTGCCTGACTTTTCCAGTTCGCGGGCCGCCGATTCGATAGCCTGACGGCTGGCGTGCACTTCGCTCATGGAAGAAATCATGGGGATAAGAATACGGATTTGCCCGTGCAAACTAGCTCGCAGCAATGCACGCAATTGCGTGGCAAACATTTCTGGCCGATCCAGACAGTAGCGAATCGCGCGCAAGCCTAAGGCGGGGTTAGTAGCGACGGTTGCATCACCATCCAAAGTCTTGTCAGCACCGATATCCAGAGTACGGATAGTGACGACTTTACCGTTCATGGCTTTCACCACACGGGAATACGCCTCGTACTGTTCCTGTTCGGTAGGCAAATCCGTGCGGCCCATAAACAGGAACTCGCTGCGGAACAAACCAATACCGTCGGCACCCGCTTTCAAGGCCAACTCGGCCTCCTCTGGAAGCTCAATATTGGCTTCCAGGCGCACGGTAATACCGTCCAGGGTCATGGCTGGCGCATCCAGCAACTCTTCCAGCTCGGCCCGTTCAAGTCGATAGGCTTCTTGACGCTCACGGTATTCGGCCAGGACCAGCTCGGACGGATTGACTATAACGGCGCCCGAAAAGCCATCTACGATCAGGTAATCACCATCACGGATCAAGGTACGGAAGCTGCCTAGCCCCACCACGGCGGGGACACTCAAGCTACGGGCAACAATGGCGGTATGTGAGGTGGGCCCGCCCAGGTCCGTCAGAAAACCGGCGAAATGACCACCGCGTAAACGCAGCATATCCGCAGGGGAAATATCCCGTGCCACGACGATCAGCGGCTCTTCCTGAGCAGCCGAAAAGCCAGGCAATAAAGCAGGCTTGCCAGCCAGAACACGCAGCACCCGCTCGATAACCTGGCGCACGTCCGCACCCCGCTCGCGCAAATACTCGTCTTCCATCTGGGAAAACTGCTCAACCAGCATTTGTCCCTGAGAGGTCAAGGCCCATTCCGCGTTGTAATGGCGCTCGGCAATGATGGCGCAGGTTTGCTGCGTCAACATAGGATCGTCCAGCAACAGGCTGTGCACCGTCAAAATAGGGGCAAGCTCGCGTGGCGCGTCCACAGGTAATTGATCCACCATGACACGCAGCTCGTCACGTGCACTGGCCATGGCACTGAGCAGGCGCTGGCTCTCGGAATCAACGTCCTCAGCAGCGATCCGGTAATGAGGGACCTCCAGTGCTGCAGCGCTCATTACCACCGCCCTAGCGATGGCGTATCCCTTACCTACTGCTTGACCTTGGGCGGTAAACATCGCGGGCAAATCAGCGGCGGGGGTTCGAGCTGCAGCACTATTCATAACCAGATTTTTTCCTTACTCGTTTTCGCCAAACTTGGCATCGAACAACGCCTGAATATCGCTCAGGGCTTGGTCGGCATCATCGCCTTGGGCATCAACAACAACGGTGACACCCATACCGGCAGCCAACATCATGACACCCATAATACTTTTTGCATTCACGCGCTGTGAACCGCGCGCGATAAAAATCTCACTGCTATAACGGCCGGCCAGCTGTGTCAGCTTGGCTGCTGCCCGTGCATGAAGACCTAATTTATTACTGATCGTGATGGATACGCTAGGCATAAGGGCAACTGGAAAAATGAAAGTGAAAATTCAAATTAGCAATGGCAGTCGGCATGGACGATGCCACGCAAAGCGCCTGCCATGACATCCTGCGCAAAGCTTTCAGGATTGTCACGTCGCTCGGTCAAAGCTTTCAAGACCATGCACATATTGGTGCCGGTCAATAAATACGCGCTCTGCCCTTGATCTTGCAAGGCTTGCTGGACTCGGCGGGCCACATTAAAGGGGGTGGCGCCATACAGATCACACAAAATCAGTGTGGCTGGAGAATCAGGAGCTTGCGATTGCAATTGCCCCAGCAAGCGCTCTACCGCCGTATCCGTGCACTCGTCCGCTTGAATATCAAAAACGAACAAATCGGGCTTTTCGCCCAAAACGTGCTCGGCACAGCTGGCAAATGCGCTGGCCAAAGGCTCATGCATGATCAAGGCAAGGCGAATCACGTCCGTTCCGTCGCTTTTTCGACGGCCTCGGCAAAACGCTGCGCAACATCAAAACCAGTCTGTTCAGTAATTTCCACAAAACAGGTTGGGCTGGTTACGTTGATTTCAGTCACGTAGTCACCGATCACATCCAAGCCAATCAACAACAAGCCGCGCTCAGCCAGGACCGGGCCCAGCGTGCGGGCAATATGCCAATCGTGCTCGGACAAAGGCTGGGCAACCCCACGTCCACCTGCTGCCAGGTTTCCGCGTGTCTCGCCAGCCAAGGGGATACGGGCCAATGCATAAGGCACCGGCTCTCCGTCAATGATCAGGATACGCTTGTCGCCGTTGACGATTTCGGGAATATAGCGCTGCGCCATAATGGTTTGCGTCCCATTGTCGGTCAGCGTTTCCAAAATGGCACCCAGATTGGGCTCAGGGTCCTGCAAACGGAAAATACCCATGCCACCCATGCCATCCAATGGCTTGACGATGATGTCTTTATATTCTTGGTGAAAGGCACGCAGGCGAGCCATATCACGGGTCACCAAGGTGGGGGGTGTAAATTCCGGAAATTCGGTGATAGCCAGTTTTTCGGGGTGATTGCGAATGGCAGCACCCGAATTGAAGACCTTGGCCCCTTGTTCCTGCGCAAAACTGAGCAGGTGCGTGGAATAGGCATATTCCATGTCAAAGGGAGGATCTTTACGCATGATCACAGCGTCAAAGACATTCAATTCCTGCTCTAACGCGGCTTGGGGATGAGTCCACCACGAAGGCGCACGCAAATCGGCATCGGCAGCAATATCAACGGCCTGGCTGCGCGTACGCACCCGGCTGTGAGCAATGTACAAATCAGACTGCAAGGCGACGCTGACGCGATGACCACGCGCCAGAAATGCACGCATCATGGCTACGGAGGAATCCTTGTAAGCCGACAGGCTGGGCAAGGGGTCGACGATGAATAAAACGTGCATATCCCACCTAGAGAAAAACGCCCTTGCAGACGAGCTGCAAAGGCGAATGTACCCGACTCGCTACTTGGGAGCGAGTCGGGCGACGCATAATGCTCCTGAGAAAACCCAGGCAGTATCGTGCAAGAGTATCAGGCTGCCTTTTTGCGAGGTGCCAAAACCATGACCATTTGACGGCCTTCCAGCTTGGGCATCGCTTCAACCTGACAGATTTCGCTCACTTCATCACGAACCCGTTCCAGCACCCGCATCCCAAGTTCTTGGTGGGCCATTTCACGGCCACGGAAACGCAAGGTTACTTTGACCTTGTCGCCATCATCGATGAAACGCTTCACGTTACGCAGCTTGACCTGGTAGTCACCCTCGTCCGTACCGGGACGGAATTTGACTTCCTTGATCTGAATGATCTTTTGCTTGGCTTTCGCTTCTTGTTGGCGTTTTTGTTCCTGATAGCGGAATTTGCCGTAATCCATCAGACGGCAGACGGGTGGCGCAGCCGCAGGGGCAATTTCCACCAGATCCACATCATTTTGTTCAGCCATAGCCAAGGCGTCAGGCACCTTGACGATGCCTAGCTGCTCACCTTCGATTCCAATGAGTCGCACCTCTGGAATACGGATTTCACCATTGATGCGATGTTTTTTCTCGGTTGCGATGTCGAAAACTCCTAAAAATGTCGATAAAAACGATAGCGTTCCTGTTTTACTGACGGCTATCGATCTCTTGCTTCAATCGTGCGGAAAAATCGGCTAACGGCATGACGCCCAAGTCCACACCACCACGCGCACGCACGGCAACTGCGCCGTTTTCACGCTCTTTTTCACCCACGACCAGAATATAGGGCACTTTTTGCATACTGTGCTCACGGATTTTACGAGTGATTTTTTCACCACGCAAATCAGACGAGGCACGGAACCCCATTTTCTTCAAATTTTGCGCGACTGACTGGGCATAATCAGCCGAACTTTCAGAAATGCAGCATACCACTACATGCTCAGGGGCCAACCAGGCTGGCAAAGCGCCCGCGTGGTTTTCAATCAGCATGCCAATAAAACGCTCGAAAGATCCCAAAATAGCACGATGCAACATGACAGGCACGCGGCGCTGATCCTGAGCATCCACATATTCGGCACCCAGGCGGGCCGGCATGGAGAAGTCCACCTGGATTGTGCCGCATTGCCAATGACGGCCAATAGCGTCTTTCAAGGTGTACTCAATCTTCGGACCGTAAAAAGCGCCCTCGCCTTCAGAAATCTCGAACTCGCAGCCTGTGCGACGCAAGCTTTCAATCAAAGCCTGTTCAGCCTTGTCCCACACCGCATCGTCACCGATACGCTTTTCGGGGCGAGTAGCCACTTTATACAGAATGTCGGTAAAACCAAAGTCTGCATAGACCGCCTGCAATTGAGCGGTAAAGGCCGCACATTCATCTTGCAACTGGTCTTCGGTACAGAAGATGTGACCATCGTCCTGAGTAAAACCACGCACGCGCATCATGCCGTGCAAGGCACCAGAGGGCTCGTTGCGGTGACATTGGCCAAACTCGCCATAACGAATCGGCAGTTCGCGGTAGGAGTGCAGGCCGGAATTAAAGATCTGCACGTGGCCCGGACAGTTCATGGGCTTCAAGCCATAAACTCGGTTCTCCGACTCGGTCGTGAACATGTTTTCAGCATAGTTGTCCCAGTGACCCGTCTTTTTCCACAGCGACAAGTCCAGAATTTGCGGGGCTTTTACTTCCTGATAGCCATTGTCCTGGTAGACACGGCGAATATATTGCTCGACTTGCTGCCAGATCACCCAGCCTTTGGGGTGCCAGAAAATCAAACCAGGGGCTTCTTCCTGGAAGTGGAACAGATCCAGCTCACGGCCCAATTTACGATGGTCGCGGCGCTCGGCCTCTTCCAGCATGGTCAAGTACGCTTGTTGATCTTCCTTGGTCGCCCAGGCAGTACCGTAAATGCGTTGCAGCATTTCGTTATTGCTGTCGCCACGCCAGTAAGCCCCTGCCACCTTCATCAGCTTGAATACTTTCAGCTTGCCAGTGGAAGGCACGTGAGGGCCACGGCACAAGTCAATGAAGTCGCCTTCGCGGTACAGACTGATAGGCTCATTGGACGGAATGGAGGCAATGATTTCGGCCTTGTAGTCCTCGCCGATGCTCTTGAAAAACTCCACAGCGTCGTCGCGCAGCCATTCTTCGCGGGTAACCACTTCGTCTTTCTTGGCCAGTTCAGCCATTTTCTTTTCAATGGCTTCCAAATCTTCAGGCGTGAAGGCACGCTTGTAGGAGAAGTCATAGTAAAAGCCGTTGTCGATGACCGGGCCAATCGTGACCTGAGCATCCGGAAAAAGGCTTTTAACGGCATAAGCCAGCAAGTGAGCGGTCGAGTGGCGGATCAAATCCAGACCATCGGCGTCCTTGGCAGTGATAATGGCCAGATTGCTGTCCTGCTCAATCACATACGAGGTATCCACCAAGCGCGATTCGGTGCCGGGCGTGCCGACACGGCCAGCCAGGGCAGCGCGGCCCAGGCCTGTACCAATCGAGTTCGCCACTTCGCTGACGGAAACCGGGCCCTGAAACTCTCGCTGGGAGCCATCGGGCAGTGTGATTCGGACCATAACACTTCCTGAAATAAAAAACGCGGCCTTGAAAAGGCCGCGCTTTTGAATTGAACGTTCTTGGAAAGCAAACGAAACGCTACGCGGCCACGGCTAGATTTGCCGACGGGTAGTTCGCGTTGATTTCATAAGATTCTGCTTCCCAAATAACACATTTGATTGCTTAAGTTTATCACCTTCGCCCACTATCGCGGCGCAGTATCGCCACAAAAACCACAATTGGGGAAGAATTCAGTCCATTCGGGGATACCAGCTACGGTAAAAGGCCCATTCTTCGGACTCGCTGCCATCTTGCATCAGACAGGTTCCATAGGCACCCCGCACACTTTCATGGACGATGGTTTGCCCACCCATACGCTGACAGAAGGTGGAGGCCAGATTGGCTTGAGCCACGGGTTTGGTGCTCTGGGTGGTGTTGGCGCAAGCCGATAACACCAAAGAGCCTGCGCAGGCGGATACTAAGCGGAAAAACATGATTTCCTTCTCCTTGACCTGATTGATTCGGGTGCCGAAAAGCCATCCAGTGAAATGGCCCAGTGGGCAGCGTCTGCTGTTAGCGCAGGCTTGAAACAAGCATGAAAGCGCTGGTCGCGAAACAGATCGTGAAAATAGCTTACTACACTTGCTTGACGGTGGAAGTGCGTGGTGACGATCGTGCAGCAAAAGCAACACGTTCAGTAAGCAATAGAGAGGAAATCAAGCGTAAATGTGGGTGGTGTATTGCAAAGCGCAACACAGCCGGGGCTCAATCAAGAGCGGTGCAGCCAGAAAGACAACAGAATAAAGCCAAGAATCCCGCAGCCAGCCAGCATTAACACCACGGGTACATAATCGATCAAGTTCGAGGCATTAATCATGGTGTACATCCCAAAATCCCAACAAAACACAAGCTTGAGATAATGGTAACGGCCAGCTCTCAGAACATGAAGTCAACGATTGTCAAGATCCGACACAGCAGCGACACAAAGGGCATGATCACGCTACACGGGCTTACCGATATAGCAAAAATCACAACAAAAACTCATAAAGCGCAATATAAGGTCGCTTGTGACGCAGCGCCGCTGGGCTTTGGCTAGCGATTCAGGACGGTCACCAGGGCGTAAACCACCGGCACTGCCAAAGGCGTAATCATTAATAAGCCTGTGTCCCGCTTCCAGCTTTTGGGCCGGGTATAAAAAAGGGTGACACCCAATAAAACAGTCACCAGCAGATACAAGCCCACAATAATAATGGTGGTCGCCATGGCATCCCCTCCTTTGTGCTGTCGTTTTTATTTATAAAACCACTACTTCATCGGTATCTTGCCCGAATAAGGGCGGAAAGGCATTGGCAGCCCACTGCTCTAAACGTGCCGCCGCCGCCTGACTGGCAAACTGCAAAGCCTGGGGTGGTGCCATACCGCGTTTCCAGGCCAATGCAAAGCTGGATAGAAAAGCGTCGCCCGCCCCCACGGTCGAGCGCACGCTAAGCTTGCAGGCGGGCTCAAAGTATTGTTGCCCGTCAAAGGCCAAGACGGCGCCCTCTACCCCCAAAGTAATCAGTAGCGCCTGACGCGGGTGATGTTGCAATCGGGTAGCCAGCTCACTCGCTTGCCCAGCTGACAAATCCAGCTGAATATCCGCACCCGGAATCCCGGCCAGCATTTGCGCTTCCACAGCGTTCAGGCCCAGCACATCGCTGCGAGCATAGACTTGCTTGAATCCCTCTCCCTGCTGTCGCAAGCAGGCGACACTGGGATTAAGCGCCAAACAACCCTGCTCTGCCTGCCTTACCTGCGCCAAAGCCTGGGCCAGACTCTCCATAGGCTGCAAGGCCAGGGGAGCAACGTAGATCAAGTCCGCCGACAGGTCCTGTGGTTGAATACTCAAGCAGGCATTTGCGCCACGTCTCGCCAATACCGAAGCGCTTCCTGATGGGCCTACCAACACGATGGCCTTGCCCGTGGGCTGGTCTGCGCAGATCTGCACACTGCCAACATCAATCCCAAGCTGTTCGATATGAGCGTACAAGCTCGCGCCTAAACCATCCCGCCCTAGCGCCCCCAGCAGTCGCACAGACTCGCCCTGACTCATGAAGCCCGCCGTTGCATTCAAGGCCCCGCCGCCTGGATACAAATCGATCGCCCCCACCTCCTGCTTGTCGCCGCGCGCCAATTCGGCAGGCATATCGGAGACCACGATATCAACGGTAATACTGCCAATCGCTACTACCTGCACCATGCACCTCGAGCGTTAAATAGAGAGCGGGAACGTATTTGTGGCAGTATACCTAGGAGCTCAACGAGGCGGCCTATGACTGAAGCTGAAGTCTGGGACGCCTGATTAGGAGACAGCGACAACCGCTTATTCCCAGAGCCTATAAGGGGTGTCAAGAAGCCGGCTAATAGTTGATGCAACAGGCATCATAAAAATCTAGCCTAAGCTAAAAAGGCATGCTAAATTACTGTTTATCCATACAGCAAAAAAGAAGCATCATGTCCTATACCATCACTTTGCACGACGCTCCTTCTGATATTACCGACCGCGGCCGCCGCGAGGCTGAGGAGCGTTTTCGCCGCACCTTGGAAAAAGCCATGCAAGGGCCCGAGGCAGTAGTCCAAGCCTACCGTGCCTGGCAATTGGCCGAAGAAACGGCAGAGACGGAATTATCCGAGACTGACATTACGCTGGCCAAAAAATGGATCGCCGCTGCCACACGCGCCATGAGCGATGGCTTCCGGGACCTGGGCGAGTCTGAAGCCTACTTTGAAGTACGCATCGAACGCTGATTCTTGCCAGCCAAAATAACAACGGGCCTGTGCTTGGCAGCATAGGCCCGTATAGAAGCTAAAGCGCTAGAGATCAGAGCTTGCCCGATGGATGATCACGGCGCATCAGCTCCCATTCCTCGATGACCGAGCCATCCGGCAAGGTACACATACCTACCTGCCCCTTGGGCGTGTCCACAATATCCAGGCGACCGCCTTTTTCCACGCAATATGCCGAAGCCGGGTTCGCAATGCCAACAGGTGGCTGCGTTGTGGCTTGATTGGCGCAGGCGGATAAAAGACCGGCCACAGCCAGTGTTCCCCATTTCTTCATCGTGCTCTCCGGATAATTCTGTCTTGCAGTGTACTGTGGGCCGCTTACTTCAAGGGTCGATTCTTCTGCTTTCGCAAAGGATTAGAGATCATTTCCCACTGCAGACAACGAACCAGATGATGCTCACCCTGAGGGCGCAATTGACAATCCATGCCCACTTTTGCCTTGCCTTCAACAAAGGGAAAAGCAAAGTCATAACGGGCGGGAATCTGAATAGTCAGAGCCTGGTCAAAAAAACCCATTTTTCCCTCGGACACGAAACGGGCTAAGCCTTCCTCAAAATAATCCGGTCCATTGTCGTAAATAAAGGGGCGCACAATAGGCTGGCCACGTTCGTCCACATACACCCAGCCCTGCTCGTCCTGAACAAGACTTTGGCCTTGGGACGCTAGGCTCGGCCCAGCAGCGAAGCTCAGCAAAAAAGCGTGAAGTAATACAGCCAAGCGGCGTTGATAGCTCGCGCCCCTGAAAGGCAGAAAAGAGCTATTGGACCGACCGCTAAGGGAAGGCTCCGCCTGGGCTGCACACGGTAATGCCGTTGAAACGGAGTCAGGGTTCATTGAGCGCGCCTTGAAGATAGGAAGTCGGTCTCAAATTACAGCCATTTCCAGAACGGTAATGGCTGTAGTCAGCCTGCTTACCGCTTACGCGCTTCAAATGTGATGATCCCATCGGTATCTTGCGGCGGCTTGCCGTACTGATAGCCACCCGAGACTACGATGTCGCCAAACCCGATCTGCTCAAGCGCCATGCGCATTTCGTCCAGACCCCACCAGCGCAAGGAAAACTGTTCCAGTTGGGTCTCCAGCAACACGCCTTGTTGCCACAATTCGTAGCGATGCATTTCGCGAGTCACTTGAGCGCAGAAATCCTTTTCCAGAGCCGCGGCATTCAAGGTAATCAAGCCGTGCGACGGGGCGGACCACGTGCGCATGCCCGGATTCACATTCACAATGGCGGCCACCGGGTCCAAGTCCAGCAGCAAACGCCCACCTGTTTTCAAGTCGGTATGAAAACGACGTAAGGCGCTAATGCCTTGCTCGAACGAATCCAGTAACTGGAAAGAGCCTGCCGGCACGATCACAGCATCCAAGGGACGATCCACGCTGTAATCCGTAAATCCAGCCAGAGAAAGCTTGGCGTTCAAGGACCTCAGCTCCAGCTCCCGCTGGCAGTAGTCCAGCATCTCCTGAGACAGGTCAAAGCCGCTGACATCCAGTCCTGCTTGCAGTAGAGGAATTAAAATGCGGCCCGTCCCGACGGCAGGCTCCAGAATCGGGCCAGTGATGCCCTGTAAACGCGCTTGATAGTATTCAACATCCCCGAAGGAACGCCCGATTGGCTTGTCCAGGTGATACACCAAAGAGGCCAGCTTGCCGTAGCGATTGTTCATCATTGCCTTACATCTCAATTTTTATTACTTGCTTTACTCAACAGCCTGAACACGCATATGAGCGCCTTCCACCGTCAAAACGATCACTGACGTGCCCTGCTCCAGATCCTGAGTAGCCGTAGCGCTGTAATAGCTGTCGTTTAAACGAATGCGCCCGCGACCATTGATAAACGTTTCGCTGACCTGCGCGCGGGCACCCACATAGGCACTCAAGCCCGTGTTCAGAATATCTGGCTGGTTCACACGACTGCGGCGCTGCCAGCGCACGCCCACAATCACCCAGCCCAGCATGGCAATAGCCAGGATCAGCCACTGCAACCAGGAAGGCGCATCGGGCCAGATCGCGGTAAACAAGCCCACGGTCAGCGCCCCCAGCCCAAACCACAGCAGATAGACGCCGGAGACCAGGACCTCGGCAGCGATCAGCAAGACGCCGGCGACCAGCCAATACCAAAATGAATCAAAGATAAATGCCAAGATCAGCACCTCCAGCCGCCCGCTTAACCCTGTCCCGGCTTCACACCGGAGGCCTTGAGCAGCTCAGTCACACCGGCAACGGCACCAGTAATGCCGCTAGCTTCCAAGGGCATCAAGACCAGCTTGCTATTAGGACCATTGCCAATATCACGCAACGCTTCTACATACTTCAAGCCAACAAAGTACTGCAGTGCTTGCACATCACCCTCTTGAATGGCCTCGGACACCTCGCGGGTAGCACGTGCTTCTGCTTGAGCTTCACGTTCTCGAGCTTCGGCACGCAAAATAGCAGACTGTTTTTCACCTTCCGCACGCAAAACAGCCGCCTGCTTTTCACCTTCGGCTTGCAACACTTCCGCCTCTTTCTGCCCGCTGGCCTTGGTCACGACAGCTCGGCGATGACGCTCGGCAGTCATTTGCAAATTCATGGCTTCCTGCAATTCCGGGGCCATATTCAAATCGCGAATTTCCACCCGCGTCACCTTCACGCCCCAAGGGGTCGTGGCCGCATCCACAGCAGCCAGAAGGCGATCATTGATCATTTCACGGTTGGACAGCATATTGTCCAGTTCCATCGACCCCAGCACCGAGCGCAGATTGGTCGTAGTCAGGTTAACGATGGCCGGCTCCAGATGGTCGATTTCATAGGCCGCCTGCGCTGCATTGTCGATACGATAAAACACCACCCCGTCAGCGGTGACCGCAACGTTATCGCGGGAAATGACATTTTGCGAGGGAACGTCCAGCACCGACTCCATCATCTTGAGCTTTCGGCCGACGCGGTCCATAAAAGGGACTAATAAAGACAGACCCGGAGTCAGTGTGCGGGTGTAGCGACCAAAGCGCTCCACGGTCCACTGCTGGCCCTGCGGCACCACTTTGACCCCAGCCATAATCACGACCAGCGCCAAAAACGCCACTACCACTACAAAAGTAAAAGAGCCATCCATGTTGTTCAGATCTCCAAGAACACAGCTGAAAGGGCGATTCTAGCCCAGCCACGATGACAGTTCCGCTAAAGATAATCTTTGGTCACCCTATAAGCGATCTGCACAAAACGGGCCGGGAAGCCTTAGAAAAGCCTGGTGAAACGTAGCGCTGGGGTTGCAGCGTACAGCCGACCGCGCAAATAGACGAAAGACAAGAAGCGTAGAAGGACCTGACAGCCCGGAAATGGCCTCTTAATTCAGAATGTCGTACAGGCGGAAAATCCACTGCCCTTTGTAGACCAGGGTTAGAAATACAAAGATGGCTTGATAGCGTTTGCTCTGCACCACCATGGCAACAATTCCCAAGGCAATCAGCACAAGCTGCTGCAAGGGATACTCGATGCCCAGACTCAAGAAATACTGCTTGCCCTTGATCGCCGTATCAATCAGATCCATGATCTGCAGCAGCACAAAAAGCCCATAGAGCGAGCGCCGCCGCGTCTGAAAATAGTCCTCAAAGCCCTTATATTCCGCCAAGCTGGACGGAAAAAGCAAAGACGCCATCAAGGCAAACACACAGGTGTACAGAATCAGGAAAAAATACAGCTGAAAAGACCAGACCTGTACCTTGACCAAGCTGAACTCATACCACCAGAAATGAATAATGGTCAGGAACAAATACAGTACCCAGCCCATATGAATGGGATAGATACGCTTGGCCTTGGGGTGTTGAATGAATTCAGAAACGCCAACCAGCAGCCGGGAAATACTGATCCCCAACACCATGCCGATAATGATGCGTACGTGAACAAAATGCTCTGGGTGAATCAACTCTGGTGGCACAGGCAAGCCCTTGCAAGGTGATCGTCCTGCCACACATTATCAGAGACATTCAAGGGCACCAAGAGCGTAGTTTCCCGCTCTCGGCGCCCTGCTTAAACGTCATTTAACGATCAGCTAGCCTGCCTCAAGTGCCCATCCGACGCTCAGCAAACGCCGGCTCAATAACGAGGTGGCGCCGCGTATGGGCCCGAGTCAGCGGGAAAGGGATTAGGCGCGGGGCTTGCCGATGGCTGAGCCGAAACGGGGCGTACTTCATACAAGACCGTACCAATCACACCGACATTGCGGCTGTCACCGGCCGGGCTATTCGCTGCGTAAGCCCGATCTTTTTCAGAAAAGCGGAAAGCGGCTACTTCCTGGGCGCTTTTACGAAAGCCCTCAATCCGCAACACAGCCCCAGCTTGCAACATATAGCCGTTATGACTGCGGCTGCCTGGTTTGCCAGACAAGACATCCAAACCGTCTACGCTAGTGATGATTTCATACGGCGTACCGCTACGGTTGGTGTAGACCAAGACATAGCGCTCACCCGCTTTACCTGCCAGTTGGTAGTTATTTTGGCCAACACGGCTATAGATAGGCAAAGGCGCGTCCCGCGCATCGTGAACGGACAGCTCCACATTGCCCTTGTCCAACAAGATGCTGCGCTGCGCATCCAGATTTGAACCTAAAGCCCGGCGAATACTGGCTTCATCGGAATAGGCCAATTGCAGCTCATCTCGCTGTGGCTCCACACGTTGAGCCTGTACCGAATAGACCCGCGACTCGCGCCCTTCGCCCCATTGGGTCCCCAAGGTAGAAGCCGTTTTGGCGGCCGCAGACAGAGGCACCGCCGTCTGCGCAGAGTGCCTGGATGGTTCGGATACGCTGCTGCACGCTGATAACAGCAAAGCCGCAGCCAGCAAGCTCCAGCGTCCTAGAGCACGTGCAGGTAAAAATGACTGATACGGACTCATATGCTTCCCCTTTATTAGATGCAAGGCACCGCCTGATGCGCTTGTTGAGCGGGAGTATTCATGATGTCCCCAAGTTTAGATAGTCAGCAAGATTCAAAATTGAAATCGCCTGTATCAAGAAAAATCGCAGGCCCTGCAAGCGAAGGGCCTTGAACAGGTCTACTATTTCAAACCGTCTCCCTTAAGAAAGCATTGCCATGAATATCACTAATCTGCCCTTTTGCACCGTGAACTGGTCTGAGATCCCCCCTACCGAACACAAAGGTGAAACTGGCATGGCGCTATGGCGCACGCAGCAGTTTGGCCCCATCCGGGTGCGCATGGTCGAGTACAGCCCCGGCTATCTGGCGGATCACTGGTGTGTCAAAGGCCATATGCTGTTGTGTCTGGAAGGCAAGCTGGACACCGAGCTGGAGGATGGGCGCCGCTTCACGCTGGAACCCGGTCAGTCCTACCACGTTGCCGACAATGCCGAGCCGCATCGCTCCTCTACAAAAACGGGTGCCACGCTGTACATCGTCGATTAAACCCTGTTACTGAAAACCCCAAAAAAGGCAGCCAATACTGGCTGCTTTTTTTATCCAGGAAAACGCCAGTTTCGCCTTCAAGCATGAACGCAAGCTCCGCGACCCTGTAGCACCGCGCCCAATTTTTTCTGGCCCGGCACGCCTTACCGCCCTCTGCGGGTTCGAGCGCCTGCCGGCAAGTCGCAGCACGGCCAAAGCGCGTAGATAGCTCATCAACACAAGCGCTCGTTTAGCCCACCTTCTCTGTCAATTCAGCAGAAAGCAATAATCATTATTTGCTTTCTGCATCAAGCCCACAGAAAATCACAAATACACTACCAAAACGTTTTGGTTACGCATAAAATTCAAACCAAATCGTTTTAACCCTACATTTAACAAAAACTGAAAGGACTGCGCCGGGCCCTTCAAGGCCAGGCAAAGCAGCAAAGGAGACAACAATGAAAGACACCCCCACTGCGCAAGTGGATGAACTGTATTCACCCCAACGCATGATTGCCTTCGGGCTACAGCACGTATTGGTCATGGCCGCTTCTCCCATCGCTGCCGTGTTCCTGATGAGCAAGGCACTGGGCTTTGATGCCGCGCTGACCACCCAACTGCTTAGCGCCACCTTTTTGGTCTGTGGCATAGGCACCTTGATCCAATCTTTTGGCCCCGCAGGCATAGGCGCCAAATTGCCCTTTGTGATGTTGCCAGGGGGTGCGCCCATTATTTTGTTCATCCTAATCGCCCAGCAATCGGACTTGCCCACCGCCTCGGGCGCAGTGATTCTGTCCGCCTTGCTGTACTTTTTGATCGTGCCCATCTTCAAACGCTTTTTGCGTTACTTCCCTGCCCTGGTGATTGGCACCATGCTTTTACTGGTGGCGATTAATCTGGCGCAGATTTCCGGCAAGCTGATTGCAGGCACCCCCGGTTCGGCCAATTTTGGCAATACCGATAATCTGCTGCTGGCCTTGATCACCATCGTTGCCACAGTGCTTTTTGCCCGTTTGCTCAAAGGCATGTGTCGTCAGTTGGCAATCTTGCTGGGCCTGGTTGTAGGTGCTCTGGCGGCCGCTTTGATGGGGGATGTCAGTCTGCAGGGAATCGGTGGTGGGCCTATTCTGGCCTTGCCGTCCCCCTTCCCTTTCGGCCCTCCCACGTTTGACTTGATTGCTGCCTTGCCGCTTTTGCTGTTTACCGTCATTTCCATGGTCGAAGCCACAGGCCAAACTATTGCCCTGAACGAAGTGCTGGGCAAAGAAAGCGAAGCAGAACAGCAAGCCCAGGTTCCCAACACCATTCGGGGCGACGGTCTGGCTTCTTTATTAGGCGGGATCTTTGGCACATCCTTGATCATTACCAGCGGCGAGAACATCGGCATCATCCGTGCCACTCAGGTGCGATCCCGTTATGTCACCGCTGTTGGTGGCTTGTTCCTGATTCTGTTCGGCGTGTTCTCGCCTCTGTCCGCCCTGATCAGCGTCATTCCAGCCGCCGTGATTGGTGCCACTGGCCTGGTGGTGTTTGCCATCGTCGGCACCATGGGCATAGACATGCTGCGCAAGGTTGATCTGCGAGGCCATTCTGCCATGTACGTCGTGGCGACTGCCTTGGCAATTGGTTTGCTGCCCATTGTTGTGCCCGGTATTTACGACCAACTGCCCTCCCAATTGCGCCTGCTGCTCTCTAATGGCGTCGCCATGGGTGCTTTGACGGCCGCCGTCCTGAACTACTTGTTCATCCATCTTGGTCAAGGTTCCCGCAACACCACCCCTCTCCAACATTCTTAATGAGCTGTGTCATGAATAACGCTTCTCTATTCACGTCCACCGATCTTGCCCAGGCCCGTATCCTGGAGCCCGAACATCTCTTGCTGCCCCACGGCCCAGTCACGGGGCACGCAGTTGTTCTTGAACAGGGCCGCTTTAGCGATATAGGCACCGTGCAAGACATCACAGCACGTCATCCGGAACTGCCACGGCTATCCTTGCCCGGCCACTTGCTGATGCCAGGCTTTGTGGATGCCCATCATCACGTCACCCAGTCCTACGGCAAGTCCCTGGTATATGGCGAGCCCTCGGAGATCTTTCGCCGGGTGTGGGTGCCCTTGGAAAGCACCTTGAACGCGCGCCATCTGTATGCCTCCAGCAAGCTGGCTTCGCTGGAAGCGCTACGCGGTGGTTTTACGACGGTATGTGATGCCGGCACGCGCTCATCCGAGGATCTGGATGCCATTGTTGAGGCCACCTCCGACGTAGGCATTCGTTGTGTGCTGGGCCTGATCTGCAACGACAAGCACAGCGCGGTACTATTGGACGCCGAGCCCATTCTGGCCCGAGCCCAAGCCCATTTACAGCACTGGGAGCACCACGATTTGATCAGCCCCTCGCTGGCTATCTCCATTCCCGAAGCCGCCAGTGATGCCATGTTGCATCGTATTTACGCCATGAGTGAAGAGGCAGGCCGCGTGTTTCAGACACATGCCAATGAGCACCTGGTTGCAGTGGAGCGATCTTTGAACACACACGGCCGCCGCCCTATAGAACATCTGGCCCATATTGGTGCTTTGGGGCCAGCCTCGCTGCTGGCCCACGCGACCCTGGTCACACCGGGCGAAATTCGCTTATTGGCTGATTCCAATGCAGCCGTTTCCTATAACCCGGTGGCTAGTGCCTGGAAAGGCAACGCGGTCGCCCCAGCGGAGGCGATGCGAGTCCAAGGCATACGCTTGGGCATGGGCACAGACGGCACTCGCAGCGACGCCTTTCGCATGATGGATTATGGGGAGGCAGCTCAACGCTTTGCCTTTGGCATGATGGTGGGGGACTCATCATGTGGCGCGGGTTGGACTTGGCTGGATATGGCCACCCGAGGCGGCGCGGAGGTAATCGGCTTGGGCCAAGAAACCGGACAAATTCGCGTCGGTGCACAAGCAGACTTTTTACTGGTCGATCTGCAAGTTCCCGAGATGACCCCTTCCTGGGACCTGCCTTGGGAGCTGGTTCGTGTGGCTGCCCGAGACCAGATCCGAGCCGTCGTCGTCCAAGGCAAGCTGCGCTTGTGGGAAGGTCAGCCGGTAGATTGGGACCCAGTGCCCCTCTTGGAAGAAGTACGAGAACTGGCGCGCCATGCGGTGGCTCAATCTGATATTCGCAAGCTGCATGCCCCCTCCACCGAACATCTTGCCCGCCACGCGGCACAAGAGAAGGCAATGGCATGACGACAGGCTTGCTCATCGCTTTTGCTGCTGTGCTGGCCGGCGCCTTTATTCAGGGGGCCAGCGGCATGGGTTTTGCCCTGATCGTGGTGCCGGTGTTGGCACTGGTCCATCCCCAAGCCATTCCGGGTGCTCTGCTATTTCTGATGTTGCCGCTGAATGCCTATGTGGCCTGGCGCGAAAAAGAGGCCGTCGATCGCAGCGGCGCAGCGTGGATTACAGCAGGACGATTTGCAGGCACTTTTGCGGGCGTGGGCATCCTGCTGGTGCTGTCCACCTACTGGCTCAACCAGTTTGTGGGAGTCAGCACCTTGCTGGCGGTGTTGGCCTCCGTCCTGGCCCCCCGCTTCACACCCGGCAAAAAAGCCTTTATTGCCACGGGTCTGGTCACGGGAATCACGGAAACCGCCACCGGCATCGGCGGCCCGCCTCTGGCACTGGTGTATCAACACGCCCCCGTGGCAACCTTGCGCTCTACCGTCGCTTTATGCTTTTTGGTTGGTGAAGTGATCTCCCTGATCGTGCTGGGGATTTCAGGCACCTTGGCCTGGTCACATCTGAGCTATGCCGTGCTGTGTCTGCCCGCCTTACTGCTGGGCATGGGTTTAAGCCATCTGGTGCATCACCGACTGAATCAAGCGCATTTACGCGTTGGGGTACTGGTCTTTGCTACCGTCTCGGGCATTGCCGTGATGTTGGCCAGTTAATCCGTGAGCTGTGTCGAGGCGCGGGCCCTGAGCGCTGGCTTGGAGCCCACCGCGGACAATCGACTCTTGTCGCCGGACAAATGTTCAAACAGCAGCTCCACTGCCAAGGTAGCCACTTGCTCCAGATGCAAATCAACTGCGGTCAACGCGGGCTCTGCCGTGCGAGCCCGCAAACCATCGTAGCGAGTGGCAATCATCACATCCTGCGGGACGCGCAAACCTGCTTTCTGTACGGCGGCCAAGGCCCCCACTGCAAAAGCATCAACCGGCACACACAGTGCATCGGTATCAGGATGCTGGGCTAATAATTCCGCGCAGGCTGCATAGCCCCCTTCTTCCCCCTGGTTTTCCTCAACCTGCATATATCGCAAAGGCATGCCATGGGCCGCCGCGAAACTCTCATATGCCTTTTTATGACTGGCATAAGAATCCCGCGCGGCACTGCTTTGCACTAAGGCAATGCGTCGGCGGCCCTGCTCCCACAGATGGTCCAAGAGTAAGTGGGCCGTGGCTGTGGACTGCAGGTCCACAAAAGGAATGCCTGTGGCTCCTCCGCCTTGACGGCCAATTGACACCAATGCCACACCCCGGTCTTGCAAGAGGCGGATGTTGGGATCGTCCGTCATGGGTTCAAGCAAAATTGCCCCGTCAATATCCAAGCCTTCCAGAAAGGCCTGGGCATTTTCCAGCGGGGGAACAAATACCAGTGCTAAACCACGGCGCATTGCGGCCTCGGCGGCAATCCCTGCCACTTCCATCATGAAACCCAGCCGCGATACTCCGCCCGAGACCGCAAAGGGCATGGATGAAACCAAAGCAATACTGTTGGCTGAACCAGAGCGCAGACGCTGTGCTCGTACATTGGGCCGGTAGCCCATCTCAGCGGCCAGCTGTTTGACGCGCGCCCGGGTTAACGGGTCCACTACACCCCGATCATTCAAGGCATGGGAGACCGTCGTCAGCGACACACCGGCCGCTTTAGCGACATCGCGGATGGTAATACGTCGAGCGGGAGAAGAGACAGGTGGCGACAAGGCGGGATCGATATCAGGAAAAAGAAAGAAAATAGCATAGAGGCTTAAGCAGGGGCCATCTTACAAGCGAATGCATTGCCCCGGGGGCTTGAAGATGCGAACCGTCGTCCGCGCCTTGCCCCTTAGCAACCCCCGTGGGCTCGCTGGTAAATAAGGGTGAATGAAAATCAGAACTAAGCATCAGGGGCCCGGCACCCGGATCAAAGCTAGTAAACGATCACCGGCAAAACGAAACACGAAAAACGATTAAAAAAGAAAAACTCACAGACATGAAAAAGCCGCCTGGGTAGGCGGCTAGGCTGGTTAATGGTCTCCGTTTATTTTTTTAAAACGCTACAGCGAATCATGTTTACTCGGAAAATCACTGGGCCAGTTCATGGGCGTGTCATTCATATCCAAACCTCCTTGTATTTCTTTAATCGAGAAAGCCTAGAACGAGTTTTTATCCTAACAAAAAAAATTCAAACTACAAGTATTTATGGGCATATTAAGCGTTTACCCTGTACAAATAGACACACAGAACAGCGTGAAGTTCCCGGCCGGCAAGTGAAGAAAAATTTCGGCCGAAATTTTAAGGCGCTGCATAAGCCAAAAATATCTTGAATCACCCCCACCGGTGTCGAACACTCAAAAAAAAGCCCTCTTAACGAGGGCTTTTTAAGGGCTCATGACCGAAGTTCAACCATCAGGAGCGTCTGGCCATGGCAAGAATCACCCCAAAACCAATCATCATGCTGCCACTGATGCGATTAACCCAACGCAAACCCCGAGCATTTTGCATCACGCCAGACAGCCGCGTCCCCACGTAGGCATAGGCAGCAATCGCTATCACTTCCAAGAGCAGAAAGATCACGCCTTGCAGCATGAAACTGGTCCAGTAATGGTTCATATCCACAAATTGAGGGAAGAACGCCGTAAAAATCAAAATCGCTTTGGGATTGCCGATGGCAACAAAGAACTCCTGACGGACAAGACCTCCAATGCTGGTTTTGCCCACATCAGCCTGCTCCTGCGTCGCATGGGAACTGGCACGCAGTACTTTGACCCCCAAATAGATCAGATACGCAGCACCCACAATTTTGACCACCGTGAAGGCAGCCTCCGAGACCATGAGCAAAGTCCCCATGCCCAAGGCAGCCACCACGATCATGATGGCAAAGGCGACCAGGCGGCCCATAGCCGCGACCAGTGCTGTCGATAAGCCCTGCTTGGCTCCCACCGTCATGGACAGCAGATTATTCGGCCCAAACGCCATATTCAGCGCAAAACAGGCCGGTAAAAACAATATAAAGCTACTGGCACTCATCATTTACCCCAGGCGTATTAACCCTGCCCCCCAGCCAGGGTTTCAGGGCCGCAAACTCAATAAACAGATCATAAAAACAAGGGCCACACGAACGCTAGAGCTGATCGCGCTGGCCCCATAGACAATGCCAGCCACTCAAGAAGAATGGCTGGCATCGAAAATTCAGAACAGGAAAAGAGGGTCTTGGCATTCCTGACACTGACCCGCCTTGCACAGCGGATCAGTGATAGACAAGTATAGCGGGCAAAATCTCAGGAGATCAAAACAAGAAATCTGAAAGGACGCCTAGTGAGCCCACTTAAGTTGGCATAACAAGCAGCGGGGCTTTACTGACGTGTCGCAAGGACACCATAAACATCAGGAAAGCCAGCATCGCCACCACGCCCGGTATGGCAAAAGCCAAAAAGTTCATTGGCAAAGGCAACTTTGCTGCCATCAAGGTGCCGCCTAAGAAGGGGCCTGCAATCGCCCCGATGCGGCCAACGCCCGAGGCCCAACCCAAGCCAGAGGATCGCATGGACGTGGGATAGAACTGCGCTGTGTTGGCGTAGAGCAGAATCTGCGTCCCAATCGTGGTGGCACCCGCCAGCACAATCAACAGATATAAAACCGCCGTGGGACTTTTGAAACCCAGCAGACTAATAGAAATAGCCGACACCAGAAAAAACCAGGCAACCACCTTGGGCAAACTGAAACGATCGCCCAGCCAGCCACCTAAGATGGCACCGAACATGCCGCCCAGATTCAAAGCCACCAGGAAGGACAAGCTGGACCCCAAGCTATAACCGGCATTGGCCATCAACTTGGGCAACCAGGAGCCCAGAGCGTAGACCATCAACAAACAGCAAAAGAAGGCCAGCCAAATCATCAAGGTGCCCAGCAAGCGCCCTTCTTTAAGCAGATCCAGCATGGGCACGCCCAAGGACTTTTGCTCGTTCAAGGTCAACACCGTATCGTCTGACACTCCGGCTTGCGGAGCCAGAGAGTGCACAATAGAGCGTGCTTTTTCTCCCTGACCTTGGCGGATCAGAAAGCCCAGGGACTCTGGCAACTTCCAGACAATAAAGGGCAACAGCAGCAGGGGCACAGCGGCAGCAAAAAACATGGATTGCCAGCCAAAACGCGGCAGCATGTAAATACCAATGGCCGCGGCCAACAAGCCACCTAAGGAATAGCCGCTGAACATGATCGCCACCAAAGTGCTGCGCGAGCGCTTGGGCGAGTATTCATTCATCAAGGCCACCGCGTTAGGCATCAAGCCACCACAGCCCAAGCCGGCCAAAAAGCGATACACACCAAACTCCGTCGGTGTCGTGGCAAAACCGTTGAAAAACGTCGCCAGGCTGAACAAGGCAAAACAAATGGTGACGCCTTTCTTGCGGCCAATGCGATCCGCCAGCGGGCCGAACACAAAGGCGCCAAACATCATGCCAAACAAGGCATAACTACCCAGGGCACCCGCCTGCACCGGCGTCAAATCCCACTCTTGCATCAGGACCGGTAAAACCACGCCGTAAATAAACAAGTCGTAGCCGTCGAAAATCAACAGCAAGGCACACAGACTCATCACCATCCAATGAAAGCGGCCAAAGCGCGCCTGTTCAATCACTTCATTGACTTCTAGTGTTTTCATGAT
The DNA here is from genome assembly GCF_058808495.1 of Alcaligenes sp. GW821-FHT11D07. Lineage (NCBI taxonomy): Bacteria > Pseudomonadati > Pseudomonadota > Betaproteobacteria > Burkholderiales > Alcaligenaceae > Alcaligenes > Alcaligenes sp. GW821-FHT11D07. The sequence goes on from NZ_JBXART010000001.1 coordinate 1,232,337, forward strand.
TTGTCTCCCCCTAATGGAGTGTTATGTTGACGCCGCAGCCCATACGGGCCGTCCGCATCGGATGACTAGCCTTGGTCGCCTCCTCCCACAGGCAAGACCGTGCCGGTGATGTAGGACGCCTCGTCCGAGGCCAAAAACAGAATGCTGGCGGCCTGCTCATCCAGGCTGCCGTAGCGTTTCATCAAACTACTGGAAACGGTTTGATCCACGATCTGCTGATACCAGACGGCCTCTTGCGGATCTGGCTGTGGCGGCACCTGCGCATTACGGGGAATGCGCCGTGGCGGTGCTTCCGTCCCGCCAGGCGAAACCGCGTTGACCCGGATACCGCGCTGCGCATTTTCAAAGGCCAGGGAAGCCGTCAAGGCATTGACGCCTCCTTTGGCGGCCGCATAGGGAGCCCGGTTGATGCTGCGCGTCGCAATCGAGGACACATTGACGATGGCGCCACTGCCCTGCTCCTGCATAGCGGGCAAAACCGCATGACACGACCACAAAGTGGGAAACAAAGAACGCCGAATTTCGGCTTCGATCTGCACGGGGGTGTAGTGTTCATAAGGGCGGGTCCAGATTGTGCCGCCGACGTTATTGATCAAGACATCTATGCGCCCCCACTGCTCCAGCGCCTTCTGGGCCGCCGCTTGCGCGCCCTCCCAGGTTTCCAGATCCACTTCCAGCGTGAGTACCTGCTCGCTGGCCAGCTCCCGCACCAGTTCTGAGCGGTCTACCGCCAGCACCCGGGCGCCCTCTGCCTGCAAGCGTTCGGCCACTCGGCGTCCAATACCCTGCGCCGCCCCCGTCACGATGGCGACTTTTTGATGAAAACGCAGTGGCGTCATCATAATTTTTCCTTGGCTTGAGTAGATTTCACCCTGGGCGCCTCTACGCACCCCGGGCGGTCCAGGTCATTTACTGACTAGTGATGAATTTTTCGTAGTAGAAATTAGCCGGGGCATGGGCTTGCGCATCAATGAATTGGCTGACGGCATCCACCATGGGCGGCGGGCCACACAGATACACATCCACCTGACCGTCGTGCCAATGAGCCGGGTCCAGATGCTGGGTCACATACCCTTTGCGCTCATGGCTGGACTGCGGGTCCACCACGCAAGTGGTGTAGCTGAACCCCGGCAAACGCTGCGTGTAGGAATCCAGCTCTTCCAGCATCACCAGATCCTGATCACGCGTCACGCCGTAAACCAGATGCACAGGCTGCGTACAGCCTTGTTCAACCAGCACTTCCAGCATGGACAAGAACGGAGCCAGGCCGGTCCCCCCGGCAAGAAACAGCAAAGGGCGATTGACCTGGCGCAGGTAAAAGCTGCCCAAAGGTCCGGTCATCTCTACCGTTTGGCCTACGGGTTGTTGCGCCAGCCAGGAGCTCATCAAACCGCCGGCCACCTGCTTGATCAGAAAACTCAAACGAGGCTGGCCGGGAGCCGAGCTAAAGGAATAAGAGCGATAGTCCTGCCCACCTGGCACAGTGATGTTCACGTATTGACCGGGCAAGAAAGGCACAGCGTCCTCTGCCGCTTCAATGGCCAATTCGTAAGCAGCATCCTCGTACTGGCGGCAGTGCGCCACCTGCCCTTGCCATTTGGCAACGGCGGTTTTACACACGCTGGAGGAAATCGGCACGGCAATCACACAGTCGGACCGGGGCACCATTTGGCAGGTCAAGACCAGGCCCTTGTCGGCCTCCTCTTGTGTCAGTGCGTCCTCAATGTAATCATCGCCCTGCTCGTAGACTCCGCTTTCAGCACGGCATTTACAGGTACCACACACCCCGTCCGAGCAATCCATAGGCAGATTGATCTGATGACGGAATGCCGCATCCAGCACTTTCTCGTGCTCGCCACAGTCCACAAAACGGGTAACCCCATCCTCAAAATTCAGAGCAATTCGATAGCTGTTCACAAGAAACCTCCGCCTTAAATGTGATAGACATCAATCACTTGACGGATGTAGTCGTTCTTGAGCACTACTTTCTTTTGCTCGATCAGCCAACCTTGTTCCTGACGCGACAAAGTCAAATAAATAGTGCCAAAGAACTGGTCCGTCACTCGGTAGCGGTGGTTCAGCGTCAGAAAGTTGTAGCGCACATCAATCTGCGCATCGCGCTCGGCCAAAATCTCGATATTGCTCAACATATGTGCGGTGCGCGGCTCTGGCGTCGAGGCACCGGAACGCTCCGTCTTAATGCGAAAGACCCGATCCTCCAGGCCATGCCGGTTGGGATAAAAAATCAGGGAAATTTCGCTATGGGGATCTTGAGTCAGTTGATCGTCATCGTCCCAGCACGGCATCCAGTACTGCGCCTGCGGGCTATAGCAGTCCAGCCACTCGTCCCATTGGCGGTCATCCAGCAAGCGAGCCTCCCGGTACAAAAAGGCGGCTACCGATTGGTAAAGGGCGCTCATGCTGAAATCTCCTCGCTCTCTGCTTTCAAAGCCTGGGCCATGGTCTTGGCCCAATACTCGTGTTGGCACACAAATAGACCTTCGTCCTCACTACGGCCACCGCTGATCAGGGGTTTCATGCCCATTGCGGCTGCGTTCTCGTCCGGCCCTTGCACCCACAAGGGGGCGCCACGGCTTAAGTCATTCCAGGGGGCCGCCAGGCCGGCATAACCTTCCTGACACGCGCGGAACTCTTCCAGATCGTCCGCTGTACCCATGCCAGAAACGTTAAAGAAGTCTTCGTACTGACGAATGCGAATGGCACGTTGCTCTGCGCTCTCGCCTTTGGGGCCAAAGCAGTAAATGGTGACTTCCGTCTTGTCCACGCTGATCGGCCGCGTGACACGAATCTGGGTAGAGAACTGGTCCATCAAATACACATTGGGGTAGACGCACAGGTTGCGGGTCTGATTCACGATGAAGTCTGCGCGGGCTTCCCCCAGCCGCTCCTTCAGCTCTTCCCGATGCTGGTAAACCGGGCGCACCGTAGGATTCATGGTTTGGGTCCACAACAGGATGTGGCCGTAATCAAAGCCATACACACCGCCCAGGCTTTTGCTCCACCCATTGGCATCCACCGCCTGCGTACCGCCCTCTTTGCGGCGGCCCATGGTGGCGGAGTAGTTCCAATGCACGCTGCTGACGTGATAGCCGTCAGCGCCGTTCTCCATTTGCAGCTTCCAATTGCCGTCATAGATATAGGACGAGTTACCGCGCAGCACTTCCAGGCCTTCCGGTGCCTGGTCCACAATCTGGTCAATAATCACCTTGGTTTCGCCCAGGTACTCATCCAGGGACACCACATCGGGATTCAAGCTGCCAAACAGAAAACCGCGATAGTTCTCAAAGCGCGCCACACGCGTCAAATCGTGCGAGCCTTCGGTGTTGAACTGTTCGGGATACTGGGTGTTTTTCTCATCCTTCACCTTGAGCAACTTACCGGTGTTATTAAAGGTCCAGCCGTGGAAAGGACAGGTAAAACTGCCTTTGTTGCCATGCTTGCGGCGGCACAACATGGCGCCCCGGTGGGCACAGGCATTGATGAACGCGTTCAAGCCACCGTCTTTGCCGCGTGTCAGAAACACGGGCTGGCGACCGATATAAGTGGTGAAGTAATCATTCACATTAGGCAGTTGGCTCTCATGGGCCAGATAGACCCAATTGCCTTCAAAAATGTGCTTCATCTCCAGCTCGAACAAGTCTGGATTCGTGAAAATGTCACGACGGCAACGATACACACCCGTTTCTTTATTTTCTTCCAGGGCTGTGTCAAGCAAGTGCCTGATATCTTTGGTTTTATCCATAAGGACTGACATAATGTGGCCTTTATGAGAGTTGCAGCCGCCCCTGCCCATGCCGCTGAGGGCATAGCAAGTACGCGTGATAAAAGAAAAATAGATCCGGTGCCAAGCCGGACAGAATCAGGGCAGGTCCATCACTTCACGTATCGACCCACCGCGCTTGTCCCACCAAATTCAGGCAGCCCATCTTCAGCTCAGAAAATGACTCGGATCTAGCCCACCTTGCCAAGCCCCGGGCACTTGATCCCTTGGGCTGGTCTACATGGCTTTCATTACAGTCTGTGCATCCCCAGGCTTCCAATACAATATCGGTCCCGCACTATGCCAAAATTCTATAGTTTGATTTTTATTCAATAAAATCAAATAGATAAAAGACCAAAAAACCAAAACCTATCGTTAACCCTAGAGCTTGGCGGGCTAATCCTTGAAGCCTAGATGGTCGATATAGGTGATATATTGGTTCGGGTTTTTTCGGGGATCTTGGCCACAGGCAAAGCATATGGACTTGAAACAAATCCGCTACTTTGTTGCGGTCGCCAAAGCGCGGAATTTCACTCGTGCGGCCGAACAATTGCACATTGCCCAGCCAGCCTTGAGCCGGCAGATTCAATTGCTGGAACAAGAATTGAATGTGGTGCTGTTGTCGCGGGAAAGCCGCCCTCTGCAATTGACGGAAGCGGGCCGAATTTTCTATGAGCAATCCTTGCAACTGCTCAACCGCGTGGAGGTCATGAAGGCGGCAACTATGGAAGTCGGTCTGAACCAGCGGCCCCAGCTGTCCATCGGCTTTGTCGCCTCGACGCTATATGGGGGGCTGCCCATCCTGATTCAGAAATTTCGCCACGCCTACCCGGACATACGCTTTCACTTTCTGGAGCTCACCTCCAGCCAGCAGATTGGCGCCTTACGCGCCGGTCGCATTGATATTGCCTTTGGGCGGGTGCGCATCCATGACAGTGCCGTTTGCCGCACGGTATTGCGAGAAGAGCGCCTGGTCCTGGCCATCCCACCCAAGACAGAATTGGCCAAGGACAGAAGCCCGGTTTCCTTGCAGGTGATTGCCGAGCACGCCTTTATCGTCTATCCCAAATCCCCGCGCCCAAGCTTCGCCGATCATGTGCTGAACATCCTGCACGACAACGCCATCTTCCCCACTGAAGTTCATGAGGTCATGGAATTGCAAACAGCCATGGGATTAGTGGCGGGCGGTGTGGGCCTGTGCCTGATTCCATCAGCGGCGCAGATACGTAGCGATCTGGTCTACCGGCTGATTGATGACGAGAAAGTGACCTCCCCCATTATCTTCAGCCACAGGAAAAACGATAATTCCTGGTATATCGCCCAGATGCATGCCTTTATTGAAGAGATGTATGCAGAGAAACCGCCTTGGCTGATACCGGGGCACAGTGCCTTGAGCAATCTGCCGCCCTGTTGACGGCTGCACCAGAACGGCACAATGGCCTGATTCTGGGTGCAGCGAAACCCTCTTAAGCATCCGTACAAAAATCGGTTTCTGTACTCTGCTGCCAGCAGATCACCCCTTGTCAGAAGGACCCGGCTGGCAAACAGATCCGCTATTTAAATACGTTTGAACAAGGCTGAACGCACCTTGCCAGTAGCACCATCGGCTGCCGTCAAGAACTGCTCCATATGAATGTCGCGCTCAAACAGGCGGCTTTGCATCAAGGTGGAAATAGCCGCCTCGATCATGGGGGGTGGGCCACACAGATAGGCCTTATTGCCCCCGCAGCGTTGCTCAAAAAACTGTCCCACGGCTTCATGCACGTAGCCCACAAAGCCATCCCACTCGTCCTCTGGCAAAGGTGCATTCAAAGCAGGAATGTACTTGAAGTTCTCGTGCTGTTCGGCCAGCTGGTAAAAGTGATCGGCGTGGTAGAGCTCTGCCTTATTGCGCGCCCCCTGGAACAAATAAATAGGTCGGGTATCGCCTTGCTCCAGCAAGTCCATAATCATGGATTCGGGGCTGGACAGACCTGATCCACCCGCAATGAAAATCGCGCCTTGCGGATCGGATTTGCGCACGAAAAACTGACCATAAGGCCCGGAGACATCCAAAGACTGTCCTACTTGCAGGGCTTCATGCAGCCAGGTCGTCCCCGCACCGCCTTCCACCTTGCGCACGTGCAGATCAATAATGCCGCTCAGTGAAGGTGGGTTGGCAATGGAAAACGCACGGGTGCTGTCAATGGAGGGCACATGCAAGTTGATGTACTGGCCAGCTTGAAACTGCATGGGACGATCCAGCTCCAGCCGGATGTGCTTGATCGTGGGCGACAGATCCTCGATCAAGACGACCTTACCCTGATAATCCTCAACAGGCAGGCCTTGAAAATCCGGGTCCACATCCACGTCCGCCTCAATCACCATATCGGATTCGGGCAAGCAACAGCAGGCCAGCAGCTTGCCCTCGTCCCGCTCCGAATCCATCAGTGCAAAGCTGGACGCATCGCCTGCGTCCGCATAGCCTTCCAGCACCTGCACCTTGCAGGTGCCGCATGTGCCATGTCCACAGGCAAAAGGCAACCAAACCCCTTGTCGCAAGGCAGCGTCCAACAAGGTTTGCCCATCTTCCACCTCTACCACATCGCCTGTGGGTTCTACGGTTACCTGATACGTCATCGCTGCCCCCTTATACGCCTGTGCCCTTGTAGCCGTTCAGGCCCGGGGTCTTGAAACGCAATAAAGACTTATGGTCAAACCCCTTGTCGCCCAAGGTGTCCTCCGGATTCAGCTCTATGGCCGCCCCGTTCAGATTCCATTGCACCTGACCCCACTCGATCTGCTCAAAGTCCGGGTGCTGGGCAAAACCGGCGGGCAAAAGCTGTTCGATCAGTTGTGCCACCGTCATGTCCGGCTGCACCAGAAACGCCTTGGCCGAGCAGAACAACAAATGTTCGTCCCAACCGATGTACAGCAACATGCTCTGGCCGTAATGGGCCTGCTGGTCCATCGCAAAGCCTTGGTAATCCGGGGTAATTGCAGTAACTGCCATATTGATCTCCAATTTTTATAGGTAGTGGCAGCGCCCCCTCGCGGGGACACTGCCCTTTTCTGATAGCGACTAGACCGTCGCTCCTTTCCATTCCTTCCAGCGCGACTCGTCCACTGAACCCTTGAAGTCCATATTGTCGACACCCACGTTCAGGTGGTAGTAGTCACTCAGGATCTTCTCCAGATCCGGGCCACCACAATTGCCTTGCAGAATCTGGTTCACCGGCAACCAGGCCTGAATGTATTTCTCAGGCTCATGATCGAAGATGTCGCGGCAACCATCTGAGCAAGTGTGGTAGCGCTCGCCTTTGTACTGGCTTTGGCGATAGGTAATTTCGTCGGGTTTTTCCATGTCGGTAAAGGTCATGGGCACCTGACAGACCTGGCACAACTGCGGCAGACCGGTAGAGTAAAAACGCTTGCCTTCGGCTTCCATCTTCTTGGCCATTTCCCAGCGCGGGCGATAGTACTTGTCGAAGGTGTCCGGGTATTTGGAGCTGAGCCAATCCAGTTCCTCGTCGCTAGGAATCCAGGTGTGGAAACCTGCCGCGTGGCCGAAGTTGTAGAAGATCCACCAGGCCTGGTGCGAGATGTGATCTTTCTCTTTTTCAATCACTTCGCTGTACTTGGGCATACGGATGCCATAGCGGGCCAGGTCTTTGAACAGCGCACCACCCGCCTGCTCGAAGTAGACCTCCCAGGCCTCTTTCCAAGACATCACTTTATTGGGCAGCATGTAATCCATCATCATGGCCACCACCGACAACAAACGCGTACCGCGCCAAAACCACTTGTCGATCCACTGCTGCACGATAGGCACGTTGTCTTCGTGCTGCTCCAGCAAGAATTTGATGACCTCCAGACCCAGGGTCATGTGACGCGCTTCGTCAGACTGCGAGCTGAAACCGAAAGTCACCGTGGCCATGTCGCCGTTATAGGCCGCACCCGACATAAAGGGCACGAACAGCAAGTTGGTCAGCACATACTCAAAGGAGAAGCTGATGGCCAGCAAGAACTCGAAGGGGCCCGCTGAACGGGCGTCTTCAAAGAAGGACTTGGGCACGGACAGGTACCAGACCCGGTCGTGCATATGGCTCCAGTCCTGGAAACCATTGAAAAACTTGTTGTAGTGGCTCATGGCGTGAACCTGCGTCTGCACGTGACGCAGCTCGTCAATCGACTGCATCTGGCACGCAATCCGTGCGCCAATGCCGCTGAACTGACGTCCCACATGGGAATAGCCCTGGTACGCCTGGTATTCCAACGGCGTCACTGCCGTCAAAAACACCTTGATCGCGTTCAGGTAACGCGGATCAGAAATATTCATCTGGCCATTGTTTTGTGCGAAGGCATCAAAAATGGCGTACAGCTTCTTTTCTTTCTCAGCCTGGTACTTCCAGTACGCGTCCATTGTCAGACGGAACGGATCTTCCCACTTGGACCAGTCAGTAATCTTGATGCCCTCGAACTCCTCGTAGGGGAAGGCGTCCTTGCGATCCTGGTAGCTGAATTCCCAGTCCAGGTCACGAGTCAGATAGCGATATTTGTCTTTGATATTTAGTTTTTTCGTGGCCATAGTGCCCCCTTTTCTGATTTAGCTGTTCCAGTGCAATAACAAGCGGTCTTCATCCTCATCCACGTTGCCACCCAAGGTGATCAGATTCAGATGCAGTTCCTGCATGTCCCACTGCTGCCCATACTTTTCTTCCACCGTTTCGCGCTTGACCACCAATTGGCCGACACACTCGATACGGACCATGGCGGGTTGGTAAATGACGGTCGCGTCCGGGTTGTCTTCTTCGATGGCCTCGACGATGTAGCGCGACATGTCGTTATCTTGCAGACCGATATAAACCTTGGAAGCTGTCATCAAACTTCTCCACCCAGGCTCAAGCCTGCTTTAGTGACGCGTTTAGCAATGGTGTCCTGGACTTGCTGCCAAACCTGATCGGCCTGATCGGCGAAGGCCGCTTGAATGTAGGGCATGAAAGCGGCTTGCACCTGCGGCATCCACTGATCCACCCAGGTCTGCAATTGCTGCTTGTTTTCTTCGCTTTCTGCGGCGGCAATCTTAAAGACGCTATCGCTCCAGTTGGACAAGTCCTTGTGGCAGTCCAGCATGAACTCCAGCAACATATCCAGATCACGGCCACCGTCGCGGGCCAGCTCTGCCACCAGACCCTGATACACCACTTGATGCACCACGGTGTTCACCAGCAAGGACTGAACCAGCAAAAGTTCAAACCAATCTTTTTGCACCAGCGTTTTTTCGCACAAGGCACGCACGCCTTGCCATGCCGCGTCCTGCATCCAGGCCTCTTTGGCCTGGCTCAAGGATTCAGCACTATTGCCATCGCTGAGCAAGCCAATGCGGGAGACGTATTGCGCCATCCCCAAAGAGTCCATACCGGCATAGAGACAGGCTTGGGAAATGGTGGTGCCATAGCCGTAGGCCGAGCCGGACATGAAGTTCAGATTGGCGGTTTGTTCGACGTGACGCAAAGGCAGCAAAAAGCGGGTCAGTTTCGCTTTGACGACATCGCTCAAATATTGAGCCAGCTCACGCTTTTCAAAAAAGCCATAGTTCGTTTCCGCCGACTCTTGCATGCGGGCACGGTTTTGCACGTAAGCGCCGTAATAGAACTGGCGCGGATCACGAAACACGTACCAGTCCTTCATCTGGATGGCCGTGTGCGTTAGATCATTCAGCGTTTTCTCCGGCATCCACAAAGGCCGGTAATGAAAGTTGGTCGTGGCTTGGGCATCGTAGGTCGCTTCCTGGTAGCGCGTAGCCGGCTTTTCACCAAAGCGGCGAGCCACGTTGGCGAAGGTTTGCCGCACTGGCTGCAAACTGGCCGTTTTAATTTCTAATGTCATCCTCTTGTTCTCCTGAAAAGTTCCTACTGGGCATCAGCCTGGCGGCTGTTACCTACCAAAGTGTCGTAACCAAAACGCCATTTTTCTTCGTTCTCGTCATTGACCCGCATTTGCTCTTCGCTCATTAGCTGGACATTGTTGTGCTGGCAAAACTGCTCAAAGGCCGCTGGCGGCATGACCAGTTCCACAAACAGATCGGCCTGGCCAATCGCAAAGTCAAACTCCACAAAGCGGGCATCAGCGGGACTGCGTACGCGCACATACTTCGTTAAGGTGGGCAGGCTCGTGTCAGACATTTTTTCCTCCTGAGCAAACGGTTGCATGAGTGTCCACACCTCGTTCATAGCAAACGGCGTGCCAAGTTCCAGAACACGTCAATAAACCCTTTAGGATTAAAGAGATAGACGGAACGACTCTTAGAGGGAATGCGGCACACAAGCCGGTGTCTGAAAGAATTTTGATCATTTGATCAAGTGCTTAGCGCACTTTTCATCAAATGCTGACCTAGGGTAAAAACCTATAAAAAGCCGTTTTATCCGGCCTCTGGACACTATTGTGTTTTCTTGGAGTCCTCAGAAAGACAGGCGGCATACTGGTTTTAAAACACTCAAAACCACAATAAAAAACCACAGGATGGAGACAGCCATGGGGGCTACTGAACTCACACTGCCATTAAGTCAGGACCTGATCGACGCCATACGCTTTGATGCGCGAGAAGGGAAAATATGGTTTGGCGAACAACGCATGCTCTTGCTGCACGCCAGTGGCTTTGGCCAGCTGCGCAAAGAGCTGATTGCCTCCTTGGGCAGCGAACGCGCCAAATACTTTCTGATGCGCTTTGGCTATCACGCCGGCATGAAAGATGCGGAGGTCTCACAAAAAGTACGGCCAGACCTGTCGCTGAAAGAAACCTTTCTAGCTGGCCCGCAGATGCACACCATTCGCGGCATGGTGAAAGTGGTGCCGACCGCCCTGACCTTTGACCGCGATGCAGGCCAGTACTACGGCGAGTTCGACTGGTTTGACTCCTATGAAGTCAGCAACCACCAAAAAGAGCACGGCCAATCCAGCGAGCCGGTCTGTTGGAGCTTGCTGGGCTATGCCAGCGGCTACACCAGCTTCTATATGGGCAAGAGCATCATCTATAAAGAAACCCAATGCGCCGCCATGGGCCATAGCCATTGCAAGATCGTGGGCAAGCCAGCGGAAGAATGGGAACACGATGACCCCGAGATTGACCGCTTCATGCTGCCCGACCCGGTGCAGGACGAGCTATTCGCCCTGCGATGTGAGCTGGTGAAGTTGCGTGAACAAGAGTTCAAACGATCCAGCGCCAACTTCACCTTACCCAACTCCATCGGTCAGTCCGCCGCCTACCAAGCAGCCTGTCATCTGCTGGAAAAAGCTGCTCAAAGCAAAGTGTCTGTTTTGCTGCTGGGGGAGACCGGCGTAGGCAAAGAAGCCTTCGCGCGCGGCTTGCATGCCGCCAGCGACCGGGCCGAGCAACCCTTTATTGCGGTGAACTGCGCGTCCATCCCGCCAGAGCTGATCGAATCCGAATTGTTTGGTGTCGAAAAAGGGGCCTACACCGGCGCTCACAAATCCCGTCTAGGCCGCTTTGAGCGCGCCCAATCCGGCACCATTTTCCTGGATGAAATTGTGGAACTATCGCCCCGCTCCCAGGCGGCTTTGCTGCGCGTGCTGCAAGAGCAAGAGCTGGAACGGGTCGGAGATGAAAATATCCGTCATATTGATGTGCGTGTGGTCGCAGCCACCAACGAGGATCTGGCCGAAGCCGTACAGAAAGGCACGTTCCGGGCTGATCTGTATTACCGCCTGAATGTGTTCCCCATCCACATCCCGCCTTTGCGAGAACGCAAGGAAGATATTCCACTGCTGACCGAGTTCTTCCTGAATAAATACTCCAGCCTGTACAAAAAACACGTGCTGGGGGTGAGCGATCGCAGCCAGGAACTACTGATGCAATACGATTGGCCCGGCAATATCCGCGAGTTCGAGAACATGATCGAACGAGGCGTAATTTTGACTGAGCACAATCACGAGATAGAAACCCATCACCTGTTTCCGCAACAGAAAAGTGCACTGCAATATCTGAGCAGCCTGAATACCCAAGGGTATATGGCCAAGGAAACCTGTTTCACGCCCAATCAGACGCAGTGCGTAGAGCACCTGCTGGAAACGCCCTTCAACCTGGATGATCTGGAGGAACAAATCATTCAGCTGACGATGAAAAAAACGAACGGGAACATTTCAGAAGCAGCGCGGCGTTTGGGTCTGACTCGTCCTGCCTTGGCATATAGATTAAAAAAAGTGGCGATGCCCGCCTAAGACGAGCCATCGCTGGCTTGCAGGAAAAACACACCTAATACGCGCCCTTCTTCATCCCTGGAGCTTCGCGCCCCGTTCGGGTCAGGCTGAGCGGACAGGGATCACTATCAGGCAATCTGATTGTTATAAGACGGCCCCGTCCTCCCCTCGTTTGCTAGTTACTCTGCCCTTTGTCCTTGGGCAGAGTAAGGCCTCGTGGGCCAGAGAGGCGCTTTTCCCACTGCAATTCAACAACCTAAACCGTTTGACGCCTCAGTATTTTATTTGAAAATTCTCACCAGACTCCGTAGAAACGGAGTTGATCGACCCAGAAAACAATAAGAAAATGGCTAAAGCGGGTCTTTATTAAAAGAAAATGAACAATATAAAAATCTGACAAAGTCCGAAAAAAAACCAAGGGAAGATTAAAAAACAAAAATAAGACCAGAAAAAACAGCCAAGCACAAAACCCATGAGCAAATCGCTATAATCGTCCAGGTATTTTTTCAAGAATCATAAAAATCCGCAAAGACAGTTAATCAATGAACAGCCCAGGAAAAAAGAAAACTCAAAAAATTCGTGAAACAACGGATAGCTATCTGAAAAAACCAAGGAGCCTAACGGCTCCTTATTTTTTACTATTCAAGTAATTATTATTTTTACTGTGAGGCCCGAAATGTCTAGCAATTCCTCTACGGCTCAAGCCATGCTATACGACGCCAATAAAAAAAGTCTTGGCGTTACGTATCTACTCTGGTTTTTTCTTGGCACGCTAGGTGGCCACCGTTTTTACATGGGTAAAACCGGCAGCGCCATCGCGATTTTGGCCCTAACCCTGCTAGGCGCACTGCTCAGCCTCTTAGGGGTGGGCGTAATCATGTTGGCTGTTGCCGTGATCTGGGTACTAGTGGACGCTTTTCTGATCCCTGGCTGGGTACGCAACAAAAACACCTTGTTGGCCACCTCCTTGGCTAATAATGCAGGGCTGCCCAGCTAAATAAATCCGAGACAAGTCGTTAAAAATTATTTAAACGGCTTGTTAGCGGACTGAGCAGTGCAATAAAGGAACGCTACATTACGCGTTCCTTTCTTTAAAACATTGAGCCCTAAACTACCCTTTTGGCAGTCATAGCAGCCACTTATAAGCACACTGCTAGCACCAGAAAATTTTAACAACCCCAAGAAAGTGATTGGCTCTTCTACCCCTAGAAGAACCAGCAACTAAACAACAGATGAAAAGAAAATTACTCGCCTTAGTGCTCCTTCTTGCCTGCATAGCAATAGGTCTATTCTCATGGAACTACCTGTCTATCTGGCAGCCGGTATCCCAAGCACTATCAAAAGATTCCCGCAATAAGAGCATTCAAGTAGCTACGTATTATGAATACGCCATCATCCCCTCCGTTCTGGTTTTTGATTTGCGCTCTGTGTCTGCGGCAACCAGCCAAATAGATGTGATGAGAGTGTTCTTCCAGGCCGCAGACAGCTTGCGGGACAAGAGTTTCGACAAGGTCATCCTGGCCTATCAAGGCAAGGCCAAATTTGCGGTCGGGGGCGATTACTTCAAAACGTTGGGTAACGAATATTCGTGGCAGAACCCCATACTGCTGACTCGGACGTTTGCACAAAACGTGAAGAAACTGGATGACACACCGGCCTTCAGCACCTGGACCGGTGGTTTGTTCGGCGTGATGCAAAATCAACTGGATGACCTTGCCTCCTTGCACCGCCAGTGGTATCTGAACGACTGGATCGCAAACCCTCAATAAGGCAGCAGGCCCAGCCCCTTGCCCACTCCTGCCCCATTTGAATTCGGCTCAAATGGGGAGATCAGCGCCATAGCTCTGGCCTGATTTCGCCCAGCAACTACAATGGGGGCTTATCTAAGGAGTCTTATGTTGGAATTTCAGCCCCGTGAACGGGCGTATTTAGCCGAAATCCGTGCCCTGTCACAAGATCAGGACGACAATGTGGTGTTTGTAGGTTTGACCGTAGACGAGTCCGTTTGGTACGCAAACTACGTAGAGCAGTCCTACAAGGGTGATGTCGCGCGAGGCGATGAAGCAGAAGCCCGTTACCTTGCCCTGCACGATCAGCATGAAGAAGCACGCCGCACCGTACTTGCCTCAGAATCCCTGATGCAATCACTTAGCACTGCTGCTCAGTGAGCCACGGTATAGCGACTCAGGTTCACTTTAGCCTTGAAGCCTTGCTGCTTTCTTAGCGCTAGTGGTATCAAAGCCTATGCAGTCGCCAATAATGAGCCCGCCCATGTAGCTACAGGCGGGCTCATTTTTATTGGGCTTAATGGCCTCTCTGGCACCGTTGACAAGTGTGAAGCGAGCCAGCCTAGGCAATCAGGCTCCTAGAGGCGCAACTCCTTCGACAAAAAGGTTTGCACGCGCTCCGGCCTGCCTGACAAGTCACCAAAAAACACATCAGTAGCGACATCCTCCAGAATGCTGCCCTGATCCATAAAGATCATGCGATCCGCTACCTTGCGGGCAAAGCCCATTTCGTGGGTGACACACATCATCGTCATGCCTTCCTCCGCCAGACTGACCATGACATCCAGCACTTCGTTAACCATTTCCGGGTCCAGTGCTGAGGTGGGCTCGTCAAACAACATACAAATAGGGTCCATGCACAGCGCCCGTGCAATCGCCACACGCTGCTGCTGCCCGCCTGACAAGCTGGCCGGATAGCGGTCTGCCAAGGCCTTCAGCCCCACCCGATCCAGATACACCAAGGCCCGCTGGTCTGCCTCATCACGATCCCGGCCCAGCACTTTACGCTGCGCTAGTGTCAAGTTAGCCAATACGGTCAAATGCGGAAACAGTTCAAAGTTCTGAAAGACCATCCCGACCCGACTACGCAACTGTGGCAAGTCCGTGGCGGGATCTCCCACTGAAATCCCATCCAGCAGGATGGTCCCTTGCTGAAACGGCTCCAGCCCGTTAACGGTTTTTAGCAAGGTGGATTTACCGGAGCCCGACGGCCCGCACACCACCAGCACTTCTTGACGATCTACTTGGGTCGTACAGTCTTTGAGCACCTGAAAGGCGCCATACCATTTGGAAACATTATTGATGTGAATCATTGGCCATCCAGTCGCATATGTTTGTCATAGCGCCTGGCTACTCGATTTGCAATCGCTTCCAGGGAAGCGCAAATCACGTAGTAAAGCAGCCCTACAAACAAGAAAATTTCTGTGGGGTGCACCATGACCCGGTTGCTGACCTGGGTGGCAACGAAAGACAACTCTGCCACACCAATGACATAGGCCAGCGAAGTGTCCTTGATCAAGGCAACCCACTGATTAATAAAAGAAGGAACCATCACGGGCAAGGCTTGCGGCAAGATGATCGACGTCATGATCTGCGTCGTTCGCAGCCCCAAGGCCCTGCCAGCCTGCCATTGCCCCGCCGGCAGACTCTTGATGCCTGCGGCCACCGAGTGCGCCAAGTAGGCCCCACCAATCAAGGACAAGGCGCACACAACGGTGAAAATGCCGGGCACATCCACTTTGAATAAAATGGGTAGTAAAAAATACACCCAGAAAATCAGCATGATGACGGGGATTGCGCGAAAGAATCCCAGAAACAGCAATAAGGCGGTGTGAGCCACCCCACGTGACAAAACGAGAGCCAGTCCAAAGACCAGCCCCAGGACCGCCGAAATACTGGCCGTCAACACGCTTAATAAAAGCGTCAAAGCCGCGCCACCCAATGGCCCATGAGGATAAGCCCCGATCAGGAAATACAGCAGGTTGTCCTGAATAACGGTGAAGTCCATTACAAGCCCCCTCGCACCTGCAGCCGATGACGCTGCAACCACTGCCCCAGCAGCTCCACCAGCATCACCAAGAGCACATACAGCAATGTCGCAATGCCAAAGGACTGGAAGGTCTTGAAGGTTTCAGTCTCCACCTGACGGGACGCATAGGACAGTTCTGCCAAGCCGATGGCCATGGTCAAAGAGGTGTTCTTGATGACATTCATGTACTGCCCCACGAGAGAGGGGAAGGTATTGCGCAAGGCTTGCGGCATCATCACATAGCACCAAATCTGCATGGAACGCATCCCCAAGGAGGCAGCGGCCGCCCATTGCCCTTTACGCACGGCACGAACACCAGACCGGAACTCCTCCGCCACAAAGGCGGTGGTATAGGCCGTCAAGCCCACAAAGGCCGCCAGCATTTCAAAGCTGGGCCAGTGCACGTCGAACAAGACCAGCTGCAAGGCATGCTGGGTGTTCAACCACTGCACCAGTTCAGTTGGCATCAGCGCTGAAGCACCGAAATACCAGAAAAATAATTGCACCAGCAAAGGAGTATTACGAAATAGGCTCAAATAAGCGCGCACCGGCCAGGACAGCCACACAAAGGGTGACAGCCGGGCGATACACACCAGGAAACCCAGCACGGTTGCAGCCACAGAGACGACCAAAGAGAGCTGGATCGTGACCCAGAACCCTTGCAGCAACCACCCCACATAATGCGGTGCCAGCCAGAAATCAGAAGATGGCATAGCGAAAACCAAAGAGCAGAATCGGCTGATCCTGCGGTAGTGGATACAAACAGGAAAAGGCCAGCCTGATCTATTCAGACTGGCCTACACCTGACAGGCAGAACTTACTGTTGCTGACCGATGCGGTACAAGCGCTCCAGCGGGGTTTTGGACTCAGGGCCAAACCACTGGTCGTAAATAGCCTGGGCCTTGCCTTGGGCTTCCAGTTCCAGCAAGGTTTCGTCCACAAAGGATTTCAGTGCGGTTTCGCCTTTAGGAATACCAATGCCAATCAAGTCCTCGGAAATGCTGAATGCCGGTATTTCATAGTTTTCTTTGTCCGGCACATTAGCCAACAAACCGATCAGCTTGGGGCCATCCTGGGTGATTGCCTGGACATTGCCATTGCGCAAAGCGGTAAAGGCAAATGGCGTATCGTCATACGCTACCAGCTTGGCTTGTGGATACTTTTCACGCAGGACGATCTCGTTGACCGTTCCTTTGTCTACCCCAATGCGCAGGGAATTCAACTGCTCGGGAGAAGACAGCACGCCCTTTTTAGCCAAGAACTGCTGGCCTGACGCGAAATATGGAATGCTGAAATCAACCTGTTTGGCGCGCTCTTCCGTAATGGTGAAGTTCGCCAATACCAGATCTACTTTATTGGACGTTAACAGTGGCACGCGGTTGGCCGGATTAGTCGGCAAGACTTCCAGTTTGACGCCCAGCTTATCGGCCAGCGCCTGTGCGAAATCCACATCCAGGCCTGTGATCTGTCGGGATTTCTGATCCACGAAGCCAAAAGGTGGGTTGCTGTCAAAAGACGCTACTTTCAATACACCCTCTTTCTTGATGTCATCCAGACGATCAGCCTGGGCCACTCCAGCCACCAACGCCAGGGTAAGGGTGGCGGCAATGCTCAAAAACGACTTCATGATAAAAACATCCCGATAAAAAAGGCACGCACGATACATACCGATGTGCCATTCGACCACACCCCCTATGTATTCAAAACGATCAAATCGCCCCTTGCTTATAACTAAAAAAGCTAAGGTTTACAGACCCAGGGATGGTCAAGAGAAAAGCTTAACGACTTCCTCCCCCGTCATTTCCCGCGTCTTATTGGCGAACTGGTAGTTGCCCGGTTTTTCATCAATATAAACCTGCAATTTGAACGGCCAATGTGCGCCCTCTTTAAACAAGCCTGCTGACAGTGAGTAGAATTCGCCACTAAGAAGGCGGTAAAACAAGTGGGTCCCGCAGACTGAACAAAAACTGCGCTCGGCCCACTCCGAAGACTGATAAGAACGAACATGCTCCAGGCCTTCAATGCTAGGGGCGTGATGCCCTTCGACCGACAGGTTAGGCCCGCCAGACCAATTCCGGCACATGCTGCAATGGCACGCACTCAGCGCTGGTTGATCGTGTTGAAAACGGATTGTCACCGCGCCGCAGAGGCATTTCCCCTGAAACGAAACCAGATCCTTTGCCATTTCCGTCGTCCTTAAATAAGTGATGAAAGAATTCTATACCTGGGAATACTGCTGTCCGGGGAAAAGCAATGGCTAATCCCACACTAGGCGCTCTGTAGCGGAGTCACACAAGCACCACTTTCCCGTCAGCAAATAGAACTGCGCTACAGCACGCGGCGCTCGCAGGCGAGACGGGGGTTAATCAGCCATTAGCAATCCCAAGCAGGACGTCCAAGCTTGGAAAATGCACCTTGTGTTCTGCCATTACGCCCCAAGTTAGCAAAAAGGAGTGTGAACACACCTCCTTAACTGACTTTGTATGTACCTATGAAAATGACTAAAAGCGCGATCAACCCTTCTACCGTCTTCAACTCCCTGCAATATGGATTTAGCCAAGGCCTAGTGGTGACAGGAAACCGTCGCGTCATGCTGTCTGGTCAAGTGGGCGTAGACGCCAAGGAACGCACCGTAGACGGCGGTATGCGCGAACAAACTGAAGCAGCACTGGATAACATCGAACACGTTCTGGCTGATGTAGGAGGCACCATTGATCAGGTGATTATGCTGCGTATTTTTATCCGGGATGATGCCAGCTCGCAGCAGGAGCAAGATTCTATTGCTGCTGCGTTGTTAAAGCGTTTCCCCACCAACCCTCCCCCTTCTTCATGGATTCTGATCAGTGGTTTAGCCAAACCAGAATGGCTTATTGAGATCGAAGCGGAGGCGATGCTGGACTAAACGCTGAGCTTTTATGCGTCTGGATTTTTAATCTGTTGTAGGTTTTAAGCGGGTAGACGCCCCTGATGAAACTACAGATAAAGCCACACTAAAACTATTTCTGTGATTATTACTTGAGCCAAGATCTTTAAGACTTGGCTCATTTTTTTGTGTAGATATCCTGCCTGAAACAGTCTTACTTCTTATGGGAAATTAAAAATAAAATCAATTCCAATATTAAAAATTTATAGCAATAAAGCTACGAAGATCTTATCCCAACAGATCACAAAATATAGCAATTTATAGAATTTAAAATTTATCCACTTGATTAGTTATTATAGCCACATTAAATACAAAATCTGAATTAAGAAAAATTTCAATGAAAAACATCTAAACTCACAGAATCCAGACTTTAATAAATTTCTCCCTCTATCTACGAATTACCAGTAATTCATAAAACGTCAACCATAACGATAGATAAAATTATTAAGTCACTACGGACTAACAACCCATTTTTATTTTAATTATCAAAAACTAACGTAGGCAATTAATACTCACCCCTAGATCACACAAGCATCAGCCATTACCTTAGTTACAAATCAAGTCTTTACTTTTAATGACTTATAACGCATAATTATAAAATAATTTCAAAATTATAAAAATTAGCAATTTCGCTGTTCATTAAATTAGTACGCTAAACTGTTTATCTTCACGACGCAACTGGCCTGTCTAGCTTACCTACTGCTCTGAATGATTTACTTGACGAAGCGTCGAAGGCATTAATTATTTATCAAAAGCTCAATCAAGCAAGCCGCAGCCCTCTGCACACCTCTCCATTGCTCGAACCCAAGCATCCGGACGTAGAAAACTCTCAGAGCATTGCCAAACGTATAGTGGCAACACGCCAGACTCTGATACGTCAATTGAAGGATCGCTTTCCAGGCCTACCGTTCTAATACCTTAGCTTCTCGGTATGCGCCACTCTCAAAAAAGCCGCTAAAAGCGGCTTTTTTGTGCTTGATCGCTTCGTAAATCGGGCCGGCTCTATAGATAGACATTCCGCTGCACTCCTCTGGCCAAGAGTCTGCCAAAGCTCAACCCACTTATGCAGCTAAAAACCGCCCTGCCTGTCGCCCTTCATTGCGATTATGCCTCCCCCTTGCCCCACCTTCCACCGCTTTTGCATCACTAAAAGCAAACTCTGTTAAGTCTTACATTGCTTAATTACATCTACTCGATTCTGGAGCTAGCATCCCTGTCAGCTTCCCCCTAGAATAAGGAAAATCAATAAGAGCGAGGCTTAAATGATCACATTAGAGACAGGGCTGTATCTTCGTGTTCAAGAGCTTACAGATGGGCCAAAACCCTATCCGCTCCGAAGCGGATTCAATATGCAAACGGCTTATCGCGCGCTGGGCATGTTCAATCCATCAGAAACCTCAGATGCTTTCTTTATCCTGGCCAATGACAAGGATGAGATCTGGTTTATCTGTAACCGGCACTTGCGGGCTGTGAGTGTGAGCCCCGAACCCAGAGATCTCAGACGTAGTATTGACTCGCTTAAAGCACAAACAGTGCCCAACAGTAGTGCCGTCCAAACCGCGCCTTTAGAATAAAGAGAGTTTTTTAGCTGAAGGCTAAGGCTTTCAGCTTTGGCTTAACACTTATTTTCGGAAAGATAAATTGTTAAGCGTCGATAGCCCGCATTCAGCCGGGCTATGCCATTAACGATGCAGGCGTCAGACGAGAAAAAGCCGAACCCAATGTTTCAAAGGGTCCGGCTTTAGCTGATCAACTCAACGCTTGCCTAGTCAGGCAAGCAGGGGATCAAACGATTTGGATCTGGGTAGCGCAAGGGCCTTTCTGGCCTACGCCTGCAACGAAGGAAACTCGTTGATTCTCTTCAAGAGATTTAAACCCGGAGCCTTGAATTTCACTGTGGTGTGCGAAGAGGTCTTTACCGCCACTCTCCGGCATAATGAAGCCGAAGCCTTTTTCGTTATTGAACCACTTCACAATACCAATTTCTGTTTTCAATGTAAGTCCTAAATATTCAGGGGAAAAATGTCCCTGGACACACTATGGTCGCTATCCGCATATATAGATAGCGCTGTTACAAAGTAATTTTTTACGCCACTGTCCTTTTTACCTATTTTTCCCAACTGAACTTCATAGCTGACCGTCCTGGCGTAACGCTAATTATGAGATACATCGGGACCCGCCCCTCGTCCTATCCGATAAGCGGAGGGTCTGAAAAGGGCTATCTCAGAAAGCCTTATCTATCTGCAGAAAATACACTTATTTAAGTCGGCCAAATGCCAGAGCTCCTCACGGCAGGCGCCATCACAAAGCCCCAAAAAATCCTTCATCTGAAGACGGCGCACAGCCTCTGCTGCTAAGCCACCTAGGAGCCGCAGGAGTTTCAATGAGTACGGGAAGGCATCACCAAAATGTAGATATGCTGCTTTAGCGTTTCAACCAGGCGCGTTATGACGCTCGATGACGACAGCCCATCTCTGATGGCCCTATACCTTGGTGATTGAACGCCTTGGACTTCTTGGAACATTAGAGCCTCGGAGCTTTGAAGTATTGGAATATTGGGGGCTTGGGGGCTTGGGGGCTTGGGGGCTTGGGGGCTTGGAGCCAAGCATAGCTGAGCGGTCGGATACCCTGCTGCAATCACGCAGTCAGGCAAGGCAAGGATAAACACTAAGGCATAAAGCGCGAAGAGCTAACCCTTTATCCTCTTTACACCTTTTCAAAAACCGCGTTGAGATGCCGTTTTAACCAAAGACAGGGAAGACGAAGCTTGAGCATGAGGGCAAGGACCATGCGCTAGTAGCGCGCATGCTTAGCCGGCCTCTCTTGAACAGATACAGCCGACTAGGCAAGTACAAAGAGCTTAAGGGGGTAGCCGTAGCCCGCGACACACAGGCCCAAGGCAAAGATCGCTGCTGGAGACCCCGCATAGCGGCTGCCAAGTCCATGTAAAGGTTCATCCAGGCATACATCATAGACAGCCAGAACCACGATGCTTTGCCTAGAGCAGCGCTTTGGCGATATAAGCGCTGCATGACAACAACGGTCTTCAAGAGGCCTCAATTGAAACTAGCTATTTGTACCTACGCTAGAACAGAGGAGGCAAAGGACCGGCTCAACCAAAAATATGCTGACCTGAGAGCAACCTGGACACAACCCCAAACCCTCCCATCAGAAACAGAGACAGCAAGAAGAGATAAACCAAGCCAATAAAAAAGCCCAGGCGCCTTCCATCACTCACCTTGGTTTCTATCAATGAATCACAAACAGAGTAATAGAAATAGCTCAACCTATTGATAATGAAGAACATAAGCATGAAAGACAGGCTAAATCCATAATTAATAAGTGAGAAATTTTCAAACTTATTCAGAAACCCATCCCATGCAAAAATAGCAGCGAGAGAAATCAATAGAAAGCATAGGAGAAAACCAATCATCGAAACCGGCCTTAATACCGGTTTTCTGAACCTGGTCGCAGGCTTAACAAGCATCTACAAAACCCCATAATTTCAAACAGTTAAGCCATTTCTACAGTATAAAAAACCTGTCTATATCCGGCCTTAAAAATAATCAGCAATCCTGCCAAGGCAAATTTCCAACTTCACTGTAGCGACCGTTAGATGTAGTCACGCTGATGCAAGTCTGCTTGGCTTCATTTTTCCAAATCGTTGTCAGGCCCTTAGTTTTCGCTGGGACATAGCCAGAGTTCATCAAGCGCATCTCCCCACCCGCTGCGCGCGCCCCCTTTAAATCTTCAATCTTGAACTGCTGTTGCACTGCTGGCTCATTGCGACTGCTTTGAGGCCCTTGCTTGGATTCAATCGTCACCACTCCGTTGCTCTCAGTGATGAGCGCCTCGTCAGCTTCAATGTCCGTGTTTTTTCCTGAAATCACAACATTTCCCGTCGCTCGCAAACTAGACGGCTGGAGCGTTTCGATTGCATCTGCCCTAACCGTAAAAGAGCCAATACGAGCATCTACAGGCTGACTCACAGCCACTGCAGAAACAGACATTGCGGCACCAGCCAAAAACGTAGTCACAATTTTGTTCATTACCAACCCTTAAAAAAACAGCGCTCGTATTCGAGTCTTCTTGTGCTTGGGAGGAAATTTGAGATCCCAGGCCCAAGCGACTAGTACAGAGCGCTTATGAAGCCTAGACAGAAGGTGAAGAATCTCGAGCCCCATCTGCTCCCACAGTGTGCCCTATGCAAGCCAGGCCCGGGCACCTTGTTCGTTACCCAACGCTTCAACCCGCACGCAGGGCGAAGCGGTGCTTAGGGAGATATCACAGGCGAAACAGCCAGAAGGAAGTGTGATGAGGACGCTGGACTGAGTGGAGACAACGTAGACCGGTCCATCCTCAGAATGAGTTGAGCCGCAGCCTAAAAAGAGGATCACAAGTCATGGGGAGGGAGTAGGAACAGGAAGTTGGACTCATAGGCCACCTTAAAAGCTACTCGCCATGCACGAGTTTGAACCCTGAGGCGTTATCTAATTCAGCGCGACGCTCGAGCCAGAGGCTGGCCCGCTACAACCATTTCAACTATAAAAAAAAGCGGCCTAGAATGCTCCAAGGCCACCTTTGCTTTAATGAACTAAACCCCTACTTATCTACCGCGGGCTGCGCCTCGACCTACGGGCCTACGACCTTGCACGGATTTTGAATTCTTGAAACCTGCATTCGCGTTTTGACCAGGCCAGCGCGACTGCGTCTGCTTTTGAACAGGCTTTGCCGGCTCAGGAGTCACAACCACCTGTTCTTCCTCTTTCTTTTCCATATGTACCTCATCGTCAATCATGGCACTAACGAAGATGTAGTGCCCAACCCCCACAGCATAGGACACATAGCAAGATAAAGCGTCTTTATCCCCGCTTAGGGCCCTCCAAACAAGGATAAAAGCCTTATAAAGGCTCCGACAAGGTCGGAAACTGTAGTTCAGCAGAAGCGCAGCAACAGCGCTTGGTCAACTAAGAACCATGCCCCTCCAGTTTGAGCTGCAGGCGGAATCTATAATTTGTGCGGGAAATGGCAAGCTGAGACCAACCGGCGGCAAGCGAGTCTGCTCTTACGAGAATGCCTCGCAGAGTGCTCCTGAGTTAGAGATAGGCGCATCACTGTGCTCGCCAAGCAGCAACTCAGCCCACCAGGACTCTTTAACTTCAACCCGGCCCGCGTCTGAGCAGTCGAGAGATACAAGCTGTTAACAGAAGAGGCATCACATAGTCAGGCCAGAGTGAATCCGACATTTCTGATACGCGCCTGCCCTTGCTAACTAGGGGCGCGCGGCAGCTCGTATGCCTGACTATGTGATCAGAAATTGCTGAGGAAAGGCCCCCTTATTTACTCCTCAACAACCGGAGCTGCGGGAGCCCCTTTTTTCACAGATTCAATACTTTGCTGCGCGCTCTGTTTGCTGGTGTAGCCCTCTGAGCTGACACAAATAATATTTCCATTTGCGGCTTTAAAGCGCCACCGCCATTCGCCACCTTTGTCTTTGTAAAGCACAAATTTCATGATGACCCTCTATAGGTATGAGCGCACGTCGCGCCAACCCTATCCTAGGGCTGAGCCGAATCAACAGAAATTGGGGTTTACCTGAAAGTGAGGTATGTCCGCACCACGCGGCGGCTTCTCTACTGCACCACTGGCCAAACTATTGCGGCGATACAACTTGCAGAAGTCATGGAGGTCTAGATTCTGTCTAAAGCCGTCCTCGCACCAATCAGCGGCCCGCTTAAGTATTCCGTTCATGCCTACGCTGAAATAGTCTAGGCGCTCCGGATGATCGACCAGCTCAACGTTGGACAGATCAGAGTCACGCCACAAACGCTTTTCATGCAAAGGCGACTGATGAGCCGCTGGCTTCCTCACCTCTGGCATACGGGTAGCACCTGACAAGCCACATGCCAGCCTGAGAGCGTACAGGGCCAAGGCTCGTATGGTGATAGCGGGCAGCGTACGCGAAAAGGCCGAACCCGATGTTTCAAAGGGTTCGGCCTTCACTGATCAACGCAACGCTCGCCTAGTTAGGCAAGCAGGGGATCAAACTTTTTGGATCTGGGTAGCGCAAGGGCCTTTTTGACCCTCGCCTGCAACGAAAGAAACTCGTTCGTTCTCTTCAAGAGATTTGAACCCGGAGCCCTGAATTTCACTGTGATGTGCGAAGAGGTCTTTACCGCCACTTTCCGGAGCGATGAAGCCGAAGCCTTTTTCGTTATTGAACCACTTCACGATACCAAATTCTGTTTTCAATGTATGTCCTAATTATTCTAGGGAAAAATCTCCCTGAGCGAACTATGACTGTTATTTGCCCATATAGATAGCACCGTTACAAAGTAATCAACCAAACCACATCCAAACTTAGCCCTTCCAGCTGCAGCAACCCCGCCCCCTTAACCATTTTTCAATATCAAAACCGCCCATGTAAAGGGCGGCGGGAGTGCTGCGATAAGAGGGCAATAGAACTCCAGAACCTGCCAACACCGAGTTGCGCGCGCAAGTCATGACGGCGGAGGATGCAAGCTAACCCGCTGTACGTGAACATCGCCTGGACCTTGCAATCGACTCCTCAAGCAGTCAGTCATAAATGCTGTGACAAACATCGCGGCCATCGGAATCATCCTAAACCCAGCCAAGCTGCAAGCGTATCTAGTCCCACGAGACGGCAAGATCTGCCTCGACATCAGCTAGATGGGGCTGATGGATCTGGCTATGTCCACGGGGTCAATCCTTTGGGTCCAAGCCGAACATGTTTACGAGCAGGACGCCTTTGCTCTGAACGGCTTTGATAAGCCTCCCACCAGCACAACCCGTTTTCAAAGGAGCGTGGGTCAATAGTTGGAGTGTATGTCGTCGTCAAAACGGCCGATGGCGACTATCTGACCGACTGCATGAATAAGGACGAGATTGACTCAATCATGAATCGCTGCCAGTAGGTGAAGTCAGGCAAACCACCCCCATGGCAAACCGATTATGGCGAGATGACTAAAAAGACGGTAGTGAGGCGGGCCTATAAATATCGGCCCAAGACAGACCGCTTGGACAAAGCCATCCACCACGTAAACACAGACATCGATGAAGGCTTGGCGCAGCTTGGAACGCTGGGCAACAAAAAAGCCCCAAAGCATTGATCTTTGGGGCTTTTCTTGGCACAGCTTGAAGCTGTGTGCATGTATTCTGGTAGGCAGTACTGGAACGGGGGTGTTTTGTTAGGGTGTTGATATGCTTGGGCTTCCGCTTTCTCGGCTGGAACCTATACCCCCATCCATGCCCCCAAAAGTGAAAGTGCTACTACAAGGAGCGTATGACTCCCGTACGGATTAAGCTCCGACACATTTCCGACAGCCCGCCCTAGAGCGGTTTTTTTTGCGTCTGGAAAATGGTTAACTCACCCAGCATGCACCATTAAAGCCCTGGCAGGTGCCAACCTGCCGCCAGCAATTAACCAGAATGTGCGCGCTTGCCGAGATTTTTCTTGCTGCGGGTATGCGCACCACGTTCCTGGCTAACACGTCGTCCCCGGAATTTCGTGCTGAGGTTCACGCCCTTGGGAGTGGCAGGAGGAGGAGTACGCTTACGGTCGGCTTCAGTAAAAATTTTGGTGCCCATGGAAATCTCTCCAGTTTGGTTAACTTGCGCTTATGTCGCGTTCGCTCGGTTTAATCCTGGCAGCAGGAGTCATCACGGATAACCTGTCATCTCATCTAGAGCATAACAGGCATAGCAGTTCTGTATTATTTTAACAATAGAACACCAAGTCATTTTGACTGCTTCTGTTGCTATAATCGGCTAAAAACACACCTTAGGTCGCGGATTGCTATTTGTCTCTATTGGCGAGCCGCCGGAAAACAGTAACTTAAAATCAGTAAGCGGTTTTACTGTGAAGAGATCTAATGGACAAGTACTCAAGCGCAGCCTACCGGTCTTTCAAGGCTTTTATTGGAGAGCTAACAGCTGTTGCAGCAGGGATGTACGTTGGCATCCAGGAAGCCATACCCATCATAAAAGAGAGTAAAGATAGCGACCCTTGGAAAGTTGCCGCTAAGAAGCATGGGATCATAGTTGACGGACTAATTTCGGAGGACGTTATTAATAGCTCCGTGCGACTAAACTTGGTCAGCCTCTATAGCGGCTTTGATTTATTCATGGTTGACATTCGTACTGCTTTTAACAACGTTCAAGGACGCGAATGGACTCAACACGATGGGGACTCTCCGTTTACCGCGTTAGGACGTAATACGAAGCCTACAGTTGATGCGCACATCGAGCGGTTAGGAGCACATCGCATTGCTGCAATGGACCATTATCGGCTTATACGGAATGCTATCGCGCATCCAAGCCCAAAGGCTCTGTACGCATCCGAGGTATTTTTTAGAGAGAATGAGAAACTGCTGAAGGAAGTTCGTAGCGAATACGGGATGAGAACGGCTCCAAACGAAATTCATGACCTCACGTTCCACGACATAAAGCTGCTTGCTCGCATTGCCCTCGACATTACAAAAGCTATTGATGAATTACTAGATCCAGGAGACCTAAGATTCCAAGAACTATTGTCTAATCGCCCTGTTAACAAAATGAAGTCTACAGAGCGCAGATTCAACGCATCGATCGGTTGGCTTAAGACAGAATATGGCTTGAATGAAGAGAGAGCAAGGAGTATAGTCAGTCAAGCGGGGATCTGACTCAGTGGCTGAATGGTACAGTGACCTCCTTCACAAGCGTCTTTCGCTGGGTGCTTGTGAAGAGGTAGATGCCGGTTCGAATCCGGCCTGAGTCACCATTATTTTATAAATTAAGCAGTCAAGTTAAAACACATCCCTCTCATCTGAGTATTGGCGGTTGAGTCCGGACGACAAGAATGGGCCAAAACGGTCAGCAACAAGCATCGGCTTTCAGTCAATAGTTGATGCTCGCAAAGCAACTAAACGCTTACTAGATACAGCTTCTTATTGCTTGCATAGTCGCTCCCAAATATCAGCCTCTGTTTCTACATAGCGTAGTACTCTGACCGGCGTGACGTCTATCTCGGCATCAGAGCGCCACTGAAACGGCCGTTGGGCGGCAGAGCAGTAGCTACCGCCCCTCTGGGTCCCGCATCCGCTGACGAGCGCGACCACGCACAGCATCATCATCCAGACGCTCAATCTTTTCAGACGCATCACGTCCTACCTCCACTGCGGCCATATCCGCCTTTGTTTGTTTCTGTTCTGCTTCGTGGTGCCCCTCTTGCCGCCCGGCCCGCTTGGCCGTGAGCCAGCCGGCGACAAGAGCCAGCAGGCCCAGCAAATAGGGCCACGTCTTACCAATAATGACTTCGATCATTCGCCCTCCCACTGAAACTGCGACTGGCGCCCACGCTCCAACTTGGCCAACACCTTGGCTGCAGCCTCGGCTTTTGTGATCTTGCCGTCCCTATTCAAATCCAAACCCGCATTCTGTCGGTAAGTCGTGGGTCGGCTAGTCTTATCCCATAGCGTCCAGTCGTCAGGTTTACCAATGCCAGCTGGCCATAGGATCGCCATATAGACATCGGCCAGTGTCTTGAGTCGGCCTTTATAGGGCATGAAATACGCCAATACCCATTCAAGTTGCTGCTCGGCCGTCAACCCCGCCAGTGCCGCCGTGGTCGTTCCCAGGCCCTTGGCAGTGTTCGGCATAAACTGAATCAGACCCGTTGCTCCGCTACCGGCGGCGTTCTTGATCGAAGGACTGAAGGTTTCTGCCGACTCAAACGCCATGCACGCCATCAGATAGTCTGGCTCCACGCCTAGAATCTGGCAGGTCTCGAACAGGCGGTCACGGAACGCCTGGGACACTTTTCGTCCCCAAGCGAGCTGGCGCAGCGGCTTGGTCTCAACCGGAGTGGGTACAGGCTCCGTTTTCTGCGGACGAAAAAAAAGGGCCAGCAGGCCCGAGATCAAACTCAACAACGACTTCATTCTGTTTTCCCTCCAATCGCGCCTTCGCGCAGTTCCGCCATAACTTCGAGCAGATCGGCCTTACGACGCTTATCAAAAAAGTTAAAAGCCCAGCGCACCATGGCCCAGCCTGGCAACCCACATGCGAACGCCAAACCAAGCATGGCCACCAGACCCACTGGGTTGTTTGCCCAGTGATGCAGCTCATACTGCTGAATCACAGCGGCACCGCCCGAGATCGAAGCCACCACAGTACTGATCACCCCCACAATCCATTCCGATTGCGTGCGCGGCCTCAAAATGCACATCACCACCAGCGTTGCCAGCCCTGCGCCAATGGCACCCATCCCCGCAATCCCTCCCATAGCCTTCCAGACGGCCAGTCCAACAGCCGATGTCCCCGTGCTTGTCGGTTCCAAGTCCTTCCCCTTGTGTAATACGGTCGGCATGGCTGTCTCCCGTGAAGCGCTGCAAAAGCAGCAGACGTAAAAAAGGCCGCTTAGGCGACCGGGTATTCCCACACTATTTGATCGACACCGGGTTTGTCTGGAGCCAACTGAACCTGCGCGGCCAGTGACGCGTTGTGCTGCATCAGGCTCAAAATCCGAACCTTGGCCTCTCGCCCAACTTGCTGGATCTGCTGCGCCGTATGTTGTCGCATAGCCCACTGCTCAAGAAGGTCTGCACACCAAAACGGCGTAGACCAACTCTCTCCCTGGTCAGGCAAGAGAGAATCCGCAACGCTGCCAGCCAGATTCAACTGGTCGGTTTCTTTGCTTGGATAGAGATGGGGCTCCCCCAATGCGCTGGACTCAAACCCTGACGTAATAGCAGAGCGACATGCCGCCGACAGTTCAGCGATCTTGGCATTCTTGTGCGCCTGCAGCTGTGTAGCCGCTGTGCGCAGCTTGTTGGTATCAATCTTGATGTTCATGTTCTAGCTCATTAACGGGTGTTGCGACGGGCGCCGCATCAGGCTCAGGCTCTAAAATTGGCAATGAGGTTGGTGGAGTCTGAGCAGGCAGAGTAACAACACCGTCTTGACTGATAATCACTGGCTCCGGGAAACATGCAGCTGGATCAGTCTGGCCTGCATCAATCTGAAACAGCAGCCCGTCAATCAAAACCCCAGATTCATCACGCTCAATCGTAGCGCTCGCCAGTAATGGGTGGTCGATAGAACCTGATGGCAAAGAGTCCCCAGGCTCCATAAAAGAAAGGTCCAAAGCCTCCGCATTCAGAAAAAGAATTTCCCCCTGACGCTCAACTAGTAACGGCTTTACTTCGCCGAAGGGAACCTGCGGACTCAGCTTCAAAGTAATAGTCACGCCTTCCACCTCCCGATAGCAATACAACCAAAATTAGCCCATCTATCATTTTCAGGGGAATTCGTGAACTTCCTAAAAGTGACAGAACCATTTTTTACTTCCAATACAGGCGCAGTAGCGTACCCTCCGTTATCGCCCATACCGCTGGCGGTAACAATCGGCATGTCAAAAAAAGCAATCGGGAAATTCCAACCCCAACCATTCCACACCGTGTCTCGGAAATCTCGATTACCAAAACAGATCTGCGTTCCATCTGCAAATTTCACCCATCGGCCATTTGTATTTTGCCCAGAATCCAAAACAGACCCGGTGGCTACATCCCCGACCATGTTTTGACTGTCTACAACCCGCCGCGCACTTAGCCAGCTACCCGCTGGGTTTGCCGCTGTATGCAAATGGCCATTGATTGTGTCAATGAATAGCAATGCACTCCTGGTAGAGCTAGACGCAATATTTAGGCCTACGCACCAATTTGGCAATGTCGTCCCTGGTATTACGGGTTTGTTTGAACTTCCCCAGCCAAGCAATTGGCTAATGCCTCGGTCATAGCCTGCATTGGTAACTGTTGGTGCCCATCCGCCCAAACCGTAGTCGCCTATCGCTAGGGCCAGCTTGAAATCGCTGTATGTGCCTGCATTCCGGCCACGCCACGCAAGTTTTCCGCTACCGCTTACAACTATTTGC
Organism: Alcaligenes sp. GW821-FHT11D07; assembly: GCF_058808495.1. NCBI lineage: Bacteria > Pseudomonadati > Pseudomonadota > Betaproteobacteria > Burkholderiales > Alcaligenaceae > Alcaligenes > Alcaligenes sp. GW821-FHT11D07. The sequence continues at coordinate 1,262,982 of NZ_JBXART010000001.1, forward strand.
GCTCCTGCGGTCCCGGCCATACGGTGTATGACGATCCCCTGACGGTCAGCGGCCAGCCCGCCAAAGGGAAGGCCCGACACATCACCTATTGTTGACGGGTAGTAATACAGCCCAGAACCCACACCAGCGGCGTTTAGATTCGCTGCTGGGAACGTGTCCAATGTAGGATCTGCGCCGGATCGACCGATACCAAACTGGCCCACAGTGGCAATTTCTTTCCACCCGCGATCAACGCCGTTATTAATGTTTTTGTAAAAAAGGCTATTCCCACCGGGCGAGCCGTAAAGGTACGTCGCATAGGTACTTGACCATCCAAATTTGATATATGAATCTCCCGAATGTGGGGTGGGCTTACCTGCATCTCCAGTGCCCGATCTGTAGAAACCGTTAGTAGTGTTTTTGATGATTTCAGTATTACCAGCATAAGCACTGGCCACCCCATATCCCCACATGCCCGTTTTAAGTAACTTGCCAGCGGTAGCGTCCGTATCGCTGGCCGGTAGCATGGTGTTTGGAATGGCCTTAGAGATCTGATCCGCAGCCGCAGAGTATTTTTGAATCAGCTCAGTTAGCTTCTTAGCTGCGTCAAGTGAGTGGCCATCAATTGGCATTACCCGGTACGGCCTGCCGGTGCCGGTAGCGCTGGCATATGCAGGCTTGATCGTGAGCTGGGTTTGCGAAGGGATATTGATGATCTGGTACAGCTTTTCATCCGGGCCAACAAACGAATCGCCTACCAAACACTGATCCTGAAATTTCGTGTTGACGCCCACCACGTTGGCGTTATTAAGGGTTACGTTTACCGTCCCCTGGTCGTACCACACTGTCATGGCTGGCCTCCTTTAACTGGATCTTCCATGTACTGCGTTGACTTGGATAAAGTGCCGTCCTGCTGCTGCGCCAATTCATCTTTTTGATGCCTGTTGATAGTCTCAATCGTGTTTACATAGATCCCACGGATTAGCTCAGGCGTCAGAACGCTGCCTAAGTTGTTCTGCAGAATATCTAGGAAATCTTGTGCAAATGTTTTCTTCATCATGAATTATTTAAGCCATTCAGGATTCATAGAACTGAGTTAAGAGCCAGTTACCCATAGGGTATTGGAAGCCTGGTTGTATTAATAATGTATAGATAAGTGGTTACTGTATTTTGGTGCCAGTAGGGCAAGTCACCCCACCCGGCAGAGTCCATGTTTATCTCCACATAGTGAACCTTGGCTGTTTGACCATCTACCCACACAGCATCCCTTAACCAAGCTCCACCGGCACCGTACAGAGGAACAGTGCATTGCCTATATGAAGACAGTCCAGCCGCAAAAGTATCTACAGGGCGGGGGACATTAATCGTAAATGCCGGTGTATCCTGCCCCACAATCTGAGGAGAGTCCCAAGGTATGCTGTGAACAGACAATATATCCATCAGGTTCCACGATGAATCAAATACCAAGTCATGGGGTGGCGTTTCCCTGTAAAGCTGTAGTCCTGTCGCAGCTCTCTCGGGTGGCAACCAGTCGTCAAAGATATAGTAGGCAACTGGATTCTTGAGTGGTATGTTCCACCACTTCTTGAAAACCAAATCAGTATCGCCATTTCTCCTTAAGAGGATCGGCGTGACTCTCGATCCAGCCTCCACGGACCTAAAAAATATGAGCGGAGAATTCAATTTCCCTACGTAAATAGTGGGCGTAAATTCATTATTGTTAGAACCCTCACTCCAGATAAAATTGAAAGAATCATTGGTCAGCCACCCAGATTTACGAAGTGTCATAGGCCTTTCAATATTTGACATCTGCAATGTGTTGAAAGAGTTGAGAACCTCAAGACCGCTCATCAGAAAATCCCGTAAGTAACGATACACCCCCCCCATATGTGGGCCTCTGTTCCAGTTGATCCAACCTGATTAACAGCGTCATATTTTGCGACTATCGTATTCCCCTCCATCCAAACATCGGGATGAGTTGCTTGCCAGTGACTCAGCCAGTGCGGACTTGACCAAATACCGTTATCCTCACCGCCGTTCATTATTCCCAGGGTGCTGTCCGATGTGCATAGCCAAAAAGGAGTACCAAGCGAAAACCTTGGATCTGTCGCCCTACGTTCCAAAAAAAGCGGCGGCGAAGATCCTGGATTTGATGCCACCCCAGGGAGAACGAGCCTTCCCAAAACCCTTGTGTATCTAGACGTAACGTCGAGGTCCAATGCGCCGTTTTTAAATGTCTGTAATCCAGTTGTCATTTTTAAAAAATCCCCAAACGCAACACAAGCTGGTTATTCGCGTTAAACACCTGGAGCAACTGATTATTCAAAGTCATTCGCCCACCCCCTGATTGTGGTGAATTCATCTTTATTTCACCCGTTCTAAAGTTCATGCTAAGAACAGGCTGCCCATCTGGACCACGGGCATCTGACTCTAGCCAATCAGTGAACATGGCGGTGTTAATCGTTGCCTTACCAATAAATGCGCTATTCATAATCACCTCACCGTTTTGAATTACAAAAACAGCCCTGGGCGTCCCCCCCGGTGCGTGCATGACAGCGAATCGATCAGCAATTACGTTAAAGCTGGACTGAGTAACGCCGCTTTCGTTCGTCAGATCCAGCCCCACACCGGCCACGTATCGGACGCCGTTATCATCAGCCTGTAGCTTCACCGCCCAAGCTGCGCGAAACTTCCCATCTACCTTGGCCACAGCCTGTAATGCTTCTTCAACGGAAACGGCCAGCCCAACAAGACTCACTTCCAATTGGGTGGTCAGATTGGCCAATACAGTATCTTGATCCACAACTACCTGCCCAAGCTGCGTAATTCGGCCATTCATTTTTAGCGTTTCGTCTTTTACCTCGGAAATATCTTGCTTGGCTCCGTCCAGGCCCAAGGCGTTGTTTATCGCAGCCTCGGCTTCCTCCTGGCGCTTGCGGCGTACTGATGCATTTACCTGCCATCCGATTTGCGCGTCAGCCTTAACTTCATCAACTTCCGTTTTCAACGTGCTGACAGCTTGAGCTGTGGCGTTAACCCCAGTCGTTGGGTTATTAACAGTACCCTCAAGCTGCGTTATCGCCTGACCTTGGCTTGTAATCTTTCCGTCATGGTCGGTAACTTTGGTGCTTAGAGACTGAACGGCTGTGGCATTTGCCTGGGTCTGCACATCTATGTCGGTGATGTTGGGTTGCCATTCCATAGCCGGTATTACTGAACCCTTGTAGAGCGTGGCCCAGTGAATAACCGCTTCACCTGCCTGCGCCCCAGGCGATGGTACGTAATAGAATCGCAGCTCTTTGGGAAGCGTGTTACCGGCGTTCTTCTTGAACTTGATAACTTGCACGCCTCTGGTGGCGTTTTTTTGAAGCTCCCCCACCTTTTGCGAGCTTCCGCCAACCCAAACACCGATTGTTGACGCTGTATCTCCGCTTTCTGGTTTGTGGGTATAGCAGACCACAAGGGTGTAATCCTTTGTGGGCTCGAAATTTTCGGATAGGGAATACTTGCCCCAATAATAGATTGGGGTAGACCGCACCAACTCCACATTTGAATCGAGAAGCAGGTTACCTGAAGGCGCCGTCAATGCACCCAGTTCAGCCCCTAGCTGCGTGAGGCTCTGACTCTGACTCGAAATGCTCCCTTCAGCCTGTTCAACACGCGTCGTCAACGCATTAACGGCTGTCGCATCCGCTTTCCGGTTGGCCGTCGCCTGGGCAGCATCCGCCGCCTCTTTTGCTGCAACGGCCGCTGCAGCCGCATCGGTGGCTGCCTTATCCGTCACCGCCACCCAGGCACTGCCATTCCAGCGCTTTGGAGTGTTGGCGTTGCTCTTGGTGTCAATCCACAGGTTCTGAGCCAAGCGCTTAGCGGCAGGCGGAGCCGTAGCACTAAAGATCACCTCCCCTTTAGCACCTGCCGCATCGGCTGCCGTCGCCGCTGCCTGCTGAGCTGCCACGGCCTTAGCATCGGCACTGCTTACGCTCGTTTTTAGTTGGGTGATGCTGGTCGCCTGGGCATCGAGCTTACCCTCAGCAGTCTGCACTCGTGTGCTGAGTTGGCTAACCGCCGTCGCCAAACCACGTTGAGCCTCGTCCAGTCCGTCGACTTTACTGGATAAAGTAGTGGTAGCTTCAGACAACGCCAGCAGGCCAGACTCCAGTTGGCCAACCCGAGTGCGCATTGACTGAACAGCAGAGCCCAGAGCTCCCAAACCCGTATTCGGGTCATTGACTTGGCCAGCAACCGTGTTGATCTGTTCAGCATTGGCCCGAATCTTCCCTTCAGCATCGTCAACCCGGCTGATCGTCTCCTGCGACTGTACGGCCAGGGCGGCCAGGCCGTCCGTGATCGAAGCGTAATCCCCGATCAGCTCCCAGTGCTCGGTGCTGGCAATGGGCGTGCCGGCCGGCACATCAATTTTGGCGCGGTACATCTTGCCATCGGCAAAAACCACGGCTCCCTTGGCATAGGCAGCGGAAGGGCTCCATTCGTTCGCATTGAGCAGCTCCGCAACCTGGTCATTCACTTCATCAACACGTTGATTCAGCTCGCCCAGCTCAAGCGTCAGGTCCCCGACCGCATCCTTGATACTCGGAATCTCGCGAATGTTGCCCATCAGGAGCCCGCCAAGTCCGCCTTCAACAATCTCTTGGGTGATGAGGTCGTTATAATCGCCAGCCACCTGGCTGGGCGTACCCCTAACCCCAGAACCAGACTCTGACGGATACCATGGACCGAGGGTGCCGTTCTTATCGATCAGACGAGCCCAGAAAAAGTGCTGCGTCGTGACCGCCAGCCCTACCTGCTCAAATGAGTCTGTAGGGTAAGCAAAGCCGCCTGCAGCGCGAGATTCATTAAAGTCTGGCGTCGAGCTATAACGAATCTCAGTCCGTTCAATAATATTTGGCCCAGAGGGAAACCCCCACTGCACACGAACCCCCCAAGGGATTGAGGCCGTGGCCAAGTGCGTGACCGGCAGCGGCGCTGACACATCCCCATTCAGTTGCGTCAGCGCGGACGTGACCCATAAGCTCGACACGTCCAATACGTTAATGGCGCGCACGCGCACAACGTACCCGCCGGCGTAGATGTTAGGCACCTCTACGCTAGTCGAGCCGGCCCTGGGCATGCTCACCCACTCAGAATTATCGCGGCGCCACTGCACCTCATAGGCCACGGCATTGGCAGCCGCATCCCAAGAGAAGACGGCATTGTGCCGGGCCTGTCCTTGCGCCAAAACGTGGTACGAGGTAATCACCACATTGGCTGGCAGACCCTGCACTGGAGGCGGCACCACGCTGATGGGTGGCGTCTCAACTCGGGTTTCGTAGTCAATAGCCGCATGTTTGCCGTCTACGTACTGCAGCGCTGTGATGGTGTGCTGTAGCCCATCGCCCTCGCTAACAGTCAAAACACGATACTTCTGCGTCGCCAGATCAGGCGAACTGATCGACCAAGCCGACTCTGCCTGCGGGGTTTGACTAAATGGCGGGTCCACAAAGAGAGTTTCGGCCAGCCCATTCGGCCCCTGCACGGTTGATACCAGTCGGCTCTGCGATACGCCACTGGGCAGCACCACGGTCAAGCGGTCGCCGGTAGACACGATCGCAGGCGCATCCAGTGTCACGGCATCGGCGGTGGCCGATTGGATCAACCCGCCAATCCGACGCCCGGCCAGATGAGCATCCGCAACTTCGATCACCTGTCCAGGCTGGGCGAGCGTGCCTGCTAGGCCCACCGCAAACGTCACGCTTTCGGTTTCCATTCGCGACGTAAACAGTGCGCTGCGCCCGATACGTTGCGCTTGGCCCTGCGACGTACAACCGAAGGCGGTCAGTTCAACTTGGCGCACGCCGTAACGAGCGATACCCTCGGGGTCCTCAACCACCTCCACCTTGGCCCGGCCCATGTCCGTCTCGTCGTTCCAGGACACAAGAGCGACGGTGTAGCGGGTTTTCAGGCCTGAGCCAGTGTAATTAAACTGCCCATCCACTACGTTGGCGTTCGAGTAGGTATAGACAGCATCGCGAGGCATATCAGCTACGGCCAGCACCGAACCATGGGCGTAGTAGGCCAAGCCGCGAAAGACGGAAGCCAGATCTTGCAGCACCTTCCAGGCTTCGGCCTTCTCCTGCAGATACACGTTGCACGAAAAACGCGGCTCGGTACCACCTTTGCCATCTGGAACCAGCTCATCACAGTACCGGGCAATCTGATACAGCGCCCAGCGGTCAACCCAGCCGGCGGGCAGCAGCCGGCCTAAGCCGTCGCAGGCGTTCGTAGCGAGATCGTAAAACACCCAGGCAGGGTTATCCGTCCACGACATTTTAAACGTGCCATCCCAAGTACCCGAATAGGTGCGCGTCCAAGCGTCGTAATTGCTGGGCACGCGCACGACGCGCAGGTACAAGTGATAGGCGCGCGTCGGGATCGACTGAAACTGCTTGGCATTGACTCGAATCCCCACGCAGGCAGACATGGGTCGGCTCAGCTTAGCATCTGTCACCTCCGTGATGGAGTCCACATAGGTCACATCACTGATAGTGGAGTTACTACTGCTGGGCGTGATCCGACGTACGCGTACGGACCAGCCAGTGCTCGCGCGCGGCAGGTCGATGCGGTGCGAGCGGGAATACTGCTGGGTGGTTTTGCCATCAAACGCGGCACGCAGCACCTCGGCAAAGGCCGAACCATCGGTGGACAGCTCGATCACGTATTCGACGCGGTAGCCGGTAATGTCGCCAGTCTCCGTCGATTGCTGTTTCAGGCCGCGCACGGACAGCCCAACGCGAACGCCGGAAATGTGAACATTCTGAATGGCCCGAGTAAAAGGTTGATCCGAGCGCAGTTCGACATTCACAGCGGTAGTGGACTCAGCCGCCGGAAAGCCTGGAATGTAGCGCTGGTCCTGAGTGCCAGCGCGAAACTCCAGCTGCACATCCTGAAAGTTCAGGCTGCCATCATCGTTCTGTATAGGCGTGTTGTCCAGATAGACCGAACGCAACGGGTCCGCCTGGTCGACAAACCCATGAATGGGCCCGGCGCTAACCAAATCAATCACAGACGCATAGGCGATGGAATGCAGATTGTCCTGGTCCTCGGTAGGCGTGCGCGTGGACCCGCCACCGCCCTTCCCGCCCTTGTACCCCTGGATGCTGTAGCCACCAGATACAGAAACGGCGCCCTCTGGCGCCGCAATGTTGTAGTCGAGAAGCCGCATTACATCTGATCCTCTGAGTAAATTCCTGCCGACACCACGGCGCTACCAACGATTTTTTTGCCGTAGCCGAGCGGCACGGGGTTGCCCTGGGCGGTCGTATTCACTGGGCCGTTGAAGTTGTAACTCGCGCCGTTCTCAGGTCGGTCGGCCGTGCTCAGGCCCTGCTGAGTGGGGGCCATCATCTGGAACACGCCACCGATTGCCATGCCGGCACCTGCAGCCAAGACGCCCATTGCTATAGCAGTTGACCAGCCTAACGGGTTCCACCAGGCCACGGCCACCAGCGCCACTCCAAGGACGGTCTGGAACAACCCACCACGCTTAGCACCACGAATAACCGGTGCAATCCTAATCTCGTCCTGACCAGCGGGCGCATGCAGGGTTTCCTCGTTGATGTTGGTCTTGGCCAAGAAGCATGCATAGGACACGCCCCGATCGCCCGAGGTCATCATTTCCCGCTCAAACCCGGGAAACAGCACACACAGCGCACGGATAGCCTCCGCTACCGAGTTCACGGCCAGACGGTGTACGCGCCCGAAACGAGCGCCTAACTTCCCGTATAGGCGCACAGTGCGCAGCTCGTCATCAAGATCAGTAGCGACAATCACAACAGCTCCTTGTGTCGAATGATTTTGCGAGTGATTTGGGACCAGTACCCACCGTACGGAATGCGCTCGGACAGGTACCCATAGGCGTGGTGCAGCATGGCGTCAGGCACCGGGTGGGCGTGGGGCGCCTCAGCCAGCGGAACATCGCCCAAAAAGACGGCCGCATGGTTCACGCGATCGCTGCGCAACTGCATCAGGATCACATCGCCCGCCCGCGGCCCATCGTCCACCTCAATAAAGCCCGCTGCGGCGAAGTTCTCCAGGTACAGCTCCTGCTCGCCTTCCCACCAGCCGTCTTCGCGCTCAAAGCTGGGTAGCTCGATGCCGCGCTCGCGCCGGTAGTAGTCCTGCACCAGGGTGTAGCAATCCAGTACGCCGTGGTAGAACTGGCGGCCAATCAGCGGCGCCTGGTAGCTCTCTGGACAGAACGATTCGATACCGGCCACCTGTGGTGCGGCCTCACCAGGCATGACCGACACAATCAGCCACTCCAGCGGTTTGACATGCTCGGCCATGGCTTCACACGCGACCCGGTCCGCTTGGCTGGGGGTGGCAGGCATATTCGGATGGGAGTGCACGAATGCGATGATGTCACCAAGCTGCTCAGCAACTGCCCAATCCTGCGGCCGGGTCTCAAAATAGTCTTCCGGCTTGGCTGCCACGTTCACCCCAGGCATGTACGCCTCACGCCGCCCAGCGGCCACTACAAACCCTACGGCTTCCCGTGGATACTCTGCCAAGGCATGAGCCTTGATCGCCTCAATGGTTTTTTTCTGCATACATCACCCATAAAAAAACCGCCCAAAGGCGGCTTAGATTCTCAGCTCTGACTTATAAAACCCAAGTTGATGAAGGTCTAGCTGCATCAATCCCCACAACACCCGCCCCAGCAAGCACTGGAAGAATGTACGTAATACATCGCACCCCCGAATTTGCGCGCTTTGCTGCCAAACACAATGGCCCTGAATCTGAGTCTGCGTTGGCCGAACGTATCTCACACCTATTGTCCTCACCATGGCCATTGCGTAGAAGGTACTGAACTGCATCGACAAAGGACTCTCGTGCAACTCTAACCTCGGTACCTCCAGCCAACACCTTTATCAAACTATCTGTTTTGTCGAGCACGAGGAATTCACGGCTTCCAGAAGGCGTTCTGTACGTTAAATTCAAATCAATCTTTGACCAAATGCACTCGATTAGCATTTCAGCAGCTTTTTTCATGAAAACTCCTAGAAGAGCTGCGATAGTATCGAATTCCTAAAATCAAAACAATTTCATCGGAGTCGGTCAGCGGCCGGTTCGCCGCCAAAGTTAATTTCCGCCTCCGTCGGCGTACAGCCCTGCTGGGCAGCAAAGCGGAGCTGACAGCTACGCACAAACCCAGGACAGCGGTCCATGGCTGGGTCGCTAACCGGATTGTCGTTCTTATCGAACATTGCATACCCCGTGTAACCGCAGTACGGCCCTCGGTATCCGCCTATTCGGGTCCAGGCGCACTGCGTTGTAATCTGGCGCGCTGGCAACTGCTGACCTTGAAAATCCAAAGGACTGGACAGCTCAAACTCCACAATCTCCGCATTGCTGGAGGTGCGCTGCTCGATCAACCAGACCTCATCTGGAAAGGACTGAGCCGGGTCTGCCGTAGGATTGCCCGCTTCAAAGTTTTCCGCGTCCAAATATTTGGTCAACGTCCGACGTCGGATGAACTTCGCGCCCACTAGGTCTCCGTACATACGGCACATGGCGGAGATCACTCCTGGAATGCGTTTACCTTGAGAATCCAGACCGATGTTTCCTACGCGCACTGTCGGCGCAGGCTGGCGACCTTCTCCATTACGCTGAAAGCCGGTTGCCTCAATCGCCCACGGTCCGTAGCGCTTGCCCTGCCACCAGATAGGCTGGTCCTGCGGATAACCGTGAAAGCGCAGCGTGCCAGCGCCAATATCCTCAGCATCCAGCTCGAAGACCTGAACAATCGCGCCGGGCTCGAGTTTTTGAATTTCGCTGTTGATCGTCATGGCCGAAATCCTCGCTCAAACGTGGCAGACAGTCGCCAGGCCTGACCGCCCCCATGAGGCCGGGAGTAGGCCTTGCACTTGACCACAATGGCCGTACTCTGCCCTGGCGGCGTCCAAAGAAAGGAGCGCCATCCGCCATGGCTGTCTAAAAAATCTTGTATTTCCTTGATCCGCTCCTCGCGCCCGAAAAACGTCAGAGGCCAGGTCGACTCACGGGTATTAAGTCCATCTCCGGCATTCTGTTCATAGCCGTCACCAAACTTTGCAGACAACACACGGAACTGCACCTCCTCGGAGATGTTCTGCTGCTCCGGGGCCCAGGCGAATGTTTCCATCATCGTGAGTACCCATTTCGTTGATTCCACAACAAGCCGCCCTGGCGCATCTCACGCACAAGAGCCTGCTGGACATAACCGCCTACCGCCTCAGCCAATTGCCGCCCCTGCTGTACGCCAGCCCCGTCAACCTGGGTCTGAGCGGTGCCGTCATTGGCGATATTGACCTCGACGTTGATCTGGATTGGCTGGCCGCCGCCCCCAGCGCCTGCCGGCACCGTGTTGGCTTTCTTGAGATAGGAGGTCAGATCACTGTTCTGACGCGGGCTTAGGACCCGCTCGCCCTTGTCCAGAAGCCAGGTGCCCTCGCGCGGGATCTGGTCTATGCCGCTGTGGGCCATGCCGGTTAAAGAGGTTGCAGCCATAACACCCACAGACGCATAGCCCAATCCGCGAATCCACGGGGCCAATGCCTCACCTCCTGGCGTAGTAAGTGCCCGTGTATAAGCAAGTTCAGTATTAACAATTGCTTGGGCGATGCTCGCTGCCTTACTTGCTATAAACATAGCCTTGTAGATTGCTGAGCCCTCCATGCCAAGACCTTTTAGCATCTCTGCAGCATCACCCGTAACTGAAGCAAAGTTGGCTAAGGTGACGGAACGCCAAGCATCGGACAGATTTCTCTGCTGCTCATTGTGTTGCTGACTAATGCTTAGAACTGCATCCGCATAAGCCTGCTCATTAATTTGCTTTGTGCTCAAGTACTCTTGATGCTTCTGTATTTCCTCTGCTCTCCACTGATCAAGCTCAGCTCGGGCCTGGGCGACACGAATTAGCTCACCAGAGGCACCGCCGACACTAGCATCTACTCCATCGAACTTCGGCGCAACACTGATATTGCTCGTGACCAACTTGTTCAGCGAGGCTTGGTATTGCTCTGCGCTTAAGCCCGCTTCGCGCAAAACTTTTATCCTCTCTTTAAATTGATCGTTAGTCCGCTCCTCTTCAGTCCGAAGATCCAGCATCAAAGACTGGTAAGCCTCCTGGGCAGCTTTCGTTTTTTCAAAGGCCTCTTTAGTCGCCAACAAAGAGTCAGCCATTTTTAGCTGCTCTGGTGTCGCGCCAGCGACGCGCAACTGATAGCGCTGCATCTCGCTCTCGGACATACCAAGAACAGCCACTTGATCGCGCAGTGTTTGTAGCAGACGCGCAGACTCCTTAGCCGCGTTTGCGCCGCCTTTAGTGCTGTCGCTAGGATTGGTGTTGGCATAGATATTCTTGATCTGTGCTTCTGCTTCCTTGCTAACAGCTATCGCAGCCTCGGCTTGGGAAAAACCTTGCAGCATGTTCTGCAAAATACCGCTTGCCACATCACCCGATACTTCCCCACGCGCGAAGGCATTTGTTGCAGCGATAAGAGCCTGAGTCTTAATCGCCAGCAGCTCAACCTTCTGCCGCTCAATGTCTAAGGCTCGGATATTATTCTGAGCCGCTTCAATGGCCTTCTTGTCCTTATCATCAATAGCAGACTGAAGTTTTTTGAACGCATCAGTCTGAGCCGTGACGATGCCGGCCATTTCCTGCTGAAGTGAGTTCGCGCCAGCCTGAGCTGCTTCAAAAGCCCCTAACTGCTTGGCGTTCATGCCTATTACGTCACGCGCATCAGTCAGCTTCTTCAGGTATTCATCCCATTTCTCAATGCCCATTGCAGCATTAAGGCTGGTTAGGTTGCTCGCACTCTCCTGAGCTGCTACCCCCAATTCCTCGTATAGTTTTTTTACGGCAGCAAGTTTTTCGGAATCATCATTAGCTTTCTTTTGGACTTCAGCAAAATTCGCGGCCGCCACTAGCCACTTATTTAGCACGCTCTGGGGAATGTCTAACTTACTCCCCATTCCATTGATCACCGCATCAAGCTCTTCCCCTTTTTTCTCCGCTTGATTCAGCGCCTCAATCATCTCAAACAGCCCATCTTTAGCGGTACGGAATTGTGGCAAATCAGAGGTTTCAATACTCCCCAAAAGACTTATAAACGCCCCCTCTGCTTTCTTTGCTGACTCCTCTGCTATCTCTGCGTACTCAACCAGCTTTCCCGCCATCTGGGTTCTGCCAAGCTCTTTAAATTTCCCCACAACATCATCTAGTGGCTGAGCCATTTCCTCTAGAGTCTTTTTTACTCGCTCTGAACTGCCTTGAAAATAAAAAAATGCAGAAGAGGCCAGCCCCGCAGCAAGTGTTATGGCGCCGATTGGACCGCCCACCAAGCCGAGCATAGAGGTCCCTAGCGCCCTATTGGCAGTCGCAACTGACGTAGACGCTGCCGCAAGATTCCTTTCTGCATTTGCCAACAAAGAGGTGGCCACCAATTTTTCTTTTTCACTGACTGCCGCAGCCAGGGTCGCTCTAGCCTGCTCTACACGAGCTGCTGCTACTGAACGGGCTGCAAGGGCGGCAGCACGGTCTGCATTAGCACCGGCAATTCTTGCTACTGTTAGCTTGCCCGTCTCTATTCGAGCCAGACCTGTTTTAACGGAGTACGCGGCTAAAGCAGCCCCGCCCACCACCAAGCCGGCATTCAAAACACCACTTAAGTTTTCACCCAGAAGCCCCAACCCTGACGCTAATGCGGCAGTGGCACCACTGGCCTCATTTTGCCAGCCAATGTACTCCCCAAAGGCAGTATTCAAGTTCGTGAGAGCATCTCGCACCGTAGTAGGCATACCCTCAACCTGCTTGATGACAGGCTCATACGCGGACACTAAGGCCTTAGCCATCATTTCGGCGGAGATCTTTCCTTCAACGCCCATTTGACGGATTTCTGCAGCTGTTTTCCCCGAGCTTTTAGCCAAATGCTCAACAATGGTGTCTGCTGTACTGTAGATCGTCATCCAGGCCTGAGCGTCCACTCGACCGCGCTGGAATGATTTGGCCAACGCTTCCATAGCTGCCTCACCGCGCTCGGCATTAGCCCCGTTTACCACCAGCAGACCTGAGAACGCATCAACGGCGTCGATGCTCTGGTCCAGGCTCAGCCCCATTTCACGCAGCACGGGCGAGAGCTGGATGAAAGCCTCGCGCGTCTCATTGATATCGCGAAATGTCAGTTGAGCCGACTGCGCCATGCGCTGCTGGGCACGGTCGTATTCGTCGGCCGTCTCTGTCGCCATGCGCATGCGGCTGGCGTACTGGCCCCAGTTGTCAGCTACATCAATCACATGCATCGCTGAGAAACCGGCTAGCGCTGCCTTCAGCACACGATTGATCGTGGCTGCCGAAGCTGCGGCCTGACGCTCAGTGTTAGCCAGCTCTTTATTTAGGCCATCTACGCTAGGTATTGCGGCGCGTGCGGCACCGCCAATTCCAACCATCCCGCTACTGGCCCGACGAGACGATCCGACGACACGGATGCCCGCAGCCTCCATCGCGGCTAAAGCCTGTTCCAAATCTTTGGCTTTCTGCTCAGCAGATCGGCTGTCAATGGTGATAGCCAGGCGAGATTCTTGCACCATTCAAATTCTCCAGACGAAAAAAAACCCGCCTAAGCGGGCTACTCTAATATGAGCTTCAATCAAACACTGTACTGCGTTCAAACTTCTTGCACTTACCCAAAGTCTCTCGAATCAAAGATGGCCTAGGCGCGGTCTGTACCCTGATACTAAAAATCTTGAAGGCTCCAGAATGAGGGTATAAAAATAGATTGGCTTCTTTCGCATAAAACCCTTTCTGCTGACCATTCGTTAATTCAGACGAGAAAACGTAGCGGGTAGCGTCACGCGGCTCACCTCCTTCCACCACCTCTACAAAATCTGAGCCAACATCAAGCACAACCCGAAATGGTGCCGAGCGCAACTGCCTCTCCCCGGAAGCCCTAAAGGAATACCATGACAGAGGGAGCTATCTTGACTACGCTCTTTCTGTGATATTAGGTAAAGCTTTAGACTCAGAAGACACTCCTGCAACGAGAAAGTCCGCTACACCGTCCATCCCAGGCGTGAACGCTCCAAAGCGCGGCCTGGGTGCTGCGCCAAAATCAGAGAAACCTAAGCGAGAGCGAGTACAAACGACCAAAAAAAGGATCTTTGTAAAGACAGATAACACCAAGGACGATCATTCTTAATTAGAGCTGGACCGCCCATCAATCCTTAGCTTAAAAAAAAATAGCCGCTTAAAAGCGGCTATTTTTTAAAAACCCGAAGCATTCGTGTCACATTATTTCTTTTTTACAGGTGCAGTCTTTACCGACTTTTTACTTTTCGAGCTTGGATTAAAACCGCTAAATCCCGTAACACTACTACGCACCGATATACGAGGCCCAGACAAAGCTAGTTGGCGAAATTTATTTAAATTCTCAAGACTTATTTCCAAGCCATTTCTTTTGAGATACTCTAAGATTCGTTTCTCATCATCACTCACAAAAATCTCCGCTACCTCAAACTAGAGGACACATAAATCACTAAAAAAAACACTCCAGAAACAAAGCTTAAAACTCCCGCCCAATCAAAAAAAATCAAAGCGAAATCGTGATCACTATGATCTTCACTTAAAAGCATGCGTTTTATATACACTCTATTTCTTTTGAATTCAGCCAAAACTATAAAAATCCCTAAGACAAAAGAAGTCAAGCAACCGTAAATCATCCACCTCTTCTCAGCAACAACCACGAATTCCTGTTGCACCAAAATTGCTATCAGAAGAGCAAGCCCGGCAGAGGAAAAAGCAAGAATTTGCTTACTCGTCTCTTGTCCGTAGTTAAGCCATGCATTTATGGAGGCCGCATAGAACTCTACACTCTTCGCACCTGCGAGCTCATCATCTTCTATTCCGATAATTTTTCTCTTAACATGCTCAAACTCATCGACAGTGAGTAGCCCAGCCTCTTTTAGCTCTGCAAATTTTTTTATTTCCTCTGCATCACTCACATGTCTCTCCACGAAAGGTAGCGCAACGATCATAGCACCGTAACTTTTTTTTGCAAAGCCGGCTAAACTTAGGACGACTTCACTCTCCGTCTAGACCTACCGTCCCATGAATACTCTCTTTAAGTGGCTCAGCCTCGATCACCGCTCTCTCGCCAAACAGCGCCTTTTCTGGATCTTTGTCATTGGGCCTACCATCATCTCTGTACTTCTATTAAGCGTTTGGTTTTCATATCCCTGGGACCTGAGCCCAGACGGCTATTCATATTTTTTTGAGAAAAGCAAACTTCCATTTGGAATTTTAGCCGCCGGCGTCGCTGGCGCAGCATTTATAGCATCTATACACCGATCAATACAAACAGAAAAGCAAATAGAAGAAAGCTCAAAAAAATCAAATTTCGATATTTATTCGTCACACAGAAAAGAATTTCTTGAAGCAGCAAAATCATTAAAGCTAAAAAACGGAATAAAAATTTACAACGAACTCTACCCCAACTCAATAAAAATACTAAGTGTAGTAGACACAAACGAAGAATTCATTAAAAACACGAATAAAAAAATATCCGAAACCAACGATCTAATAAAATCCCTAATTAAGGCAATACACACAGGAATCAACAGAACAGATATATTTTCAAGAGGCGATATAAATTACAAATCAAACCTAAACAAAGCAATCAAAGAATGCAATACAGAAATAAGAAAAATAAATAACAAAACCAAAGAAATAGAAGAAGTAACTGAAGAAATACTAATAAAAGAAATAAAAAACAACGAAGCCGATTTCAAAAATATAGCAGATGAAAAAAATAAAGAAATAGATTATTTTATAAAATCAATAAATGATAAAATTAAAATAATAAATTCAGCAACAAATGCCGACATAAAACTATTAACAAAATAAAACAATAATATTTCGAAAACGAAATTAGTTACCAGCTTGATTTTTTGAATGATCGCTTCGAAACTTTCTCTTGATCACACACCTTAGGATCTAGGCTGGCCATTGAGGCGGAAGATGTCATCTTCTGCCCCTTTTTCATGCCCACCAAACATACCCACTCCTTCGCGGTCACTCCCGCTCTAAACGATCAATCGCAAATACCGCCACATCCAGCTCTCTCCTGGTTAGTGGCGTTCCATATGCCTCGACCACGGCAGTGATGTTTGCTGTGGTGAGGGGCAGCGGCATGGCCCCGGCCGCCCCCACCACCATGCCCCGGCACCGATCAGCCGCGCAGTACACGCTGATGATGTGATCGGTGATAGGGTCGGTAGGCGGCTCATCGGGTACCTCAGCGCCCAAGGCCGAATAGATCAGCTTTCGCTTTTGGCTTTGCCCGGCCCATTCTTTTTCCCATTGGAACCGGGCGACGGCTTTTCCACGGTTTCCTTCACCTCCTTCTGCGCACCAGCTGCCACCTGGGCGGCAGTGGCAATCACCCATACGAACAGGTCCGTGTTGCTGGACAGTAGCTTGGCGGCACCCTCTGGCGAATAAGGGACAGCATCGCCGGCGTCATCCAGGATCTCACCCTTCCAGTCCTTAATGATGTAGCGGCCCAGTAGCTGGCACTGCACATCATGCTCGCGTACATCGTTGCCAGAGACACTGATCGCTGTCAGACGCTGGCCCGCGTCCTCTCGTGCGATCAGGCGGCGAGCACGCTCTAGAGCGATCTGATAGGCCTCGGTGTCCAGGCCCGCGAGCTTAAAAGAGACGTCCTCGTCGTAGTCCTCCCAGCGCTCATTCGTGGCTGCAGGCTCTTGCCGGTTAATTCTCAAAGCCATGAATGCTCCTTATGGTCCTGGCGCCGCAGCTGGCGTGCGCGTGATGGTAGGGGCCTGCTTGGCCACTGTGTAGTTCAGCTGGATCTGCAAAATGTCGGATTTGCCGCCACTGGGCAGCTCGCCGTCGATTTCCACTGCGGGTAGCGAGATCTCGTACTTGTTGCCCAAGCTATCGGTGACTGGAAAAGCAACGGCAATCGGCGTGCGTGTGAACTGATTCTTCCACAGCTCCCACGCCTTCTTGGACCAAGCCAGATTGACGGTACCGGTAATGGCTGCCGTCGTTTCAATCAGGGCCCCCGGCCCCAGGCGCTCGGCACCGAAACAGCGCTGCGTCTGCAGGTTGTTATCAATGTTCAGCGTGAGGCCAGAAACGCAGGCTTGTCCAGCCAGCGAGACACCATTGGCTTTCACGTCGCCTACGCTGATCGAAGACATGAACGGCGTATCCGTGGGCGCTGCCGGCGTGGTCGCAAACGGCGTGTCCTTGTCCTCGTAATCCAGACAGGACATCGAGAACGTGACGGTGGCCTTGCCCTCTTCCGGCACTTCCAGGGCCATAGAGCTGACATGTGCGCCTTTGAACAAGGCATAGACGCCGACGTCGCGGTAGCCCTTGGCCACGCTGAATGTGGTACGCGTCTCGCCCACGGTCAGCTTATTGGCCGCCCAAGCGCCATAGAAGGCGGCAGCCAGCAGGTCATCAAACGTGCCGTACGACAACTCGCCGATGATGTCGCCGGCGATATCCACGCTAGTGGTGATGGAACCCTGACCGATACGCGAATCCGTGATTTCTTCGGATTCCTCGGTGTTGGGCGTGGGGGTCAAGGTGTTGCCGGTGACGCGCAGGGTCTGCCAGCCAGAGCTAGGCGTGACGCCGGGCGTGACCTCCTTGACGATGTGGGTTATGACTTTTGCACCGCTGGACATAGCGTACTCCTATTGATGGCGTAAAAAAACCGGCTCTAGGCCGGGTCAGTTCAGGGTTAGAGATGGCTGGATTTCATGCTCCAGCCGTTCGCTCCGCTTTCGCAACTCTGGGATGGCGCGTTTTCGCTCCAGCATCAAGCGGGAGCCGAAGGATGCCTTCACCTGTGTTTCCACTTCTTCGGCTACCAAAGCCTGAAGCTGCTGATAGAGATTCTGCGCTCGCTGATTCAGTGCATCACGCATGCGATAGAACTCTCGAATCAACCGCACTTTGAAGGCAACCACGTCGTCGCTGTTGCGCATGAGCGAGATCAGTAATGCGGCTTGCTGCTCATTGAGCATTGCGTATTCAGTTGGGGGGCCTCCTCCCTGGGGACGCTTTACCACACGCATTTCAAATGCCAGTGGCCCGAACTCCTGCAAAGTCGTAGCATGCTGGCGCACCAGCTGAATGACGCTCTTGTGTTTGGCTCTCATGCCCTGAGCAATCACTAGGCTGGATGCCAGCGGCTCGCCGCTGACGACAGAAACAAGCGGTTCAAATTGATTCATTTTTTAGATCCCAGAAAAGAAAAGGGCCGCCCGCAATGGGCAGCCCCGGACTTTTCAAAGCTCTTCCACCATCTCAGGCTCGGTATCTACCGATTTAAGGTTGCCAAGAAAACAAGAAACCGGCTCGCGTCCGGCAGTACTTTGATTGATGATTCTTATCCAGCCCTGAACCGGATATTGACGTTGATCTGATAGAAGCCCAGGCCCTGCGGCCGGCCAACAGAGTCCCCGGTGCCAACGTCCACCTGACTGGCCTCCAGGCACTCCAAATCGCCCTGGGACCAATAGGAGAAGTGCTCCTCCAAAGAATCCGCCAAGCGATTGAGCGCGCCCAGGCCGGCGCCGATGCGGTCGAAGCACTGGATGGTCACCATGCCGGGCTTGCGGCTATGTGGTCGGTCGGCCATGCCTGCCATGAAGGCCTGTCCATGCTGGATGCTCAGGCGACACCACAGACCTGACTCGGGCGGCGTGAATGCCGTCAGGGCGTTGGGATAGTCGATACGCACCTGGTCGATACCGGGAAAGACTGACATCCGCGCAGTGATAGCGCGCCGAATCTGTTCAAAGGTCATTTGGTGTGTTTCTCCACAACAGCGGCGTAAGCCACGCCATATACGCCAGCAGGCGCTTGACCGGAATGACCGTGTTCAAGGGCCTCGCCATAGGGGACATTGTTCTGGATGACGGTTTCGCAATATGGACTGGCGGCAGAGCCGATAGCTTCATTGCCAGCTTGTAGCGTCTCAGCTCCCGATGGGTCGATTTTCTCCAGGTCACAGCCCAGATCCACCCCGTCGATGCTGACGCGGTGATTTGCCCGGTAAGCACCAGAGTCCACAGGCGAGCCCGCGACAACGGCGGCCAGGGTTTCTACGGCGACCTGATGCCGCTTCTGCCCGAGACCCTGCTCCACCACCTTGATGAACGCCGTGGGCGGTTTGCTCCAGCCAGTCGCCATGTCACACCTTCCGTAGCTGAAGAGTCCAGGACGCACCGGCCGGATCCTGGCCGACATTCAGCACTTCCATGCCGTTGATCATGTCGCCCACCTTTGGCGTTCCGTCCACATCACCTTGCAGCGCAGTCAATTGGGAATCCGTGGCCAAGATCCGGATACCATCGACCAGTTCCAGCTTGTAGCCCCCGATGACGCCTCGGCCGGTATAGGTGATCTCAACCTCTGGCCAGACCTCATTCACCGGGTCGTAGGCAGGCCCGCGCTCGATGCGCCGGCCAGTGAACTCCGATACCGCATCTGCCAGGTCTGTATCGAAAGCCTCGGCAATATCGGCCATCAATTCGTCACGTAGTCCCATATCAATCCACTCCTTTGCGGCACGGATCCGGCTTCCACGGCATGCGTTTCGCTTTAATGGTTCGCTTACCTTGGGCCAATGCCTTAATGACCCTGTGCCGCCCATCTGCTATCCGGCCGTTCCAATCCAGCAAGATTGGCGCATCCAGATCGGCACGCATGACTTTCTTCACATGCCACGCCAACGAATGCATATTGCTGCCTTGCCAAATCTCCCCAGACAGGTCCAGGGCAGCCAGCGGGCAATCAAAAACCGGCAGGTCATCCGCACCGTCCAGGAGGCGGGCCACCGAATATTCGTTACCCTCACCGTCCGAGTAATAGTCCTGTAGTGGATATGCCTGACTAAACGCGACTTTGGGCGCCTTATTTCCCTTGGCCATACACACTCACGCCCTTTTCAGAAAAACGACACCGCCCCGCCCTATCCAGGGCCTGAGCAGCGCCAGGGCGAACCGTTCGCCCGCCGTCAGTTGCTGATAGTTGGCCGCAAAGGTTTTGCTGGACTCGACCGAGTCGGCCTTCACAGACTTACTGGTTACGCCCACCTCAGTAGCGCGGTAAAGCCGATCGGCAGCCGCTTCTATAGCAACCTCGGCACCAGCCTGCTTCCATTGCTGTGGCATCGGATCTAGGCTGGGCAGACGCTGCCCGCCCATCCAGGCATTGGCCAGCAACACCGCCCGCGCCTTTTTGTCCTCGGCAGCCCATGACTGCCCCATCAGCTCGTCCACCTCTGAAACAGTCACGTATTCCATGACTATTCCGAGACGAGCGCCAGGGCCAGGGCCAGCAGTTCGTCCTTGGTGGCCTTGGGGTCGAAATCAATGCCCAAGCCTTTCAGATACTTGCGCAGGGCCGGCAGCCCCATTTGTGCCGGCTCCAGACCTGCTTCCTGGCGCTCGCCCTCGGGCACAACGTGAACAGGCACATCAAGCGCCTTGTAAGCCGCAACGATCTCGGGGAAGCCCCCCATAACCGCTACTTCTTTGACACCGCTTTCGGGGCCTCGAAAATAAATCGGGTTGCGCACGGCCACGGGCTCGCCCTCAGGCAAAGAAATTGCCGCCTGAGTCGTATACAGGATTCTCATGATTACTCCTTGAAAGCGGGGCCGAAGCCCCGCAGAGGTTTAACCGCCCGACTGATCTGGTGTCAGATCGATCAAGACACCAGCAGTCGCCTTATCGCTAGTCGCGTACTTGCCCCAGTTAGCACCGGCGCCCAGAGCTGCCAGGTTCGGATTCACGCCCGACGCCTCTTTCCAGGAGTAGCCCAGCAGATCCACATTGAACGTGCCTTCAGCGCGGTAACCCAGCGCCAAGTTTTCCTGGGTGTTGATCGGGTAGGAGCGCACGCCGGGGACTTGGGATTCGGTCAGGGTGACCGCGCCCGCCTGCAGGCCGAAGATGCTGTTACCCGGCACTTTGTCCGAGACCAGCACAGGCTTGCCCATGGTGCCGGGTGTGCCGCCATAGATCACGATGCCGGCTTCTTCGTAGATCTTCTGATCGATCGCGTCATCTACCAGGTCGAAATACGTAGCGGAGTCCATGCCAAACAGGGCAATGCGGTTAAAGCGGTCACCGAACTTGCGCATGCCCTTGGTCAGGACCTTCTTGTGATCCGTCGCAAAAGCAGCCTTTGCAACCATATTGGCGTTAAAGCCAATGGCAGCGGCCAAGGATGCAAAGGCGACTTCGATGTAGTAGTCGAGGGCTGCATCGGCCATGTCCTGGCCCACCAGCATGGAGAATTCCTCAGGGCTGCGAGCGCGGCGCTTAAAGGCTTCTTCGGTGGTTTCGTAAGGGCCGTATTTCCAGGGCGTCTTAACCCCGATCATTTCACCAGCGCCAATCTTCTTGCCGGTTGCATCGGCGACAGAATTGACATCGCGGTGCTCAAGCGAGCCGCCGATCTTGTAGAAGGCACGCTTGCGCAGATCGCCTTCGATATTCTCGTTCTGCAGCACCAAGGCGCCGCCGGAGGATTGATTGAAAATGGCCAGCACTTCCTGGAGACGCTCCAGATAGGCTGTTTGCGCCAGATCGTTATAGATGATCAGGTCGCTATTGACTGTGGTAGGCATTGAATGCGCTCCTTATTTGGGTAATTTCAGGTAGGCCTCACGGCCGTGATCTTTGACATACGCGGCGATCTCCGCAGGCGACATTTCGCTGCGTTTTTTGCCGCCCTTACCGCCTTTGTCACCGACAGCACCCGCGCCCTGGGCTCGCGGCCACAGGTGCGGTGCCGACTCGCGCAAGCCCTCGGCCCATTCGAGTGGGGAAAGCGGCGTTTTGCCATCCTTGCCATAAACGATCTCGCCGTCAGACATGGCTACAGCCTGGCCATCTTCGTTGAGTTGAAACACGCTACGCGCACGCAGGATCATGTCCTCGGCCGCCTCGGGCAGCGCACCCGACTTGGCAGATGCCTCACGGATGGAATCGGCTAGGACCTTGTCCTTGAACCGCGCCGCGAATGCATCAGCCTTGTCGGCGCGCTCCTTCTCGGCCAGCAGTTTCTTTTCCTGGTCGGCACGCAGGCGCTCGGTGCGACGCGAGACCACCTCATCCAGCTTGCCCTCGGCAATCAGGCGGGTTTCCTCGTCCTGGTCGGCCTTGCTCAGCAAGCCTTTGACCGCATCGAGGTCCAGGCCGTCAAACTGAGCCTTGAATTGCTCCAGCTCGCCCTTGGCGGTCTTGACTGAGCCCAGCAACTCCTGATTTTTGGTTTTCAGGCCTGTGACAGCCTTATCGATGGCCTCCTGCCCTTTTGCGGCCAGCACCTCTTTGAGAGCGGTGGCCTTATCCTCAGGCAGGTCCAGGCCCAGCCCGGCCAGATCGAGATCTTCGAACATGTGGTTTTCCCCTTGGGAAGATTTCGGCCAGCCTCGCCAGCCATAAAAAGGCCACCCCTCAGGCAGCCCAGAAAAAAAAAACCCGCTCAGAGGCGGGTTATGTGTCGTCTTCCAACTCCTGTCGGCGCATGGAAATGTTGATGTGCATATGCAGCCATAGCTCGGGCCGCTCCAGCAAAGGGCGGCGCTCGACTATGCGGTGTTTCCACCATTCGAGAAACATGAAGTCGCAGGGCTGATGCTCAATCACCGAATATGCTCTTGAAGGTATCCGCGTCACGGCGACGCAGCTCCTGCAAAGTGTACTGACGCCCACGTGGATCAACAAAGCGACTCAAGTCGTAGCCGCCTTCCTGATACAGCTTATATCGAGCTGGCCCTAACCATTCGCGCTGGAACGCAGCATCCTGACCGCGAAACCAACTGCCGTACTTTGTGCTGGCCTGCACCTGTCCGACTTTAAGGCCCGCCTTTTCACGCTGGGCTTTGGTCATATCTCCCACCGGTCGGAAGCTGGCTGGCCGTGGAGCACGTTCACCGTCCTCGCCAATCCGGTAGCCGCCGCGCACCTTGAGCGAGCGCACGAATGGACGGTTGCCCACCAGGTCGCCGTCAAAGCTTGGCGCCAGAACGGTGCGGCAGTTCGGGTGATACGGAGGGCGTGGAAAATCCGAATCCAGCTCATACCGTGTACCATCCATCGCCGCACAATATTTGCTGGTGCGCCCATCCAGCGTTGCCACCACCACCAGATACTTGACGCCCAAGGCGCTGTACGTGTTCTCGTAAGCCACGTTTGATACATGGTTGCGCGCCGTGCGTACGATCCGCTCCACGTCCAACTTGCTGCGATGTATCAGGCCATCCTGGTAGCGCAGCTTGTCGGTACCGCGCAGGCCTCGAATTATGTCGGCGTTGGTTTGCCCCTCTCCGACCCCCTGCCTGATCCCGGCATAGATCCGGGCGCGAGCCTGGATCGGAATATCAGCCAGTAGACCATTCAGCAGTTGACCATCAAATACGGGCCGGTCAGCGGCAGCTTTGAGTGCTTTCGCTGGCGATACCTTGACCTTGGGTAGACCATCAACAGCCTTACCCATCACCTCGGTGATATAGGCAATCTCGTAACCTGCCAAGGCCAGAGCGCTGGCTGACCACTCTGAGCGAATGGCTGCATCCAACGCCTTGGCGGCCTGGTCGATCTCGCCCCTTAAGGCCTTGAGCGCATCCGTCGTGTAACGGCCGGCTAAGAACGCCTCCCGCTCGCCGGGGTTCAACGCCTCCAGCAGTGGCAGCAGTTCCTTGGCCAAGCCAGCACCGATTCGGTCTAATTCCAGCCAAAGACGGTTCACGACCTGCGACGATGCCCGGTAACCGTAGGACGAGTGCTGGACCAGCGCCGCCACAATCGCCCGCTGGGCATCACTCAGACTCGCCATGCTCTACGCCTCCAGGGTTTTCAATATGCAGCGCTTCTTCGTTATACGAACGCTCAGGCAGCTTACCCAAGATCAGGTACTGCCAGTAGGCATCCGCGCTGATCTTGCCGGCCATGACCGCCTGCAGCAATTGCTGGGCAATGGCAGGATCAATGACTGGCGTGCTGAACTCAGGTTTGACCGTGAATTTCACGCCCTTCGGATTCTCGCCGATCCACTCAGCGATGTAGCGCAGGCCTTGCTCTATGGCCTCGGCCACCGTCACGACAATGGTGTGCAGCGTCGCATGCTGGTCATCCTGCCGCGCCTTGCGGGCCTCGCCCGATTCGGTGCCGGCTACATCCATAACCTTGGCGCCTGCCTCCAGCGCTGCCCCCTTCTGATCCTGCATCGCTCGGCGCACGGCATCGATACCGGCGCCCTGGAACTCCAGATAGCCACACGTGCCGTTATCTCCCAGATCCCAGGCTGCCGATGGACCGGTCACCGAAAGAGGCTTATCCGCTTCCAGCCCCGAAACCCAAGGCTGCGGATGGCTGGTGTAATGCAGGCTGGTGAAGTAATCGGCGCTGAGTTGATAGCTCTTGATAGCCGCACGCGCCATCGTCAATAGTGGCACTTCGTCTACAGCAGGAGCATTATCGGTCGAGCCGCAGTAGATAACCGGCAGGAACTCAAGCCCTTTTGCCACCTGCCCACCGGTCGCCACCGTACCCAGCGGCCGGCGCACTTCGATAATCTGCCCGTCGCCGCCCTGTACCTCAGTGAAACAAACTCCATCATCCAGCACATAGACGCGGTAAACAGCCTCAGTGTCGTGCGAAAAGACGTCATCACCCTTCTCACGGAACTCCCGGAAAACTGCCAACACCAAGTCCTGACGCCCTTCTACAGTTGCCTCCTTCCAATTGGTGGCATTCGTGGCTCGGTAGGTAGCGAAGTACGGCTGCCCTTGCTCATCGATATTCACCACAGTAGGCACACGACCATGGGAGACAGCCTGGCGCACCATACGCAGGAACAACTGCTTGAGGCTGAACCCATCGTCTGTGGCGTTTTGCTCCATATCCCTCATACGTGCAGGCAGCTCAATCTCAGGCTGCAGCCGCGAGACCAGACCCATCATCGAACGCAGGCTGTCACGTACCCAGTGCTCGTACTGGGCGCGATCTCGATACCCTTCATACAAGTAGCGGTTTTCACCGCTGAGCTTCTCCGCCTCGACCATACCGGCTGGCTTGGGCAGATAGTTTTCCTTGGCCTTGATCGCTCGCTCCCCTTCCAGGGCATCGTCCATCATTTCCCATTCAGGCAGGTGTGCATCGTAGTCGGGATGCGTGGTTGTGACTGACATTACGCCAAGCCTCCTATCTGGCGCTGTCCGGCGCTCGGTTTCTTAATCGGGTAGCGGTGGACCAAAAAGTAGCCCTGCGCATCGTTCGCATGATCATGACCACTGCTTTTGTCCGGCTCTCCATTCTTGTCATAGGCCTGTTGCTCCAGCGCTTCGGTCAGCACCGGGCAGCGATCCGTGTTCACTTTCCAGCGTCGCTGGTCCATATCATTGAGAAGCATGGCGTTCACCGCGTTGACCCGGTCACGCACGGCTGGATTGCGGCTGTTCGCACGCACGGTAAAGCCGGCCTGCCGCAGAATGCTCAGGTCAGATTCGCTTGCGTTCTTGCTGCTGGTGTTCTGGCCGCTGGCATCGGGATAGACGATCACGGCATGCCCTCGGTCCTTGAACCGGTCTTTAAGCAGCTTGGCCATGGCCGGCGTGTCTCGCACCTCGGTCAGCTCAGCCACTGTGATCGGCAAGTCATCGCGTATCACGTTAATAGTGGCCGTCATGTTCAGCACGTTAAAGTCCATGCCTACATGCAGCGTCTCGTTCGGTCGCTCGACCTCGGCGCTGTGATTGCGCCGTCGGCAGAAGGACGGATACACGCTGCCGCTGTTCAAGTTCACGAAGCGGCCTTGCAGGTACGCCTCAATCAGTTGCGCCGGGTAGGACTCGCGCAAGGAGTCCACATAATCGTCCGGTAGAAACGGATTGCTTGAGGTGGCCGCCTGGACCATCACATAGCCCGGCTTGGGCTTGCGGGCCCAAGTCTCATAAGCAAACCGGAACCCCTCGGGCGTCGAATAGGCGCTCACCCGGTTGAACGGCTTGTCCACGCCTTTAGGCTTTTGACGGTTCCGGGCAATGATCTTGCGCCAGGCCGCCTCCGCCTGCACCTTCTTCAGCGTGTCGATCTCATCTACATGTGCCCGGTAGGATTCGTACCCCACGATGCGCGCCGGGTTCTCCAGCGTGCGCAGGATGAAGTCGCCGCAGTTGGGCGCGCTGGTGTAGATGATGTTTTCCTGCTTGTTGTACTTGTACCGGATGCCTAGGTCGGATAGTTTCTCTTCCATCCGTGGTGCCAGGATCAACCGAACCAGGTCGTAGGTGGGCTCATACAGAGCAATCAAGGCATCCGAGGATTCCAGCGCATCACGGAAAGCGCAGTTGGCCAGGGTCTCTGTCTTGCCGCTTCCAAAGCCGCCAATAAAAGCCGGGTACTTGGCCTCAGTCTGAAAGAACCGCGCTTGCGGCTCTGTCATCTGTAGGCGCAGGGTTCGGCTTTGCATTCACAATCTCGATTTGGATCTTGCCTACCGGCGTTTCATCTGGCGGCGAGTTCTTGGCCAGCTCGGCCCGTGTTCGTTCCAGGCTCTCAATGCGAGCCGTCAACTTGTCGATCAGGCCCGTGTAGTCCCGCACCTTGCTGGTAGTGGTGATCTGTTCAGCACCGGCAACCACGACACCGTCGATGGTGACCGGCTCTCGCTTCTCGCTATCCAGCTCCAGGGTGTTGCCGTACTCGGCTTCCCGAGCCAATGCGCGCATCAGCCGTATCCGCGTCAGGCGCAGCTCTTCATCGACCTTGCCCAGTTCGATCTGGGCGGCTAGGTCTTTCTCTTCTTCGGTGAAATATCGGGAGTAGATGCTCCCGGGGGTGGCTGCGTTCCGGTTGCCCGTCGGGGCACCGGTCGATTTGCCGCCGTGCATTCGGCAGCGGCCGTTCTGCATCGCCCTGTTGCGACACGTCTGGCCACTGCGGGTCTTGGCTCCGCATGTGGCCATAGTTTCTTACCTCACAGAGTTTGCATGGGGTTGTTTTACTCTTTGTGAAGTCCTTCAACACAAAACCCCGAATTTCAACACCTTGTATACTTGATGATGAGTTCCATTATCTTATCAGACTGACAAAAAACTAAAATTCGTAAATAGCATTTGCTGCTGTTTGCATCTCCGAAATCACTATAAACAAGATACAGAACCATGCAGAACAACACATGCAAATTATGCCTGCTAAGCTGCAACGACTTTGCAAAATCACACATAATCCCAAAATGGGCATTTAGATCAATATCAAATAACCTAAAAAGCCTCACAAGAAATGGCTATGTAAAAAGAGCACCCATGGGGGTCTACGATCAAAATATTCTTTGTCACTGCTGTGAGATAAAATTTGGTCCATTTGATAGCTATGCAGCAGACGTGTTACGACCGCTCCCTTATAGTGACCCTGAGAGCATATGCAGTACAAGCATTGAAGTACCCAGTCCGGCGCGCCTTACGATCTTTTTCCTTAGCGTGTTGTGGAGAGCACACGTCAGCTCTATGTCTGAATTTGAAAAGGTAGACCTTGGCATAAAACACTCTCAAAACATCAAAGAAATAATTCTGAACCCAGAATCATTTAAAGCAATCGACTACCCTATCATCTTAGGCCAAATAAATTGGGGACAATATGGAAAAGGCATAATACCTCCTCCCATGAGACGGGAAATGAGGACTCTGCAAGGAAACTTAAATGGTTATACAGTTTGGATAGGAGATTTCATAGCATATCTATTCATAGACTCAAGAATGAGATCTATAAACTCACCTACCTTTACTCATAACTTAGCTCCAACTATCTCACTACCTCAAATCGATTTCAGTAAAACCTTAGAGGCTAGAGCGCTAATTGATATTATGGGCACTACCAAAAACCACTTTTAGAATATATAAAATCCAAAGCAAGATCCTCATCTTAAAGATTCACGAAATCGGCTGATAACTCGATGAATCGTTAAAAACCAACAATCTTTCGATAGGCGGGCCATCGTCTGCCAGGATGTTCCGCTACACCCACTCACCGATCTCTGGCGCGGGCCGAAGCGTTAGAAATAGCAACGCATCCTCGCCGACCATATCAGCAGGTGGGCATGGTCTCGCTGGCAGGGTCATTTCTTTCATCCATAAAAAAAACCCGCCCGGAGGCGGATAACCTAGTCTCATTCACACTTATTAAGGCTCAACCCACTAACCACACCCCATTAGGTATGATCTGGCCTATCAGCTCGTGCCCGTTCGGCCGGCGCTCAAAGAGAAGATCAATGAAATTAATTATTGGCCTAGCTATACAGATCCTTATGTTCGGCCCTGCCATATATATGGCCAGACACCTAACAAGAACCTACGGCAGCCTTGATCTCGCTCCAGGCGGGCTCCAACTAATCGCGATCTTGCTACTCGTTGCCCCTATCGCCATCGGCGCCTGGGCTCACTCTCTTTATAAAAAGAATAAACGCCTAAAAGAATCCTTATCGAGCTATCGTGAAGATCAGCGGCATCGATAAGGCTTTTAGACTGCATCCAAAGAAAAACCCGCCGATCTTCCGATGGGCGGGCCTGTTCAAAACCTATAGGCACAGTTGTGCTGCTGATAATGTAATGGTTCTTGAAATGGTTTTCCAGAGCCTGATGTTATGCTTTGTGCCCACCACCAATCTGCGTGGGCACCATTCCCTACTTCGCTGCGGTTCGATCGGATATGCCCTGTAGACTCCAAGTCGCGTAACACACGCCACACTCCGGTGCGAATTACTGCCCGCCGTTTCTGATCGGCATTGCCGCCTATGTAATTGATGATCTGCCTCATCTTGAAACTACGCCCCGGATACGCCGCCAGCAGATCAATCACCTCCGACGCGTACTTCACAGCAATACCTCCTTTTCTACCTTGGCCCTGAATCCTTCCAGGTGCCGTTTGTAATCCTCATCCCGCAAGATGGCTCCGGTGATCTGGCGAATCCACCGGCGCGCTACCACCAGGCGCTCAGATGCCGACAAATCCCGGAAGTGCGAGTTCTTCCGCGTGTACTCAGCCTGCAGCACCATCGCCTGATAGCGCGGCAGGCGCTGGTACAGAGCATCCACAGCCAGGGCGTGGTCTTGGTTGATCGGGCGGTAATCGTCCTCCCACGGCACATACCGCTCCATGTTACCCACCGTTTCCCCGGACCAGCACCAGCGGGCCCAGTTCCACAGTAAGTCATCGCCGCTCAGTTTTTGCATGGCTGCCCTCCCCGAATAACGCTTTAAGCCCTTCTCGTGCCCGTTCCCGCTTTGCTTCGGGCTGCCGCTCCTGATGTTCTTGCCGCTTCTGACGCACGAAATCAACATGCTTCGATGGGTCTTGGTACATCCAACTTGGGTATGACATGGCTATACCTCCTGAATCCGCAGAATCACTGCACCACCGCGCACAGGCTCTTTCATGCTCACTACCAACGGATCGAACGCACTGTCATCCACCCCCAGGGCATCACACACGCCATCAATCCCCGACTTCATCGACGCCAGCAAATTGTCCCGGTCCCGTCTGCGCTTGTCTGGCGGCATGAACTCCAGCACCAGGGCCGGGCTATCCGGCACCGGCTGTTTATGCTGGCTGGCCAACAGACGACATTGCTGCCGGTACGCGGCTTTCAGCTTTGCCAGCGCCATGTGGTGCAGGCGTGCATTCGGGCTTAGGCCTTTGTTCGGCCATGGCAACCGGATTTCGATCATGCGGCCTCTCCCTGAGCTGCGCGAGCCATATTCAACACTGTCAAAGTGCGGCCCTTGGGGGCTCGCAGGATCTTTCCGGCCCAAGCCTTTTGGTCTTTCCCCGTCTGGCTGACAGCCTGCTGCGTCAGATCTCGCACTTTCTTCTGTCCCTCTGCGCGGACTTCTTTGGAGTCCGCAGGCGACGGCAAGGCCAGCGTCGGGGCTGGAATATCGGCCCAAGTGCCCAAGGTAAGCTGACTGGCCAGCGCTTTGTTCCAGCGGTTCTCCAGTTGTTGGTAAGCCTGGTTCATCATGTCGTACTGCCCGACAGCAATGGCAGCGTGAAAGATCGCCGGGTGTGACCAGATGCCTACTTCGCCCTTTGCTCGGGCCTGCATTCCACGCACAGCCTCGAAGAACGCCACATCAGCCTCCAGATGCGGCCGGCATGCGCGCAGGAACTCGGGCAGGCTTGGCGGCCAGTCGAACATGCGACGGCAGTTTTTGATTCCTAGGGCTACGTCCTGCGGAACAATGCCCTCTTCGTCAAACGCTTCAGCCCAGGCGTCTTTCCAGTCTTGGATGGCCTGAATATCCTTGAAGTTCGAGCGGAACTTGTTCGGGTAAATGCCATTCAAGCGGTTGAACAGATGGTCCATCAGGCTGATTCCTTCCAGCTTTGGGTGGGCCATCAGCCATTGGTTTGGCGATTCACACGTCGATAACATGCGCTTCCTCCTGACGAATACGGCCCTGGTTCACGTAGGCAAGTGGGTCAAATTTCTCCTGGCCAGCAGGCTTACGGCTATCACGGTCTTCTAGCCAACTGGCCTTTCCTCCCCGCCAGCCGCGCAGCATGCACTCGGCCAAGAAGTCGTCAACGCTGTAGCCCATGGCCATGGCCCGCTGTGCTTCTGTCCCAAGCCGGTTTGCAGCAGTCTGCGTCAGCGGGGCTTTGATTTCTTTTCGGTGGCGCAGGTAGTCGGCCACCACTTCGGGACTCGGTTCAGCAGGCCAGCTCGAAAAATCGACGTCAGGCGCGGCAGCGCGTGTGCGCGGTTTTATCTTTTCTTCTTTATCTGTTTCTTTATCTTTATCTGTATCTATATCTAGCGGCGTTATGTCTCCGTTACGTAACGCGTTACTGTCTCCGTTACTCTGTTCATCTTCTTGTTTTGGCTCTGCCGCTTCCTCGTCCTGTTTGCGTTTGCGGTACCGGCGCTGGCGCTCTGCATTGGTAGGGTCAGTGTCGCTACTCATCTGGCGGCTATCCCAGTTCAAAGGCTGCAGCGTCTCTTGATCGATCAGGCCCACTTCGGCCAGGCGACGCGCCACATCTTCCAGCGTGCGCGCATCAATACCCAGCTTGACGGCGACCTTACGCATCATCAGCGGATCGTCATTGTTCAGAACGCCCTGCCCCTTCAAGCACAGCAAGGCCACGAAATGCCAGCGATCCTCAAAAGCCAGCAAGCGCAGCTTCTCGTCGTCAACCATCTCCGTGTAAGCACGGAACCACGGCAGCTTTTTCATACCGCCTCCACAATCAAATTTGCCGCCCTCAGCGCGCCATCAGGAACAACGGCGCCACGGTCCAGCAGTGTTTGTATGCACAGGCGCAGCAAATTGCGCTGTGGGCTGTAAATCGACTCAAACTTGTTCTTCCTGGGATGGACGGCAACCAGTCCAGGCGCGCCCGTTCCGTCCTGGTGGTGGCCAGCGCACAGCGGCAACACCAGCCAATGAGCATCAGGCTTGGTGCGGCCGTCAATGTGGTGAATGCTCACGACTGGCTGATAGTGCTTGTCCAAATTGCAGGCAATGCACCCGAGCGAGGCCATCATGCTGTGGAATCGCTTCTGGTCTACAGTGGCTGCCGCGCCCAGCATGCCGCGTGACTTGATTGCCTTGGGCTTGGCTGGCTTCCATGCGCTGCGCTGCATGGGCTTTGTTGGGGCTTTGAATGTGCTGTTCCAGGCCATCTTCATTTGCCAGCCTCCGGGAACTCAAGAAACACGCCGCGCTCTCGGAAATCAGCCTGCACAGCCTCGGCATAAGCGCTCAGTTGCTTTCGATTCATGAGCGATGTCACTGGCATGTACTTCATTACCAGCAGCTTTTTTTCGTAGGTCCGGCCTTTGATGATCGAGTCGTACATGCCCTGGAACTCGGCATCTTCGGCCCGCAGAATCGGCACGCCGTGATGCAGCTTGCAGTAGCAGCGCCAGCCCAGCGCATCATCCTCGGGCAGCTCTCGCGCTATCTGGCCGTACCAGACATGGGTAATGTCGTTCTGGGGCTGCGTACGGGCCTTGCCAGTCTTGATTGAAATTCGCAGGTAGCGATGCGCCTGGTACTGACTGCGCACATCGCCAAAAAAGCGCTGCAAGGACTCATCGCTGTTCACAATCTGCATCTCAGTGCTCCTTCTCAACAGCGCGCAGAGCGTTGCGCTCCATTCGATGCAGAATGACGCGGGCATCACGAAACAGCGGAACCAACTGATCTGCCTCAGCCTGGGTTATCACCCCGTCAGCAACTGTCTCAGCCGTCACGGCTGCAATCTTCCCGATCTTGGTAGAGATCAAAAGAAACTTGTCTTGGAGAGCCCTGCTTTCATCGGCCCAACCACCAACAGGTGGAGGCGGCACTAAATCAACATGGATTCCACGCTGCGCATTCATCACCAGTAGCCAATCCCAAGCGTATTCAGAGCCGCCCGCCTTCTCTTCCATCCACTCGCTGAGCATTTCAGCCATGGATATGCTTATCTCGTCACCATTCACAGCGCGCAGCTTTGCTCTAAGGCTTTCGGGGTGGATGCCGCGACCGCGCCGCTCCGTTAGAAACAACGCCGCATCCACCACCCCGCCTGGAGTTTTGCGAACGCTGTTATAGAGAACGTCCAACCAATCTGTGTTTGAGTATTTGCAGGTCATTACCTTGAAACCCTCGTAATTTCAGCGTTTCGCTTGTTCTGAGCCCTGGCTACGATGCTTGGTGGAACTACGTATCAGGAACTACGAATGGAAACTAAGAATCAAACGCCGGACACTACCGGCATGGATGAAGAAATCGACTTTGAACGCCTGGAACTGCTGGACCGTGCCACGGAGCTGGCCAGGCAAATGTTTGAGTACCCAACAGAAGCCCACGTAGAGGGCGTGCTGGATCGGCTGCTGTGGAATGAGCTTCACGGCTTAGGCGAGGCCGGGGCCTCTACCCTTCACTAAATATCTGTGGGGCCGATGGGTATCGGCTCTCGCTTTTCTGGATCACACATTGATGCTCTCCTTTATCGCCTTCCAGGCAGCAGGCCAATGCTTTGGGTTCTGTCGGGCAACTGCCGCGATTACTCGATCTGCGATTCGCGGAGGCAGGTCTTCCGGCCATTGGGTTACTGCCTGAGGCATGATCCCGATAGCAGAAGCGGCGGAACTCACAGAGCCGCCTAGTAGCTGGATGGCATGTTGTTTCTTCATACGCAAATGTTAGCGTGCTTACGCAATCATTGCAAGCACGCTTTTCTAAAAATAGAGTGTAATTGCGCTTACATATGAGCGAACTAAAAGACAGAATCGAAAAATTGAAGGCTGTAATGGCCTGGAATGACACCCAGATGGCTAAAGCGGCTGGGGTGAGTCGTTCCGCCGTTTCTCAGTGGGCCGGGAAAGGGAGCAAAATCATTCACACCATTGGCGATGTGGAGGTTGCTCTTAATCTAGAGCGAGAGACGGGCTACAGCGCGCTCTGGATAGCCAAGGGCGTTGGCCCAGAGACGGCCAAGGACCGCGAATCAGCGGATTCTTGGCCCTTCGCTTCTATCGACAATCAAAAGGTTCGCGCTCTAGACCCAGACAGGGAACGCATGCAGCTTGAAACCGCCATACTCCTGTCCGCCGCCCAGCTCGGCCTGGACGTAAAAAAGGACGAAGGTTGAAACGATGAAACGTCACACTGGCCGAGTTACTGAGTTGATTGTTGGGTTCTAAACGTATAGAGGGATATGGGGTCTATAAGGCCCCATATTTTTTATTTGCAAAGTAACCAGAAATTTTAAATATTATTGTTTTGTGAGTGAGGCAATGGAACGGTTTATACAGCGAGTCAGTTCACACATCGAACATGTGAACAAAGTTGGTGTCCACTGCATATCGGAAGAAACGACCAAGCAAGCCTTGATCCTTCCGATGCTTGATATTCTCGGCTTTAGTCCATACGACCCAACTAAAGTTCAG
The DNA here is from genome assembly GCF_058808495.1 of Alcaligenes sp. GW821-FHT11D07. NCBI lineage: Bacteria > Pseudomonadati > Pseudomonadota > Betaproteobacteria > Burkholderiales > Alcaligenaceae > Alcaligenes > Alcaligenes sp. GW821-FHT11D07. The sequence continues at coordinate 1,297,000 of NZ_JBXART010000001.1, forward strand.
GCAGAGTATGGCTCTGACTTCCCAGGGGTGAAAGCCACTGAGCGAGTTGATTACGCGCTATTCAGTAATGGGACGCCAGTGCTTTTTATTGAAGCCAAGGCATACGCCCAAGACCTGACGAACCACTGCCCCCAACTATCCAGGTACTACAACGCGACGCCAGAGGTGGCGGTTGCTGCAATAACAAACGGCAGGGAATGGCGGTTTTTCACCGACCTAGTCAACAGAAACATAATGGACAAAGATCCGTTCTTAACTGTCGACTTTGAGGCTCCACAGGAAGATGCCGCGGAGCAGTTGTTCCGTTTCCATCACGATAAGCTGGAGGCAGGCGCTCTACGCGCTATGGCGGAAGAGAATATCTACCTTTCATCATTCCGAGAGGCCATCACCTCCTCCCTGCGCGAATGCGATGTGGATTTTGTGCGCTATGTTGCGACACGCGCATCCATCCAACGACAGCTTAATGCGCGATTCCTAGAAAGCATTCAGCCCTTGGTGGTTCAAGCAGTAGCTCAATCAGTAAGCTCAATGGTCGCCACCAGCCTTTCACGGCCGCAGAAAACCGAGGAAGCGCCGCCAGTGGTCGTACTGTCCGACGAAGATGCACCAATCATTGACCCTGATAACGAAAAGATAATCACGACACCAGAAGAACAGAAGCTCTACCAGATCTGCCAAGAAATTCTTCCAGGCGAAGATTTGTCCATGCGAGACACTGAGACATACTTCTCTGTGGTTTCTGGTGGGAAATCGAATAGATGGCTCTTCCGCTTCTGGGGTGACAAGCGACGCCCTGCGATTCAGTTCATTGAGCCAATGACCGAAATCCACAATATGGAAGCTCAACGGGCCGGGTTAGAGATTGGCAAAAATGGTCGAATCATCTTGAACAAGCCGGAAGACCTGTACCGACTCGCTGGCATCTTACGAGACGCCTTGATGTACTGCCAAAATGACGAGAACTTCCGTCGCTCCTCTCGTAGAGTCGAGTCAGAGGAAGAGTGAACATGGGCTCCATAATCGTTACCCAGCCCAGGGAGGCTGTACGTAAGAAGGACTGAGCAGGGAGAGACAAGGAGCCATAGGCTCCTTATTTTTTAACCATGAAGTAACTAAATTTATTTTTATGTAAGGAAGTAGACGTGGCTTACACATACAAGATGGTTCAAGTTCCACCAAACATTTCTGTTGATGCGAAGAAGCACAAGGGCAGCGAAGCAGCACACTACCTAGAGCAAGTGGTGAACCAGCATGCAAAACAAGGATGGGAGTTTCAGCGCATCGATAGCATCGGCGTTGAAACAACGGTGGGCTGCCTGGCATCTCTGTTCGGGCAAAAAGGAACATTCTCCCACTACCACGTCATCACATTTCGCCGTCAAGAGAATGCCTAGTCTTACGCGACTAGTAGTGACAGTTTATCGACGGCTAGCACCTCAAAGGGTTCGTCAGTCATGCAGGTTCGAGCCGAGCTGCTCAGAGTACTGCTTGCTTGCCGTCGATAAATATGGCTTCTGGAGCGGTTGGGCAAAAACTCTGAACCGTCTCAAACGATGCCGCCCTCCTTATGGCGGCAATGATTATCCATAAACGCCCTACATCTAGCCCACGACATAACAAATAAAGGAATGAGTTTCCCCGGCATGGTAGAGCGCTATCCCTGCCAAGCTCTATACAAATCAGACGACCATCTGATCTCACTATGTCGATGGCTAGCGAACCATCTACTGAAGAATAACCTAGGAGCTAGGCCCAAAGATGACCGACAAACACGTAAAACTGGAAACTACCGAAGACGCATTAGTCTATCTAGAGCAGTTAGCAGCCGCTGGAGATGCTGGGAACATCGAGGACTTTGAGCTAGGTACTGCTCTAAAGGAACTTCAAATCATCATTTATGGTCCAAATTACAACGGGCAGCTAACCGGAGAAATTGCTAAAGCTCTAGGGCAATATCAGGACGCTATCTATTCATTCGCTAAAATTGTAATATTCGACCAGCCTAACGCCAGACTTACCGTCGAACAGAAGAAAGAGCTTGAGCTACTGATCGATGTAAACGAAGGAAGTCTCGATCTGAAGGTTAACTTCGGTAAGTTGTTTGATGCACTGAAGGAGCCGTTAAGCAAAATGTCACCAGAGTCAGCTAGAACTCTTCTTATTTCCTTGGCCTTAATCGCAACGTTAGGAATCACTGCTTACACGTTGGGGACACGTGCGCTTGAAAATAAGGATCGCGCGGACCAGCGAGAGCATGTTGCAGAAGTTCTGAAGACAACACTCGAGTCAAATAATCAGACCATTGATACAGCACTTAACTTTCTGGACGCACAGCTTTCCAGAGAGTCTGAGCAGGTAGCTCGTAGTGCTCGCTCGTCTATCGCCGCATTGTCGAAAGCCCAAACAGTGGGATTAACTGAAGTAGCTAAGGCATCCCCAGACGCAACCGAGTTGGCCTTTGGCACATCCGTCCTCGACCAGGACGCAATTCAAACAATGAGCCAACGCTCCCCTCGTGCGCTTGCCGATCGTTTCGATGCCGAAGGGGAGTATCAAGTACTAGCAGAAACCTTACCTGGGGGCATTACTAAAGTAACTTTCCATGGGAAGGATTTGCCAGGCGAGATAACAGTAGACTTTTCAGAGGATGAATTTACCAAAGCTCAATCTGATGCTCTATGGGACGCCATTCGTGACAGAACTTCAGTTTATGTAAAGCTTCAGGCAACGCTTATCAGAGGCAGCGTAAAGGGTGGTGTGTTAGTGGATATCGTTGCTGATTAAGCAGCGCATAACACTCGGGCATACCCCTTACCGCTAAGCATATTATCGTGTTGGAACCAAGAAGCCCCTCCCGGGGCTTTTTTGTTGTCTGCTATAGGCGTCGTATCATACAGATCGCTGTCCCCGCCTAATGTTCCCCTTCGATGAGGTCACGCTGGCACTTGGTTGTTCTGGCTCATCGGGGGCCGGGCTTGTTGGTTGGGCGTTGCTAGACTCTTCTTCCTTGATTCCAAGATGGTTGGCTATCTTGGCAACTGCGTTTCTGGTGGTCTCCACATAAAAAAACATAGCCACAAACGCAAGCGAATAAAAGCTCGCCGAAACAGCAGAAATAATCAGCGGCCAATTTCGTACCGCACTGGTCGAGACTGATAGCCCATATCGGCCTGGCTCCACGATAGTTATCTCACCATAGGTATAGATCGCCACTACAGAAGCCAAAATGGTAATTAACGCAAATAGCATTGCGACCATTCCAAATGCGCCCGATGTTTGTTTGTACACGCCCCTCTCCCAAGTAACGAATAAAGACAGGATCGTACCAGAATAAGAGAACAAGACCTTTTCATGCAGTCTATTATTTGGACTTTTAAAGTATTGCTCCCATAAACATCAAAGCCCCTCCCGGGGCTTTTTTTGTCTTGCTATCTAGGCCATCACTCAATCTTAATCAAAATCCTTTTCTCGCCTTCCTTTAGATTGCATCTTTTTCGGATGATTTCGTTGGAGCTGGAGTAACGATACTGAGGACTCTCTTCCCAAACTGCGGAATAGCTCGGCATTGCCATAAATCGTTTTTTCCCTGTATATCCACCAAGCCGATTTTTAGCGTTCACATACCCGCATATCACGGTCTTTTCATTCGGATTGTCAGTCTTCGCTGCATACAGCCCCGTAAATTTAGCGGAATCGGGATCTATAAGTTCATTTCTCGTGTACTCGAGCGCTTGTTTTACGTATTCATCATCTATCTGTGTGGCTAACGCTGTTGGAACAAACGGTGCAGGCTGTGGCGGCCGAGCAGTTGCCATGCATCCACCAAGAGCCATAACGGAAACGAACAGCATAATCCTCTGCATTACCCCTCTCCCTAAAGTTACAGTCAGACACTAGATGCTAGCAGATTGAGTCGGCATGGGCTTAAGCAGCATCACAAGTGAGCAAACTGCATCTTCATTTAGCCGCACTATCTTGACCTAAAATGCTGTATATATATACAGTATTCATATCCCCTGCCCCGCCATATTGATGCGCTCCACGTAGCTCCCACGAATCAGAGCGCATATCTAAAACGCCCACTTGCAAGAGAAGAGCATTGAGATATGACGAGTAACCAGAACATCAAGCCCCCGGCCGACCTCTCAGCTTTATTGCGGGCTGCAGCAGAAAGGCTCGAAGAAAGCTGTGCTGTCATTGACGCTGCGGAGGCTGCCTGGCTATCACCAGCACTACAAGACGATGCAAAGCTCCGCATCATTACCAGTCTTCGCCGCACCTTAATTGACGTAATCCTTGGCATTGAGAGCGGAACACCGATCGACTGAGCGCCTTACCTCCAACCCCTGCTCGCCAATGCGAGCTTTTTTTCCAACCCTCGCGTAAGCATTCTTACGACATGAACGTTAGCACGCTTGACAATATATGTTAGCACTCTTACACTTCATTCCAACGCTTCACCAAAACCGCAGAACACCTTTAGGCAAAGCCACGGTAAGTAACGGTTCAGAGAGCGCCAGCAGCAAAGGCTGCGCCCGCCACGGCGGAGGCTCTTTAAAAACCAGCAAAGCGATAAATAGGCCAATGGTGCGACAACGCACGGCTAGGCCCAGGGCGCATCCCCACACCCCCTGATAAAGAGTGAGACGGACAACCCGTGACGTGGGGATTTAGAACGTTGCGCTACCTGGAGCCAGCTTGGCTGGGAGTAGCCAGGAGCGCAGCGGTTATCCACCAGCATCTTGACTCAGGGTGCTGACGGATAAATAGGAGATAGACATGCAACAGCAGGACAAACCCATGCGCTGGCCCAGCGACTTTCCGGGAAAGCATGACAAACAGGAGAAAGCATGAGCAAGGTAACGATGCCGGAGCCGTTCGGATGGCTTTCAGACTCATTGATGAATGGCGGACTGGCGTTCAGTAAGACTGATCCCCACACAAACAGCACATTTATCACCAACTCCATATGCGCTGTATACCGTGACTACCAAATGACACGCTACACGGAAGCTGTGCGGCGTGAAACGCTTGAAGCGGTCCAGCGTATTTTGACTGGCATGTACACCGAGGCCCTGAAGGCTCGGGTTCCAGAAGACGATGACGATGATGGCCATAACCAAGGCTGCCTTGAACGAGCCCTGGCCCTGACTGATGCATCGCTTCAAGTGCGAGGCTTAATCGAATCAACGCCTTCATGACTCGCGGCAAGAGGTAGCGAGGTCCAGGCAGCCCTTCTTATGAGGGGCATCACATAGGCGGGCGTCAGTAAAGACGCTTCGGTCAACGGTAACCACGCGACTGGCTGATCACCAGACCGAGCCATCCGCCTGTAGAACCAGGGGCAGCGCGGCAAGCTGGTATCAAGCCCAGCCCGCCTATGTGATGGGTAATCTGCGGCCGCACCCGATATCGTCATAACGATATCGGTTAAATATCAACAGGTTATCCCTGTATTTTCAATACTGAAGGCAAATACTCCAACGCAGCTTTGTCCCTCTCCTGGAAATACCCTTCCGCCCTATGGGGCAGCCAAACCGTTGAAAAATGCTGGCGGAATTCGGCCAACAGCTCGTTGGGGTAGAGCCGCGCGTCGACAACTCGACCATCTAGAAAAGTATGTTTATAGGTGGGAAAGCTTTTAGGTTCGATATTTTTCTCACTTCTCAACCAATTGGAGAACATTTTTCCTTGTGAGGCATCTGGGATCATTTTATCGGGCAACGTATAGCCTGCACTTTCCAAGGGGGCGATTAACAGCAAGGTTAACTCATTCAGAATTGAAAAATGCGTGTGAGGAATTTTATCTCTATTTATTAGGTACCTTTGTATATGACCAGGAAGAGTCGGTTCTCGAGAAACATCTCCCGAAATCCAATCATGGACCCATTTAGTTACCTGTACCGCAAATCTAGGAGATAGCCATTGAGCCAAGTGTATGGCCACCTGAGGATGGACCCAAGTCCCTTGGTAGTTGGGATTTCCTCCCTTGATAATTTGAACTAACTGAGGAACTGGGAGCCTGTTTTCCTTGGAAAGCTCCTCCAAAAACTCCCTAGTATTTTTAACCTCAAAGTAATGACCAATCTTTTTTCCCGCGGCTACGCACATGGCAGTCGCGTTTATATATCCATCAGAGGCTCTCTGATGAATCAAACTCCCATCAACTTTACGGGAAATCACAGGTAAATCAAGCTGATCCATAACGCCTCAGATAAAAAGGTGGAATTCAATCTTACTAAAAGTATAAACCCTGCAAACAATTTCTCGCTGAGCCTTCCTATTAGTAACTCTCACTCTTATCTATTTCCACTCATAGCAGGCATAAGCATCTAGGCTTCATTACACCTATCCCCGTGAAATCATTGCTACGCATACTGTAGCGGTAATTAGCGGCACCCTCTAGCCGCAGCATTCCCACTCCCTCAACTATTTCAATATCAAAACCGCCCACGCCATGGGCGATCGGGAGTGCTGCGACTAGAGGGCATAGAACCCCGGAACCCGCCAATACCGAGTTGCGCGCGCAAATCGTGACGGCGGCAGACGCAGGCTAAACCTCTTCCCTTTCAATGGCGCCGGACGCGGCGCAATCCCCACGGAGCTAACCATGAACGCTTTTGCTATGCGTGAGATAGACGCGTACGAGCTGGCGGAGCGCCGCCGCGCCTATATCGCGGAGCAGATCCGCAACTGCCTGTACGGCAAAACACTGTACGTGAACATCGCCTGGACCCTGCAATCGATTCCTCAAAAGGTAAGCCGCATAGGGCTGATCGAGGAAATAGAGAATGCGCTTCTGGCGTCCAGTTCGGCAGGCTTCGACTATTCAGCCAAGCTGCTGGCTGCGCTTGATGATGAAAGCCTGCGCCCTGCTCTGCGCGCCGACCGCGAGCGAATCATCGGCGACTGGGCAGACACCACGCATAACTGCATGACCCGGCAAGAACTGGAGGCGCTGCCGTGCTGATCGAGTATTTCATCTTTGCGACGCTCTTTTGCTGCGCCGCTTTCTTTATCGCACTCGGGATTGAGGGCGTTCTCAGTATCTGGAGGCAGCCATGACAGACCAAAACCCCGGCTTCCCCCGCACTCGCCGCCGTAACCCATTCGATGGTCAGGGATGCTACGCACCAAATAGCAGCACCCCGCCCTGGGGCTGGCCCCTGACCCTACTCATTGCCATAGCAGTCTGCGGACTGCTTTTTTTCGGCCCGACCTTGGCGGCCCGAGCGATTGGAGCATGACATGAGCACAGCACTAGACACCATTAGCAACTATGTCTACGGCGCCGAAGACGCTTTTTCTTCTGTGCTGGTGGACCGCTCACTGAACTTCGAGCGCGAGGCTGGCTTTGCCATCCAGACGTTGACAGCCAATGACTACGCCATGGGCATAGCCGTCAAAAACAAGCAGTCAGTCACCAATGCCGTGACAAACATCGCGGCCATTGGAATCAGCCTGAACCCAGCCAAGCGGCAAGCGTATCTAGTCCCACGAGACGGCAAGATCTGCCTCGATATCAGCTACATGGGTCTGATGGATCTGGCGATGTCTACAGGGTCAATCCTTTGGGCTCAGGCTGAGCTTGTTTACGACCAGGATGCCTTTGCTTTGAACGGCTTTGATAAGCCACCCACCCACCAGTACAACCCATTCTCAAAAGAGCGTGGGCCCATCGTAGGCGTGTATGTGGTAGTTAAAACCGCCGACGGGGACTATCTGACTGACTGCATGAACAAGGACGAGATTGACTCCATCATGAATCGCTCCCAATCGGTGAAGTCTGGCAAGTCATCGCCATGGAAAACCGACTATGGCGAGATGGCGAAAAAGACGGTGGTGAAGCGAGCCTACAAGTATTGGCCTAAGACTGACCGGCTGGACAAGGCCATTCACCATCTCAATGCCGATAGCGGCGAAGGTTTGGCACAGATGGCGGCAGAACAACGCCATGACGACTACATCGACCCGACGCCAATCATCGACGGGCTGCGTTCAACCGAAGCGATTGAGCAGATGAAAGCCTACTGGGCAGAGAAAAACGGCCTGCTGGCCAATCAGCCTAAGGACCATCAGGCATTAAAGGACGCCTACCTCGCTCATTTAAAGCGCCTCAGAGCGGCACAAACAGTTGAAATGGAGGAAGCATGATTTTCGTTAACTGCACTCAAGGAACCCCCGAATGGTTTGCTGCCAGAGCAGGCGTAATCACCGCAAGCAAATTCTCTGACGCCGTTTCTACCCTCAAAAGCGGGGACTTCTCCCAAGCCAGCAAAGACTATGCGTACAAGGTGGCCATTGAGCGGATTTATGGCGAAACGACTGAGGACACGTACGTCACATGGGAGATGCGCCGCGGTACCGAGTTAGAGCCCTTAGCCCGAATTGCGTATGAGGCCAAAACGGGCAACTTAGCCGAGGAATCCGGCATTGTCCTGACAGATGATCGCGTCTTTGGCTACTCCACAGACGGCTTCGTTGACGATGACGGGCTTATAGAAATCAAGTGCCCGAACTCTGCCCGCAAGCTGGTAGAGATGTGGGAAACCGGTGACCTCTCTGAATACGAACATCAGATCCAGGGGGGAATGTGGATCACTGGCCGAAAGTGGTGCGACTTCATCATGTATGCCCCCCAGCTTGAGCCAGTGGATAAGCACTTATTCATCAAGAGAGTCGAGCGAAACGACGACTTTATTGAAGCTATGGAAGAGAAGCTGCAGCACTTCGCCGGCCGAGTCGAATCGCACATCCGAAATCTTAAGCAGAAGGTGGCTTAAATGGCTGGGCTCACAACTCTGGCTAAATCAGGCGATGCGGCTCGCCTTACTCACCTGCTGGAGCGTTGCATTAAAACTGCCACTGGATGCCTGGAATACCAAGGCTGTGTGCAGGCCAACGGTTACGCCCGAGCGACAATCAGGCGCAAGGCCGACCATGCCCACCGACACGCCTACCGTTTAGCAAACCGTATGGACATTCCTAAAGGAATGGATGTTTGTCATTCGTGTGACAACCGTCGCTGCATCAACCCAGATCACCTATTCCTAGGAACAAGGAAAGAGAATATGCAAGACGCGGTCTCAAAGGGGCGGCAAGCCAAAGGGTTCGCTCTGCCGCAAACAAAAATATCAGCCTATGTTGAAGCTGAAATAGTGGCAATGGCAAAGCAGGGAATTCCTTACAAGGACATTGCATCAGCTTTCGGAATTTGCCGCCAGCACGCTGGGCATATCGCAATTCAGAACGGAGTAAGACGAGATGGCGTCAGTAAATAAATGGATCGGGATTGGCAACCTAGGCAGAGATCCGGAGGTTAGATACTCAGCCGAGGGAGTGGCGATATGCAATATCTCCATCGCGTGCACTGAAACGTGGAGGGACAAAGCTACAGGCGAACGCAAGGAGGAAACCGAGTGGGTGCGTGTGGTGTTCTACAACCGTCTGGCTGAAATCGCGGGGGAGTACCTGCGCAAAGGCCGTCCCGTCTACGTAGAAGGTCGTCTGCGCACCCGTAAATGGAAGGGCCAGGATGATCAGGAGCATTTCACGACCGAGATCATTGCCGAGCAAATGCAAATGCTGGGCGGTCGTGACGGGGAAGCGCAGCAACCCAACTCACCGCCACAGGGCCAGCAGCGCAACAACTACGCTGATGCCACTGGGCGTGATCAGCAGCGACAGGCGCCACCGCCCTCGTCCGGCAACCTGGCAGATATGGACGATGACATTCCATTCGCCCCTCTACTTTCTAGGAATGCTTACTGCATTTAAGACAAAATATGTTCGGATCCTCGTATTTGATTAATCCTCAAGATCCGCATAATCATAATCAGGTTCCGGCAGCAACTTCACATCAATCAACACTTGATCGGCCTTCTCCAATAACTCATCTAGTTTTTGTTTTGTATCCCCAGAGACATAACTCAATTCCCGTGAAATACACCTCATATTATTAACTATACCCTCGTATGCCTTAACTTCATTAACATTATCATAGCCATATCTTTTACTACAAACGCCTACCATCTCTCTTCTAATTTTTTTTATATTTGAATCACGGCCTTCCATTTCCTTTAATTCCTCAAAAGAAAAACAATCCCTACTATCCAACTCAATAATTAAATCTGGCCAATTTTTGTCATTTTTAAGTAAACCAAGTATATCCAACATGGTTTTTTTCTCACCACCCCAATTATCAAACCGCCCTCCCCATACTTCTATTAAATCAAAAATACCAAACATCCCTAGAGCAAGGTCTTCTTGTAAATTCTTAATTTTATGAACTGTATATTTTCTTGTACTCTCTTTTTTCTTATATTGGTCTCTATAGGCTAGCCACGCAATAGATGTTGCCGCTACCCCGGTCACCCATGTACCAACGACGCCAATCAAGCCTTGCTTATCTGTACTGTAATATACAAAGCCAGCAAAACTGCCGACCAAGATACCGACCAAGAAGCCACCTAAGAAGCCAACTAAGAAATCAACTAAGAAGCCAACCAAGGATTTAACCCAGTTTTCCTTAAACCAAGGCTCATTCCATATTTTAAATTTTCCAAAATCCACTACTAAACCCTCCGTCTTATAGAATCAAAAGTGTAACGCTTAGCGAGCTACTTTTACGTACACAAACTATAAAATAGAACACCTTTAAAATCTGCCGTTCCACAACCCCGTTTGATTCGCTCAACGGGGTTTTTCTTTTCTAGGATCAACCCATGACCACCAAGCAGTTTTTGTTGCCCATCGCCTCGGAGATCACGGTCGATCTTTTCGCTGGCGGCGGTGGCGCATCCACCGGATTAGAACAGGCCCTGGGACGGCACGTTGATATTGCCGTCAACCATGACCCGGAGGCCATTGCCCTACACACCATCAACCATCCTCAGACCGAGCACTATGTCAGTGATGTGTTTGAGATCAATCCACACGTTGCCACTCGCGGGCGGCCAGTCGGCCTGCTGTGGGCCAGCCCTGACTGCAAGCATTTCAGCAAAGCGAAGGGCGGCAAGCCGGTGTCCAAGCGCATCCGTGGCTTGGCCTGGGTCGTCGTCAAGTGGGCCAAGGCGGTCCGCCCCCGCGTGATCATTCTTGAGAACGTGGAGGAGTTTCAGACCTGGGGCCCGCTGACTGATGACGGCATGCCCTGCCCTGAGCGCAAAGGCCAGACATTCCAACTCTGGAAGGAACAGCTTCGCGCCCTTGGATACCGCTTGGAATACAAGGAGCTGCGGGCTTGCGACTACGGCGCTCCGACTATTCGCAAGCGTTTCTTCATGGTGGCTCGGTGTGATGGCCTGCCTATCATCTGGCCGCAGCAAACCCACTTTGCAAAACCGGCCAAAGGCCAGCTCGCCTGGCGCCCAGCATCGAACATCATCGACTGGTCCATCCCATTTCCATCCATCTTTGAGCGCAAGCGCCCCCTTGCTGATGCGACATGCCGACGCATTGCGAAGGGAGTGATGCGGTACGTGATAGAGGCAGAGGACCCATTCATCGTGCCGGGTGGCGTCAGCTTCATCACAAAGTTTCGCTCTGGCTCGGTGGGCACAGGCCTGGATGTGCCGCTGCACACTGTTACGGCCGGTGGTGAGACAAAACGGATGAGCACAGGGAACGTGATGGGAATGGTGACGGCTTTCATGGCAGCCACAAGTGGCCCTACTTACAGTCAGAAGCCGCGCCAAGCTGATACACCACTGAATACGATCACCACGGATAGCCGCGCCTCCATCGTGACTGCATTCCTAGCCAAGCACTATACCGGCGTGGTAGGCAGCGACCTGCGAGACCCTATTGGTACGGTTACCAGCGTGGATCACCACAGTCTGATTACGGCCAACCTGATCCATATGGGGCATGGTGAAGGCAAGGCAGGCGGCAAACGGTTTAGCCACGGCATCCGCGATGTTGAGCAACCATTGAACACCGTTACGGCGTCCGGTTGCCCTGCAGGTTTGGTGACAAGCCACTTGGTGAAGCTGCGCAATAACCAGTTTGGCCAAAGCCAGGAAGATCCCATGCCGACACTGACAGCCGGCGGTGGCCATGTGGGCGAAGTACGCGCCTTCCTGCTCAAGTATTACGGCACAGACCAAGACCCTCAAATGGGTGAGCCCCTGCACACCGTGACCACCAAAGACCGCTTCGGGCTGGTGACTGTCCATGGCGTCGATTACCAGATCGTGGACATTGGCCTACGCATGCTGACCCCACGCGAGCTCTACCGCGCCCAAGGCTTTCCTGACTCGTACATCATCGACCGCAAGCCTGACGGCAGCCCACTTACTAAGACGGCTCAGGTCCGCATGTGCGGGAACAGCGTCTGCCCACCCTTGGCGCATGCTCTGGTGCGGGCCAACTACTCCGATCAGCAGTTTTCTCCTCGGGAGAAAGTTGCATAAAAATATAGCTGCAAATTTACTCGTTAGAGCAACCTAACCATTTCACTCATCACAACCGATATCAATTAATACATTTACTCTTAGGGAAACCATTAGCCACTTCAATCAATAAATCACAATAACATTTGCTATTCGCATCCAATTCCGAAGAGTGAAAAACTGAAGCAGTGTAAATTTTATTAATAAGTTTTTGTAATTTTTCTGAATAATACGGGCTATCCTTCAATTCACCCTCCCTCAAACCATGCTGATAAAGACCAATTTCATATGTACTTATAAAATTAATGTGATAACAAATCTGAAGCCCCAAAATCGCCTCCCACACATTTGAATTACTAATCTTCAGTATTTCCTCAGCCGTATACAAAAACTGTCCGACATAAAACTCATAAGCAACTTCATCCTTAACTTCTATATCGTCAGGATACCTACCTCGAGCCTTCATCGATGGCTTTGCAAATTCTTTATGCTCTAAAGCCAAATTTAAATAATCCTTATACATTTCCTTAGCGCTGCTCTCCTCGACTCCTTTGAAGGTGCTATACGCCACAACAACAGCAATTACTGATACACAAACTCCCAAAAAGGCACTTATGGCTTGGATTTGACTAGACCAGCCCTCAGCCTGGTGCATATTTATGAGCGCTAGATACAACACTACGCAGAAAACAACGGCGATAGACCCAAGCACCCAAGATTGAGCAAAAAAAAGCGTAATGACTGCTAGCCCGATCACCACACCAAGCAATAAGCCAGCTATTAAGGCCCCAAGCATGTCTCTATCACATCTGCACTTTTCCCGACCCACCCATGACCTCCAGATGACTTTGTTACTAATGACTTCAGAGATCATAGTCGATCCGGTTCGTCTCGGGCATAGGACATCCCTCCTATGAAGCATCACGAATACAGCAACACCCCATAACCCCGCTTGATTTACTCAACCGGGGTTTTTCTTTTCCCACACTCAACCAACCTTAATGGAGGCCGGCAACCGCGCCGGTGTGTCTATGCGCTTCTTGAGCGTCTGCTCGGGCATTGAAGCAGCTTCTGTTGCCTGGAATCCGCTGGGCTGGAAGGCAGTCGCTTTCAGTGAAATAGAGCCCTTCCCTTGCGCCGTGCTGGCCCACCACTACCCCGATACCCCTAACTGGGGCGACATGACCAAATTTCAGCAGTGGCCCGATGAGCCAATTGACCTTCTTTGCGGAGGAACCCCTTGTCAGTCATTCAGCGTCGCCGGATTGCGAAAAGGACTGGATGATCCACGTGGCAACCTCATGCTCACCTTTGGTGCCATTGCTGCAAAATATCGCCCCAAATGGCTGGTATGGGAGAACGTCCCCGGCGTCTTGTCCAGTAACGGAGGACGGGATTTTGCTAGCTTCTTGGATATGCTCGAAGAACTTGGGTACGTTTTCGATATTGAAATACTTGATGCACAATTCTTTGGTGTACCACAAAGAAGACGACGGGTATTTGTATGCGGCCAACACAGAGACGATTTACTGAAACAGAAGACGGATTCATCCGCGTTAACTATCGCTCAATGCTTGCAAGAGATATTGCACAGCATCTTGATAGAGGCATCCAGCAGATTCGGAAAAGAGCTGGGAAACTCGGGCTTAGCGTCCCTCTCAAGAGATGGACTCAAGAGGAGGATGCGGTTATTCGGGATTCTTGGGGATCAAGAGAACTGGCCTCTGTTGCGCAACAACTTGGCAGAAGCGTTTCTGAGACATCAAGCAGGGCAAAACGCATCGGATGCGTCCCATGGAGAAAGCGAAAAGGAACGCACGCCGGAAGGCCAATTGATGGTTTCGCCAATGGAAAGCCCGTTTACTCTCACAGAACAGTCGTTGAAAAAAGTCTTGGACGACGCTTATCAAGTGATGAAATCGTTCATCACATCGACGCCAACAAATTCAACAACTCAAGCGCAAATCTTTACGTGTTCAAGAGCCGCGCTGCTCATCGGAAGGCTCACTCTTCTTTTGAGTCAATCATCCCCGCCCTTTTGGAGCGCGGCGTCATCGTGTTTGATCGCGATAGAGGAATTTATAGATTATGCGAGACACACAAGTAGCGACCTTTTTGGAGACGTGGAGCGGGTTCAGGCGTGGCTTGATTTCATCGTCGAAGCCGATGGATTGTGTGAATCTATCGGAGATATTGGTGACTGCCGGCGAAGTGCCGCAGCGGTTCTTTTTGAGCAAGAGAGCTTTAAAGGGGATAGCTCAGCGCGATGGGGTCCGCGGACAGTTCACCCTTGTCTCACGGCAAAAGGGGCACGCGCTTTCGATGACCGAACGGGCTATGTGCTGGAAGAGCAAGGCATCCGCACAACAACCCCACTTGAGCATGAGCGACTGATGGGGTTTCCAGACGGCTACACCCTTCTCCCAGGTAAACGAAGCGCCGACACGCCTCGCTTTCGTGCACTAGGCAACTCTTGGTGCGTCCCGGTCGTACGCTGGATCGGCGAACGAATAAACATAGTAGAGAGCAGATCAGACCAATAGGAATGAAGCTGGTACGAGCCCCAGACTAAACCCGACCCAACTTCCCGATTTCCCGTGACATTCAGGCCAGTTCCCACGGCAAATCTCTCCTACCGTTGACTGGCTTTAAAACACCTGAATTCCTAAGATCCTGTGCAGCCCAACGCACATCGTATTGCCACGTATACAGCATGTCTCCAGAACGCATTAGCTCGTTCTTGTAGTTTTCCCATATGTACCTGGCAACGTCTTTAGGAAATGCTTTCTTTTCCTCATTGGCTTGAAGCGCCAATACAACCCATGCTCGCATTAACTCCCTAGTCACCATTCATTTCCCCCGAGAAATAAGCACACCAAGTGTAGCTCTCTATGCTTTTGACAGCGCCCAAATAGATCCAGCACTTACTGCTGAATCATTACTATGAAAGGAAAGTCATGCTCCACTGCTAATCGCGGCTTCCCCCTAAGCAAGAGTCGCCCACCTTACCTCATTAATAACATAGGCACGCCACGCTTTAGGGGCCATTGGCTGCTCAGCTCTATGTCTTTCGTTGTTGCAGTGCAGACATGCGGCAACGATGTTCCCAACTATGCGGCCGCCGTCACGGCGAGCCTGGAGATGCTCTGCAGTGCACTTTGTAAGGGGGGATTGGTTCATGCGCTGCCCACAATAAAAGCAGCAACCATTTTGAAGTTTGAATGCTCGTTCACGAGCTCTTTGAAGTGGTGTCTTAGCCATAGCGGCTCCTAATCAATTAAGAAAAGGCGCCAGCCATCAAGGCTATGTCTCATCAGTTTCCCGTCTGAGGCATGGGTCCGTGCAGACGCACATTGACCAGGAACGTGGCAGAGATCGCCGCTCCCCCACGGAGCATTCCCGTGGCGGTCTTGATTATAGGGTGAAGCAGATGCACTGGCTTAAAAGCTGCGGCTGAAACACAACAACAAGCCATTTCAACCTGTACGAATAAGGAATGATTCCAGCCGGCCTTGCGCCGGTTTTTTAATGGAGAACACAACCATGCCACAACCCAACAACTCGATGGCAGCGGCTCACAAAAGCGCCCCCACCATCCACCCCGAAGGCCTGTACCGGTGGGACGAGTTCGCTGACCGCATCCCGTTTAGCCGCGAGACCTGGCGAAAACGAATCATCAACGGCCGTGCACCAGCGGGCGAAGCCTTGAGCTCGTCTTGCACGGTATGGCGTGGCCGAGACATTCTTGCCTGGCTGAGCAGCCCCACCACCTACTCTAAAGAGGTAAATAAACCGTAATGGCCAAGATCATTCCTCCCTTGACCGATTCGCAATGCAAATCCGCCAAGTACAGTCCCGACGGCAAAAATCGCTTATTCGATGGAGGTGGCTTGTACTTGGAGCTGTTACCCAGCGGTGCCAAGCGCTGGCGCCTGAAGTATCGCCGCCCTCAATCGAAAGCAGAAAGCCGGCTGACCTTTGGCTCTTATCCCGAGGTCAGCTTGGCCAAAGCTCGCCAGATGCGCGAAGAAGCGAAAACGGAATTGGCGGAGAGCGTGGACCCAGGTCTGACTGCCATCGCCACCGCGGCGCACCTGCCCCCCTCTTTCGAGATTGTCGCCAATGAATGGCTGGAGGTTCGCAAAAAGAGTTGGAGCATTGGATACTTCCAGCGGATACGCAACGCACTCCAGGCGAACGTGTACCCCGTCATCGGTAAGATGCCGATTGAGGCAGTCACTGGAAAAGCCGTGTTGAAGATCATTCAGACGGTAGAGCATCGCGGCGCACTCGAAATGGCATCACGAGTACTGGAAGCCGTCGGTATGGTCTTTCGCTATGCGTGCGGAGTCGGGTTAGCCAACAATGATGTCACGCACGGGCTACGCCAATTCCTGCAGGAGCGGCCACCGGTGCAGCATTACCCACACGTTGATGAAGACGCCCTGCCACTACTCTTACAGCGGATAAGGCAATATCACGGCCGCCCAGAAACCCGCTACGCCTTGCTTCTGATGATGCGCACCTTCCCACGCACGAACGAGCTGCGATGGGCGCGCTGGGAAGAGTTTGATATGGCCAATGCGCTATGGACCATCCCTGCTGAGCGCATGAAAGGCCGTCTGATCCAAAAACAAAGCGCCGCAAATCACCTGGTGCCCCTATCGAGCCAAAGCATTCAAATCCTGGAGTCACTGAGGGCTTTATCCGGACGCCACTCTTTTCTGTTCCCCGGCGTTCATAACCCTCGCTCTACGCCTATCAGCAGTGAGACGATGAACCGGGCATTAAAGATTATGGGATTTGGCGGCCTGCAGACGGGCCATGGCTTTCGTGGCTTGGCTTCCACCATCATGAACGAGCAAAGCGGTTTTCGCTCAGAGGTAATTGAACGGCAGCTAGCACACCGTGATCGCAACAAGGTGCGCCGTGCCTACAACCATGCCCAGTACATGGCAGAGCGCCATGAACTAATGCAGTGGTGGTCGGATTACCTGGACGCGCAGTTGGAGAAAGCACCAAAATAGCCATGCCCCCATTCGTTTCGTCCGTGCCCCCATTCATGCCCCCAAAATACCTTGGCGGGGCTTGGCGCAGCTTGGAACGCTGGGCAACAAAAAAGCCCCAAAGCATTGATCTTTGGGGCTTTTCTTGGCACAGCTTGGAGCTGTGTGCATGTATTCTGGTAGGCAGTACTGGATTCGAACCAGCGACCTCTACGATGTCAACGTAGCGCTCTAACCAACTGAGCTAACCGCCTGCGGTGAAGAAATGAAATAATAGATCTTCCCTATGGGGCTGTCAACACTATTTTGCATTTTTCTATAAAAAAGAGGATGTTTTTTTTCTTGTTGATGTGCCGGAACCAGGTAAAAACGCGAAAAACAGACCTAATCCTTTGATTTATAAATAAAACCTAAAAAATCATCCGATTTCTAGAATTTCACCTCCGTACGGCTCTCACAGGACAGAGAAACATATAGATACATTCAATCTGTCTCTCGGCTGCATCACGCCGCCCTGCTTACACACGATTTTTCTATTCAAGTTCTCCGCGCAAAAATAAAATAATTGCTTTACGCTTGCAGATTGCCTGCTTCGTCTAAAGCAGGTCTGCAGCAACCACGGGACACCTACCCAATGACTGGTTCTACTCTCCCGCCTACCCTTGCTCAATTAGTAGATCTACCTGGCGTTCAGGAAACGGCGCTGGAGGCGGTGCTTTACACGCCGCCCAATGATGAAATCTTCGATGAGAACCCCTGTTTGAGCTGCGGGGTGTGCTGCTCACACTTTCGGGTGTCTTTTTATAGTGGCGAATTAAGTGGTGAAACAGGGGGCACTGTGCCAGTCGAGTTAACCACCAAAATTGGTCCGCTGCGCGCCTGCATGAAGGGTACGGAGCAAGGCGAAGGCCGCTGTACGGCTTTGCGCGGCACCTTAGGTCAGCCTGGTATTCATTGCGCGATCTATCCTGATCGCCCCACGCCCTGCCGTGACTATCAAATCTGGGAGCTGGATGGCAGCCCGAATGTAGACTGCCAGCGTTTGCGGACCAAGCATGGTTTGTCGCTCCTGCCCAATCGGCCTACACCTGCCCCACCCGCACTGCCTGAACACAACGAAGCGGCATAAGGCGTTCACTTCAACACGCCTTTCTTCCAACAAAGCCTTTGCAAGTTTTTTGCAGAGGCTTTTTTATTTCCCGTAAGTTCATGCCTGAAGATTTTTTATGAAATAGCATTAGCGCATACGTCTTGCTAGTCTTTTTTATCTATACGTATATCTCTTACTGTGTTTCCCCCTATAGAAACGCTGCTTTTATCGCAGTAGTCTAGAGGCTCCAAATGCGACCTACCTCCTCGCTTTAATGGGCTGGGAAGGTCGCCAACAATATGGAAACTTAGTTATAACAATATTGGAGCAAAGAGATATGCGTTTCACCCTCTCGCGTTTGGCGATCGCGTCCTTAACGGGCATGGCAGCACTGGGCGCTGGCAGCTCACTCGCGCTGGCCGCCTCCCCTGCGGCAGACCTGCTGCTGGTGAACGGACGTATTTATACGCAAAACCCGAATCAGGCCTGGGTAGAGGCTATCGCCATCCGCGACGGAAAAATTGCAGCACTAGGCAATACGGCAGACCTACAAGTTGCCCGTGGCGAACATACCCAAGTCATTGACCTGGGCGGCAAAATGGCTATGCCCGGCATTAATGAGGCCCATTCCCACCCTGTGTGGGGAGGGTTGAAACATCTGTTCCAGTGCAATTTTCCTTTCACGGTCAGCCCTGATGTGCTGGCAGAAACGCTCAAAGCCTGCGTGGCGCGTAGTGAAACGCTATGGATTCAAGGTGGCCAGTGGGATAGCGATTTCTTTAAAACCCATAATATTGAGTCTCCGCGCCAGTGGCTTGATGCGGTATCAGGCGACAAGGCAATCGTCTTGACTGACGACACCGGCCACAATGCCTGGGTCAATTCCAAAGCACTCGGCCTGCTGCATATTGATGCCAGCTTCACCCCGCCCAGCGGGATGACGGTGAAACACGAGGCAGGTAACCGCGAACCCAATGGGGTTCTTGTAGAGGCCAACAGCTACATTCGTTCCTTTGTCCCTGACTGGACGGACGAGCAATATCTGAAGGCGGCACGCTATGCCATCAAAGAGTCCAATCAGTTTGGTATCACAGGGTTGAAGGATGCTGATGCCAGCGAAGCCGTGGTGCGCGCCTACTTTAATCTGGATCAACAGGAAGGCTTGAATGCGCATGTAGCTACAGCAATCCGAATCTCCGGCAAGGAAAGCAAACATATTTTTGATTTTGCGGAAATTGATCGGATCAGCAAGCAATATGCCCGACCAGACTTGAAAACCAATTACGTCAAAATCTACACCGATGGCGTACCCACTTCTGCTCATACCGCAGCCATGCTGGAGCCGTATGTGGATACACATCACGATGACCCGCTGGCTTTGGGCGCGCTGGTTGTTCCTGAAAAAGAGCTGGACCGTGTGGTGACTCATCTGGATGGCGCCGGGTATGGTCTGAAGATGCACACAGCCGGAGACCGCGCCATTCGGGTGGCCTTGAATGCGATTGAAAAAGCGCGCAAAGCTAATGGCTCCAACGGTGTAATGCACGAACTGGCCCATTCGGAATTCGTGAATGATCAGGACAAGTCCCGTTTCAAGGGTTTGAACGTAGCGGCCGACTTCTCCCCCTATATCTGGTATCCATCCGGGCTGACAGATGCGATTGGCTCCGTGGTAGGTGAACGCGGCAAAACCATGTTCCAGGCCCGTTCTTTATTGGATCAAAAAGTGGCGATTATTGCCGGTTCGGATTGGCCATCAGGAGTGAAAGACAACAACCCCTGGCCCGCTATCGAAGCCCTGATAACTCGCGCCAATCCTTACGGACAACGCCCCGGCGAGCAGTTAGGAGCCGACCAAGCACTGGACCTGAGCGAAGCGCTGCAAATCTTTACGCAGGCCGGAGCGAAAGCCTTGGGCCGAGAAACAGAAACCGGCTCGCTGGAGGCTGGCAAATCCGCGGATCTGATTGTATTGGACAGGCCCTTGTTTGAGATAGCCCCTTCAGAAATTAGCGACACCAAAGTGCTGATGACCCTGTTCAAAGGCCGAATGGTCTACAACGCAGACCAAGAAGCTCTCCGGAAAGCGAACTAAATACGCTACCATGCACGCTTTGTAGGGCCGCCCGGCCCTGCGCTTTCGGGAGTCGAAGCAAATGAAATACCGCAAGCTGGGCAATACCGACCTGGACGTCAGCCTGATTGGTTTAGGGACCATGACGTTTGGGGAGCAGAACAGCGAAGCCGATGCGCACGCTCAACTGGATCTTGCCCTTGAGTTGGGCGTGAATCTGGTTGATACGGCCGAGATGTACCCTGTGCCCCCTATGGCCAGCACTCAGGGATTGACCGAGCAATATATCGGCACCTGGTTGGCTAAAACGGGCCGCCGCAAGGACATCGTGCTGGCCAGCAAAATTGCCGGTCCACAACGCGACCCAAAGCGTCCTGGCCATATCCGTAACGGCACTACCAGCCTGGATCGAAAAAATCTGGAACAGGCCCTGCATGACAGCCTGCGCCGGCTGCAAACAGACTATCTGGATCTGTACCAGCTGCATTGGCCAGACCGCAGCACGATCACCTTCGGGCAGCGCAGCTACCCTTGGAAAGAAGAAGACACCGTACCCATTGAGGAAACCTTGGCGGTTTTGGACGATTTTGTGCGTCAAGGCAAGATCCGCCATATTGGTGTTTCCAATGAAACCCCTTGGGGCGTGTCTCGTTTTCTGGAGCTGGCCCGCACGCGCTCATTGCCACTGATTGCCACCATTCAGAATCCCTATAACCTGCTAAACCGTGTATTCGAAGAAGGTTTGTCCGAGTTCTGCCGCTACGAGGGTCTGGGTCTGCTGGCTTACTCCCCATTAGCCATGGGTGTGCTGACGGGCAAATACGACCACGGCGCCAGCCCGGAAAAAGGTCGTCTGACGCTGTACGAGCGCTTTACCCGTTATGACGCCCCCCGCGCCCGCGAAGCCGCACTGGCCTATAACGAACTGGCCCGTGAGCATGGTTTGACGCCCACACAGCTGGCTTTGGCCTGGGTAAACCAGCAAGCCTTCACCAGCAGTAATTTGATTGGTGCCACCACGCTGGAGCAACTTCGCGAGAACATTGCCAGTGTGGATGTGCAACTGAGCGATGAGCTGATCGCCAAGATCAACACCATCCATAGCCACACCCCCAATCCCGCGCCCTAACTGGCCTTTCCCCTGCTTTGTCAGCGTGCTTTCAAAGCAGGGCACCCCTCTTTAGCTACCCCCGGTATTTGTTTTTCTGCTTGCAGCACGCCGTTTTTTTATTTATGCTCAAAAAAAGCATAATAAAAGAGACACGTAAAGAGACACCTGACTCACCCATTGAAAAATTGCATTTCCCACTTTTTTTATCTTATTTATGCTCAAAATGAGCATCAAGGACAATCATGACTCAGCGTTATCCTATTGACGTCTGCCAGCCCAATGGTCAAGACGTGCTGAACCGGCAAATCACGTGGCACGAAGTCCCCTCTAAACCCATCCACGCAAGCGATAAAGCGGCCCTGAAACACGCTTTGGCCGCACAGTTGCAAGCCCAAGATGCTGTTCTGGTGGCGCATTACTACACCGATCCCGACATTCAAGACCTGGCGTTGGAAACCGGGGGCTGCGTGGGAGACTCTTTGGAGATGGCGCGTTTTGGCCAGGAACATGCTGCCAGCACCGTGCTGGTGGCAGGGGTAGGCTTTATGGCGGAGTCCGCCAAGATACTCAGTCCTGAAAAACGAGTTTTGGCCGTACACGATGAGGCTACTTGCTCCCTGGATCTGGGCTGCGCCCCCGAAGACTTCAAACAGTTTTGCGATGCACATCCTGACCGGGAGATTGTGGTCTACGCCAATACCAGCGCAGCCGTCAAAGCTCAGGCGGATTGGGTGGTCACGTCCTCCATCGCTCTGGACATCGTGAGCCATCTGCATGCTCAGGGCAAAAAAATCCTGTGGGCCCCGGACCGTCACCTAGGTGCTTATATTCAAAAACAAACAGGTGCAGACATGCTGCTGTGGCAAGGCTCCTGTCTGGTTCATGACGAGTTCAAGGCAGATGGTTTGAAAGCGCTGCTTCAGGACTACCCGGACGCCCAAGTGCTGGTGCACCCCGAATCCCCCGCCTGCGTGGTTGCTCTGGCCGATGTGGTGGGCTCGACCACACAGTTGCTTCGAGCCGCGATCAATCATCCTGCCAACACTTTTATTGTGGCAACCGATCAAGGGATTTTGCATGCCATGCGTCAGCAGGCGCCGGGCAAAACCTTTTTGGCTGCGCCCACAGCAGGTGAAAGTGCCACCTGCAAAAGCTGCGCCTATTGCCCTTGGATGGCCTTGAACAGCCTGGAGGCCTTATCTGAACGCTTGAATCAACCCGGCCCCGGCATTCAGATTGATCCAGCTTTACGAGAAGGCGCGCGACGTTCCCTGCAACGCATGATGGATTTTGCGGCTGCGCAACAAAGCAGCTTGCGTGTGGGAGCCGATCTGGCAGAACACGACTCTCTTTTTCAAAACGTGGGAGCAGCCTGATGCATAGCGATGTGTTGATCATCGGCAGTGGCCTGGCAGGATCGAGTTTGGCCTTGTCCCTACCCACCACGATGAGCGTCACCATGCTCAGCACTGCGCCTGCCCCTTGCGGGGCCAGCCCTATGGCCTTGGGCGGTCTAGCTGCGGTGCTCGGTGCCGAAGACAGCCTGGAGCAACACATTGCGGACACCTTGGAGGCCGGAGCCCATCATGCCGATCCCGACAAGCTGCGAGAGATACTGGCCGCTGCTCCCCAGGCTGTGCAGTGGCTACTGCAGCATCAAGTACCACTTGATAGAACGGTTGACGGCCAACTGCATCTGACGCGTGAAGGTGGGCATAGTCAGCGGCGCATTGTGCATGCTGCCGATGCCAGCGGTCAGGCGATTATGCAAGCCCTGACCACTTCATTAAAGCAGTCTGCGCATATACGTCAGCGTCCGTACTGCCAAGCCTTGGCTCTACGTCAGAACGAACAAGGCAGGGTCGCGGGGGTGGATATTTATGACCAGCAAAACCGCTCCTACGAAACCCTGAGCGCCGACCATGTGGTGCTGGCCACCGGCGGACTAGGCAGCCTGTATGCACAAAGCAGTAACCCGGCCAGCGCCCTGGGCGAAGGCGTGGCTTTAGCTTGGCGTGTTGACGCTCAACTGCGCGATCTGGAGTTCATCCAATTTCATCCCACCTGCTTGCATACCCAGGGGCCTGGTTTTTTACTGACTGAAGCCCTGCGCGGGGAAGGCGGCTATTTACTGGATGCCCAAGGACGCCGCTTTATGCCCGACTACGACTCGCGCGCGGAACTGGCACCTCGCGATATCGTGTCCCGCGCCATTGCCTCGCAAATGCGCCTTGATGGCAGTGATCATGTCTGGCTGGACGTCCGCCATCTGGGTGCCGAAACCTTGCAACATCATTTCCCGCGTGCTCTTGAAGAAGGGCTGAGTCGAGGGCTGGATCTGCGCCACGATTGGGTCCCTGTTGCTCCGGCCGCCCATTACAGTTGCGGCGGCATTCAAACCGATCTGTTGGGACGCAGCTTAGTGCCTGGCTTGTATGCCGTGGGTGAAGTTGCCTGCACCGGTTTGCATGGCGCGAATCGTCTGGCCAGCAACTCTTTGTTGGAATGCGTGGTCATGGGGCGTGCAGCGGCGCAAACCATCGCTTCCTGCGAGCCCACTACGCATGTAAATCTGATTCCGCCACCCCAGGCCAAGCCCGCAAACAAAACTGCCCTTCCTACCCTGTCCGCCCTGCGTGCCTTGATGCAAGAGCATGTCGGCCTGCTGCGCAATCATGCGGGACTTAGCCACGCTTTAGAAACCTTGGAAGGCTGGCGCGACGCGATCGGCCCTGCTCACCCCACAAATCCCAAACAGCAGGCCTTTAGCCTACAACTGGACACCGCCTGGCTTGTCATCCAAGCGGCCTTGGCGCGCCCTCTTAGCCTGGGAGCCCATTTCCGCATGAACTAAAACCGGGTACGTCGATGGGCTAGAATAAAAAAATCATAGAAAGAGGCCCCTCTACGTGCAGGAGCCCATCGGATGGAGACAATATGCGATTACTCATGGTCGAAGACAACGAGGACCTGGGAGAAGCCATCGCCAGCCGGCTAAGCGCCGGTGGACATAGTGTGGAATGGGTCATGAACGGCAAACAGGCCCTGCGCTATCTGGAAATGGACCATTGGGACGTTCTACTGCTGGATATCATGCTGCCCGATCAGGATGGCTTCAGCATCCTGCGCCATCTGCGCCGCCAAACCCCCAGCTTGCCCGTTCTGGTCATGACGGCCCGGTCCGAAATCGAGGACCGCGTATCCATGCTGGACCTAGGGGCGGACGATTATCTGGTCAAACCTTTCGATCTGCGCGAACTAGAGGCCAGGTTACGTGCCTTGATGCGCCGTCCTGCCAACACTCAAGCGGAGCTATGGCAATTAGGTCACTTGAGCATTGATGTCGCGGCGCGACGCATCAACTGCAAGGACCAGACCGTCGAATTTGGTCAGCGCGAGTTTTGTTTGCTGGAATTGCTGCTGAGCCGGGCCGGACAGGTGGTGACCAAAGATCGCCTGATGACCCAGCTATTCAACTTTGATGAAGACTGCAGCCCCAACGCTGTGGAGCTACATGTGTCGCGTCTACGACGCAAACTGAGCGACATTGCCATCCGCATCGATACAGTACGGGGCACCGGCTATATGGCCAGCCTGGGCGATGAACACTGATGCGTCGCCCCCTCTCTATTCAACATCGCGTGCTGGCCTTGGCAGTCTGCTTGCTGGCGGTGGCTTTGCTGGCACTGGGGCTGGCCTCTCGTCAATACGCCCAACGCGCCGCCGACTCTGCCTATGATCGCTTGTTAAAAGCGGCGGCTTTGACCATTGCCAATGCCATTCAAATCGACCAGGGCCAACTGTCGCTTGAACTGCCCTACTCGGCCATGGCCATGCTCCCAGAGCAGGAGCACATTTTTTATAGCGTCCACTCCGCTAACACCCTGATTTCTGGCTATCCAGACCTGGGAGCCAGTCTGCCTGCGGCCACCAGTGCCGAGCCGCGCTACGACACCATTTCCTATCAAGACACACCCGTGCGCATCGCCACCATAGGCCGTCTGCTAACGGGCGAGCACTCCTTGGGCCGGGGCTGGATCACCATACGCGTAGCGGAAACCTTGGGGACACGGCAGGCACTGGCCGATGAACTGCTCAGCCGTAGCACCTTATCGCTGGCCGGTCTGATTCTGGTGGCGCTGATGATTACCAGTTTAGGGATACGACGGGCCTTCGCGCCACTGGCCGAGCTGGAAAATGCCCTGAGAGAACGCTCTCACGACAATCTGCAAGCCATCGACACCCCCGTTCCTAAAGAAATTCGCCGTTTGGTGGAAACGCTGAATGCCTTCATGCAGCGCCTGCAAACAGCAGTTGGGACACTGAACAACTTGGTCGCTGACGCCGCTCATCAAATTCGCACTCCCTTGGCCGCCGTCCATTTGCAAACCCAGTTAGCGCTGGACGAGCCTAGCTCCGAAACCATACGCCCACGGCTTCAGCGTATTTTGAATAATGCTACCCATGCCACTCATTTGCTCAATCAGCTGCTGATGGATGCCACCGTCAGCCATCGGCTGGATCGCAGCACCATGCGGCCGCTGGACGTGGCTTCGCTGGTGCAGGAAATTCAGGGCCGAGTCGATCCGGATAGTGCACATCGCTTGCAAGTGCATATCACCCCCTCGGCCCGGCGTGCTCAGGTTTTGGGCGATCACGTGTCGCTGCGGGAAATGCTGCGCAATGTGATCGATAACGCCATGCTCTACAGCACGCAGCACGTTTCAGTACGTGTCTACACTCGGCCCACGGGGCTGGTCGTATTCGATGTTTCTGATGTCGGGCCGGGTATCAGCGACGAAGACAAAGTCCGTTTGCTTGAACGCTTCCAGCGCGGTCCGGCCAGCCAAGGGCGTCCCGGTTCCGGTCTGGGCCTGTCTATCGTCCGCACGGTTGTGCAAGCCCATCAGGGCACTTTATTGCTGCGCGACCATGCACCGCAGGGGCTGACGGTCCGCATTCAACTCCCAGCTCAATTGCATGCTGCACAAGCTGGGCTGACCGCCGGCCGCACTCTGGCTGCCCTGGCCTTGCTCGGACTAGGGCTGATCGCTCAACCCCAATCCGCTCATGCCCAGGAGTCGGCTTTGCGTGTGGACATGGGCATACGAAGCCACGACTATCCTGCCCTGGCCTCCAAATTAGCGCCGCAAGATCAGGCTTTGCTAGTCATCGCGGGCCCTACCGATACGGAGCTCTTTGAAGTGCTGGTGCATGACTTCCAGCAAACCCAGCCTCAGCTACGCATCCGTTATCACGAGATGGACTCCAGCGCTCTGTATCGGCACACCGTTCAGGGCAGTTTGCCCGCAACAGACCTGCTCATCAGCTCCGCCTCGGACCTGCAAGTCAAGCTGGCGAATGATGGCTACGCCCGCTCGCACAGCTCCAACTTGACCCAGGCCATGCCGGGCTGGGCGCGTTGGCGTGACGAGGTATTCGGCTTCACGCTGGAGCCCGCCGTCATCGCCTACGCCCCCTCCCGCCTGCCTGCTGATCTGCCGGCCTCCCGCGAGGCGCTGTTGCAGTTACTGGAACGCAATAGTGACGATCTGATGGGACGGGTGGGCACCTATGATATTCAGATCAGCGGCGTGGGATATCTGTTCGCTCTGTACGACGAACGCACGTCCTCCACCTTTTGGGGCATGGCCAACGCCTTGGGACGCGTAGGTACGCGGCTGTATGCCAATACCGCCGCCATTCTGGATGATTTGGACAACGGCACGCTGGATGTTGCCTACAACGTGCTGGGCTCGTATGCCCTGGCTCGCCAAAAGGCAGGGTCCAAGATTGAGATCGTCGTTCCCAGCGATTATGTCTCGGTGTTTACCCGCAGCGCGTTGATCCATAAACAGGCTCAAAGACCGGATTTAGCGGCCCTCTTTATCGACTATCTGCTCTCTGCCCGAGGCCAGGAAATAATCAGCGGTCCTGCCGGATTAGGTCCGCTAAAAGCAATCGAAACAGGCAGCTGGTTCACAAAAACCGTTGAAAATCAAACCATTGGAATCATTCAACCCCTGGTCTTGAACCCCACTTTGTTGGTTGGCCTGGATCACACGCGGCGGCAACGTTTCCTGCAAAACTGGCGGCGCCTGGTCACTGATACCCCTGCAAGCTTGCGCACGCTTCCCTGACAGGAGGTGACAGGTTGCTGACAGCATGAGTCAACACAATGAAATGACATTGATCCCTCTTAAGTCCCGCGCCACGACGGGACACTGAACCAAGGAGACTCCTGATGTCAACATTTACTCCCGCTCGCCGCCTGACCTTGCTGGCCCTATCCTTAAGCGCCAGCATGATGGCCGGCCAAGCGGCCTGGGCTCAAACTGATCTGAATGACGCAGCCGATAAAGAAGGCAAGGTCATCATCTATTCCACGACCGATACCAAAGCGGCCAGCCCCCTGGTCAGCGCCTTTGAAACGGCCCACCCCAAGATCAAAGTCGAATACCACGACATGAACAGCACCGAGCTGTATAACCGCTACATCAGCGAACAGGCCTCGGGCAGCAATAGTGGTGACATTGTGTGGAGCTCCTCCATGGATTCGGCCATGCGTCTGGCAACCGATTACGCGGCCAGTTACGAATCTCCAGAAATCCCGTCTTTGCCCAGTTGGGCGGTATGGGAAAACAAGGCTTTCGGCACGACGTACGAGCCCACCGTGTTCATCTATAACAACCGTTTGATCAAGCCCGAGGAAGTCCCCAAGACTCATGCAGAACTGGCCAAACTGGTTGAAAGCGATAAAGACCGCTTCCGCAATAAAGTCACCACCTACGATATTGAAAAATCCGCCGTAGGCTACATGCTGGCCGCTCAAGACAGCAAGAAGGGCCAAAGCTACTGGGACTTCATCAAAGGGGTAGGTTCGGCCAACCTGGTCTTGCAGTCCTCCACCGGCACGATGATGGAACGCGTGAGCTCCGGTGAAAACCTGATTGGCTACAACTTGCTGGGCTCGTACGCGGAGACCCGTGCCGTCAAAGACAAGTCCATCGGCATTGTCTATCCCTCGGACTACACCCTGGTCTTGTCACGTGTGGCTTTCATCAGCCAGAAAGCACAGCACCCCAATGCAGCGCGCGTCTTTATGGACTACATGCTGTCCAAAGACGGGCAGGACGTACTGGCCAACAAGTCCGAACTGGCCTCGATCCGCTCTGATGTGGAAGGCGACAATGATGTGGACGGCCTGACCAAAAAACTGGCCGGCGTAGAGCTCACTCCCATTCCAGTGGACGCCTCCTTGTTGGACTTTCTGAAGCAGAAAGAGCGCCTGGACTTCATCAAGCAATGGCGCGCTGCCGCCAATAAATAAGACACTCTGTCTTTGAATCGGGTGGCGGCCTGGCCGCTACCCCGTCTCTTTTCCGCCTGGAATCCTTATCATGCATGCCTTACGCCTTCGGTGGCAGGCCTGGCCGCGCCATATCGTCGTCCTGGTGACGGCCCTGGCCATCTATGTGCCGCTCAGCCTGATCATCATCCAAAGCCTGCTATCCGCCCCCTTTTTCGCGGCTGACAAGTCTCTGGGGCTGGATGCCTTCCGCTTCATTTTTGACGACCCGGACTTTTACAAAGCGCTGGGCAGTGGCTTCATCATGGCCTTTGGCCTGGCCGCCATCTCCATTCCTTTGGGGGGCATTCTAGCTTTCCTGATGGTGCGAACCGATTTGCCCGGCCGTACCTGGATCGAACCGCTGATTCTGGTCCCGATTTTTGTATCCCCCATGGTGCTGGGCTTTGGCTATATTGTGGCCGCCGGCCCGGTCGGGTTTTTCTCCACCTGGACGCTGGATCTAATCGGCTTTGTCCCCTGGAACATTTATTCCTTCACCAGCATCGTCATCATTGCCGGGCTGACTCACGTTCCACACGCCTATCTGTACATTTCTTCGGCCTTGCGCAGCATGGGCTCGGACGTAGAAGAAGCCGCCCGCAGTGCCGGTGCCAGCCCCTGGCAGGTGATGCGCTCGGTCAGCCTGCCCATGGTGCGACCAGCCATCCTGTATGCCGGTGTGCTGCTGTTTTTCCTGGGCCTGGAAGTCTTTGGTCTGGTGCTGGTCCTGGGTGATCCTGAAGGCCACTTGGTACTGGCGACCTATTTGTACAAGCTCACCAATAAGTTGGGCATCCCCTCCTATCACTTGATGGCAGCCGTCGCGGTCATTCTGATTGCCATGACCATCCCGCTAGTGATGCTGCAACGCCGTCTGATGCGCACCGCCAATCGCTTTGTGACAGTAAAAGGCAAGGCCTCCCAAGCCCGCCCCCTGCCACTGGGCCGCTGGCGCTGGACGGCCACGGCCTTGGTTGCCTTATGGCTGTTCTTCACAGTCATCGTGCCTATCGTGGGGGTGGTGTTGCGTGCTTTCGTGTCTAACTGGGGGATAGGCATTTCGCTGTTTGACGTGCTTTCTCTGGACGCATTCAGGCAAGTGTTCGGGCAAGCCAATCTTTTGCGCGCCATCATGAACTCGATCGCCATTGGTGTGATCGGCGGAGCGGTCGCCGTGGCCTGCTACACCTTTATTGGATTGGCCATGCACCGCAAGCCCGACGGCATCACACGCTTTTTGGATTACAGCGTGCTGGTACCACGCGCGGTGCCCGGTTTGCTGGCCGGTTTGGCGTTCTTATGGATGTTCCTGTTTGTACCCATGTGGCTGGACCAGTCCCTGGAAAACGGCTGGCTATCCGTTCTGCCCATGTCCGAATGGTTGCGTGGCGCCGTCGTCGGCCCCTTGCGCGCCCTGCGCAGCACTATCTTCAGCGTCTGGCTGGCTTATAGCGTGGTGTGGATGGCCTACGGTTTACGCCTGATTTCTTCCACCCTGCTGCAAGTGGGGCCGGAGCTGGAGGAAGCAGCACGCAGCACCGGTGCTCGCCCCGGCCAAGTGACCCGCCAAATTACCTTGCCTTTGGCGAAGTTTGGCCTGATCGGATCGTGGTTGCTGATGTTCCTGATCTTCGAACGGGAATACTCCACGGGCGTCTATTTGCTGACGCCCGGAACAGAAACTATTGGTTCCATGCTGGTCTCTTTATGGGCCACCGGTGCTATCGACATTGTGGCCGCCCTGTCCTTTATCAATATCGTGCTAGTGGTCATTGGCCTGACCATCGCATTGCGCTTCGGAGTGAAACTACGATGACCGAGCTGACTGTAGACAATATCCATCTGGCCTATGATCGCAACCCCGTGCTTAAAGGGGTGTCCATGAGCCTGAACAAAGGTGAAGTAGTATCCCTGCTGGGTGCTTCAGGCAGTGGCAAGACCACCTTGCTGCGCGCCGTGGCGGGTTTGGAACAACCCTCCCAGGGACGGATTGCCATCAACGACCAAGTTCTGTACGACTCCCAGGCGCGTCTGGATCTGCCTGCCGAAGATCGTAATCTGGGTCTGGTGTTCCAGTCCTATGCCCTGTGGCCCCACATGACGGTGCAGGAAAACGTCGCCTACCCCTTGACGCTGCGTAAGGTCAACAAAGCAGACAGCCGCCAAAAAGTAGACGCCATTTTGGATCAATTAGGTTTGAAGGGCTTGGGGGAGCGTTATCCCAGCCAGTTGTCCGGTGGGCAGCAACAGCGCGTGGCTATTGCCCGTGCCCTGGTTTACAACCCGCCTGTGATTTTGCTGGATGAGCCCCTGTCCAATCTGGATGCCAAGCTGCGCGAAGAGGCTCGTGTATTTCTGCGCGAGCTGATTGTGGAGATGGGCCTGTCGGCCCTGATGGTTACCCACGATCAGGCCGAGGCCATGGCCATTTCTGATCGCATCTTGCTGCTAAATGGCGGCAATATCGAACAGGAAGGCACCCCGCAAGAGGTCTACAGCTCGCCCAAATCCCTGTACACCGCCGAGTTCATGGGGTCCAACAACCGCTTGCAAGGCACGGTCAGCGAGCAACGCGATCAGCAAACCCGCTTGAGCGGGCCCGGCTGGGAGTTGTGGGGCCACGCGGGCGCAACCTTGACGCCCGGCCAACAGGCAACGGCGGTGATCCGGGTGGAGCAAGTGCAACTAAATAGCCAGCCCGGCCCCAACACTCTGCCTATGCAACTGTCTACCAGCATGTATCTGGGCGACAAATGGGAGCACGTGTTTCGCATGAGTGATCCCTCCGCAGGCACTTTGCGTGCTTTCGGACCGGAGCCTATACCGGGTGGCCTGCATCACTTGCAGATTCCGGCCTCCAAATTGTGGATTTACCCATCGTAGATCCGCTCTACCACCAAGAGCCGCTGGACCCGGCTCTTGGTTTACCCTGATTGCAAACTTTTGTAAGCACAGCTAATGTAGTCGCGTCATTGCAGGCGGTATGAAAGAGACCTGTTCAGTCAGGCGCCGACGGAGCAACCACCCCGGAATCTCTCAGGCAAAAGGATCGTACCAGCCCGACACTCTGGAGAGCGGCGCACGGCGCCCACCGAAGGAGCCCAGCCCATTAAAGGCTGGATAAACTCTCAGGTCACAGGACAGATGGGGTATTGCCACTATTGGGTGGCAATTCACCTGTCAGGAGCCTGTTATGTCGCATATTGCCGTCATTGGTGCCGGTATTTCCGGAATCACCACCGCCTACGCCCTTAGCCTGAAAGGCTACCAAGTCACCGTTATCGACCGTTTGCGTTACCCCGCAATGGAAACCTCCTTTGCCAATGGTGGGCAGCTTTCCGCTTGCAACGCCGAGGTCTGGAACAGCCGTGGCACGATTCTGAAGGGCTTGAAGTGGATGATGCGCAAAGACGCCCCACTGCTGTTCAATCCCAAACCCAGCTGGCACAAATACAGCTGGATGGCCCAGTTTGTGGGCGCCATCTCCGGCTACGAACGCAACACTGTTGAAACGGTGAAGCTGGCCATCACGGCGCGCGAAAACCTGTATCAGTGGGCCAAAGACGAAAACATCGACTTTGACCTGGAACAGCGCGGCATTTTGCACATCTACCACACCGCAGGTGGCTTTGAGTCTGGCAAGAAAGTCAGCCAGCTACTGCACAAGGGTGGTCTGGAGCGCCGCACGGTCACCAACGATGAAATCCACCAGATCGAACCTGCCCTGCAAGGCACGTACTACGGTGGCTTTTTCACCCCGTCGGACGCCACGGGCGACATACATAAATACACCCGTGGTCTAGCAGCCGCTTGCGCCAAGCGAGGCGTGAAATTTCTGCAAGACACGGACGTATTGGGGATTGATTGCGGCCCACCGCATCGCATCCAGCTGCGTACCGGCGAAGGCGCAGAGGCTCATACTCATACCCTGTCCGTGGATGCGCTGGTCGTGTGCGCCGGGGTAGGCAGCCGCCATCTGGCTCACCTGCTGGGCGACTATATCAATATCTACCCTGTTAAAGGCTATTCGATCTCTGCCTACCTGGATTCACCCGAAAGCCAGGCAGCCGCCCCTTGGGTCAGCCTGCTGGACGAAGAGGCCAAGATCGTGACCAGCCGTCTGGGCAAAGATCGCCTGCGTGTGGCCGGTACCGCGGAGTACAACGGTGGCAACAAGGATATTCGTGCCGACCGTATCGCCCCGTTGACCAATTGGACCCGTCGCAACTTTCACGATGCGGCCACTGACCGCGTCGTGCCATGGGCTGGTTTGCGCCCCATGATGCCGGACATGATGCCGCGCGTAAAAGCTGGCAGCCGCCCTGGCGTGTACTACAACACCGGCCACGGCCACTTGGGCTGGACCTTGTCTGCCGCCACTGCTGAAATCATCACCGAGGTGATTGCTCAGCACGAACGCCAGTCTGCACCTGCTCAATTTGCCACCAGTCCGGCAGCAACTGCTGCACCCGCCGCTGCCCATAGCGCTCGTCCAGCAGATACACAAAGCCTTGATCCTGTTCATCGCGAATCACACGACCCGCGGCCTGTGTAATTTTGCGTAGCGCCGGATAGAGGTAGGTATAGTCATAGGCCCGCCGCTCCCCAAAGAGCCGGGCCATGACTTGTTTTACAGACTCATTGGCGGGATTGAACTGGGGCAAGCCCAAGGTGGCAATAAAGGCGCCAATCAAGCGCTTGCCCGGCAAGTCCACCCCTTCTGAAAACGCCCCTCCCAAGACAGCCAGCCCCACACCCCGCCCTTCTTCTGTGAAGCGCTCCAGAAATTGCGCTCTTTGCAGATCGCTCATCCCTGCTTGCTGATGCCACAACGGCATCTGAGGCCAACGCTGTTGCAAGGCCTGGCTGACCTGCTCCAGATAGTCAAAGCTGCTCAAGAACAAGAGATAATTGCCCGGCTGCTCTTGATACGCCTGCCCGACAATATCGCACAGCCCGTTGAGGCTTTGCGCCCGATCGGCATAGCGCGTGGACAAATCCGTGTATTGCCGCACCCGTAGCTGTTCAGCCCGATAAGGCGACGCCACATTCAATTCGCTAGTGCTTTGCGGCAATCCCAACACATCACGGTAAAACTGCGCCGGGTTCAAGGTGCCTGAAAACAGCACCACACCATGCGCGTCACCATAACGCGCAGCAAGAAACGGGGCAGGCACGATATTGCGTATCGTGAGCACCACCCCATCGTGGCGTGCCAAAATATCAAATAAAGAATGGGAGCCGAATTGCCCGGCCAGCTCCACAAAATACAGCAGCTCGAAGTAGAACTGCAGCAAAGGGCTGTCCTGTGGCATGGGAGTATCCGCCACATATGCCCCCAAACGGGCGGACAGATATTCGCATTGCTCCAGCAAATCCTCCGGGATCTTCTCCAAGCCCCACTGGTCTGTGCCCTCCTCCGGCAGCAAATCATCCATCAGTCGCGTCAACGGAGCGAAATGACGTTTCAGGGATGAGGGCGAGGCTTTGCGTGCCATGCGCAAGTGCGTCTGCGAGAAAGACACGGAATACATGGAACGGGCGCGTTCGACCAGATTGTGGGCCTCGTCCACCAGCACCGCACTGCGCCACTGCTGCGCCAGGGTTTGGCTATAGAGCAAAGCATGGGTGTCAAAAAAGTAGTTGTAGTCCCCTACCGCCACATCCACCCACCGCAGCATTTCCTGCCCCAAGTAATACGGGCAAATGTGATGTTCGCTGGCGACCTGCTGCACATGATGACGATCCAGCATGGGCTGCTCCAGCGCTTGCTGTCGTGCGGCGGGAAGGCGATCATAAAAACCTTCTGCCAAAGGGCAAGACTGGCCATGACAGGCTTTATCTGGATTTGGGCATTGCTTGTCGCGCGCAACCATCTCCAGCACGCGCCATGCCCCCTCGCCCTCCGGGCTCAAACGGGTCAAGGCATCCAAGGCCATTTGTCGACCCGAATTCTTGGCAGTCAGATAAAACAGCTTGTCCAGACCGGATTCCGGCATAGCCTTCAGGCCAGGAAAAACCACAGCCAAGGTTTTGCCAATACCTGTAGGTGCTTGAGCCAAGACACATTGAGCATCACGCTGCGCCCGAAATGCGGCTACGGCCAACTCACGCTGACCCGCACGAAACTGCCCAAAGGGAAATTGCAATTCTGTACATGCTTGATCTCGCGCCAGGCGATGCTTTTGCTCCTGGCGCCCCCATTCCACGTAAGCGCGGCATTGCTGTTCAAAAAATGCCCATAAATCAGCGCGTTCCAGGTACTCGGATACAAAAGTCTCTTTGTGCTTATCTACGTGGTAATACACCACGCTAACCGTCACTCCGGGAAGATCCCGCTCCTGGCACAACATGGCCGCATAGACCTTTGCCTGCGCCAGGTGCAGGCGACGATGATGCTCGGGAATCCCTTCAAACGTGCCGCGATAGGTTTTTAACTCTTCCAGGCAGGCGGTTTTCGGATCAAAGCCATCAGCTCGACCCCGCACCAGCAAGCCATCCATTTCATGGGACAGGGACACTTCAGCCTCGTAGTGGCTGGGCCTGCGCAAGCGCAATTGCTGGTGGCCCAATATGCCCTCTTGAGCCGTAGCGGCCGGGGTAAATCGCAAGTCCAGATCACCACTACGAGCGGTAAATTCGCATAAGGCTCGAACGCCTACCGTCCAGGCTTTCATGAGAGCTCCGGCCGGGTCACGTAACAAACACGTGCCGGAATGGCATGCTGCTCGAAGTAACTGAGCCAACGACGTTGATTGTCCTGTAGGCGATCACCCGGACCTTTTACTTCAATCAATTCATAACTTTGCTGGGAGGGTATAAAGCGGACCAAATCAGGCAAGCCGGATCGGTTATCGCGCCAATCTTGCAAGATGCGCTTGAACACCAGTTTCAAATGTTGGGGCGGGATGCAATGCAAGGCCTGCTCAATAATGGACTCACCCAAAGCGGGCCAGATCAGCAAGGGGCATTGAATCCCCTGCTTGTCCCGCCACCGCTGCCAGATCAGAGCCTTATAGTCAGCCCCTTCCAAGACGCTTAAGGCCTCATCAAACAAGGCTTGGCGACGGGAGACAAAATCCGGGTTTCCCCAATCTGCCGGGCAAGACTGGTAAGGATGAAAAAAAGCGCCCGGCAAAGGAGCGAAAATCGCCTCCCAGGACAATAAGCCCAATAAAGCGGGAAACAGCGCATTTTCAACATAAAACACGGGGGCCAAGGGACTATCGAAATGAGTTCGCACTTGTGATTCGACCCGGCGGCCATCATCATCCAGGATCAAATCACTGCGTTGGGTACGACCACGGGGCTTGCTGATGCTGTGATCAGGGGGCGGGTCCACCAACAATTTGCGACGCATACGAGGCAACATACGCCGCAGTTTTTGTGACTCACTTTCGTTCTCGGGTTCTGTCCAAGCCTGACAAAACAAAGGCCATGCCCCTGCATACTGCTCTTGGCGTTCCAGCACCCGAAGCTGACGATAGCGCGCGCCTGGCCAGGCTGTGGTGCAATAGGCTTGCTCGGCCAGGGGCCACCACATCTGGCGCTCGGCCTGCTGGCCTAACTGAAACAGGGTCTTGGCCTTGCGACGCTGCAACCACTCGCTATCCGTTTCTATTGCCAACACGGCATCAAAACGCTGTGCCCACTGCTCGGGGTCGGCCTGATCCCCACTGTCACGCAACTGCGACAAGGCCTCGTACAAACGCACATCATCACTATGGCGAAAGGCGCGGTTGGACTGATCCAGCGCCACACGCTCATAGCGATACAAGCCTAGATCGCTCAGCACGAACTCTGACCAATCCTGATAGTGGTTGCCAAAAAACAGCAGCTGCAGGCGCTGTCCCCAATGCATCACTTGGGGGGATAAACGCAATAAGGGAGCCTGCAAGCTCAGGTCCTTACACCAGTCCACAAATGGGCGGGCCTGTTCACCACGCTCTTGAGCAAGCCATTCCCGATAGTCCGACTTACGCCCACCTGCGGGTAAGTCGCTGAACAGACGGCGCAATTCCGGCAAGGTATGGACCGAGAACAAGGTCTCCAGATCCAGCTCCGGATCTGTATAAATCAAGCCGCACTCGCTTAAGGCCTGCACGGCAGCACTCAAATCCGGGATTTCCGGATAGCGCAGCTTGTCGATACGAAACACCGGTCCTTTGCGCATCAAAAGCCGGACCAACAAGGCTTGGGACGCTTGCGAGGACTGCCGAAAAAGATGACCGCATTGGACGTGCTCGTCCTCCAGCAGGTCCGAACTGGCGTGCTGGACCCACTGCAAAACCTGATGGAAATTATGCAGATAGTAAAAAGGAGGGAGCTCTGGCGGTGTCATAGTAGGCTGTGTATATATCCAGCTACTTTAGCACTCCTTCACGCTTGGCGCGACTCCAGCAAGCGCATCCAATCCCGCAGCAAGGCGTTCAAGCTGTGTCGCTGTGTCTCATCCAGGCCTTCCAGCAAGCGCTCCTCACTGGCCAAGTGATCGACAACGACGGCGTCCACACAGGCCAATCCGGCCGGGCTCAAACGCACCAAAATACGACGCGCATCCTCTGGGTCCGCAATGCGTTCAATCAAGCCCTGTTTTTCCAGGCCTTGCAAGCGATGCGTCATGGTTCCCGAGCTGACCATCAAGCTTGAAAACAAGGCGGTGGGAGCCAAGGTATAGGGTGGCCCGGAACGTCGCAAACTGGCCAGCACATCGAATTCCCCTAATTGCAGGCCATGACGCCGAAAGTTTTCGCCCATCTGTTTTTGCACCAGCTGAAAGCAGCGTGTCATGCGTCCCAACAAGGCCATCGCGTCCAGCCCGTCCAGATCAGGGCGCTGCTCGCGCCATTGTTGGATGATCAGGTCTACCGCATCGTGTTCTTGGCTTGTACTCATGATTTCTCGATTTCGTAATTTATCTTGATATTAAGATAAATCATCCCTACACTGGCATTTATCTCGACATCAAGATACTTTCACCATGAATCGACTTTCTCTTTGGATTGTGACGGCGCTGACCGCGCTGGGGCCCGCTATCTGGGGCTCTACGTATATCGTCACCACGGAAATCCTGCCGCCGGACCGCCCTTTTATCGCCGCTTTTTTGCGCTGTTTCCCAGCTGGCCTGATGCTGTTGTTGTGGAGCCGTCGCATGCCGGCTCGCAGCGAATGGGGACGCACGCTGATTTTGGCCGCTTTGAATATTGGGGCTTTTCAGGCGCTTTTGTTTGTGGCCGCGTACCGCTTGCCCGGCGGCTTGGCGGCAGTCGTCGGCGCCGCCCAGCCTTTGGTTGTGATCGCCCTGGCCTGGGCCCTGGAAGGTAAACGCCCTGTGACTATGGCCTTGGTGGCCTGCATGGTAGGCATTTTCGGCATGGGTATTTTGCTCTTGTCCCCTGAAAGCCAGTGGGACACCTGGGGCATGGTGGCAGCCATTGTGGGTGCTTTGTGCATGGCCTTGGGCACCTATTTGTCCCATCGCTGGCGCAGTGGCCTGCCTATTCTGGCTTTTACAGCCTGGCAACTGATACTGGGCGGTTTGATGCTCGCCCCCTTGGCGCTATTGCTGGACCCACCACTGGATAGTTCGCTCAGTGCTGTGCAGATTGGCGGCTACTTCTACCTGTGTTTGGTGGGAGCGCTGCTGGCCTACACCTTGTGGTTCCGCGGTATTGCCGTACTGCCCTCGGTGGCCGTGTCTTCGCTTGGCCTGCTCAGCCCGCTGACTGCCGTGATACTAGGCTGGCTGATTTTAGGCCAGGCCATGACAGGCACAAGCTTGCTCGGCATTATCCTGGTGATGGGCAGTGTGCTGGCGGTACAGTGGATCAGTAATCGCCCCCGTCAACAAATCTCTCGGCCATAAAAATAGCGCCCCCTTTTCTGTCTGAATGGGTGGGCGCAATACTTGAAAGTCACTATCTTGCTGCTCCCTCAGCAACAGCAAGATAGTGATTAATAGCGTTCTTGAAGCACCTGGGCTAAATCCGTGGCAAAGCGCAAAGCGCCTTTGGCATCCAGATTCGCAAAACTGACCCGCAAGCCTTGAGCGGGACTGCTCACGCCAAATACCTGCCCTGACCTCACAAGCCAACCACGAGCGGCCAGTCCCGCCAAGACCGGTTCGGCTTCACGATCCAGCGGAATCCACAAATTAAAACCTTCTTCGCTATCCCAAAAGGGAATCCCTTGCTTTTTCAAAGCTTGCATTACGTCGCTGCGAGCCTGCACATAAGCGGCCTGGGCCACACGAGTCTGCGCCTTGATATCAGCATCGGTCAGCCCGTGCACGACCATTTGCTGCAAAAGATGGCTGACCCATTGAGCGCCGGAAGCCAGGCGCTGCGATAGACGTTCACTGGTTTGCAGATCAGAAGCCACCAGGGCAACGCGCAAATCCGGGCCCAGCCCTTTAGAAACCGAACGAATCAAGGCCCAACGCAGGTGATCAGCGGGAATGACATTGCGGTAAGGGGTGCTAGCCAACATCCAGAAATGATCGTCGATCATCAGGAGAAGCTCAGGATAGCCCTTGAGGATTTGTTCTATTTGCTTGGCCCGTGCACGGCTGAGCGAACAGCCCGTTGGGTTATGCGCCCGGGGCGTCAAAATCAAGGCACGCAGACCATCCGCCAAGGCTTCTTCCAGGGAGGCAGGCACAATGCCTTCGCTATCGACTGCGATACCAACCGGCTTATAGCCCAAGGTATTCACTGAATTGATGCTGTTCAGATAGCCGGGGTCTTCAATCCCGACTTTGTCGCCCGCCAATAAAAAAGCCTGCAGCAAACGCTCGATGGCGTCTACCGCCCCGTAGCTGACGTGGTAATCCGTTTCCAGTGGCGTATCTTTATGGAACACCTGCTGGCATACCGCGCGCAGTTCCGGCACCAAAGGATCTGCACCATACAAAGCTTGGCTGTGGCCGCGCACACCGGCAATCAATTGCGTCGGGGCGGGCAAATACGTCAATGCTGGATTGCCACTGGCCAAATCCTGCAGGGCCGAACTGGCACCATGGCCTTCGCGCGCCAACTCCCGGATGGCTTCACGAATACGGGTACCGCGGCGGCCTTGCGCATCGGCGACACCGGCAGACACCAAGCGCTTGTAAGCCAGTGCGACAGTGTTCCGGTTCAAACCCAATGTCTGGGCTAATTCGCGCACCGGCGGCAAGACCTGGCCTGGAGCAATACGCCCCAGTGCAACCTGCTGGCGGATATCATCGAAAAGTTCCTTCGCATTGCTTCCCTGGATATTCATTTTGACCTATGACATAATAGTTTATGCGCGACCCGCAGGGTCGAGTTTATCTTTTTTTTCTTCCTTACTGGTGCGCCATGTCCGAATCCGCCCCTGATGTACTTCACACCGAGCATTATCCCACCTCCACCAGTGTAGAGGCATTTCGGGAACGCATTGCCCTGGTACAACAACGAATTGATGCAGCCTGCCTGCGCTACGGGCGGGCGGCTGGCGATGTACGTTTGCTGACCGTCAGCAAAACCTTCGGGCTAGACCGCATTCGCCTGGCCTACCAAGCGGGCTGCCGCTTGCTGGGCGAGAACAAGGTGCAAGAGGCCGAAGGCAAGTACGAAGCCTTGCGCGAAGAACTGCCTGATCTGGAATGGGCTGTTATTGGACACCTGCAAAGCAATAAAGCCAAGTCCGTTGCACGTTTCGCCTCCGAATTTCATGCGCTGGACAAACTCAAAACGGCCGAAGTGCTGGACCGCCGCTTGCAAATTGAAGGGCGCAGCCTGGATGTCTTTGTGCAGGTCAACACATCTGGCGAAGAGAGCAAGTTTGGTCTGCCGCCTGAAGAGGTTCATGCGTTTGTGCGCGAATTACCACAGTTTTCCGCGCTGCGCGTTAAAGGTCTGATGACCTTGGCCTTGATGGATGCCGACCCGGAACGGGTACGGCCTTGTTTTGCCCTGCTGCGTAATTTGCGCGATCAACTGCGCAATGACATCGCCCACGCCGAAGATATACGCGAACTGTCCATGGGTATGTCGGGCGACTACGAAGTCGCTATTTCCGAAGGCTCCACCATTGTGCGCGTCGGACAAGCTATTTTTGGTGCTCGCGCCACGCCCAACAACTTTTACTGGCCCGTCTCTGAAACGGCAACAACATCATGAATCCATTACGCCTGATCCTCCGCCAAAACGGCAAAGAAGTCGGACACTTTGAATCCAGCCCTTGTTGTCCCCCCGAGCAGCTCGTTGCCGTTGCCCGTCACTTAATGACACTGCCTGATAGCGAACTGGAATTGCAGCAAGCCAAGGGCGAACACCGCATCCTGGATAGCGGCCCCCACGGCTTACGTGTCCTGAGCGCGCAAGTGCTTTATGAAACTGCGGACTTGCACGCCTGGTTGCAGCAAGGCAGCAAAGTTATTGCCTAAGCCGGCTTTGTGATCAGGCCACAAGCCTGTCACAGCCATTGGGCAACGCGGCGCATCCCACGCCGCACCCTTCAAAAAAAACCTACCCGGCTATTGGCCGGGTAGGTTTTTTCATTCAGACGACACGCGTCTTTCAGCGCTTAGCGGTTTACCTGTTTGGCAGGCAAAGCGTAGGCCAACAAGCAACTGACCATCAGGCTACCGGCAAACAACCACAAGGCGGCACTGCCCGAACCTGTCAAATCCGTCACCCAGCCAATCAGCGAGTTACTGACCAGACCAGCAATATTGGCCAAGGAACATGCCAGAGCAAAGCCTGTTGCCGCAGCCGTACCTTTCAAGAAAGTAGCTGGCAAGCTGAAGAACACTGGCACCGCACCCATAATCACTGCTGAAGCAATGGTGAAGGTCAGAACCGTCAACCAGGCATCGTGCGCAACAAAGGTGCTGGCGACCAGAGCAATCGCACCGATAGTCAGCGGCACAATCAAGTGCCAGCGGCGTTCACGGCGACGGTCCGAGCTGGCACCGATCATCAACATACCCACCACACCCGCCAGGGAAGGAATAGCCGTCATCAAACCAATCTGGAATGGATCTTGCACCCCTGCAGCCCGAATAAAGGAGGGCATCCAGAAACTGATGGAATAGGTGCCCAGCAAAATCGAAAAGTCGATCCCGCCCAACATCCACACTTTCAGGTTGAAAAAGCCGTCTCTAAAGCTGTGTTTGACGCCCTTGCCTTCAGCATCGTCGGCAGCCAGATCAGCAGCCAGACGAGACTTTTCTTCATTACTCAACCAAGGGGCAGACTGATAATTATTAGGCAATGCCCAGAACGTCAGGAAACCGAGCAAGACACTGGGGATCGCTTCCAACAAGAACAGCCACTGCCAACCGCGCCAGCCGTTCATGTGATCAAAGTGACCAATAATCCAGCCCGACAAAGGACCACCAATCACGCTGGACAAGGGCAAGCCAATCATGAACAAGGCAATGATCTTGCCGCGTCGATAGGTTGGGAACCACAAGGTCAGGTAGTACAACACACCCGGCAAAAAGCCTGCTTCAGCCGCACCCAGCACAAAGCGCAGAATGTAGAACTGCGTAGGCGTGGTCACAAACATGGTCAGGCCCGACAACAAGCCCCAGGTAATCATGATGCGGGCAATCCACAGCTTGGCGCCCACACGTTCCAGAATCAGGTTGCTGGGCACCTCGAACAGGATGTAGCCCAGAAAAAACAGACCGGCACCCAGACCGTAAGCCGTCTCGCTCCACTGCAAATGATCGAGCATCTGCAGTTTGGCAAAGCCGACGTTAATTCTGTCCAGATAGGCAGCCAAATAACAAAAACACAGAAAAGGGATCAGACGCCAGACGATCTTCTTATAGAGATCTCCGTTACCGTCCCGGTCTGCAGGCACAGCCGCAGGACTTTGGATGGATGAATGCACCTTGTATATCTCCAGATAATTATTGGTATGCCTGGTGAACCAGAAAACTGCCTAAAAACAGCGCCTGACAGAACACAGCAGGGCCCTTAACGTGTCCGCACTCCCCCCAGTGGGCGGCAGACCGTCTTCAGATTGAGGGTGATGTTCCAACGGTGACTCCCGACGTGCTCACACCGATCTCTATAGAGTGGCCATGCAGCAAGGCGGGACCCGATCAGACTGGCACCGCACCGAACCCGGATCGCT
The DNA here is from genome assembly GCF_058808495.1 of Alcaligenes sp. GW821-FHT11D07. Taxonomy (NCBI): domain Bacteria; kingdom Pseudomonadati; phylum Pseudomonadota; class Betaproteobacteria; order Burkholderiales; family Alcaligenaceae; genus Alcaligenes; species Alcaligenes sp. GW821-FHT11D07. The sequence continues at coordinate 1,340,139 of NZ_JBXART010000001.1, forward strand.
CCCGGATTCAGCGCAGTACGCAACTTAGCTGGACTTCAGATCCTGACCGTACAGGTCGTAGCCGTATACCCAGGCCGGGTCTTCTTGCGTGCGCAAGAAGGTATTGGCGTTGGATACGGACTGAACACGAGTAGCGCGCTCTTTACGGTTGAGCTCGTACAGATCAAAGGCTGTGCGGAAGTCCGACAGGCCCGTCTCTTGCAAGCAGCGTGTCAACATGGCGGCATCTTCAATCGCCATGCAAGCGCCTTGTGCCATGTGCGGCTTCATGGGGTGACATGCATCGCCCAACATGACCAGGCGACCACGGCTCCACAAAGGCAGAGGATTACGGTTGCGCAAAGGCCACTTGGTAATGCTTTCTGTCGATTTGATCAGGTTCTGAACGGTGGAATGATAGCCGTCAAAAGCTTCCAGCATCTCTTCTTGCGAGCTGTCCACAAAGGCACCCTGGAAATCCCAGGCTGGATGTGGCACACCCGTCACAAAGTAGTATTCATCACGACGGCCTGTGGTGTAGTACACCATCATGTGGCGATCATCCGTCCACCACTTCACACAGTCCTCGAACTCGTCCGCAAAGCGGGCCAGGTTTTCGCCACGGATCAGGGCACGGTGAGCCACCCAGCCGCTGTAAATAGGGTCTTCTACACCCAACAAGGTCTCGCGGATCTTGGAGTGGATGCCATCGGCGCCAATCACGATGTCAGCAGTGACCTTGGTGCCATCCGCAAATTCCAGCAAAACGTCGTCGCCGCGGTCCACCAGGTTTTCCAAACGCTTGCCAAAGTGCACAGTGCCCGGCTTGATGCTGTCAATTTGCAAGGCATGCATATCGCCACGGTGCACAGTGATGTAGGACGCGCCGTATTCTTTCTTGGCAAATTCACCCAGAGGGATGCGGGAGAAGTAATCGCCCGTTTCGCCATCACGGCTGAACCAGAAATCAGGGTGTGAACCCATTTGATCCAGTGCATCTTCCAAGCCCATGCGGCGGAAAATCTTCATCACGTTCGGGCCTACGTGGATACCGGCACCCAAACGCGAGAACTCTGGCGCCTGTTCAAATACTTCTACCTCAAAGCCTGCTTGCTGCAACAGAGTCGCCGCAGCGGCTCCGCCAAGACCGGCCCCTACAATCGCAATCTTGACTGTCTTTTCCATCGTTAGCTCCAAATCACGGCACTCGTAAAAAGTGCTCACCACATGTTTTTTAGTAGTGTACACACTAAGTTTAAGCATGAAAACAGGGGTTGTAGCTAGGGTTTATACCTAGCCTAGGTGATTTTAAGAGCTGCTAAAAACACGTGGAAAATGATTTTTACTATATTAATATCAGTTACTTATAATTAAAAACAAAAGTAAAAATAAGCTTTAAGCTTGAATACATAGATTTTGTTTAATTTTTAGAATTATCAGTGTGTAGACTCATTTAATGCGGTGCACACCCTATAAGCGCTGACACTTCAAATAAGAAAGAACTGATCTGGATCAGGCATGGGACAAGCGCTGCGCGGGTATACTTGCCAAGTTGTTACGCCTCTAGCCTGCCCATTCCACAACAAGACAGAAAGACTATGCAGCCTACTACCCCTTCAGCCCCCCCCGCTCCCTTGTCCTACGATGTCACCGAACAAATCGGCCACCTGCTGCGCAAGGCGGGACAGCGACACACGGCTATCTTTCAACATTACGTAGGCGACACGCAGCTGACAGCGATTCAATTCGTGACCCTGTGCGCACTGCGCGACCACGGCCCCAGCTCCCAGACTGAACTGGTGGAAGCAACCGCTGTAGACCAGGCCACCATTCGCGGCATTATCCAGCGTCTTAAGTCCCGCAATTTGATTGAGCTGGCTCCCGACAAGGATGACCGCCGCAAAGTCATTGTGGAATTAACGCAAGAGGGCTTGGACTTGCTGGATCGCGTCATTCCTCGCGCCCATACCATCAGTGAACTGACCATGGGCAACTTGAACCCGGCCGAACGCGTGGCCATTGTTTATTTGCTGCGCAAAATGATCGATAGCACGCTGGATATGTCGGACAAAGAATAAGTTCCGCCAGAGTACCAAGAGGCTATTTTTTATTCGGCCTTTAAGATATATTTAAAATACATCTTATAACTTATCTGCCATGACTCCCTTGACTGCTTCCCCCGCCTCTAGCCGCCCTCAGTGGCGCGCCTTCCTGGAACTGGGATTTCGCCCGCTCTATCTTTTAGCCACGCTTTGGGGCGCCGCGAGCATTGCTCTGTGGCTGTATACCCCCGGCTGGCTGGCCAACGCCGCCATCCCTTCCTTGTACTGGCATGCCCATGAAATGCTTTGGGCCTTTATCGGCACGATTGCTGTGGGCTTCTTGCTAACCGCCAGCGCCACCTGGACCGGACAAGCCACCTTACGCGGCCCCTCGCTGGGGGCTTTGTGTCTGCTCTGGATTCTGGCGCGCTTCAGCCTGCTTGTACCCAATGGACAAATGGCGGCGCTCATTCTGGACGCCTTGTTTTTTGCCGTAGCTGCCGCCGAGCTGGCCCGCGTCATCCTGATCGCTCGTAACAAGCGCAACTACGGCATCCCGGTCGCCATCCTGGCATTGGGTGTCAGCCATAGCCTGTTCATGTATAGCCTGATGCAAGGCCAAGATCCCATGCCCTACTTCTACAGTGGCTTTTGGACCATGGGCCTGATCACCTTGTTGATTGCGCGCCGCATCATCCCCTTCTTTGCTATGCGCGCCCTGCCCGGCCTGAGCTTGCCTGCCCAGACGCGCAGCGGGCATTGGCAAATGGGCTTGAGTGCACTTGCCATTATCTTGTCGCTGACACCCTGGCGTATGCCTTTAGCTATCGTCCTGGCTGCTCTGGGCCTGATTGCCTGCTACCAATGGACGCGCTGGCAGCCTTGGGCCAGCCGCAACACCCCTTTGTTGTGGATTCTTTACCTGGGTTATGCCGGTCTGGCACTGGGTCTGCTCAGCGCAGCCGCCTATGAAGCGGGATGGGTGTTACGCGCTGCCTGGCCCGTCCATATCGTGGGGCTGGCTGGCTTTAGCGTCATGATCATCGGCATGCTGACGCGCACGGCACTGGGCCATCTGGGACGCCCACTGCGCGCCTCCCCTAAAGTGGTTTGGAGCTATGCCCTGTTGATTGCCGCTTGCGTACTGCGTTTGCTGGCTTTGATCCCTAGCAGCTGGAGCCTGCCTCTCTTGCATATGGCGGGCCTATTCTGGATTTTGGCCATGCTCAACTACCTGCATCAGTTTGCACCCATGTTAATTCGCCCCCGAATGAACTGATCGCGGCATCGGCGCCACACTTTGAAAAGCAAAGCAGCTGGCGCCGTTTATCTTTATTTTCTGCCTGACCGTGCCTGCTTATACTAAGCAGGCACGTTGGTTACGCCCTCAGTCGCCAACGCGGGACGGATCGCTCTGATCCTTGTTTATCCGCGCTCTCATCCCCCCATGCCTGCTGCCTCTTTGGCCTGCGCCACCGTAAAACGCCTTCTGCTTGCCGGACTGTGCGCCCTGCTCTTGCCCCTGTCTGCGCTGGCCGCCAATGATCCCTGCCATGGCGGGCGTGACCTGGTGGTTGTTGGCCATATGGATGACGACTTGCTGTTCATGAATCCTGACTTACTCAATACCATTCAGTCCGGGGCCTGCATGCAAGTGCTGTATCTGACAGCCAGCGAACGCAAAGGGGGACTGGACTATATGTATAGCCGCGAGCGTGGCGTGCGTGCAGCCTATGCCTATATGAGCGGCTTGCCCAATGCCTGGCAGCAAACCCGCCTGATGCTGGGCAGTGCCTCTGTGACGCAATTTAGTTTGTTGGCCCGTCCGGGCATTCAACTTAGTCACTTGCGCTTGCAAGATCCGTGGCTGGGCTCAGGCTGGGGTAGCCTGACTCCTTTAAGCCGTGCCGAGTCAGAGCCCGGCCAAACCGTACAGACTCTGGATAGCCCACAACAAAGCCTGAACCGAGAGCAGTTGGTCCAGCTGCTGGCGGCTTTGATCCGGCAATACCGCCCCACCAGTGTGCGTTATCTGGACGACACCAATCCAGTGCCCTACATCAAGCTATGCTGGCGCTGTCCCGGCCATGGGCATCCAGACCATATCGCCAGCGCGCGTTTGGTCAGAGAAGCCATGCTGGCCGCCCCTGGCAATTACGCCCAAACCGGCTATGTTGACTACCCCATTCAAGAGCAAGCCCGCAATCTCACCTTGAGCGAGATTCATCACAAAACAGAGATTTTCCGGCGCTACGCCTGGCACGATCAGCACGCGTGCAAAGGGCCTGCCATCTGCCAGGAGCCTGCCGGCCCCGCCGCGGCCTGGGTGCAGCGCAGCTATTACACCAGCCGTGCCGACTACCCCGCCAGCTTGCTGAGCGATGGCGCAGGCAAGCTCAGTTTTTTTGCCTCTGGCGAACAGAACGATGCCATCAATCAATGGGATCTGAATCAGGAACGCTGGACCACCTTAGGCGGGCGCACCGCCGATACCTTAAGTGCCTTTCAATATCCCGATGGCAGCCCTGGGCTGTTTGCCCGTGACGCAACCGGGCAGGTCTGGGTGAGCCGTTCAACAGAAGACGATCAATGGCAAGCCTGGCAAAAAGTGTCCGGCCCGCGTGTCTTGCATACCCCTCTGGTCAGCCGCCATACCAGCCAGGCAATTGCGATGGGGACAGATGGGCGCTTTTACTGGAGCGCTGCCCGCCAGCCCGATTACGGCTGGGCCAGTTGGCAAGCTTTGCCCGCCTTGGAGCAAGCGGTTTACCCCGCCACACTAAGTGTCGATACCCACGGGCGTGCGCATGTGTTTGCCAGCAATCAACACGGTCAGTTGTTCCAGACCTTGCAACAGCGCGATTCGCAGTGGCAGCCTTGGCAGGCTATTCCCTCTGCAGCGATCAGCGGTGGGCTGGCCTCGATTCTGAACGCTCAAGGTGGCATTGAACTCTTTATGCGTGACCGGCAGAACCAGCATCTGCTGCGACTGACGCAAAACCCGGACAATCAACAGTGGTCCCCGCCTGTCGATCTGGGCCTGAGTTATGTCGGCACTCCTGCCCTGAGCCTGGATGAACAACAAAATGTCGTGGTGGCTATTCAACAGCGCCCGGGTGGAGCCATTCTTCTGGTGGACAAAGGCAAGGTTCACGAAGTGGAAAAACAGTCTGCCTCCCAACCCGCGCTCTACAGGCTGGACGGTGTTCTGTATTTGGCCAGTCGCCCGGTAGGCGCCAAACAGCGCTATCGCCTTCTGGAGCGCCGCCAAGGCAAGTGGATGCAAGTTGCCCTGACGCCAGCCCCGCCTGCCGGTGGTGGGCGCTCATTTAGTGACGCGCCCACGCTGATCACCCAGCCCTATGTGCAGCCTTAGCACCAAATTAGCCCTTTAAAACGTAACAAAGTACGCGAACCCAGTTTGCGCGCCAGCGTCAAGACCAGGTCAAAAAATGAATCCTGTTACTGATCCACGCCCCGCAGGAGGCACAGGCTTAAACACAGTTGCAGTAGTATCTTGTTGCAAGGGCGTACTCTAGCCCTCTTAGCTCCAGTACAATCGCCCGCTGACGGTTCCCGGCCTATCGGGCCCACTCTATTTAGCTACTCTTTCAGAGATCATGAAGCCAACTACCTTATTTGCTGCCCTGCTGGGCGTAGTCATCGGCGCTGGTGGCGCCATTTATTACGCTAAAAATGTCCCTACCCCGACAACAAACAGCCCGCTCAGCGCACCGAACACCACCGGTTCTGCCCAGACCCTGACACTGGGTCAATCCAGCTCGGGCGAATTGACCAGCAAGAGCTTTTTGAACCTGAGCGACGGCGTACGCAGCAGCTTGTTCGACGTTAAAGCCGAAGCGGGCCAGATCATCAAGATCAAAGTAACCGGTCCTTTGCGCCCGCAAATCAGCGTGCTGCGCAATGGCGAACTGATCTCGCGCACTCAGCGCTGCGAAGACTGCCCTGAAAGCGAAACCAAGAACCAGGCAACTACCCTAGGCTTTAAGGCCGACTTTAACGACACCTACCAAGTTGTCGTCAGCGGCTTTAACACCAGCGCTTACGGCCCCTTCCAAGTGAATGTGGACACGCTGGAATCCTACTCCGGCGAACCCTTGCGCCAAGACCAGAGCATTAATGACTGGGCGATGGGCGGCCAAAAGCGCTACCGCTTGAATATCGAGAAAGATGGCTTGTACAGCCTGACCATGAAGGCCGAGCAAAACAGCCTGGACGCCTACCTGAAACTGATGGATCGTCGCGGCATTGAACTGGCTTCGGACGATGATAGCGGCGGCGGCACTGATGCTCGCATGCAGGTCTATCTGAAAGCAGGCGAATACATTATTCAGGCCAGCTCGGCTATCGGTTCGCAAAACTTCCAGGGCGGTTTCTCGCTGGAAATCAAACCTGAAGAAATGACGGGCGAGATCGAGCTGAAATCGGGTGATAGCCTGAGTCTGGACGGCGACGGCAAGACGGGCCTGTTCACCGGCGAGAGCCAAAGCTACAGCTTCACCCTGTCCGAGCCCAAGCTGGTAACCGTGCAAATGGACGCCCAAGGCTTCCAGGCCGGCCTGCAAGTGGATTCGATCACGGCCAATCAGTACGGCGATGAATCCGGTCAGCAACGTGTCCGTGGCGTCATGGGCGCAGGCGAACACCGCGTGACTATTTCTGGCTCGAGCCAAGCCGGTCTGTTTGTGCTGAACGCCTCGGCTGATGACGTTCCTGAAAACGCCGGTGGTGGTGTGCTAAAGGTGGGCGAACCTCGCCAAGCCTTGATGCTGCGCGGTATTACCAGCGACAGCTACCAGTTGAATATTCGTCAGGCAGGCCACTATGTCATTGACATGACCTCCCCGACCTTTGACACCTACCTGGTTCTGCGCAAGAACGGTCAAACCGTGGCCGAAGATGATGATAGCGGTGGTGATCTGAATGCACGTCTGGAAGTCCAGCTGGAGCCGGGCGAGTACGAAGTCAGCGCGACCTCTTTGGGCAGCTATGACCAAGACATGGAATATGAGTTGACCGCTACACGTCGCTAAAACGACCCTGGCGGGATGAATCAAGGCTGAAAGCGCTATTGCTTTCAGCCTTTTTTCTTGCCCAGACCTAGGGATTGCTTGATCTGAAACAAGCCTTATCAGGCTACAGGGTATTCACCTAAAGAGCACGGCCCCCACTCGAAAGCCCGCGAAAACAAAGGGTTTGGGAGCTATTTTTAGCTGCTTTGCAGCGCAGGTTTGATCTGCTTACGATTTGCTTCTGGGATTTTCTTGATAATATAAATGCAAATCATTATCATTAATTTCATTATTGATGCGCTACCTTTTATCAGGAGCAATGCATGCAGACGCTTACTCAACAGCCACAGAACGCCCTGGTCCACCGTGACGAACTCGCCTCCTGGCGCAATTTGATTGCTCAAGGCAATCAGGCTTTCCAGTCATGCAATTACGCCGATGCCATCGCGCACTATCAGCAAGCGCGGGCCTATGTGAAACCATTGCTGTTTGGCTCCTGCGATGGTGAAGGGGCAGACGCAACCATCGCCGCCTGGGTCATTGCCCACTTGAATCTGGCGGATGCCTGCGAGCAACTAGGCCAAAGCGATGAGCAAGGCTTGCACCTTTGCACCGCCCATGAAACCCTATGCTGCGCTGCGGCGAATACTCGTCTGGCGGATGACTGGCGCATGGCAGCCTGGCAACACAGCCGACGCACCTATGCCGAACTGGCCCGCTACGCACGCCGCTACCCTCATCATGTCCCTACCTGCTCTGCCCTGTTTTTAGGGGCGGTCAGTCCGCAGGAACGCGCCTTTTCTCATTGATTTTGACTCAACTGCCCAAGCCTGTTGTGCCTGGGATTATCAAGGAGTGTGTCTTGTCTTACACCTTGCCCGACCTGCCCTATGCCTACCATGCGTTGGAACCGCATATCGACACCCGGACGATGGAGATTCACTACAGCAAGCACCATCAGACCTACATCAATAATCTGAATGCGGCGATGGAGGCAGCCGGTCTGCCCTGCCCCCCTATTGATGAATTGCTTACCGGGCTCAATACACTGCCGGACAATGTGCGCGATACGGTACGCAATAACGGCGGCGGCCATGCCAACCACAGTTTGTTCTGGACGGTGATGACACCGGATTCGGATCAGACCTTACCCAAAGATTTGGCTCACGCCATTGACCGGGACTTGGGTGGATTCGAGAAGTTTAAAGAAGCCTTTACCAAGGCCGCTATTTCCCGGTTTGGCAGCGGTTGGGCCTGGCTGAGCGTGACGCCAGAGAAAAAGCTGCTTGTGGAAAGTACGGGAAATCAGGACAGCCCGCTGATGCATGGCAATACCCCCATCCTGGGTCTGGATGTGTGGGAGCATGCCTACTACCTGAAATACCAGAACCGCCGCCCTGAGTACATTGCCGCGTTTTTTAATGTGGTCAATTGGGCCGAAGTTTTGAGGCGCTACCTGGAAGCGGTCAAGTAATTTGCTTCAGGAATGACCCTAGCCGTGTCCATTGGGGACGGAAATCACAGCACTACTGCCCCCCCTGCAATACCCTCAAGTGAACCCTCCAAACCGGAGGGTTCTTGTTTTTGGCTAAGGCAGTGCAGCATTCTCAACCCGGTGACCGGGGTTTGGCCTGATTGCGCTCACCAGTATCAAACGCTATGTTGATAGTTAGCGTCCTTAGCAAATCCATCCTCAGGCCCTGCCATGTTGAGTCTCTGCGATCGTATTCAATCCCTGCGTTCCTTGTTCCACTTCGATGCGGTGCAGCTACTGGGTTGTACACCGCAAAGCCGCACGCATTTGGAGCTGCATTGCGAAGGCTATAACCGAAACTGCGCTTCTGCCTTGGGAACCGGTTTTCCACAGATTTACGCCCCCGGCTTTACGGCGCAGGCGTCACCCCACGACTTGTTGCCGCCCTCTATTTCAGAGTGTTCAGACACGATGGACCCGCCTTTTCGCAGCACGGCCATCTATACCGATGCGCTACTGCAAGGCGGATTTCAGGACGGGATGACGGTAGAGCTGCAACGCGGGGGCAGCTACTTGGGCATGATCCACTTTTCCTCTCAACAAGCCGGGCGCTTTAATCGCCACGTGCGCACCCTGGCGCTGGGTGCGAAAGTACTAATGGAAGACGCTCTGCAAAGCATGAGCACGGAAAATGGCAGCGTCTTGCATCTGGTCCCGCAGGCAGGTGGGCTGGTCTTGCGTGAAGATATGGCCAAGGGGGCATCTGAATTCAGCCCCGCACTGGGCCAAGCGCTGTCCTACATGCGTCAGGACAGCTCAAACTTGCAGGCGTTTTGGTTGGAGGGAAAGCGTAGCTACCGATTACAAGCGCAGCGATTTCCTAAAGGGGATGTATTGGTACGGCTGGCTCCCGCCGCCTTGCCCGCCGCGCTAAGCGCCAAGGAAATGCAAGTCTTGGGCTGGCTTATCACGGGTTTTACCGACCGGGAAATCGCCGCCAGCTTGTTTCTTAGCGAGCGCACGGTGCACTCCCATGTCACCTCCGTACTGCGCAAGCTGGGCATTACTCGACGCACAGAGGCCGCTGTGAAAGCGGCCTTGAATCATTGGTATGTCCCGGATGCGCACGGCGCCATTTTGGCCGCCGTGCCCGGACTGTGCCACTGAGGGGCTAGCTCCGGACACAGCGTGATCTACGCGGCAAGGAGCCGCTTAACGCAGACCACTCAGCAAGCCAGCCGCCTCATCCACGCAGGCACGTTCGGCATCCAACAGAGTATCGCCACCCATCCCTCCCAGGAATTCCGCATAGGGATCTGGCAAGCTGCGCACGCCCGTCAATTCCTCAATAACGGCTTGACCGCAAAATGGCAGATAGTGTGGGCTGTAACCCCCTTCCTGCACGAAAGCGATGCGACCCTCGCAGATTTCTTCTGCGCAGTCGATGACCTGACGCGCCATCTGCCGAAAACCAGATGCGGTCACCATCATGCGAGCCAAGGGGTCCATCATGCTGGCGTCAAAACCCGAGCCCACAATAATCAGCTGCGGTTTATACGCTCGCAGAGCAGGCAGCACTACTTTTTCCATCGCATAGGCATAGGCTGCATTACCGCCACCGGGCGGCAATGGCACATTCAGGTTGTAGCCCAGGCCTTCGCCTTCACCACGCTCGCTTGTGTAGCCACTATTGGCTGGGAAGCACAGGTGCTGATGCAAAGAGATCGTCAGCACCGAAGGATCATTCCACCAAATATCCTGCGTTCCATTCCCGTGGTGCACATCCCAATCCAGAATAGCGACGCGGTCCAGACCCAGTTCCTCGCGGGCATAAGCGGCGGCTACGGAGGTGTTATTGAAAATGCAAAAACCCATCGCCCCGGCGCGTGGCGCATGGTGGCCGGGCGGGTTGACCAAGGCATAGCCGTTGCTGACTTCGCGGCTGACAACTTGCTTGACCAGTTCAATTGCCCCACCAGCGGACAGCATGGCAATTTCCAGTCCGCCATTTCCCATGGTCGTGATGCCATCGCCCGTGTCGCCGCCTGTCGGCAAGGCGCTGACACGCTGCATATTGGCCAAATGCTCTGCCGTGTGAACACGCAAAATATCCTTGTCCCGCGCAGGCTTGGCTTTGATGCTGGTCAGATGGTCAATTTGCCCAGATGTGCACACCAATTCGTGAAAGCGGCGTTTTGTATCCGGATGAGCCAGATGGTGGCTGATGGGCTGCAAGCGTGCAGCCAGACTCGCGGAAGCCAGACTGCCCGTTCCGGTGTCCACCCAGCCGTACAGCGTATTCCAAACATATCCTGTCGCCATGTCGTCTCCTTTGTTTTGATTTACTTGGCATGACTATGGTAGTTATCTGGACCGCTGAAAGAATCCGTAGGATTGCCGAATTTGGGTTAGACAATCCGCGATGCGTCCCCGAGCGGGGCAAGCTCCATAAGCTGTGCTCCACAGGCCTGCACCAGCTCAGCATCGTGACTGGCAAACAAAACGACGCGATCCTGGGACCAGATTTTGAACTGTTCGGCCAGGACGACACGCGCCTGCGTATCCAGCCCGTTACTCGGGCCGTCGGCAATAATGACAGCGGGGTCACCCAAGGCGGCCGCCGCGAGGAATACCTTGCGACGCGTCCCTGTCGACATCTGCTCAAAGCGCTTATCCAAATGCTCCTCCAGCCCCAGGTCATAGGCCAGATCCAGCACGCTCGCATCTAGGCCAGTATTCTTTTCCGCAGCCATTTGCTCCAAAAATCCGCGCCCTGTTTGCGAAGGAAAAATCAGGCAATTGTCCGGCACATAGGCCATACGGGCCCTGGCTTGCTTGGGCGTTTGAGCCAGCGAATGGCCGTCAACCCAGACCTCTCCGGCATCCGGCTCAATAAGGCCGGCAATAATGCTCAACAAGCTGGATTTCCCCGTGCTGTCTTCTTCACAGAGCGCAATGCATCCGGGCGAAAAAGTACGGGTCAGCCCTTGGAATACCTGATGGTCGCCGTAGTGTTTACTGAGATTGTCGATTCGTAGCATGCTGGAAGTCAGTGATAAAAAAGCGCCAGAGCTGAAAAACCCCTTAACTGGCGAAATAAAAATTGAGCACAAGGCTCTCTCTTCATGGGGGCTTTAGTATAGGCCTTCGCGATGGGCCTCTTACAGCCGATTGCGAACCCTGGACTCGGCACGGTTTCAGCATTCTTGACTCAGCGTTTTATCCCGCCGTTCGCCTGCTGTGACCCGCCTTTGTCAACACGCTTTGATCTGAAAAAAATAGCCTGAAACAAGGCAGGCTTGTTCAGGCTATTTTTCAAAGGACTAGGTTGGTGCGTGGCGGCTCGGTGCCCGCTTTCAGCACTTAGCCCAAGGCAGTATCCAGCAACATCATCAAGACAAAGCCCACCATCAAGCCACCCGTTGCAAAAGTCTCATGCCCTTGCCGGTGTGACTCCGGGATGATCTCGTGGCTGATTACAAACAGCATGGCACCCGCCGCAAAGCCCAGACCAAAAGGCAGCAAAATCAGCGAACTACTCACTGCCACAGCTCCCAAAACGGCACCAATGGGTTCGACCAAACCACTGGCCATCCCCAACAGAACAGAGAAAGTGCGGCTATAGCCTGCTGCCAACAAGGCCAACGCTACCACCAGGCCTTCGGGAACGTCCTGGATAGCGATACCTGTGGCCAATGCATTGGCACGTACACCTTCATTGCCCACATAGCCCACACCAATTGCCAAACCTTCAGGAAAGTTGTGCAGGGTAATGGCAATCACAAACAGCCAGGTGCGGCGCAGCTTGCTGGCGGACGGGCCGTCCGGCCCTTCACGACCTTTAATAAAGTGCTCATGTGGCAAGATGCGATCCAGCAGCATCAAGGCCGCAGCACCTAGCAAAATGGACAGGCCCACAGCGGAGCCTGCGCCCCAACTACCGCCCCCAAAGACTTGCTGCTTCTCGGCCGCTTCCAGACCTGGCAAGACCAGCGAGAAGGCACAAGCGGCCAGCATCACCCCTGCTCCAAAGCCATAGAGCGTGTCTTGTGTGCGTTGCGACATGGTTTGGGAAAACATGACAGGCACGGTTCCCAGAGCTGTTGCCAAGGCAGCTACCGAACCGCCGACCAAGGCCTGCAAAACCACGGGGTGATCTTGTACGTATAGCCAGAACTGGTGACAGATGGCCCACACGCCCCCCATGGAAATAATCAGCCCAATCCAGAGCCGAAAATGCTGTCGCCAGTTCGGCGACGCTCCCTTACCGGGCAAAAAAGTGTGGCTTATTTTCGGTTTCATACCGGTGCGCCCCCAAGAAAAATACGCTATCCCAGGATGCCCCTCAGACGGCAAAGAGCCGTAAAACGGCTCTTTGCAAGGACATGGATGCAGTCAAAACCATCATAGCGACTTCCTATTCGATTTAAAACATAAATATTGAAATGCTAACAATTCTCATTAGCATTTCAGCAAATATGCCACAATTCAGGAAAACCGCTCTTGCCTGCTCAACTTTAATGCGTAGTTTTAAGGGGCCAGCAACAGGTCTACAAGGACAAATTCAGCGCCTTATGTTGCGTGCAATTGCTGCTTGATCAAGTCCAGACCTTGAGCTTGCGTGAGCACGGCCTCTTGCAAATCGGCCAGCTCTTGCTTCAATTGATCCAGGCTACCTTGTGCTTGTGCCACCACTTGCTCGGCCATCTCTTGAGCATGGCTCATGACCACATCGTTCAAACTCATATACAAACGGTTGTAGTCAATCAAAGGCGGCTGCCCTTCCCCTTGGTCTTCGAATACCTCGTATTTGATGTGCGCTGGCAAACTGAACTGGGGCGCAGCCGGCTGCGTCAATTGATAGTTGGCCAGGACGCTGCGGGTCTGCAAAGCAAACTCATCACTCAGGATCTGACGTAGCTGGGAACACGCTGCTGCCACATCCTGACTGGCGGCATGATTCTCCAACACCTGCGCCAATTGGGGGACCACTTTGCGCCATGTGCCCTCGGACAAGGTCTGAACAGCTCCTTGCAGCACAGCGGTTTGCTCGCCAATTGCTTGATTCAATGGGCTAGCCGCCTGCTCCAGCGTTTGACTGAAAGGGCTCAAGATGAGCTCTTCAATATGATGCAATTGCAGCTCCGCCGGTTTGCGTTGCTTATAGGCCAAGGCCGGTACCAACAGCTTTTGCAAAGCCACATACAAGCGCTCGAAACCGGCCTGCTCCAGCGCTAGCTCCGAATCATCCTGGCTACGAGCCATATGAACCGACAAGGACAGGGCGGGTTTCAGCAAGGTACTGCTCAGGCCCCAATGCTCCAAGGCTTGTGCAGCCCGGCTCATCACGTCCTCTTCCTGCAACTGCCGGTTCTCCAGCGTTTTATTGCACAGGACTTTGACGATTTCATCGTCAATTTCGTCCTCTTCAATACGGTCGCTGCGGGTAATGACTGGCAGCAAAGGTTTGTTGCGACGCAATTCCAGCAGCAAGTCTCCCAGCTCCTGAACTTGGCCGGGCGCACTGGAACTGCTCAGCCACAAAAGGGCATCCGTACTTTCTAAAAACTGCTGTGTCAGTGCCGCATTATGAGCATTGGCCGAGTGCAAGCCGGGGGTATCCAACAACACCAGCTTGTCGCCCAGGCATACCCCTTGCAAAGCCACTGTGGTTTCGGTGGCCCCTTCCTGAAACCCCTCCGGCATGGCCTGCATCTGACCATCAGCCAAGCGGAAAAAATCGACGCTTTGACCTTGGCGGCGAAAACGATCGGCCAAGAAATTACACAGAGAACTTTTGCCTGCATTGAAAGAGCCAAACACCAGCAACATGATCCGGTCACGAAAACGATCCGCCAGATCTTGAGCCGGGGCCAAGGCCGTCCAGGACTGAGCCCAACTGTCTCTTTGCAATTGCAAGGCTTGATTCAGATGCTGCGCACTCTGCGCCAAGCCCGCATCCTGAACCAGACCTGTCTGGCTTAAGGACTTGTCCTTTGTTGTCTGGCCCAGGTCCGCCAGCCACTGTTCCATCTGTGCGATGGCGGGCTGGTTATCCTGGCTGGCGGGCTGCAGAGCAGCAACCGCCTGGATAAAACTGCTTTCCACCGCCATTACGACTGCTCCAAAGAAGACAGGCTATCCAAGGCCCGACGGGTCTGTTCAAGCTGCGCTTGCGTGCTTTCAATCTGCCTTTCCAACGCAACACGGCCATCCGACACTTCAAAGTAATGGCTGAAATCCTGCACCAACTTGTCACGTCCGGCTTGTTCACAAAAGATTCGGCGCAAATCGGCGCGGTATTTCACCGACACCCCCATTACTGCAATCATGACGGTATCCATGCTGCGAACGGAGGTACGCTGCGCAGCAGGCAGACCTACGGCGCCATATTCCACCAGATGACCGTTAATGGCGATACATGCGCGCGAGTAAGCAATCTGCAAACGAGCACGCTCCTGCTTGCCGGCTGTCATCTTGAAGCCAAACTCGAAGGTATCCGGCACCAGGGACTGGTCGACACCGGGGGCATTGATCACCGGCTCCAGATCCTTTTCTATCCCTTCCAGAATTTGGCGCAAACCTTCACGGAAAGCGATGCCCTGCTGCTTCTGAGTGTCTTGCAGGCTGGATAAGCGTTGCGCTTGATCTTGCTGCAAGGCCTTCAGTTCCTGTGTCAATTCGGCCAACAAGGCAGCTCGCTCGAATTCACGCGCTTGTGGCACACGCTGCAAGGCCGCTTCCAGCGACGCTTGCAAAGTGGGGATACCGCTTTTCTCCAGCATGCGCTGCTTTGCGCCCTCGCGCCCTTGGCGGTAACGCGTGCTGGACACAGGATGCAGCGTCACACCAGCGCATTGCTGCTGAATCGCCGTCAGCACCTTGTCTTGCTGTTCATCATCGGCCAATTGGTCGATCTGGCTGATAACCACCAGGTTTTGACGTTGGGAGCGCTGATGATCGGCCGCCAACTCTTGCAGCAGATTACTTTCCAGCGCATCCAGTTCGCCTTCCTTGGCGGCATGGACAAACAGGCGAATGTCAGCCTGCAGCCCCATCGCTTCCCGAGCCAGCGCATCGTCCTGCAGGGCGACGTCAGCATACAGACCAGGCGCATCCAGCCAACGCACACCCGCTTGAACGTGCTCGGCCAGGGCGACGGTTTCGCGTCGGTCTGCGACATTAAAAACATCGCTGCCCATCAGCTCGTTCAGCAAACGGCTTTTGCCGTGATTGTATTTTCCGACTACGGTCACCGTTGGCGGCACGTTCTGCTGCAAAAGAACGCACAAACGATCCAAATCCCAGCGGCGCTGCGGCAATACCGCCAAAACAGGCTCTAATACATGATCAAGGGATGGTGCCAACTGATTCATAGTCTCTTCCTTTTTTCAACTTTGCCTGGACCTAACAAACGGTAGGCCAACAAGCCGAACACCACACCCCAAAATGCGGCGCCCAGTCCAAACAAGCTCATTCCTGATGCGGTTGTCAAAAACGTGATGACCGAGGGCTCTATATAGCCACTTTCACTGACCATCACCCGCATATTGGCCACAATGGCCCCGATCAAGGCCAGACCCGCCAAGGCTGCAATCAGCGAGGCAGGCAAAGCCGTGAACAGATAAACAATGGCACCGGCAAAAGTGCCACCCAATAAATAGAACACCCCATTGGCAACCCCGGCCAGATAGCGCTTATCGGGATCGGGGTGCGCATCCTTGCCGGTACACAGCGCTGCTGTAATCGAGGACAGCACAATAGTGATGCCGCCAAAACAGGCCACCAAAACCGACGCCAGACCTGTGCCCGCCAATACGGGACGCGATGGTGTGGGATAGCCAGCCAGCTGCAAGACCGCCATGCCGGGCAGAAACTGCCCCGTCAAACTGACCAGCACCAAGGGCAAGGTCAGGCTTAACAAGGTAGCGATATTAAATTCCGGGGTGATCCAGACCGGACGGGCCAGTTCCAGCTGAAAGGCTTCCATGTGGATTTGCCCGTTCAGCATGGCCATCACAAAACCGGACAAGGCCACCAACACAATGGCGTAGCGTGGCAAGAAACGCTTGCCCAGCAAATACACCGCAAACATCACCAGGACAATGGCGGGCATATCACCGCTGGACTTGAACGTCGC
This sequence comes from Alcaligenes sp. GW821-FHT11D07, assembly GCF_058808495.1. Taxonomy (NCBI): domain Bacteria; kingdom Pseudomonadati; phylum Pseudomonadota; class Betaproteobacteria; order Burkholderiales; family Alcaligenaceae; genus Alcaligenes; species Alcaligenes sp. GW821-FHT11D07. Next base: position 1,356,807 of record NZ_JBXART010000001.1, read on the forward strand.
CATCCCGAACTGCAACAAAATACCGGCCATCATCCCGCCGGCAATGCCTTTGGGAATGAAGGAAAGAATCTTCTCAAAACCACCTGTCAAACCGATGATGACAATGATCAGGGCTGCGCTCAGGTATGCCCCCACCACTTCGGGCATGCTGATATCCGGAAACAAGGTCAGCAACAAGGCCGTCCCCGGTGCCGACCAGGCCGTAATAATGGGCAGCTTCAAATAGGCACTCAGGAGCAAACCGCTCAGACCCGCGCCTATGGAGATCGCCCAAATCCAGGAGATCAGTTCTGCGTCAGCAATCCGTCCTACCTGTGCCGCCTGAATAAAGATCAGCAAAGGCCCTGCGTAGGCAATCAATACCGATAAAAACCCGGCCACCCACACCGATGCCGATCCAGTTTTCAATCCCATCGTTTTGTCTCCCAAGTCTCGTTTTTTTAGAATTCTCAACTGTACTCGTGCTCAGGCTGCCCTGGGATCGCAGCCCGAGTTTTTTACCGCCCGGCCACACGCCAAAGACACAGCGTGGGGCCCCTCTCCAGCTAAAAAACTTAAATAGCCGAAGGGTGCGTGGCCATCGGGGTAACAGAGATCTGCATGTAGGGGAACAAAGGCAAGGCGCTGAGCACGTTGTGCAGCTCTTCATTGCTTTCCACATCGAACACGCTGTAGTTGGCGTACTGACCCACCACACGCCACAGATGCGGCCATTTGCCCGAGCGTTGCAATTCCTGCGAGTAGGCCTTTTCTTCGGCCTTGATGCGGGCGGCTTCTTCGGCAGGCAAAGAAGCAGGAATATCAACAATCATGTGAACCAGATAAAGCATGGTGTTCCTTTCTAAAAACGACAATCAAGCTCGGGCACTCAGGCCTGGGCTAAAAAACTCAATACGGCGCGCTCGAAGGCTTCGGGCGCTTCCAGATTGGACAGGTGCGAGGCCGGTACGATAGCCACCTTAGAACCGGCAATGCGGGCCTGCATGGCCTGGGCATCTGCAACGGTGGTGACCGGGTCCCACTGACCGGCCAGCAGCAAGGTGGGAACCGTAATGCTGCTGATCTGTTCGCGCAAGTCCGAATCGGCCAAGGCATCGCAGCAAGCGGCGTAACCCAAGGGGTCCAGCTTGGCCAGACTGTCCTGCATCTGCTTAACCAGCTCAGGCGACTGCTGAATAAAGGTCTCGCCAAACCAGCGTGAAGGAGCCGATTCAGCCAAGGCACGCATCTGCTCGGCACCACCTTGGCGCAACGTGTTGGCCCGTTCATTCCAGGCTTGGGCAGTCCCGATTTTGGCGGCGCTATTGCACACGACCAAGGCATTCAAGCGCTCGGGGGCATTCACACCCAGCCACAAGCCGGTATGACCGCCCATGGACAGGCCACAAAATGCGGCGCGCTCAATATCCAGCGCATCCAGAATCGCCAGGACATCGCGCCCCAAATCCTTGAAGCGGTACGGGCCCGGCGTGACCGGGCTGCCACCATGACCACGGGTGTCGTAACGGATCAAGCGATAGGATTTGGAAAAACCCTTGACCTGCGGGTCCCACATTTCCTGCGTGGTCCCCAGGGAGTTGCTCAGGATCAGGGCCGGGGCCAGCGGATCACCCTCAACGCTGACACGAAACATACCCTGAGCCGTATTCAATGCACTGGCTGTCATGCTCATCAGCCCTCTCCCTGAGCGGGAGGAGCAATGGGCAAGCCGACCATCTCTTCCAAGGCTTCACGTGTCAATCCGGGCACCAGATCAATCAATTGCAAGCCATCCGGCGTGCAAGCCAAGGTAGCCAGATCGGTATAGACGCGCTTCACACACGCCAAGCCCGTCAAAGGATAGCTGCACTGCTGCACCAATTTGCTGACACCTTGCTTGGTCAGCACGTCCATCATGACCCAGGTCTGTTTGGCACCGATAGCCAGATCCATGGCACCGCCTACAGCTGGGATCGCACCCGGTTCGCCTGTGCTCCAGTTGGCCAGATCACCCGTGGCCGACACTTGAAACGCACCCAGCACACAAATATCCAGATGGCCGCCGCGCATCATGCCAAAGCTGTCGGCATGGTGAAAAAACGCACCACCGGGCAGCAGCGTCACCGCTTGCTTGCCCGCATTGATCAAGTCGTAATCTTCCTGGCCTGCGGCCGGTGCCGGACCCATACCCAAAATGCCATTTTCACTGTGCAGCACCACTTCCACGCCTGCGGGCAAATGGTTGGCTACCAAGGTGGGCATACCAATGCCCAGATTTACATAGGCACCATCATGGATGTCCTGGGCGACACGCTGCGCCAATTCGTCTTTACTGCGGCGCTGATAATTGAGCGTCATGCTATCCCCCTTCATGCTCTGTCCATTCATGCCTTGAACCCGCCTGCTTCTGTGCGGCTGCGTGGCACCACCACGACACGACGCACGTGAATGCCTGGCGTCACAATCGTTTCCGGGTCCAGCTGACCCAATTCGGCCAGTTCAAACACACTGGCAATCGTGGTGCGAGCCGCCGTGGCCATGACGGGGCCAAAGTTGCGCGCCGCCATGCGGTAGGTCAAATTGCCCCAACGGTCCCCCCGCTCGGCTTTGATCAGGGCGACATCCCCATGAATAGGTTCCTCATAGACATGCCAGCGGCCATTGATCAAACGGGTCTCTTTGCCCTTGGCCAGTTCTGTGCCATAGCCTGTCGGGCAGAAAAAGCCACCGATACCCGCACCGGCGGCGCGCAATCGTTCGGCCAGATTGCCCTGGGGCACCAGTTCCAGCTCGATCTTGCCGCTGCGATACAAGTCATCAAATACCCAGGAATCAGCCTGACGGGGGAAGCTGCAAATAATCTTGCGCACCCGGCCCGTTTTGAGCAAAGCCGCCAGCCCCACGTCGCCATTACCCGCGTTGTTGTTCACGATGGTCAGATCACGAGCGCCTTGCTCGATCAGCCCGTCGATCAACTCTGTGGGTATGCCAGCCGTTCCAAAACCACCGACCAGAATCGTGGCGCCGTCCTGCACATCATGCAAAGCCTGTGCAACACTGCTTACCTGTTTATCGATCACTCCGTTCTCCGTATAAAGCACTGACGCTACGGATGGGCACAGCAAGCGCGGCGGCTTGCCTATGCCCTTACGTCAGGCACAACACAAACGAATCAGTCCAGGCCCCGGCGTAACACGCAGGGGCCTGGACTAATGCAATACTTAGGCGGCCAGACGTGCGCGATTCACGACCTGGTTATCCTTGCCATCGACCAGCGGGGTCAAGGCAATATCAAACACAATCTCTGCAAACGGGCCGTCCAGATTTTCAGCCGCGATACGAGCAGGATCTGTGTGCTCGGTCAGCGGTGGCACCAGGCCGTCACGGGTGGCGTAGGCGAAGTCGTCATACACCAGCGGATCGCCATCAATATTGATCTGCGTAGTCAGCTTGCGGTGGCCAGGAGCCGTCACAAAAAAGTGAATGTGGGCAGGACGGTTACCGTGACGACCCAGCTCGTTCAGCAAGCCTTGGGTAGGACCATCTGGAGGACAGCCGTAGCCCTTGGGCACAATGCTCTGGAACTTGTAGCGGCCGTTTTCATCGGTAATGATGGTGCGGCGCATATTGAAGGCTTGCTGCTCGCCCGTAGGGTCAAAGTGCGAGTAAAAACCTTTGGTATTGGCATGCCAGACTTCAACCTGGGCACCCGCAATAGGCTTGCCGTCCGCACCGGCCACTACGCCGTGCATGATGAGAGTTTCGCCAGCGGTATCGGAACCATCGTCCAGACGTGCGAAACCTTGCTCCACAGGAGCGCCCGACACGTACAAAGGACCTTCAATGGTACGTGGTGTGCCATTGTCCAGACCCAGTTCCTTGTCCAAAGCGTCCATGCGCATGTCCAGGAAACGGTCAAAGCCCAGACCGGGAGATACCAGACCAGCTTCACTGGCTGTACCCACACGGTTCAGGTAGGCCACGGCAGCCCAGTACTCGTCGTTGGTGATTTCCAGATCTTCAATGGTCTTGAACAGATCGCTGATGATGCGATACATGATCTGTTTAACGCGTGGATTGCCACCGGGCTGATCCAGGCCAGCGGCCAAACGCAGGAAATCTTGTACATCGGGTGTGTCAAAAATTTTAACGCTCATTCTGTGTCTCCTAATATCTTGAGAGAAGTGTTCCAAGCAAGACCGGTATGTCCGACCTCTTATTTCGCCATGGCGGCCGAAGCGACTCGAACTTGCGTCTTGTCACGGCGGAAATACTGGACGCGCTCCTCGTCCAGTACGATACCCAAACCCGGCCCCTGAGGTATCTGTAATTCAAAATTGCTGTAATTCAGTGGCTCTGCCAGAATTTCTTCGGTCAGAAGCAACGGTCCGAACAACTCCGTGCCCCACTGCAATTGGTTAACCGTTGCGAACACCTGGGCGGCGGCAATCGTACCGATCGCCCCTTCCAGCATGGTGCCGCCATACAATTCAATACCCGCTGATTCTGCTATGGCAGCAACGTGCAGCGCGGCACGCAAACCACCGGATTGCTCAATCTTGATGGCAAACACATCGGCAGCACCATCACGAGCCAGCGCAAACGCAGAGGCCGGTCCAGTCAAGGATTCATCAGCCATCAGAGCAATCGGGAAGCGGCCTTTCAGATCCGCCAAAGCATCCGCACGGCGCACCGGCTGCTCGGCCAGCGAACAACCTGCATCTACCAGACCCGCCATACCGTACTGAGCCTGCAAGGGGCTCCAGGCCATGTTCACGTCCACGCGAACATCAGCACGATCGCCCAATGCTTTTTTGATGGCCGCCACGTGAGCCACATCATCCTTGACCGGACGACGACCAATCTTGAGTTTGAAAATACGGTGACGTGCTTGCGCCAACATGCGCTCGGCCTCGTCAATGTCCTTGGCGGTATTGCCCGATGCCAGCGTCCAGGCGACCGGCAGGCTGTCACGCATGCGTCCACCCAGCAAATTGGACACGGACAGGCCCGTGCGCTTGCCCAATGCATCAAACAAAGCCGTTTCTATAGCGCTCTTGGCAAAGCGGTTTTCCTGAATGGCGGTGTTCAAACGCGCCATGATGGCAGGTACGGCATTGGCATTGGCGCCCAGCAGCAAGGGCGTAAAGTACGTGTCGATGGCCAGCTTCATGCCTTCGGGCGACTCGGCGCCGTAGGCCAGACCACCAATGGTCGTGCCCTCGCCCAGCCCAACCGTGCCGTCCGAACAGTACAAGCGCACCAGCATCAAAGTCTGGCCTTGCATGGTCGTCATCGCCAATTGATGAGGACGGATCGTAGGCAGATCCAGCAGCAGAGTCTCCACCCTTTCGATCAGGGCTGGAGCTGCTAAGAGTTGAGAAGATTGCGTGTGTTCCATGGCTTGATTGAACACGAAGCAGGCCAGCCATATCCAAGACTAAATAGGTCTAGTTCTATACCTTATGGGTATAGTTTCTGATATAAATATTAAAAATCAAGAAACTAAACCCTCTCAATTCAGCCAAGGTATGGTTTTCCCTTATGGATCTACGACAACTCCGCTATTTTGTCGCGGTCGCCGAAACACGCAACTTCACGCGGGCCTCCGAGCGCCTGCACATGGCTCAACCGCCACTCAGTCGCCAGATTCAGTTGCTGGAAGAAGAACTGGGCGTCACCCTCTTGCTGCGCAACGCTCGGCCCTTAAGGCTGACCGAAGCGGGACGGGTCTTTTATGAACAGTCCTTACAGATTCTGAGCCGGGTTGATCAGCTAATCCACACCACCCGGCAGATCGGCCTGCATCAACGCCAGACCCTGTCCATCGGCTTTGTGGCCTCCACCTTGTATGGGGGCTTGCCAGCCTTGATGCGCAAGCTGCGTCACCAATACCCGGAAGTGGACATGCAAACTGTGGAGCTGACTTCCATGCAGCAACTGGATGCCTTGAAGTCGGGGCGCATTGATGTGGGCTTTGGGCGCATCAGATTAAATGACGCGTCCTTGCAAAGGACGGTATTAAGAGAAGAACAGCTGGCCCTGGCCATTCCACCCAGCTCGGAACTGGCGGACTCCGATGCCCCTTTAAGCCTGAAACAGGTGCAAGGTCAAAAACTGATCGTCTACCCGAAAGAGCCCCGGCCCAGCTTTGCGGACCACATTTTGCACCTCCTGCATGACCAAGGCATACGCCCCGCTGAAGTCTATGAGGCAGGAGAGCTGCAAACCGCTTTAGGTCTGGTCGCGGCCGATTCCGGACTGTGCTTAATTCCTACATCAGCCCGGCTGCGGGTGGATCTGCACTATCGCTTAGTGGAAGAAGCCCAGGCGACCTCACCAATTATTCTGACGCACAGGATTAACGATCAGGCCTGGTATATCGACGCGATCAAGGAATTAGCTGCGGACATGTAAAACCGCAGTCAACCTGCCCGCCTACCCCTATTTCCTGGAACGCGATTGACGGCTGCTTGAAGCCTCTCTAATATCGTTAACACGTTAAATAAAATTAGAGACAAGCATGGAACAGCTAGAGATTCATATCACAGGCAAAGATCCTATCCGGGCCACTCTTTGGACAGCGGCATCCCCTAAAGCGTTTGTCCTGATTCAACCGGCCACCGGCGTTCCTCAAGATTTCTACCGCAGTTTTGCCGAGTATCTGCACGGACTGGGTTTCCATGTGCTGACATACGACTATCGCGGCATTGGTCGTTCTTGCTTGAAGGATATTCGTCAGTACGACGTATCCATGTCTGACTGGATGCTGGAGGACACGGTTTACGTGACTGACTGGGTAAGGGAACGATTTACGCAGCTGCCTCTACTGGCGGTAGGACACAGTGTGGGCGGCCATGCAATTGCCCTTTCATCCGCTACCCAGGCTCTACGTGCCGGGGTGATGATCGCCTCTCATGCAGGGATTACTGCTTTGATCCAGGCCCCTATGGAACGCTTGCGGGTGGGAATGGTGATGCGAGTCTTGGCCCCGATTCTGTGCCGTTTATGCGGCTATATGCCGGCCCGTCGTTTGGGCTTAGGGGAAAATCTGCCGCGTTCGGTGATGCAGCAGTGGAGCCGCTGGACCCGGCTAGCCAATTATTTCTATGATGATCCGCTGCTGGGTGCCAGGGAACGCGCCAGTCAAGTGCGAATTCCTTTACTGGTCTTAGGCTTTGATGATGACCCTTGGGCCAACCCCCAAGCGATTTCGCAATTGTTAGGGCCCATCAAGAACGCGCCCATCGAGCGCCTTCACATTCAGCATAAAAATGTCGGTGTGCCTGGAATCGGGCATATGGGTTTCTTTCGTAAACGCAATGCCCAGGCACTTTGGCCTATAGTGGGCGACTGGCTACTCAAGCACAGCCAAAGTAGCCTTACAGCACACTCATAAAAAGCTTAAAAAGACCCTACCGAGACATGAGCACTCCGTCCCAACCGCGTTTTGTTTTTCTGCTGAACCACGCCCATAAAGCTTTGCAGCGCTGGATACAAAAGCAGCCCGCCGCCTGGACGGACATTAGCGCCGCGCAAGTGGGAATGCTGTTTCTGATTCGCTCGCAAGGTTCAGTAACGGTGGGCGAAGCCGCCAATGCGTTGCAAGTTGCGCCGGCCGCAATTACCGGGCTGTCCAAGCGCATGCAGGCTGCCGGGCTGATCCAACGTCTGGTTGATGATGTTGATACGCGCAAAATTTGTTTGACGCTGACACCCGCCGGGGAACAAGCCAGTGTGCAAGCCAAAGCGACCTTGCAGACATTGAACCAGCACTTGTCGGACGGGTTTAGCGAAGAAGAATTAAACGTGGTGGCCCGATGGCTCAATCAGGTGACTCGCCTGGACCATCCCGTCGAAAAAGACGACTCTGCCACAGTTCCAAAGTCTTGATTTCAGCAGGCCGCTACGGTTCTGAGGCCACCCAGGAAAAGCAGCCTGCATAGGCATCAAATAGCGGCATCGTCTTTCCCGACAGCTCAAGCAGATAAGCGGAATACCCCGCTCCACCAATAAAAGAACGGCTAAGCCGCATCTGGCTTGCCGTTCCTTTCTATCAATCAAGCAACAACCAAGCTTAGGCGTCGACCATCTCAAACCGCGCCGCCGCGTTCATTACCGCCATCACGCTGGCTGTAATGATGTTTGCGTGCTTGCCTACCCCAAATTTGGAGCCGGGCACGCCAGGCATGACGGCCTCAACAATCGCCATGGCGCAAGCATCCGCTCCTGAGCCCAAGCTGCGCTCTTCATAGCTGTCGATACGCAAAGACAGATTCAAGGCAGCCACTGTTGCGGCGATCGGGCCGTTACCCGCCCCCGTATAGCGTTCTGCCTCCCCATTGGCATTAATGCAGAGCAATTCAATGCCCTGCCCTTGAGCATCGTCGAACAAGCGATGGGATTGATAGCGAACGCTGCCTTTACTGTGGTGAGCCTGCAAATAGCTTGCCTCGAACAGCTCCCAAATCTGCTGACTGTTCAATTCTGTCTCGCTGGAATCGGCAATCTGCTGAACAATGGCGCTGAACTCCACCTGCATGCGACGCGGCATGACGATGCCGTAATCACGTTGCAGCAAAAAGGCAATTCCGCCTTTGCCAGACTGGCTGTTCACGCGCACGATGCTGTCGTAAGTGCGGCCCAAGTCTTTAGGATCTACGGGCAGATACGGGACGCGCCACGGGGCATCTTCTTTCTGCACCGCAAAACCTTTAGCAATCGCATCCTGGTGGGAGCCTGAAAAAGCGGTGAACACCAAGTCCCCTACATAGGGATGGCGTGGGTGAATAGGCAAGGCTGTCGCCTCTTCCGCGATACGAGCCACGGCTGAAATATCGGAGAAATCCAGCCCCGGAGCGATGCCCTGGGTGTACAGGTTCAGCGCCAAAGTCACCACATCCAGATTGCCGCTGCGCTCGCCATTGCCAAACAAGCAGCCTTCCACGCGCTGCGCACCGGCCAGCATGGCTTGTTCAGCGCAAGCAACGCCCGTACCGCGATCGTTATGCGGATGCACCGACAAGACGATATGTTCACGTCGATCCAGATGGCGGTGCATCCATTCAATCTGGTCTGCAAACACATTGGCCGTGGTCACTTCTACCGTCGTGGGCAAATTGATAATCATGGCTCGATTCGGGCCTGCATCCCAAGCCTGAATCGCCGTATTGCAAACTGCTAACGACACCTCCAGCTCGGCCATGCAGAAAGTCTCAGGCGAATACTGCAATACCCATTCGGTTTCGGGATGCGCGTCGGTCAGGCGTTTGAACAGCTCCACATGATGCCGCACCATTTCGATGATTTGCGGCACGTCCATCTTGAACACAATTTCCCGAAAAGCAGGTGCGATGGCATTGTAGAAATGCACAATCGCTCGCCGTGAGCCCGCTACGCTACGCACCGTGGTTTCAATCAAATCTTCACGCAGCTGGGTGATGACCATGGGCGTGACATCGTCCGGGATCATCTTTTCATCAATCAACTGGCGAACGATATCAAAATCCGTTTGCGAGGCGGACGGAAAGCCCACCTCAATTTCCTTGAAACCAATGCGCACCAGCTCCTGGAACAGACGCAGTTTGCGTTCACGGTTCATGGGTTCAAACAGGGCTTGATTGCCGTCACGCAAATCGGTGGACAACCACACGGGTGCCTGGCTCAGCGTGCGCTGGGGCCACTGACGATCAGGCAAGTTCACGACGGGAAAGGGACGGTATTTATGGGAAGGATCAGCCAACATAGAAGCCTCGAAGATAGGGAATGACATACCTGGCTTCCCTGCTCCAAAGAGCTGGCTACCGTCGGGGTCTGGGGAAACCAGGATAGGACCATTCGCAAGCGCATGCGTACGGACCCCGACGGGATGTCAGGGCTAGTAGGCTTAGCGATAGCAAGTGCAAATGAGTCACAACAGGTTCAACCCCAAAGTGCTTGATGAAGACGATAAAAGCACTTTAGACTGCAAGACGCATGACCTTCTATCAAAAAATAGTCATTTGTTTTATCAATTTGGACATTACGCACCATGGGCTATGCCTCTCCCCAGCACGGCGGGCAAGCATTGGATCTATCGCACTCCGATAGCTCCCCCTTGCTGGTCAGCGGTGTCATCGAGCACTATCCGGCCGGGCACGAAGTCCCCCGGCACAGCCACCCCCGTGGTCACCTGCTGTATGCCACCCAAGGCGTATTGCTGGTGCAGGCCGCCACGGGCCAATGGCTGGTGCCGCCCACTACCGCCGTCTGGCTACGTCCGGGCATCCCGCATCAACTCAGCGCAACAACGGCCGTGCATGTACATGGTTTGTTTATTGATGAGATTCTGGCCAGCCAATTGCCCGCCCATGACTGCGTATTGCATGTCACCCCTTTAGTGCGTGAATTGATCGCCGCCGTGGTGCAGCTTGTGCCACAAGCCAATCCGCCACTGCGAGACACCCTGCTGGGACAGCTTTTAATTGAAGAGCTAAGCGTGCTGCGGCCGCTGCCATTTCATTTGCCCTGGCCAGAAGAGGCGCTAATGAAGCGTATATGCGAAGACCTGGTGGGATCGCCCTCACAGCAAAGCACCGTAGACGAACTGGCACACCGCTATGCCCTGACGCCCAAAACCTTGCATCGGCGTTTTCTGAAAAGCACGGGAATGAATGTAGGGAGATGGCGGCAACAGATGCGGCTGATGGCATCCATCCAGCTCTTGCTGCAAGGCATGTCCATCACGCAAGCCGCGCTGGAAAGCGGCTATGAAAGCTTAAGTGCGTATTCAGTGGCGTTCAAAAAGAGTTTCGGCTATCCGCCCTCCGAGTTCCTGGCGACATTGAGCCAGTACCCGCAGCAGGACATGACGTCCCCATAGCTTGGAGTCGGCATCGAATACGGCAACAGACATCAAGACTAAGCCGCCACTTAGCCTGGCAAGATCAGCTCTTGCAGACTTCCTGCCGCAATTGCTCGGCCGACAGCTTAATCATCTTGCCGTTTTCAAGCAGCACGACCGAGGTATTGGTCTGCATGGCCACAAAGCGCGCGGACTGCGCTGCGCGCTCCAAGGCTGCCAAGGAAGCCCGCAAGTCCGGGTTTTTTGCTTTGGAAATATCTTCTTTATTCATCTTTCTCTCCCCACTCCAACAGAACCGGCACACTGCCTGAGTTGTCGTACAACACCCAGTCATCCACTCGATCTCGATAGTGGTGCAGGAAATTTTTCATGCCAGCCGCAAAGCGGCGGCGAATAACGGGTTCAGGAATATTATGCCCACCCTGCCGCACCCGTTCAGCGACCCGCGCTATTGCCATATCCGCACTGGGCAAGCTCAAAAAATACAAGCTGACTCTATATCCTAGTGACTGCCACTTCTCGATATGACGCACATAGCCTTGACCGGACAAGGTGGTCTCCAAGGCAAAGCTCTCGCCCTGGCGTACTACCTCCCTGAGCTCATCCAGCATCACACGCCCAGCCTTGATGGCCGCATTTTCCGGTGCAAAAGGCGACAAGCCCGCTGCAATCAGATCTGCATTAATAAAGCGCAGCACCTCGGCCTCGGCGGGAAGGAAAGAACGTGCAAAAGTCGTCTTGCCCGCCCCGTTTGGGCCAGCAATGATCAGAATCTTTTTGCTCTTGCCCACGTCAGCGTTGTTGCCAGACATAAATACACCTAAACAATGTCCACATTGAACAGATTTGTATCATAGATTGATGGGCAGGCCGGGAATGGGCATGGATTAGGCCACCCCGTATCCGCTTGGAATACGCTGTTGTGCTCATTCTGCAGGCGGGCAAAATATATCTTTCAGCGTAGCAATCAGCTTGGCCACATTCGGATTCTCAATGCGGTAATAGAAGGTTTGAGCCTGCCGCCTATAACTGACCAAGCCCTCCTGGCGCATACGCGCCAAATGCTGGGACAAGGCCGAGGGGCTCAGCGCCACCATCTCGTTTAAGGCCCCCACGCTCATCTCCCCTTGCGCGGTCAACAAACACAGAATGACCAAGCGCTTAGGGTTACCAACCGCCTGTAATAAGGCCGCCGCCTGATCAGCACTGTCCTGCAAGAGTTCGATATCGGATTTGCCTTGGATCATGGTCAGAGACCGCCTTGATACTTATTAATTTAGAGAAAACTTAATTTAGCATATACTGAATTACTGTAATCGAATATCCGTTACCCCCAGACGCACACGCCAGCAGAAAACCGCGATCCACCGGGACGCTCTTGATCCCCACACGGCATAGCTGATAGCGTTGAACAAGCGTGGCAACTGCGTGCAAGGGCGGGATGTGGTTTCCCAGCAAGGCTCGAATCACTGACTGAATCAAGGAGAGTGTTTATGACTAAAACTGCTGCTTTTGTGTCGACTCTGTTTCATGCGCAAGGCAATCCCGACAAGGTCACAGTGGCGCTGACAATGGCCGTCAACGCCGTTCAGAAAGGCCACAGTGCTTGCCTGATTTTGATGGCCGAAGGTGTGGCGTTGGGCGTGCCCGGTGCTGCTGACCCCATTCGCATTGGCGAACCTTTTGAGCCGGCGGCCGATCTGCTCAAGAAGTATCTGGATCAAGGCGGACGCGTGGCCGTGTGCAAATCTTGCATGGTGCACAATGGCTTGACTGCCGAACAGATGGACCCACGCTTTGAGATCATCACCGCCCCCGATGTGATCGATTTGTTGATGGGCGCGACAGGGACCTTGCAGGTTTCTTGAGCCTGCACCCATCTGCCTTCAGAACGAACAGGCCAAAACCTTATTGGGTTTTGGCCTGTTTCGTTAAAGCCTTGAAAAACAGCGGTCTTATAAGTAAGTGGGCTAAATGCAAAACGGCCGTACCGCACACACAGAAGACACGCAACCCACAGCGCTAAAAACTCACGCTTCAGATCACAAAGCATGCATGTCTATTGAAGACCAGCTGTAGTCCACGCGGCTGAACCCGCTATTGCCCTGGCAACTGCCGAGACAAAGACACAAACACGATCTCCGGATCATTTTCATCCAGATTGTCGATCACACCGCTTTGCTGAAAACCTAGTTTTAAAAACAAGCGCTGCATGTCTTGATTGGACTGGTTCGTAGAGGAAAACAGCTTTTCAGTACCGCTAATCTGCCTGAAATAGTGCAGTAAGGCAGACCCGAGTCCTTGCCGACGACCCTCTGCTCCCACCATCAGCATCTCCACAAAGTCATGGCCGAAAAACTGATGGCTCAAGACGCCATAAGCCAGCAAGATGCCCTGCTTTTCCAACACATAACAATCAGACTGCTGAATCCAGGAGCGGATCTGCTGAGCTCGCTCAGGATCGCGCGGCACCACCGTATCCAGGGCCAGCAAACCTTCGTAATCGTCTAGCGTGGCTACTCGTATATTCATCTGCTTTTAGCCTTGTCCGTGCGCTTGCCAAGTACCGTCGGGCAAACGCTGATAGGTGCTGCGTCCAGAAACAATCACGCTTCCGGAACAGGCAAACCTGCATGATACCGGCACTGTCACGGGCCTACATCCTGACTTTTGAAAAGACCGTAAACGACTGACATTGCGCGCCCTGCACTGCCGTCCGGACAGACAGACAGGCTGACTCGCTGCAACGAGCGGTTCTTTATTCAATCGCCCAATTAGTCCCATCCCAAACACTTACGCTGAATGAGCCAGCAAAGCCTCCAGCAAAAAGAAAGTAGCGCAAGCGGACTCCACCAGTTCAGACTGGCCCGGTGCAACTTTATACAAGTGCCCCACAAAACGTCCCGTCTGACCGAGCTCTTCGTTTAACAAGGCATCCAGATACGCACGCGACTGCTCCAGCAGCCACTGCTGTTCCGGCAACCACTGCGCCAGCTCATACATGGCCAAGGATGCAATCGCCCAGGCGCTGCGGTCCAAGGGCATCACGGGGTCTGTTTGCCGAAGCAAACCATCCGCAAAACGCCCCCAACGTTCTTGCCAATATCGGCATGCATTAAGCGCGGCATGGGCATAAGACTTCCTGCCGTACACACGTACCGCCGTTGCCATACCTAATATGGCCCAGGCCTGCCCTCTTTGCCACGTCGCAGCCCCTTGTTCGGCCAATATTTCCTGGCCCCGCAGCAGCACCGTGTCCCGCCAGGCACCAGATCTTTTTTGCAGATAGCGCAGGCAGGCATCCACATGCCATTGCCCTAGCTGACGCGCCACCGGTCCACCCTGCGCATCCAATATCAGAAGTGTCGGGGCCAAGGCATCTACATTCAGAATATGCGCGCCAGCTTCCCCGCCCCCCATGCCCGAGCCCAACGGCCAGAATCCGCTGCTGACATCAAAGCTATCCAGCAAAACTTGGGCGGCCTGGTCCAACATGGCTTGCGCCTGCCTGTCCCCATGCCAGACACTGCCCAGACCCGCGCCATACCAAAACACAAAGCTGCGGTTGATGCTGGGTTCATCCCGCCACACCTGTAGTTTTTGGCTCCACAGCAAGGCCTGCTCTTTATCCTTGTCTTGGCCGCTGATCAAAGCGCGTCGCCACCACAATCCAGCCCAAAAACCACCCATCCAGGAGCCACGCCGTGACAGCGTCCATTGCTCTGCATTCGCCTGACGAAACAAAGGAAACTGATCGCCGCACTGCTGCGCTACCCGGTCCATATTGTTAAAAATGGCCTGCACCGTCGCGCTTGTCGCTACTTCTATCGTCATCCCGTCAACCCTCTGTAGACCTGCGACGCACTTGGTACAGAACCAGGCACAACAAGCTGGCGCACACCAAAACCCCCATCAAGAATGGCCAAGCGTTTGCAAACCCTTGCGAGGATCGGAGCAGCACGCCGAATAAAGGTGGGCCAAAAGCAAAGCCACCAAAAAAGCCCACCGAAAGCAAGCCAGCGGAGCGAGCAGGCGCACCAAAACGGGCATCGCGCAGCAGCATACTCATGGCAATCGAATTGGTGGCGACCAAGGTCAGCCCTATCGCCAGGACACCCAGCCCCAAAGGCCACAGGCGCTCCGGTGCCGCCAACATCATCAGCAGCAACGCCCCAATCGGGATCACAAACAAGATGCCCAGCAGCAAGGTTTCATCACCAAACCGGGCGGCGATCGGCGTCAACAAAACACGAGACACAATTCCCATCACCCCGAAGCCGCTAACCAGAATGCCGATCCAATAGGGAGACACCCCCAATTGCTGCGCAAAGACCCCTAAAAAGGTAATGAAGGAGGACAGCACCAAACCCGAGCACAGCTGAATTGTCATCAAGAGCCAAAGCTGCTTGCTGGGCCAGGGCAGGCGCAAGGACAAGGGGGCCGCGTGGGCCTGGGCAATCGCCGGCAACACCTGCAAAGCAAAATAGGACAGGCACAGCATGGCGGGAACCCACACCACAAAGGCCCCGCGCCAACCCAGCTTATAGGCCAGGACTGGCAGCACCAGCCCCGCCAAAAGCGCCGAAGCCTGCACCCCTGATTGCTTGATCCCCACCATTCCTGCTTTGCGCTCTGGTGGGACTAATTGCGCGATTGCTTGATTGGTCACTGGATTGGCCAAGGACTGCGCCAAGCCGCAGAGCAGTAGCGCAGTCAGCACCCCATAAAATCCGGGCAAGACCGCAATCAGGCTAAACGACATGGCCACCAGCAGGAACAACAAGAACAGACCCTGCCGATTCCCCATGCGCTGCACCAAAGCCCCCGCCCACGGCGAGAGCAAGGCTGCCAACCCAAATGTGCTGGTAGTGAGCCAGCCCAATTGTTCACGCGAAATACCCAGGTCCTGAATGATCTGCGGGCCCAGCACGCCAATGGCATAAAACACCATCATGGGCATGCCCATTGCCAGCGTCATCAGGCTGGCCAACATCCAGGGCAACCGGGCGGTACTGGTGGAGGCCATCATGCTACGGCCTTGTTCATGTCAGCCTCTTCCTGAATGGCGTATTGAGCTTGCAGCAAATGCTTGCCCACCGTGCTGATCAGGGCGTCATCGGCGCCGTCCAGAATGTGCGTGGTACGTGCTGCCCGATAAATACCGGACAGGGGGCTCCAATCGGCTAAACCTTCCGCCCCCATGATCTGAATCGCGGAATCGGCTGCTTGGCTAAGGGCATCGGAAGCCGCCAGCTTGGCCACATTAACCTCAACCGCATTAGGCAGGCCCGCGTCGAATTTAAGCGCGGCTTCTCGAAGCAGGCAGCGGGCAGCGCTAATGGCTCGGTAGACGGTGTAGACCCGCGCCCGAACCAACTGCTTGTCCGCCAAACGGGCCATCTGGCCCCGCTCCGAATGGATGCGCTCGCACATGATCTCAAAGCTGCGTTGGGCCAGACCCAACCATTGCACGGACCGCAAGACACGGCCCAAGGCCAGCCGCTTTTGCATCAAGGCTATGCCCTGCCCGGCCTGCCCTAGAACATAGTCCTCCGGCACCTGAACATGATGAAAGGACAGTTCATTTTGACCCTGGTAGCGCCCCAGCAAGGATATGGGCCGCACAAGCTTAAAACCCTGCGCATCGCTGGGCACCACGATCATGGACAGAGATTGATCAATCGGCCCGTCCGAACTGCGCGCCACAACGGTGGCAAAGCTGGCCACCTGGGCACGGCAAATAAACCATTTGCGGCCATTAATATGCCATTTCCCGTCCTGCAAATGCGCCTGACATTGCATGGTGGCGGGAATCGAACCAATGCTGTCCGGTTCGGACATGGCATAGCTGGACACCGCGTCACCCTTGAGCAAAGGGGTCAGGAAACGCTGCTTGACGCTGGCCGAGCCGTGTTGGCTAAGCATATAGGCGTCCAGCGTGGCATCCGCCCCAAAAATACCCGGCCCATATTCGGACCGGCCCTCTTGCTCGGCCACGGATAAATAGTCCACCAAGCTGCCAAAACGCCCTCCCCGATGCAGGGGGTAAAAGCTGCCGAACAAACCCGCCTGTTGAGCGCGACGGGTGAGGTCCAAGGTCAGCTCTCGGGCTAGATTGTCCCCTTGAGCCAAAATGCCCTCATTGGGGATGATCTGGGTATTGAGAAACTGCCGCAGCTTGCGGCCCAAAGCGGCACTGCTGATGGCGACCTGGCTCATGCTGGTATCCCCGTCGCTGCCGCTGCGCTAGAACCCACAGCCGCCGCATCGGCAGCCAAAGCGCGCTTGTCGATCTTGCCCGCAGGAGTCAAAGGCAGACTGCGATAAAAGCGCAAGTATTCCGGCAATTTGTTCACTTCCAGGCCCTGGTCGCGCAAAAAGTCCGTTATGTCCTTAAGCGAAAAGCGCGGTGCTTTATCGCGCACCGTCACGCACAGGCAAATCCTCTGGCCCAGATCCGCATCTGGCACGGGCACGCACGCGACAGTGACCACATCAGGATGGCTCATCACCAAGCCTTCAATCTGCACCGGGCTGATATTGGCACCACCACGAATAATGATGTCTTTTTTACGCCCCGCCAGCACCAGTTGCCCTTGGGTGTTGAGGTAACCCAAATCACCTGTTTTGACCCATCCCTGCTCGTCCCGATACTGTGCGTCCAGCTCCGGCGCATTCACGTATTGCATGGGGCTTAAGGGGCCACGCGCCGTGATCTCACCCACATCGCCCTGGGGCACTTCTTCACCTTGATCGTCGACTAGGCGGATTTCGCACACCTGGGGATTGGGTGCACCCACGCTGTTCAAGACCACCTCGATCGGGTCGTCCAAGGTGTTATGACAATTAACCCCATCGGCTGATCCGTACAGGCTGATAAAGCCGCATTCGAACGCATCCACGCAACGGCGCACCGTCGCTTCGTCAATCACCGAGCCGCCCACAATCAGCCCGCGCAAGCTGGATTTATCCGCTTTTTCCAGTTCAGGCGCAGCAGCAATGCGTTGGAACATGGTCGGCACACCCAGGATAAAGCTGGGCTTGAAGGCATTGATGGCCGCTATCGCGCTGGGCACATCGAACTTGGGCAAAACCACCAAGGAACCGCCCAACCAGCACAACACGCCAAAGGTGGCGGTTGAGCCAAAGGACGAGCCTAGAGGGACCAGATACATACCCCGGAATTCCACATCGTTGGGGGAAATGCGTTGCAAGAAACGCCCGCGCCCACCCACCAGCGCATTATGTGAATAGGCCACCAGCTTGGGTTCGGACTCGGTGCCCGACGACACCAGCAAACGCACCGGGGAATTGGGCGAGACCTCAGGCAATTCCGACCCGTCCAATGGCTCACCTTCCAACAAGGTATCCAAACTGACCCAACCTGGACGCGCGGGCCCTTGCACAATCAAGACGCGCAATGACAGCAAGGTCGGGCGCAAAGACTCGATCACCTCGCACAGATCAATGCCTGCATATTCGTGTGGCACGATCACCGCCCGCGCATCGCAGCGGCGCACCAGCGACTGAATATCCAGCTTGCCCCGGCCCGGTGGAAACGGCGCCACAATCGCCCCCAAGGCCGCAGCGGCCAGATCAATGGCGCAGCACACCCAATGGTTGCTTAGCTGATAGGCCACCACATCGCCTGCCATCATGCCGGCCCGCCGCAAGCTGCCTGCCAGACGCAAGGCCGCTTCCATCAAGGCGCTGTAGCTGATATTGCCCTGCGGCGAGAGCACCGCCAATTTATCTGGATGAGCCCGGGCTTTTTCTGCAAAGAGCGTGAAGACGGGCTTGTTCGGGTAGGTGCCGTCCTCTATCCAGCCTTGTCGCAATGACGCAGGGACCAGATCGATGATGCCAGCGTGGTTCATAAAAACCTCCAGGGAGAAGAAACAGACGAATAGCCCTTGTCATGGAAAAGAGACGCCAAGCGTGGATCAGCACGCAGTTGCGCCAAATTGCGGTGAACGGCCCGGGCGGGTATGCCCAGCACATCCATCTGCGCTTCCAGACTTTGGGCTGACTGGGACAAGAGACGATCTGGCAAGACCGTCCAGACCGCATCGGGCGACACATTCAGCCACCCTGCCAGGGCGTGCAGATGCGTTTGGTCCTGGCAGTCGATGACTATGAAGCCATCGCCCGTCTGGAACACCGCCGAAACGCCGGTTTTTGCAATGGGAGACACGGCGTGCATCAGATGGTCAGCCGTGGCTAATAAGGAGCTATTTACCCGCAGGCCAACCCCTGTCAGGCTCCGGCGCAGCAAAGCCGCACTGATGCCCAACGCGGCCATAACGCCCCCTAAGACATCCAGCACCGTAAATAGAGAACCACCACGCGCGTCCGAGGTCTGAGCAATGGTGTGCGCCACTCCTGACCAGGCTTGCACGGTGAAATCAGTGCCAGGCGCATCCACCTGGGCATTACTCCAGCCTCCGGCGTAGGCGTATACCAGGTCCGGTCGCACGGCATGCAGGTCTTGCGCATCTAGGCTCAGTTCAGCCGCTTTGCCGGGTGCCCAGTTATGCAGGAACACATCCGATTCGCGCACCGAGTCATAGATAGCCTGCCGGCCAGCCGCCGATTTGATATCCACTTCCTGCACCGTCTTGAGCTGATTCAAGGCATCAAAGCGAACCGAGCAGCCATCCACGCACGGGGGCATGGCACGCAAGGGATCGCCACCGGGCGGCTCCAGTCGGATTACTTCAGCCCCTAGCAAGGCCAAGAGATGGCCAGCAATCGGGCCCTGAATCCGACGGCACGACTCCACTACTCGCAAGCCCCGCAAGGGCAAGTCTGCGCGGCTGTCCAAAGCACGTAGCGATGCGGGCGCGGCATGGGTCTGGTGCTGCCATAAGCCCGCAGAAGCCGCATAGTCCGCATCAGCCTGCCGCTGCGCAGGGGTACGCACGGGCAAAATCGCCATGCCGGTTTGTTGAGCCAAGTTCTGCAAACGCACAAAGCTGAAAGTCTGCAGGCGGCTTAAACATTCAGCAGGCATAGGGCACATCGCCTTGGCATATCGCAGCAAAAAAGCCTTCCAGGCCTGACCGGCCAGATCGGCCGATACCCCCGCGGCTTCCCAAAAAGCCCGCCACGGCTTGGGGTCCAGCGTTTCCAGTTCAAAGACCACGCCATCCTGCGAAATAAAGGGTGGCCGCAAACCGGGATCGTAACTGCCTGCCAGCAGCTCTTCTGGTTCCTGGGCGGCTGTGGCGCCCGCCAGATACTGGCCGATGCTTAGTAGACCGCAGGCCAGAGGTGACACCGACACCTTGGAGAAACGCCCGCCCCGCAACTGGCCTAAAGCGGCGGCCAAGCTTGCTTGCAAGGTCATGGCCGAACTGAGTACAGCCAGATAATCCAGCCCCAACGTCCCGGCCAATCCGCTGGAACGCCCATGTACGGACAAAATTCCGCTGGCGGCCTGTAGACTCAGCTCGCTTAAGGCGGCTTGCGTCATGCCACCTGCCTCGGTTTCCAGACCTGTACTAATCGTTCCAAAATCAGGCGAGTGCAAACTGAATGCAGCCCCGCCTTCCTGACCTACGGATGAGCTGTGTTCAGACAGGCCCAGCAATCGGGCCTGACGCCTTAACGCGGCAGGCAAGCCCGCCCAATACGGGGGAGCTTGCCCAATCTGCCAGCTTAATCCGCAGCCATGTAGTAATTCAGACATAGTTCCAAACCAGTGTGATGCGCACGCCAAGTGCTGATTTCAGAAACCAGCACTTGCACCATGAAAATCCAGACCAGGCGGTCTTAGCCCCCTGCTACGGCAGGCAGTACAGTCAGGCTGTCGCCAGAGCGGGTGGCAGTTTTCAAGCCATTGCTGAAACGGATATCCTCTTCGTTCACGTAAATATTCACGAAACGATGCAGGTCTTCGCCGCTCATCAGGCGTGCTTTAATGCCGGGGAACTGATCTTCAAGATGCTCGATTACTTCGCCTACCGAAGCGCCCTGGGCCTGGACGTTCTTCTCGCCGTTCGTCAGTGGACGCAGCAAGGTCGGAATAGAGACTGAAATGGACATGGTTGAAAACTCCCTTTGAAATGGTGTTGGAGAATGTGCGCCCCCTGTCAGGCAGCGCCACTCTTCCTAGACAAGAACGATGGTTTCTTCGGTCACACCGCCGTCAATAATGCGGAACGACCGAACCGGCACGGTGGCCTGATCCCAGGTCGACACAATCAAGTAATGCAGCTCCGGATAGCCCGCAAACGCAATATCGTCCTGACTGGGGAAGGCTTGACTGGCCGTGTGCGAGTGGTAAATGGCGCGACACTCCAGATTCTTGTCGTCCAGATCCCGGTACACCTGAAACTGCTCGCGCGAATCAAACTGATAAAACACTTCCGAGGCCGCCCGGTTCGTCATAGGCAAGACACGATCTGCCACCGCCTGCCCTTCCCGACCCGCGACAAGTCCGCAGGCTTCAATGGGGTGGTCTTGCTTGGCATGATTCAGAATCTGTTCCAGCGCTGCGCGACTAAGCTGCAAAGCCATGATGTGCTCCTTGCCAGACTTAGTAAGACGCCAGCTCAGGCGCTACCTGATCAACCCAGGCCAGCACCCCACCCTCCAGGTTGCGCACCTTGGAGGCCTGTAGCTTGATCAGCTCTTCGCACACTGTTTTAGAACGTGCACCGGAACGGCAAGAAATCACCAAATCCGCATCCGGGCCAAAGGCGGCCAGAATCTGTGCCGCTACCTGCGGGGACTTGGGCATCAAAACCGCCCCGGGGATGTTGACGATTTCCCATTCATTGAGGTCGCGTACGTCCACCAGAATCGGTGCCTTGTCCTGTTCAAACAGCGCTTTCAGCTCCAGTACTTCCATCACCGGCACGTGAACCGCTGCTGGATCTACAGGCGGATTCAGGCCGCAGAAGCTTTGGTAATCACCCAGCTCAGTGACAGGGGCACGATTAGGCAAACGGCGGATGGGCAATTCGCGGTAGCGCATGTCCAGCGCGTCATAGGCGATCAGGCGGCCGATCAAGGGATCGCCGATGCCAGTGATCAGTTTGATGGCTTCAGTGGACATGATTGAAGCAATGGAGGCGCACAAAACACCGAACACCCCACCCTGCGCGCAAGAAGGAGCCAACTCGGGAGGCGGCGGCTCCGGGTACAAGTCCCGGTAGTTCAGACCGATGCCGCCAGGCGCGTTTTCCCAGAATACGGAGACCTGGCCTTCAAAGCGGAAAATGGAACCCCAGACATAGGGCTTGTCGGCCAGCATGCACGCATCATTGACCAGATAGCGGGTCGCAAAGTTGTCCGTGCCATCCAGAATCAGGTCGTAACGCGAGAACAGCTCCACCGCCATTTCTGGCTCCAGCCTGTCGGTATGGGTTTCTACCATTACATGCGGGTTCAGATTGTGAATGGCGCGTTTGGCACTCTCCACTTTCAACTCGCCAATGCTGTCAACGGTATGGATGATCTGGCGCTGCAGATTGGATTCATCCACCCGGTCAAAATCAATAATGCCCAAGGTCCCCACTCCGGCGGCCGCCAGATACAGCAAGGTGGGCGAACCCAGGCCACCGGCTCCGATAACCAGCACCTTGGCATTTTTAATGCGGCGCTGGCCCTCCATGCCCACATTGGGGATCAAGAGGTGGCGGCTGTAACGGTTGACCTCTTCGCGGCTTAACGCCTGCCCGGGTTCGACTAATGCTGGCAACTGCATAATGACTCCTGGTTAGATCGATATAAATACGAACAAGACTTATTCTCAAGCAAGGCACGGGACGACACAATTGCCTGCAGGCGCTAATTTCTATGCGAAACGGAGCAAAAACGATGAACGCCACAACCAACTGCTTGCCATGGCGGTTTTCAGGCGCTGGCTTACTGGCCGCGCAGCAATACTTCGGTGCTGGCACCCACGCTATGACGCACGCGCCACGCCAGTACAAAGGCAAACAAAACGCCTAGGGTCAGGGCACCCAGCATCACCACTTGTCCGAAACGATCCAGCAAGACACCCGCCGCAATCGGCACAGCCATACGTGCCAAGGTGAAAATGGTGGACTGCAAGCCGTAGTCAGAGGCATTGCGCTGACGGCGGGTAAAGAACATGGTCAAACCAAACAAGAGCGCCGAAACGGCTCCCATGCTGGCAGCAATCAGCAAGGCACTAATCAGCAGCCATACCGGGCCCAACTGCGCCCAGACCGATGCCATTAACAAGATCAAGGACAACAAGGCCGCCAGCAGATAGATAGGAATCGCGCGTGCCGCCCCTAGAAAAGAGGCCAGCCGTCCGCCTATCAGGCTGAACACAGCCCCGGTAATGCCACCCGCAATCCCCACCGTCCAGGCGACTTCTTCCAGGGCCATGCCTTGATCCAGCATCAAGGGTTTCAGGTAAAACCACACCGCGCCAATAAAAGGAAAGCTGGTCAGCAGCAAGCTGGTCCACTGCTTGGCGCCTTCCTGACCAAAAAAGCTGACCCAATCGGCCACAAAACCGGGCTGATTCTGCACCTCCTGCTGCACTTGCAAACCCGCTTTCGAACGCAGAAAGGCAAAAGGCACACATCCAATGACCAAACCCAATCCCATCAAGGCGAACGGGGCTTGCCAGCCCCAGCGAGCCTGCACCAGCACCATGACGCCTGCCCCTACAATCGCCCCTAAAAAGAGCGCTGCCGAACGAATGCTGCCAGCCCGCAACTGCTCTTCACGCGGCAAATACTGCACAGCCAAGGCATTCAAAGGAATGTCCATCCAGGTCGCCACAATGCTGATGGCAAAGGTCAAAGCAAATAGAGTGGCTCGTTCATCAATCAGGTTGTCCCGGCCTATGCCCACATACAAAGCCAGCAAGAGCACCGCCATCAGCCATAGCCAATGCACAAAATGCCCACCGCCCAGACGAACGCGCTGCACGGGCATGGCCAGCACCAGCTTGAAAATAGCGGGCAAGGCAGCCAGTTGAAACAGACCAATCTCGGTACCGGACCAGCCGTGCTGGCGCATCACCAAAGGCATGCCCAGCATCAAATAAATACTGGGGACGGCCAATACCAGATTCATCCAACCAAACAGCAGCTGCGCCGCCCACGCTTTCCAAGTCCTCATGCTCATCACCCTTTGTGCGCTTTACACGCGATCAGTGCAGTCACAGGCGCAACGGGAAAGCGCACCTCATCAAACTGCTGAATACCCTCAAATCCGGCTTGATCCAATAGCTGGGCCAATTGCCCTTCAGGCAATACCTGACGGCCTTGCATGCGCATGTGCAGGTAGTAATGCAAAATCCGCCGGGCCTTGCCGATTTGCGTATGCACTTCGGCATGACAGCAAACCAGCACACCACCGGGACGCAAAGCGCGATGCAGGCGGGCTAGCAAAGCCGGAATATCGGGCACAAAATGCAGCACGGAGGAACACCAGATCAGGTCGTAATCCCCTCCAAAATCGTCCACCAGCAAATCGCCTGCCATCGTGCTCAAACGATCCTGCAATCCCGCTTGGACGATCCGCTGCTGCGCAACCGCTGCTGCCGCTTCGTACTCGAACACCACACCCGTCAAATCGTGCTGCTGCTGGGCCAGGGCGATCGCCACCAGGCCCGGGCCACCGCCCAGATCCAGCAAACGCTGCGCCTGCCAAAACTGCGGCACCGCCCCAAAAATTTCACAGGCCACCTGGGCCGTGACCGCCGTCTGTTCCTGGGCAATCTGCGAACGTGCCGCGGCCGCCCAAGCTTGCTGGATCACATGCGGATCAGGGCCTGGCGTCTTGCCATCGCGCAGCAAACTCGCTAACTGATTGCCCACCTGACGCAACACGCCGTGCCGAAACTGCATGGCATCGCCGCAGTACTGGGCCGACTCCGGATTCAAGTAACGTGCGGCTTTGGGCAAGCTGCGATAGCGGCGCGGACAGGTCCATTGACACTCCAGCAACTCCAGACTCCACAGCAATTCCAGCAAGTAATCCGTGTTGTCTTTGTCCAGATTCAGCCTGTGCGCAAGTTCTTCAGCAGCGATAAACTGATCCAGGTGGGCAAACAGACCCTGCTCTAAAGCCAGCTGCAAGGCATCCGCGCTCAAACCCGCCAACTGCGCATCCCAACAGGCTTGCAGCTCGTGGGACTCCAGCAAATGCTCGGATAAAACCACCTCTCTTCGCGATCGATCCAACACCGTTTTCTACCTCCGTGATTTCAACAATGGCTCCTGAAACTGCCATCACAGCTAGAAATGATATATATTTAATGAGAACCATTTGCATTAAGATATATGCCGAACGGAGCAATTCGTATGCGAGGCGCTTTTAGCAGGAGAAATGATGAGCACGCGCAATTTTGGCTATCGCTTAGCCACGGATGAACCGAGATCATGTCGGGCCCTGAGCGATGGCCGAGTCCGGCTACAACTACCCGAGGAGCTAGGCCACTGCTACTCCGAATGTGTGGAACTGGAACAAGGTTTTTTGCTGGGCCGCTTGCACTACCACCCCAGCCGATCCCTGATCGAAGAAAGCAACGGCCCCCATGCGGGCCGTGTCATTGTGGTGACCGTGGGCCTGCAAGGTCAGTCGGCCTACCAAGGCCGAGAAAGCTCGGACCTGCTGTTCAAGGCAGGCCACACTACCGTGACGGCCTTTCGCTCTTTACAGGGGGAACGCCGCTATCAGGAGGACCAGTCTGTCTCGCAATTGCGGTTGGTCATCAGTGAAGCGGCACTGAACAAATACGTAGGCCCGGAACGCGCCACCCAGTTGCTCGATTGCGTGGGCTTACACCGCCTGTCCTTTCAGGCCAGCAGTCAGGCCACGATGGCCCACGCCGCTGCCCTTGCCCGCTATATGCAGCCCTGCAGCCCGGAGCAACCCATTCACCACCACAGACTGAATCTGCAAATCCATGCACTCAGCCTGCTGGCCGAGCAGTTCAACCGGCTGGCGCCCCCCAGCACCCAGACCAGTTCGCCCTTGTCCGTGGATGATATTCAGCGCGTAGAGCGCGCCCGTGATCTGCTCAGCTCGCAGTTGGACCAGCAAATCACGGTGGAGTATCTGGCCACCACCGTGGGCATCAACGAGCACAAACTCAAAGAAGGTTTTCGCTACTTGTACGACAACACGCCTATTGGCCTGCTGCTGGAACTACGTATGCGCAAGGCCTACACCTTGCTGGAATCGGGACAACAAGTAGCGCAAGCCGCCTGGCAAGTGGGCTACAAATATCCCAATAATTTCTCGGTTGCCTTCACGCGCTACTTTGGTCGTTCGCCCAAGTCCATCTTTGGCAACAAACGAGCCTAAACCCTTGTATTTCCGCTGTTTTTGGCCTCTGTATTCATAGAGGCCCTCCCTTCCTTTCGGGCCGCCCCCTTGCGGCCCTCTCCCTGAAAAGTTCCCCATCTGCTTTGACAAAGCCCTTCAATTGCAGCGGATTTCCGGTCCTGCATAGGAATTGCTCCGTTCCGCATATCAATCTAAGTGATAACTATTCTCATTAATGTGAATAATATCCCCGTGCCTACCGTCGCCCTTGGAGACCAGGGTGAGCGGAGCCACTAAAGGGATTACGCCCTCATAGATTCTTATTTTCTTGCACGGAGCTCTGGTTCGTTTTATGTCCGCCACCCTTTTACCCCCAACAAAAAAACATGTGCTCAAGCCGCTGGTGTATGCCTTGATTCTGGCCTCCTGGGCCGGGCAGACACAGGCTCACAGCGTGGGCAGCGCCCCGCCCTCCTCCCGTCAGGACGAGAGCCCGGAAGACACGAACCGAGCCACTCGTCTGGACACCATTACCGTCGTCCGTGAAACCCGCGATGAGGTCGGTAAAGCTGATGTATTCGAGAAAGACGTCTCCAATGTGTATGCAGGCAAAGAAGAAATCGAGCTGTACAAGGGCAGCTCCGTGGGGGACTTGTTCAAGGGTTTGAACGGAGTCTATGCGGGGGACTCGCGCAATAGCGGCGCGCTGGACCCGAACATTCGCGGTATCCAGGGTGAAGGCCGTATCCCGCTGACGATTGACGGAACGGAACAGGCCACATCCGTCTGGCTGGGACCGGCCGGGGTGGCCAACC
This sequence comes from Alcaligenes sp. GW821-FHT11D07, assembly GCF_058808495.1. NCBI lineage: Bacteria > Pseudomonadati > Pseudomonadota > Betaproteobacteria > Burkholderiales > Alcaligenaceae > Alcaligenes > Alcaligenes sp. GW821-FHT11D07. The sequence goes on from NZ_JBXART010000001.1 coordinate 1,383,708, forward strand.
GCAACTATGTTGACCCCAATATGATCAGCAGCATTCTGGTGGAAAAAGGCGTGTCGGCAACGTCGGGAGCCAGCGGGATTGGCGGATCGGTGCAGATCCGCACGCTGCAGGTGGAGGACATTGTTAAACCGGGCGAGACCTTCGGGATTGAGCTGAAGGCAGAGACGGCAACGAATTCGACCAAGCCCAATGAGCGGGCTTTTGGGATATTCGGAAAAGACTATCGCGATATTCCGGGGGCGGTCTTTGATAGAGGAGGCAGCAACAGCGTTGTTCTGCCTGACAACATCTCGGCAGACCGTATGCCGAAAGTCGGGAATAGTGGCAAGAACTTCAACTTTGAAGACCACTCCTATCGTCTGGCCATCGCCACACAACAAGAAAATTTTGACCTGCTAGCCGCCTACAGCTACCGCAGTCGCGGCAACTATTACAGCGGTAAAAAAGGTAGTGGCAAGTACGAGAACGACACCTGGCAAGAGGACGCAAATAGCGACTACAACCCGTCGTACTCCTTCCCCAGAGTGAGTTACATCGCCAAGTACTACCGTCCTGGTGAAGAAGTTCTGAACACATCCAGCGAACTGGAAACCACGCTGCTGAAAGGCACTTTGCGCCTACCTCATGATCAAGCCATTGATATGAGCTATATGCGCAGCAACCATACCTTTGGCGAAAACGTGCCATGGAACGTGGTCTGGGCAATCCACGCCTTGGATGGCTATGGCGACAAAAAACTTCTCCAAACCGAAAATCCGTATAGCAAGGTCAAACAGGACACCTGGAACCTGAACTACTCCTGGAACCCCGAAGGCAACCGTTTCATCAACCTGAAAGCAGGAGCCTGGATTACCCAAAGCGATAGTGAACGTCATCAAAATGGCGACATCATTTATGGAATCCAAGGCCAAGGTCTTAATTACGGACGCGATGGTGACTGGGACAACTACACAAATTGCCATGTCCTGGGCACGAACGGCTCTGAGTGCGCTTGGGTACCGCCCACCGCCCCAGAAAAGCTGCCCAATACAGACGGGCGTTTCAACATCATCCCCAGAGCTTTGCAAATTACCGACCATAGGCGTAGCGGGCTGAACCTGAGTAACGCCATGACTTTGCATCCAGCTTTGGACCTGAGCTTATCGGCGGATTTCACACGGGAAAAACTCAAGCAGCATGACGCTTCGGAGAAGCTCGAGAACCTGAATGAGTTGACCTGGGGTGTGAACCACATGGGGCCTCGTTCGGGGACCCGTCAGCAATGGAATTTTGGTTTTAACTTCGACTGGCGGCCTGTGGACTGGCTGCAGGTGAATGCTGGTGCACGCTATAGCGACTATTGGTCATACGACGACAAGCTGGCAGACATGCGTAGTCAGCAACATAAGAACTGGGCTATTCAGCCTGCCCTGAAGGGCTACAACTATCAAGTTCAGCGCTTAATGAGCAACCAAGAAGTTGCTGACTACGAAGGCCAAATCATCGAAAAAGAACTCCCTCTGTACAAGCAATATGAAGAAGACTGGCAGTTCATTTCCGATTTAGATCCAAGCATGCTGGAGGCCGTTTTCGGGCATACAAGCAAAAAATCATTTGAAGAAATCTTAGGCAATTCATTTCATAAAGGAAAAATTAACGGCTATCGCTATACCGAAGAAACGGTTTTTGTTCCCTCTGGAGAAAGCCACAAAGGTTTCACCGCCAATAACCCCTTCACCAATGGCGAAATTGATTCAACAGAGCAAGTCACCGATGCACAGGGGCAAAAGGGCACAGTAGATAAATACATTGCCTCGATCAGTAATCGTAAGCCTGTTTACCAAAACGAATCTGAAATACCCAACAAATGGGAAGAACCTAAAAAACAAAAAGACCATGCATGGGTTCCCCACATCGGGCTGACGGCCTTCATTACAGACGATATTCGTCTTTATGCCCGATACAACGAATTTGTACGTTTTCCAAGCCTGTTCGAGTCCTCCATGGCCTTGGCTGGCGGCAGCAAGCGCTCGACCGGAGCCGCGAATCGTCCTGAGCATGCCTACAACTGGGAAATCGGTTATGTCCACAATCTGAGCAGCTACTTTCCAAGCCTGGACTATGCAGACCTCAAGATCAATTACTTCAACAACCGGATCAAAGACTATATAGACCGGGATTGGGACTTCAATACCGTGCAGTTTGACGAGAAAAAGATGTCCGGTATTGAACTGCAAGCTCGCGTGGATAGCGGTAAATACTTTGCGAACTTTGGCGGCACATACCGCTTAAAGCAGCAGCTCTGCGACGCTGACTACGCCCAGACGTTTATGCCCATTCCTGGAGCCGCAGGAAGCAACAACATACCTGCCTGCGTTGATGGAGGCTTCCCCCGCACCTTTGCCAGAACCAGTCTGCAACCGCAGTACTCGCTAAACCTGGATGTCGGTGCACGCCTGCTGGAAAAGAAACTATTGCTTGGCGCACGCGCGGTGTATCACAGCGCCGCGAAAAACAAAGATGAAGGCCATTTTGGCCTGGGCTGGGGACTGAACAGAGCGAACTACTGGAACCCCATTTTGGTCTTTGATGCCTACGCCAGCTATCAGGTGCAGAAAAACCTGAATGTGGACCTGGCAATCAGCAATCTAAGCAATCAGTACTACCTGGACCCTATGGCCCGCACTTCTATGCCAGCCCCTGGACGAACGGTGCGCGTCGGTATGACTGCACGTTTTTAAGTTAATGGTTTTTTTTGGTCGTTTTCGTAAAAACGCCCTTTTTCTTCACTTAATGGAGTTCGTAATGAAAGCAAGTCTGAATGTACAAAAACTGGCTATTGTTTCGGCTTTCCTGCTGGCCTCCGCCAGCAGCTTCGCTGCCCCGGTAGCTGGTGGCGCTTCGAAAAAATTTGTAGTCGCTGATCAAGCATCTACCTTGATGGCTCCTGGAGAGGCTGGCATCTCCATGCCCGGTAAAGACCCTTACAGCACGAATCCAGCTGATCAATCAGGTGTGGTCAGCTTCAAGAGCGGTCCGATTTGGCAAACCAACACCGTCTTGGGCGGCGTAGACGGACATGGCTATATTCAAATGCCCGTTGGCACCAAAATCTCCGAAACATGGCGCCACACCATCACCAGCGGCGTGGGTGCTGGTACTCAAATTTACGCTTATCGCCAAATGAATAGCCCTCTGCCAACATTCCCCCATTTCGGCGGTGAGGTCGTTGCGAAGGTTCCTGGTCAAGAGGTGTATTTTGGTGAGTGGGCTCCGCGCGTCGCTAACCCCAGCCAAGGCAGCAGCACGGATCTGAACCTGAGCCATGCTGACCGCACGGTGTTCTACACCGGCGAAAATCCCACCACAGCCATGCCTAACCTGGTCAATGCCAAGTACGACGTTGTAGGTGTCAACCAATACAACCCTGGCACTCAAACCGGTATTTCCAAAGGTACCTTGACCGCTAACTACGGTGGTGGCACAGGCACGCTGGCAGGTCTGGTTGGTACCGTAATTTTCAATGGCGCGACCATTAGTTCCAACGGTACCTTCGCCAAAAACTTTACCGACTCGTCCAAAATTGAAGGACAGTTTTACGGTGCTGCCGCTGATGCGCTGGCTGGTATTTACTACAACACCCCTGGTGGCACTAAAGACATGGCCTTCGGCGGTGCCAAGCAGTAATCCGCCTCTGACAACACCCTAGTGTTGCCATAAGAAAAAAGGGATCGACACGCTCGATCCCCTTTCTCTCCGGACCCTGCGTCCATCTCCCCTTTTTCTGGCAAGGTTTTCATTCATGCATGGGCGAGCCCTTCCCCTTTTGTGCCTGCTGCTGGCCATGGCATCCAGCGCGGTGCAAGCCAACGACGACGACACGCGCCGACTTCTGAATCAAATCGACCGTAATCTGAACGAACGTGAACGCTCCCATTTAGTGGAAGAAACCCCGCCCGATGTAGACCCGTCGGCGCTCATCACCATCAACGGCACCACCTATAGCGTTGATGCCACGCTGACTGATCTGGAACCGGCCATTTATGTCGCCATCAATCTGCAGCAGTGGGCCAAGGTGGATCAGTTCGTGGAAAAGTATCAGGAGCTGCCCGGCCACAACCCTGCTTTGGTGCTGATGGCTCAAGGGATGGTGGCCCGTAGCAAGGACAATCACAGTCTGGCTATCCGCAAGCTGCGCCAGGCTCAAGAAAGCGATCCCACTATGATGCGCGCCAAACTGGAGCTGGCCCGCGTGCTGTTCGAGGACTATCAATCCAGCGAAGCCAAAGAACTGTTCAGCCAGATTTCCTCTGCCGGTATTCCTGATGAAGTACGGCCCGTGATTGAAGGTTTCCAGGGTGCCCTGCAAGACCGCAATGCCTGGCACGGTTCAGCCTCGATTGGCCTGGGCTACAACAGCAATATCAACAAAGAAAACGGCCAGCAAGACACCTTCTTCACCTGCTATTTCTTTGGGTGCTTTCCATCGGTGCGCAAGATGCCGGACCCGGTCAAATCCACGGCCATGGTCTACGACCTGACCTTGAACCGGCGTTTCCAGCTAAGCGGCAACCACAATCTGCTGCTGCGCGGCTTGAGCTACGGCAATCTGTACGACAAGCACAAGCAAGCCGAGCCCAAGAATATTTATTACAGCGACAACACCAGCATTATTTATGCGGGCTACAACTATCAGGACGCGAAAAACGATCTGTCGATTACGCCCCTGTTCGAGAACAATTACACCAATCGGCGCACCAGCTATCAATCCTGGGGTGGACGTGTGGACTGGAAGCACAATTTTAGCGACAGGCTGCAAGTGGGCGTGAATGCTCAACACAAGAGCCTGTCCTACAAAGGTGATTTACGGCAGTACTTTGAAGGCACCAAAGAGAACCAGCTAGGTTTGTACGGCTCGTATCTGATTGACGCCAAAACCGTGGTCTACGGGGGGCTGAACTACACCCGCAATTTGCAGTCGCAGCAAACCGCGCAAAGCCGCAGCTATATGGCAAACCTGGGAATGTACAGAGCCTTTGATGCGGGCTTCAACATCAACGCCACGGCACTGTACCGCCAGACCCGTCACGATGCCGAAGACTTGTTCTTGGGCGGGCTGCGCAAGGACCGTCAGCAGATTTATATCCTGAACGTGGGCATGCCACGCTTCGCGTTCCAAGGCATTACGCCCAATCTGTATGTGAAGCACACCTTCAACAACAGCAATATCGACTGGGCCTTCAAGTACAAGCAAACCGAAGTCGCGCTAAAGCTGGAAAAGCGCTTTTAAATTGCCTGGCTGCGGGGGTAGACCGCCTGGATTCTGCCTTAAGGAGCCTTGTTCTTGACTTCAAGGGTGGCTAAAGCATGAGACTATGTGCCACTAGCAAGGCCTTATGCCTGAATTTATCTTGTCCTGCTGGTTGCCGCCCAAGGCTGACATCGCGCACACAGGACAAAAAAAACCCACAAAAACTGCTCTGTGAAAGCCCCCTTGACCATCAGCCGGGATATAGTCGAGCAATCGATTTTCCTTAGCAGTCAGAATATTTACCCCCTGGAGTCTCTCCCAATGTTTGGCCAAGAAAAAGACACTCGCTCTGATACCAGCCCTCAAGACAGCGCCTTCCTGGAAGAAAAAGCCTTCCGCGCCCGTACCGTGCAGGTCTTTGGCACCATTACGGACAAGCTCGCTTCAGAAACCGTACGCAAGCTATTGGCATTGGATGCCGAATCCGACGCCCCCATCACCATGATCGTGTCCTCGCCGGGTGGCCACCTGGAATCGGGCGATGCCATCCATGATATGGTGCGTTTCATTTCCTCGCCCGTCACGATGGTCGGTACCGGCTGGGTGGGCAGCGCTGCTACTCACCTGTTCCTGGGTGCTGCCCGCGAACGCCGCTTCTGCCTGCCACAAACTCGCTTCCTGATTCACCAGCCCAGCGGTGGCGCCGGTGGTCAAGCCAGCGATATGGCTATTCAAGCGCAAGAAATCATGAAGGCTCGTGAGCGTATTGCCCAAGTAATCGCCCGTGAAACCGGCCAGCCTATTGAGCGTGTGCGTGATGACATCGAGCGCGACAAGTGGATGGCGGCCGACGAAGCCATTGAATACGGCTTGATCTCCCGCATTATTGAACGCCGCGACGAACTGAAGTAAGCACAACTCGGCAGTGACAAGGCCCCAGCATGCGGGACATAGCGAGCAAAACGTCTTGCATCCCTGCGTAAAGCCTTATCCAGCCTAAAAAGATGCCGCAAACTGGTTTTGCGGCGTTTTTTATTGCTATCGTTTGCGCTGCCTTATACCTCTACCTCCCTCCCGCCATACTGAAGATATGCTCATGGAAGAAACGATTCGAGTCGGCTGTGGTGCCGTTATCATGCAAAACGGCAAAATTCTGTTGCTCCAACGTGTACGTGCTCCAGAAGCCGGGCATTGGGGCATACCCGGCGGCAAGGTAGATTGGCTTGAAACGGTCGAACATGCTGTCAAGCGGGAGATCGAAGAAGAAGTAGGCCTGCGCATAGACAGCATGGAATTGCTGGCAAATGTGAACCAGATTGACGCTGACAAAGCCGAACACTGGGTAGCTCCCGTATACCGTGTGACTGCCTTTAGCGGCCAGCCCCTTGTACAAGAACCGGAGAAACACAGCGGCATGGACTGGTTTGATCTGAACGCACTGCCCGAACCCCTGACAATCGCCAGCAAGGTCGCGATTGCAGCCCTTCTAAAGCAGCCATCCAAGGTCTAAGCACACGCGGTCGTTGACTAAGTTTGGGGCCACATAAAGCGTCTGCCAGCCATTAGTGGGCATCTGGTTTTGTAATATACTTTTCCGCATGCGCGCCCTGGGTCCCCGTTTCGTACTTCGCCCTGTCCGAGTCTGGCAACTTCTGTTTTGCCTGGCTTTGCTGGCCTATGCCTGTCGCGCCATCATTCCTGCAGGCTATATGCCCAGCCGCTCAGCACAAGACAGTGGCTTTGCCATTACCTTCTGTACGGCCGGCAATAACGCCAACACCCTGTGGATTGATTTGCTGGGGCAAGCCGACCCGTCAGACTCAGACCCGCACCTGACTCAGCAAGACTGCCCTTTTGGCATTGCTGCCTCACCCGCGCTATTGCCGCCCCCAGACACCTCAGTACTGCTCAGTCTGCTTTCTTATCGGCCCATTCTACGGGTCGCCCTCAATCAGACACGGCCCGCCCTTCCCGCACAAGGCCCGCCTTTAGGCTCCCGCGCCCCGCCTGCTTTCCTCGCTTGATATGTCCTGCTGATCGTCCCTGTGATGGTCTCTATCTTTCTATCTTGCCGAGGTTTCTCATGTTGATGACTCGTATTTCTTACCGTGCCCTGGCGGGCGTGGCTGCTGTTCTGTTCACCTCTTCTGCCTACGCCCACGTTTCCTTGCAACTTAAGCAAGCCCCGGTGGCCAGCAGCTACAAAGCCGTTCTGACCGTGCCACATGGTTGCAAGGGCTCGCCCACCACCAAAATCCGTGTGCGTATTCCCGAAGGCGTAGTGGGCGTCAAGCCCCAGCCTAAAGCGGGCTGGACCTTGGAAACCGTCAAAGGCGAGTACAAGCAGCCCTACACCCGCTTTGGAGCAAAAGTCAGTTCCGGCGTTCAGGAAGTGGTTTGGGCCGGTGGCCCCTTGCCGGATGAACATTACGACGAGTTCGTCTTCATCAGCTATTTAAGTGATGAGCTCAAGCCCAACAGCACACTGTACTTCCCAGTCGTTCAAGAATGTGAGCAAGGAGTAGAACGCTGGATTGATCAATCGCCTCCCGGTCAAAAAGAAGCGGCTGACCACTCGGATGCCCCTGCCCCTGCGCTGCAATTGCTGCCCAAGCCATAAACCTATTGGTCGCTGAGGCATGCAGTCTGCGTGTCTCAGCCTGAAGGAGAAAGTATGCAAACGCAGCTTATGCGTGGGCGGGCAGCGTGGCACATCATCGGCTTATGGATGCTCGCTTTGTCTCTACTGGTGTGGACATCGCCGCTCTACGCTCATGCATCCTTAACGGCCAGTACGCCGCAGGCTGGCGAAGTATTGCCAACCGCCCCCCGGTCCGTCACCTTGAGCTTTAATGAATCTGTCTCGCCCTTGGTGATGCGACTGATTCATCCCGATGGTTCCACCCAAGCACTAAATGAAGCACAGGCACAAAACCAAAACGTAGAACTGGCCTTGCCCGCTCTGGAAGCAGAAGGCTCCTACGGAGTGAGCTGGCGAGTGATCTCTGCAGACGGACACCCGGTGGGCGGCACACTGATGTTTTCAATCGGCGCCCCCAGCACTACGGCTCTTGATGGTGGGAACACGCATCCATTTAGAAATGGGGTGATCTGGCTGTCCCGTTTGCTCGGCTATCTTGGCTTGTTTATAGGCATAGGCTGGACCCTCTACAAAGCCAAAATCCATACAGTGGGCGGGCTTTATGTCCAACAGCGTAACTATGCCTGGATGGCCTTGGCCGTCGCTGCGCTTGCCTTGTTGCTGAACCTGGGGCTGGTGGGCGTAGATGCACTGGATCTCGCCCCTAGTGCGCTGCTGACTGGCACGGTTTGGACTACGGCAGCGGACACCTCAATGGGGGTAGCTGTCATGCTGGGCTGGGCATCTTTGGCCTGTGCGGCGGGCTCTTGGCTCAGCAAACGAACAAGCGGCCAAGCCTGGCTGGCCACCGCTGCCGTGATCATCCTGGGGGCATCTTTATCGGCCAGCGGCCATGCCAGCACGGCCACACCTGCCTGGCTATCCCGCCCCGCTGTGTGGCTTCACGTTGTCGCGTTAACGCTGTGGATAGGCTCTTTATTACCTTTGGCCTTTGCTTTGAAACAGCAGCAGGAGTCCCGCTTGCTGGCCCACTTCTCGCGCTTGATTCCCATGGCTTTGATCGCCCTGACACTGAGCGGCGCGGCGCTGATTTACGTCCAGTTCGATCAGTTGTCCTCTTTGTGGGAAAGCGCCTACGGGCAGATATTGAGCATCAAACTGCTCCTGGTCGCCTTGCTGCTGGGTGTGGGGGCTTACAACCGCTACCACCTGACAGCCGCGGTTTTGAACCAGCACAGCCAGGCCCGGCACACCATGAGCCGCACCATCAAGTTGGAAATAGTGCTGGTCGTGTTGATTCTGGCGCTTGTCGCTTTGTGGCGCTTTACACCGCCCCCGCGCGCCTTGGCAACAGTAAACACGCCAGCCATTGCCACTCATGTTCATACCGAGGCAGGTATGGCTGATCTGGTTTACACCCCTGCCCATTCCAACCAAGCGGCCCATTTAAACCTGTCTTTATTCGAGCCTGATTTCAGCCCCTTAAAGGCTCAGGAAGTGGAAGTGATCTTCGCCAATCCACAAGCCGGGGTGGAAGCGATTTCCTACCCCGCCAGCGAAGACACACAAGGGCAATGGCAAGTCGGCCCGATTGATTTGCCTAACTTGCCCAGCTGGAATATTCGAATCCAGGTTCTGATCTCCGACTTCGAGCGCATTCATCTGGACAGCACGCTGGATTTGCATAAGCCCTGAATAGTGGACGGGCTGATCTCATCGCCCAGGAATCAATATGGGTTCCCGGGCGATGGCATGCCTCTGTAAAAGGACGGGTCTTGGGCTTAGGCCTTATTGCTCATCGCACCTAGCAAACAGTCCAGCGCCTGCTGATACAGACCCGCTGTCACTTGCCCCGACCCGTCCTGCGTCATGGAAGCAGGCAAACCACAACCATGAGCGTGATCGACCAGAATCGCCAGCCACAACTCCGCATCCGAGGTGAGATCCAGCAGCAAACTGCGCAGGCGCTCCGTAATCTGCCGTGTAACACCCGCAAAGGCTTCTGGCGCTGCAAAGATGGCCAAAGTCAGATGAGGGTGACGGCTCACAGCCTGCTGATAGCGCAACAAAATCTCCCGCAACTGAGCCTGGCGGTCTGCCTCCTGAGCCACGCCGTCCAGCACTTGGCCATAAACACGATCCGACAAGGCACGCAACAAACCGGCCCTGTCCGCGACGTGGTTATACAGACTCATGGGAGTCACGCCCAAGCGGCTTGCCAAGGCGCGCATGCTCAAGCCCTGCTCACCACTTTCATCCAATAAGGCCAGGCCTGCAGTCAAAATATCGTCCAAAATCAAGCCGCTTCCAGCGGCAGGACGCCCGCGCCCGCGGCTCATGATCGGCGCTTGTAGTGCGACTGCAGCAAGCCGGAAGGAAAGCTTTGGCTAGAAACCAGGCTCCAATCCATGTCTCGGCCTAGATCTCCAAATAAACGACGGCCTTCCCCGATCAGAACCGGCATAGTGGAAATAATCATGTCCCGCACCAATCCAGCGCGTAAAAAGGATTGAATAAGCTGGCCGCCGTCTACATACACACGATGCAAATTCTCTGCGGCTAACTGTGCCATCACTTGTTCAGGCGTCTGATCAGAAAAGCGCAACTTGCCTTGCAGGGCCTCTGGCACTGGCGTGCCCACCAACTGGCTGGACAAGACCACGACAGGCAATTCATAAGGCCAAGCCTCAAATGTCACTACTTTTTCATAGGTTCCGCGCCCCATCACAACCGCCTCTTTATCCGCAATAAAAGCCTGATAACCGTGGTCTTCCGCAGGGTCGCTGCGTTCCAGCAACCAAGAGATGTCACCGTCTGGCTTGGCTATGAAGCCATCCAGGCTGGTGCCGATAAAAACGTGTGCTGTGCTCATCGCCTATTCCTTTAAATATACGATGTATATTTTATAGAGAAAACCATTGTTCCACAGCACAATTTATGGAAAGAATAACTAAGCAGCCTTTACGGCTTAAACAGGCCGGCTCGGAACTACCCACAAAACAGGCCGCATCAAGCGGCCCGTTTCATGAGGATGTTTTTTAGTAAAAACGGTTTATGTCCGCGTAACCCTGACCGGTAAGCACCGTATCGCCCACCATCTAAACTGGTTTCAAACCTATCGGAACCAGCTTTTACACCTTGGCATCGATAGACCTTGGAATACGGCGGCTCCGCATTGCTTAGTGCATCAAAAAGCGATCCGCCTCCGCACGCGCCTGGCCCTCATCCACTACAAAGGCAAAGCGCAATCCCAGCACGCGGCCCAGGGTATGTTGCGCCAGACGCGCTGCGGCCGGGATCGCTCGGCCTTGAGTAATCACCACCATTCCGGCACATAGATCTTTCAGCCGCTGCTTATTGTGTTTGAAAAACAAAGCGCGCTGTTTGCGATCCTCGTGGCTGTCTTCCTGGCTATGATCCTCACCTCCCAAGCGCTCCGTCAGCAAGACAAAACGCTGGCCCCGGTTCAGCAGCGCCTCCAACTGATGCTGGGCCTGTTGCGGTGTTTGCAACTGATCCTGCTCTCTTAAAAACACCAAGGGGAACTGGGTATCATCCACTTGCATGGCTCTCTCCTGAGAATTAATAAAAACAGCCAATGTCAAAGCGTCGAACCCCCTGGTAGGCCGTGCCCCCAAAAGCATGCATCAAGCCGCAAGGCAGATAGAGCCAAGCGGTATCACGCAAAAGATAAGGCCTGACGGTTCCACCTTCCCCTCTTCTCACAGCCTGGACTCCACAAAGTCACGCAGTTGCGGATCACGGATTTCCAGCGTCTCGAACAAGCCCAAGGCTTTCAAAGCGGGTAAAGCCGCAATAATGTCATTCAAGGCTTGCTGACGCTGTAGGTCGCTCAGATCAGCTTGGCGCAAAGTGGCCGCATTGGCCAGAAACGCACCCACCGTTCCCTTGCGGATCGTGGTGCCGTCAATCTGAATCTCGTTGCTGTGGTCGGGAAGAATGTCTTGGGCGTGCATCTGGAAACTCCGTTGTTCATCAAGGTTTCCAGTGTATGCAGAAAGGTTTTGGCGGCTATATACTATATCGGTCAATTAATATCATAAATACGCCATGACTGAACGCAAGCTGGGTTTGCATGATTATTTGAACCGGCGTGGCCATCCGACCCTATTCGCCATACAGGGCAATTACGATGCCGAGCTTTCTTCCCACCCTCATCAACACGAACGCGGACAGCTGTTTGGCTCGCTGCGCGGACTTTTGTCGGTAGGGGTGGAAGATGCCGTGTGGGTTGTACCCGCCATTCACGCTGTCTGGCTCCCCCCACGCACCCTGCACTCCGGCCAATCTCATGGCCCTTTTCATGGCTGGAGTGTGTACGTGGACGAAGGGGCCTGTGACGACCTGCCCCAACAAGCCTGCACCCTGCGTACCTCCGGCTTATTGCTGGAGGCCGTTTTACGCGCCTGCAATTGGGAACCGATCAGCCCAGACCCCTTGCCCGACCCCCAGGCCCATATTGCCGCTGTGATTCTGGATGAAATCCGCAGCCTGCCCATCGAACCTTTTGGCCTGCCCTTGCCCCAAGATCCCCGCTTGCAACGTATTGCCCGCGCCCTGATCGCCGACCCTAGCGATGACAGTGGCATGGAGCATTGGGCGGACTGGGCTGCCGTCAGCCTGCGCACACTCAGCCGCCGTTTCGTGACGGAAACCGGCTTTAACTTCACCGCCTGGCGCCAACGTGCCCGTCTGATGCGCTCCCTGGAAATGCTGGCCGCCGGGGTCCCGGTAGCCACCATTGCGTACGACCTGGGTTATTCCAGCCCCAGTGCCTTCATCAGCCTGTTCAAACGTAGCTTTGGACAAACACCGGCGAACTATCGGAATCAGCTTTGAACGCTGTTTTAACCACCTATCTGAGCACCCAGGCAAACTGAAATCCGGTTAGCCGCCTCCACAGTCAGCTGCGCCATTTCCTCAACCGAAGGAGCATTACTGACCTGTGTGGGTCTGCCTGCACTTACAGCCGCAATCACACGCCCTGTGAAGTTATAAATAGGCGCTGCCACAGAGACCGTTCCCCGGAATGAGCCATCTTCGGAAATTGCGTAGCCTTGCTGGCGGATGGCAATAATTTCCTCTACCAGGGATTCCCGTTTGGAAATATCAAAAGCAGAAAAACGCTTTTCCGCATAACGGCCCAATTTTTCGTAGATCTCATCGTCGGGCAGGTCCGCCAGGAGCACTTTGCCCATGGCAGTCGTCGCCAGTGGAACCTCTGAGCCCGGTGCGATACGGATATCGTAGTGGCCATAATCTTGAATCGTAATCAGGTACACCACGCTCAAGTCACGTGCTACGCCCAAAAATGCGTTCAAGCGATGGGCATCGACCAAGTTACGCAAAACAGGCGGCGCACAAGTCTCAATACGCGCAGAGCGCAGATAGGTACGGCCTACTTCAAAGGCTTCATAGCCGATCCGGTACTTGCCGGTTTCTGGATTTTTATCCAAGTAATTCAGTTCAGACATCGAACTCACTAATCGGTGCACAACCGCCAACGCCAGCCCTGTCTCCCGAGCTAGGTCACGAATTCCGATCTCTCCCCCGCAATGAGCGATATGACTGAGCAATCGCAGACCCTTGGTCATGACCTGGCTGCCACTACCCTCTGCCGCTCCTTCTCGCTTGGTTTTTGCTTTCTCTGTTGCCACCGTGCGTCCTTTTACAAAAAAACATCGTTCCGATTATCGGAAACTTGATCCGATATTGTCAATAAAAAATAGGGGAATGAAGCGAAAAAACACCCTTGTATTTAGTAAAAACCCTAAATTGACAGCATAATCAGTACGATTAAGATAGTCATATTACTTCGGAACAGCGTTCCTTTAAACGGAACGCTTATAAAATTTTCTTATTTTTTACTTTTATAGCAGGAGCGGTAATGAAGGTCATCCTATTTCATGAGGCGATTTGTCCCGCTGGCACCAGTTGGGCTCAGCGCTACAAAGAAGTCGTGAACGAAGCAGTTCATGCCGAACATTGCGGTTTCGATGGCTATGCCATGTCCGAACAGCACTTTGCCAGCGGTGAAGCCATTACCTCGGCACCCGAAATCGTGCTGCCCTATGTGGCTGCCCTCACCAAGAAGCTGCGGCTGCGCATTGCATCGGTCAACTTGCTGCCCTATAACCACCCTATCCGCATCATCGAGCAAATGGCCACCCTGGACTTGCTGTCCGGCGGCCGTGCCGAACTCGGTGGCGCACGCTCCAATAACCCTTACACCCTGGATGCCTTTGGCGTCGATCCCAAGCTCACCCGCGAATACCGGGACGAATTCCTGCAGATTATTGGCAAAGGCTTCACACAAGAAAAACTGGAACACAAAAGCGAGTTTTATGACATTCCAGCCCGCCGTATTTCACCCTGGCCCGTAGGCCGCCGCCCCGTCCCCGTCCATCTGTCCACAACCAGCCTGGAATCCCATCAGGAAGCAGGCGAAATGGGGGTGGGTGCCATGAGTGGCCTAAGTATCCTGGGCTGGGAATATGCCCAAGCATGTATTGATGCCTACCGCAAAGGAGCTGAGAGCGCCCAGAACATTACCGGCCTGATCACCAAACGCCAAGGTCTGTTCTCCGTCGGCGTCAACTGCCACGCAGATCGGGCCACCGCCTTAAAACAGACCGAAGAGAACACCTTGCGCTTTGTGGAGGTCATCATGGACTGGATGACCAAGCTGGCCAGTCGCTCAGCGGGGTATGAGTACTTCGCTCAAATCGAACGTATCCGCGCCAATATGCATGATTTGAACTATCTCGTGGATAGCTCGCCCTACATCATGGCCGGCACACCGGACGATCTCATCGCCCGCTGCGAACGCCTGCACAAAATGGGAATTGACGATCTGATCTGGCGTATCGACGGCATGGGCCACGACAACAATAAAAAGGCCTTGGAAATTATTGGCAAAGAGGTTCTGCCTGTGGTTCAGAGCTGGTCCGAGCATAGCTACTCCACACCCAGCTCAAGCTGGACACAAGACTAAAAGCCCGCAAAGGGACCACTAATAGGGGGTTTACCGTGAACGCATCGCGACTCATACGCGTTTTAGGGTCTGTACTGATCACTGCCTCGCTGGGCAGCGTCTCAGCTCAGGCTATCGCTAAAGACAAATTTGTCTTTGCCTGGCCATCCGCAATCAACTCAGGCGTCGCACCCTTGTCCTACGCCAAAAAACTGGGTTATTGGGACGAAGAAAACATCGATTTAACAGTCCAGGTTCTGACCGGCTCTGGGGTCATCGTGCCTCAATTGCTGGCTGGCAATATTCATGGCGCGTACTCCAGTCTGGAGACCCTGGTAATAGCACGCCAACCCGGTAAACCAGATTATCCTATTCTGTTTTCCTACAACTACTTGCGTAACTCCATCTGGGAGTTCGCCGTCTTGCAGGACTCCCCCATCAACACCTTCGCCGACATGGCGGGAAGCACGATCGGCGTGCTGGCACTGACATCAGGCAATATTTTCATGAGCCGCGCTATCTTGCGCAGCCAGGGTGTGCCTGAGAACAGCGTCAAGTATCTGGGCGTGGGAACCGGAGCAGCTGCTTTTGATGCACTACGCACCGATCAGATTCAGGTACTGAACCTGTTTGATACGGCCAATGTACGTATTGAGCAAAATGGCATCCCCATCCGCCGCATTTCGCTTCCTGAAGAGTTCCAAGGCCTGTCCAGTCACGGAATTTCCGTCACGAAAAAACTGTTTGATCAAAACCCTGACCTGATCGCCCGATTCGGTCGAGCCTTAACTAAAGGCACCTTGGCCTGCCAAGCAAACCTGGATAGCTGCATCAAAGCGTACTGGGAGGACTATCCAGCCATGCGCCCTCGCCCCGAGCAAGAACAAGCCATGCTTGCGCGTGAACACCAGGTTTTGAAAGTTCGCATGGCCAATCTGACTTTCTTTCGTCCCGGCGAGCCCCAGCAATACGGCGCCTTCTCCGACAAAGACTGGAGCACGCTGATTGCCGCGCTCAAGGCAGGTGGCGAGATTACTAAAGTCGATATGGATATGGATTCTCTGTATTCGAACAGTCTGGTCCCGCAATACAACCAATTTGATGTTGAAGCCGTCAGGCAGCAAGCCATTGCTAACTGATCAGGCTTTGCCACAGGATAAAAAAATGATTGATAGACAGAGCAAGGACGTAGTCCAGCCTCAATTGCAGATCGATGCACTCACGGTTACCTACCAAACGCGGCGCGGCGAATTAAATGCCGTGGCGGATCTTAGCCTGGATGTGGGCCGTAAAGAGTTCGTCGCTGTACTAGGCCCTTCGGGCTGCGGCAAGTCCACACTCCTGAAAATTGTGTCCGGCCTGCTCAAACCCAGCGGTGGGCGGGCGATTTTGGACGGTAGCGAAATTACTGGCCCTCGGCCAGATGTAGGCATTGTTTTCCAACAACCCGTGCTGCTGCCCTGGAAAACCATTTTGGACAATGTGCTGGTGCCGATCCGCGCCTTGCAACGCTCCGAAGCCGACTACCGCGACACCGCCTTATCCCTGCTCAAGCTGGTGGGCCTGGAAAAATTTGCACAGCATTACCCGCGCGAATTATCCGGTGGCATGCAACAGCGCGTAGGTATCGCCCGTGGCTTGATTCACAACCCCCGACTTTTATTGATGGATGAGCCATTTGCCGCACTCGATGCCATGACACGCGAGCAAATGTCAGAAGAGCTGCAAAGCATTTGGATGGAAACCGACAAGGCCGTTTTATTTATTACCCACTCTATTTCTGAAGCGGTCTTCCTGGCGGACCGCGTGATTGTGCTGTCTCCCCGCCCTGCCAAAGTCGTCGATAACGTGCTCATTGATCTGCCTCGGCCCCGGCAGTCCAACATCGCCAGCAACCCGCGTTTTGGCGAACTATGCGCCCACCTGAAAAGTCACTTTGCCAATGACGGCCCCAGCCCTGCGGGCGCGGCGACCCATTAATTGGAATTACGATGAACAATCGCTACGCAACTGTCTTTCTTCCATTGCTCACCCTGGTACTGATCCTGGGTCTCTGGGATATCTCAATTCGCTGGCTGGGCATGCCGTCCTACTTATTACCGCTCCCAGCCGATGTATTTTCTGCGCTTTGGCACGGTTTTGCCTCTGGTTTGCTATGGCCACACTTTCTGACCACCGCAGCGGAAACGGTGGGCGGCTTTATTCTGGGCTGCTCGGTTGCCGTTGTAGTCGGTAGCCTGGTCGCAGAATTCAAGCTGATCGAGCGCATGGTGTTTCCTTACGTAGTGGCCTTGCAGTCCATGCCTAAAGTGGCTTTGGCCCCCTTACTAATTGTTTGGTTTGGCTTTGGCATCATGTCTAAAGTCGTCCTGGTGGCCTTGATCTGTTTCTTTCCCATGTTCGTTAACGTTGTGGCCGGGCTGCGCAGTGCGCGTCAGGAACTGATCGACCTGTATACCGCCTTTTCAGCCAGCCGCTTTCAGATATTTCTGGACATCAAACTGCCCTCGGCCTTGCCCTCTATTTTTGCCGGCCTCCAAATTGCCTTGGTCCTGTCTTTGCTAGGTGCCGTTGTGGGCGAGTTTGTAGCCTCACAAAAAGGCTTGGGCAGCCTGATCCAAGCCGCTTCCCTGAACTTCGATCTGCCCATCATGTTCGCCTGCATTTTGACTCTGGCCCTGATGGGTGCCGCTGCTACCTTGCTGGTCAGTTGGGCACAACGGCGTCTGCTGTTTTGGCACGAGTCGACCCACACACAGACCAAGACCTGAGCAATCGAGAACACTATGACTTCCCCAAAAATTCTGGCGATTTCCGCCAGCCCTTCATCAACCTCCAAGACCGCCCTTCTAGTGGATCATGTCCTGGCCTTGCTGGGGCCGGCCGCCCACGACGCTGATCATTTGCGCGTACGAGATATCAATGCCAATGCGCTGCTCAGCGGTGATTTTCAAGATGCCAGTTTGCAAAACGCCATGTTCCAGTTGGAACAAGCGGATGCGGTGATCGTGGCCACGCCAGTCTTCAAAGCCTCCTATTCGGGCCTGCTCAAGGCATTTCTGGATATCCTCCCTCAGTTCGGGCTGGCTGGAAAATGTGTATTGCCCCTGGCAACAGGCGGCAGTGTTGCCCACGTTCTGTCGCTGGATTACGCCTTGCGCCCCGTCCTGCAATCGATGGGAGCAAGGCACGTTATTCAAGGCTTTTTCCTGGCCGAGTCCGACGTTTTAGCTTCAGCCCCCCAGTTTCAGATCAACCCCGTTGCCGCTGACAAGCTGGCCGAGGTGGTGCATCACTTTCGATGCGTTCTGAACGCTCCCGTAGCCGATGTTTTATTAGGACACCCACGTCCCCAGCGCCCATCCAACAATCCGCCCTCTTTGACACACGTCTGCTCATGACAACTCAGCACCCATCCTTAATTGCAGGCTATATCGATGGACAGTGGCTCTACACATCCAATCCTGGTTTTCCGATACCCAGCCCTGCAGATCGTCGCCAATCCGGAGAGCTTTTCGGCCGCGCAGAGCGCCTTCATCTGGAACAGGCGACAGCGGCCTGCGAACGGCAAGCCCACACATGGGCGCAGACCCCGGCGCTAGAGCGGGCGGCCTTATTAAAGCAGGCAGGTGAGCTTGTGCTCGCGCAAAGCGAGTCGCTGATTGCAGTGCTTGCCACCGAGGCTGGAAAACCTCGGCAAGAAGCACTGGGCGAGGTGCAGGCGGCTGCCGGATTTCTCTATGGCTTTGCCGCTTGGGCATCCTGGGGCCAACACGGCACCGTCAAGCAAAACGGTGAGCTGACCGTCGTGCAGCAAAAGTATCCGCGCGGTACGGCCGCCATAATCACGCCCTGGAATTACCCCCTGTCCAACCCTTGCCAGAAAATTGCTGCGGCGCTGATCGGAGGAAACCCGGTCATATGGCGTCCCTCCGTTCTGACACCCAGCCTTTCGGTGAAATTGACTGAGATTCTGCACCAGGCCGGCTTACCTGCAGGAGTCTTTAACCTGCTACTGGAAGACAAGGACACGGTTTCCAAAGCCCTGGTGGCCCACCCTTCTGTTCAGGCGGTGAGCTTTACCGGTTCCACTCGTGTCGGTCTACTGGTGTCCACCGCGGCTGCAGCTCGTGGTGCGGCCATCCAATGCGAAATGGGCGGCAAAAATGCGGCTGTCGTCATGCCTGATGCCGATCTGGACCTAGCAGCAGCTCGAATCGCGTTCGGCGCTTTCTCCTTCGCAGGCCAAAAGTGCACCGCGGTCAGCCGTTTGCTGGTGCATCACGAGGTGGCTCCCGCATTAATCGAAAAACTGATTATGCAAATGCGCACTTACCTTCCCGGTGACAAACACGCACAGCAAGACTGTCTAGCCCCTTTAATTTCGTCCGCCCAACTCACCAAGCTGACCCAAGTAATAGATACGGCCAGGCGGCGCGGTCTGCAGCCCCTAACAGGAGGACATTCGATTCAGCAAGGGACTTATCAACACGGGAACTACTTTGCTCCCACCCTGATGGAGCTGGAAACCGCTAAAGACCCTTTATGGCAAGAAGAATGCTTCGGGCCGATCTTGAGCCTGCGACGCTTTCACAACCTGGATGCGGCCATCGGTGAAGTCAACGACAGTCAATACGGCTTGGGTGCCGCGATCTTCAGCCAAAACCTGAGCACCATCCAGCAGTTCTGCCGCAATGTGCAAACGGGTGTCATCAAAGTCAATGACGTCCCCCCTGGCCTGTACCCGCATATCTCGGCAGGCGGCTGGAAGCAGTCTGGCGCTGGCACAAACGAACTCTCTGAGGATGGCGTAGATTTTTTCATGCACAAAAAATCCGTCTATCTGAACTGAACACGATGTAGTTAACTGCAAATCACTTGGAGAATTACCTTGGCACACAATCCTATCGATGTCTGGAAGACCATGGCCATGAAGATCTGGCCAGAACGCTATTGGCTGATCGACGTAGCGGCTGACCAAAGCGCTGCCGTACTAGCAGTGCTGGAGCACAGCGCGGGCAAATACAACTGCGTTATCCGTGACCAGACGGGCTACTCCTTGATCGTGGACGAGGCCACCTGGACTGCGCAAGGCTCACAGCAGGCCGAACGCCAAAAGTTTGGCCCTTTGAAAGTCATCTCCACAGACGGCCCCCTGCCTTTTGACGTAACCGGTTTTATTAAAGCCGCACTGGAACCTGTCAACTCCCTGGGGATGAAAGCGGCTCCGCAATGTGGTGCTGCCGCAGACCACTTCTTTTGTGCTGAAGCTGACATAGAAAAAATCAAGGCCGTCTTCGAGCAATTTACGGCAGGCTTTGCAAATTCACGATGACTACAACGGCCTCTTTGCCCCCGCCAGCTGCGCAAGCTAGCTGGCTGGTGATTCATGAAGGAAACTCGCCTTTGATATGCAGCGTTCCTCACGCGGGTACCGTCATTCCGCCCGCCTATCAAGGTAATTTCATCTCCGAGTGGGCCGCTTTGCGGGACTGCGATTGGTGGATCAATCATCTCTACGAGTTTGCACGAGACTTGGACGCTACTGTGATTCAGACTCGGATCAGCCGCTCGGTGATTGACGTCAACCGTCCCGCCGACAACAGCTCACTCTACCCAGGCCAAGCCAGCACCAGCCTTTGCCCTACCACCAACTTCGATGGGGAGCCTCTGTACTTGGCCGGCAAAGAACCAGACCCTGCTGAAACCGCACAGAGAAAGCAGCACTATTACCTGCCCTATCACGCAGCCTTGCAAGCGCAGATCAATCGTTTAAAGGCCAATTATCAACATCTTGTTTTATATGACTGCCACTCCATTCGCTCGCGTATCCCGCGCTTGTTTCCGGATCTGTTGCGGCCACTGAACATAGGTACCAATAATGGCCGTAGCTGCAGCCCAGACTTGCAAATGCTAGTCGCCTCCCTGTGCCAGAACAGCACCTTTGATTATGTGATCAATGGGCGCTTCAAGGGAGGAGCGATCACTCGTCAATACGGCCAGCCCGAGCAAGGTGTCCATGCCATCCAAATGGAAATCGCCTGCCGCGCCTACCTGCAAGAGCCCGATACGCCGCTCTCCCCTCAGAACTGGCCTCCCTTCTGGTCCCTGCAGGACTCCGCAACACTACGAGCGACCCTGTCGACGCTATTGCAAGCACTGCAAGACTGGGCAGTCCACCAGAATTGAATTCTCTTACTATGCAATCCAGTGACATCACCGAGTATCTAAAACTAGACGCCGTTGAGCTTTCAGAACGAATTCACCGCGGTGAATTATCCGCTGAACACGCCATGCGTTGTGCCACCCATCTCGCTACTCTGTACGACGAGCCCTACGGTCTATTGTGCCATCAACAAGTTCAGACGGCGCTAGGTCAAGCACGCCAGGGGCGAACACAAACCCGCTTTGCAGGCGTCCCCTTTCTGCTGAAAGACTCTGGCCTGGCCTCTCAACGCCTGCCTTCTAGCCTAGGCTCGCGCCTGTTTAGCAATACACATTACGAGCAGGACTCCACCCTGGCCCATCGTATTGACCAGGCTGGACTTATTTCCTTTGCCAGAACCCGCGTCTCCGAACTGTGCATGGCTCCCACTACCGAAGCAGTGTGCTACGGAACGCCTACCCGCAATCCTTGGGCCACGGACCTTTCCGCAGGTGGCTCCAGCGGCGGGGCCGGCGCAGCGGTTGCTCTGGGCCTGGTTCCGATGGCTCATGGCAGCGACGGCGGGGGGTCAGTACGCATTCCCGCCGCATGCTGTGGAGTGTTTGGCTTCAAGCCCTCACGTGGCCTGTTACCAGTGGGCCCTCATAAAGGAGAAAGTCTGGGCGGCATGGCTACTGACGGAATCTTGAGTATGACCGTCAGGGACAGCGCGGCTTTCCTGGATGCCGTGTGCGGTTATGAGCCTGGCGGCCCCTATGCGTCCCCCACTCACCGCCCCTCCTTGAGCGACAGTATTTTGCCCAACACGGACAGAAGGCGCTTGCGTATTGGCGTATGGCGACAAGCCTGGAATGGCTTGCCGATTGCGCCTGAATGTATAGACGCCGTCCAGGCCAGCGCCCAACTGTGCCAGACACTCGGCCACGAGGTCTTTGATGTGCCCTTGGCTCCCTTCAGCTACGAACAGTTCACGCAGGCCCACGCCACCATGCTGGCCACGGCCATCGCACGCAGCGTCGATGCCAAGCTACAGCAGCTAGGCCGTACACTCGCAGAACTGGACCTGGAGCCTGCCATCGCCGACGGCTACCGCATTGGCCAAGGAGTCAGCGCTTTGGAGTATGCCGCGGCCGTAGATTGCTTTCATGCAGTGGGCCGAGCCATTGAACATTCCATGTCAGACTGCGACCTGATTTTGTCGCCCGCTCTGATGAGTCTGCCCGTCAAAATCGGTACGTTACAAGCGACGGGCCCCTTTCCCGAATTTCGCCGCCGTGTATCGGAATACACCACGTTTCTGGCCATCATCAACGCCTCGGGACAACCAGCAGCCAGTATTCCACTTCACTGGACGGCCGAAGGCATTCCGGTGGCTACCCAACTAATTGGTCACTTTGGGCAGGACGACGTGGTTATAAGGTTGGCGGCAGAACTGGAACGAGCCGCCGCTTGGTTCCCCCGGCTCTACCAGTTCCGCCTAGATACCTATCAAACTCGGGCAGGCCTGACAAAGGAGGCGATAGCACAGCACTTCTGAGGTTGAACACTGAGCTGCACATAGTCGTCTACAGCGTCCACTAACTGCAGTTAGCCATTTAAAGGTTAACTGCAAGCACTTAGCGATGTCGCAAATGAGAATAATTGCTATTATTCATCCCTACTTTGGTATTGCACGGTTGTACGCCCCTATCTATGTCTGCTCTCGCCGCTGTCTCGTTTTCTCCTGCCCTTCCGGTGCAGAGCTGCTGTTCACCTGCGGCTTACCCATCTGCGCCGGGCGACCATGAGCACGCGTGATGAACTGCTGGAACAGGCGTATTTAAAGCTGCGCCTGCCCTTGTTCCGGTTTTTGAAACGCAAGCTGGGCAATGAGGCCGATGCGGAAGATGTGACGCAGGAATCGTTTGCGCGCTGGTCGGCCTCCAAAAACACGCAAGCCCCGGACAATACCAAGGCCTATCTGACGCAGATTGCGATCAATATTGTGCGCGAAACAGGCCAAAAACAAACTCGCGGCCCTGTCTTTGTGCCATTGGAAGATGATCCACACGACAATGACTACCGTGCCGCCCCCAGTGCCAGCTGTCCCCAACTGCGCATGGAACACCGGCAGTGTTTAAGCCGCATCGAACAAGCCTTGCAAGAATTGCCCCCCCTGCAACGCGAGGCCTTCTCCTTGCATCGCTTCGATCACCTCACCTACGAGCAAATCGCCCTAAAATTGAACATTTCCCGCGCCCTGGTCAGCCGCTATATCTCCAGAGCCGTGGCCTACTGCCGCTTACGGATGGATTATTCCGCTGAGCATGCCCTGTCTATGCTCTCCCCCAAGGAAACAGACGATGAAAAATGATCCATCAGTTGCCCTGTTCTACGAAGTGGCCTCTGAATGGTTCACACGTCAGCAAGATACCGAGCAATGGAGCGAGCAGGATCAGCAGGCTTTTGAACATTGGCTGCAACAGGACCCGCGCCATCAGTATGCCTATGAAGAAATCAGCCACACCTGGCTGGCGTTTGATCACGTGGAGCGTCCCGCCCCACCTGCAAGCAAGCCAGAAACAGCTCGCTCGCCCGGCCACACCAAGTCGCCCCGACAGTCCCCCAAACCAGGCTGGCGAGAACGCCTGGGCCTGCGCTGGCAGCCCCTGCTAGGTGGCGCCCTAAGTTTCTGTGTCGCCTTGGGAATGGCGACGTGGTACTGGTATCAACATAGCCCGCAATACATCAATCACATCCAAACCGCCCAGGCCGAGCAGCGCGAGCTGAGCTTGCCGGACGGCAGCGTTGTGATCTTGAACCGTAATAGCAGCTTGAATGTTGAATACTCTCCCCATGAACGGGCGCTTGAACTGGTGCAAGGCGAAGCTTTTTTCCAGGTCGCGCCCCAGGGAGACCACCGCTTTGTGGTTAAAACGGCCAACACAGAAGTACGGGTGATTGGCACCGCTTTTAATGTGCGTCGTGCTCCGTCCACCATTTATGTCAGCGTTCGCGAAGGGGTGGTGAACGTCAACAGCAGCAGTGACAATCAAAACCACACCACCACCCTGAAAGCGGGTGATGCGCTGCGTATCAACATAGACACGGGACGCCAACGAAGCAGCCCCAGTACTTCGGATCGTGCCGGTGCCTGGCAAACTGGGCAGCTGATTTTTAAACGCACGCCCTTGCATGAGGTCATCGACGAGCTGCAAGTCTATATGGAGCAGCCCATCACCTTGCTGGGCACTGACATTCGCCAATATCCGGTTTCAGGCTTTGCCAACACCGCACATCCAAGCGATTTTCTGGATGCCTTGGCACAGTTACTGCCTGTACAGGTTCAGAACCTGGGCCCGGCAGGCTATCAGATCTCAGGCAAGTAGATACAAACAATTACATATTAGCAGGCTGATTTTGTAGCCTACTTCGCCTGAAAACACTCTCTCTATATATGGCCTGCAATTTTCAGGCCATCAGCCTGGCTCGGGATTCAGCATGACACGTGCATGCACATCACCCGCAGCACGCTGTTCATCCTTGTCTTGAGCTTGAATATAGAAATGGCGTCCAACTCCACTATCTCTCCCTGTATTACGCGCTAGAGCACCGATCGACTGCGAAGTGATGGCCTGTGCCTCCCCTGCCGCTACTAGCGCTATACAAAACAGGAATGCGCCCCCCAGTTCCATCAGGGGGCGCTATATCGTTGATTTTGATAGTTGAGACCTCCATGAAGTCATTTCGCCAATGGTGTTTGGCCTTGAGCACCTACCATCGTGCGCGTACCCACTACAGCCGCTTTACGCTTAAACCGGGCCTGGTAAATACATTGATCGCCACCAGCATCAGCGTGCTGGCCGTCGCTCAAACTGTCCATGCCCAGGAAACAGCCCAGCACTTCGATATCCCGGCCCAATCCTTGTCCAGCGCGCTGCAAAGTTTTTCCCGTCAATCGGGCAGCCAACTGCTGTTCTCCGAAGTCTTGGTCGAAGGTCAAACTTCCCAAGCAGTATCCGGGTCCATGACACCCCATGCGGCACTGGAACGCATTCTGGGCGCAAGTTCCATTCAGATTCTGCCTTCCGGAAACAAGGTTTTCACACTACGCGCTGCAGCACCGGGCAGCAGCGACCCCACAACGCTCAGTGCTATTACCGTAGTGGGCTCCCGCAACGAAGCGCCTGCACCCTACGCAGGGGGACAGATTGCCTCCGGCAGTCGAGTCGGTCTGCTGGGCAATAAAGACGTTATGGATACGCCTTTTAGCACCACTAGCTTTACCTCTGAATACATAGAAAACCAGCAAGCCAGTTCAGTTGCGGAAGTCTTGCGCCACGACCCTTCCGTGCGCAGCGTTTTTCCCCAAGGTGGTGTTGGTGAACACACGTATGTGCGCGGCTTTTGGACTCAAAGCCATGAACTGGCCTGGAATGGCTTGTTTGGCTTGGTGCCACATAACCGCACCTCCACAGAGATGCTGGAACGTGTCGAAGTCCTGAAAGGACCCGGCGCCTTGCTCAGCGGCATGTCCTTGAGCGGTTCGGTGGGCGGCGTCGTGAACCTGGTGCCTAAACGTGCCACCTCCGAACCGATTACCCGGCTAAGCACCACCTTGAAATCGCATAACAACCTGGGCGGGCATATCGACTTTGGCCGTCGCTTCGGGGAGGACGACAAATTCGGCATACGCTTGAACGGTGTGAAATCGGACGGCAATCTGGATATACACGGCCAGCGTGAAAACCGCAGCCTGGGCTCGCTTGCCCTGGACTATCAAGGTGACCGTTTGCGTGCCTCGCTGGATATGTATGACATCAATGAAAAGCAACGCGGCGGCGCTCCTTTACTGACCAGCTTTGCGCCGGGCGAGTCCCCCACCCCGCCCAACCCAAAAACCAATTCCCTGCCCAATGGCTATAGCAACTCGTCAAGCCAGGCCATTATTGGCTCTGCCGAATTTGATATTACGGATAGCTGGACGGCCTTTGTTATGGGCGGGACCAAGCACCAGAAAGGCTCCGGCTACCTGAACAATGCCTTTGGTCAGCGCGCCAAAGAAAACGGCGATTACACCGCGCTGGGCATGAATATCAAAAACTACTTTGATGTGAATGCCTTTGAACTAGGCACACGGGGCGAGTTCTCTACCGGCGCGGTAGACCATCATCTGGTCCTCAGCGCCAATATGATCAGCCAGACATCGGGGGCCGTCGCCGCCTCCAAATCTTGGGCCTCGAACCTGTACGATCCGGCACCACCGGTAGACGTAGATGAGCCCGACGTCTTTAAAAACGGTGAAACCACCTTGAGCAGTCTGGCACTGGCAGATACCTTGTCGGCTTTTGATGATCGCCTGCTTCTGACCGCCGGCATGCGTTTGCAGCGAGTTCAACAAAAAAGTTTCAATGACCGCGGCGCCCTCACCAATCGCTACGACGAACGCGCTCTGACTCCAGCCATCGCCTTGGTGGTCAAACCCTGGGACGCCCCCATTTCCTTGTACGCCAACTACATTGAAGGCTTGTCGCAAGGCGGAACGGTGTCGGACGCCTCGGCCAGCAACTACGGCGAAATGTTCTCCCCCTACAAGACCAAACAATATGAAGTGGGCTTGAAGTGGGATAGCGGCACGATGTTGAATACGCTGAGTTTTTTCCAAATTGCCAAACCCAGCATGACCAAGGACGAGGCTAACAACCACTACAACGTAGATGGTGAGCAGCGCAACCGCGGAATTGAATGGACTATTGCGGGCGAGATCAGTCCCCAGCTGCGCATTCTGGGCGGTGTGGTCTATACCGATGCCGTGGCCACCAAAACCAATAGCGGCTTGCTGGATGGCAAACAAGCCATTGGCGTTCCACGCTGGAACTCCTCGTTGGGACTGGAGTGGGATACGCCCTGGGTGCCGAATTTGACCTTGTCTGCCTCGGCCCTGCACTCCGGCTCGCAGTGGATAGACACCAGCAATACCCAAAAAATACCCAGCTGGACCCGACTGGATCTGGGCTTGCGCTACGCCACCAAAATTGCCAGCAATAAGGTGACGTTCCGGGCCAATGTGATCAATGCCACTGACAAGCGCTACTGGTCCAGCATCTGGAATGGCTCCACCTCCATTGGTGCTCCCCGAAGCTACCGCTTGTCCATGCAAGTCGAGTTTTAAGCCGCCCCCGTCATGAAAGATTCTTTTTTTCAGAAGCTGAGCCTAGCCAGGCTGCGGGCTCAGTTGCCCCTGATCTCACGCATTCTGGCCGCCAGCTTAGGCGGCTATGTTCTGGCCTCGCTGTTTTCCGTAGCAACGCTGGTGTTTCCCATCTCTGGCCCTGAAGCGGTGCTCTGGGGGGCTCAGCTTAGCTTTCTGGTGTGGTCGGTCGCCTTCATCGGCGTATTTTTGGCGCGCTCCGCCACCCGTGCCTGGGTGGGGCTGGCGCTTTGCGGCCTGCTCTGCCTGGCCGCAATCCTGGGACATCAGTGGATGGAGGGCCGGCTATGAACACCACAAACACAGCGGCCAAAGCGCCGAAAGCCAGCAAGCCCCAAGGCGTGCGACAGATCATGTCCAACGTCCATATCTGGACGGGCCTGTTGGTGGGCTGGATTTTGTACGCCATGTTTTTAACAGGCACCGTGTCCTACTTTCGCGAAGAGCTGTCGGCGTACATGCGGCCGGAGCTGCATAGCGTGGCAGAGCGTCCTGCCCCTGCCGTAGCTCAGGACATGCTGAACACCATTGTGGAGCAGACACCTGACTCCCCTTTGGTACTGATGACCCTGCCCACCCAGCGCAACCCCTTGGCCAGTGCCTTCTGGCGTGACCCAACGGGGCCGGAAGCAGGCCGCCCCGCCTTCGCCCGTGCCATCTTCGATCCGGAGACCGGGCAAAAACTCAGCATTCGGGAAACAGAGGGCGGTGACTTCTTTTTCGCCTTCCACTTCAACCTGCACTACATGTCGCCCTTATGGGGACGCTGGATCGCCGGTCTGGCAGCCATGTTCATGCTGGTCGCCATTGTCAGTGGAGTCATCACCCACAAGAAGATTTTCATCGACTTCTTCACCTTTCGCTGGGGCAAGGGGCAACGCTCCTGGCTGGATGCCCACAATGCGCTATCAGTGCTGGGTCTGCCCTTTCATTTCATGATTACCTGGAGTGGCCTGATCACCTTGATGCTGCTGTATATGCCCTGGGGCATGCAGCAACTACCCACCATGCAGGACCGTGCTGCCGTCAATCAGGAGATGCGCTTTTTCCTGCCTGCCGGGCAAGCTTCCGGCACACCCGCCACCCTGGTTCCCATTCAGGATCTGGTGCAACAAGCCGAAGAACGGTGGGGCAAGAACAGCGTCGGCTCGATTCAAGTGAATTTGGCCCAGGACAGCAATGCGCGCGTTGCTGTAGCTAGGCAGCAGGCACAACGTATCTCCGTCACCCCGCACTATCTGCTGTTCGATGGCGTCAGTGGTGAATTGCTCAATGTCAAAGAATCCTCGGGCGCAGCGGCCACCACTCAAGGAGTGCTCTACGGCTTGCACCTGGGCCGCTTTGCCGACATTGCCACACGCTGGTTTTACTTCCTGGTCAGTCTGGCTGGCACGGCCATGGTGGGAACGGGCCTGGTGCTGTGGACCGTCAAACGCCGCAGCAAACTGCCCAACCCCAGCAAACCATATCTGGGCTTTGCCTTGGTCGAGCGCTTGAACATTGCCAGCATTGCAGGCCTGTCCGTCGCCGCTACGGGCTTTTTATGGATGAACCGCTTACTGCCTTTGGACATGGCGAATCGTGCCAATTGGGAAGTGCATGGTTTCTTCATCCTCTGGGGTCTGAGCTTGCTCTGGTCCTGCCTGCGTCCGGCCCGACGCGCTTGGTTGGAACTGCTGTGGCTGGCCACCTTCTTGCTGGCGGCCTTGCCCATCCTGAACTTTTTCCTGACGGACCGTCACCTGTTTGCCAGTCTGGCGACAGGAGACTGGCTGTTTGCCAGCTTTGATCTAAGCCTGTGGGTATTTGCGGCCCTCCATGCCTATATGGCCAGACGCGTCGCCCGCCACCGCACTAAAACTAAAGCCGCGCCAAAGGCCAAACCACCCGGCACCAAACCGGCCGTCAGCCCGACAAGCAGCAAGGCGCTTCAAGGCAATGCCGCCATAACACAGGGTCAAGAATCATGAGCCCAGCACAAGTGGATCTACTGGCACATGGCCTGATTTTCCTGCCCGCCCTGGCAGGCTTTCTTTGCCTGGCCCTGTGCATGTATCGACACCAAGTGGATGTCTTTGACAGGGAGTTTTCACGCCGCACAGTCGCGCTTTTACGCTGCGCGGGATGGAGCGCACTGCTGATTTCCCTGTTTGTCGCGGCCCACTACATGGGCTGGGGCTTTGGACTGGTGGCATACAGCGGTCACACCAGCCTCGCCGCCGGTCTGGTCTTTAGCGGCCTGCTTCTGTACGAGCGCGTCAAACCCAAAAACTAAGTCTAGCTACGATTAATCCCCTAAGGAGTACACGATGAAACCTTCCATCTTCAAGCTCAATGCCATTTTGTGCGCCGCTTTTTTCTTGACTGCGTGCACCACTATGGACTCTCGCCAGCCGCCGGCGGCTGGCACCGATACGACGCAGATCAGTACGACTCAACACACTGCCCCCCGCATCGAGCGGGTCAATATCGCTGAAGGCTTGTACCAAGTCGCCTTTAGCGAACGCCACAACACTTTGTACGTGGCTTCTGCCGGGAACTTTGAAGAGGGCTCACCACCCAGCGCCATCTATTTTCTGGACCCGCAAAGCCTGGCTGTGAAAGGACATTTGCCGCTGGAACGTAAAGCATTTGCCCTGACCTTGGACGATGCAGCGGACCGCCTATATGTGGGCAATGCCGTAGACAGCTCGATTACGGTGGTCGATACCGCCACGAAAACCGTTCTGAATACCGTACAGCTGGCCAGCAAAGTGAAACGGATGGGGCCAAACGGGAAAGAGATGGAGCTGTATACCCACTACCCGCGCGAGCTGATTCTGGACAAGAAGCATCAGCGCCTGTTCGCGCCCGGCCTCTGGTTCCAGGACAGCGTGCTCTATGTCGTCAGCCTGGACACCATGAAAGTGGAAAAACAAATTCCTGGCTTTGGCTATGTGGCCCGTGGTGCCACCTTGAATGAGTCCGAGAACAAGCTGTATGTGTCCAATTTCCAGGGACAGGTATTTACCATCGACACCGCCAGCCTGAGCCTTAGCCAGAAAGCTGAAGTCGCGGCCGATCAGCTGATTAACCTGGAGTTCGACAAAGAAAACCATCGGCTGCTGGCGACCGACGTAGGCGAAGCTCGCACAGATGCCATGCGTAAAAATGCCGGCAAGCTGGAATACACCGTTCGGGGGGAAGGCAATCGCGTGGTGATCATCAACCCGGACAATGGTCAGATTGAACACAGCATCAGCACCGGCCAAGGGCCTTTGGACCTGTTGCTGGACGAGAAACGCCACCGCCTTTACGTGACAACTCGCAATGCTGGCACCGTGGAGGTCTATGACAGCCAAACCCGCGAACGCCTGCATAGCGTGGATCTTCCCGCCCACCCCAACAGCCTGGCACTGAACCCCAGCACCGGGGATGTGTACGTCACCGTCAAAAATGCGGATGATGCCGCCAAAGGCAGCAAAGAGGCTCTGGTGCGCTTGAGCTTCTAAACTTCGCACCGCCCGAAGGCGGTAAACACAGCAGGAATTGATTCGCGTCTAGATACGTGCTCAAGCAAGGAATACTTGAGCACGTATTGTTTAAGCAAGCACAGGCCAATCTGCGCGAACCCGCAGGGCAATCACCAGGGACGCAAGCAGCATCACGCTCCCGCCCGTCATGAACACCGCTGGCACACCCCCCAGTCCAAACGCCAAACCACCAACAGACGCCCCGGCCGCGATGGAGAACTGTACCGAGGCCACGACCATTCCACCTGCTGTTTCTGCCTGATCGGGAATCGCACACGCCACCCAATTGGACCAGGCTACCGGCACTCCACCAAAAGCCAGGCCCCATAAAGCCACCAACAACATCAGACCGGTGCTCTCCACGGGAAGCCACACCATGGCCCAGGCGGCTATACCCACTAATACCGGCATAGTCACCAAAGTCACTTTCAGGCTTCGCTCTATCAAGTAAGCAGCCAGCAGCGTACCGACAAAATTGGCGATACCAAAGCCCAGAAGCAGCAAGGCCAAGCCATCCATAGTGATGGAGGGGAAGCTCTCCAATGCAGGACGGATAAAGGTAAACAGAATGAACTGGCCGCCATGAGCCAGCACGCAAGCCGCCATTCCCAACGCGATCCCCGGGAGACGCAGCAAGCCCAATACGCTTGTCCTGTCGCTTACATGGCGCGGGGCCATACGGGGCAGCGTCAAGAACTGGAACACCAAGGTCAAGGCACCGACCAAAGCGGCAGCAAAAAAGGCGCTGCGCCAACCATACAACCCACCTAAATAGCTGCCTAGGGGAACGGATACTACCGTCCCGACTGCGATCCCGCTAAAAATAATCGATAAGGCCCGAGGCACCAACTTGGCCGGCACCAATCGCATAGCCACTGCCGCGGTCATGCTCCAGAACCCACCCAAGGCAATGCCTAGCAACACCCTCATGAGCAATAGAACAGACAAGCTGGAGGACATCGCAACCAAGAGGTTGGATGCCACCATCAGCACCGTAAAACCCAGCAAGACCGTACGCCTATCCAAACGACGCGTCAGCCCGGGCACCAGCAAACCGGAGAAAAGAGCCACCCCCGCTGTGACCGTCACGGTCTGGCCTGCTACCCCTTCCGAGACCCCGAAATCGATCGCCATGGGTGTTAACAAACTGGCAGGCAGGTACTCCGCCGTCAGCAAACCAAATACACCCATCGCCAAGGAAAAAACGGCTACCCAGGCAGGAGGGGGCACCACAGATACCGCCCCCAAACCCGTACTGCACACATCACGACTCATCGCTACCTACCCTGAAAAACAAATACAGCCCTCAGTCTAGAGATCAAAAACGAGATGATCTATGATGATAAGTCTTGAAAATTTGACCGAAACTCCGAAAATGACCGAACAAGAGCAATTTGCACTTTCGTCAGATCTTATTAGCGAACTATTGACCGGCATGCGCTTGCGTGGCGTCCAATATCGCCGCATTCAAACCGGAGCTGACTTTGGCTTGGGCTATGAAAAACGCCCCGGACACGCTTACTTCCACTTTCTTGCGCTAGGTACGGCATTTCTACGGATTGGCGATGGCGAACTGCAAAAACTCTCTGCGGCTAGTGCGGTCTTTTTGCCCCAGGGGGTAGACCACCAGATACTCTCTGAGGCCGACGCAGCCGTTAAAGGCATAGATAGTTTTGAGGCGGCTCCGCTGGGACAGGCCGTGAGCGGGGTCAGCACTTGCCCCAGCTCCTACCCCACGCCCAGCGCCATTCTGTTTTATGGCTGTATGGAATTTGACCTGGGTGGCATGCACGGACTGGGCAAACTCATGCCCAGTGCAATGGTGGCCGATACACAGACGCCCTATTACCCCGGTTTGCTGCCGATTCTAGACGCCATGAAAAATGAGATTTGTGCAGGACGGATCGGCTATGCAGGAATTATGGCCAGGTTGGCTGAGGTAGCCGCAGCCATGATTGTGCGGGGCTGGATTGAGTCAGGCTGCGGCAAGGCGTCCGGCCTAGTCGCTGCTTTGCGAGACCCGAAATTAGCCCGCTCTATTTTGGCTCTGCATCGTCAGCCCGGTTATGAATGGACGGTGGCCGACTTGGCCGCCCAATCCCACCTTTCACGCTCTGTTTTTGCTCAGCGTTTTCAAGCTACTTTGGGCATGTCCCCGCTGCGCTACGCCACAGAGCTGCGCATGGGGTTAGCCAGCCAATGGCTAAGCCAAGAAAAACTATCGATAGATGTCATTGCTCAACGCCTGGGCTACACGTCTCAAGCGGCATTTAGTCGAGCTTATAAGCGCGTGAAGGGGCAGGCTCCCGGTGCCAGCCGACCAGCCAAACGCTGAAGGCACCAAACCAGCCCCTCCCCCATCTTTCCCCACTGCCAGGGACTTGGTCCTGCGGTTCTGAGCGATACCCGGCTTTTCCGAACATCAAGCCAAGAATCCTCATTAAAATGATGCGCCAGCTAATCATCAATATACGTTAGAGTATCTTTCAGCAATTCATACAGCAGGCAAAAACGAATTTTCTGATTCAAACATTACCGTTTGGTCATGTTCACTCTATGTCCTATCTTTGAAAATTGGATAGGATAATCATCATTAATAACTAAACCAGATTTTTTAAAAGGTTCCAGGACAGCCAATGTGGAATTGTTTACTGATTGAAGACGACCGGGAAAATGCCCGATACCTTGTCAATGGATTATCCGAATTAGGTTATTCCGTCGTCACCAGTCACGATGGCGTTTCAGGTTTGGAAAATGCCATGAAAGATGTTTGGGACGTCATTATCTTGGACCGCATGCTGCCCAATAATGTAGATGGCTTATCCATTTTATTTACCTTGCGCTCTTTAGGTAAAAAAGTCCCTGTATTGGTATTAAGCGCCTTATCGGGTGTGGACGATAAAGTAGATGGCTTAAAAGCCGGGGGCGATGATTATTTAATCAAACCCTTTTCGTTTCAGGAGCTGGCTGCGCGACTCCACGCCTTGATTCGCCGCAGCAGTGATGGGTCCGACATCAAGAACCTGCAGGTGGATGATCTGGTCATGAACATCCGCAATCAGAAAATCACCCGGGGGGACGAAGTGCTGGAGCTGCAGCCACGGGAAATCAAGCTGCTGTCCTACCTGATGATGAACAGCCACAAGATTGTGACTCGCACCATGTTGCTGGAGGTGGTCTGGGGCTACAACTTTGATCCGCAGTCCAATGTCATCGACGTGCTGGTCAGCCGCCTGCGCCGAAAAGTGGACAAAGAAGGCGCAACGCCTTTGATCCATACAGTGCGTGGCCGTGGCTATGTCCTGAGCGACAAAGACGCCATCGACGGCATGAAACTCAAGCGTTGCGATGATTGATTTCATCAAAAGGCTATGGGAGTCCACCTCCTTTCGCCTGACCCTGAACTACAGCATCCTGGCCATCTTCACCACGCTGTTTCTAATTGGCTTTTTCTACATTCAGGTCTTTAGTGCTCTGCGTGATGAGCATCTGCGCCAAATCAACGTGGCCATGCAGCGCTTGAGCATCGCCTACGAAGAAGGCGGACGCGATGAGATCCTGCGCATGATTGAACTGACTCTGTCTGATCGCATCGACTCAGGCCAAGAGATCTACCTGCTGCTGGATGAAAAAGGCCATACGCTGGTGGGCAATATCACGGAAATTCCGGGCCTGAACACTATTACTGACAGCCAGGTTGTGGAGGTCCAGATCAAGCATATCGGTGCCTTGACCGAAGGCAATGTCCGCGTCAGCAAAATGGCGGGCGGAGAAACCCTGGTGGTCGGGCACGAACTGGGCACCCTGAACGAGCTGCGCTCCATGTTAAGCCGCATCATTGTGACCTCTATGGTGTTGGCCCTGATGCTGGTCATTCTGGGGGCCTATGTCTTTAGCAGCGAATTGAAATACCGTGTGGGCAAAATCCGTCTGCTGACCGAACAAGTCGGTGCGGGGGATATTTCCAAACGCATCGTGTCCGAGAGCGATGATGTCTTCGGTTTGATCCACCTGGATATCAACCGCATGCTGGACAAGATCGAAAACCTGATGAAAGGCGCCAAACACATTTCCGATACGGTAGCCCACAACATCCGCACGCCCCTGACGCGCATTGTAGGCAGGCTGCGAGAAACTCAAGGTTTGGAAGGCGTACCCGAACAGGTGCAGCAGGCCCATCAGGACGCCATTGCCGAGGTGGAAAGCCTGAGTGTTCTGCTGGGCAAACTGCTGCAGATTGCCGAACTGAATGCCGGGGTTCAGCGCCAGAATTTCAAACCCTGCCAGATCGCTGTCATAGCGGAAGATGTGCTGGATTTATACAGCCCCTTTGCAGAAGAAAAAGGCATCAGACTGGAAGCGAAATATATCGCTACCGTAAAAATTAATGGGGATAGCAATTTATTGGCTAGCGCACTCGCCAACGTAGTCGATAATGCTGTTAAATATGCGCATTCCCATGTCAGCGTAGAAATAAAAAGAATTCCAGATAATAAAATAGCAATTATTGTGGAAGATGATGGCCCTGGCCTACCTGAAAGCGAATATGAAAATGTAGGTAAATATTTTTATAGAATTAATAATGATAACGAAGGCTTTGGCCTAGGTCTTACCAGTGTCGCCGCCATTATTGAATTGCATCGCGGCCAGATTCTATTTTCAGATGCCAGCCCAGGCTTACGGGTCACGATTCGTCTGCCTGCCTAAAGCACAGCCCTGTTTTAAACATGACTAAAAGGTAATGAAACTGTCATCCTAATTCATTTACTCCTCTATTAACCTAAGGTGATTTTCTGTCGTCTTTTCTGACATTTATAAAAATCATGATTGCATTTGGGGAACGAGGAGATTAATGAGCAAGCAAAAATACTATTCTGCCGGCCTGATGGTGGGCGTGGGGGTCTTCACGGTCCTGATGGGACAGAAGTACTCCCTGGGCACAATGGCCAGGATGGGACCGGGCTACTTCCCGTTTCTGCTGGGCATTGTGATGATCGCGCTGGGGGCGCTGTACCTGTTTGTGGAAACGGCTTCTCACGACGAGGAAGAAGAAGAAAACTTCGGCCCTCCGCAATGGCGTGGCTGGCTGGCCATTGTGGGCGGCATCATCGCCTTCATTATCTTGGGCCGCTACGGGGGGCTGGTGCCCGCCACCTTTGCCTTGGTCTTCATCTCCGCCATGGGGGACAAAGAACATTCCTGGCTGACCGCCCTGCTGCTGTCGATCTTCGTGACCCTGCTTGGGGTGGTTATTTTCTCTTGGGGGCTGGAGTTGCAATTCCCCCTGTTCACCTGGGGCTAAGCCATGGAAATCCTCTCTAACTTGATGAATGGCTTCAGTGTCGCCTTCCAGCTGGATAACCTGATGTGGGCCGTGTTCGGCGTATTCATGGGCAACCTGATCGGGGTGCTGCCGGGCATGGGCGTGCTGGCCGCGATCTCCATCCTGTTGCCCCTGACCTACGCCATGACACCAACGGCCGCCTTGATCATGCTGGCCGGTATCTATTACGGCTCGCAATACGGTGGTGGCATTACCTCCATCATGCTGAACTTGCCCGGCACGGCCTCTCATGCCGTGGCGTGTCTGGACGGCAACCCCATGGCTCGCAATGGCAAAGCCGGTTCGGCCTTGTTCATGCTGATGTTGTCCTCCTTCTTTGGGGCAACCATCGGTATCTTGGCCATGATTCTGTTCTCGCCCGCCTTGGTCGATGTGGCTTTCAAGTTTGGTCCCGCCGAATACTTTTCCATGATGATGCTGGGCCTGCTGGCAGGCGCAACGCTGGCCAAAGGCTCTGCCATCAAAGGCGTGGCCATGGTGGTGCTGGGCCTGATCTTTGGCGTGGTAGGCACGGACGTGAACAGTGGCGTGTCGCGCTTTGACTTCAACATCCCCGAACTGCAGGACGGTTTGCAGATTGTGGCGCTGGCGATGGGGCTGTTCGGTATTGCCGACTTCCTGAAAAACATCAACCGAATCAATAGCAGTCATACCAAAACCATTGGTAAGGTCTCCGGCCGTTCCCTGCGTCCAGAAAAAGGCGATATCAAGCAGTCCCGGGGCGCCTTGGTACGCGGTACGGCCATTGGTGCTGCTTTCGGGATCTTGCCGGGCACCGGGCCAACCATCGCATCCTTCATTGCTTACGCCACTGAAAAGAAAGTGGCCAAAAACCCCGAGCGCTTTGGTCGTGGTGCGATTGAAGGGATTGCTTCTCCAGAAGCGGCTACCAGCGCCTCCACGCAAACCAGCTTCATTCCTACCTTAAGCCTGGGCATTCCCGGCGACCCAGTGATGGCTTTGATGTTGGGCGCGCTCATCATCCACGGTATCCAGCCCGGCCCACAGATGGTGGTCGAGCATGCCGATATGTTCTGGGGTCTGATCGCCAGTTTCTGGGTGGGCAATATCCTGTTGCTGGTGCTGAACCTGCCGCTGATCGGCATGTGGGTGCGCCTGCTGTCTGTACCCTTCAAGTACCTGTACCCCGCCGCGCTCTTCTTTGTGTGCGTGGGCGTCTACAGCACGAACAACAACCTGTTCGATGTGAATGTGGTCTTGCTGTTTGGCATCCTGGGTTACTTCTTCATGCGCTTGCGCTTTGAGGCGGCCCCTTTGCTGCTGGGCTTTGTATTGGGGCCGATGGTGGAAGAGAATTTCCGTCGCGCACTCTTGCTGTCCCGTGGTGATCCCATGATATTCCTGGAGCGCCCGATCAGCATGGTGTTCATCATTGCCTGCGTATTGTTGATGCTGGGTCTGACCTACTCCTTCTGGCGCTCGAACAGCCAGAAAAAGCTGGGGACGCTGGCTAAAGCATAAGGCTAGCAAATTCGCTGTTCGACCAAGGATAGAAAGGACGAACCCGCTGAGGTAAACAGGCAGAGCCGGGCAGAAACGCCCGGCTCTGCTTTCTTTATAAATCGGCAAACAAAGTTCTAGAACACACTGAAAAAGGTAGCTGATCGTCCTAAGGCACCAATGACCTACACCGCTTCACACTTTGCCTCGCAAGCGGGGTGTGACCGTTTTTTTACCCGGCGCAAATACTAGGTAGCTCAAAGCGGCCAAGATAAACGCAGCTGCCGCCCCATACGTCATGACCCCCGCAAAACCGGCTATCAGGGCAGCATTGATCGACTCCAGGGGATTCGCCAAATGGGCCAGCAAGCCGCTGTACTGCGAGGCAACACCCAGGTCCCCTGACGCAATTTTTTCAGCCAGATAACGCAGTTCAAGACCCGCCGAAACGTCCAAACGGTCACGCAAATAGCCCATGATGCCTTGCACCAGCACAAAACCCATGACCGCAATATTGAAGGCCAGGGAGATCATGCGGGCACTGGTATCCGCCCCCGAGGCCATACCGGCTCGCTCGGCTGAAACGGAAGCAGTAATTACATTGGTTGTGGTTGTGTTGGCCATGCCCAAGCCAATACCCGCCAGCACGCAGCCCGGCAAAATAAACCAAGCCGGTCGGGTAGACACGCTGCCGACTCTCATCATCACAAAACCCAGACCAATCAGAGCCAACCCCAAAGAAATTACAAAACCGGGCTGCCAGCGCTGAGCCAGACGCTCCGCGAAAGGGGGGATGAACAGCGTGGGCAAGGTGTAAGCCAAAAGCGCCAGACCCGTTTGCACACTGTCATACCCCAGACCGACGTGAAAGTAGATAGGCAGGTAGATGATAAATGGCCAAAAACTGAAATTCTGTCCCATGGAGCCCAGCAGCGCCCCGGAAAAGTTACGGATGCGGAATACGGAAAACTCCAACATAGGACGGGCACTTCTGCGTTCGACCAACACAAAAGCAATCAGGCTCAGCGCAGAGACGGCGATGATGCTCAAGGCTTGAATACTGCCAAATCCCAGCACCGGGCCTTGCGTGACAAATAGCACCAGACAGAACACAGCCAAAGACAGGGTAATGATGCCGGCCACATCCAGACTGCTCGCCTGCGGATCACGCGATTCCTGAACTCCTGCGCGGGCCAGCAACAAGGTGACGATAGCCAGCACGGCGTGGATCAGAAACACCCATTCCCAGCTGGCCAAAGCCAGAATCATGCTGCCCACAATTGGGCCAAAACCCAATCCAGCCCCAAAGACCACACCCCACACAGCAAAAGCTTTACCGCGCTGTTGCCCATCCCGGAACTGATTGGACAAAATAGCGATCTGACAAATCAACATCATTGCCGCGCTTAGGCCCTGCAAGAAGCGGGCTCCGATCAGAACGGCGGCACTTTCCGTCAAGCCGCACACCAGGGACGTGATCCCGAAAGCCACAATCCCGATCGTAAAAATACGCTTGCGGCCATAACGGTCAGCCATCGTGCCCACGCCCATCAAAATCGTGGTCATGGCAATGGTGTAGGCAGCCATAACCCATTGCAGTTGTCGAAAGCTGGCTCCCATCACCTGCTCAATCGTGGACAAAATAGGCGGAACACTGGAGATCTCCAGCCCCATCATCAAGGCAGACAAACACACAGCGGCCAAGGCATAGCTGCCCTGTCGCGATATCGAAGGCGTCATCGCTATCTTCCAAAAATCATAAATACAAGAGGCATCCTATGGATGCTCGATAAGGCGATCTGCGAGGCAATGCCACCCTGCGCAGTTCAATCAGGAGAGATAGTAGGGACAGGCCAACTATTCATCAATGCTATGATCGAACATATCAGAAACAACAAATATGGATAGATAATGAGCCGCGCCGTCTTGGATGTGGAATCTGTGCAAGCGTTTGTCAGCATTGCCGAATTCCAAAGCTTCACCAAAGCCGCCGAAGCCTTGGGAACCACCCAAGGGGCCATCAGTGTGAAACTCAAGCGGCTGGAAGAACGCCTGGGCTACAAGCTGATCGAACGTACACCCCGGCTGGTGCGACTATCCGCTCAAGGCGCCATCTTTATTAATCCTGCTCGCGATTTTCTGGCAGCGCATGACCGAGCCAGACTTGCTCTGTCCTGCGAATGTCGCCGCTTTCGCCTGGGTATTGCGCAACACGTAGCCGGTCCCGAAGTGCCCAGCCTGCTGGCCCGCCTGAACGAACGTGACCCAGCCTTGACGATTGAAGTTCGTCTGGAAGGCTCTCATCAGTTATTGGAAGGTTTTGATAAAGGCGAGCTGGATGCGGTCATTGTGCGGGAAGAAGACCACCGGGCGGATGGCGAGGACTTGGGGCCAGAATATTTTGGCTGGTTTGCCGCGCCCAGCTTTCATCAACAAGAAGGCAAGCCTTTACGGCTGGCGGCTTTGGCTCCCTGCTGTGGCGTGCGAGATATAGCAACCCATGCCCTGGAAACGGCGGGTATTGAATGGAACGAGGTTTTTGTGGGCGGCGGTCATGCGGCCGTGATGGCTGCTGTCTCGGCGGGTTTGGCGGTTGCAGCTTTTTCATGCCGCTTGGCCCCAGCGGATGCTGTCGAAGTAAGCCAGCGCCTGGGTTTGCCTGCCCTGCCCGCGTCGCGCATCATCCTGCACTCAACACTGACGGACCAACGCTCACGGGAAGCCTTAAGGACGTTGGCGGCGGCCTATCGGGAGCACCGGAGCAATAAAATGGCGGAGCTCAGCTAAGGCCAGCCCAATCCACCCAAGAAACCCACACTTTTCACCGCATGCCTTAAGGCACTTCTTCGACTTCCGAGGTCAGGTGTCAGGTGTCAGGTGTCAGGTGTCAGGTGTCAGGTGTCAGGCACATAGTCTGTGCCCTTTTGAGTTTCCCGCCATTGCGTAAATAATTTGGCCCGGTGTATAGGGTAAGGCGTGTCCAGACGGGTCAAGGCTCGTATACGATCCGTCCGAAAATGACGGAATTGGCCTTTCAGCTCGCACCATCCCACCAGAATTCGGAAGTGTTCGAAGTAACCCAGGGAAAAAGGCCAGATCACCCTGTCAGACTGCTTGCCTGCGCCATCAACATAGCGGATACGCAGCTTGTCTTGAAAGCGGATCGCCGCTCTGGCGAGACCGAGGTCAATCGTTTCAGCATCCTTGATTTGCCGTGGTCCGACTCGCAGCGCAGTGCTGTCCAGGCTGTCTTTCAAACTGTCAGGCAGCACAGCCGAAATCTTGGCTCGTGCCTCCAAAGCCGCCTGAACCACCGATGGATCGGCTAACTTTTCTACCCAACGGAACCCAAGCAGCAAAGCCTCCAGCTCTGCCTGAGAAAACATCAAGGGCGGCAACATAAAGCTGGGTTTAAGGATATAGCCCACACCGGGCTCACCCTGTATATCTGCGCCCTGCGCCTGCAAGGATGCGATATCCCGATAAAGCGTGCGAATACTGATGCCCAGCTCTTGAGCCAGCTGCGCTCCGCTCACCGGGCGTTTATGTCGGCGTAATACTTGCAATAAAAAGAGGAGTCGCTCAGCTCTGACCATGCCCGATACTGCCATTTTTTGGCAGTATGGTCACGCATAATCAACGACTTCACCCCTCTATTGGAGTCACCATGAACCCGCCCAGTCTCATCCTTCTGTATGTCGCTGACCCTGAAGTCAGCCGCCTTTTTTATGAAAAACTGTTAGGCCAAGCCGCCAGCGAATCCCATCCAACCTATGTTGCCTTCGAGCTTGGCAATGGGCTTATCTTAGGTTTATGGTCCACCCACGCCGCCAGTTTTGTTTCCTCGGGCACAGGTCATCGATCAGAACTGGCGTTTACGGCAGAGAACGATGAGGCGGTCGATCAGCTCTATCAACGCTATGTAGCAGCCGGTATCCCCATTGAACAGGAGCCCATGACGGCCGTCTTTGGGCGCACCTTTGTTGCACTGGACCCAGATGGGCATCGCTTGCGAGTATGCACCGCCGCCTAGCCCGCTTACCGCCAGCATTGCTTAGCTCAAGTTTGTATGACGGCGGTGGAACAGATTCAGTGCGTTGTTCACCAGTCCAGTAAAACGAGCCGCATTGTGGCGCACGCCCGCTTGCTGCCCACCAATCAACAACAGGTGGGCCATCTCCCCCACCAGTTGGGCTTGCTTAGAGGGCAGAAAGGAAGCCTCAGAAGTCTTGATGGCAAAGGCCAGGCGAGTCGCGTCGACGCGTGTTTGATACTCGGCCACCAA
The DNA here is from genome assembly GCF_058808495.1 of Alcaligenes sp. GW821-FHT11D07. Classification (NCBI taxonomy): domain Bacteria; kingdom Pseudomonadati; phylum Pseudomonadota; class Betaproteobacteria; order Burkholderiales; family Alcaligenaceae; genus Alcaligenes; species Alcaligenes sp. GW821-FHT11D07. The sequence continues at coordinate 1,425,492 of NZ_JBXART010000001.1, forward strand.
GGGATCGTGCAAGGCCCAGGCTCGAATGGCCACTTCCCGGTTGGGCTGCTTGTCTGCGGCGATATGCACGTAGCGTTTCAGCACCTGAACCGGCCCGTTTCCCTTGGCGGCATAGTCCAGCATCCGCACGGTGTAATCCTCTTCCCAGGCCGACAAGAGCGCCCGCACAAAGTCCTCTCGATTGCGAAAATGATGGTAGAAGGAGCCGCGGGTGACATTCAAACGACGCGCCACGCGCTCGCCAGATACCTGGATATAGCCTTCCTGATCCAGCGTCTCCAAACCAGCAGTGATCCAATCTTCTCGGGTAAGCGTTTTCATGGCAGAAACATACAGCCTGTGTATGGTGATTCGTCGATTGTTAGGCTACGAGCTTCCAGTTTGACCATGGCAAGTCACAACACTGCCACCTTCCCAAAGGGCTCGTAATGAAAGAAATAGCGCTGATTGCCTTCGACCAGTTCACCGACATTGATCTGTTTCTGATGTGGGACATCCTGGGGAGAAACACAAAGGACTGGCGGGTGAAGATCTTAGGCGCAAAGCCTATTTTACGGTCAGCACACGGCTTGGAGATACCGATACATGGACATCTTTCCGAAGCGGCACAGGCCGATGCCGTCTTGTTCAGCAGCGGGAAAGCGGGCGTGCCTGCTGCCTTAGCCGATCCGGACTTTATGACGCACATTAAGCTGGACCCCAGCCGCCAATTGATTGGCTCAATTTGTGCAGGCGTGTTCTTTCTGGAGCGACTAGGTTTATTGCCTACGCGTCGTGCCACCACTCACCCCGATGCACGGGAGGTCTTGAAAACGCTGGATCTGGAGCCTGTTGACCAGCCACTTGTGTGTCACGGCCACGTCGCCAGCGCCGGAGGGTGCCTGGCCGCTCTCTACCTGGTCGGCTGGTTGGTAGAGTCGCTTTTTGATGCGGATAAACGGCAAGAAACCCTGCTCCCCGTTTATCCAACCGGGCAGCAGGAGATTTATGAAAATCTAGTCGACTGCAGTCTTAGGCAGGCCTGCCGCTAAGACGTGCGCAGCTGGGTTTAGCCTTCAGCCTGCTCGGCATTAAACATGTCCCAATGCAGCAACCACTCACCATCAACCTTGCGCCAGAACACCCAGTAACGGCCGCGCTGCGCAAGCACCCGTTCTTGCTGGGCGTTTTCGGCATACAAGGTGTAGCGGCCAATTTCCTGGGCTGCTGCATCTGTTCCCTCTACCGTCAGGGTTTCAAAGTTCGCCGCGCAAATCCCCATGCGAAAGACTTCTTCGAAATACGCCCCGACCGCTGCCTTGCCAACTAAAGTCGGCACGCCATGAGGCATCAAATGAATCTGCTCGGTGTAACGCGTCAGCAGCGTGGCAACATCGCGGCTGGCCAAAGCTTGTGCCAACTTGTCCTCTGCAGCCTGAATGGCCGCCTTTAATCCTGCCTGATCTGGCATATCCTTCTCCTTGAAAAAACTCTATTTAGAATGCAGCGCTGCGATAGACTATTTGCCCATCCACCATAGTCAGCAAGCTGCAAGTCTGCGGTAGCGTGTCAGGTGCTACAGTGAAAATATCTTGGGACAGCACCGCCAGATCAGCGACACAGCCCGGTAGCAAGCGCCCTTTGTCTGCCCCATGCCCCTCAGCAATCGCGCTGCCATAGGTATAGGCACGCAGTGCTTGCTCCATCGTCATGGCCTCGCCGGGTCTAGCGGGATGATCAATTGCCGCGAACAGACTCAGAAAAGGGTTCAACGGACCATCCGAGCCAATGGCAACTGATACCCCGGCGTGCTCCAAGCTGCGGAAAGCACCGCTGAAACCCGAAAAACCCGTATCACCGGCATAGAACCAGAAGTGCGTCGGGTTCTGTACCACCATGGCGCCCGTCTCTGGCAAACGTGCCAATTGCGCCGGGGTCAAACCATCCGCGTGTTCGATACGCAAGGCACGGGCACGCCAATCCACCTGAGGCTCGAATTCCTCCAGCGCACACAAAACGCTTTCCAGGGTTTGGTCCCCAATCGCGTGCAGGAGCAATTGCTCTCCCGCGCGCAGGCTTTCCTGCAACATGCGGGTAATTTCCTGCCGCGAAAAATTCTCTGTCCCATGCAGCGGCACACTGGCTTTTGCAGCCACAGCTCCGGCATAGGCTTGCGTGACAGCCGCCCCGCCCTCAATCGGCGTACCATCCAGAATCCACTTCGTCCCATGGAACTCAATGCGTTCGCCCGGATGTCGGGGCAGGCCCTGACCATCACTGACGATGCGGCCAGCATGAGCGGAGGGAGGGAACCGGATCACCCGAACCCGAATAGGCAGCGCTGCTGCTTTCAGCATCTCGATATAGCGCTCAGGCGGTGTCCAGCTCATGTTCTGAACACTGGTGATGCCCCAACGCAGGCAATCATCTGCCAGGGCCTGCAAACTGGCAGCCCCTTCTTGCACGCTAGTCATGGATGCAAAGCAGCGCTGGGGAGACCAGGACGCGTACTCGTGGACTCTGCCTGAAAGTCTGCGCGAACCCGGCAAGCGTTCGTAAACGCCGCCTACGGGATCAGGGGCCTCATCCTCCAAGCCCAAGCGCTCCATCGCCAGGCTGTTCAAGACATTGGTGTGATTCGTCATCCCTAAAAACAGCACCGGATGAGCGGGGGCCAGCGTATCCAGCAATACACGGTCCAGCTTGGACTCGTTGATCAACTGCGGTCCAAGTGTGGCGTAGATCCAGGTGCCGGCCGGGGACTCTGCCACTGCGGTCTGCACTAAAGAAACCAGAACATCCAAGGGCGGATCGGCTACGACATCAACGGGCAACCGTATGCCCATGGGATCGGGGGTGTGGTGCATATGCGCATCGTTCAGCCCCGGAATCAGCAGCTTGCCCTGCAAATCAATCAGCTCTGTATCGGGGCCGATGCAATCTTGCAACTGCTGCCAATCCCCGGTTTGCAAGACACGCCCATCGGCAATGGCCAAGGCCTCGCACCACGGCTGATCCGTGTCGCTGGTAAATATGCGCCCATTCCAAAACAGCGTATCTGCCCATTTCTCCCGCTCTTGGGGATTAGGCTGCTGCCCTGCACTTGCCCTTTTTGCTTGCTTCCTGCTCGGAGCAGGTGAGCCACCCTCTAAAGCTGCAGAGGCCGTCAAGGCTGCAGAAGCATAACGGCTGTCAGCGACACAGGCACGACTTGTTTCTTGCAGCAAGGCGCTGCGAATCGCTGCCTGTAAAGATGGTCGTTCCGTTGGCAGCACCGCCCGCCCTGCCAACACCTGCTGCCAAAATGAAGCCCCACAGGTCCAATGAAAACGCTGTGTCAAAGGGCTGACCTGCGTCCAAGACTTCCCTGGCTGGCTATCTGGCAAGACGGCGTAGGCATCCAGCAAAGCCAGGAAATCCGCCCCGCCTAAATGGCAGGCGCAGCGAGCCCTAGGCCAGGGCTGCATACGCCTATATGTCTCTTGTCCGCCGGGCTCCCCCGCCCCTGCCCAGAGAGAACTCCCCTGAACACGCTGAGCTGAATACGCGGTATTTTGGTCTTTAAAAGACTGCCCTAAGGACGCCGCTGGCGCCCCCCTTTCCTGCAGAGCTTTGCCCATCTCACTGTCTCCATTTCTTTTTATCTGACGATGACTGTACTCGGCTGGCACACGTCATCACGGACAAAAAACAGTCAGATCCTGCCAAAAGGGGTTCAGGCTGGGCGAAACAAGTTTGAGCAATTAGTCAGGGGTATAACCCACATGGCGGGCAAAAGCCCGTCGCAATTGTTGTGCGCTACTAAAGCCGCAGAGTGCGGCCACTTGCTTAAGAGATAAACGGGCTTCTTGCAGGTAGCGTTGCGCTGCCTGTACTCGAAATAGCTCCACCGATTTGGCCGGTGTGCGGCCCACACTTTCCACGTAGCGCCGAGCAAAGGTACGGGGGCTCATATTGACGCGCTCCGCCAAGGCTTCCACGCTCATATCAGCCGCCAGATTATCTGCCATCCAGGCATGCAATCGCCCGAAATCAGCAAGTACGCCACATTGACTGGCCAGCGTGCCTGAATGCTGTGACTGTGCCGATGAACGCTTCAAAAACACCACCAGCAGGCGCGCCAAATCCATGGCAACGGCATAGCCACGGTCCTCCTCCAGCAAGGCCAGCGCCATATCCACCCCTGCACTAAACCCGGCTGTACTCCACAGGTGATCGTCCCGCACAAAAACCGGCTCAGGTTCCACCCGAATCGCAGGATAGCGCGAAGCCAAGAGCTGCGCGGACTGCCAGTGCGTCGTCAAACGACGTTGATCAGCCAAGCCCGCTTCCGCAACCAGAAAAGCCCCCGTGCAGACGGCACAGACTCGTCGCGCCTTGCTGCCATGAGCCCGCAACCAGGCAACAACATCTGGCGGAACAGGCGGTTGATCGGGTGGCCCACCACCGGGAACGACCAAGGTATCAATCCCTTTCGGGTCACATGTTTCTATGGATTCGGTAGCAATCACCACCCCGCAAGACGTGCGTACCGGACCGCCGTGCAAAGACGCAAGCACAAGCTGATAGCCGGGCAGCGTTGGAGTGGGAAAGTGGGTGGAGGCGATGTAAAAGACATCACTAATGCCAGAGACATCCGTCAGCGTCACCCCTTCAAAAACCAGGATGACCAGCTGCCGCAAAGTGTTGGGGTCAGGAGTTGCCGCGTGGATTGAAGTATTCATAAGTCACGCAATGGAGCAGGTCCGAAGAACAGACGCACATTTTTCCAGACTGGCACCATGCCAGAACCGGAATGCTGGGCGATGGTAGCACAGAAGATTCTCTATCGCGGCTTAGCCCAAGCGCCCTTATGAACGGACTCGCTAGCCCGCCGTAGGGCCACCTTTATTCGCCCAGGAGGCAAGCGCCTCCAGGTAAAACCACAGCCCCTTAATGCGGGAAGGCGCCGTCCCACAGCCCTTCCCTGCCTTCACAAACAGGCCGAGCAGTTCAGTCTGTTACCTGCGCTCGGCGCATTATTTTCTGCGCCGTCTCAGACGAAACCGTCATCCCCAAGGTTCCATAATGTGCCCCCCAGGCCCCGACTTCTGCCGAACTTCGCGTGCTTAAGAACACATCCACGACGTCTTGAGAGCTATAGCGCATCAACTCTGCCGCCTGCAAAGCACGCGCCACGGCTTCAGTCATGGGGCGAGCCAAGAACTCCTCCTGGATTGCGCCACGCACCGAGCTTTCGGTATGGCGCAGCAACGCATCAAAGCGTTTATCCTGGCCGGCCAGAGGCTTGAGTTCATTGAAGACGGCCTCGATAGTACGCGGGTCTTTGATCATGGCACGGCGCACATCCATGCACATCATATTGGCCGTCCCTTCCCAAACACTGTTCAAAGGGGCTTCCCGATACAGGCGCGCCATCGGGTTCTCTTCGATGAAACCGTTTCCGCCATGGCACTGCAGGGCTTCGTTCGCGATGGACGGCGCACGAGAACAATTGAAATACTTGGCAGCAGGTGTGGCGACACGGGCCAAGAGCTTCTCTTGCTCGCTGTTTTGCATCAAATCCGTTGCCTTGGCCACCCGCAAGGACATCAAGGTGGCTGCCTCCACCTCTACCGCCATATCGGCCAGTACATTGCTCATCATGGGCCGATCAGCAATCGAGGTTCCAAAGGCCTTGCGCGATGTTGTGTGACGCAAGGCCAAGCTCAGCGCCTGACGCATCAGGCCAGCTGAACCAATCGCAAAATCCAGGCGAGTCAAATGCGAGTGAGACAGGATTTCCCGAATTCCACGCCCTTCCTCACCCACCCGGATAGCTAGCGTACCTGCATACTCCAGTTCGCTAGAGGCGTTGGATTTATTACCGGCCTTATCCTTCAGGCGTTGTATAAAAAAGCGGTTGTAGCTTCCATCGGGCAAGGTACGCGGCAAGAAAAAGCAGGTGACGCCCCCGTCCACCTTGGCCAGCGTAAAAAACCCATCCGACTGCGGCACAGAGCAAAACCATTTATGACCGGTCAGCTCGTACCAATGGGCCGTGGCGCCATGATAATCAGCGCTGTGAGAAAAACGGGCGGTCGTTTGCGTCTCGCGCAAGTCAGAACCGCCCTGCTTTTCTGTCATGGCGTAGCCAATAACGACTGAAGGCTTGTCCCCCACCTCGCGGCGGCTGAACTCATAGCGAGTCCCTTTGAGTTTGTCCGCCCACACCGCCAGAGCAGGTTCGGCCTGAAAACCTGCATACGCAGCGTAAGCCATCCCTGTCGGACAGCCCGTGCCATGCTCCACTTGGTTCCACAAATAAGACAATACCGCTCGTGCAAAGTGGCCGTTTTTCTCTTGAGTACGCCACGTCAGGTTAGGCACCTCGTGCTGCCAGGCCAGGCTCATCAGCTCATGCCAGCTTGGATGAAACTCTAGCCAATCCACCCGATTTCCAAACCGGTCATGCGTTTTCAGCTCAGGGAGATGGCGATTAGCCAGACGGGCCAGCTCCTGCACATCTTCATCCCCGGCTACCGCACCCAAAGCCTGACAGCGCGATGCTGCCCAAGGCGCTTCACGGTCAATAGCAGCCCGTAGCACCTGATCACCACTAAAAGCATTGAAACCACTGGCAGGCAGTGCCTGATTCAGAACCGCATGCGTGCTGTAGCGATCCGCTGCAGCGTCCAGGAGGCTGGGGGAAAGAGCTTGGTTCATGAGTGTCTCCGAAGTTTTTTTCTAAGGCGTGGCAGAGAGGACGGCCACACTGGCATAAGCCATATGGGCTATCTGGTCAGCCAGCGCCGCCACTTGGCGCTGGTAGCTGTCCGTGCCATCGTGCTGCTGACGGCTTAAAGGAGAAAGTGGGCCAATCAAGCCTTCCATGAAACCGCCCACAATGACGGTGGCGGCAATATCGGGCTGCACATCACTGCGCATTTCGCCGGCGGCCTGCCCTTTGGAAACAATGGAGTGGATCACCTGACTGATCGCCGCGCGGTACACCAAACGCGCCTGGTCGATTTCCTTGTCACAAGGCTCGGCAATCAAGGCATAGGCCAGACGGGGGTTACGCATGGCACGTTTCACAAAAGTCGCTACAGCCGCGTGCAAACGCAGCATCGACGAGCCGTCTGCTTGGGCAATTTCCGTAAGCACATCCACTTCGCGCTGTGAAACCAGCGACAAGACCTCGGCAAACAATTCGGCCTTGGACGGAAAATATCGGTAGACCGTCCCTGTGGCAATACCGGCCGCCGCCGCCACACTGGCAACCTGTGCTTCCTGCCACCCCCCCTCGCTCACCAAGGCGCGAGCGGCCTCCAAAATGCGACTGCGATTATCTTGCAAACGAGCTTCAACAGCGGGAGTTTGACGGTAAGCCATAAGAAGTGAACCCGAATTCATTACATGAGTGAATCCTAGTTCATTTCTTTAGGAGGGGCAATATTTTTTGCTGACAAAGTGAAGCCGTATTCAGAAATGCGGCACCCAACAAAAATCCCCTGTCAGAGGATGGCAAAAAATGCCAAGTCTGACAGGGGACGTCGGTACTGAACCGCAATAATGCGGATTAGGCCGAGATCTCTTTACGAACGATCTCTGCACCCGCGCTAAGCGCATGCAATTTGCCACGCGCCACGTTGCGGGGCAATGGAGCCATGCCGCAGTTGGTGGATGGGTACAGCTTATCTGCATCCACAAACTTCAGTGCTTTACGCAAAGTGTTGGCTACGTCTTCAGCCGTTTCAATGGCGTTGGTGGCCACGTCGATCGCGCCTACCATCACTTTTTTGCCACGGATCAGTTCGATCAAATCCATGGGAACGTGGGAGTTCTGGCATTCCAGGGAAATGATATCCAGCTTGGATTGCTGCAGCTTTGGAAAGGACTCCTCGTATTGGCGCCACTCCGAACCCAGCGTCTTTTTCCAGTCTGTATTTGCTTTGATGCCGTAGCCGTAGCAAATGTGAACGGCTGTCTCGCACTTCAGGCCTTCGATGGCACGTTCCAGCGTCGCGATACCCCAGTCGTTCACTTCATCAAAGAACACGTTAAATGCAGGCTCATCAAACTGGATGATATCCACGCCAGCCGCTTCCAGTTCCAGCGCTTCCTGATTCAGGATCTTGGCAAATTCCCAAGCCAGTTTTTCACGGCTCTTGTAGTGGTTATCGTAAAGCGTATCAATCATGGTCATCGGGCCCGGCAAGGCCCATTTGATCGGCTGACTGGTTTGCTGACGCAGGAACTTAGCATCATCCACAAAAACAGACTTAGGACGAGACACTGCGCCCACTACCGTTGGCACGCTGGCGTCATAACGGTCACGAATACGGACTGTTTCACGCTTTTCAAAATCGACACCGCTCAGGTGTTCAATAAAGGTGGTGACAAAGTGCTGGCGAGTCTGCTCGCCGTCACTAATGATGTCGATACCGGCGTGCAGTTGCTCTTGCAGGGACAAACGCAGCGCGTCTTTCTTGCCTTCAACCAGGTCCTCACCTTCCAGTCTCCAGGGCGACCACAATTTCTCGGGCTCAGCCAGCCAGGAGGGTTTGGGCAAACTGCCCGCGGTGGAGGTGGGTAGCAATCGTTTCATGTTAAATAACCTTGTTGTTTTGATTAATCAAAGTGCGTAGTTAGCAGCCCATTGATCAAGAATAACTTTGTACGGCTTGATAAAACTTTCTTCCGTGAACCGGCCCTGCTCAACCGCCAATCGGCTGCGCTCCTCACGATCATAGACAATTTGCGTGATCGAGTGATCCAGATTCTTCAAGCTGGGTTGATAGCGCAGTCCAGCTGCCGAGTTGGCATTGTAAATCTCGGGGCGGTAGATTTTCTGGAAGGTCTCCATCGTACTGATAGTACTGATCAGCTCCAGATTCGTATAGTCGCTGAGCAAGTCACCACGGAAATAAAATGCCAAAGGCGCAACGCTATTGGGAGGCATGAAATAACGGACCTGCAAGCCCATTTTGGCGAAGTATTCATCCGTAGGAGAAAACTCGTTCTGCTGGTATTCAATGCCCAATACAGGATGCTGGTTTCCAGTGCGATGGTAGACCTTGCTGCTGGACACGCTCAGGCAAATAACCGGCGATTTGTTGAAGTTTTCTTTGTACAGCGTGGAGTTCACAAAACACTTGAACAGCTTGCCGTGCAGATCACCAAAGCCTTCCGGGGCACTGAAGCCATTTTTATTTTTATTGTGTTCCAACAGGACGACGCTGAAATCGTAGTCCCGCACATAGGAGGAAAAGTTATTTCCAACAATGCCTTCAATGCGCTTATTGGCTTTGTGATCAACGATATTGGTCTTCAGGATTTCAATGGTAGGGAAAGTAGAACCGTTACCTTCCACATCAATGTCCACAGAAACAATATCCAGTTCAACCGAATAGCGATCCCCATTGGGGTTGTCCCAATGCGCCAAGTTGTTGAAACGATTGTCAATCATCTTCAAGGTATTGCGCAGGTTTTGCTGGCGGCTCTCACCCCGAGCCAGATTGGCGAAGTTCGTGGTGATACGCGTATTGTCAGAAGGACGGTAGTTTTCGTCGAAACGAATACTCTTGACGCTGAATGCAAATTCTAAGTTCATTTTTATAAGTGCCCTAAATTCTAAGATAGAACGTGAGTCTGTTTTCTCGACCACCGATCGAGAAGAACAAACTCACCGTAGTAACGTATTCGTTGTATTAATTAGCGGTGTGCGATCAGACGCTGGTGCGCAATGTCTTGGCTGCAGCAACCATATTGGTCAGAGCCGGGATCACTTCATTCCATTGACGCGTTTTCAAACCGCAGTCCGGATTCACCCAAAGACGTTCTGCAGGCACACGCTCGGCAGCCTTTTTCATCAGGTCCACGATGTGCTGCTCAGTCGGGATATTGGGCGAGTGAATGTCATAGACACCTGGGCCAATTTCATTGGGGTATTGGAAGTTCTCGAACGCATCGAGCAATTCCATATCCGAACGGCTGGTTTCAATGGTGATCACATCCGCATCCATGCTGGCGATCGACGAAATAATGTCGTTGAACTCCGAATAGCACATATGGGTATGGATCTGAGTCTCGTCCTTCACACCATTAGCGGTAATGCGGAAGCTCTCCACCGCCCAGTCCAGATAGTTCTGCCATTGTGACTTGCGCAGCGGCAAACCTTCGCGCAACGCGGCTTCGTCAATCTGAATGACATGCACGCCCGCCTTTTCCAGATCCAGCACTTCTTCACGAATGGCCAATGCCAGTTGCAGGCAAGATGCCGAACGGGGCTGGTCGTCTCGTACAAAAGACCAGTTCAAAATCGTCACAGGGCCTGTCAGCATGCCTTTCATGGGCTTTTGCGTCAGGGACTGCGCGTAGGTAATCCATTCCACCGTCATGGCTTGCGGGCGGCTGATGTCACCAAACAAGATGGGTGGTTTCACGCAGCGCGAACCATAAGACTGCACCCAACCGAACTGGCTGAAAGCGTAGCCATCCAGTTGCTCACCGAAGTACTCAACCATGTCATTGCGCTCGGCTTCGCCGTGCACCAATACATCTAGCCCCAGTTTTTCCTGTTCACGCACGCTGCGCTCTATCTCGGCGCGCATTGCGACCTGATAGCCCGCTTCGTCCAGGCGGCCGGCCTTGAACTCGCTACGAGCACGACGAATGTCTGCCGTCTGCGGGAAAGAGCCAATGGTCGTGGTAGGGAAATCGGGCAAATTCAAGAAAGTAGACTGCTTGGGAGCACGCTCTGCGTACACACTGCTGCGCTTGCCCAGCTCAGCCGTAACGCGAGCCACCGCAGCCTTCACAGCCGGATTATTCACTCGGGGCGAATTGCGACGTGCCGTCAGTGCGGCCAAGTTCTCAGCAAGCTCCGCCTTTACCGAATCGCGGCCGTCGCGCAGGGCCTTGCCCAGTACACGCAGCTCATCCAGCTTTTGCAATGCAAAGGCAAGCCATGACTTGACGTCAGCCTCCAGCTTTTCTTCACTGGCCAGATCCACCGGCACATGCAGCAAGGAGCAAGACGGAGCAATCCACAAGCGATCACCCAATTGTTTAGCGACGGGTTCTACCCAACCCAGCACAGCCGTCAAATCTGTTTTCCAGATATTGCGACCATTGATCACGCCCAGGGACAAAACCTTATCGCCGCCCAATTGCTTGATCAGGGACTCCACGCCATCACGGTCGTTAATCGCATCAATATGCAGACCCGCCACTGGCAGATTAGCGGCCAGAAAAGCATTTTCCAGCAACTGGCCAAAGTAAGTCGCCACCAACAGCTTCACGCCAGCGGACTGCAAGTGCTGATAAGCCGTCTTGAAGGCTTGCTGCCAGTCAGCATCCAGCTCAGTCACCAGGATAGGCTCGTCCAGTTGTACCCACTCTACGCCCTGCTTGGACAAGGTATCCAACAATTGGGCATACACAGGCAGCAGTCGATCCAGCAAAGCCAGCTTGTTGGAGTCGTCCTTGGCTTTACCAAGAGCCAAATAAGTGACAGGGCCAATAATGACAGGCTTGGCCTTCACGCCCTGGGCCTTGGCTTCAGCCAATTGCTCCAGCAGGCGAGATGCATCCAGTTTGAACTGGGTGTCAGCCGTAAATTCAGGGACGATGTAGTGATAGTTCGTATCAAACCACTTGGTCATTTCACCGGCAGCGACGCCGCCGCAGCAAGCGCTGTGATCTTCCTGCCCCTTGGCCGAGCGACCACGAGCAACACGGAAGTAGTTGTCCAGCTTGTCGCCGTGAAAGTCCTGTACCCGCTCGGGCAAGTTACCCAGTGTGAAACTGGTATCCAGCACCTGATCGTAGAAAGAAAAATCACCCACGGGCACCAAATCCAGGCCCGCTTGGTCTTGCCAATGGCGCTGACGCAGTTGAGCGCCCAGAGCCTGTAATTCGTCGCGCGAAGATTCACCCTTCCAATAGGACTCCAACGCAAACTTCAGTTCCCGTTTTGCGCCAATGCGCGGAAAGCCAAGATTGTGGATCGTTGTCATGTGCAGCTCTCTATAGGCCAGTGAAATAAGGTATGGATTGCATTGTAGGTATACGCTCCAATGAAGTAAAATGGCCTTATCTCACCAATCCATGAATATCCTTCACATATCATGTTAGAACGTATCCATCTGGCCATCGTGCAGCAAGTTGACAAGCAAGGCTCCCTGACTGCAGCGGCCGGCATGCTGCATGTCACCCAATCCGCGCTTAGTCACACCATGAGGAAATTGGAGCAGCAATTGGGCACCGAGATCTGGCGCCGCGAAGGGCGCAACCTGCAGCTGACCCAGGCAGGACAGTACCTTTTGGCCGTGGCCAATCGCGTTTTACCGCAGCTGGATCTGGCGGAAGAGCGCTTGGGCCAGTTCGCCCAGGGCGAACGCGGTTCGCTGCGGATTGGCATGGAATGCCATCCCTGCTATCAGTGGCTGCTGAAAATTGTCTCGCCCTACCTGAGCACCTGGCCCGATGTGGACGTGGATGTAAAACAGAAATTCCAGTTCGGCGGCATCGGCGCCCTGTTCGGTTTCGAGATTGATTTGCTTGTCACGCCCGATCCGCTCTACAAACCGGGCCTGACCTTCGAACCTGTGTTTGACTACGAGCAGGTACTGGTAGTCGCCAAAACCCATCGTCTGGCGACTGCGGCGTATGCCAAGCCGCAAGACATAGACAGAGAGGTCCTGATTTCCTATCCGGTAGATATAGACCGGCTGGATATCTACAACCAGTTCCTGCTGCCCGCTGGTATCGCCCCCCGTCGTCACAAAACCATCGAAACCACGGACATCATGATGCAAATGGTGGCCAGTGAACGTGGAGTCGCCGCCCTGCCCCGTTGGCTCGTGGAAGAGTACGCAGAAAAACTGGATGTGGTGCCAGTGCGATTAGGTAAGCAGGGGATCGCCAAGCAGATTTTCCTGGGTGCGCGGGAAACAGATACCACGATTGATTACGTAAGGGCGTTTGTGGAGCTTGCCCGTACTCCCGCTTTTTTGCAGGGTATTAGCTAAGGCCGGTAAGAACCCCCCGGAAATACCAGTCTTATAGCCGTTCTCCCTGCTCCCTCAATCAGGCCAAAGTCATGATCTCGTCGGCGTAGCGACCTTGACGCAGCAAGCTCACCATCTTCTCCATGGAAGGCTGGATATGGGTGAAAAAGGCCTTGTACCCAGCACACAAATAATTCAGGCCGAACTGTCCATCCGGAGTTTCAATGAAACGATTACGTGGACACTCTCCATAACAGGCAAAGAGCACGGGACATTGTCTGCAATATTCTGGAAGCGTATCGAACTTGGCATTGCCAAAACGGCGCTGCTTCTCGGAACTGACCAATGTGGCTAGCGGCGTGTCCTTAATATTGCCCAAGCGATACAGCGGCTCTACGAAATGGTCACAGGAATACACATCGCCATTGCGTTCCAACGCCAAGGAAGCGCCGCAGGTGGGCGCAACCAGGCAGCTATTGTGCTGATCCAGCCAGCTTCCCAGCGCCACGTCAAAAGTGGTGACGTACACCTTCCCAACATCGCGTCTTATCCATTCGTCGAATATCGCTACCAAAAAACGGCCAAATTTTTCGGCGGATACGGACCTGCTGCTTACTTGAGTGCCTTCTTGCTTATACAAGGGCCTGTCTTTGCCCTTTGCTCCACCCCAGCCTTGCTCGGCGAGCACCCTGGTCTGTTCCGTCACGCGTTCCACAATCGGGATCAGCTGGATATATTGCGCCTTTAACTCGTCACGGAAAAATCGGTATACCTCTACAGGATGATCCTCATTTCCGGCATGGATCGTACAGAGAATATTCGTTTCAACCCCGTGCTGCTGCAGGCAATTCCAACCCCGTAGCACCTGTTCAAATGAGCCCTGCCCTTGCCGGCCTACTCGATAAATATCATGCAGGCCGGCAGGCCCATCGAAGCTCACGCCCAGCAGAAAGTTATGCTGACGAAAAAAACGCGCCCACTCATCGTCCACCAACGTCGCATTGGTTTGCATGGTGTAGAGGATCTGTTGGTGGCTTTGACGATATTTTTCAGCCAGCTTCACAGACAAACGATAGAAATCCAGGCCCCGCAACATAGGCTCGCCGCCCTGCCAGGCGATTTCAACTTGAGGCCCAGGCGAGGACTCCAACAATTGCCGAATGTAGATCTCCAGCGTCGCCTCATCCATGAAATAACTGGCATCCGGGTACAGGTTTTCCTTGGACAGAAAAAAGCAGTACGTACAGCTTAAGTTGCACGCTGCGCCAGCGGGTTTAGCAAGAAGGTGATAGTACTGATGCCGTTGTGTTGACATAAGCTCCTCTGAAGTGACAGGTTCATGCCCGGCAGCGAGCAACAGGCTCGCCACCGGAGTTATCAGGAATCAGTCCAAATATTCGACCTTCAGATGACGGATGCTGCCGTTAAAGGCGAAGGGCTTACGGTCAAAATAGTCCAGCGACACCGGGGAATAACTATCCCGGCCCACGTCAAAGGCATCATTTGCGGTAAAGGTAAGCGCTGTAGCACGTGGGGCACGCCCTTTGCTGACCTCTTTGCCGTTTACACGAATGGTGATATCAAGCGGCGCGGGACGAACACCGTCGGCCTTGCGAGTTTCAACCTCTATCTTGACCTTCCCTGTCGGGAGCGGATCGGTGGTCTCCAAGCGGGTTCGCTCAATGGAAAACAGATTGTATTCATAGCTGAGCTTTCCATTCTCCACCCATAAAGCAAGGCCACCCGAGAACGCACCAAGCGCATAAAGCACGCCCTTTGAATCAGCATCCACGTCCGCATCGATTGTGACCAAATTACTGCGTGAGCCCAGCCGTGGCGCGGTAAATTCAGGAACGCCCACCACCTCCTGCGTGTAATTGAAGACCTTGGCCGGATTAGAGGGTGCATCCTCTGGATGGTAGACCGCGGACCATAAGCCCCCGCCCACCGGGTTGACCTTATTATCCTCAGCACTGACAGCAAAAGCCTTTTGCAGTTCAGTGAGCTTGTCGGGATAGGCAGCAGCAACGTCCTTAGCCTGCGAGAAATCCTTGCTTAGATCGTAGAGTTCCCAGACATCGTTTTTAGGCGACCATTGCATGATCGCAGGATCAATACCCGTTTTCCAAGGAATACGCGGTCCGAATACTGAAGCGATCCAGCCATCCTTGTAATAGGCACGGCTGCCCATGACCTCGAAATACTGGCCGCCCTTGCGTTCAGGCGCCGTCGGAGCCGCAAAGGAATAGGTCATGCTGATGCCGTCAAACGGATCTTGGCTAATACCATCGACAAGCTCTGGCGGCGTAATGTCCAGAATGTCGTAGATCGTGGGCACGATATCGTTCACATGATGGAACTGCGGACGTGGCGTATCGTCTGCCTTGATTTTGCTGGGCCAAGAAACTGCAAGCGGCGTACGCATCCCACCAAAGTGCGCTGCAATCAGCTTGGTTGACTGGTAGGGAGCAGAGCCTGCCCAAGCCCAGCCCGCGTGATACATATTGTCGACTTTGGACGTCCCCAGCACATCCAGCCCGCCAAGCTCGTTCATGACACGAATATGGTCTTTGATCTCCGAGGCAATCCCGTTCTGCGCCAACAGTTCGCTGATGGTGCCGTTTTGGCCCTCTGCACTGGAGCCATTGTCGCCCCAGATATAGAAGATCAGCGTGTTGTCACGAATGCCTAGCTCCTCCAAGGCATCGATCAGACGGCCTGCCTCCGCATCAGCGTGCTCGGTGTACCCGGCAAACACTTCCATCAGCCGGCGCTGGAAGGGTTTTTCATCCTCCGGAATATCAGCCCATGCCGCCAGTGTCTTGGGACGGGGCGTCAGCTCTGTCGCCTGCGGGATCCAACCCAGTTTTTTCTGGCGAGCGAACACGTCTTCGCGCATCACATCCCAGCCTTGGTCGAACTTGCCCTTATATTTGTCCGCCCATTCCTTGAAAATATGGTGCGGACCATGGGATGCCCCTGGCGCCCAATACATGAAGAAAGGCCGATCCGGCGTAAGCGCATGAACCTGCTTCATCCAGGTGACCGCTTTATCGGTCATGTCTTCGGTAAAGTGGTAGCCCTCTTTTCCTTCAGATGGATTCAAGCGAACCGTGTTTTCAACAACCGCAGGTTCCCAATCGGAAGACTCACCAGCCAGAAAGCCGTAAAAATAATCAAAACCGATGCCCTGCCCTGCTGGCCAGTTCGTATAAGGGCCCACCGCCGTGGTTTCTGTAGCTGGCGTGTTGTGCCATTTACCGAAGGCACCGGTTGCGTAGCCATAAGAACCCAGCACTTTCGCCACGGTGGCAGAAGTACGCGGGATTCGACCGGAGTACCCGTCCCAATCATTGGCAAGTTCAGCAATCTGACCATAGCCGACCCGATGGTGATTGCGCCCCGTCAGCAAAGCCGCCCTGGTGGGTGAACACATCGCCGCATTATGAAAGCGGTTATAGGTAATGCCATCACCGGCTACACGGCTAAGCGTCTCTGTTTTGATGACACCGCCAAAGGTGCTGGGAAGCGCCGGGCCCACATCATCGAGCATGATCACAACAATATTGGGCGCATTCGCTGGCAAGTGCGACTGAGCGGGCAAAGGATTGTAGGTCGACTCTGCAATCGTCGGCCCGGCTTTACTGCCCGATGGTGTTGGGGGAAACGGCAGTGATTTCTGTGCGGCCACTGGCGACCCTAACATCATCAGTGCTGTACTGACGCTCAAGCAACACGTTCTAATCGGATGGTTAATACGTCGTTTCATCGGGCTCTCCATTTCAAACAAGACATCTAAAACCGGCTGAATCATTAAGGTATTGATTGCCTCGAAATATCTATCGGCAGGCCGATAGCACTCATCATTGTTAAGAGTGCTTAGACACGATCTGCTTTTATTTCGAACAGCCTCCACCGCTGAATAAAATCAATAATCCGGCAATAAAAATTCTGAAGTCCAAAAAACCAGACAGCCATTTAGCAATGCACGGGTTTTCAAAACCTTGATGGCTGACTTGGCTACTCGCTGATTAGCAGTTACTCCGTCTTGAGCAGCCGTCTATCAGCTAGCGGTATGGACTCTTCTAAATGAGTCTATCCAGGCGTAATTTGGCTCGGCATGAATGCCGAAATTAATCAGTGATTTGCTGTAGACCTAGGAAAATCGAGAAGAAAGATCAGCTGTAGTTATTGCGATCGTCCTCAGCGGCGACCACCTAGATAGGGCTTGCCAATACACGATTGGCCTCGACATCGCCTTGCATCCATGCAGCGGCAGGTAGAGTGATGCAGTCTTGGTATTGAAGCGATGCGCTAGTCCTAGCAACAATAGAATCCAGGAGGGTTTGAACGGGCTGCGCGCTAAAGCTGCTGCCGATACCCAGCCCAAACATGCCCAGGGAAAACACAAACCACAGCCTGACCTGCTTGTTACCCATGTCACCCTTCCCTATTCAAATTCATGAAGCCCATTCACAACAGGAACAAGAAAAACCTCATCATCCTGTTGCCCTCCGATCACGCTTGCTTGCCGGAACTGCTGGTTTTTATAGTTCTCATACCAATAGCAGTCCCCCACAACTCGCAGCGCCTAAGCTAGCGACGGCATATCAAATTCCCGTGTAGCTGACCGATGTTGGGCTGATTCTATAAGAAGGCTTAGACAAAAACTTGCCATTTGACGCCAAGGATGAGAATCCATTTTTTTTTGGCTTATGGATGTGAAATAGGTTTCTGATAATTCACAAGGTAGCGCAGGCATATAAAAAATTATTTTTATAAGAATTTATTTTTTTCTATGAGCCGGTTCTTCCAGAAACCACTTCGATAATTATCATAGAGCTTGCAGGCGTACAGCTCTGAACTTTTAAAGTTTTCATTTTTTATTTCTGCACCTCTGAATTTCTATATTTTCTTCTGACTATATGTCCAAAGATTAAAAGGCCTCACTGGAAGGGAGTGCCTGAAATCACAAATCTTGCAGTAGCGTGACCTCCCATGATGCTGCTCCTGTTTTGTGGAGTTCTTAACTCCTTGCCTATAGTTTGAACAACGCTAAGAACTCCATTTTTGAGGGACAAAGTCCACCCAGACCCGCTCTATAAACTGGGTTTGAAGTTCGAGCCTGTATTCGATGACGAGCAGGTGCTTGTGGTCTGCGAAGACCATGCAGTGGCGACTGTAGGCTGTGGGCTGTGGCTGTGGCTGTGGCTATGCCCAGCCTAAGGGCCTGGATAGAGAAATACTGATTTCCTATCCTGTGGACATAGGCCGTCACGATATCTACAAGCAGTCTCTGCTGCCCGCTGACATCGCCCCCCTACGCCACAAAGCGATTGAGACAATAGACCTCATGATGCAGATGGTGGCGAGTGGCCTTCCTAGTGATCGGGTCAACGGTCTGCCTGCCGTGCTGTTCGCTAGCGACGGCCCGTTTTAGCGCCGGACTTGAGCTGTGTCCAAAGTTTGGCGAGCATCTTTTGTAGTACTTGGCATTCCGCTTCATCAAGGCTGCTGGTCAGCGATTCGCACATCTGCCAGAACGCCGGCAGGGCTTGGTCCACCAACTTACGGCCTTCATCGGTCAGCTCCAAGGAAAAACTGCGTCGGTCTTCGGTACTTAACTTACGGCGCAGCAGATCGCGTTTTTCCAGCCAGTCCAGCAAGGAAGTCACCGTGGAGCGGGTCACGCCGAAATACTCCGCGATGTTGGACGGAGTGATCGCCTGGCTCTCCACCAATCCCCGCTCTGCAAGACTGAAGAACATCAGTACATCGAACTTGCTCTCCGACAGGCCAAAAGGCGCTAGGCGGCTGTTAGCGCACTGCTCGATGTCATCGCACAGCCACAGCATCAACAAGCCTAGCCCTGCACGGCTTGGGTTGGTGGTTTCGTCGGCACTAGCGCGCATCAGCTCCAAGTGCGGACGTACTGCCTTAAGAGCCGTGAAGGATGGCGTAGAAGCGGATGTTTTGGGCCGTTGCATGATGGGTCAAGCTCAATACCAAAGGGAAAGTTGGCAATCATAGCGCAAAGAAATAGTACTACTTGCGTATAATACGATAGACGTACTATATTCCAATTGCCTCACAACAATCAAAGGCCAAGCCTTAACTAAAAAATCCCGAAGGAGCCTATACACCATGAAAGTAATCGAATTGCACCATGTTGGTTTCGGCGTCAATCATGCGCAGGCCGATGCCATGCTTGATTTCTATCGCAACGTGCTGGCTTTGCCACAAGATCCGTCTCGCTGGAAAATCCCCGGCATTTACGGTTCGTGGTTCAACCTACCCAATGGCACCCAGCTGCACATTCTTGGTTGCGAAGGCGTTTCCCAGTACGCCAAAGGGCCGGATCAGGACCCGGTCTCAAACCACTTCGCCCTGGCCGTCGAGGACATCCTCGTCGCCGAACAGGAACTGGTGGAGAAAGGCATCGAGTACTTCACCCTCGACAATGTGGCCTCTCCCAACCTTAAACAGTTGTTCCTGCGAGATCCCGCAGGAAACCTTATCGAGCTGCATCAGGCCACGGCTCGTAGCGCGGGTGTCGCGGCAGATGAGCAGCAAACAAGCCCCACCACCAATCGCTAAATGTATAGCTAGCAGGAGTGAGACATGTATTTCGATATGGAAGCTTTAAGCAGCGAGCAACGTAGCAAGCTGGTGCACTCTACGGTGATCCCCCGGCCCATCGCATGGGTGAGTTCGTGCAGTACTTCGGGTGCGGTCAACGTTGCGCCGTTTTCGTTTTTCAATGTGATGTCCGGGGATCCCCCGTTGCTATGCCTTTGCATCGGTTCACGCGCGGGTGAACCCAAGGACACAGCACGTAACATCGTCGACCAAGGCGAATTTGTGGTCAATCTGGTCTCGGCAGACATGGCCGGCCGCATGACCATCACCTCTATAGATTTTGAGGCCGGGTTCAATGAGGCCCAAGAGGCCGGGCTTGAAATGCTTCCGAGCCAGCAGGTGGCCGTGCCACGAATCGGATCGAGCCCTTGCTCAATGGAATGCAAGGTGCGCCAGTTAATTGATATTGACGGTATACGAACCTTTGTACTCGCAGACATCGTCGGCGTACACCTATGCGACGAAGCAGTGACCGATGCCACAAGAATGTTCATCGATCCATTGCCCATGGCGTTGATCGGACGTCTTCATAATCCTGGCTGGTACTGCAAAGTATCAGCTGATTTCCAACTTACCACGCCCTCTCTCCAGCAATGGCAGGCTCTGAAGGATCAGGGACAGGCGCAGCAGTTGTTGAGCTGGCAAGCCCCAGCCCCGAAACACTCCGGAGGCTGAGATGTTGAATGAAATTGAAGTGCGCCAAAGCGCGGAATACCTGGATAAGGCGGAGCGCTCCCGCGAGCAAATACGTCAGATCTCGCTGACCCATCCCGAGATGAGCATCACCGATGCGTATGCCATCCAGCATGCCTGGGTACAGATGAAGCTTGCCCGTGGTCAGCGAATCATCGGCCACAAAATCGGCCTCACCTCCAGGGCGATGCAAATGGCTTCACAGATTAATGAGCCAGATTACGGCGTGCTACTCGATGACATGCTCTGGGGCGACGGCAGTGAAATCCAACGCGAGAAGTTAATCCTTCCCCGGGTGGAAGTGGAACTGGCTTTCATCCTTAACCGCCGCTTGGCTGGCGAGCAAGTAACACTGTTAGATGTGCTTGACGCTACCCGTTATGTAATGCCTGCACTGGAGATCATTGATGCGCGCTCCGAACAGCTCGACCGTGAAACTAAGCGACCGCGGCGGGTAGTCGACACCATTGCCGACAATGCAGCGAATGCCGGAGTGATCCTAGGCGGGCGTCCAGTGCGGGTGGATGATCTGGACCTACGCTGGGTGGGTGCACTGTTGATGCGTAATGGCGTGATCGAGGAGACGGGCCTGTCTGCGGGTGTTCTTAATCACCCCGCCAACGGTGTTGCATGGCTGTGCCACCGCCTGGCTGCATTCGACAGTGGCCTCGAACCGGGGCACATCGTGCTCTCAGGCTCTTTCACTCGTCCAGTGCATGCCAACGCGGGCGACACCTTTCATGCTGACTTCGGACCACTGGGCAGCGTCGGCTGCCACTTTATCTGATCCTTCACTCTTCACGATTTAGCGATGCATAACTCCTTCAAACAAGCGCTTAGCAAGAACGATCCAGTCATTGGCCTATGGCTGGGCCTAGCTAACGCCTACACCGCCGAATTACTCGGCGGTAGCGGGTACGACTGGCTGGTTATCGACAACGAACATGCCCCCAACACCGTGCCCTCTACCCTGGCACAACTTCAGGCCCTAGCGGGTACACCGGCACACCCTGTTGTCCGTGCCGCTAGCGATGACACCGTAGAGATCAAACGCTTACTTGATTTGGGAGCCCAGACCCTACTCATCCCCATGGTCGAAAGCGCCGAACAAGCCACGCGGATCGTCGCCGCAACGCGCTACCCACCGATTGGAGTGCGCGGGGTCGGAGCAGCCCTGGCGCGAGCTTCACGCTGGCAACAAGTACCCGATTACCTAGCCCATGCTGATACCCAGATTTGTACACTGGTGCAGGTTGAAAGCATGGCGGGTCTGTCGGCCCTGCCTGAAATTGCACGGGTCAGCGGCGTCGACGGTGTGTTCATCGGCCCGGCTGACTTGGCAGCGTCAATGGGTCATTTGGGCAATCCTGGACACCCGCACGTGCAGCAAGCGATAGCCACCGCCATCGGCGAGATTCGTAGCGCAGGTAAGGCGGCGGGTATCCTTAGCGGCGACTTGGCTATGGCTCGCACTTACTTACAACTGGGGGCCGTGTTTGTCGCAGTAGGGTCAGATGTCGGATTACTGACAAATGGCGCACGAGCTCTGCGTGAATCATTTCGAGATATTGCGTAATTACCTTGCTTCGGGTGCTTGGGTCAAAGTAGGTTCGAAAGGTGAATCGTACTAACTTTAATTAGACGGATCGGGCGGGGGCCGGTGCGAAGTGCGCGCAAGGCCATGCTCGTTCCACCAGACTGTAGTCGCGTTTGCTACATCGGACTCCTTGCCCCAACTGACTTTCCTTCGATAGAAAGAAGTGTCAACGTAATTCAGGAACGGTCGCAAAAAACAAAAAAGCCCGCAATTATGCGGGCTTTTTTACTTTCTATGCTATCAGATGGCTGGCCGTGCCAGACAAGGCATCACTCCCACTCAATCGTCGCTGGTGGCTTGCTGCTCACGTCGTAAGTCACACGGTTGATGCCGCGAACTTCATTGATGATACGACCAGAGACACGCTTCAGTAGTGCGTAAGGCAGCTCAGCCCAATCGGCTGTCATGAAATCGCTTGTCTGCACGGCGCGCAGGGCTACGACGTATTCGTAGGTACGGGCATCGCCCATGACGCCTACGCTCTTGACGGGCAGGAATACGGTGAAGGCCTGGGAAGTCAGGTCGTACCAGTTCTTGCCGCTGATGTCGTCCACGGTGGTGCGCAGTTCTTCGATGAAGATCGCATCCGCTTGGCGCAGCAAGTCTGCGTATTCGCGTTTGACTTCACCCAGGATACGCACACCCAAGCCTGGGCCTGGGAAGGGGTGGCGGTAGACCATGCCGGGAGGCAGGCCCAAGGCGACGCCCAATTTGCGGACTTCGTCTTTGAACAATTCGCGCAAGGGTTCCAGCAGCTTCAGGTTCAGCGTATCTGGCAGCCCGCCCACGTTGTGGTGGGATTTGATGCCAGTGGCTTTACCGGATTTGGCGGCGGCGGATTCGATCACGTCTGGGTAAATCGTGCCTTGTGCCAACCAACGGGCATTGCTCAGTTTCGCCGCTTCTTCCTGGAAGATTTCCACGAATTCACGGCCAATGATTTTGCGCTTGGCTTCTGGATCGGTCACGCCGGCCAGCTTGCCCAGGAAACGGTCGGAAGCGTCGATATGGATGATCTTCAAACCCATATTGTCCGCGAAGGTGCTCATGACTTGCGTTGCTTCGTTCAAGCGCAGCAGACCGTGGTCTACAAATACGCAGGTCAACTTGTCGCCGATTGCTTGATGAATCAGTGCAGCTGCAACGGAGGAGTCCACACCGCCAGACAGAGCCAGAATGACTTCTTCGTCGCCCACTTGTTCGCGGATGTTGGCAATGGCCTCTTCCACGTAGTCGGGCATGTTCCAATCGCCCACGCAACCGCAGATCTCGCGCACGAAACGCTGAAACAAAGCAGCGCCTTGCAGCGTATGGGTTACTTCGGGGTGGAACTGAACCGCGTAGAAACCGCGCTCTTCATCAGCCATACCGGCGATTGGGCAGGTAGGGGTGGACGCCATCAGCTTGAAGCCAGCAGGCAAAGCGGTGACTTTATCGCCATGGCTCATCCAGACTTTCAGCATGCCGTGGCCTTCTGCTGTCATGAAGTCCTGGATGCCTTCCAGCAATTTAGTGTGGCCATGGGCGCGTACTTCAGCGTAGCCGAATTCGCGCTTGTCGGAGCCTTCGGTAACACCGCCCAACTGGCGGGCCATGGCTTGCATGCCATAGCAAATACCCAATACAGGCACGCCCATTTCAAAGGCGGCGGAGGGAACTTGCAACGCATCTTCGGCATATACCGAAGCGTGGCTGCCGGACAGAATGATCCCTTTCAGGCCTTCCTGGGAACGGATGAATTCATCGCTGACATCACCGGGGTGGATTTCGCAGTAAGCACCGGCTTCGCGTACGCGACGCGCAATAAGCTGGGTGACCTGGGAGCCGTAATCAAGAATCAGAATTCGCTGGTGCATGAAAGTATCGAGCCAATAATAAAGCGGTAAAGGATCTATTTTACGCTGTGTAGCGCCGCTTAGGGAGCCGCAGAAATACTCCAGGCCGAAATTGTCCTGCATCACTGGTATTCATGCGGCAAGGCAGCTACAGTACATGCAGCCATTTTGGGAGTTTCAGCATGTCTTCGAGTCGTACCCCGCATCAAAGCGAGCTCAATGAACACCATGAATCCCGACCTACCCAGGCCGGTCAACAGCAAGGCGGAAGCAGCTACATCCCTTCTTCCGGCTCTTCCGGTGATCGCTCGCACAGTTTTGCCTATGAATGTCAGGAGGACACGGATGAAGTGTCTGACAGCCTGACTTTTGTGTTGGTTCACGGCGCCTGGCACGGCGGTTGGTGCTGGTCCCGGCTAGCGGCACGATTGCGGGCCAAAGGGCATAAAGTCTATACGCCGACACTCACCGGACTGGGTGAGCGCAGCCACTTGCTCAACCCCGACATCACGCTGAACACATTCGTGGATGATGTCGCTAATTTGATACGTTGGGAAGAGCTCTCCAATGTGGTGCTGGTAGGCCATAGTTTTGGGGGACTGGTCATCAGCGGTGTGGCAGATGTTCTGCCTCGTTGCATCCGACAACTGATTTACCTGGACGCATTTATCCTTCCCAGCGGAACCAGCACATTTGATACACTGCCTGCCAAAATGGTGGAAAGCATGACAGCTTCAGCAGGTAAAAGCGCCGTTCCTGCCGTGCCCCCTCCCCCATTAACGGTCTTGAGCCTGCATGCCGCTGAAGACCAGCATTTCGTCGGCAATCGCCTCACTCCTCAGCCGCTCAGTGTTTATCACTCCTCCTTGCGTCTGCAGAACCCCGTCATCGGCAATGCCCGGCCCTGCTCGTATATTTCTTGCACGCAGCCGACCTTCCGAGGTGTGGATACATCGCGCGAATGGGCACGCCAGCAAAAAGACTGGGAATTCCGCGAGCTGGAAAGCGGTCACAGTGCTGCCATCACCCACCCAGATATGCTGAGCCGGTTGTTGCTGGAGCTGGCGGACTAATCGGCTGCGCGTTCTTTAGAGCGATAGAACTCTCTGGGAGTCACACCAAAATGCCGCCGGAATACGGCGGCATACGCACTTTGACTAGCGTAACCGTGTTGCAAAGCGACATGCACAACGGGCTCTCCTGCAGCTAAACCTTCTAAAGAACCGAGTAGACGGGCGAACTGGCGCCATTGCCCAAAACTGATGCCCGTATGACGACGGAATAGGCGGTGAAATGTCTTCACGCTCATCGCCAACTGCTGTGCCCAGTCCTGCGCATCCCGGTCATCATCCGGAGAGGTTTCCAACTGCCTACACACCAATAACAGTCGTGCCTCTTCAGGCCAAGGTAGATGAAACGGCAGAACCGGGAGCTCACGCAGCTCATCCAGCAAAAGGCGCATCAAGCGCCCCTCACGACTGTCCAGCGCATAGACCAACGGTATTCGGCTGGCCTCCAGAATCAGCTCCCGCAACAAGGGGCTGACATCCAGCACACAATTACGTGTTGGCAAGCCAGGGGCGGCATCAGCATCCACAAAAATGGTGCGCATTTTGACATGCCCTCGCATACGCACCGAATGAGCCCGACCTGGTTGCAGCCAGACACCGCGGCTGGGAGGAACTACCCACCGCCCTTCCTGCGCATCGATCACCAATACGCCTTGCACTGCATACAAAAACTGCGCGCGCACATGTTGGTGTTCCTGGATGACATGGCCATCCGGATAATCTGCCGCCAAACCACTGATGGGCATCTTAGCCAGTTCAACCGGCATATGAAGTAGAGGATCGACCACAAGCTGTCCCATTCGCGCTAAATCAAGTCAGTTTAGCGAAAGACAGGCATAGCGGTCTACGGCGAGCATACGTCTTCTTATTAACGGATGCTTTTTATGCGCAACTATGCTTATCCACTGGTGACCATGCTTTTATGGTCTGGCAACGTGATTGTTTCCAAAATGGCTCACGGCCTGATCGCCGCCCCCGCCATGAGCTTTTATAGAGTCGTGTTGGCACTGTCCATCATGAGCTTGTTCGCTGCCCGCCCCGTCTGGCGCAACTGGCACAAGATCCGCCCTCAATTACCCAAGTTGGCGTTTCTGGGCTTTTTAAGCATGGCCTTCTATCAATGCCTGTCTTACTGGGCGGCGGCCAGCACTAGCGCTACCAATATGGCAGTGATCACCGCTTTGACACCTTTACTGACCTTAATGACGGCTCGCCTGCTGCTTCCAGGCACTGGCGCGCGCGGAATGCTGCCTGGTGCCATCCTGGCCTTGGTCGGAACAGTGTGGTTGATTAGCGGCGGCCAGCCTTGGCAGTTGCTATCTCAAGGAGTCCGCAGCGGTGACCTGCTGATGCTGACCGCGGCCTTGAGCTATGCCTTTTACAGCGTCTTTTTGAAGAAATGGCAGATTGATGTACCCGCATGGCAGTCTACCTATCTGCAAGCCTGGGGTGCTTTGATCACCTTGTTGCCCGTATTTTTCTGGCTGCCGCCTGAGCAGACACAGCTCAATGATCAGACTGTTCCACTTATTCTATATGCGGGTATTTTGGCCTCCGTGCTGTTGCCCTATTGCTGGATTCAAGGCATCACACGCCTGGGGCCGGCCCAGTGCAGCCTGTTCCTGAACATCTTGCCCTTCATGACCGCCATGCTTGCCATCCCTTTGCTAGGTGAAAAACTGGCCACCCACCACTTAACAGGCGGGCTGCTCACTCTTGCAGGGGTGATTCTGGCTCAATGGCCTCCCCATCGTTGGCTGTTCAAGTCCAAACCCGTCACCGCTGAATGAAGAACAAGGAACTTTGCATCCTGGCCGATGGCATAGCTGATTTCGGGCCAAGAGTATCGGGTGCCACCCCTAATTCGCCATTCTGCCAATGAGGGATTGAACAATTGATATTCCGGTATTTGGGTATTTGGGTGTTTCGATGTTTTGATATTTCGATATTTCGATATTTCGATATTTCGATATTTCGATGTTTCGATGTTTCGATGTTTCGATGTTTCGATGTTTCGATGTTTCGATGTTTCAGCATTACAAGGATAGGCGCATCACGTCGTATCTGAAGCAAACCGCCCCTTCACAAAGAGGGCGGTTTTTTACTGTTTCCCACTACTTGTGGAGTCGCTTTGCGCCGAACTCAACGCAACTCAACTCAGACAAATCAAAGCAGCATTTCCTGACCAGTACTGCTACGACCTAGCCATGATGGTCAAGAGCGCTGGAGGGAGCAGGAGCAGGAGCAGGAGCAGAGGAAGAGGATGAGGACGAGGACGGGGAAGAGGAAGAGATTATTCACCCGCCTCGCCCACGAAAAAATAGAAACTTCCGAGGCGCCCTGTGGTGGATAGACACGGAAGGCTCTTCTTCCATCCTTACCTTCATAAGACACGAGGCCTTTCTCCAGCAAGATCTTCTGACCGAAAACAAACTGCCCGCAGCGGTTTGCATCAGAAAGTCTGATCCCGACAGAATCTACCTTGTCTGCAAGATCCAGGGGAGTAATTTCACTGTCCGGCGTCGGCCGCCTTCAGAACATCACAAACTACCCAAGCTTGGTCGGCGTAGTTTTTGCGTCCCGAAAGTCGATGGTATGGCTATCAAGGCCGAAGCGAAAAGCTCCGTACTCTGGGTTTTCGGCTTCGGGGTGTGGGGAATGTGGTAGCTGCATGCCTACCGGGGCGTAGATGTCCCGGACTGCTGCGGTTAGCCGATCCAGAAAGAAGTTCAAGGAGGTTGTTCTTGAAGCTATAAAAGTGCCACTACGCCCTAGCGGAATTGCGCAGGACATGCGCAGGAAGTACGCAAAACCTGCACTGGCTTAGCGGACGACACTTAAAAACAAGCGCTCGGCAATGGCGGTTTAGGCCCGCCATTGCCAGGCTGACTCAGGCCTCGCTAGCTACCAGCACGGGCTGTTTGCGAGAATTCGCCGAGGCTTCTTCCAACTGCATGCAACGCTCCAGGAACAGGAACATGAAGTCATAGCTTTTGCACACGGCTTGGCGCAACTCCACCTGCAACTCCTTGCTAGGCTGGTTCCCAGCCAGCGTGCAGATGATTTCCAGGGCTTCCCACGGGTGCGCATCATCGTACTGAGCGTGCATTTTCAGCCATTTCATTGCGCGCTTGCGATCTTCTTCCGGGAACGCCGCGGCGTACACGCCGGTGGAACACACCACCGCGGACCACTCGCCAGTGGCCCCTTCAATGGCATAGTTAGTGGCGGCAATGGCCACGATCAGTGAATCGGAAGAGCTGGTGTGCCAGCACCAGTGGCTTAGCGCGTGCAGTTCAGGCGGCACATTCTGCGCCTGTAGCTCCTCCAGACTGACTCCGTGGGCGCGGGCCCAATCCACCCAATAATCGGCATGGTTGAGTTCCACGCGAATATTGCGCATCAGCCAGCGGCGCGCCATGTCTTCTCCAGGATGGCGGGCAAATTTGGTCTTGGTCAGGTTCTGTGCCATGTACAAGGCAAACTGCTCAACCACCGGCCAACCACCAATCACGTAGTGACGCATCGTGGCAGCGCTGAGCTTATTGTCGCGCATGCGCTGGTACAACTCATGCTCTACAACACGGCGCTTGCTCTCGCTACAGTCCTGGATAAGCTGCTGCGCCCAGGCAGGGTAACTGGAAGCTTCCATAAGCGGGCCGGTTCTGTGGAATGTATCGATCACTGTCTAGCTCCTTTTGATGTGATTAGGTACAGACCAGAAAGTGTTCTACCGGAATGTACCGGGTGCCTCAGACGGAAAAAGATCACGGCCACACAGGTCGACACAACAGGCTGTTAGGGGTAAGCAACGGCGGTCGTTCGATCAGGTAGCTCTGCGCGTAGTCTACTCGAATTTCGAGCAAGGCCTGCTCGATTAAGGCCTCTGCGAAACTAGGGGCGATTCACTCGCGATTGAACTGCGGTTGCCGGAGCACCTCGCTACACAATGCGGACTGCAGCCATTGAGCTATGCTTTTTACAGTGCTGTTTTGACGAAATAGCAAATTGATGTGCCTGCGTGGCAGTCAACCTATCTGCAAGCCTGGGGGGCCTTAATCACTTTACTGCCCGTATTTTTTTGGCTACCGCCTGAGCAGACACAGCTCAATGATCAAACTGTTCCACTTATTCTGTATGCGGGTATTTTGGCCTCCGTGCTGCTCAAACTTGCAGGGGTGATTCTGGCTCAGTGGCTCCCACGACGTTGGCTCTTTAAAGCCAAACCCGCTACGCCTGAATGAAGAATAAGGCACTTTACATCCAGGCCGCCTTATATAAATTGATCTCGGGCCGGGAGCTGCGGATGACAGGTATAAACTGCCCGTAAGACGTGTTTTTCCTGAGACACAGGCCCTCAAAAAGATGAAGACCCCAAAAAAAACCGCCACCCCTAAGGGCGGCGGTTTTTGGCATGCAAGAGACTGGCAGAAATCAGTCAGCGCGGTAGTTTGGCGCTTCCTTGGTAATCTGCACGTCGTGTACGTGGGACTCACGTACGCCGGCGGCGGTAATTTCCACGAACTCGGATTTGGCGTGCAATTCGTCAATCGACTTGCAACCGCAGTAGCCCATGGAAGCACGAATGCCACCTACCAGTTGGTAAATAATGGCGATAACGCTGCCCTTGTAAGGCACGCGGCCTTCAATACCTTCTGGAACCAGCTTGTCAGCGTTGTTCGATGGGTCTTGGAAATAGCGGTCGGCCGAGCCGTCCACCATCGCGCCCAAGCTGCCCATGCCGCGGTAGGACTTGTAGGAACGACCCTGGAACAAGACTACCTCGCCAGGGGATTCTTCCGTACCCGCAAACATACCACCCATCATGCAAGCCGAAGCACCAGCGGCCAGAGCCTTGGACACATCGCCCGAGAAGCGGATACCGCCGTCAGCGATTAGAGGTACGCCAGTACCTTCCAATGCCTTGGCCACATCAGCAATAGCAGTGATTTGAGGCACGCCCACACCCGCAACAATACGGGTAGTACAAATAGAACCTGGGCCGATACCGACCTTGACGCAATCCGCGCCGGCTTCAACCAGCGCAAGCGCGGCTTCTGCTGTTGCGATATTGCCGCCAATGACCTGAATGCGGGGGAAGTTCTTTTTAACCCAACGAACACGTTCGATAACGCCACGGGAATGACCGTGGGCGGTGTCCACCACCACCACGTCCACACCGGCTGCAGCCAGTTTTTCGACACGTTCTTCGGTACCGTCACCCACACCGACCGCAGCGCCTACGCGCAGCTGACCATGGCTGTCTTTGCTAGCCATGGGATGTTCAGTGTTTTTGACAATATCTTTAACCGTTGCCAGACCACGCAGTTGGAACTGATCGTTCACGATCAGTACGCGTTCCAGACGATGGCGGTGCATCAGAGCCTGGGCTTCGTCCAGCGTGGCGCCTTCATTCATGGTGATCAGACGCTCTTGAGGCGTCATCACATCACGCAAAGGCAGATCCAGGCGGTCTTCAAAACGCAGGTCGCGGTTGGTGACAATACCCACCAGCTTGCCGGCTTCAACCACAGGCAGACCGGAAATACCGTGCTGGCGCTGCAAGTTGATGGCATCGCGCACTTTCATGGTGGGCGTAACCGTAACCGGGTCGATCACAATACCGAACTCGTGACGCTTCACACGTGCAACTTCACGTGCTTGAGCATCCGCTGTCAAGTTTTTGTGAATAATCCCGATACCGCCTTCCTGCGCCATGGCAATAGCCAGACGCGCTTCGGTCACGGTGTCCATGGCGGCCGAAACCAGCGGGATATTCAGGGTGATGTCCCGCGTAAAGCGGGTGAGCAAGGATGTATCGCGAGGCAGAACCTCGGAGTAAGCGGGAACCAACAACACATCGTCGAAGGTCAGTGCTTTCTTGATGAGACGCATGCTTTTATAACTCCGTCCAAAAATCGATTATACGCGTAAGCAATTACGCAATCCAGACCCGAGCGTTGCGAAACATCCGCATCCAGGGAGTAAAACCACCATTTGCCATCTGATCGGCGCCTTGGTCAGCCGCGCCCCACTGGGCTGGCGTCCAGGACATCATGACGTTGCGCGTCACGCGTTCAGGGTGAGGCATCATGATGGTGAAACGGCCATCAGCAGTGGTCACACCGGTCAAGCCATAGGGGCTGCCGTTAGGATTCAGGGGGTATTGCTCAGTGCGCTGCCCCAAGTGATCGACAAAATGCACGGCGGCGGCCACTTTGGACGCATCGCCTTGGCGCTGGAAGTTGGCAAAGCCTTCACCGTGGGCCACGGCCACCGGCAGACGTGTACCTTCCATGCCCTTGAAGAACAGGGACGGCGAGGACGCAATTTCCACGCTGGAGAAACGCGCCTCGTATTTTTCCGACTGGTTACGGGTAAAGCGTGGCCAGAATTCAGCGCCCGGAATCATGGGAGCCAAGGCCGCCATCATCTGACAACCATTGCAAATGCCCAGACCGAAGGTGTCGCTGCGGCCAAAGAAGGCAGCAAACTGATCGGACAATTGGCTATTGAAGCGAATTGTCTTGGCCCAGCCTTCACCTGCACCCAGCACGTCACCGTAGCTAAAGCCGCCCACTGCCACCATGCCCTGCATGCCTTCCAGCGATGCGCGGCCCGACAGCAGGTCAGTCATATGTACGTCCACGGCCTCGAAACCGGCCGTATCAAAAGCCCAGGCCATTTCAACCTGGCTGTTACATCCCTGCTCACGCAAAATGGCAACACGAGGACGCTTGCCCGTGGCGATAAAGGGAGCCGCAATGTCTTCCTGCGGGTTGAACATGACACGAGGAGAAATACCGGGGTCTTTTACATCGCCCCAACGATCAAACTCAGCCTGTGCGCAAGCAGGATTGTCGCGACGCTCCATAATGCGGCGGCTAACTTCGCTCCACTGCTTGGCAAGTTCCACACGTGGTGCCTGGTAAATGCAGGCGCCATCACGGTAAAACTCCACCTGATCAGTCTTGTTCAAGCTACCAATTACGTGGGAATGAGCCGACAAGCCAGCGTCACGCAGAGTCTGCATGACCAGATCACGCTTGGCCAAGGGAACCTGAATAACGGCACCGGCTTCCTCATTAAAGAGTGCGCGCAAGGTGATTTCGTCACGCTGTACGGAAACTTGCTCGGCACGGATCTTGAAATCACCCCAATCCGCCGCGTGCGGATCAATGGTCAACATATCCAGATTGACCGATACACCGGTATGACCCGCAAAGGCCATTTCGGCCACAGTCGCTGCCAAACCACCGTCGGAACGGTCGTGGTAAGCCAGAATCAGATCCTGATCAGCCAATTGGCGTACTACTTTCACAAAGGCCAACATGGCCTCGGCGTCCTGCATATCCGGCACGGACTGGCCAACTTGATTGAATGCATGAGCCAGCACGGATGCACCCATGCGCTGCTTGCCCTGCCCCAGATCAATCAGTACCAACGCGCTATCGCCCTGATCAGTCTGCAACTGAGGGGTCAAGGTACGGCGCACATCGGCCACTTGGGCAAATGCAGTTACCACCAGTGAAACGGGGGAAACCACCTGGCGGGACTCACCATCTTGTTCCCAGCTAGTACGCATGGACAAGGAATCCTTGCCCACCGGAATGGACAGGCCCAGCTTCTGGCACCACTGGCTAACCGCTTCTACCGTATCAAACAAGGCAGCATCCTGGCCGTCTACCCCGCAGGCAGCCATCCAGTTAGCGGACAGTTTGACGTCTTTCAGATCACGCACATCACTGGCAACCAGGTTGGTCAGTGCTTCAGCCACGGCCATACGGCCAGAGGCAGCAGCATCAATCATGGCGCTGGGGCTACGCTCGCCCATGGACATGGCTTCGCCACGCACACCTTCGTAATCGGCCAAGGTCACGGCGCAATCGGCCACAGGCACTTGCCAAGGGCCAACCATCTGGTCACGGCTGCACAAACCACCGACGCTACGGTCGCCAATGCTGATCAGGAACGTTTTGTTAGCCACCGTAGGATGGCGCAGCACCCGATGCATGGCTTCGTTCAAAGGAATGACGGTCAGGTCCAGCGGCTCAGCCACACCTTCCTGGCGCTTGACGTCGCGTTCCATGCGCGGTGCTTTGCCCAAGATGACATCCATAGGCACATCCACCGGACGCTCCTCGATGCTCTTGGGGGTATGGACTTCGTCCACACCCGGCAAACCTTCACCGAAAGTCACGCGCAGTTGGCGCTCTTCCGTGGCCACACCCACAACGGCAAAGGGGCAACGCTCGCGCTGGGCGATACGCTCAAAGCGTGGCAAGTCCTTGGGCAAAATGGCCAGGACGTAGCGTTCCTGCGACTCGTTAGACCAGATTTCAGCGGGCGACAGGCCCGACTCTTCCAGAGGAACACGAGTCAGTTCAAAAATAGCGCCTCGTTCTGCATCGTTCACCAATTCAGGGAAGGCGTTGGACAAACCACCCGCCCCTACGTCGTGAATAGCAATAACGGGGTTGTTCTCGCCTTGCTGCCAGCAACGGTCGATCACTTCCTGGGCGCGGCGTTCCATTTCTGGATTGCCACGCTGAACGGAGTCAAAATCCAGTTCGGCACGGTTGGCACCCACACCCATGCTGGATGCAGCACCACCTCCCATACCAATACGCATGCCAGGGCCGCCCAGTTGAATCAGCAAGGCACCTACGGGCAAAGGATCTTTATGAGTCAGGCGATCGTCGATAGAACCCAGACCACCGGCAATCATGATGGGCTTGTGGTAACCCCAACGCTGATCCCCTGCGGTTTGTTCAAAAGTACGAAAGTAGCCCAGCAGGTTAGGACGGCCAAATTCGTTATTGAAGGCAGCGCCCCCAATTGGGCCTTCCAGCATAATGTCCAGCGGGCTGGCGATACGGTCAGGAATACCGTGGGAATCTTTCTCCCAAGGCTCCATTTGTTCAGGGAAACACAGGTTGGAGACGGTAAAGCCGGTCAAGCCTGCTTTGGGCTTGGAGCCACGGCCTGTTGCGCCTTCGTCGCGAATCTCGCCGCCTGCGCCGGTAGAGGCACCGGGGAATGGGGCAATCGCGGTCGGGTGGTTGTGCGTTTCCACCTTCATCAAGGTATGCACCAGCGCTTCGTGACGCTGATATACCGGCTCGTTGGCCTGATCGTTGATGCCTGCATGGAACAAGGTGGCCGGGCCGCCTGTCATGATGGCGGCGTTATCGGCATACGCCACCACTGTGTTCTCTGGCTGAGCCGCGTGGGTTTCACGAATCATGCCAAACAAGGTCTTGCCTTGGGCTTGACCGTCGATCACCCACTGAGCGTTAAAAATCTTGTGACGGCAGTGTTCGCTATTGGCTTGCGCGAACATCATCAATTCAACGTCATGAGGGTTACGACCCAGACGCGTGAACGATTCCATCAAGTATTCGATTTCGTCCTCGGACAGCGCAAGACCCATTTGCTCATTAGCTGCGCGCAAGGTTTGCACGCCACCGCCCAGAATGTCCACGGTTTGGATGGGCTTGCCTTCCAGCTGCGTGAACAGGTCCTGGCCGTCGAAATCCAGACCCACGACGGTTTCGGTCATGCGATCGTGCAGCAATGCAGCCAGTTGCTCCAGCTGAGCCTGGTCCAATTCCTTGGCACCGAGCAATCCGCGCTTGGGGGTGATGATGTAGCGCACACCGCGTTCGATACGGCGCACCCCGCTCAAACCACAGTTATGGGCGATATCAGTGGCTTTACTGGCCCAGGGGGACACAGTACCCAAACGAGGCACCACGCGCAGAACCAAAGCGCCTTTAGACGGCTGCGGGTCCAGCGCTGGCAGACCATCGTCCAGCAGATCACTGAGTTGCTGACGCGCACTGGCATCCAGACCGGACTCATCAGTCCAGACATAGTATTCGTGCAGGGCAAGAATGTCGGCAACAGGCAGCTGACGCTGCTCGACACGCTCTAGCAAACGCTCACGACGAAATGCGGAGAGCACGGACGAACCGGGAAAGTACAGGATTTGGCTCACGATACGAGAGGGGCAAAAAAGGTGGGAGAAATAGAAAACACGCCATTTTAACCGGAAGCGACGCAAGCGGTCATATCGGGAAATGGCGTGCACAAAAAGGGAAAATCAAGTTCAGAACAGCACGGCGCGGTGGGCGTAAAGGACACAGCAAACCCGGCAAGCGCAGCAAAACGTCTTGAGGGGCCGGAGCGATTGGCGCCCCGCAGTCTCCAATACGGACAAGGCACGGCGATCAAATCGTACTGTCTCCATCAGGGTCGGGGGCCGGAGCCGGGTCGGGATAGGACACTTGCAAAATATCCAGTTCCTCTTTGCCGGCTGGCGTACGCAGTACCACCGTGTCGCCTTCACGCGCCTTGGTCAAGGCACGGGCGACCGGAGATATCCAGCTGATGCAAGCTTGCAGCGGCTCGGCTTCATCCACCCCAACAATAGTGACGGTGAATTCCTCGCCCTGGCTATCGCTATACGTCACCGTAGCACCGAAAAAAACCTGATCCGGATTAGGCTGCAGGCCAGGGTCCACCACTTCGGCAATTTCCAGCCGCTTGGTCAGAAAACGGATGCGACGGTCAATTTCGCGCAGGCGTTTTTTCCCGTAAAGGTAGTCGCCGTTCTCGGAACGATCCCCGTTAGATGCCGCCCAGGAGACGATTTGTACAACTTCAGGGCGCTCTTTGTTCATCAAGTGCATTAGCTCGGCTCGCAAACGGCGGTAGCCCAGCACGGTCATGTAATTCTTGGTGCCACTGGGCAGCGCACTGGCCGGTGCATCCAGATCGTCGTCGTCCTGATCGGACTCTTTCACAAAGGCTTTGTTCATATGTTTACTGGCTCCTGCTAGAGCCACTCCTGCCAGACAGGTTTCAGTCCCGAAGGCAAAGGTGGCAGACCACCCAAATCAACCCGCCCTTCGCTAGGACCATGAAAATCCGAACCACAGGACACTTCAAAACCGTAGTTGCGTGCTACTTGGGCGTACACGCTGTACTCCTGGGGGGAATGGCTGCCCGTCAGCACTTCGATGCCCACACCGCCCAATTCCAAAAACTGGGTATACAGGGCATGGCTGCGCGTATCGTCCAGTTCGTAACGACCCGGGTGAGCAATAATGGCTTTACCACCGGCATTGCGTATCCAGCCCACTGCTTCTTCCAAACTGGCCCAGACCGTTTCGACAGCGGCGGGCTTACCGTCTGCAAGATAACGCCGAAACGCCTCGTTCATATCCGCACAATAGCCTTGCTGCACCAAATAACGTGCAAAGTGCGTACGGCTTATCAATTCAGGGTTCGCCGCGAAAGGAACCGCGCCTTCATAAGCGTTGGGAAAGCCCAGCTCGGCCAGGCGTTCACCCATACGGCGCGCTCGTAGTTCACGGCCAACGCGAACTTCCTGCAAAGCCTGACATAAGGCGGCGTGCTCGGGATCAACTCCCAAACCCACAATGTGTATGGTTTTCTTGGCCCAGGTGACCGAAATCTCCACCCCGTCCACAAAGCGCATGCCCAGTTCTTGGGCATGTTGACGAGCCAGCTTCAGGCCGCCGATTTCGTCATGGTCCGTCAAGGCCCAGAGCTGCACGCCGTTAGCATGAGCACGCGCGGCCAGTTCCGCGGGGCTGAGCACACCATCTGAATAGATAGAGTGGCAATGCAAATCAACGGGCAAACGGGCCTGAACACTCATAGGGGGCTATCCAGCTAAAAAATAGTCGATGTGGTCGATCTGCTCGGCATTGCGCAGCATGGGCGCATGCCCTACGTTTGGAACCGTTACCAGTTGCGCATTAGGATTGCGTTGCACCATTTCCTGGGCAACCTGCGGGGTCAGCAAATCCGACTCTGCCCCACGCACAATCAACACTTTGTCGGGCAGACCTTCATACGCCCCCCATAGCAAGGCCTGGGCGGCTTCCAGATCTACATCTGCCTGCTGAGCGAAGGCTTGTGACAAGCGCAAATCGTAATGACGACGCCACTTGCCTTCGTGTTCAACAAAAACATGGCGGGACATATCCGCCCACTCTTGCAGGGAATGTTCACCAAACGAGGCTGATACCGAACGCACGTACTCAACCGCCTGATCAAAGGTGTCAAACAGCACGGACTGGCCTACATATTCACTGATGCGCTGCAAGCCTGTCATATCCAATGCCGGGCCCACATCATTGAGCACCACACGGCCCAAGGGCAATTGCAAAGGCTCGGAAGACAAACCAGGGCCGGGACGCGCAGGACGCAGCAACGCGGACATCGCTTGTGCCCCATGCAGCGCCAGGGCAATCAAACCGCCCATCGACGTTCCCACCCAGTCCAGCCGAGCCGGCTTCGAACGGGCAATCAGAACCAAGATATCGGCAACGTATTGGGGAATGGCGTAAGCGGCGGGGTCTACCAGCCAATCGGAACGGCCCCGCCCAACAATATCGGGGGCCACAACGCGATAACGCGTGGACAGGCGCTGAGCCAACTGATCAAAATCCCGGCCCGTACGTGTCAAACCATGCACGCACATCAAGACCTGATCGTTATCGGGATCGCCCCACTCCCAGTACGCCATGCGGTGCGTGCCTGAGGCACTGGCACACATAACCCAATTAAGGCGCGGCTCCTGAAAATCAGTTGTCATGAACGCTCAGACCAGAATTTGACAGATAAAGGACTATTGTAGCCCAGCCGGGAGGCTTTACTGTGCCGTTTATGTCCTGCCCTCAGGGCGGGGCCGGAGACTGCCAATAGCGGGCGTGACGATCACGCTCGCCAAAATAGTACAAGGCAGAGGGCCGAGACTCTACCGTCACGGCCCCCCATTGATCGGTACGCAGGAATAAAGCACCGGAACGCTCC
Source organism: Alcaligenes sp. GW821-FHT11D07 (assembly GCF_058808495.1). NCBI lineage: Bacteria > Pseudomonadati > Pseudomonadota > Betaproteobacteria > Burkholderiales > Alcaligenaceae > Alcaligenes > Alcaligenes sp. GW821-FHT11D07. The sequence continues at coordinate 1,463,149 of NZ_JBXART010000001.1, forward strand.
CAGCGGGCTTGAACCTGCGCATGAGGATGGCCAAATCGGTTCCACCAACCTAACTGCGCAATCGCCAGCCCCGCCTGCATGTGCTTGACGAAATGTGCACCGGACGAAGTACGGGAGCCATGATGCCCAACCACTACCACATTTATAGGCCCTAGCCCGGCTGCCACAATGGCCTTTTCCTGAGCCACACCCGCATCCCCCAAAAGCAAAGCGCTATGTCTGGCCCCTTGAACTTCCAGCACACAGCTAATGGCGTTTTTATCCTCCTCGCTTCCATAGGCAGCTTTAAAGTCTTCTGCGTTCGCAGGCGGCCACCAGAAACGAAAACTCACCCCATCTACCTCCCAGCTCACACCCTGCTCGCAAGGCAGAGTCTGCGCAGGACGGCTCACCGAGCCCGGAGCCACACCCAGCAAGCGTTCCTCTCGATTCAAGTGCGCGTCCAAGTCAAAGCTGCTGTACGAACGCGTCACCGGCACCGCCTGCAACACACTGCGTGTGCCGCCCACATGGTCCATATCAGCGTGGGACAACACCAGCGTGTCCACCTGCGCAATTCCCTTCGCTTTCAACCAGGGCGCAATACTGCGTTTGCCTTCGTCCGACTCGGGCCCGTAACGATTCCCCGCATCGAATAAAAGCACCTGACTGCGGGTACGCAAGACAATGGCACTACCCTGCCCCACATCCAAAGCAAACAAATCCCAATCGCCTTCTTGCAATAAAGGAGGACGTATTGCCAGCGCAGGCAGCAGAAGCGACAAGCCACCAAGGCGGGCGACAAAACCTTTAGGCAACAACATCAAAACCACACCCAGCATGGCGAGCACCGTCCAAAACCCATGCTGAGTTGGCACAGGTACGCTAGCCAGACTGCGCTCTGCCAGCCAAACGGTGGGCTTCATTGTGAAATCCAGCACACCATGAGCGACAGCGGCCAAAGCCTCACACCAGTGCTCCGGTGCCTGAAAGGCGGCCAAAATCAGCAAAGCCAATACCAAAGGCGTCACGACCGAGCCGATCAAGGTAATCGCGTAGGCATTGGCCGGCAAAGATGCCAGGGATATTTCATGAAACAAAGGTGCCAATGCGGGCAGCAAAGCCAAGGTAATGAGAAGCTGCAACTGTGTGGCGAACCACAGTCGTCGCCCCCAGCGCCGCCATATCGTCCCGCCGGGCGGCACTTGCCCCAGCAGATAGCCGAAGGCAAAAAGCACAGACACCGCGGTAAAAGAAAGATAAAAGCCTGTGGTCAGCCCAGCCCACGGATCATGCAAGACCACAAGCAGCGCTGCGATCAACAAAGTCCTGCTCGCTCCCAGATGCAAGCCACTTATCCGGCAAAGCCCCACTACCAGCAACATCAAAAAAGTACGTTGTGCAGGCACTCCCCAGCCCGCAATCACACAGTAAGCCCCAGCCCCGGCAAGAGCCACCCAGGTGGCTGCAACTTGAGCGGGAATCCACTCGGCCAGGGCCCAGCTTCTCCAGCGAACGCGTCGCCAGAACCAAGACAGCAGCCCCGCCAGCAAGACGGCCAAAAAAGTGACATGGGTGCCGCTAATAGACACCAGATGCGTTAAACCACTGCGATTGAAGATCAACCAATCTTCGGTGGCGATACTGGCTTGATCGCCCAAGGACAGCGCCAGCATCACTCCGCCCCAGCGTCGTTCCTGCACATAGGGCATCAGCGCACTGCGCAAACGATGACGCAAACGCTCAGACCAGGAGCCCCAAGACTGATCTGGGTCACCGTCCAGCATCTGGGGCTGCCCCCGCACACTGCCTACTGCCCGCCAGCCCTGCGTCATGGCATGGCGTTCCGCATCAAACCCGTGGGGATTACGAGCACCTTGAGGTGGCCGCATCACTAAAGACATACGCCAGCGCTGGCCGGGCATTAAGTCAGGAAAACGCTGGGGAGTTGGCTCTCGGTAAAGGGAATGACGCTGGGGAGCCGTCCACCGCACCAGAATATGTTCAGGCAAGCCGGGCGGCTGGGATTGCAACACTCGGGCTCGAAACTGCCTATAGACCGGCCCTGATTGCACCAAGGACTGTATTTCCAGCTCTACCCGGCTCACTTTATTGATGTCGGCAGGCGGGACAGATTGGCTTAGGCGGTCCTGTATATGCCAAATGCTATAACTCGCCCCCAAACAGCCAGCGACCAAGACCCAGGCAAGAGGAAAGCGCTGTGCCAGTAACCAGGCGATCAGCGCAGCGCCCCCGCCGTACCAGACGGATGCCATCAACACGGATGGGGACAGAAAATGGCTAAAGGTTGCGGCCGCAACAAAAGCGCTTAAACAAACCCGTCCCATCATGGCATTTGCCCTGGCATCACGGCCTCCACGCAAATCTTTAGCGTAGTGGCTCGCGCGGCCTTGGCAGGCAGGCTAGGTCTTGTTTTGCTCCCCTCAGTTTGTACTTAGGGGACTAAGACCCACACGGGCTTGGATAATGTATTTAGTAGCCCTGACTAGCCAAAAAGGCATCCAGACGGGGCAAGACGCGTCGGGCCGTGGCACCCGTCTGGGCAATGACCTCAGCTACGTCCATCTGACGAAGCTCGGCCAAGCTTTCAGCAATCCCTTTGACTTGCCCTGGTTCATTGCGAACCGAGGCCAAGGGCGTACCCGGCTCCACCAGCCAGGACGGGGCCAGATCCGGCGCATCTGTTTCCAGCACGATATCGGCCAGACTCATTTCCTGCGCCAGCCTACGTATCTGTTTGGCACGGCCAAACGTCATGGCGCCGCCAAAGCCCAGGGCACAGCCTTGACGAACAAACATCTGCGCTTGCTGCTCACTGCCATTAAAGGCATGGGCAATGCCGCCCACGCCCGGAAATTGGCGCAAATATTTCAACACGCGATCTTGCGAGCGCCGCACATGCAACAGCACAGGTAGCTCGTAGCGCTGCGCCAGAGCCAATTGAGCTTCGTAAAGCCACTCCTGATGCTGGCTGGCTGCCTCCGTTTTCAGTTCAGGGACAAAATAATCCAGGCCGATTTCACCCAAAGCCACGAAACGCGGGTCATCCAGACGCAACTGGATTTCCTGCTCCAGGGCCTCTATATCTTCACGCCCTGCCTGAGGAGTAAATAAGGGATGAATCCCCAAGGCATAGACGCCGCAAGGCGCGAGCATTGCCGCTTCCCTCGCCTGCTGAAAATCGAACACAGCCACCGATGGCACCACAATCGAGGCCACGCCGGCCGCACGGGCACGCTCAATGACTTGCTCGCGGTCGTGAGCAAACTCGGAGGCATCCAGATGGCAGTGCGTATCAATAAGCATAGCGAGACTCCCCATAAGGATCAGGCCTGCCAGACTAGGGCGAAGACGCAGCCAACTTGGCCACGTCCGGACTGGCTACACAGACCTGCAATCAGGCCTGGGTCTCCTGGGCAAGATAGCCTTTATCCATCACCAGCTGACGGTGAGCCAAAGCCGCCAAGGTCTGATCGTGCGTGACAATGACAAAGGCCGTACCAAACTCTTCATTCACCCGGCTCAGCAATTCAAACATGCCTTCGGCAGTGTAGCGATCCAGGTTCCCGGTGGGTTCGTCAGCCAGTACGCAAGCGGGTCGAGTAACCAGGGCACGAGCCAGAGCCACCCGCTGGCGCTCACCACCGGACAACTGTCCGGGATAGTGATGCACACGCTGGGACAGACCCACTTGTTCAAGAATCTGCTGAGCTTGCTCACGCGCATCTTTACGTTTGAGACGCCGCACAATCAAGGGCATGGCCACATTATCCAGCGCATCAAATTCAGGCAATAAATGGTGGAACTGGTACACAAAGCCCAGCACCTTATTGCGCAACTGGCTGCGTTCGCTTTCGTTCAGCGTTTCAGTCTGCACGCCATTGACTTCAATGCTGCCGGTCGTCGGTTTGTCCAGCAGCCCCAGGGCATGCAGCAAGGTACTCTTGCCCGAACCCGAAGCGCCGATAATGGCCACCATCTCGCCACGGCACACTTCCAGACTGACGTCGGAAAGCACCTGGATGCGGTTGCCGCCTTCCTCGTAATGCACGCTGACATCGCGCGCGCGCAGCACTGTTGGAGCGATGGAATCAGTCATGACGCAGCACCTGTGCAGGTTGGAGCTTGGACGCACGCCAGCTTGGGTACAGCGTGGCCAGGAAAGACAAAGCCAGGGAAACAATGGCAATCAGCACAATGTCGTCAACTTGAGGGTTGGAAGGCAGTTCGCTGATGAAGTAAATCTGCTCGGGCAGGAATTTACGGCCCATCAGGTTCTCGATAAAGGGCACGATCACATCAATGTTGTAGGCAATCAGGGTACCCAGACCCACGCCCAGCAAGGTGCCGATCACCCCGATCAAGGAGCCCTGCACCAAGAAAATGCGGGCGATCTCGCCGGGAGTCGCGCCTATGGTGCGCAAAATAGCAATGTCAGACTGCTTGTCCTTTACGGCCATCACCAAAGAGGACAGCAAGTTAAAGGCAGCCACGGCCACAATCATGGCCAGAATCAAGAACATCATGCGTTTTTCTGTCTGTACGGCAGCAAACCAGGTACGGTTATTCGCCGTCCAGTCCGCCACCATTACAGAGCGCGGCATCGCAAGCGCCAGTTCCTGAGCAATCATGGGAGCCTTCTGCATATCTTTGATACGCAAACGCACACCACTATTGCCGCCGTCACGGAACACCTTAGCCGCATCTTCCACGTTCACAAACGCCAGGCTGGCGTCATATTCGTAATAGCCGGAAGAAAACACGCCCGTTACTGTGAACTGCCGCATACGGGGCGAAAACCCAGCAGGTGAAATTGAACCCTGCGGTGCCATCAGCATGATCGTGTCGCCCGTGCTCACTCGCAGCATATTGGCCAACTGCTCACCCAAAACAATGCCAAAGGTGCCGGGACGCAGGTTTTCGAGGCGTCCCATCACCATTTGCTGGGCCAGCTCGGACACTTTGGTTTCCTGGTCCGGTTCAATACCGCGCACCTGCACACCCAGTAATTGATTGCTGCGCACCAACATGCCCTGCCCGGCCACATAGGGGGCAGAACCCACCACAGCAGGATTGGCCTGGGCTTTCTGGGCCAGCGTCTTCCATTCCTCCAGAACTTGCTGGTGATCGGCATTGCGCACAATCAACTCAATATGCGGCAAGACCGACAGCATGCGATCACGCACCTGGGTCTGAAAACCGTTCATCACTGACAAAACCACAATCAGCGCGGCCACGCCCAAGGCAATCCCCGCCATGGAGCTGCCTGCAATAAAGGAAACGAAACGGTCTTTTCGTCCCCCACGCCGTTTGCGGCCTCGGGCTAGACCGGCATACCGCGCCCCTATCCAAAATTCGTATCCCATGCGAGATGCTATCGCCTCAAAGAAAACACTACAATCGCTGTCATGCAGATCGTAATCAACGGTGCGCTGCCGGAACCGGCCATCGCGCGCGAACTCATTAAACACTTGGCCCAGACCGCCCCCAACTTGGTTCAGTTGATGGGCCAGGGTAAGGGCACGCTGTCGGTACGCGAACCAGCGCTAGAGCTCTGTACGCCAGAACAATCCTGGCTACTGAAGGCTCACGGCTTTACGGCGCACCAAGCCCAGCATCTTAGCGCAGGTCTGGGCCCTTTGCGGCTACGCCAGTTGAAACAAATCCACTCGATAGGGCCTGACGAAGCGGTCTGGCTGGCCGAGTTGGTTCATATCGCACCTTCGCGGGAAGGAGCCATGCTCTTGCCTGCTGCGCAACTGGCCCTGACCGAGTCCTACAGCCGTGCCTTGCTGGATGCTATTCACCCATATCTGGACGGCACAGGCTTTGATTTCGAGTATGTCAGTCCGGAACTGTGGCGCGTCATCCCACCGAAGGATTTTACCGTTGATGCGGCCTCCCCAGAACTGGTCAGCCAAAGCAATTTGAATAATTGGTGGAAGCAGGATGTGCAAACCCGTCCTTGGCGCCGCCTGACCAACGAATTTCAGATGCTGGCTTTTTCCCTGCCAGATAATCAGGAACGCGAACAAGCAGGCCTGCCCACTGTGAACAGCTTGTGGCTGTTTGGTGGTGCTGCCTGTAATCAACTGGGCCCGGAACCGGCCCAGATGCGCATTATTGATGACTTGCAAGACAGCCTGATGCGACAAGACTGGGGCCTGTGGCTGGAACAATTGGCCCAGTTGGATCGCACCGTGCTCGCCCCCCTGGCCGCAGGGCCTGCGCCTGAGTTGGTGCTGACGGGTCCCGATCGCTACGCGCATATCGGTCCGCCCTCGCGCCGTATCTGGCCCATGTCCCTGTTCAAACAAACCTCTAACTGGAGTCAGTGGTGGTCACCCCTATCCTGAAAAACCGTCCCGAACAACAAGCCGCCAGCCTAGCCCTGAAGCAGGCCGGGATTCACGACTTAATGGCGCGCCTGCTGGCCTCGCGTGGTGTTACGGATGCCGCTCAGATCGATCCGGCCTGGCGCAATATGATTCCTCCCAGCCTGCTGACCCAAGCGCGGGAAGCCGCCGTATTACTGGCTGATGCCATCGCTCGACGCGACCGCATGCTGATCATTGCTGACTATGACTGCGATGGCGCTACCGCCTGTGCCGTAGGCCTGCGAGCTTTGCGCAGCATGGGTGCGGTGGTGGACTTTCTGGTTCCCAACCGTTTCGAGACTGGCTATGGCCTGTCGCCCGCGGTAGTGGAACTGGCCGAGCAACATCCCTCGGGCAAACCAGATCTGTTGATCACTGTGGATAACGGCATTGCCAGTATTGATGGTGTGGAAGCCGCGCACATGGCGGGTATGCAGGTTCTGGTCACTGACCACCACTTGCCCGGCGACGAACTGCCCGATGCCTTGGCGATTGTGAATCCCAACCAGCCCGGTTGCGAATTCCCATCCAAGAACCTGGCCGGCGTGGGTGTAATTTTCTATCTGATGTTGGCGTTGCGGGCCGAACTACGCCAACGCGGGGTGTATGAAGCCAATGCAGGTCCTCGACTGAACGAACTGGCGGACCTGGTGGCCTTAGGCACCGTCGCCGACGTGGTCAGCCTGGACGCCAATAACCGCTTGATCGTCACCCAGGGGCTGGAGCGCATGCGCAAAGGCCAGATGCAGGTCGGGTTGCGCGCCCTATTTCAAGTGGCTGGCCGCGATCCGCGTCAGGCCAGTGCGTTTGATTTGGGTTTTGCTCTAGGCCCACGCATTAACGCTGCGGGCCGTCTGGCCGATATGGCTTTGGGTATCCGTTGCCTGATTACCGATGACGAGGACGAAGCCGCGAATCTGGCCCGCGAACTGGAAGACATGAACCAGGACCGGCGCTCCATCGAACAATCCATGCGCGAAGAAGCCCTGCGCGCTGCCGAGTTGGCAGAGCCGGACACCAGCGCCACGGTCTGCGTGTATCACCCTGAATGGCACCAGGGCGTAGTGGGATTGGTGGCCTCGCGTCTTAAAGAAAAGTACTGGCGCCCCACCCTGGCCTTCGCCCAAGGTGACGAAGGTGAGATCAAAGGCTCGGGTCGCTCGATCCCGGATGTGCACCTGCGCGATGCGCTGGACTTAGTGTCCAAGCGCTATCCCGGCCTGATCCTGAAGTTCGGCGGCCACGCGATGGCAGCAGGCCTGACTATTGAGGAAGACAATTACGAAGTCTTTGTGCAAGCGTTTGAAGAAGCGGTTCAGGAACTGACCGGCCGCTACCACTTCGACCCTATCATCGAAACCGACGGCTCGCTGGAGCCCGAGCACATCAACATCACCGTCGCCAGCCTATTACAAAAACAGGTTTGGGGAGCAGGTTTCCCAGCCCCAGTGTTCCGTGACAACTTCTTTGTGCGCCAGCAGCGTTTGCTAAAAAACAAGCACTTAAAGCTAAGTCTGGAGCGCAACGGCGAATACTTCGATGCCATCTGGTTCAACCGCGATACCCTGCTGCCCGAAAATATCGAAGCCGCTTATCGCCTGGATCAGAACGAATGGAATGGCAATGTCAGCGTGCAGTTCATTATTGAATTCGCTCAAGGCCAGGACTAAGCAGTACCGGTTCTGACTAAAGAACCCGCTGTGTTTGCAGCGGGTTTTTTTACGACTCCTCAGGACTTTTTAGCGCCAGGCCGAGTTGGCAAAGTCGCCAGCACCAAACCGGCTAAAGCCAGGGCAAAAGCATACACATGCATGGTGGTAAAGCTTTCCCCCAAGACCAGCACCCCCACCGCCGCCGTACCCAAAGGCATCAACACCATGAAAACAGCCGCTTGCGAGGCCGGTACAGAGCTCACGCCTGTCATCCACAGCCACACTGTCCAGACACTGGCCGCCAGGGAGTAAAACAGAAGTAAAGGCCAGATCCAACCCGCGGGCGCCGTAAAGTCAAAGCCCCAGGCCGCATACAGGCCCAGGGGGGTAATCAGGACCAGGCTGCACAGGTTGATAATTGCGCTGATACGTTTGGGACTCATCACCGCCGTCAGTCGCTTGCCAATGACCGCATAGGCAGACTCACACAGCACGGCACAAAAGATCAGTGCATTACCCAGCCATATTTTGGACGGGTCCAGTTGCTCCACTCCATGATCATCGGCCTGTACCAGGGCCAGCAGGGCAATACCTGCGACCCCCAGCGCCAACGAAGCCCAGGTACGCGGACCTATGCTTTCTTTCAGGAAATACCAGCTGAGCAAGGCCACCATCCCGGGGATGGCAGACAAAATCACCCCGGCCGATACGGCACTGGTCATGCTGATGCCGGTCACCATGCACAGGGTGAACAGGAAATTCCCTAAAAATGATTCCAGAAAAATCAAACCGCGAGTGCGTAGATCCAGCGCAGGTTCCGTGGCGGGTTTGCGCAACCAGCGCAACATGGCCACGGCACCAATGCCAAAACGCAGCCAAGCCAACAAAAACACCGGCAAAGCGGCCACCAAAGGCCGCGTCAAGGCGATATAACTTCCCACTAAAGTCATGGACAGAGCCAAACAGGCATAGGCTGCCAGACGTGATCCCGCTGTATTCACCCACGATCTCCTAATACACACATTTGCAAGGCAACTAATCAAAATACCATGGAGGCCAGGGTCTACAATACGCCCGAGCTCGGCCTTCCAGGATAAAAAAGCAGGGCCGCCCTGTGCCCTTACCGCTCATCACAGCCTGTACCCCGGACCTTACCCAGATCTGTCTACAGTTTTGCCGTGTCATGCCTGCGCTTTATCCCACCCCACCGGAAAGCTGTGTCGCCAGCCCTTAAGCAGGTCTGCGATTGACGGTCCCATCACGCCCGGTCCGACACTGATAGCTCCCCCCTACAACAGACTAATCCGCACCGCGCGGGCCTACCGGCCAGCCGTGCTCCTTGAAGGATATTTCATCATGCAGGCTATCGCCCGCCTGAGCCGTTTTGTTGGCAATACCTTTGCCATCTGGGTTCTACTGTTTGCCGTTCTGGCTTACTACTTTCCTGACCACTATCGCTGGTTGGGCGCTTATATTGTGCCTTTGCTGGGCATCATCATGTTCGGCATGGGGCTGACTTTGTCGCGCCAGGACTTTGCCGAAGTGTTTGTGCGCCCTGGCCGCGTGGCCGTTGGTGTGCTGGGTCAGTTCATCATCATGCCCGGTTTGGCCTGGCTGCTGACTTACGCCTTTTCCCTGCCACCGGAACTGGCCATTGGGGTGATCCTGGTGGGCTGCTGCCCAGGCGGGACCTCCTCCAACGTCATGACCTTTCTGGCCCGTGGCGATCTGGCCCTGTCAGTGGCCATTACTTCGGTAACCACCTTGCTGGCCCCCATCGTGACGCCTGCCCTGATTTACTTCCTGGCCAGCCAATGGCTGGAGGTCAGTGCATCCGCCATGTTCTGGTCCATTGTCCAGGTCGTCATTTTGCCCATCGCGTTGGGCATTATTGTGCAATCTTTGCTGGGTGAAAAGGTTAAAGCCGGTGTTGCTGCTCTGCCCATAATTTCCGTTGTCGCCATCGTAGCTATTGTGGCCGCCGTTGTCGCAGGCAACCAAGCCAAGATCGCCACCAGCGGCCTGTTGGTGTTCACGGTCGTGGTTCTGCACAATATGCTTGGCTACCTCTTGGGCTACGTCCTGGCTCGCCTGACCGGCATGCCGCTGGCCCAACGTAAAACCCTGGCCATTGAAGTGGGCATGCAAAACTCTGGTTTAGGCGTGGCCTTGGCCAGCGCACACTTCTCGCCACTGGCCGCAGTGCCCAGCGCTATTTTCAGCGTCTGGCACAATATTTCCGGTCCTTTGGTCGCGACTATCTTTCGTCGCATGGGCGATGACAAACAGTAAACCCTTGTCATTCCTGCGGGTTTGACCCTGAGCCCGCAAAAGAAAGGGGCGCTCTATCGGGCGCCCCTTTTTATTTCCAGACACATCCAGATATCAAGCCGATGTGCCGTCCTTGAACTGGCTGATGGCCTTGACGACACGACGGGCATCCTCTCGAATGCGCGTCATCAAACCACCTGCCGTTTCACTTAATGCCAGACTATTGCTGACATAGCCCAGACTGCCTTGCATCTGAGTGGCCGCACGCTGAGCCAGTTGCTGGTTTTGCTGCATCAAAGCAGCGATATCCACCGTGAACTGGTGCGTGCGCCCGGCCAGACTACGTACTTCAGAGGCCACCACGGCAAAGCCCTTGCCCTGCGTCCCTGCCCTGGCGGCTTCAATAGCGGCATTCAAGGCCAGAATATTGGTTTGAAACGCAATGCCTTGAATTGAATGCACCATTGCGCCAATCTTGGCAGACTGCTCATTTAAGGCATCAATCTCCTGCCCCGCCTGCTCTAAATGCTGCTCAATCCCCCGCACGGCACCCAGCGTATCCTGCATGGTGGTTTCGCCCTCATGTGCGCCAGCATCCGTATCTTGGGCAATATCCATTGCCAACTGCGCTGCCCGTGACTCTGCGTGATTACGCTCAACTTGAGCGGTAACATCCGTGGCGAACTTCACCACACCATATAAGCAGCCTTGGGCATCGTAGAGGGGGTTATAACTGGCTCGCAGCCAGACTTGGCGACCATCGCGCGTACGGCGGCGAAACTGGTCCGACACAAAGTGGCCCAGGTTCAAGGTGCGCCACAATTGTTGATACTCGGCAGAGTTAAGCTGCTCCGGAAAGCAAAATTTGGCGTGGTGCTGACCTAAGACCTGATCCAGCGTGTAGCCCATCACGGTCAGGAAGTTTGAATTGGCATTCAGAACTTTACCGTTCAAATCAAACTCGATCATGGCGGTGGAGCGTTCAATTGCCGTCAAGACACTGGCTCGTTTGCTTTCTGTCCCCGCCTCGGAACTGACGTCCGTCGCCAGCATCAGAATTCGCTCACCGCCGGCACGTCGCACCAAAGGGGAAAATGTGGCCTGTAACCAATGGTCCCGTCCCTCGCTATCGCTTACCGATAAGCGGGCGCTACCACCGTGCTGACTACTCCACTGCCCCCATTGATGGGAGGCCTGACCCTCGCCCTTGAAGATCTGGCTAAAACTCATGCCCGCCAGATCAGTGGGTTCGATACCCAATAGCTGACACAGCAAAGGGCTACAAGCCTGAATTTGTCCTTGAGCGCTGAATTCAGCTGCCAACATGGTGCCCCACACCGACTGCGCAAAAGGTCCGGACTGCGGCCCTGCGGAAACCCCGGTTCGGGCCTTGAATAAGCGCGTAATAGATAAAGCCATTTTGTTTCTTTTGGATGCAATTCAGACAGTAAGCGGCAGTGTAGCGCCGTCTTCAAGGAAACAGGCGCCTGCCGAACAATTTGCATCCAGGGTGTCGCACGGCACCCACAAGTGGCGTGTTATCAGCTTTTACGTGACGAAACGAAAATACCGCCCACAATCAGCAAAAAGGCGGCACCGTGGTAGAGCTTGGGGGTATCGCCCAAAATAAAGACCGACATCAGGGCCGCAAATACCGGCATCAGATTGACGAAGAAACCGGCAGTGGCCGCCCCCACTCGCTGGACCGCAACCCCCCAGCATCGCAACGCGACCAAAGCTGGGCCAGTACCCACATACAGAATAGCCAGCACCAGCCCCCAGCTCCAGTCGATATGCCAATCGGTGAATTGCCACTCCATCGCCGCAAAAGAACCAGACCAGATCACACCAAAGAACACTTGCGCCATCACGACAGTGGCCCAGGTTTCTGCAATCGCCCCTTCATGGCGACGGGTACTGAGCATCCAGCTGTAGACCGCCCAAGCAATGGTGGCGATCACCATATAGACGTCGCCCGGTACAAAGCTGAAAGCGATCAGCTCGTTCCAGTCAGCCCGCGTCAAGACCAGAACCACGCCCAACAAAGACATCAGGCCCCCGACCAACTGACGCCCGTTCACCGTTGATTTGAAGAACAAGCGCCCAATCACCAGCATCCAGAACGGCAGGCTGGCATTGACCAGCGTGACGTTAATGGGAGAGGAGCTTTGCAGGGCCAGATACTGCAAGGCGTTATAGATTCCTATGCCCAGCAAGCCCAGGATCGAATAGCGTTTCCAATTCGTCCACAGATTGCTGCCACGCCGCAGTACCTGACGACCGACAAACAGCAAAATCGTAAAGGCCACCAGCCAACGGAAAAAATTCAGCGTGATGGGAGGCACCTGATCATGGATCAAGCGCCCCACAATGGCATTACTTGCCCACAGAATGGTTGGCAAAACCAGCAAGGCTGTTGTGCCGGGGGTCAGTTTCTGATTGCTCACAAGCTTGTCCTAAAAAACAGCAACGGCGCAGGTGATCCTTCATCAGGTCAATGTGCGCCGTTACGATTGGCCTTAGTATATAGGCAAGATCGCCCCGCCCTCTATGGCTTTGCTCTGTGGTTTATTGATGCTTGAACTGGTCAATCTTTGACCAATCCATAAATATTATTTATAATCATACAATTGTCCCGTCATGGCGCTAATTGAATTCATTGGCCCATCCCATCCACGCTCGTCTGGCTTTAACAACACCTGACGCAGCTATCCAGGGTAAACCGACCTTGAAACACCCCCACTTTTGGGAATAAGGCTTGACCGAATCAAGCGCCCCAAGTGCATTGCTTGGCACCACGACCATCTCTTTTACCGGCATGGGTCTTCCCCATCTGCCGCGGTATGAGTCCATGCACTTGACAGGTATTGGTGTTTTTGCCCCTAGTCCATGTACGCAGACGCACGGTGTGCTTGCTCCACGTAGACCCCTGTACGAACGACGGGCCCGTTTTCAATTTAATCAACCCAGCCCTGTCTGGAACAAGCCGCTCCTGACAGAACCCGCTTCACCTCGATTTTCACGGGCCTAGTGCAAGCTGGACTCATGACGCCGCTTGTCCGGTTTGTCTGTCCGCCCTTGCTGCTATGCCCTGCCCCGTCCCGCCCTGCTGGGCCAGACGGGAATTATTATTTTTAAAGGAGTCCCGATCTATGGCCAAAGAAGAGCTACTTGAAATGCAAGGTTCCGTTACCGAAATCCTGCCTGACTCGCGCTTTCGTGTCACGCTGGAGAACGGTCATGCCGTCATTGCCTACACAGGCGGCAAGATGCGCAAGCACCACATCCGCATCCTGGCTGGTGATAGTGTCACCCTGGAAATGTCGCCTTACGATTTGAGCAAAGGCCGCATTATTTTCCGCCACTTGCCCAAACGCATTGGCGCACCCTCTGCTCCTCGTCGCAGCCCCCAGCGCCGCTAAGACATATCGCCACACCCCTGTCACAATTAGATGCAAAGATAGGCCCGCATGACAGGGGTGCGGTAGGAGCCAACAGCGCTCGGGCGCACCCCACTCTTTGTGGGAGTCGCCTTGAAGAAATTACTCACGCTTAAAACAGGCTTTATTGCCTATTTTGCGGTTCTGAGCCTGTTTTTAATTCTGATGCTCATTGCTTTGCAGCACTTGAGCAACAGCTTAGAACAACGCAAACACCTGGAAGCGCAGCGCCATCAAACGACCGCGCTCAGCAAAGACTTCAAACGCATCAGTGAATCGATCAGCCGCCAGGCCATCGCCTTCGTTTCCAGCGAACAAGTCGAATTTCAGGATCATTTCCGCCACCTTCTGGCTATCTTCACCGGTACACAAGCTGATCAGGACGGCGTAGCCCAAGCCATGCTGGAGCGCTTTAACGGTCTGGAGCTGGAACCCGCCGAGCAAGACTTGCTGCGTTCAGCCTACGAGCAAACGCTGGAACTGGCCCAAATCCAATCTGAAGCCATCCAAACCGCCAGCGGCCAATTTGAAGAAGGTAACGGCGCCATTCGCATTGCCTTGCCCAACGCCTTGATGGCCAAAGTGCTGGTGTTCAGCCAGCAATACACCCAAGCCTCCTCCCAGATCACCTCCACTCTGGATCAATTCGAGCATCAGTTCGGCGAACGCCTGGACAACTCGCTAAAACAGGCTGGCCGCAGCAGTGATCACGCTTTCGGTTTGGCCCTGGCGGCTCTGGCCTTGTTTTTCATCGCCAGCACCTTGGCTTTGCGCCTGCTTTATCAGTCCATCAAACAACCTTTGGATCAAGGCGCGAATCTTGCCAAAGAATTGGCCCAAGGCAGACTTAATGCCCAGCTTGTTGTACGTCGTCACGATGAATTTGGCACCTTGCTGACTGCTCTGAACGGCATTGGTCAGGGTGTACAAACGGTGGTGCATCAAATCCGTGAACAAACCCGCTTGATCCGTGACGGCTCGCAGGACATTGTGCTGAGCAGTCAGAGCCTGAGTGAACAGATTCAAGAGCAATCCACCGAACTGAATCACACGGTCAAAACCATGACTCAGTTAGCTGACACGGTGCGACAGAATGCCCAACAGGCCCAAACCGCCGACCAACTGGCGCAAGACACCTCCAGCCAGGTAGAGCAAGGCAGTCAGGCTTCTCGCCGCCTGCTTGATACCATCAACGCTATTGCCGACAGCTCGCACAAAATGAGCGAGATCACCAAGCTGATCCGCAGCATTGCTTTCCAGACCAATATCCTGGCCTTGAATGCGGCCGTCGAGGCTGCCCGAGCTGGCGTACACGGCCATGGTTTTGCGGTGGTCGCCGCTGAGGTACGCAATCTGGCCCTGCGCTCTACAGATGCCTTGCATCAGATCGCCACGCTGATCTCCAGTTCCGTTGAACAAACCGAGCAAAGCTCGGCCGCTGCCCGCAGCATGGCGCAGGTTATGGTAAGTACACAACACAAGGTCCATGAAATGCGCGGCATTGTGGCTCATATCGCTCAAGCCTCTCAAGACCAGGCCACCCATATCGAATCCGTGAACCAGGTCATGACGCGCCTGGACCAGCAAGGTCAGGCCAACCGCCAAAGGGTCGAGCACAGCGCCAGAACAGCCCAAGAGCAGCTGGAACAGGCTACGGTACTGGCTCAGGTAGTGGCTCACTTCAGCCTGGATAATGTCATTTCCGATACCCCAAAACCTGCCCGGCCCACTGCATCAGGACGGGGCATTGAGCGATCTGGCGCAGCCTACCGCCCACAGGCCTGCCCAATGTCCAGTTCCTGATATGCCAATACGTGCCATAGGCCGCCGATAAGGGTAAAATCGGAAGTTTGCCGCGCGCCCCACAATTGAGTGGCGCAGACTGGCACCTCAAACATAGGAAAGCCGTTAAATCATGGAATCGGAACGACTTAATCAACTGGAAGCCCGCCTGGCCGATTATTCGGAGCGGGAAAATGCACTACGGAGGTATCTTTGACTACGATGAAAAAGCTCATCGTTTGCACGTAGTCAATGCCGAACTAGAAGATCCCAACGTCTGGGATAACCCACAGCACGCTCAAGATCTGGGCCGCGAAAAGAAGAGCCTGGAAAATGTGGTGCACGTGCTGGACGCCTTGCACACGGGCCTGAAAGATTCGCAGGACCTGTTTGAGCTGGCCGCGATGGACGATGACGATGACACCATCGCCGCCATCGAAGAAGATTGTGCCGCCATGGCCAGCCGCATTGAAGAGCTGGAGTTTCGCCGCATGTTCTCCAACCCTGCCGACCCCCTGAATTGCTTTATGGATATTCAGGCTGGCGCGGGTGGTACCGAGGCCCAGGACTGGGCTTCCATGCTGCTGCGCATGTATGTGCGCTATGCCGAGCACAAAGGCTTCAAGGCTGAGATTCTGGAACAGTCCGATGGGGATGTCGCCGGTATCAAATCGGCGTCGATCAAAATTGAAGGCGATTACGCCTACGGTTTTCTGCGTACCGAAACCGGCGTACACCGCCTGGTTCGCAAGAGCCCCTTTGACTCCTCCAACGGTCGCCACACCTCGTTTACCAGTGTATTTGTGTACCCGGAAATTGACGACTCCTTTGAGGTTGAAGTCAATCCGGCCGATCTGCGTATCGACACCTACCGCGCCAGTGGTGCCGGTGGTCAGCACATTAACAAAACCGACTCGGCCGTTCGTATTACCCACGAGCCCAGCGGTATTGTGGTGCAGTGCCAGAACGATCGCTCGCAGCACCGTAACCGTGCCGAAGCCATGCAGATGCTGAAGTCGCGCCTGTACGAGCTGGAAATGCGCAACCGCATGGCCGCGCAGCAAAAACTGGAAGACTCCAAGAGCGATGTAGGTTGGGGTCACCAGATCCGCTCCTACGTTCTGGACCAAAGCCGCATCAAGGACTTGCGTACCAATCTGGAAATGTCCAATACGCAAAAAGTCCTGGATGGCGATCTGGACCCCTTTATTCAGGCCAGCCTGAAACAAGGTATCTAATATGCACGCTTCCACGCTGACCGTTCTAAGCGGTGCCTCGCGCGGCCTGGGCCTGGCCCTGGCACGTCAGGCACTGGCAGCAGGCCATCAGTTAATCACCCTGTCCCGCAGCCAACTGCAACTGGATGCCCCACAAGGGTCTCATCAGCACCTGCAAGTGGATCTGGCCAGCGCGGAAGGCGCACAACAGGCTGCCAAGGCTCTTCAGGCCTTGCTCAGCCAGTCCCAGGCTCAACGCTATGTGCTCATTAACAATGCCGGCACCGTTGATCCCGTTGGGCAGGCCAGCCACCTGCTCGATGCCCAGGCCATTACACAGGCGCTGCAATTGAACCTTGCCAGTGTCATGAGCCTGACCGCCGCCTTTTTACAAGGCGCCCCTCAGGATGCCCAGCGACAGGTGCTCAATATCTCCTCGGGTGCAGGCCGCAACCCCGTATCTGGCTGGGCGGTGTATGGGTCCAGCAAAGCCGCACTGGACTTTTATACGCAAACCCTGAAGCTGGAAAACCCCGAACTGGCAGTCTGCTCCTTGGCCCCTGGCGTGGTGGATACCGATATGCAAAGCCATATCCGTAGCCACAATCGCGACCAGTTTCCGAACCTGAGCCGCTTTATTGATCTGCATCAGCAGGGTCAGCTAAGTAGCCCAGAAGAGACCGCCGAGCGGATTTTGCGCCATCTCGACAGCCCAGCTTTTGGCCAGCACATCCTGGATGACATCCGCCACTACGAATAAGTACCGAAACAATGACTGAACCGCTAGACACTTCCGCACCCGTCGTAGACGAAAACCGCCTGATCGCCGAGCGCCGTTCCAAACTGGACCGCGTACGCGAAAACGGTATCGCCTACCCGAACGATTTCCGCCCTGATGCGCATGCCGCCGAGCTGCACAGCCAGTACGGCGAGCAAGACAAAGATGCTCTGGCCCAAACTGCCAAGACGGTGAAAGTCGCTGGCCGCATGATGCTCAAACGCGTCATGGGTAAAGCTAGTTTCGCCACACTGCAAGACGCGTCGGGCCGTATCCAGATCTATCTGGACAAAGCGGCTCTGGGCGAAGAAAGCTATGCGGAATTCAAGGGCCTGGACATTGGCGATATCCTGGCCGTGGAAGGCACGGTCTTCAAGACCAATAAAGGGGAGCTGTCAGTACACGCCAGCGGCGTGCGCTTGCTGGCCAAATCCCTGCGCCCCCTGCCAGATAAATTCCACGGTCTGGCTGACCAGGAATTGAAATACCGTCAACGCTATGTTGACCTGATCATGGGCGAAGACACCCGCCAGACCTTCCTGGCGCGCAGCAAAGTCATGAGCAGCCTGCGCCAGCACATGGCCCAGGCCGACTTTCTGGAAGTGGAAACCCCCATGCTGCACCCTATTCCGGGTGGCGCATCGGCTAAACCTTTCGTGACTCATCACAATGCGCTGGACATGGAAATGTACCTGCGTATTGCTCCTGAGCTGTATCTGAAGCGTTTGATCGTGGGTGGCTTCGAGCGCGTGTTCGAAATCAACCGCAATTTCCGTAACGAAGGTGTCAGCCCGCGTCACAACCCTGAATTCACCATGATGGAGTTCTACGCAGCCTACACGGACTACCAGTGGCTGATGGATTTCACCGAGAACCTGATTCGTGAAGCCGCGATCAGCGCTCGTGGTACCGCCACTTTGCAGTACCAGGAACGCGAACTGGATCTGAGCTTGCCGTTTGATCGTCTGACGATTACCGGCGCTATCTTGAAGTACGCCCCTTCCTACACGCTGGAGCAACTGCAAGACATCGCTTTCCTGCGCACCGAACTGGCCCGCAAGAAAGTGGACGTAAACGCTCCCCCGCTGCGTGATGCTGGCCTGGGCGCTTTGCAACTGGCCCTGTTTGAAGAGACCGCGGAAGCCCAGTTGTGGCACCCGACTTTCATCATTGACTACCCGGTAGAAGTGTCCCCATTGGCGCGCGCTTCAGACACTCAGGACGGTATTACTGAGCGCTTCGAACTGTTCATTACCGGACGCGAAATTGCGAACGGCTTCTCGGAGTTGAACGACCCCGAAGACCAGGCTGCCCGCTTCCAGGCTCAGGTTCAAGCCAAGGATGCAGGCGACGAAGAAGCCATGTTCTACGACGCTGATTACATCCGCGCTCTGGAATACGGCATGCCTCCTACAGGCGGCTGCGGGATTGGTATCGACCGCCTGGTGATGTTGCTGACCGATAGCCCTGCTATTCGCGACGTGATTCTGTTCCCTCATCTGCGCCGCGAAGACTAATCGCGATCCAGAACGAAAAAGGCGCGGCATTGTCCGCGCCTTTTTTGGCCTAGCTATTCATCCCTATGCAGACCTCCTGCATGGGCGAGATCAGCCCCACCTCACCGCATCACGCGCGTCACTACCGAATCAAGCCCCAAGCTATAGCAGCAACTCACTCAGGTGTGATGCCGGCAAGCGCTGCCACTTCGCGAAACAAGGCGATGTCACGCGCCACGATCTGATCAAGTGACTCTGCTGAGCCCGGCGCGATGACAAAGCCCAGCTCCTCCAGAGGCGCAGCGAACTCACGTGAACGCAGCACACCCGTAATATCGCGATTAAGGCGAGCCACCACATCATCCGGGGTAGCACGGGGAACAAAGATCCCCTGCCAGCTCTCAATTACAAAGTCCGGTACACCCAGCTCCTGAAAGGTCGGAACATCTGGCAGAACCTTAGAGCGCTGTGGCGATGTGACCGCTAGAGGCACAAGCTCACGGCTCTGCACGTTCTGAGTCGCCGCCGAGATATCGATGAGCGCGCCATCCACATGCCCGCCCAGTATGTCCAGCACAGCCGGTGCCCCGCCTGCATAGGGAATATTATTGGTGCTCGTGCCCAAACGCTGATTAAGCAACTCGACGGCAAGATGATAGATGCTGCCGTGGCCGATCGGCAGCGCCGCAGAGACCTCGCCCGGACGCCGCTTAAGCAATGCAAGGTATTCGTCAAAGCGAGTAATGCCTAGACCCGGACGTACTACCAGCACCTGCGAATTAACGATAGTGCGGGTTACACCGCGCACATCGGTCTCGCGGTAAGGTAGCTTGCGCCCGAGCGCCGCATTGATTGCTAGCTGATCACCGCTAGATAGCAGGGTGTGACCTGTCGGTGCCGCGCGAACTACTCGGTTGACGCCAAGGCTGGTGTGGGCACCTGGCACATTGTCCACAATTACGGTTTGCTGCCACAACTCGGTAAGGCTTTGTCCGAGCATCCGCGCTATCCGGTCAGCATTGCCACCCGGATTAACCGGAACAACGATGCGCACTGGCCCCGACGGAAAGGCATCAACCGGCTGTGCAAGTGCCGGAGCCGCAGCAAACGCGGCGCTAATTGATGAAGCAGCGCCACCAAGCCGGGTAAGAACTCCCGCGCCAGTGGCTTTCAGAAGCATGCGACGATTCAAGCCCACCTCCTATAGCGACATACAAACCCATGATCCGCAGTCTAGTGAACACTTGCTCACTATTCAAGTAGACCTTGAAGGCCCCTGCCCTAGCCCTCAGAATTGCCAGACGGCAGTCATGCTGAAAAGAAAAAAGGACGCTTTAAAGCGTCCTTTTTATTGCCTGCACAACAAGGCGATTACAACTTACGGCACCTAGGCGGCTAGTGCGACTGAGCTGACTTAGTTCTGCTGCCTCATGCCTGTTAGTTAAATTCCACTGCTTCGATCTTGCGGGCTTATCCTGATTCTTTCGTGCCCGCTGGACCCTTACCTTGTGCCCATCCAGTGCAATCAATCCACCGGCAAACGAATCACGGCTTGCGCCCACTTGTGGGCCACCTCTGGCGACGAGAAGCACGATGCCTTGTCAGCCACCACACGTACAGCGCGCTCCAGCAACTGGATGTCGGCTTCGTGCTGACGAGCTACGTGCGGGTCTTCAAAGAAGATCACACGCTGACAACGGTTTTCCAGCACCAGCTCCGCAATCTGCGCGTCGCCACCTAATGGGCCGCTTAGGTAAGACTGAATCCAGGGCGTATCTTTAGGCCAGCCCTTGGACCAGGCCAGCTGGTTCAGCAAAGTACTGGTGGTTCCCGTTCCCACACGCTGCCCAAAGCGGGACAACAGATCAAAATGCTTGTCGGCAAACTCGATCATCTTGTCCTTGAGTGCATCGTGCGCAATCATGGCCAAGGTCTGGTTGGGGAAGTCAAAAATACGTTTGCAACTGGAATCGGGCCACAGGCCACGGCTGACGCGCTCGACTTCAATCCACTCAATCGCGCCCATCAGTGTAGAAATGAAGGGACGACCGTGCGTGATGCATTGGCGCTTCAGTGCCAAGGCTTCAGGGAAGATGGAGGAAGGATCAACCGGGTCGATCAGATAAATGGCGCCATCAAAAGGAGGCGTACCATCCGGGTATTGCGTTACCCGCGCCACCAGCTTCATCAAGCCGCCATCACGACCATAAGGGTAGCGAACCAGGCCGCCATACCCTTCCAGCAGGCCGGAACGCTCAATCGCGTTACAGGTACGTCCTACTGTGTAGAGCTCAATTTCCAATTCGCGAATACCGCTGGCTGAGCGCCGCAACCACTGAAACAAAGCCGCATCTGCCGAATCATGGTGCAATTGATTGGCCGCCAAACCGAAACGTAATGACATGGGTTCCTACACGGTAAACGATTCGCCACACCCGCAGGAGGCTTTCTCGTTTGGATTGATGAACTTGAAACCTTCATTGAGGCCGTCACGGCCGTAATCCAGGCGCGTGCCATCAATAAAGGGCAGGCTCTTGGGATCAACAAACAGTTTAACGCCGTGCTCTTCAAACAGTTGATCGCCTTCCACAGGCTCATCAACAAAATCCAGCTTATAGGCCAGACCCGAGCAACCGGTCAGACGCACACCTAAACGTAGCCCCAAACCGCCCCCGCGTTTTTGCAAATGACGCTGGATATGTTCTGCGGCGGGCTGAGTAAGAGAAATAGACATAATCTTTTCCTTTTTAGAAATCTAAGGAGTTCAGCCTTCAGGCTTAGACAACTGAATAAGGCCTTTGTTCAGTATCGAGGCAATAGCAGCTGCTACAGCCTCTTGGGCCAGCAAGGCGCAATGCACTTTAACGGGCGGCAATTGCAGTGCCTGCTGAACATCGGCAGAGGAAAACTCGGCTGCCTGCTCCAGGCTGCGGCCTTGCAGCCACTGCGTGGCATAAGAGGCGGCAGCAATCGTACAGCCACAGCCATACGCTTTAAAACAGCTGTCCTGGATCAGCCCCTGTTCCGACACGCTCAACTGAATGCGGATCAAGGCGCCTGTTTCGTGGCTGCCTGCCACGCCGGTACCCACATCAGCATCGCTGCTGTTCATGACACCCACATGACGCGGGTGCAGGAAATGATCCATGACAGCGTCACTATATATCATTGCGCGAACTGCTCCGAACCGGACTCGCTCCACAAAGGAGAAATAGCCCGCAATTGTTCAACCACACGACCAATGGCGGCGATCGTGTCATCAATATCCTGCTCTGTGGTGAAACGCCCCAGACTCAAGCGCAAAGAGCTGTGAGCCAACTGGTCACTGCGCCCCAGTGCCCTGAGCACATAGGAAGGCTCCAGGCTGGCCGACGTACAGGCCGAACCGCTGGACACAGCCAAATCCGTCAAGGCCATCATCAAGGCTTCGCCTTCGATGTGATCAACGCTGATATTCAGGTTATGAGGAACACGCTGATCCAGTGTGCCATTTAGATAAAGATCCGGGATCTGCTTCAAACCGGCCCAAAGGCGATCCCGCAACGCCGTAATCCGCTGCGTGTCCGCTTGCATTTCCTGGCCAGCTAACTCAAACGCCAGGCCCATACCCACAATTTGATGGGTTGCCAGCGTCCCAGATCGGAAGCCACGTTCGTGACCACCGCCGTGAATCTGCGCCTTCAAACGCACAGCCGGCTTGCGGCGCACATACAAAGCACCAATTCCCTTGGGGCCATAAGTCTTGTGAGCGGACATGGACATCAAGTCCACAGGCCATTCCTGTAGATTGATTGCCACCTTGCCCGTGGCCTGGGCGGCATCCACATGGAACAGGACCTTGTGTTCGCGGCAAATAGCACCGAGAGCCTGGACATCCTGAATCACGCCAATTTCGTTATTGACCAGCATGACTGAAGCCAGAATGGTGTCAGGACGGATGGCTTGCTTAAAAGCGTCCAGATCAAGCAGTCCGCTGGGCAAGACATCTAGAAAGGTGACTTCAAAACCTTCGTCCAGCAAGGCCGAACAGGTATCCAGCACCGCTTTATGTTCGGTACGGACGGTAATAATATGGCGGCCTTTGGACTGATAAAACTGCGCAGCGCCCTTCAAAGCCAGGTTGATCGCTTCAGTGGCACCGGAAGTCCAGACAATCTCGCGTGGCTCGGCACCGATCAGCGTAGCCACTTGGCGACGCGCCTGATCCACCGCCTCTTCAGCATCCCATCCGTAAGGGTGGGTGTTGGAGGCTGGATTGCCAAATCGTTCCGTTAACCAGGGGATCATGCTGTCGGCCACACGCGAGTCAACCGGCGTGGTGGCGGCATAATCCATATAGATACGCTGAGGGCGATTCATACAAAACTCCGGGTCAGGGGCAAGGGCCACCTACAAAGTACATTCTTCTGGCTGACCGGCTTCCTGAGCGGCCAGCTTGAGCTGACGCAAACGCTGTTGATCCACCAAGTCCTGTAACGAGACAGAATCCAGGTAATCCACCATTTTACGACTAAGCGTTGCCCAAAGCTCGTGAGTCATGCACTCACCTTTTTGCCCATTTGTGCCCTGCTTGCAATTGCCTTTGCCACCGCATTGGGTCGCATCGACAGGCTCATCAACCGCAAACACAATGTCAGCAACGGTAATGTGACGGGCCAAACGCGCAAGCGTATAGCCACCCCCGGGCCCACGCACACTATCGACCAGCTCATGGCGGCGCAGCTTGCCAAATAACTGTTCAAGATAAGAGAGCGAGATACCCTGTCGCTGGCTGATGCCTGCGAGCGTCACCGGTCCACTTTGCTGGCGCAGCGCAAGATCGATCATCGCGGTTACGGCGAAACGCCCTTTTGTCGTCAAACGCATGATAGTTTCCTTGCCAAAGGCGAAAGCGGCCGGATTGCAAAAGCAAATCCGACCAATTTGGTCCAGTATAGCAAATACGGGGGAAACTACCGTGCTTGAGGGCGTGATTTTACACTTATACTGAAGTGTTTATCGCCCTGCTCAGGCGGCGCGATAATTAGGCACACGTTTGCGAACCAGCTCGAATACACCCTTGCAGGCATCCTCGATATAGTCCATGACCTTATTAAAGCCATCCTGCCCCCCGTAATAGGGATCGGGCACGGTAGCCGCCTCAAAGTCAGTGGCAAAGCGCATCAGCAGCATGAGCTTATGGCGATACAAGGGAGGACACATTTGCTGCAAGGCAGCGTGATTTTCCCAGTCCATGCTCAAAATAAGGTCAAAGTCGCGAAAATCATCGCGCTGAACCTGCCGGGCCTGATAAGTAGAGATGTCATAGCCGCGCTTACGAGCGGCTATCTGTGCGCGTGTGTCAGGATGCTCGCCCACATGAAAGCCATGTGTGGCGGCGGAGTCCACCAAAATATCCTCCGACAAGCTGGCTTGATCCACCAGTTGGCGCAAGACACCTTCGGCGCTGGGAGAGCGGCAAATATTCCCTGTACAGACAAACAGAACCTTACTCATAATGCGTCAAAGTCTGCGGGAAAACCCCAAATAAGGCAAGACAGAATGGGGGTGGAAAGCAGCCGCAAAACAAGGTTTTCTGGCGCTAAATCAGGCCACTTTGTGAAGCTTGAGGCAGCGTAAAATCCGAGCGTTTGAAGCTTGTAACAAATAAAAGGCGCGGCACCCTTTGCTTAGCGGATACCCGCCATTCTCGTGATGAGATAAATCAAGCAATACACCCACGCAATGAAAGCCGGTAGCGCAAGCACTAACTTTTTAGGCTTACATGCGCAAATAGTTGCAAATACACCACAAGCATCACCATAAAAGAAAGCACCCCATTTTTCCAGGTAAAGCGCTTCTTTTGAACTCCAGACCACCCTGCTCCTGCTGCATCAGCACCGGGTATTGCGATCCTGTCTCATCAAGCCAGGATCAACCCAGTAGCAACTTGGCCTTCAAGCGCTGCAACTTGTCTCTGGCAGCGGCGGCCTGCTCGAATTCCAGGTTGCGCGCATGATCCATCATCTCTTTTTCCAGACGCTTGATTTCGCGCGCCGCCGCCTTTTCATCTTTGATCAAGGCTTCTGGCACTTCTTCACGCAAGCTCGCGGTCGGGTCTGACGACACCACGCCATCAATCAATTCACGAACCGCTTTGTTGACGCCGCGTGGCGTAATGCCGTGCTCTTCGTTAAAGGCAATTTGCTTGTTGCGACGACGTTCGGTTTCCGAGATCGCCCTATGCATGGAGTCCGTCATTCTGTCCGCATAGAGAATGGCCTTCCCATTCAAGTTCCGCGCTGCCCGGCCTATGGTTTGGATCAGGCTACGTTCGGAGCGCAGAAAACCCTCTTTGTCTGCATCCAAAATGGCCACCAGGGAGACTTCAGGCAAGTCCAGACCTTCGCGCAGCAAGTTAATCCCGACCAACACATCAAATACGCCCAAACGCAGATCGCGAATAATTTCAGCCCGCTCCACCGTATCAATATCGGAGTGCAGATAGCGCACACGCACCCCGTGCTCTGACAGATAGTCGGTCAAGTCTTCAGACATGCGCTTGGTCAAGGTCGTTACCAGCACGCGATCCTGCTGAGCAGTGCGCAGCTTGATTTCACCCAGCAGATCATCTACCTGCGTGGTCGCGGGGCGAACTTCGATGAGCGGGTCCACCAAGCCAGTGGGGCGCACCACCTGCTCCACCACATTATCCGCATGTTCCTGCTCGTAGTTGGAAGGAGTGGCAGAGACAAATACCGTCTGCGGCATACGCCTCTCGAACTCTTCCAGTTTGAGAGGCCGGTTATCCATTGCCGAGGGCAAACGGAAACCAAATTGCACCAGGGTCTCTTTACGCGAACGGTCACCACGATACATGGCGCTTAGCTGCCCGATGGTGACGTGGCTTTCGTCAATGAACATCAGGGCATTGCGCGGCAGATAGTCAATTAGGGTAGGAGGCGGATCGCCGGGGGCTGCCCCTGACAAGTGCCGCGAGTAGTTCTCAATGCCTTTGCAAAAACCCAGCTCCTGCAGCATTTCCAAGTCAAATCGAGTCCGTTGCTCCAGACGCTGCGCTTCAACCAACTGCCCGTCCTTAACTAAAAAGTCCAGGCGCTCGCGCAGTTCCAGCTTGATGGTTTCGATGGCGCGCAAAACCGTTTCGCGTGGCGTCACGTAGTGCGAGCTAGGGAATACGGTAAAGCGATTTAGCTTTTGCACCACTTTGCCGGTCAGGGGATCGAACAGCTCCAGCTCTTCAATCTCGTCGTCAAACAGGCTGACGCGTAAGGCCAGCTCCGCGTTTTCCGCCGGGAAGATATCGACCACTTCCCCACGAGCACGAAACACCCCGCGCTGAAAATCCAGATCGTTACGCTCGTACTGCATGGCCACCAACCGCGCCAGCAATTCCTGCCTGGCGATCCGGTCACCTTTGCGCAGGGTAAGCACCATCGCGTGGTAGTCACCCGGGTTACCAATACCGTAGATGCAGGACACCGTACCCACAATAATGGTGTCAGGCCGCTCCAGCAGGCTTTTCGTCGCCGACAGGCGCATCTGCTCAATATGTTCATTGATGGACGAGTCCTTCTCAATAAACAGATCGCGCGACGGCACATAGGCTTCGGGCTGGTAGTAGTCGTAGTAGGAGACGAAGTACTCCACGGCGTTGCGTGGAAAGAACTCGCGCATCTCAGCGTACAACTGGGCAGCCAAGGTTTTATTGGGGGCCAGCACGATCGCCGGACGCCCGGTACGAGCGATGATGTTGGCCATCGTGTAGGTCTTGCCCGAGCCCGTCACCCCCAGCAGGGTCTGGTACATCAAGCCGTCATCGATCCCCTCAACCAACTGCTCAATCGCCGCTGGCTGGTCGCCCGCTGGCAAATAAGGTTGGAAAAGTTTGAAGGAACTCCCCGGAAACTCTTGAAAGGCAGGCTCAAATTTCATGCTAGACACGCTTTAGGGTAAGCCCGTATTATCCCAT
Organism: Alcaligenes sp. GW821-FHT11D07; assembly: GCF_058808495.1. Taxonomy (NCBI): domain Bacteria; kingdom Pseudomonadati; phylum Pseudomonadota; class Betaproteobacteria; order Burkholderiales; family Alcaligenaceae; genus Alcaligenes; species Alcaligenes sp. GW821-FHT11D07. Next base: position 1,490,134 of record NZ_JBXART010000001.1, read on the forward strand.
TAATGCTTTGTTTTACTACCTTTCTGCACTAACGCCCCCATATCATCATGACATCGCTCTTCGAAACCGTCGAACTGGCTCCACGCGACCCCATCTTGGGTTTGAACGAACAATACAATGCCGATGAACGCAGCGGCAAAGTTAATCTGGGAGTCGGTGTTTATTACGACGATCAAGGGCGTATCCCGATTTTGCAGGCTGTCCAGAAAGCGGAAGAAGCCATGATGGCCACAGCGGCTGCCCGCAGCTACCTGCCCATTGAAGGGATCAACACCTACAACCTGGGTGCACAAACCCTTTTGCTGGGCGCAGACTCCCCTATCATCGCCGAAGGCCGTGCCCTGACCGTGCAGTCTCTGGGCGGTACCGGTGCACTGAAGATCGGCGCCGACTTCCTGCAGCAACTATTGCCCCAGTCGCAGGTCTACATCAGCGACCCAAGCTGGGAAAACCACCGCGCCCTGTTTGAACGCGCCGGCTTCAAGGTCAATACCTACGCTTACTACGATGCCGCCACCCATGGCCTGAATTTCGACGGCATGCTGGCCTCGCTGCGCGCCATGCCTGCTCAGTCCATCGTGGTTCTGCATGCTTGCTGCCACAACCCCACCGGCGTTGATCCCAGCGCCGAGCAATGGACCCAGATCGCTGAACTGATCAAAGAGCGCCAACTGGTTCCTTTCCTGGACATCGCCTACCAAGGCTTTGGTGACGGTCTGGAAGAAGACGCCAGCGTGGTTCGCTTGTTCGCCAAGCTTGGCCTGTCCATGTTCATCAGCTCCTCGTTTTCCAAATCGTTCTCGCTGTACGGTGAGCGTGTGGGTGCCCTGACCCTGGTCACTTCCAGCAAAGACGAAACCTCCCGTGTGCTTAGCCAGGTTAAACGCGTGATTCGCACCAACTACTCCAACCCGCCCACACACGGCGGCAAGGTCGTGGCTACTGTGCTGAACTCGCCCGAACTGTTCCAAACCTGGGCGACTGAACTTGCCGGCATGCGTGACCGCATCCGCGAGATGCGTGGTCAGCTGGTTGCCAAACTCAAAGAGCATGGCGTAGAACAAGACTTTGATTTCGTGCTGCAACAGCGCGGTATGTTCTCCTACTCCGGCCTTACCGCCGCCCAGGTGGAGCGTCTGCGTCAAGAGCACGGTATTTACGCCGTCAGCAGCGGCCGTATCTGCGTAGCTGCGCTGAACAGCCAAAATATTGATGTTGTGGCCAAAGCCATCGCTCAAGTATTGAAGTAAGCTAATTGGCAGTTAGTAAGAACGACGCCCTTCTTCGGAAGGGCGTTGTCGTTCCAGCTCTTGCTGCCCTGCACCTATCCCGACACCATGACCGAACCTATCTCCCTGACTACTGAGCGCCTGAACTTGCGTCCCTGGAAGCCCAGTGACCTGGAACCCTTTTCCGAACTGAATGGCGATTCCGATACCTTGCGCTACTACCCTGCAACCCTGAGTCGTGCAGACAGTGACGCGCTAGCCCAGCGCTGCCAGCGACTGATTGAGGAACACGGCTGGGGGCCCTGGGCAGTAGAACTAAAGGAAAGCGGCCAGTTTATAGGCATGGTCGGCTTGAACCGTCCCACTGCAGACTTGCACTTTCAGCCCTGCGTAGAAGTCCTTTGGCGTTTGCTGCCCGAGTTTTGGGGCAAAGGCTATGCCACCGAGGCGGCTAAAGCCTGCCTAGACTTTGGCTTTACTAAATTAGATCTGCAGCAGATCGTGGCCTATACGGCTCAGTTAAATCTGCCATCTCAGACGGTCATGCAGCGTCTGGGCATGCAGGCTCAGCCCGGCACCTTCGACCATCCTGGAGTACCCGCTGGCCATAAGCTCGTCCCCCATGTGCTGTACACAATGGACCGCGACAATTGGCCCACCGCCAATCAGCAGGGCTCAAGAGTTCAAAAATGAGGCCTTGAAGGCCTGTGCCGCTTGCCAAAACGCAAACTGTAACGCACAATCTTTACTGTATATATATTCAGCAGACAATACTATGACCGTCAAGCTCACTGCACGCCAACAACAAGTGCTGGACATCATCCGTTCTGAAATTGAACGGACGGGTTTTCCGCCCACCCGCGCAGAAATTGCTCAGGTGCTGGGCTTCAAATCCGCCAATGCAGCCGAAGATCATTTAAAAGCTCTGGCCCGTAAAGGCGCTATTGAACTGACCGCGGGTGCCTCGCGAGGCATACGCTTGCTGGGCACTGAACCCCGCGAAGCCGCTGCCCCTAGCGCGATGCTGGCCAATCTGGCCGATGCCTTGTTGCTGCCTATTATTGGACGGGTTGCTGCGGGTAGCCCCATCCTGGCCACCGAGCACATCGAGCGCGAAATCGGCGTAGCCCCTACCCTATTCGCCCAGACCCCAGACTACCTGCTCCGCGTACGTGGACTGAGCATGAAAGACGCGGGTATTTTTGACGGCGACTTGTTGGCCGTTAAAAAAGCAACGGAAGCCCGTAACGGCCAGATTGTGGTGGTCCGTATTGGCGATGATGTCACCGTCAAGCGTCTTTCACGTTCCAGCAATCAAGTTGTACTCTTGCCCGAGAACCCCGACTTTGAACCCATCATTGTGACCGACCCAGACTCCCTGGCTCTGGAAGGTATTGCAGTTGGCCTGATTCGTACCAGCCCCTTGCATTAAGCAACTGGCCACAGGCGAAGAAAACCCCATACACCACTGGTCTATGGGGTTTTTTAATGGCTTGGGATTGTCGCTGTCGACAGTCAACTTGCAGATATATTCGTCGCGGTTACTGTGGGCTCCAGAAAACACAACTCGCTAGCTGAGCTATTGCAGTGATGATAGAGACTGTGCGTCTTCTGCTACCTTCGCTGTTGTGGCGGTTGTAGATGTTCTGGCTGTTGCTGTTGCTGTTGCTGTTGCTGTTGCTGTTGCTGTTGCTGTTGCTGTTGCTGTTGCTGTTGCTGTTGCTGTTGCAGGCAAAATTGTAGGGCCAGACCTAATTGCTTGCCACACCCACAACCATGCGACTGCGAAGTACCAAAACATCAGTCTGACACCGCCATCCAATTACCTTCGCAGAAAACAAACAGGCCACCTTGAAAACAAGGTGGCCTGTTTGCGGGAAGATACTCCCTGTACTACTTATGGCTTAGTGCTTAAAGGACTCAGAGCCCTGCGCTGCCGCACGATTAGCTGCCAAGGCCTCAGCGGCCAGACGCGCTACTTCCTCGTCACTCAGAGGCGTTACCGCGTCTTGCAAGGCCACTTCCAGTACACGATCAATCCAACGCACCGGGATGATCTCCAGCGTGTTTTTCACGTTATCTGGAATATCGGCCAAGTCTTTGACGTTTTCCTCTGGAATCATCACGGTTTTGATACCACCGCGCTGAGCAGCCAGCAGCTTCTCTTTCAAACCACCGATAGGCAGAACTTCACCACGCAAGGTGATTTCACCCGTCATGGCAACGTCCGCACGAACCGGAATACCCGTCAAGCTAGACACAATAGCCGTGGTGATAGCGATACCCGCCGATGGACCATCCTTGGGCGTAGCGCCTTCAGGAAAGTGCACATGCAAGTCACGCTTCTCAAACACGGTATTGGCAATACCCCATTTCTGGGCACGCGAACGTACGACTGTTCGAGCAGCTTCAACCGACTCTTTCATCACGTCGCCAATCGAACCAGTACGCAGCACATTGCCTTTACCGGGCATGTCAGCCACTTCAATGGTCAGCAATTCGCCACCCACTTCAGTCCAGGCCAGGCCCGTAACTTGTCCAATCTTGTTCTCTTTTTCGGCCAGACCGAAGGAGAAACGACGCACGCCCAGGTAATCATTCAGATTCTCTGCATTGACGACCAGAGTCTCTTGAGTGAGCGTCTTGTTACGAGCAGCACGTGTACCTGCTTGCGGGTTAGCCACGAGCAGCTTGCGCACTACCTTGCGGCAGATTTTGCTGATTTCACGTTCCAACGAACGCACACCTGCTTCGCGAGTGTAGTAACGCACGATGTCGCGCACCGCGTCTTCTGTCACTTCCAGCTCACCATCGCGCACGCCGTTGTTCTTCATCAGCTTGGGCAAGAGGTAATCGAAAGCGATACGCACTTTTTCGTCTTCGGTGTAGCCAGACAGACGAATCACTTCCATACGGTCCAACAGAGCCGGAGGAATGTTCAAGGTGTTGCTAGTAGCCACGAACATCACATCGGACAAGTCGTAGTCCACTTCCAGGTAGTGATCCTGGAAGGTATGGTTTTGTTCGGGGTCCAGAACCTCCAACAGCGCCGAGGATGGATCACCACGGAAATCCGCACCCATCTTGTCGATCTCGTCCAGCAGGAACAAGGGGTTACGTACACCCACTTTGCTCATGTTCTGAACCACTTTACCGGGCATGGAGCCAATGTAGGTACGACGGTGACCACGAATCTCGGCCTCGTCACGCACCCCGCCCAACGCCATGCGAATGAACTTGCGGTTCGTGGCCTTGGCAATGGATTGACCCAGCGAGGTTTTACCCACGCCTGGAGGGCCAACCAAGCACAAGATTGGGGCCTTGAGCTTGTCAACGCGCTGCTGCACAGCCAGGTATTCCACAATGCGCTCTTTGACCTTCTCCAGACCAAAGTGATCCGCATCCAATACTTCCTCGGCATTGCTCAAGGAGTTATTGATACGGCTCTTTTTGCGCCAAGGCAGACCCACCAAGGTCTCAATGTAGTTGCGCACCACAGTCGCTTCGGCCGACATCGGGGACATCAGCTTGAGCTTTTTCATTTCGGATTCGGCTTTCTTGAGCGCTTCTTTGCTCAGTTGGGCCTGCTCGATGCGTTTTTCCAGCTCTTCAACATCAGCACCGTCTTCGCCTTCGCCCAACTCTTTCTGAATCGCTTTGACCTGCTCGTTCAGGTAGTAGTCACGCTGGCTCTTTTCCATCTGCTTTTTGACGCGGCCGCGAATACGCTTTTCGACCTGCAAGATGTCGATCTCGCCTTCCAGCTGGGACAGCAAGCCTTCCAGGCGTTGCAGCGCATTAGGCGTTTCCAGCATGCCCTGCTTTTGTTCCAACTTCAGCGGCAAATGGGCCGCAATCGTATCCGCCAGACGGCCAGCATCATCGATGCCCGTCAGGGAGGTCAGAATTTCCTGAGGAATCTTTTTATTCAGTTTGACGTACTGTTCGAACTGACCCAGCACTGCGCGACGCAGGGCTTCAGTTTCAGCTGCATCACCGGCATCGCCGGGCACTTCCACTACCGAGGCCATGAAGTGGGTCTCGGCATCTTGAACTTGCTGGATTCGTGCACGCTGCAAGCCTTCCACCAACACCTTGACGGTGCCATCGGGCAACTTGAGCATTTGCAAAATACTGGCCGCACACGCAATTTCGTAGAGATCCTCTGGAGCAGGATCGTCCTTGCCCGCGGACTTTTGGGCCACCAGCATGATGTTGTTGCCGGACTCCATGGCCAGCTCAAGGGCTTTAATAGAGCGAGGCCGACCGACAAAAAGCGGAATCACCATGTGAGGGAACACCACTACATCGCGCAAAGGGAGCAGCGGCAGCTCAATAGGTTCCGTAGAAAGAATCTGGCTCGCAGACATAGTCATTTCCTATAAATGTCCTTAGACGCAAAAGGGAAGCCTGGGCTTCCCTTTCACGGTTTAACCTGTTGTAGCTCAGATTGTGGCGAATTTTGATATTTCAAGTAGGCCGGACCAATATAAGGACAGAACTTTACAGAGTTAAAGAGAGACAAGCTTGTACGCCTATAAGTCGCCACCAATGCTGGACTCCTCTCTTTTTTCCATCGCCTGTCGCCCTGTCTTATCTGTGCTTCGCCCAGCCACAAGCCAGACAAAACACAGACAAAATCAATCTTTCTAAGCTACTGCGTTTTTCAAGGGCGACTCAGTGTCACTAGCCTCACTATCGGACAAAGGGCGACCCAAAATCAATTCGGGTTTACTCTTTCCGATCACAGCGTCCTCGGTCAGAACAACCTTGCTGACATCTTTGCGAGAAGGCAGTTCGTACATGGTATCCAGCAAGGCTTGCTCGACAATGCTACGCAAACCACGGGCGCCGGTACGACGCTTGATGGCACGCTGAGCAACGGCACGCAAGGCTTCAGGCTGAACTTCCAGATCCACGCCTTCCATGCTGAGCAGCTTTTGGAACTGTTTGACCAGCGCGTTGCGCGGTTCGGTCAAGATACGGATCAAAGCATCTTCGTGCAGCTCTTCCAGCGTAGCGACTACAGGCAGACGACCGACAAGTTCAGGGATAAGACCAAATTTGATCAAATCCTCTGGCTCTGCTTCGGAGAACAGCTCGCCCACGCCACGCTCGGACTTAGCTTTGACCGAGGCAGAAAAACCAATACCGGATTTCTCGGTACGATCTCGGATCACCTTCTCCAGACCATCAAAGGCACCCCCTACGATAAACAGAATGCTGGTGGTATCCACCTGCACAAAGTCCTGGTTGGGGTGTTTACGGCCGCCTTGCGGGGGAACCGAAGCCACTGTGCCTTCAATCAGTTTGAGCAGCGCTTGTTGCACGCCCTCGCCCGATACGTCACGGGTGATGGAAGGGTTATCCGATTTACGGGAAATTTTGTCGATTTCATCAATGTAGATGATGGCGCGCTGCGCTTTTTCCACATCGTAATCGCAATTTTGCAGCAGTTTTTGAACGATGTTCTCAACGTCCTCACCCACGTAACCGGCTTCGGTCAGAGTGGTCGCGTCGGCCATCACAAAAGGTACATCCAACATGCGGGCCAAAGTTTGAGCCAGCAGCGTCTTGCCCGAGCCCGTAGGTCCGATCAGCAAGATATTACTTTTGGACAGTTCCACATCGTCACGGCCTGCTTTGCCGCTACGAATTCGTTTGTAGTGGTTGTACACCGCCACCGCCAAGGTGCGCTTAGGCATTTCCTGGCCAATGACATACCCGTCCAGAAACTCTTTGATTTCCTGGGGGGTGGGCAGTTCTTTACGTTCACCATCAGGAGTGGCGCCCGCTGCTTCGTCACGAATGATATCGGTACACAGATCAATACATTCGTCGCAAATGAACACGGACGAAGGTCCAGCGATCAGTTTCTTGACCTCGTGCTGGCTTTTATTGCAAAACGAGCAATGCAGAACTTTCTCGTCGGCCGATTTCTTTTCGGACATAAATTTAAATTTCACTTCAGGATGGTAAAAGGACGGGAACAAGTCCCGCCCCAGAACAGCCATATTACTGCTTTAGATCGATCCCTGTACGGGACAGATGATTACTCATCACGAGTGTTCATCACCTTGTCGATCAGGCCATAAGCCACGGCGTCTTCAGCTGCCATGAAGTTGTCACGCTCGGTATCCAGCTCGATACGTTCAACAGGCTGACCGCAATTTGCAGCCAGGATCTTGTTCAAACGTTCACGCAGGCTCAAGATTTCCTTGGCCTGAATCTGGATATCGGAAGCCTGACCGCGCGCACCGCCCGAAGGCTGATGAATCATGATGCGCGAGTTAGGCAAGGCCAAGCGCTTGCCCTTGACGCCCGAAGACAGCAAGAAAGCGCCCATGCTGGCAGCCATGCCGGTACACAATGTCGAGACTTCCGGCTTGACGAACTGCATCGTGTCGTAAATGGCAAGACCTGCATAGACCGAGCCACCGGGCGAGTTGATGTAGAGAGAAATATCCTTTTCAGGATTTTCCGACTCCAAAAACAGCAGTTGAGCAACAATCAGGTTGGCCGAATTATCATGAACCGGGCCCACCAGAAAGATGATGCGCTCGCGCAGCAGACGCGAGTAGATGTCGTAAGACCTCTCCCCACGGCCGGACTGCTCGATCACGATAGGCACGTAACCCAAACCTGTAGGGGCAACGGATTGCCCCCCATGCATTGAGGCGTAGAAGTCGACAAAGGTTGACGACATTAGTTGGTTCCCATGATTTGGTCGAACGCCACCTCCTCGTCGGTCACCTTGGCCTGGGACAGTACGTGCTCGACAACGTTGTCTTCGAGTACAACTGCCTCGATCTCGGCGCGACGCTGGCGATCAGACAGGTAATAGGCCACCACTTGGGCGGGCTGTTCGTAGTTCTGGGCAAACTCTTCGATGCGGGCACGGACCTGCTCGGGCTTGGCTTGCAGTTCAGCAGCCTTGACCAGCTCGGACACCAGCAGACCCAGACGCACGCGGCGTGTGGATTCTTCCTGGAAAGCCTCGGCAGGAATGGGCATCTTGTCTGCGTCAGGTACACCACGCTCTTTCAGCTCAGCACGCGCCGAAGCGATGCGACCTTGAACGTCGTTGTCTACCAGAGCTTTAGGCACGTCAAATTCGCTGGCGGTCAGCAAAGCATCCATCACTGCCGACTTGTTGCGGGCGTGAACACGAGCCTTGATTTCACGCTCGATGTTGGCACGAATATCAGCCAACAAAGCGTCAACGTCACCTTCAGCTTGACCCAGGGACTTGGCAAATTCAGCATCCATCTCGGGCAGAACAGGCTGAGCCACGTCTGTCACGGTGATCTTGAATTCGGCTGTTTTGCCAGCCACTTCTTTGCCGGTGTAGTCAGCAGGAAATTCCAGGGGGAACGTTTTGGTTTCGCCTGCTTTCATGCCAGCCACTGCTGTTTCGAACTCGGGCAGCATGCGGCCACGGCCTTGCAGGTACTGGAAACCTTCAGCGCTACCGCCTTCGAAGGCGACGCCGTCGATGGTGCCCACAAAGTCCAGGGTGATGCGGTCATCTTCCTGAGCTTCGCGATCGGCGCTGGATTCGTAGTTGGCGCGCTGCTTACGCAGCACGTCTACAGTGCGCTGAATGTCTTCGTCGGTCACAGGCGTGTCAGCACGCTTGATTTCCAGTTTGGACAGGTCAGGCACGGCTACTTCGGGGTAAACCTCGAACGTAGCGGTAAAGGCCATGGTGCCTTCAGGTGCATCGCCTTCTTTGGCTTCCAGATTTGGAGTGCCGGCGACACGCAATTTGGAGTCCTGGATCACTTTGTCCAGGGCTTTGCCGATTTCTTCGTTGATGGCGTCGTAACGGATTCCAGGGCCGTGACTGCGCTCGACAACGGACAAAGGCGCTTTACCGGGACGGAAGCCCTGTACCTTGGCCGTACGAGCCACACGCTTGAGCTGGGCCTGGACTTGTTTTTCTACGTCGGCCACCGAAACGACCACATCGACTCGGCGCTCCAAGCCGGACAGAATTTCAACCTCGGGCTGCATTGAAGACCTATATTAAATTGAGTGATTGATAAGAGTAATCCAGCATTTTACCGGAAACTGGCACGGTAAATCCAAACAAACGTATTTTGAATCATAATTCCCTGTCAAGACAATACAGCCGTGCCGGACTATGATCCCTTACTTTACCTCCCCTATGCAAGACTGATATGCACAAGAACACCCCTTTAGGCGGTATCCGGGTCCTGGAATTAGGCCAATTGATCGCCGGCCCCTTTGCTGCCAAGATCCTGGGCGAATTTGGCGCGGACGTGATCAAGATTGAATCTCCTAAAGGCGGCGACCCCTTACGCAAATGGCGCCTGCTGCATAACGGCAACTCAGTCTGGTGGGAGGTGCAGTCCCGTAACAAACGGTCACTGGCTTTGGATCTGCGCCAGGCTGAATGCCAGGACGTGGTGCGCGAGCTGGTCAAAGAATGCGACATTCTGATCGAGAACTTTCGTCCTGGCGCACTGGAAGAATGGGGCTTGGGCTGGGAAGATCTTAAAGCCATCAACCCCGGCCTGATCATGCTCCGCGTCTCTGGCTACGGTCAGACCGGCCCCTATAAAGACAAACCAGGCTTTGGCGTCATTGGCGAAGCCATGGGTGGCTTGCGCCACCTGAGCGGTGAAGCCGGACGCCCACCTGTACGCGTTGGGGTTTCCATCGGTGATTCCCTGGCCGCCTTACATGGCGTGATCGGCATCATGATGGCCTTGCGCCAACGAGAACAAAACGACGGTCAGGGCCAATACATTGACGTTGCCCTGTACGAGTCTGTCTTCAATATGATGGAAAGCCTGCTGCCGGAATACTCTGCCTTTGGCGCGATTCGCGAGCCCGCGGGCAGCAGCTTACCGGGCATCACCCCCAGCAATGCCTACGTCTGCAAAGATGGCAAATACGCCTTGATTGCTGGCAACGGCGACAGCATCTTCAAGCGCTTGATGAGCGCCATCGGCCGCCCTGACATGGCCGACAACCCCGATTACGCACACAACGATGGCCGCGCCAAAAACGCCGGGGTGATCGATGCAGCGATTGGCCACTGGGCCAGCGCGCTAGAGCTGGATAAAGTGCTGGCTATTTTGGATCAGGCCGGTGTGCCCGCAGGCCGCGTCTACGACATTGCCGACATAGCGGCCGACCCACATTATCAGGCGCGTGACATGCTGCTGGACGCGACGCTATCCGATGGCACGCCGCTTAAAGTACCTGGCATTGTTCCCAAACTGAGCAGTAGCCCTGGCGGCATCTACCGCCCTGCTCCGCAGCTGGGGCAAGACACCCAGGAAATTCTGGATGAGCTGGGGATCAACGCGGAAAAACAAGCGGATTGGCTGGAACGCGGTTTGATCGCCAAAAGCCCAAAACGCAGCTAAAACAAAGCAGTACAAAAACCTGCTTCAAGAAAGACGGAACGGCCCCTAATCTATTTGAATTTTACGCACCGCAAGCACTTGCCTAGGGCGGAAATCCACGCTAGAATCTACTTCTTTCGTTTTGCGAACGTGGCGGAATTGGTAGACGCACCAGATTTAGGTTCTGGCGCCGAGAGGTGTGAGAGTTCGAGTCTCTCCGTTCGCACCAAAGAATTAAAGCCGTTGATTATAAAAAATCAATATTTATTCTAAATAAATCAACGGCTTATATTTCTTTTCATACCAGCTTTTTGATAGCCTGCTCTACAGACTCCAACAATATCGTAGGCCTCAGCAGCGCCTTACGAAATATTGCTTGAGATGGGGCCTACCCAACATCAACCAACAGACTTTCAGCTGTCGCCAAAAGATAGCGAACCTGTCGGGCGCCCCCACAATACGGTGTTAATAGCTTGCCGCTTTCGCAACAGCGATGACTTTAGCCGCCAATCTCCTTGAGCAGAGTGTCTGCCGCAAGCTTGCCAAGGGCATTGGCTGCCAAGGGGCTATCTCCGGTAATTAGCTTGCGGTCTCTCAACACAGCCCCCGAGATATCGCTATTGACGATCTCAAAGCCTAAGGCTTTCAGCTTCTCACCGAACTTCCAGGTCAGGTGGCCGGGCATGTAGCCGATGTCGGGGGTTCTATCGTCGAGAGTATCCGGGAAGGCGCAAATTTTATAGCCTCGGTAAATATCGCTATCGCCGACTGCCAGAAACGCGGCAGGGCCGTGGCACAGCGAGATAAGAAACTTGTCATTCGCCGCGGCCCACTCCAGCACTGTTGCCACATCTTTGCTTTCTGGCAAGCCGATCAAGGCTCCATGACCCCCAGGAATGAAAATAGCAGCGTAATTATCCAGCCCTTGTGCGATGACTTCCGACAAGGTAAGTGGCTGCTTGAACTGCGAGCGATATTGGTCGAAAAAACCCTTCACTTTCTCATCGTCGGAAGGCATAGCCCAATACTCAAACTTGACCGGATTACCTGAAACGGTCGCCACATCAAAGGCAAAACCCGCCTTATCAAGGTGGTACATGGGCAGCAAAGTTTCTACCGGATGGTTACCGGTAGAGAAGAACGTACCATTGCTGGTCAGCAGATAACGCTCATCTGCGCCGATCATCAAAATCTTTTTCCCACCCTTGTAAGGGCTCGGATAATCAGCGCCGCCCAGATCGGACTTGGGAGAGGTGAACTGGCTTAGCGAATAGCTAGAAGGGAAAAACGCATTCTCCTCCGCTGGATCTGCTTGTGGCCTTTTGTCGGAAGCATTTTGATCAGACATATCAAGCTCCTATCGTCAGTCGTCGAAAGTCTGATAGTGCAGTACCGAGCAGATCCACACAAGGAGGAGTTTGTGTCAATCGGAATACATGAATTAGAAGCCACTCAAGGAAAAACAAGTCACTTCAGGCTCTTTCTTGGGGCGCTTGAATACATCACACTGCACCGCCTGATTTTCTTTTTGCAAGGTGTACTGATACTCGACCCCATTGCCATAAGACTCGTAATGCATCGCCACGATCTTCCAGCCTTCACTCAAGTACTGGTTAAGGGGCTTGGAAGTGGCTTCCCAAAAGGCGGCACTTTCCTGGGCTGACGCTGTTTTACCTGCTAGCAATGCCCCGACCACGAGCATCATCACAATTGCTTTGAAACGCATTTTTTCTCCTTGATGTGATTGAAAAACCAACGGAAAAATAGCGAAACAAAACAGCCAAAATCCGTGGTCGCGCCACTATAGCGACTCCAGAAGGCGAAAAAGTAGCAAAGTGTATATAGACGTGCAACAACCACCAAACTCTTGCAAAAGCCCCGCGTGGGCGGCGAAACGCACGGCTCAAAGGCGTCCAGAAAAATAGGCCAGCCACGAAAAAGCCGCCCCTAAAGGCGGCTTCAGTGATACGGCGTGATGTTGAAAACTAATCCTGCCTGTCATGCTTCCCCGGGAAGTCACTAGGCCAACGCATTGGCTTGGGCTGCGGAGCAGGCTTAGGGGCAGGATCGGAAAAGTTATTCATGTCCTAACCTCCTTTACATCATGGGCACAACAGCATTAGGCGGGGTACTGATTGCACCAAAATACTATAACAGTTATAGGTACTATGCTTATTCTCCAGCATGTGCCCTACCCCGCCTCCACACTTGCTACTTAAACCTGCAGCCATAAAAAGACTGCTAGCCGCCAGCCGTTACGCACTAGACAGGCTATTGCATCATCAGACAAACCCTAGCCGCGACAGTTCCTTGCCACCACAATCCCAATTAAAGGCGCAAGCGCAAAGAAACCAAATAGATAATACGCCGCCCGGGCGGTGCCTTGAACTCCACCTGGATCAATCAATCCACCCGCGTTCGCGATCATCCCCGCCATGGCCGCGCCTGTTGCTGTTGCAAAGAGCTGGATAGTCGTGATCGACGCACCGGCCAACTCCTGTTCTTGCGGCACGGCAGCTTTTAGAACACGAGTCAGTAAATGTGGCCACGCCAAGCCCACCCCCAGCCCAATCAGGGCCAGCCCCAAACAAATTGGTGCTAAATCAAGCCAGTGACCCGCGCTGGTTTTAGGCACTAGCAAGGCTAGGCTCACCATGCCCAACAACCCCAACACAGGCCCCGCCATGATGGCGCGCTGAATGCCCTGTCCACTCAGACCCGAACTGGCAATCGCCCCGACCGTCCAGCCTGCTGCCATCAAGGCGGCCAAATAACCGGCAATCAAGGGCGATTGCTGATGCAGAATTTGCAAGAACAACGGCGCGAAAACTTCTCCACTGGTAACAGTCAGTACAAGCAAGGACATCAGGGCATAAAGGGCGGCTATGCCCGAACGGAACTGAAAGGCCCCCGAAGGCAAAAGCTTTTTCTGGGAGCGTGCTTCAACTGCGACCAAAGCCATACCCAATACAAAAGCAGCTCCCAAACCCAAGACATTCTGCGTTACTTCCGCCGAAGCACTCCCTGCAGAAATAGCCAGCACGGAGAGTGTCAGCAGAATCAATTGTGCCAAAGGCACCGATGCTTTGGCCGACGCCCCACCCTGTTTTTCACGCTTGGGCAACACTCCCAATGCCAGGACGGCAAACACCATAGCAATCAAGGCTACCGACCAGAATGCAGCCCGCCAAATTCCCCACTGTGCAAACATGCCCCCTATTGCGGGTCCTAGAAGGGTTGCTACGCCCCACATTCCGGAAACCAGTGCCATCGCCCGGGGCCAGAGCTTTTCCTCGAACACGACGCGAATCATGGCGTAGGCCAGGGCAAACAGGAAGCCGCCACCCACCCCTTGCACAAAGCGCCCCACCAACATAATGGCCATGGTGGGTGCCGCCGCACAAATTACTGCGCCCACCGCGAAGATCAAGGCTGCCAGCCCATAGCTTCCTTTGGGGCCGACCATCTGAAGTAATTTGGGAGACAGGGCCGAGGCCAAAATGGAAGCGATCACAAACAAAGTGGTGTTCCAGGCATACATATCCAGCCCACCGATGTCCAGCACGACAGTAGGCAAAATAGTCGTCGCAATATAGACATTGACCGCGTGCAGGACGACTCCCCCTGCCAGAACAAGCGCGCGCATTGCATTGGCGCCAGACAATAAATCGCCCCATCCTGCCGTAGCGACAAGGTCCGGCTCCCTATTACTTGATGACCCCGTTCGGGCTTCATGGACATCGCCCGCCGGGGCTTCTTGATTTTTCATGGTTTCTCAACGGTTTAAGTGACAAAGCCCTGCCGCTGGAAAGACTTGCGCAGGTACAAGTCATCCTTTATAAAACCTCATGTATACATGAGGTCAAGGAATTTAAAGACCATGAGAATCGACATTAACGTGCCACTATCGGTGGGCGAAGTCGCCCGCCGAAGCGGCGTTACGATTGCAACGGTGCACCACTACGAGGCCAAAGGCTTGATCCAGGGCTGGCGCAGTGACGGCAACCAGCGGCGGTATCACAGGGAGGTATTACGCAAAATCTCGGTGGTCAAAATCGCCCAGCGCGCGGGTATTCCGCTAGCCACCATTAAAGAAGCGCTGGATGCGCTGCCCTCTGGCCGCCCTCTGACCTCCAAAGACTGGACCCTGCTATCCACCAACTGGCGCGACATGCTCAATGAACGGATTCATAGCCTGACCCAGCTGCGCGATGAGCTGGATGGCTGTATTGGCTGCGGGTGTTTATCCATGACTGACTGCCCGTTAAGAAACCCGGGGGATCAGTTGTCATTGGTGGGGGATGGGGCGGTGCTGTTGAACACTCGTCACCAACACCTAGCCAACACATGAAACAAGAACAACGCATGGCATGGCCCGGAGTCTGTGGGGAAACGCTTATTCATTCCTAGTGTTGGGCTTAACACGAGGTAGGTAATCGAAATCCAATAAGCTACCTGAAGAGCAAAAAACGATAAGACATTAACACCAAAACTCTATGTCTAAAACAAAAAAAGCTCCAGATGGAGCTTTAAGTGTTTACTTTTTATTATCCCTGCCTAAAACATGTATTCAACTGTTGAGCTATTTTCTCCATACCCACATATGCTTTTTCGGGATAAAACATTTCCAAATCAGTTAAGGGCCCAAAACCAGAGTTAGGCATAGAGCCAGAGTATGTCTGCGCCGCCTGAATATTATGAAACACAAACTGATCTTGCTCTTCTGCACGTTTGTATTTCACGGTGAACCGGATAATGTACTTAATTGGAACAGCAATCAGGCCTCCTGAAGTACTGAATGTATAGTCCATTTGCCCACGAGCCACAGCACCGGAGCCATCCTCTGCAACGTACTGCAAAACCGACTCACCAGCGACGACCTCAGAACTACCGATATTGTAGTATTTCTGACTGGCGTAGCCGTAAAAGCTGGATGCCCCGTCTGACAACCTGACATCCGAGACATGCAAATTATCCGTTAAACATAAGGCGAGCTGATCTTTACCCGCTTTGCTTTTCGGCAAGTTAAAATTAAATTCTTTAACAGTAAACCAACCTGGGCTATCTTCTGCATACGTTACGCCCGGGAGCTCCGCCAGAGTAGCGGATCGATTCGTGTTTGTAGCGCAGCCTGCCAATATCGTTGCTGAAGCCACTACTAAAACAAGCCTTTTCATTCCTATCTCCAAAACAATAGTAAAAAGATAGTACTCAAGGCATCTAATTAAAACCAGATATGATTTTTTACAATCAATACTTATTCACGTTTGCATAGAATCGCAACTCCCTAGAGAAAGCCAGCTAAAGGTGGAAAAAATCAGCATTAAGATGGTGTCCAGTGTGTTGCGCACCTAAAAAGGCCCAGTACGAATACCAGGCTTGTTCATTTCAAATAGTCACTACCCCAAACTTAAATTACACCCCAAAAATAAAGCAGCGCAGGCAGCAAGGCCGTCAGCACACCCTGCACGGCGGAGACCAGGCCTGTCAGCCGTGCAATGGGTTTGTTCAGCACCAAAAGCAGAAAGAACATGAACCACAGCACGGCCCACGACAACCAGCTCACAACTTGCCAGTAGTCAAAAATCCGCTCGGCAACGCTCAGATTGGTCAAGGCT
Organism: Alcaligenes sp. GW821-FHT11D07; assembly: GCF_058808495.1. NCBI lineage: Bacteria > Pseudomonadati > Pseudomonadota > Betaproteobacteria > Burkholderiales > Alcaligenaceae > Alcaligenes > Alcaligenes sp. GW821-FHT11D07. The sequence continues at coordinate 1,506,361 of NZ_JBXART010000001.1, forward strand.
GCCGGCACTGCAATGCAAGCGACCACCAAGGAATACCAGCCCAGCGCCCGTCCGTCGCTGCCGGTGAACGCGTTGACCCCCACCCAAAAGTAGGTCAATGCAAACAGGCCCAAGTAAATGGCGGACAAGGGGGAATACACCGCGCTGTTAGCGGGGTTCAAAATGTGGGACATGCAGATAAAGCCCAGCACAGCCGTGAACAGATTGACGATGGCCGCATCTTTTGCGTCCACCAGTCTGCCCACGTGATGACCTTCAGAGTAGTAGAGACGAACACCATTAACGAACAGGCACAGGCCTGCAAACGCCAGAAAAGCGGCAACTAGCATTTTGAAGAATTCCTAAGTAATAGAAAGCGGACACAGAACGTGCCCGCAACATGATGTTGCACTCAGGGCTGAGGCGGAGAGGATCATAGAGCTTGGCCGGAAAATAGCCATTTGCTTTTTTTTATAAGCTCTATAAGAAAACCGCATGCAATTTTTGCGCGGTTTTAAGACGAAAAAAGAAGGGTAAAAAAAGGGCTGACAAGCGTACAGAACGGGCTGTACAAGGCCAAGACCTGGCCTGCCCTAGGTCTGCTCTTTTTGCCCCCATCGCGCCACTACCCGTACATAAACCAACTGCGCCAAAAGCTCTACCAAGGTTTGAGTCAAAATGATGGCTGGCAACAAGGGCAAAGCACCGGGGATAGCCAAGGCCAAAGGCAACACCACCAAGGAGTTACGCGTCGCACTGCTGAACGCGACGGAGCGCCGCAGAGCCACCTCCAAACCTGCCTGACGGGCCAGATACCAGCCTATCACTGGTGCCACGATGGCAAACAGCACATAGACGGGCACCACCCTCCACAAGATATCCAAAGCGGGTTCTAACTGCCGAAGAACGGCGGCCACCACAATAAACAGCACCAAAGCAGTGGCCGGAACCGGTGCCAGGCCCAGGCCCACTTGCAACTGAGCCGCGATGCGGCTTTTAGCAGCCAGGTACTGAGTGCCCCCCGCAAGCAATAAGGGGATCACGATCAGGAAAAAGAAGGCTTCTAAAAAAGGGCCGGCTTTAATATAGACACCGAATTGCTGCCCCAAGGCCAACTTCAAGTAGAAGGGCAACAGCAGCATCTGCACAAGCAGCAGTACGGGGGTCGATGCCAGCAAGGCACGCGCGTCAGCTTTCCCCAATTGGGCAAAGGTGACAACGTAATCGATACAGGGAGCCAGCAAGACCAGCAAAACGCCCAGCCTAAGCAGGGTATGGTCTGGCAGCAAAGGGAGCAAAGCGAATACCAGTAGCGGAATCAGGCAGAAGTTGGCCACCAGCAATACGAGCAAAAACCGAATCTGGGTAAGCGCCTTAGCTAGCTGAGCAAGAGGCACCTGCAAAAACGTGACGTACAACATGAACGCCAAAGCGGGATTGATCCAGTCAAGCAGCCCCGCAGGCATCTCCCAGAATCCGGCTATTAAACCGGCCAGCAGCATCGCCAGAAAATACAGGGTGATCTGCCTGCTCTCTAATACATCACGAATCACGGCCAGCACTCTACGCCCCCAAACACGTCAACACGGCCATGAGCACACAAGCTTAACGACTACGACGCAAACGCGCGGCGGACTGACGGTTCAAATCCCGAGCTTCGCGCTCGGCGTAAGCGCTTTCACCAGGTTCGTAACGACCTTCGTGCATGCAAGATTCCCGATCCCAGGTACATTCATTGAATAGTTTTGACACGGGCCCGCTACCAGGTTTGCTTGTAGAACACGCCGCCATCAAAGCAGCCAAACCCAGCACCGCAGCGCTCTGAAACAATCGTCGAACCATCATTGTGTTTTCCCTACAAAAAATCCAGACTTGCACTTCCCGCGAATCGAAACGAGACCTGATCGCGGACAATAGAGACACTGTACCCTGCGCCTCCAAAGCACGTCGATTCCCTGGAGGGAGAATTTGCAATTTATAACTCAAGGACATTTTGGCTACGGGCACTTGTCTGGTCCTGCTGACGAGATTAGCGTGGGGTTTTCATGCTCTGATTGGGTAGCAAGTGCAAGCCGGTACGCCGCACGAACTCCTCGTAGCTGATGGGTGGACCAACACGAGTGGAGGCTTGATTAGCCTGCCAATGCACCCAGGAACGCCCGGTAGTGGCGTCATAGACCAGCTTGAACAAGTGGCTAGGCACCGCCACTTTATTGGAGCCAATAGTAGCTGTATTGCGCTCGTAGACCGGCCCGGTAAAGACATAGACGTTGCCCGCAGCACGCGCAATGTATTTACGCGTGTCGGCCTCGATCTTGTTCCAGGGGCCTGCATTATGAATCTGGTTTTGCGGCACCATATTGGCCAAAGAAAAACTCTGGGCCATACCTTGCTGGGAAGCCATATCCCCCGCTGGCGCCATATGCCCGCGCGAAAAGCCGGAGCCTTTATAGTCATTCAGCTCGGCCCGTTCGCCCTGGGGCAAGCGAGCTTCGGCGTAAAAGCGATCCGTACGCTTCAAGCCTTTGGCCGATTGAATCTGCTGCCGATTCAAGCGTTGCACAACAAAAACCGGGGTTTTGGTCTGACCACTGTGCAAAATTGCAAAAGAGCTGAAGCACAGCTCCCTTTGCGTATACGCCATAGGCACCACGGGCCGAGATCCGGGGAAGAACTGGGGGCATTGTGCAAAGGAGGTCTGCACATAGCCATCCACGCCAGCCGGAACCGGAACACTGCCTTGCTGGGCTTCCGTGGGCCAACCCAGCGACACCAAAAAATGTTCAACGCTCTGCCAATTCAGCCCTTGGGGATGGAGCCAGGCGGTGCTGATCCCAAAGCTGGTGACGGCGGTCAGCAGGACCGACTTTATAAATCGGGTTAGCCGCCCCTGCCCTGCACTTTTTCTGCTGCTAACTGCTTTCTTGACTGTGCGAACTGCTTTTTTTCTGCTCATACCACTCTTGTTTTATGCTTGGTCGGCCTACATCATTGCGCCGACTGCACCTGTGATTATAAGCAGTCCTTTCAGGATCAAACGGACTTGCCCCCATACGGGGGCAAGTATTTCCTTCCTATGCATCCATCTTGTGCTGCATCCTGACTGGCAAAAGTCTTTAGTCAGGGATAAAGCCGCTCAAGCTACTTCGTCCCCAAGGCCTGGAGTTCTTTCAATTCATCTTGCAGTTCTTCCAGCTTGGCGCGATCACGCTCCAGTTTCTTTTCCAGCTTCTGAACCTTGTCCTGGCGGCCTTCAGAGCGTTTCTCCGCGATTTCGTCTACGCGTTCCTGGATGTCCTCTTGCTGCTCGCGAATTTCATCCTGCTTGCTGCTCAGCAGATCCGTATCCTTGCAATGGGCTTGTACGTTCGCCAAGGCCCGCTCCAGCCCGCGCTCTCGGTGCACATTGCCGTGCTTGCGCGCGTACTCTATCTGGTTCTGGATCTCGTCAGCTTTGTACTGACAGGCCGGGTTATCCGCCAAGGCTGGAAAGGCCATCACACTCAATACTGCACTCAAGCACCATATAGAGCTTTTCATTGTTCATACTCCTGCTGTGTTCATCTGGAAAGCCATCATACAAGCCTGGCTTATTGTCTGTCTGAGTGAACGATTAAAAGAAAAGTAGCCGTTTTGTCACAAAACCGTGCTTAAATTCGAATTTTCCACCGTTTTTGTCATATTCAAGTAACTAAGTTGTCGCAAGTTGTGCCGTGAAATTTACACAACTTGTCTTTAGGCATAAAACACTTCAGTTACACTCAAAATCCTTATAGAGCAAATTTTTACTTTAATCGTGTTCAACATCACCATCAGGAAGCTGATCTTTTTCCTGTGCGCTGCTTTGCTTGTTCTCTGGCTATTTCCGTTTGCGCACGTCAGCGAAAGTTTGCTAAACACGTCCCAAGCCTACTCGGCCTGGCACACCAGTGTTCTCAATACCTTATTGCCCTTGTCCATCCTGGCTGTTGCCAGCCTGGTCTGGGCAGAAAAAGCGGTCTCTGCCTGTATGGCCATGGCAGTCAATACTGTCTTGTTCACCTTAGCCATTAAAAACATCTGTGATACCGCAGACCGTTTTTCACACGTGTGCGGTATCGATATCACGGTCTCTTACGGGGCCATGCTTTATGGCTTTTGCCTGATGAGCCTGTGGGTCTTGCTGCTCAGCTACCGACGCAAGATTCAGAAAGGTCTATCGGGTTCACCCGGCGACCTGACGCTGTAGGCTCGCCCTACTCCGTTTTTTCAGCTTGCCCTGGCATCACCACAATAGTTTGCTGCATCAATGCACATAGCGTGTGCTTGCCTTCTTGTACGGCAAACACTTCGGCCTGCGTCACAATCAAGGTGCGCCCTCGACGCACGACTGAACCTCTCGCAATCAGTGACTGCCCCTTGGCCGGTGCCAGAAAATTGAGCTTGTACTCCACGCTCATGACACTGGCCCCCAAGGGCGCACAACTCATGGCGGCATAACCACCGGCTGAGTCTGCAATCATCCCCACCACTCCGCCATGGACAAAACCATGCTGTTGCTGCACACCCTCCCAGTGCGGCATATGGATTTCGACCATGCCTGACTCCAGCACCGGCATGGTGGCCTGAATCAGGCTCATGGCATTTTGACGGGCGAAACTATCCTGTACGGCTTGTGCAATTTGCGGGTCCAAGGCGGTTTCTGCTTGGCTTGCCATCGTATTCATCGACATTGTCTCCTCTGTTTTTATCTTAAGGAAAGCCTGCCTCAGGCTGGCTTAAAAGGGCCAGAAAATAGGAATGAAGATCACGCCCAAGACCCAGAAAATCAAGTTCAAAGGCAAACCTACTTTCAGAAAATCCGTGAAGCGATAGCCGCCGGCCCCATACACCATTGTGTTTGTCTGGTAGCCCACTGGCGTCGCAAAACTGGTGGACGCGGCAAAGGTGACGGCGATCAAAAAGGGCGTGGCATCCACATCCATCATCTTGGCCGTAGACATGCCTATAGGCGTTAACAGAACCGCCGCAGCAGCATTGCTCATGAATTCTGTTAGCAGCAAGGCCATTAAATACACTACGGCCAGCACCACCAAGGGGCCGGAGGATTTGACCAAACCGACGGTGTTTTCCACCAAGAACTGGGCAGCACCCGTCTCGCTCATTGCCATGCCTAAGGGCAGCAAACCAGCCATCAAAATAATGATGCGCCAATCAATCGCGTCATAGACTTCATCAGCCTTCAAGCAACCGGCCAAGGTCATGGCGACTGCCCCCACTAGGGAGGTGATACTGATCGGCACCCAACCCAGAACGGGCAGCAAGATCACCAAGGTCATGGTGAGCAGTGCAAACGGGGCGCGCCACCCCATTTTCTTTTCGGCTTCACGCTCGGACAGCACAATAATATTGTTGTCCGCCCGCAGGTCGCCTGCCTCGGACGCCGGGGTCAGCATCAGCAGAATGTCGCCCACCTGCAAGCGCACGGCTCGCAACTGCTCACGCAAGACCTGACCGCGGCGATGAATCCCCAACACGGTGACATTCTTGTGCCAGCCCACACCCAGGCTGGCCAGCGTGCGTCCGCTCAGGCGTGAACGGGGAGCGATCATGACTTCATTCAGCACTTGGTCAACCTGCTCGAAAGAGCGCTGTTCCAGCTTGAACTGTGGGTCTACTTCCAGGCCAGCCTCTTTGCGCAGCTCGTCCAGCTTGGTCCAGTCGCCACGCGCCAACAGTACATCTCCGGCTTCGATTTTTTGCTCGCGTGGCCCCCAGACTTTGGTGTCACCACGCAGCAACTCCAACACAAAGACGCCGTACTCTTCGCCCAACTTGGCATCGCCCACGGATTGCCCGATCAAGGAAGAATCAGGCATCACGCGCAGCTCGGTGATGTACTTGCCCAACTCGTATTGTTCGACCAGTTCGCCACCGCGCGCATCGGGCAGCAACCAGCGTCCTACCGTGAGCAGATAGATACAGCCCACCACCATGCAGATCACCCCCAGCGAGGTGAACTCGAACATGGAGAAACCAGGGTGGCCCAGATCACGGGCTATGGCATTGACCAGCAGGTTGGTAGATGTCCCAACCAGGGTACAGACACCCGCCATTTGCGAGACATAAGACAGAGGGATCAGGGCCTTGGAGGCGGACATGCCGATGCGGGCCGTAGCCGCCATCACAATCGGGATGAAGACCGCCACCACAGCAGTATTGTTCACAAAGGGAGCAATCACCGCCAGGATCAGAAACAGAACCAGCAGGAACTGGAACGGGGACTTGGCCTTACCCAGCAAATCCCCTATCCCGGAAAGTGCGCCGCTGTTTTGCAGGCCCGCCGCCAAGACAAACATGGCAGCCACCGTAATGGTGGCCGGATTGCTAAACCCTCCGACAGCCTGCTCCGGAGTGACCAGCCCCAGAACGGCCAAAGCGCTCAGGACCAGCAGAGCAATGGCGTCTATTCTGAGTTTTTCTGTGGCAAACAAGACAATCGCTATTAAAGCCAGACCCAAGACCACTGCAATCTCTGTTGTCATGCTGCCGTACTCCGTTTGTTTGGTGCTGCTCAGTATAGGTAAATTCGGCTCCTTAACTGTTGCTTATTGCTGCACTGAGCAAAAAACACACGCTTAGCCTTATGTCGGGCTCTGGATAGAACAGGAAAAAACGGAATCTCCTGCTTTATGAGCGCTTGAATAGGCTTACACCAACAGCATCAGCAGAAACACCAAGCTGAGCAAAGCTATATAGGCTTTGGCATGAATAGTGTCAGGGATCTTGCCAATCCAGCGCGAACCTAAACGTATCCCCAGCCAGGAAGCGAACACCAGTACCAGGCAAGCGCGTACATCGATATACCCGACGTGCCACGCTCCCAGCGAATCGGCGTTCCAGGCCAACATGGCATAGGTCAGACTCCCCACCACAGCCATGGGCAAAGACAGGGGATTAGCGGCGGCCGTTGCGGCCGTCATGCTGGCGCCCCTCCTACGCATCAAAGGGACTGTGATCACACTACCCCCCACTCCCAAGAAGGCGGCAATGGCGCCAATCAATACCCCCGCCACTGCGCTGAGCGTCTGGCCCATAGGCCGAATCGCATTGCCCGCTGCTTTGGTGAAGTCCGAGCGAAAAACAGCATCCAGAATCGTCAAGCCCAAATACGCCACAAAAATCCAGCGCACCCAAGAGCCGCTTAATGCCATCGCCGCGATCGCGCCGGGAATCGCGCCTATTGCGATGAACAGGAGCAAGGGACGCACCTGCTCCCAGGGCACCGTCCCCGCCTTGTGATGACGCCAAGTAGACAAGCCTGCCCCAAAGATCATGACGCAGGTCGATGTAGCGACGGCAATGTGCATGGCGGACTGTCCCATTTGGCTATCCACACCGTACATGCCAATCAGCACTGAATACAGCACGGGGACAACCACAAAGCCGCCCCCAAAGCCAAACAACACCGTCGTGACGCCTGCCAGCAAACCAAAGAACAGCAGTAGAAAATACATAGCAGCTAATTAGAAGAGAGTGCAAAGCCTCAGGATAAGATCCCTAGGTTTGGCTGGCATGCTAAAACCGGTCAATAATACTTTCGTTTCGGCCATAGGCTTGCTTATGCACAATGTACGACTGGACAGCGTTGACGCCACCCCCCGCCCTGTACTGGCAATTGGAACCGACTATGCACCCGGCACCGTGCTGGACTTTCACGTCCATCGACGGGCACAAATGCTCTATGCCATGACAGGCTTGATGGAAGTGGAAACGGACGACGGCGCTTGGCTGATCCCGCCGTATAGCGGAGTCTGGATTCCAGCGGGCAAGCGTCACCGGGTACATATGCAAGGTGCCAGCACACGCAGTCTCTATATAGAGCCAGAGGCAGCGCCCCGACGCGGCGATCACTGTGAAGTGCTGGTCATCACCCCTTTGCTGCATCAGCTTTTGCTCGCCTCTTTGGCGATGCCGGCCTTGTACGATGAATACGGTCGCGACGGTGCCTTGGCTCAGTTGCTGTTGCATGAGGTGCGCCTGGCTCAGACCATGCCGCTTTTCGCCCCTATCCCTCAAGATCCGCAGCTAGCCACGCTATGCAAAGCCTTTTTACGGGCTCCCCATATCCAGGTCACGCCAGAACAGTGGGCCAAACAGCTGAACAAGAGCCTGCGCACCTTCACGCGTTTGTTTCGGCAGCAAACCGGGATGAGCTTTAGTGAATGGCGTCAGCAAGCTTGCTTGCTCGCTGCCTTGACCAAACTATCCGCTGGGCAAGCCGTCACGCAGATCGCGCTGGATTTGGGTTATGACAGTTCCAGCGCCTTTTCCACCATGTTCCGCCGGCGTCTAGGCCAGGCCCCCAGTCACTTCATTCGTGCGCCTGGAACTGACAGGCTGGCATAACAGTGCATAAAGCCTATTTTCACTGGACAGAAAAAAGCCCCCAGCTGTAGAAGCTGGAGGCTTTCATGAACCACCTTGAATCCGGAAAGGATCAAGGCGAAGGCTACAACACTTATCGAGCGATACGAGCGCGTCCGCCCATGGTTGCGGCCAGACTGGCAACGAATGCCCCCACCAGCAAAGAAGCAAACGCCCACAAGGCAAAGGCAGCGGCTGCCTTACGAGCCGTATCCGCCGCTTCACGGGCTTGTTGTTCCAGCTTGTCGGCTGCTTCCTTCGCTTGCTTCTCAACCGAGGCCAAACGCTCCTTGGCTTGTTCAGGCGTCAAACCAGTACGATCAGCCACCAGACGCAGCAAGTAGTCCTGATCTTGGTCGGAGACCTTTCCTTCTTTCAGACTACGAGCCAGAATCCGGCTGACTTCACGCTCGGGGTTCGCACCTTCCACGCGCATATTGGCCGGATCAGCCGGACGCAGCAAGGTATCAGTAAAGTAAGACAGGCCTGGGCCTTCAGCCTGGTCTTTACCTGCCTTCCCTACCACAGCCGATGCCGCACCTACGCCTGCGCCGGTCAAGCTGGCTCCGGCTTGTGCTGTGCCGGAAATAACCGAAGCAGCGCCCGAACCCAGCATGAAGATACCAACTACGGCACTTAGCGCCCACACCAGAAAGCCGTGTGCCGTATCGCGGAAGTGAACTTCGTCGCCATGCACTCCCGACCAGTTGGTACGCAAGCGCCCGGTCACATAGCCAGCAATACCATAAGCGATGATCTGCGTCGCAAACAGCCACGCAATCGTGCCGATGGCCAAGGTGCTACCGGAGGCCCCCTCCTGGCTCCAAGGGGAGATTGCCATAAAGCCCAAACCGGTCCCGCCGACCAGCAGCGTGACTGTCAGGGCTGCCGCAATGACGGCCCCCCCGATAATGGCTCCCCAAGACACGGCGGAATGAGACGATTCCCCCAGAGTCTGCGTACCCACCACTGCGTCCGAACCAAATTGCGTTATAGCCATGATGATTCCTTATTTCGGATTGTGATCGCAAGAACCTTAATGCCAGAACAGAGCCAGCAAAATAATGATAGGGATTGGCACTCCCACCAGCCACAAAAGGATAGACCTCATAACTCCTCCACTTAAATGAAGAAAAAAGAACAAGTTGCATATAAGAGCAAAGTAATCGCATTCATTCTAGGCAGATAAAAATTCGTTTAATTTTATAAAATGTAAAAAGCGAAACTGAATCAGTGCAGAGGTATCCAAGGGGCCACGCTCGAAAACAGGCTAGGCGGATGACCTCGTAAGCAGAAGGGTTAAAAGCCTCTCTGATAGGGCTACTCAGGGAAAAACAGCCCGAACCGGCAGATGACAAAGGAAACAAAAACTGTCGATAGAACGGGGGCTCACTCGCATACACGTATCTAACTTGAATTATTTTTTATTGTTTAGAAATATTAGATTACTTAAATAAAGGCCGATGAATTCAATAAGAATAAATAAATAGAATAAGAGCCATAAGCAAAAAACCAAAAGACAGGAAAGAATTACCGAGCGGCAAGAATTCAGAAAGTATGATTCGTGAAATAAAGGACTGTTATTGCGGTACAAGAGCAAGAAACCGGGTGCTGCGTAGTCCACCGACCTTGTCCGACCGGACCTGACACACCCCGCGCTGCAGGGCGGACACAGGAAGCGAGAGCCCGGCACCAACACACTCAAAAGCGACAAACAAAGCCATAAATCCGTGCATGGATAGGACAGACTCGGTTATCCTGTTGCCTTCATTCAAGCTCGGCCGCAGCGGTGGTAAACCGCGCGTTATGCGCCTTTTGTATCCCAATACTGCCAATGACGGCCTGAATTCACACAGAGCCTAGCCTATGAGCGACCTCCAAAGTCTGATCGAAGCGGCGTGGGAACAGCGAACCTCCCTCTCCCCCCAAAACCACAGCATTGAACTGCGCACGGCCATCCATACCGTGATTGAGAAGCTGGACTACGGTTCCTTGCGCGTGGCGGAAAAAATCGACGGGCACTGGCAGGTCAATGATTGGGTGAAAAAAGCCATTCTCTTGTCCTTCAGAATCAATGAGAACCGCGTCATGGCCAGCGACCCCGCGCCTTTTTATGACAAGGTGCCGCTGAAGTTCGAACAACACGATCAAGCTGCATTTGCTCAGGCCGGCTTTAGGGCGGTTCCTGGCGCCGTGGTGCGTCAAGGCTCTTACGTTGCCCCCGATGTCGTCTTAATGCCCTCCTTTGTGAATATTGGCGCCTATGTTGGCGAAGGCACGATGGTGGACACCTGGGCAACGGTCGGATCTTGCGCCCAGATCGGCAAGCATGTGCATCTGTCCGGTGGTGTGGGCATCGGTGGGGTTTTGGAACCTTTGCAAGCCAGTCCGACTATCATTGAGGACAATTGTTTTATCGGTGCCCGTTCTGAAGTGGTGGAAGGGGTGATCGTAGAAGAAAACTCGGTGCTGGCGATGGGCGTATTTCTGTCGCAAAGCACCAAAATTTACGAGCGCGAGACGGGCAAGATCTATCAAGGTCGCGTGCCCGCCGGCTCGGTGGTGGTTCCGGGCTCCCTGCCCTCGGCCGACGGGCTGTACAGCCTGGCCTGCGCCATCATCGTCAAGCGTGTGGACGCCCGCACACGTGCCAAGACCAGTATTAATGATTTACTTCGCGCCTGAACATGAGCACTGACATTTCTGTACTAGATACCCTCAAAGACTTGATTGCCCGCCCCTCGGTCACGCCAGAGGACGCCCACTGCCAGCAATGGCTGGGCGCACGGCTGGAGCAAGCTGGTTTCACGCTGGAAAACCTGCCTAGCGGACCGGTAGTGAACCTGTGGGCCCGCCGTGGCACCCAGGCTCCCCTGTTTGTTTTTGCAGGCCATACCGATGTTGTTCCCACCGGCCCGGAAGCCGCATGGGATTCTCCGCCCTTTGAGCCTGTTGTGCGCGACGGCCAGCTGTATGGCCGCGGTGCGGCGGATATGAAAGCGTCCATTGCCGCTTTTGTGCATGCCGTGGAAGAATTCACACAGGCCCACCCGGACCACAAGGGTTCGATCGCTCTGCTGCTGACGTCTGACGAAGAAGGCCCCGCTACTGATGGAACGGTGCATGTTTGCCGCGTTCTGCAAGAGCGTGGTGAGCAGCTGGACTACTGCATCGTGGGTGAGCCGACCTGCTCGCGCCAACTGGGTGACACCATCAAAAATGGCCGTCGCGGCTCTTTATCCGGTCACTTGATCGTTAAAGGCCGTCAGGGTCATGTCGCATATCCTCAGTTGGCCATCAATCCACTGCATGTCTTTGCTCCTGCCTTGCACGAGCTGACAGATCGCATGTGGGACGCCGGCAATATCGATTTTCCGCCCACCAGTTTTCAGATCTCCAACATCCACGCCGGAACAGGCGCAGGGAATGTGATTCCCGGCCAGTTGGACGTGCACTTCAATTTCCGTTTTTCCACCGAGCAAACCCCGGCTGGACTGCAGGCTGAAGTGGAATACATCCTGAGCCGCCATGGCGTGGACTTTCAGCTGGAATGGACCTTGGGCGGCGAGCCCTTCCTGACCGAAGCCGGGCCACTCAGTGAGGCCTTGCGCGGCGCCATTGAAGCTGAAACCGGTGTGGAAACCGATTTATCCACCACAGGCGGCACCTCCGACGGGCGCTTTATCGCTAAAATCTGCCCCCAAGTGGTCGAATTTGGCCCGCTCAATGCCAGCATCCATCAAATCAACGAACACGTTGCTGTCGCCGACCTTGAGCCTCTTAAAAACATCTATCGCCGTACACTGGAAGCCCTGCTTTGTTAAGCCCTTGCATCGATAATTCCTCCCTGCTGGAAGCCCAGCAACAACTGCGCACCGTGCGCGACTTACTACGCTGGTCGGTTAGCCAATTTAACCGCTGCGAACTGGCCTTTGGCCATGGTAGTGACAACGCCTGGGACGAGGCCGCCTACCTGCTGTTGCACAGCCTGCACCTGCCGCTGGATACTCTGGAACCGTTTTTGGATACCACCGTTGTGGAGTCCGAGCGAGCCGCCTATCTGGCTTTGGTCGCACGTCGCTGCAATGAGCGCGTACCGGCAGCCTATCTGACAGGCGAAGCCTGGTTGCAAGGCCACCGCTTCCGCGTCACAGCCGACACGATTGTGCCGCGTTCACCCATTGCAGAATTGCTGGCCGAACAGCTGCAACCCTGGATTGCCGACCCCGAAGCCATCTATAACGCGCTGGATCTGTGCACAGGCTCCGGTTGCCTGGCCATTCTGACCGCCCTGGCCTTCCCGCACGCTCAGGTAGATGCGGTGGATCTGTCCGACGCGGCGCTGGAAGTGGCTCAATCCAATATTGATGCCTTTGATCTGAACGATCGCATGAGCCTGTACAAGAGCGATCTGCTGGACCAACTGCCCACAACGGCTTACGACCTGATTATCTGCAATCCACCTTATGTGAATGAGCAGTCCATGCAGAGCTTGCCGCAAGAGTACCAGCACGAACCCCAGTTGGCCTTGGCAGGCGGTGACGATGGCATGGACCTGGTGCGCCGTATTCTGGAAGCCGCTCCTAACTTCCTGGCCCCCGAGGGCGTGCTGATTCTGGAAATTGGTAACGAATACGACAACTTCATCGCGGCCTTCCCGGAACTGGAACCTATCTGGCTGAGCACGGAAACCGCTGAAGACCAGATTCTCTTGCTAAGCCGGGAGCAACTGGCTCTGTGATACGCGCAACTGGAATTACGCTGCGTCGCGGCGTCAAGGTCCTGCTGGACACGACCGATTTCATCGTTAATCCGGGCGAACGCTTGGGCATTGTGGGCAAAAACGGCGCAGGTAAATCCTCGCTGTTTGCTCTGTTGCAAGGCGAGCTGGATCTGGATGCAGGCGATCTGAGCATCCCCGAAGTGTGGCAAGTAGCCAGTGTGCGCCAGAACATTCCTGACCGTGACCGCCCTGCCCGCGAATTCGTGATTGACGGGGATGAGCGCCTGCGCGCACTACAGGAAAAACGTGCCAACACGCCGGACAGCGATGGCCAAGCCATTGCTGAACTGGAAAATGCCCTGATCGAAGCCGATGCCTGGTCCGCCCCCTCGCGGGCTGAGCAGTTGCTGGCCGGTCTGGGCTTTCGTCCCGATCAGTGGATGCTGCCCGTGCGTGAGTTCTCCGGTGGCTGGCAAATGCGCCTGTCGCTGGCTCGCGCTCTGATGGCTCCGTCAGACCTGCTCTTGCTGGACGAGCCCACCAACCACCTGGACTTGGACGCCATGCTCTGGCTGGAGCGCTGGCTGGTCTCCTATCCCGGCACAGTGCTCTTGATTTCGCACGATACCGAGTTTCTGGATGCGGTCGCCCGTTCGATTTTGCACGTGGATCAAGGCAAGCTGGTGCGCTACAAAGGCGGCTACAACGACTTTCTGGTGCAACGCGCCGAACGTATGCAGCAAAGCCAGATCGCCTACGAGCGTCAAACTCGTGAAGCGGCCCGTCTGCAAGGATTTATTGATCGCTTCAAGGCGCAAGCCACCAAAGCCAAGCAAGCACAAAGCCGGGTGAAAGCCTTGGCCCGTATGCAGACCCTGGCCCCCTTGCGCGAAGATGCCAGCGTTTCCATTCGCCTGCCATCACCTGAATACACTCCAGATCCCTTGCTGACCCTGGATCACGCCGATCTGGGCTATGCAGGCCAAGAGAAACCCATTCTGGGCCAAGTACGCCTGATGGTGCGCGGGGGAGCTCGTATAGGGATTTTGGGGATGAACGGTGCGGGTAAATCCACGCTGGTCAAAACCCTGGCTGGCAAGCTGGAACCCATTCGTGGGGAGCGACTGGAGTCCAAAGGCTTGGTGATTGGCTACTTTGCCCAGCATCAGCTTGACTCCATTGACGCCGAATCCACCCCGCTACAGCATCTGGCCCGTCTGGCCCCCGATGTGCGTGAGCAGGAACTGCGCAACTATCTAGGCTCTTTCGGCTTCAGCGGCGATATGGTCACCAGCCTGACCGCCCCCTTCTCCGGAGGAGAAAAGGCGCGTCTGGCTCTGTCTCTGATTGTCTGGCAAAAACCCAATCTGCTCTTGCTGGACGAACCCACCAACCACTTGGACGTGGATACCCGAGAAGCCCTGGCTACGGCCTTGGCCGATTACGGTGGCAGCGTGCTGCTGGTTTCGCACGATCGTCACCTGTTGCGCTCTACGGTGGACTCTTTCTGGATCGTGGCCGACGGCCAAGTTCAAGAGTTTGATGGCGACCTGGAGGACTACCGGGATTGGCTGCTTGCGCGTAGTGCGCAATCACGCTCTGAAGCTCGTCAGGAAGCGCGGGCGGCGGACACTGGCAGCGAAGGCACGGATCGTAAAGCCCAGCGCCGTCAGGAAGCCGAGCTGCGCCAACGCCAGGCCCTGCTGCGCAAACCATTGGAAAGCCGCTTGAAGAAAGTGGAAACAGCAATGGAAAAAGCCCAGCAGCGTTTGCAAGAGCTGGATACCTTGATGCAAGACCCGGACTTTTATTCGGATCGCTACAAGGACCAACGTCCCGCCTTGATGACAGAGCATGGTGAGCTAACCAAGTCTCACCAAACTCTGGAAGAAGAATGGCTGGAAATTCAGGAAGAGATGGAGGAAATTGGGCGACAAGCGTAAACAAGCGCCTATGCTCTCCACTGCCTCTTTCTGAACAAGAAGGCGCCAGCTCTGCAAAGAGTGGCGCCTTTTTCTTGCGCGCTTAAATGTGCATGGGTCCATTTAAGTAGGGCCGGATATAGATCCTCTGCCACCCTTCTGCTCAAACCTTCACAGACCTTGAGCAGCCCAGATATCCGCACAACAAATCCACAATGGCCTGTTCAAGCTGATCTGGCGGATACGGCACCCCGGGCGGAATAACCGCGCCGTGGATCAAGGACTCCAGGCTTTGCATCACCACCCACGTGGCCAAATCCAGATCCTGTGGCACGACCTCGCGGCGATGCTCCTCCAGTAATTGGCGAATCCGATTACGAATACTTTGATCCGCTTGGCTCTCGGTAGGCGGCGCATCAAAGAAGGGGAATTCCTTTTCCAGCACACGGTGTAATTCCGGGTCCACCAAGTGGGCAGCCAGCCAGGCTTGCACCAAAGCGCTGAGCCGCCCCCGCAGATCCAATGGCTGAGTCGCGGCCAAGCTGCTTTCCATGGCGGCATTCATTTGCAATGCATGCCGCTCGTGCAGGGCCGAAATCAAGGAGTCCTTATTGGGGAAGTACTGGTACACCGATCCCACACTGACTCCGGCGACCTCAGCAACCACATTGGTATTGGTGCCTGCATAGCCACGTTCCGACAAAACGCGAGCCGTGGCCTCCAAAATAGCTTCCACCAACGCTCGAGAACGGCTTTGACGCGGGATACGTCTGGCTTGCGGGAGGGTGGGCATCAGGGCTCCAAATGCGAGTTTTCGATGTGAGCAATTATTCATATTATCTCAAATATCGAGCAATTACTCATGTTTGGAGTTATCCATGTCTGTACTACATACGGCTCAAGCCGCTGCCACGGGACAGTCACCTCCTGCTGCCCGTGTTTTTTTAAGACTGCTACCTATTACCCTGGCCGTTTTTATCAGTTTTCTAAGCATAGGTTTGCCCCTGCCGGTATTGCCTTTGCACATACACAATGCGCTGGAGATGAGCACCCTTGTGGTGGGCCTGGTGATCGGCATTCAATTTGCAGCCGCCCTGCTCTCCCGTGCCTGGGCCGGCAATCTAGCCGATACGCAGGGGTCCAAACACGCCATGGTGCTGGGCCTGATGGTGATGTGCTTATCTGGACTGGCCTATATGGCCTCCCTAAGCTTTCACACCATGCCTACCCTGTCCGTCTGGGTGCTGGTCATTGGCCGTATCCTGCTAGGTTGCGGAGAAAGCTTGGTGATCACTGGAGCCTTGAGCTGGGGGATTGCTTTGGTGGGCCCCAAGAATGCGGGCAAAGTTATGGCATGGGTAGGCGTAGCCATGTACGGAGCTTATGCGGTTGGCGCCCCTGCCGGTGTAGCCATCCATGTGGATTACGGTTTTGACGGCATTGCCTTGGCTGTCACGCTTCTGCCTTTGCTCTCTTTGTTACTGCTCCTGAAAGTGCGTGCCATCGGCCCGACCGCTCAACGCCGTACTCCGTTTTACCAAGTGCTCGGTTTGGTCTGGTGCGCAGGCATGGGCTTGCTCTTGTGCAGTGTGGGATTTGGCAGTCTGACCGCCTTTGTCGCCCTGCTATTCGCAGACCGTAACTGGGGCAATGCTTCTTTGGCTTTCACCGCCTTTGGGGCGGCATTTATTGCCGCTCGCATATTCTTTGGCCACCTGCCCGACAAACTGGGAGGTGCTCAAGTTGCCTTGCTCTGCGTCCTGATCGAAGCCGTGGGCCTGTTGCTGATCTGGGGGGCTGACAGTCCAGCTATCGCTTACGTGGGAGCTGCTTTGACTGGCTGGGGCTATTCTCTGGCCTTCCCCGGCTTTGGTGTTGAAGCAGTACGCCGTGCACCGCCTGAGAGCCGGGGTGTTGCTATGGGTGCCTATGTCGCCTTCCTGGACATTTCCCTGGGCATTACCGGCCCGGCCCTGGGTGCCCTGGCAGTAGCGTGGGGAATCAGCGCTGTTTATCTGGTGAGTGCCATTGTGGTGAGCTTGTCGGTTCTGGTGGCGCTAGCCTTGCTGCGCGGAGTCGCCTCCCCTGCCGTGGCCTGATCTCGCTACTCATAATCAAACTCCAAGAGGCTGCCCGTAGGCAGCCTCTTGTTATGGGCCTTAGCGTCAAAGCGACATCAGCTCATACAAAGCGGCAGCCGCCCAACGCCGTACTACAGGGTCGCGACTGGCAGTCACGAGAAGCCATTTTTTCTGATGATTTTTCCCGGCGTTTTATCACTGGCCTGAACCTGCTGATTGATGGTACAAAACTGCGCATTCAATCCGAAAAAACACTTAATAATTACGAGCAGATTAATGCACATTTCGACCCACGAATTCCCCCGCGTCTGGATCACGGACGCATCCCCTTCCAACTGGCGACAGGAGCTGGAAGCCTTGCTGGATCAAGGCAAACGCTTTGTGCTGCTGACGCGCGAATTGCCCGGCGCAGATAAAGAAGGCTCGACTGAAAAAGAAGAATTCTCTCAGTGGCTCAAAGACAATCGCAGTAGCCTGAGCAACTGCTGTGCAGCCAGCCTGGTCGTGGTGGGCAATCCCTTGTTCGCCTTTTCCTTGAATGCTTTTGTTGAACCTTTGGGCAAAAAACTGGGCTTTCCAGTGCGTGTTGTGCTGGAAAGCGATCTGGATGCACAGGTCACCGCTTTTCTGGCAGCCACTCCGGAAACAGAGAACTCCTGATCCGCCTCTTGGCAGTTTGCCTCTGGGCAGTCAATACTATGTGGCTGGGCCCCCTATTGGGGTAGCCCAGCCAGATACCGCAATACAGCGCCTCACCCTAGACAAAGCCAGCAACATCTGCCTGCTATTTCATACCTTAATTAGCAGGCTAGACTGCAACTTTATAGGCGGCTTGCTGTCCATTCATGGTCTTTTCTTATCCTGGCAGCAACCCGTTTGACTCTCCCCGCCCTCTCGTCAACCCTTCCCCCGGTTCTCGCCGGCCCTATCCTGCGTCGTCTGGAACCACAACGTCTAGTCTTGTGGCTGGTAGGCAGTGCCCCCTTATCGCTGGATCTCCTGCTGGAACCGGCTGGTGCCGAATCCCGACGTATCTCCCTAGGCCCTGAGCAGTGCCGTATCGTGCCGGTGGGTCTGCACGCCCACATCCACTTTATTGACGTTGCGCTGGATACGCCCCTGCCTACTGAGACGGTGATTCACTACGACGTGGTCACCCGAACAGCCCAGGGACAAGAGCAAGGCATAGCAGACTGGGCTGCCCACTTGCTGCATGCTGGCCAATCCAAACCTAGTCTGGTTCTGTCCAAGCGCAGCGACAACATCCTGTTTGGCTCTTGCCGCAAACCCCACCATGCTGCCCGCGATGGCCTGGCCCAAGCCGATACCGTCTTAGGACAAGACATCACAGAGGCCAAGGCACGGCCTGCCCTGCTGATGCTCTGTGGTGACCAAGTCTATGCCGATGACGTGGCCGGCCCCATGCTGGGTGCGGTGCATGCTTTGATTGAGCGCTTGGGACTATTTGGGGAGTACCTGGACGGGGCGGTGGTCTCGGACAGTGAGTCGCTTTATCGCCATCCCGCCAGCTACTATCGGCGCGCCGATCTGCTCCCCGCCTTTAAATCCAACGAGGCCTTGCGCGAGCGCTTTTTTGGCGGTGTGGAAAAACCCATCTTCACCACGGCCAATGCACATAACCATCTGGTGACCTTGGCCGAAGTGCTGGCCATGTATCTGCTGGTCTGGTCTCCGACCCCCTGGCAGATCATTGACGAACCCCAAGCCCCCGAGCTCAGCCCCGAGCACCAGCAACGCTGGTTGCGCGAAGCCAAGGCCTTGGACGGCTTCCGGCAAGACTTGCCTCAGGCTGCCCGTACCTTGGCGCACGTGCAGACCTTGATGATTTTCGATGACCACGACATCACTGATGACTGGAACCTGTCAGCCAAGTGGGAAAGCACGGCCTATGGCCACCCCTTTTCACGACGTATTGTGGGTAATGCGTTGGTAGCCTACATGTTGTGTCAGGGCTGGGGCAACCGGCCCGAAGTTTTTCACACGGTATTGGATGACATTACGGCCTGGACGGCGAATGTCGACGAACACCAACGTCTTGAATTGCAGACTCAAGACGCCATCATCAAGCAATTGCTGGCCTTCAATCAGTGGGATTATGTTCTGCGTACCCAACCGACGATTATCGTTTTGGATACGCGCACCCGCCGTTGGCACAATCGCCGTTTAGCCAGCCGCCCCTCCGGTTTGATGGACTGGGAGTCCTTGACCGAGTTGCAACATGAACTGCTGGATGAGCGCGCCGCCGTCATTGTGTCGCCGACGCCGATGTTTGGCGTCAAGCTAATTGAAGTCATCCAAAGAATCTGCACCTACGCCGGTTTTGCTCTGACCGTAGACGCGGAAAACTGGATGGCACACCGTGGTGCGGCCAGTACCATGCTGAATATTTTCCGGCACTCGCGCACACCCGGTAATTACGTCATCTTGTCCGGCGATGTGCACTATTCCTTTGCCTATGATGTTGAGGTACGCCACAGCAAGCACATCCCCCATATCTGGCAAATCACCAGCAGCGGCATCAAGAATGAATTTCCGTCTCAGTTGCTGAACTGGCTGGATCGTTTGAACCGTTGGCTCTACTCACCCCGTTCGCCCTTGAACTGGTTCACCCAGCGTCGAGACTTGAGCATTACGCCTCGTCTGCCCGATCAACGACATCACGGTGAACGGGTCTGGAATGGTTCAGGGATTGGCCAGATCTGGCTGGATGAAGAAGGCCGCCCTGCCCGGATTTTGCACCACAACGCCAACAACACACCCGCTACTGAATTCTTGCCGCCTGAAGCAGAAGATTAAGAACGGGGCGTGGAACTGATCGTGTGTATCCGGCAGGACGTCCTGGCGCAGGGGCTTACTGCCCGGCTACGGTACTGACGTAGGCGGCGATAGCGTCGCGTTCTTCGTCACTTAAGGTTTGAGCAAAGGACGGCATGGCCCCCATCCCTTCGTTCATGACTTTTAAGATTTGCTCTTTGGAGGGTTGCAACTCGTCCAGATCAGGACCAATTGCGCCCGCGGAACCCGCATCCGCCAAGGTATGACAGACCGCACAGGCAATGGGTTTGGCACCCGCCGTAAACAGGGTTTTGCCCTGCTCATCAGCCTGAGCCTGGCCAGCAAGCGCAAACAAACAGGCAGCAACAACAGCAAAATATTTCTTCATTATTCTCTTCCAAACCCGCCCCGATGCGTCGGGGCGGCTACAACATTGCAGGCTTAAATAACGGTGACGGGCAGCATGTGGTCACGCCAGCTATTGTTCAAATAGCCGTGGCTGTTAGCCACGCGCTCTTCAGGCTGGACGGTGCCCGCTTCGCTGGTGGCGCGGCTGGCAATTTCGTACTGGCCGGGCTTCATATCAACGCCCACCACAAATTGACGCCAGGCATATTTACCCAGATCTGGGCCCACAAAGTCTGCCTTGATCCAGTTTTTGCCACCATCAACCGACACCTCAACCTGTTTGGCTGAACTCATGCCACCAAAGGCCAAGCCTTGAACCTGCACCTTGCCGGCTTTGATCTCTTCGCCAGGTTCGCCGTTCGGACTGGTGATCCAGGACTTGACCGGCATTTCCCACACCGACTCCTGGTTCACATTGGTCTTTTCACCCATGGGCGTCATGCGGTAGCTGTTTTGCTGAATGCTGGCAGCGGACTGATCTTTGCTAAAGGCCAGTTGTTTGATGTATTTGACGTTATTTACACCGGTGTAACCGGGCACGATCAAACGCAAAGGACCGCCGTGAGCCAAGGGGATGGGTTGACCGTTTATTTCCCAAGCCAAGATTGCATCATCAATGGCTTCCAGCGGCAGTGAGCGCTCCACCATGATGGTGTTGGGGTCCAGACCTTCTGGAATATCCTCGCCACCCGTACCTGTCATGAACTTGGCCCCAGCGTCCATGCCGCCTGTCGCTTCCAGCACTGCCTTGATAGGCACGCCGGAGAACACAACACAGCCTGCTGCACCTACGGTCCATTTCGTACCACTAGGTTTTTCAGGGAAGTAAGCACGGCCATTACCCGAGCACTGCAACACCATAGGCACCGCGACCAGACCCAAGCGTTTGATCTCGGCTACCGTCATTTCTTTGGGGTTTTTAACGCCCTTGATCGACAGCACCCAAGCGTCAGGATCAGCCACAATCTGTTCAGATGGAGGTGCGACGTTATTTCGCACAAATAAGCGATCCAAGGGGGTAATCAAACCCGAGCCAAAAGCACTGCGTTTGGTTTCAATGGTGTTGGCGCTGTGCACGATCAAGCTGTCGGCATGCTTCCAAGACGCGTAGGCGGGCAAGGCTTTAGCCTGTGTTTTTGCCTTGTCCTGAGCCAGAGCAGCGGACAAAGGAGTCAGGCTTGCGGTACCGGCCAAAGCCATGACTCCGCCCGTAGACAAGAGCATGCGCCGGCGTGAGAAATTACTGGGTTCCATTGTCGCCTCCATATGTGTTTTATATATGTAACTACTTTAGGTTTCGATTTTATGGGGGCAACAACTTTATAACTACAACTTATAACCCTTATATATAACGAACAGAAAGGAACTTAAGGAAAAATAAAAACAGGCTGTAAGCCTTATACCTAAAGGCTTTTAGCTCTTTACAACTATCCTGCTGAGCACTGATAAGAAGCTAGATTCTTCTCAAATCTAGTTTATCTACGCCCTACTTCCAGCCTCAGAACTTTTACCGAGGGCACTGGAACAAGGCGTTTAGGAAAATCTGTTTGAATAAGGTGGCGAACCCTTTCCACGCTGCACAAGCTGAACACCCGAATGAAATGTGCTCAGAGCAGTACCCAGAGCAGCCATGAAAAAAGCCCTCGGATTGCTCCGAGGGCTTTAACTGTGCAATCAGTCCAAAAAGGCGTTTAGCTAACCGGGTCCAGTTTGGCAATTGCCAAGGCCAAGGTCTTGCTGCCAACTTCGCGAAACTGGATCAACGCCTGAGCATCATCACCCTGACCTGTCAGGTTAATGATGGTGCCCTCGCCAAAACGGCTGTGATGCACACCTTGCCCGACACGGAAGGACTGCCCATTCACTTCCAGCACGCTGGTATGACTGCGGCCACCATAAGGCTGCGCCGAACGGCTCTTGTCACTGTCTCCCCAGCTTTGACCACGGCGAAACGCACCCGAGCTAGCCTCGGACTGCATGGGAGCGCTGGCGTAACGAGCTGACAGCCACTTGATGTTCTGCTCAGGCAACTCTTCCAAGAAACGAGAGCGCATGGCGTAGCGAGTCTGGCCGTGCAACATGCGGCTTTGCGCCAGCGTGATGTACAGGCGCTTGCGTGCACGGGTAATGGCCACGTACATCAAGCGGCGCTCTTCCTCGATACCACCTGGATCAAACAAGCTGTTCTCGTGCGGGAACAAACCTTCTTCCAAACCGGTAATGAAGACCGCATCAAACTCCAGACCTTTAGCGGCATGGATTGTCATCAGCTGAATTGCATCTTGACCAGCTTGGGCTTGATTGTCCCCTGCTTCCAGCGACGCATGGGTCAGGAAGGCCCCCAACGGCGACATTGGAGCTAGAACAGAGGCCACGGGCTGATCCGGGTTTTGCATCGCCTGTTGCGACTCACCCGGCACCGCCTCCGGCACTCGGCCGGCTGGCAATTCGGCAAAGCCTTCTTCACCCACAAATACGGTCGCCGCGTTGACCAATTCCTGAAGGTTTTCCAGACGCTCGGCGCCTTCACGATCTGCCTGATAGTGCGACAGCAGCGTACTGCCGTGCACCACATGCTCGATCAGTTCGGGTAGAGACAGGATCTGTGCCTGACTGGCCATATCCTGAATCATCGTGGCAAAGCGCATCAAGCTGGCCGCAGCCCGCCCTTGCAAATAGGGAATGGCACGCAGCAAGCTGGTACCACGTTCTCGGGCCAAATCTGCCAATTGCTCAACCGAACGTGCGCCAATCCCGCGAGTGGGAAAGTTCACCACTCGCAAGAATGCCGTATCGTCATCCGCGTTATCCATCAAACGCAAATAGGCCAGTACGTGCTTGACTTCCTGACGCTCGAAAAAGCGATGACCACCATACACTTTGTAAGGCAAGCCTTGGGAAAACAGACGATGCTCAATCACCCGCGACTGAGCATTACTGCGATACAGAATGGCAATTTCACGACGTGGCTTGCCTTCAGCAATCAGGGCACGGACTTCGTCCACAATCCACTGCGCTTCCAGGGCATCCGAAGCCAGCTCGCTAATGCGCACCAGTTCGCCTTCGCCACTGTCCGTCCACAAATTCTTGCCCAGGCGGCCACTATTGTTTTCGATCAGCGCATTGGCTGCATCCAGAATATGACCTGAGGAACGGTAGTTCTGCTCTAGGCGAATCACATTCCCGCGGGCGTAGTCGCGCTCGAAGTCGGCCATATTGCCCACATTAGCGCCACGGAAGGCGTAAATGGACTGGTCGTCATCGCCCACTGCAAACATGCTGGCTTGGTCTCCGGCCAACAGACGCAACCAACGGTATTGCAACACGTTGGTGTCCTGAAACTCATCAACCAAGATATGTTTGAAGCGGCGCTGGTAATGCTCACGAATAGGGGCATTGCGCGACAAGAGCTCGTAGGCCCGCAGCAGCAATTCGCCAAAGTCGACCACACCCTCGCGTTCGCACTGCTCTTGATAAAGCTGATAGAGCTCGATCAGGCGGCGACGATGGGGATCATGGGCTTCCAGGTCTCCTGGACGCTGGCCTTCCTCTTTACAGGCATTGATGAACTTCTGAATTTCCTTAGGGGGAAATTTCTCGTCATCAATATTATTGGCTTTGACCAAACGCTTGATCGCCGCCAACTGGTCCGCTGTATCCAGAATCTGGAAAGTCTGAACCAGACCTGCATCCCGGTAATGCATACGCAGCAAGCGATTGCACAGGCCGTGGAAGGTCCCCACCCACATTCCGCGGGTATCGATAGGCAATAATGAAGTAAGCCGCGTCAGCATTTCGCGCGCGGCTTTGTTGGTGAAGGTAACAGCAGCTAGTCCGTGTGGACTGACCTGCCCGGTCTGGATTAACCAGGCCATTCGGGAGGTCAGGACACTGGTTTTTCCGCTACCCGCTCCGGCCAGCACCAAGGCATGGCCAGAGGGGAGAGTAACCGCGGCTCGCTGTTCCGGGTTTAAGCGATCCATCATGCCGCGTAGCGGCGCAGACGCAAGGCGAACTGCTCAAGACTTTCAATACCACTTTGCTGAGCGCGCTGGCACCAAGTGCGCAGATCGGACAACAACTGTTCGCTGGAAGCGCTGGAGCTTTCCCAGATTCCGGCCAGTTCACGTTGCATGCGAACCAGGATGGACAAGCGGGAATCACCAGCTGCCACATTTTCCAGCTCGGCACGCTGCTCGGGAGCCAGAACATCATCGCCACGGCCAATCCAGTCGTTGCAGCTTTCCAGCAAGGACCAAGAACAATTTGGATTGTCTTTGTTCACTTGCGGCTTCAGGCGTGCAATTTCTTCCGATGCTGTCGTCTTGATGATGTCAGCGTAGCGGGCCAGGATTTCGTAGCGGTGCGTAATCACGCCTTGCAGGGTGGACAAGCTGATGCCGTCCAGCGATGCATTGGCAGACACGCTAGGCTCCAGACGCAGCTTAGGTGCAACCTTCTTGACCTTGGCCAATCCCAGTGTTTTAAGCACTGTAATGTAGCACCAGCCCAAATCAAATTCATACCATTTGCTGGAGAACTTGGCCGAGGTGCCGTAGGCGTGGTGGTTGTTGTGCAGCTCTTCACCACCGATGATGATGCCCCAAGGGAGCACGTTGGTGCTGGTATCTGGGCTGGCAAAGTTGCGGTAACCAATTGCGTGACCCAAGCCATTGACCACACCTGCTGCCCAGAAAGGAATCCAGGCCATCTGGATCGCCCAGACGGTCAGGCCCAACAGGCCAAACAGGAACAGATCAATACCCAACATGATGGTAATACCCAACATGCTGTATTTGCTGTACAGATTACGCTCGAGCCAGTCATCGGGGGTACCGTGACCGAAACGCTTCAAGGTTTCAGAGTTGGTCGCTTCCTGACGGTACAACTCGGCACCGCGGAAAAAGACTTTGCCCAGACCAAACACGACGGGCGAATGCGGATCGCCTTCACGCTCGCACTTGGCGTGGTGTTTACGGTGAATAGCCACCCACTCTTTGGTGACCATACCGGTGGTCATCCAGAGCCAGAAGCGGAAAAAGTGCATAACGGCGGGATGCAGATCCAGCCCACGGTGCGCCTGACTACGGTGTAGAAAGACGGTGACTGCCACAATAGTGACATGTGTCAGTGCTAAAACGACAAGGATGAACTGCCACCAAGACAGTTGCAGCCATCCATCGGCGAGATAAGAAAGAAACGATTGCATAGACCCTTTTAAACCTGATCTTTGTGTTAAGGGAAACCGGAAAAGTGTATCCCACCTAACCGATTAACAATAACACTATTTAAGGACGAACTTGCGTTAAATCAAGCACTTTCCGCGATTCGTTCAAGTGCCGCACCAAAGAAACAGTCAGTCTGGTGACGGTCCGTGCGCAGATTTAAATAAGGCCCCTCTAGCGCAAGGGCTGGACATTTGTCCTTCAAGATTTCCCGGGCATCCAGCAGTCGGAACTCGGGGTGTTTTTCCAAGAAAGCCTGCACTTGATGCTCGTTTTCTTCCGGTAAGAAGCTGCATGTTGCGTAGACCAGACGACCGCCGGGTGCCACGCATGCGGCTGCTTGTTCCAGAATGTCAGCCTGCATCTGAGTGTACTGCTCTAAGGCTTGCGGGTGTTGACGCCACTTAAGATCGGGATTTCGACGTAAAGTTCCCAAACCACTGCAAGGAGCATCGACCAGAACGCGCTGAGCCTTGCCATGCAAGCGGCGTACGCGCTGATCGCCCGACTCCTGGATGACCACCGGGACTACGTTGGACAAGCCAGCACGGGCAAAGCGCGGTTTGGCTTTGCTCAAGCGGCTTGCCGACACGTCAAACGCGTAGAGACGGCCTGTGGAGCGCATCAAAGCACCCAGCAACAGGGATTTACCGCCCGCACCGGCGCAGTAATCAATAACCATCTCGCCACGACGTGGCTCCAGCAGAGCGGACAGCAACTGACTGCCCTCTTCCTGAATTTCCAGCTCGCCTTTTTCATACTGTGGCCATACTGCGACAGATGGGCGGCCTTCAATACGGATACCCCAAGGAGAAAACGGCATGGCAACCGGTTTGAAGCGGGCCATAGGGCCATTTTGCAACTGGCGCAGCACGGTATCGCGCTCGGCTTTCATGGGGTTGACGCGCAAATCCAGCAAAGCCTGCTCATTCATGGCTTCCATGAGCTTGTAGGACTCGGGAATCTGCGTCAAACGCTCTTCCAGCCACTCAGGCAGGCTCAAACGCACGCCAACTGGCAGGCCGTCCGTCCTCAAGGAACGAATGTGCTTGAGCCACTGGCGCTCGTCCTCGGGCAGACCCAGGGAAAGTTCTTCCTGACCAATCGCAGCCGACAGGCCCAGGATGGCCAGACGACGCGTCGATGGGCCAACACCACTTTCAGCCCAATTGCGGTACTGACGCAAATGGCGCAATACATCGAATACGGATTCGCGAATCTCGGCGCGGTCACGCGAGCCCATTTTGGGGCGCGTACGAGCCCAGCGCGTCAGCGCCAGGTCTGCGGGGTGCTTCCACTGCAAAACTTCGCCCAAGGCGCTGGAGACCTGCTCCAGACGTCGTTGTGCGATCGCTCCCGGAACCGGCGGGCCCGAGGGCTTGTCGCTGCGTGCGCCATAAGGGCGACCACGTGCGCCAGACTCATTACGCTGCGCAGACGAAGACGGACGCTTGCGATCCGAGCGACCACGCTCGGGACGGGATTGTTGGTGATCAGACATGAATATTCAATAATTCCAAATAGCCCGCGCGAATCAGGCGGGAAAATAAAAGCCGCGATGCGCAAGCCCGGCGACCTGGACACGGCCATCGGCTTGCAAACGCACTCGTCCTTCAATCAACCAGCGCACCGCCTCTGTATAGACATGGTGTTCGGTAGCCAGAACGCGCTCTGCCAGCGATTGTGCATCATCGTCGTGCAACACAGGCACGATAGTTTGGGCAATGATGGGACCGTCATCGAGCACAGGGGTCACAAAGTGCACCGAGCAGCCGTGAAACTGGACGCCAGCGTCGAGTGCTTGTTGATGGGTATTCAAACCGGGAAAGCTAGGAAGCAAGGATGGGTGTATATTGATGAGCTTGCCTGCATAGTGCTGAACAAAACCTGTGCTCAGGATGCGCATGAATCCCGCAAGTAGAACATAATCTGGCTGGTAGCGGTCGATCACGCGCGCCAAAGCCTGGTCAAAGGCTTCACGTGTTGCAAATTCGCGATGCGAAACCGTCTCGGTAGGCAGCCCTTGGCGCTGTGCCCACTCCAGTCCGGGCGCGTCGCCCTTGTTAGAGATGACCGCCTCGATACGGCCATTTAAGCCCGCTGTCTTGATCAGTTCGCCAATGGCCTGCAAGTTGGAGCCCCGGCCTGAAATAAGTACAACCAGGCGACAAGGTTGGGTGGAATCGGTCAAAATCCTGTTTCCCGAGAAATAACGAATCCAAAATTGTAAACTCTCGCTTGTGAAATCTGATCTAAAACTCTATCGCTCTCTACCGCGGCGCAACAGCACAGCCCGCAGCGCCGTCACGATTGGCAATTTTGATGGGGTGCATCTGGGCCACCAGGCCATATTGCATCGCGTCAATGAAGTGGCCCGGCAACAAGCGCTCAGCTCCTGTGTGATGACCTTCACCCCGCATCCGCGCGCCTTTTTTGCGCAGCGCGGCCAGCGGCCCGAACTGATCCCTACCCAGATCAGCGGCCTGCGGGACAAGGTCGAGGCCCTGCACCAATGCGGTATTGAACAAATTTACCTGGCTCGCTTTAACCAGGCGATGGCTGATATGTCGGCCGCCACCTTTATTGATGAAATCCTGGTTCAGGGTCTGAACACCGGCTGGCTGCTGGTGGGCGAAGATTTCCGCTACGGCCACAAGCGGGCCGGCGATATAGAAATGCTGCGCGCCGCCGGCCAGCGCCATGGTTTCAGCGTCGAGACGCTGCATGATGTAGCCGATGCCGATAGCCGCCGCATCTCCAGCTCGGAAGTGCGCACCGCTCTGGCCGTCGGTCAGTTGGACCGCGCCCGAGCACTGCTGGGCAAACCCTTTCATCTCAGTGGCCATGTCATTCATGGCCAAAAACTAGGCCGGGACATTGGCTACCCAACCTTGAACGTACGCGTTCCCGAACACTGTGCAGCCCGCTCGGGCGTGTATGTGGTGCGGGTTCACGGACTGACCGGCAACGCTCTGCCCGGTATTGCCTCTTTAGGGGTACGCCCCACGGTCATAGACCAGGGACGACTACTGTTAGAGGTTCATTTACTAGACCAACGCCTGGATGCTTACGGTAAACTCGCCCGTATAGAATTTCTGGAATTTGTCAGGGACGAAGAAAAATTTCCTGACCTCATCACAATGATCGCCGCCATCGACAACGATGCACAACGCGCTCGCGACTACTTTGCTTCAAATGGACTATAAAAACTCTCTCAATTTGCCCGACACTCCCTTTCCCATGCGTGGCGACCTGGCCAAACGTGAGCCGGGCTGGATTAGCCAGTGGGAAGAAAACAAAGTCTATGCAGCAATTAGGCAAGCCAGCGCGGGTCGTCCAAAATTTATTTTGCACGATGGCCCTCCCTATGCGAATGGCGACATCCATATGGGGCATGCAGTCAATAAAACCCTGAAAGACATTATCGTCAAAAGTCGCAATATGGCTGGCTTTGACGCGCAATACGTACCTGGCTGGGACTGTCACGGCATGCCCATTGAAGTCCAGATCGAAAAGAAATATGGCAAGAACCTGCCTGTGGCTGAGGTCCAGGCTAAAGCTCGGGCCTACGCTCTGGAACAGATCGACAGCCAACGCAAAGACTTCAAACGCCTCGGCGTACTGGCCGATTGGGAGAACCCTTATCTGACCATGAACTTCAGCAACGAAGCCGACGAGCTGCGCGTGCTGTCCAAGATCATGCAAAAAGGCTTTGTGTTCCGTGGCCTGAAGCCGGTTAACTGGTGTTTTGACTGTGGTTCCGCCTTGGCCGAGGCCGAGGTTGAATACGCAGATCGCACCGACCCGTCCGTGCACGTGGCTTTCCCCTTCGCCCAAAAAGACAAGCTGGCTACCGCCTTTGGCATGGACAGTGTGGACGATGGCGCAATCGTCATCTGGACTACCACCCCCTGGACCATCCCGGCCAACCAGGCATTGAATGTCCATCCTGAAATCAGCTACGCGCTGGTCAAGCTGGACAGCCCACGTGCGACCGGCTCCATGCTGATCGTGGCTGAAGACCTGGTCAAATCTTGTCTGGAACAATGGGGCTTGAGCGGCCAAGTGGTCGCCACTGCCACGGGTGAAGCGCTGAACCTGATTGAATTTGATCACCCGCTGGCCAAAGTGGACGCAGGCTACCAACGCCGCTCCCCTATTTATCTAGGCGACTACGTCACCCTGGATAGCGGTACCGGTGTTGTGCACTCGGCCCCTGCCTACGGTATTGAGGACTTTATCTCCTGCAAAGCCCACGGCATGAAAGACGACGATATGCTCAAGCCTGTTATGGGCTCGGGTCATTACGCCGACACCTTGCCTTTGTTTGGTGGCCTGATGATCTGGAAGGCCAATCCACTTATCGTGAAAACCCTGCAAAACGCGGGCACCTTACTGAAAACCGAGCAGCACCCACACAGCTACATGCACTGCTGGCGCCACAAGACGCCCATCATTTACCGCGCCACCAGCCAATGGTTTGCCGGGATGGACAAGGAAAACACCAGCGGCCGCAGCCTGCGTGAAATGGCACTGGAAGCCATTGATAACACCGAGTTCTACCCCTCCTGGGGCCGTGCACGCTTGCACGCCATGATTGCCAACCGTCCCGACTGGACCTTGTCGCGTCAGCGTCAATGGGGCGTGCCGATGGCCTTCTTCGTTCACAAAGAAACGGGCGAACTGCACCCACGTACTCCTGAGCTGATGGAGCAAGTGGCCGAGCGCATCGAGAAAAGCGGCATTGAAGCCTGGCAAAATCTGGACCCGCGCGACCTCTTGGGCGACGAGGCCGACCTGTACGAGAAGAACCGCGACACACTAGACGTGTGGTTTGACTCGGGCACGACGCACGCCACTGTGCTGGGTGGTAAAGACCACACCACCCACGGCTCGCACGCTGACAAGCTGCAATGGCCTGCCGACCTGTACCTGGAAGGTTCGGACCAACACCGCGGCTGGTTCCACTCGTCCTTGCTGACAAGCTGCATGCTGTATGGTCATGCTCCATACAAAGCTTTGCTGACACACGGTTTTATCATTGACGGCAACGGCCGCAAGATGAGCAAGTCGCTGGGCAACACCATCTTGCCGCAGAAGATCGCTGACACCTTGGGCGCAGAAATCATTCGTCTCTGGGCAGCTTCAACCGATTACTCGGGTGAGCTCTCCCTGTCCGACGAAATTCTGAAACGTGTGGTGGAAGGCTACCGCCGTATCCGCAACACTTTGAAGTTCCTGCTGGGTAATCTGGCTGACTTCGATCCCGCACAACACGCAGTTCCTCTGGACCAGTTGACCGAGATCGACCGTTACGCCCTGCAAATGACCGCCGATATGCAGGCCGAATTGCTGGAAAACTACAAGCGCTACGAGTTCCACCCCATCGTGGCTCGCTTGCAGACTTTCTGCTCCGAAGACTTGGGCGCGTTCTACCTGGATATCCTGAAAGATCGTCTGTACACCACGGCTAAAGATGGCTTGCCTCGCCGCTCGGCACAGACTGCGCTCTTTCACGTAACGCAAACCCTGCTCAAGCTGATGGCTCCTATCTTGTCCTTTACGGCCGAAGAAGCTTGGCGCGATTTGAACGGTGGCTCAGTGCCCAGTGGCACCATTTTCACCGAACTGTTCCATGTTCTGCCGGAACAAGGTGAACAGGCCGCACTGAACACCAAGTGGCAACGTCTACGCGCCATCCGCGCTGATGTGATGCGCCGTATTGAAGACGTACGCAGCACCGGGGCGATTGGTTCGTCCCTGGCTGCCGAAGTTGACGTCTACGCCAGCGGCCAAGATCTGGAATACCTGCAGTCTCTGGGTCAAGACCTGCGTTTCATGCTGATCGTCTCGCGTGCCGATGTACACGCTGGCGAAGGCGATTTGCGTATCGAGGTCACCCCTAGCGAACAGGCCAAGTGCGAGCGCTGCTGGCACCACCGCCCTGACGTAGGCCAAAGCGCCGAGCACCCCACCCTGTGTGGTCGTTGCGAGGACAATCTGTATGGCGAAGGCGAAGTGCGCCATCATGCCTGATAAGGACATGGCCCCTTCCCCCGGCCAGGCCCAACTGCCCACGCGGCAGTTTTGGGCCTGGATTGGTCTGGCCGCGTTTATCGTCGGCCTGGACCAATGGACCAAACAGTATTTCGACACGAACCTGTTCTATCAAGAACGCTGGAACGTACTGCCCTTTTTTGACTTCACCCTGCTCTATAACCCAGGTGCTGCCTTCAGCTTTTTAGCGGGCGGCGAAGGTTGGCAGCGCTGGTTCTTCGTGGCAATTGCCTTGGTTGCCACCATCATGATTCTGGTCATGCTGCGTCGTTCAGCCAAACAGCCCCTGTTTTGCCTGTCGCTCAGCCTGATTCTGGGTGGTGCCGTGGGCAATGTGCTGGACCGTCTGATGCACGGGCACGTCGTCGATTTCTTGCTGTTTTACTGGAATCAGTCCTACTTTCCGGCCTTCAATATCGCCGACGTGGCGATCAGCTGCGGGGCAGCCTTATTGATACTGGACGAATTCCTGCGCATGCGCCGCAACAAGAAACGACAGCGCTCCTAAGTCTGTAAGGATCATGTCCTATGCTTAGCAATAAAAAACTGGTGTTTGGCATCACCGGCGGCATCGCTGCTTATAAAACTGCCGAGCTTTTGCGGCGCAGCCAGGATCTGGGTGCGCGCATTGATGTGGTCATGACCGAATCGGCCACCCGCTTTATCAGCCCGGTCACCTTTCAGGCTCTGTCAGGCCGCACGGTTTACACCGATCTGTGGGACGCACGCGTGCCCAACAATATGGCGCACATCCAGCTTAGCCGGGATGCCGACGCCATCTTGATCGCCCCCGCCAGCACCAACTTCATGGCCAAGCTGGCCAATGGTCTGGCGGACGATCTGCTCAGCACCTTGTGTATTGCACGCGGGCATTGCCCTTTGCTACTGGCCCCTGCCATGAACCGGGAAATGTGGCTGCACCCGGCTACTCAGCGCAATGTGGAACAACTGCGCCGCGACGGTGTACATATCCTGGGCCCTGGCAGTGGCGATCAAGCCTGCGGTGAAACCGGCGACGGTCGCATGCTTGAACCTGCTCAGCTTCTGGCCGAATTAACAGCGTTCTTCCAGCCCAAGCTCTTGGCTGGCAAGCGCGTATTGATTACTGCCGGCCCTACTAGCGAACCCATTGATCCGGTCCGTGTCATCAGCAACCGTTCTTCCGGCAAGATGGGCTACGCCATTGCACGTGCGGCTCAGGAAGCTGGTGCACAAGTAACCTTGGTGTCCGGCCCGGTCGCCCTGGACACGCCGTATCAAGTTCAGCGCATCAATGTTGAAACCGCCCGGCAAATGCACGCTACCGTGATGTCCCAAGTGGATGACGCTGATATCTTTATCAGCGTTGCCGCTGTAGCGGACTGGTTTGTCAGCAATGCCAGCGACATCAAGATCAAGAAGACCTCAGAACAAGCCACACCGGAGCTGCAATTTAGCCCCAACCCGGACATTCTGGCCGAAGTAGCCGCCTTGAAAGACGGCCCCTTCTGTGTGGGCTTTGCTGCCGAAACAGATAACTTGATCGAACACGCCCAAGCCAAACGTCAGCGCAAAAATGTGCCTTTGCTGGTTGCCAATCTGGCCCAGCGCGCCATGAATGCGGATGACACCGAGCTTGTCCTGTTTGATGAACAGGGCCATCAGCAATGGCCGGCTCAAGATAAACTGCTGGCTGCGCGCCAGTTGGTACAAGCCATCGCTCAACGGCTGTAATTCTTTTCTTATTTATGATGAAGGCAGCGCTGCAGTAAGTGCGCTGCCTCTCTTTTTTTTCAGGAAACCGTCTTATGCACCGTCGTATTGAAGCCCGCATCGTCAATGAGCTCTTGGGCACGACCATTGAAGCACCCAGCTACGCCACCGATGGCTCCGCCGCGATGGATCTGCGTGCCTGCCTGAGCGAAGCCGTGACCCTGCCTGCTGGCGGCCGTACCTTGGTTAAAACTGGCCTGGCGATCAATATGATGGACCCAGGCCTGGTGGCGATTGTCGCCTCGCGCTCGGGCCTGTCCTTGAAGCACGGCGTCCGCGTAGCACAAGGCATTGGCGTCATTGATGCCGACTACCACGGCGAGATCGGTGTGATTTTGGCGAACGACAGCGAACAGGATTACGTGATTGAACCTGGTGAGCGCATTGCTCAGCTGATGTTCCAACCCGTAGTACAAGTGGCCTTGCAATTCGTGGACGAGTTCTCCACCGAGACCGAGCGCGGCACGGGTGGCTTTGGTAGCACAGGCAAGAAATAAACGCTAAACCTAGGAGGGGGGCACGCTGCGGAAAGGTCTTGGAACTAGCAGACAAGTGTCACTCCTCCGGCCTGAGCCGGCTCTACAAACATCGCAGAGCCGGTATTTAGGCAGGGCCGTAAGCCACGTAATGCTGTCGCTAGAGTAATGAACTCTTCAGACCAATAAAAACAATAGATCGACCAGCCCCGTAAAAATTAATTTTGGACGTCAATGTCATCCTCAAAACGCGGTAATTCCACTGCCAAATTACCAACGCCAAGCAAACCGGCGGCCCTGCTCCACCCACGCAACCGTCATCATGGCCGCTACGACTTTGACGCTCTTATCAAAGACACGCCTGAACTGAGCGCTTTCGTTTTCGTGAATCCCTACGGTGATAAAAGCATTGATTTCGCCAACGCTGACGCAGTCAAAACGTTAAACCGAGCCTTGTTAAAGTCCTTTTACGGCATAGCGCACTGGGATATTCCTGCAAATTATCTGTGTCCACCTATCCCGGGCCGTGCCGATTACGTGCACTATCTGGCCGATTTGCTGGCTAGCAAGAATGAGGGTGTCATTCCGCGTGACGCTGCAGTACGCGTCCTTGATATTGGCATAGGAGCCAATGCCATCTACCCCTTAATTGCTCATACTGAATATGGCTGGCAGTTTCTAGGGTCGGATATCGACGCCGATGCGCTGACATCTGCACGAACCACTATTCACGCGAATCCCGGCCTGTCCGCTGCAATCAAATTGCGCCAGCAGAAATCACCCGCGCATATTTTTAAAGGCGTGCTGGGCGCGAACGACTACTTTGACCTGACCTTGTGTAATCCCCCCTTCCATATGTCGCAGGAAGATGCCGTCAGCAGCAATCAACGTAAATGGCGTGGCCTGGGCAAGGCTGAACCTAATCAAAGAACGGCCAAGCTGAATTTTGGTGGGCAGAATACGGAGCTGTGGTGCGAGGGCGGCGAAGCGCTTTTCATACGCCGCATGATTGAAGAAAGCATCACAGTCAGCAAGCAAGTATTTTGGTTCAGTAGCTTGGTGTCCAAAGCGTCCAACTTGCCTGAGGTGTTGACTGCCTTAAAAAAGGCCAAGGCATTTGAGGTAAAGACCGTAGAAATGACGCAGGGGCAAAAACAAAGCCGCTTTGTTGCCTGGACCTTTCTGGATGCAGAGGAGCAAAAGGCTTGGCGCAATGAGCGGTGGGGATAAGATCGCATCAGGATGCCTTGATACGCTGATTGCACTTGCTGCAATCAGCTACCCGCTCTGAGGCTCCTGACTCCCCGCCTTTTCATTAAGCCACTACTCTTAGCAAGCACCCGCCTTAGCGCGCAAATGGATCAATCGCCGGGTCACTGTTCCACACATACTCGGTCCAATGCGCGATGCTTTCGGCTTGCTCTCGGTTATAGAGTTTCTCGACCAGGGCCAAAGCCATATCCGTCCCCGCTGACACACCCGACGACGTGACGTACTTGCCGTCAAACACCCAACGAGCCTGCTTTTGCCAAAGCACATCCCCATCCTGGGCCACCGCAAAATCAAACGCTAACTTGTTGGACGTTGCTCGACGCTGCTTCAAAACACCCGCCTTGGCCAATAAGGCCGACCCTGTGCAAACAGACACCGTCCACTGCGTTGCCTTGTCCTGCTTCTGAATGAAGGCCAGCATGGCACGGTTATGGATCTCGCTGCGCGCTCCCATACCGCCAGGAACCATCAGAATTTCAAATTGCGGAGCCGTCTCGAAACTATACGAAGTCTGGGTTTCTATTCCCTGGGACGAACGCACCAGTCCACCCTGCTGAGACACCATGACCATCTCGTAATCCGGCATCCCACCCCACATTTCCACCGGCCCGAATACATCCAGCGTTTCAAACTGATCAAACAGCACGATGCCGATCTGTTTTTTTGTCGTGTTTTTTGTTGTGCGGGTGGATGTAGCTGGTGCTGCCTTGTCACTCATGGTGTATCCCTTCATGGTTGAAACCCAATACATTAGATCGTGGCTTTTACCAGGCCACCATCAATAGCCAAATTCTGCCCCACGATAAAACCTGCGGCCTCGCTGCACAAAAAAGCACACGCAGCACCAAACTCACCAGGCGTTCCAGCTCGCCCTGCTGGTACAGACGCAATCAACTCCTCAGCCACAGGCCCCAACTCCCGCAAACGATCCGTCAAGATGGTGCCAGGCAACAAGTTGTTGATCGCCACATTATGCTGGGCGACCTCACGAGACACACTGGCTACGAACCCAGTCAAGGCCATACGAGCGGCGGTAGACAACTCCAGATTGGTCACAGGCGAACGGACCGAAACCGAAGTGATATTGACGATGCGGCCAAAGCGACGACTTACCATGCCCGGCAATACAGCCTGCATCAACTCCACCGCCGCCAGGAAGTTTTGCTCCAACGCCGCTTGCCAATGAGTGGTCTCCAACTGAGCAAAAGGCATAGACGGAGGCCCGCCTGCATTGGTCACCAGAATGTCGATATCCGTGCATGCAGCAGCTAAAGCTTGTCTGCCTGCCGCCTGAGAAAGATCGGCGGCAATCCATTTAGCGGCAATACCTGTCGAGGCTTCAATCTGCTTGGCAGCTTCTTGCAGCTTGTGCTCACTGCGCGACACCAGAGTGACGTGTACACCTTCAGCGGCGAGAGCCTGAGCACACGCTAGTCCCAAACCACTGGACGCCCCACAAATCAAGGCACGTCGTCCGGTAATTCCTAAATCCATTTTTTGTTCTCCTTGGAGGGTCTTTATTATGGCTTCGTTCGCGTGGGAATTCATTCTCGTCCGACTGTCTTTTTGAATGGCGCTCGCTAGCACAATCCATATAGCCATCTGTCGGCTACCTACTGCAGCTGCTATGGTAAAGACTTACAGGCACCCAGAGTCCGCTCAAAACCCCTAACTGCTATTTGCACTGCTTATATCTACCAACTAGCGGGCGGGCATGATTTTCTCTATGCAAAAATGAAAAAATTCTCTGTTGCCACTGGCGTTTTAAATCTATCTTTACTCTGTGCTTCAAAAATCTTTTAGATTTTCCTAAACTGAATGACTTAACAATCAAAAAAATCTCAACAACCGACTAATCGGGTTATTTATCAGATATAGAGACATACCGTTTTGTGTCAGCTAATATACTGTCTGATCTCGACCGGAAGTGTCCTTTCATCAGTTTTCATTTAATTTAAAAAACATGAAATTCTCAATACTAGTATTTTAGTTTGGCGTAACATATAAAATGAATATGTAGCCTTGCATAGGTCGTGCTCAATAACGTATGAATAACAATGACGCAGAAGAAGCAGGCACGGGGCATGTACGGTTTTTATATGAACCACTCGTACCAAAGAAATATTTTCTGACTATTACGGCATCCCCAGGCTCAATAGAAACTGAAGGATCAATCGTCCAAAGAATTCATATTTTTGCTCGTAGTTTTTCTAAAAAAATTGCCAGCCTCGTTTGAGTCAATTCATGATCACAATTTCTTTCAGTTAATCGCAGTTGTCTTTATGAAAAAAACTCGAACTTATGATTTTTTTGCAAAAAGCAGTTTGATAGACAGACTGCGGCAACTCCACCATTAGGTCGTTGATAGAATGCAGGATCGGGAAGACATGAAGCTTACAAAAACTACCAAAAAAAAATTGAAGAATTGTTAGCTATCTGCAAGAAAATGCAAGGCCAGTATCTTCCGGCGCATCATGGCCCAGGCAGTTGGGCAACTACGTACTCAACCCAGTTTATTGACGCAGCGTGTAATCTCTACTTGCTTTTTAAGGAGTCTGGCTCACACGCCCCGCTCTACGATTTAGCGAGATTTTTCCGAGAGCCTGGTATTCGATCATGCCGTGGTGCTAATTTCAGTTCAGACCGAATTGAGTATTTATACTCATCGCATCTTCACTACAGATTAGAAAAGCTAAAAAAGACTAACAAATCAGTTCACCAAAGAACAAAGTGCTCTTACTGTGATAAAAAATTTGTCGATTTAGTTCAGCATATGAGTCAAGCACACTCAGATAGTTGGAGTAACTTTTCATTGAAAAACAGTGTTGACTTAAAAGGTAAAACTCGTTGTGATGGCTGTGGTTGCTTCTTAAAAAAAATGGAGGGGCACGAGGAGAAATGTATCAAAACCTTGAAAAAAATAGGTAGCAAGCTCAGTTGTTAAAATCTGACCCACTGGATCTGGATGGCCGATTTGGGTCGAAAGCAAACACCTGTACATTTAGTTTGGAGTATTCAGAAGCTTTAACGAAAAAAGCCAATCAGCTTTAACCTGATTGGCTTTTTCTATAACCCCGAAACTCACTTACGCCGCAAAATCCTCTTCCCCCAGATATGCTGCCCTAACCTTGGGATCGTGCAGCAACTGTGCAGCTGGGCCTTCCAGGATAATCCGCCCCGACTCCATCACATATCCCCGGTCCCCAAGTTCTAAAGCCAGTCGTGCATTCTGCTCGATCAGCAAAATCGTGACGCCTTCTTTGGCAATGCTCTGGATCAGTTCAAAAATACGCTCAACCATGATGGGTGCCAAGCCCATGGACGGCTCATCCAGCAGCAGAAGCGAAGGCCGGGAAATCATCGCCCGTCCCATTGCCACCATTTGCTGTTCGCCCCCGGACAATGTGCCAGCCGATTGCTTTTTACGCTCCGCAAGACGCGGGAACAAGGTATAGATACGCTCGATATCCTGGCGCACTTCGTGGTGGTCTTTGCGGGTGTAGGCCCCCATGGCCAGGTTTTCTTCGATGGTCAGTTGCGGGAAGATACCCCGCCCTTCCGGCACCATGACCACACCACGGCGCACAAGCTGGTGCGATGGCAGGCCGACGATGCTTTCACCCTGATGTTCGATCTGCCCGGCAGCAGCTGGCACCAGGCCAGTAATGGCTCGCAGTGTGGTGCTTTTACCGGCACCGTTAGCCCCGATCAAACACACCAGTTCGCCCTGGCCCACTCGCAAGTCCAGGCCGCGTACCGCCCGGATGCCGCCATAAGCTACATCCAGACCCCGAATATCCAGCATTAACGGTTCTGTGCTCATGCCTGCTCCCCCTCAACGGTAATACCCAGCTCTTTCGCCGCGCCTGCGCCCAGATAGGCTTCAATGACGCGTGGGTTGTGCTGCACCTCGGCGGGTTTGCCTTCGGCCAGAACCTTGCCGTATTCCAGCACCAGCACCCGATCGCATAGGCCCATCACCAGCTTCATATCGTGTTCAATCAGCAGCACGGTAATGCCGTCGCCACGGATTTTTTCAATCAATTGGCGCAGGACTACAGTCTCGGACGGGTTCATGCCAGCAGCGGGTTCATCCAGCGCCAGCAACATGGGATCAGTTGCCAGGGCCCGGGCAATTTCCAGGCGGCGCTGGTCGCCGTAGGACAAGGAGCGTGCGATCTCGTTGGCATGCTGGGCTATACCCACGTAATCCAGTAGTTCGTAGGCACGTGCCTCGATCTGCTCTTCCTCCTGACGAGTTGCCCGGTTACGCAGAATCGCTCCCAACACGCCCGCACGGGTGCGGACGTGGCGGCCGATCATGACGTTTTCCAGGGCAGACAGGCTGCCGAACAAACGGATGTTCTGGAAAGTACGGGCAAAGCCGGATTCGGCGATCTGATGTGGCTTGCACTCAGTCAGGTTGCGGCCAGCAAAAGTGCAGCGCCCCGACTCAGGGATGTACAAGCCTGTCATCACGTTGAACAGCGTGGTCTTACCGGCGCCATTGGGGCCAATCAAGCCGTAGATGTCGCCCTTGCGAATGCCAAAGCTAACTTCAGACAATGCCTGCAAGCCACCGAATCGCTTTGACAGTCCTTCGGCTTGTAGCAGGACTTCGCCCTGTTTCAGTTCTGTGTTCATGCTCAGACTCATGCTTGCACCTGCTTCATTTTGCGCTCGCGACGACGTACGGCCGAGGGCCACAGGCCTTCAGGACGATAAATCATGACCAGCACCAGGGCAAAACCGAACAGCAGCATACGAATGCCGTCCGGGTCCAAAATGACATCGCCAAAGACACTTTGCTGCAAAGGCACGACTACTGCACGCAGCAGCTCGGGGAAGACTGAGAGCAGCAAAGCCCCCACAATCACACCGGGGATGTGCCCCATTCCACCCAGCACCACCATGCACAGCACAGAGATAGATTCAGTCAGGCTGAAACTCTCTGGACTGACAAAGCCCTGCATGGACGCGAACAGGCCACCAGCCACGCCACCAAAGGTCGCACCCATGGCGAAAGCCAGCAGTTTGACGTTGCGCGTGTTGATGCCCATAGCTTTAGCGGCAATTTCGTCTTCACGAATGGCTTCCCAGGCTCGGCCTATGCGGGAATGCTGCAAGCGCACGCAGATAAACACAATGAGCAGCGTGATCAGCAAGAGCAGGTAGTAATACTTTTCCGGCCCGGTTATGCGTATCCCAAACAAGGTTTCCGCCTTACCGAAAATGAAATCCCCGATTTTGAAGGTATCCACCCTGTTAATGCCTTGCGGTCCATTGGTGATATTGATGGGCGCATCCAGGTTATTCATGAAAATGCGGATGATTTCGCCAAAGCCCAAGGTCACAATGGCTAGGTAATCCCCCCGCAACCGCAAGACCGGAAAGCCCAGCAAAACGCCGAATACAGCCGCCAAGGCGATACCCGCCGGCAAGACAATCCAGAACGGCAGGTGCAAGCCAAAATGCGGTGACGCCAGCATGGCCCAGATATAGGCCCCCACGGCGTAAAAAGCGATATAGCCCAGATCCAGCAGACCAGCAAAGCCCACCACAATGTTTAGGCCCAGAGCCAGCATGACGTACAGCAAGGCAAAGTTCAGGGTGCGAATCCAGCTTTGACCCGCCATGCCCAAGACAAAGGGCAGAATGGCCAGAACAACCCCGATCAACAAAGCGCCAACCCAGACTCGGGCAGGTGTTGCGGGACGCTGGTGGCGACCAGCACCACTTAATATGTGATTCGTGCTCATGCTCGATCTCCCACGCGTTCACCCAACAGGCCCGAGGGACGGAAAATCAGTACCAGAATCAGCACGATGAACGAGAACACATCCTGATAGTTACTGCCAAACACGCCATTGGTCAGATCGCCGATATAGCCTGCGCCCAGGGCTTCAATCAAGCCCAGCAGCAAACCACCCAGCATGGCCCCGCCCAAATTGCCAATCCCACCCAGCACAGCTGCGGTAAAAGCCTTCAGCCCCAGCATGAAACCCATGGTGTATTGGGCTACGCCGTAGTAGGTCACAATCATGACGCCGGCCACGGCAGCCAATGCCGAACCAATCACAAAGGCAGCTGAAATAACGGTGTTGATGTTGACACCCATCAGACCGGCCACTTCACGGTTCTGGGCGGTGGCGCGCATGGCCGTTCCCAAACGGGTACGGTGCACCAGCACCGACAGACCAGCCATGATCGCCCCGGCGCCCACAATAATCAGAATTTGCAGCAAGCTGATGCGAGCATCGCCCAGCTGGAAAACGACGGGCTCAATAATGTGCGGGAAGCTCAGGTAATTGCGCCCCCAAATCATCATGGCCAGGTTTTGGACAATAAAAGAGACACCGATGGCGGTAATCAAGGCCGCCAGACGAGGTGCGCGACGCAAGGGACGATAGGCATAGCGCTCGGCAGTCCAGCCTATCCCCATACACACGGGAATAGCGGCCAACAAAGCCAGCCCCACCATCAACCAGGCGGACAAGCCAGCCGGGTCTGCACCGACCAGCGACAAGACCACAGTGGTAGCCAACATCGCCCCAACCATGACGACATCACCATGTGCAAAGTTAATCAGCCCAATAATTCCATAGACCATGGTGTAGCCCAGCGCTACCAGCGCGTAGACACTGCCCACGGTCAGGCCATTTATGAGTTGTTGTAGTAGGATTTCCATAGATTGGGACTCGTGGTCATTGCGCCCTACCCCGGCGCGTGGCGACAGGATAGGGAGCGTGGGCCTGCCCCAAGCAGGCCACGGTAGAAATGAGCCCTAGGGACTCAAACAGCAGGATCAGACTTTAGTTAGCCTGGCTAACCATGGTTTTCACCATCGTCCACTGGCCGCCTTTGACCTCGTAGATGGTGACGGCAATTTCTTTCAAATCACCGTTCTGGTCGTAGGCAATATTGCTGCTGGTGGCGCCATTGCGTTTGATACCGGCAAGCTTGGGTAGGTAATCTTCAGCCTTGGAGGAACCGGCTTCTTTCATGGCGGTGATCATGTTCCAGGCGCCGTCATAGGCATAAGGCGCATAGACACCGGGATCAGCCTTAAAACGAGCCTGGTAGTCTTTGGAGAATTTCTCGCCAGCTGCCATCGAAGCCAAAGGCACACCCGCCAAGGAAGCGTAGGTGCCATTAGCGGCAGCACCGGCCAGACGCAGGAAGGTGTCGCTGCGGGTCATTTCACCCGACACCAGGGGAGCCTTGATGTCCAAGGTCTGCATCTGACGCTTCATCGGGCCGGACTGGGCATCCAGACCACCAAAGAAGATGGCATCAGGCTGTTTGGACTTGATGTTGGTCAGAATGGAGGTGAAGTCGTTGGCTTTGTCCGTGGTGTATTCACGGGCCACAATCTGACCACCTGCTTTTTCAACAGCGCGAGCGACCTGATCGGTCAGACCCTGGCCGTAAGCGGTACGGTCATCAATCAAGGCCACTTTCTTGGCCGCCAAGTCTTTCACAATGAACTGACCAACAGCCGCACCTTGCTGGGTGTCACTGGTCATCATGCGGAAGGTGTTGTCGTAACCTTGCAGCGTGTACTCAGGCGAGGTCGCCATGGCGATCTGGGGGATGCCAGCATCGTTGTAGACACGCGAGGCAGGAATGGTCGTGCCAGAGTTAAAGTGGCCCAGCATGCCGTCCACACCGTCATCCACAATTTGCTGAGCAACCTGAACCGCCGTGCGGGGGTCAGCCTGATCGTCCTTGGCCACCAGTTCAAAGCGAGCCGTTGCGCCATCGATTTCAATTTTCTGGGCATTGGCCTCTTCCAGCGCCAGCACCAGACCATTGCGCATGTCTTCACCGTAGTGAGCCTGCGGCCCCGTCAAGGGAGCCGAAAAGCCCAGCTTGATGACCTTGTCGGCGGCCAAAGCGGGGCCCGCTACCAGAGCACCGAAAACCGCCGTCGAAACCATGGCCAATTTAAAGCGTGTGATGGACTGCATATTGTTCTCCTTCGTTTTTTAATATAGCCGCGCTACAAGTCGGCCCTTGCCGTGAGAATGGACGCAGGGCCGCCGCTCAAAACTGACTGTGCGACCAAACGTGTGCATAGAAACGGGTGCCATCTGAGATCAACCCACCATCATCAAACTGGCATTACCCCCAGCTGCCGCTGTATTGGTACTGACTGAGACTTCACGCAGCAAACGCTCGACCACATACGCTGCGCCCCCCTCCAATTCCTGCGTCAACAGCCCTTGAACCCCAACAATGGGGCCGCGGCGCTCAGCCACTTGACCCAGCACTTGCCGCAGTTCATCGCTGTCGCCTTCAAACAAAACAGCATCATAATCTGCCTCACCCAAATCGGACATGGCAATTTGCGAGGCAGGAGCCTCCTGCCAGCCGCCCAGGCCCAGTCGGTCCAGCAAGACCGGCTGACTGCCACTCAGCGCGCAAGCCTGACGTTGTGCCTGCCAGCCCTGTGCTGACACGGGCATGCACAAGACGCGAGTGCGAGGACGAAGCTGATAAATATTGGATTCGCCCGTAGGCCCGGGCAATACAGCCCCCTGCTCTAGCCAGCGTTGCAAGGGCAGGTTTTGTGGGCAACGGCTTAACAAGCGACGCAGGTACAACGGTCCGCCTGCTTTGGGGCCAGTTCCCGACAGGCCTTCGCCACCAAACGGCTGCACGCCCACCACGGCACCCACCATATTGCGGTTCACGTAAACGTTGCCAGCATGGATGCGCGAGACGACTCGCTCCACGGTTTCATCAAGACGAGTGTGGACGCCGAATGTCAGGCCATAGCCGCGCTCATTGATCTGGTCGATCAGCTTGTCCAGTTCACTGCGCTTGAAGCGCATGACATGCAGCACAGGACCGAAGATTTCACGCTCCAGGTCTTTGACTTGCTCAATCTCAATAATGGTGGGTAAGACAAAAGTGCCTGTCAGGCTACGACTTTGCTCGCTTTGGGTGACGCGGAAACCAGCTTCGCGCATGGTGGCGATATGCTCCTCGATACCGGCACGGGCTTCCTCATCAATAACCGGCCCCACATCGGTGCTCAGCAAATCGGGGTTACCAACGCTAAGCTCCTGCATGGCGCCATTAAGCATAGTCAAGACTCGCTCGGCCACATCTTCCTGAATGCACAGCAGACGCAAGGCCGAACAGCGCTGGC
This sequence comes from Alcaligenes sp. GW821-FHT11D07, assembly GCF_058808495.1. Classification (NCBI taxonomy): domain Bacteria; kingdom Pseudomonadati; phylum Pseudomonadota; class Betaproteobacteria; order Burkholderiales; family Alcaligenaceae; genus Alcaligenes; species Alcaligenes sp. GW821-FHT11D07. The sequence continues at coordinate 1,550,615 of NZ_JBXART010000001.1, forward strand.
CTGCCGAGTCAAAGGCAGAATTCAGCACATCAAACACCACCTGCTCCGGCAAGGCCGAACTATCGACCACCATGGCATTCAGGCCACCCGTTTCTGCTATCAAAGGGACCGCTTGCCCATCAGCCGTCAGGCGTTTAGCCAACTGACGATTCAGGCCCAGGGCCACCGCTGTAGAACCGGTAAACATGACAGCATTAACCTGTTCACTGGCCGCCAAGGGCGCACCCACCGATGGGCCATCACCCGGCAGCAGCTGCAAAGCACCGGGGGCAATGCCCGCCTTGTGCAAAAGCTCCACCGCCGCGGCGGCGATCAGGCAAGTTTGCTCTGCTGGTTTAGCCAACACCACATTACCGGCGGCCAGCGCAGCGGAGACTTGCCCCAGGAAGATAGCCAGCGGAAAGTTCCAGGGACTGATGCACAGCACCACGCCCACAGGACGGTATTCGTCATTGTCAAAGTCACGCAGTACCTGACCCGCGTAATAGCGCAGAAAGTCTACGGCTTCCCGGACTTCTGCAATCGCATTGGCGTAGGACTTGCCCGCTTCACGCACCAGCAAGCCCATCAAGTCCTGCATATTGTCTTCAAGCAGTTGTGCAGCCTGTTGCAAAGCAGCGGCACGCTCCTCTACCGGCGTTGCCTGCCAGATTGGTGCATAGTGGCTGGCGGCGTCCAAAGCCTGTTCTACGTCCTGGGCCGTGGCAACCATGACCTGCCCCACCACATCTTGATGGTTGGCCGGGTTACGAACCGGTGTGGATTGGGACTCGTCCCAGACAGGGCTGCCCTGCCCCAGCATGGGCTGAGCCTGCCGTGGCAAAGCGGACGTCTGCATCAAGGTAGCTGCCAAGGAGCCCAAGCGGTGCTCATTGCTTAAGTCCAGGCCAGCCGAGTTCAAGCGCTGCTCTGCTTCCCAATACAAAAGGCGCGGCAAAGGAATTTTGTCGTGCGGACGACCCAAAGGCTGCAGGCTCAGGGCCTGGGCCACGGGGTCTGCAATCAACTGTTCCAGATCTACGCTAGCGTCGCCAATCTGGTTCACAAAAGACGTGTTGGCTCCGTTTTCCAGCAAACGGCGCACCAGATAGGCCAGCAAGGTCTCGTGCGATCCCACGGGCGCATAAATGCGGCAGGGACGGTTGAGCTTGCCATCTTTAATGGGGCCGACCACCTCGTCGTACAGATCCTCCCCCATGCCATGCAGGCACTGGAATTCGTATTGACCGGTGTAGTAGTTCTGGCCCGCCATGACATAGATGGCTGCCAAGGTCTGCGCATTATGCGTCGCAAACTGCGGGTACACCGCTTCCGGCGCCTGCAAAAGCTTACGAGCGCAAGCTAGGTAAGAAACATCGGTATGCACTTTGCGGGTGTAGACGGGATAGTCTTCCAGCCCATCGACCTGCGCCCGTTTGATTTCCGAATCCCAGTACGCACCTTTGACCAGACGCAGCATCAGGCGATGGCCGCTGCGACGTGCCAGATCAATCAGATAATCGATGACAAAGGGAGCGCGTTTTTGATACGCCTGCACCACAAAACCAATGCCGTTCCAACCCGCCAGCGAGGGGTCAAAACACAGCTTGTCCAGCAGATCCAGGGACACTTCCAGGCGGTCTGCTTCCTCTGCATCAATATTCAAACCCACATCGTAGTGATGGGCTAACTGTGCCAAAGACAGCAAACGGGGGAACAGTTCACGCATGGCCCGATCGCGCTGAGCACGGCTGTACCGAGGGTGCAGCGCAGAAAGCTTGATGGAGATGCCGGGGCCTTCATAAATTCCGCGTCCCTGGCTGGCGCGACCAATGGCGTGAATAGCCTGCTCGTAAGCCTGATAGTAGCGCTGTGCGTCCTCTGCCGTCGTCGCGGCTTCGCCCAGCATATCGTAAGAATAACGGAAGCCCTGCTCTTCAAATTTGCGGCTATTCGCCAGCGCGGAGGCAATAGTTTGCCCCGTCACGAACTGCTCGCCCATCATGCGCATAGCCACATCCACGCCCTTGCGGATCAGCGGCTCTCCACCCTTGCCGATCATGCGAGTCAAGGCGGAGGACAAATTCTTTTCGCTATTCACACTGACCAGACGGCCTGTGAGCATCAAGCCCCAGGTGGCGGCATTTACAAATAACGACGGGGATTCGCCCATATGCGCACGCCAATCCCCGTGACTGATCTTGTCGCGGATCAGAGCATCACGCGTAGCGCGGTCCGGGATGCGCAGCAAGGCTTCGGCCAGACACATCAAGGCCACACCTTCCTGGCTGGACAAAGAGAATTCTTGAATCAGGCCTTCAACGCCACCACCACGACGTTTCGCACGCAGTGCTTTAACCAGGCGAGCAGCCAACTCTTGAGCGCGGCTGCTTTGTGAGGAACGCGCCGCGCTGAGCAACAAGGGCAGGCAATCGGTCTCGGGACGGCGGTAGGCAGCCGTGATGGCCGCCCGCAACACACTTTGGGGTTGAACGTCCTGCGCGAAACCATAAAAGGGAATAGCGGGGGCAATGACACTATCGTCAGGGACAGCGGAATCGCCGCCGCCCAATAAGGTCAATTCACTAGGCAAAATGCCCCGCTCAATCCCTTCGATGTAGGAAAGCAAAGCCTGCTTATGCAACCAATGCGGTGTGCACTGCAATTGGTCCGCTGCACGCCGCAAACGCTCGCGCAGTTCAATATCGACTTTGATCCCTAAGGTTGTGCTTGCCATGCCTCTTGTCCCGGTTACGCTTTATTGATTGCGATAAGCCGAAATAATACCGACGGTTAACCCCGCCCTCCATTAAGGTTAACCCGGACAAGAAAAAGTTAACTTTAGCGGTTAACTCACACAGAGCATGGACTTGGAGAGCGCTGCGGGCACAGGTTTGGACTGCATTTGTGCCGCCAGCGCGTCTGCCCAGCGTTGCTGTAATTGGCGATGGGCCTGCACCAGCTCCGGCACGCTGGAAGCAGGCTCGGAATCCAGCCAGCGACACTGCTGGGTCTTGCCGGCAAAGCCGACTGGACTCAAAGTCCAGCTCAGCTCCAAGGTGGAGCGCTCACCATAAACCGACTCGAAGCGCTGCACTAAAACATCAATTTGCCAAAACGGCGTTTTTTCCCCGCTGCCCGCCAACTGAGGCACGCCCAAACGGTCTTGCAGGCCGGAGACCAGCGCCAGGGACATTTCATCCGGCAACGGCGAGGCCCACTGGCTATCGTTCAGCAGATTGACCTGAGCGCCCGAACCCTGAGTCAACACAAAGGCTCGGCGATCCAACTGTGCAGGCACATCCAGACGGCGCAGTTGAAAGCCTTTCCATTCCTGCGCTGGCAAGGCAGCAGATTGCGTCGTCGCGCCTGCTTGCAGGGTGTAATACGTGGGTGTGGTCGAGGCGCAAGCCGTCAGCAAAGCAGCCACAGAAGCAGAAATCAGGAAACGGGACATCATGGCGTGGGCTCCGGCAGCACGTCAGGGGAACGGCCCCGCAAAACCGCCGAAGGCTGGCTTTGCAAGGTGTCGCTTAAATCGCGTAAGGATCGCAGGGAGCGCTTCAATTCGCTCAAGGTTTGATCCACAGAGGCATTAAAGGAAGAGTCTTTGTCCAGCATGGCGCCCAACTTCTGCACCGCCCCATCCATGGACTTGAGTGCACCATTCAGTTGCGGCACCGTCGCCTTATCCAGTTGCTTGAGCACTTGGCTCATCTGAGTCAGCCCAACTTGAAGATCCTTGCCTATCTGATCGAATGGGATGGCTGCAATTTTGGTGACAATATCGCTGACCTGCTCTTGCAGACGATCGAAGTCACCCGCAATCACTGGAATCACCAAAGGCTTGGTATCGGGAGAGAACTCGGCCTTGGCGGCTTTATCAAAGAACTCCAAAGCAATGTATTGCTGACCAGTAATCAGGCTGGCCGGACGCAATTGGCCACGCAGACCACGTTCAACCATGGGCTCAAACAAGGCGGTCACCGGATCTTTACCATCAGTACGTCCCTCTGCCACTCGTTCGTACAGGCGACCGAAGCGCTGCGGATAGATACGAGCTTTCACTAGCGCGAAGAAACGTTTGCGCTCAAAGTCGAACTCCAGATCAACATCGTAGACCTGACCTAACTCCAGACCACGGAACTCGATCTTGGAACCGGGCACCAGGCCTCGTACTGACTGATGGAAATGGAAGCGCAATTCCACCGCCGGGCCATCAGGCTCCGCCATCGCCCTTTCCTGAGTCGAGAACAGTTCATACTGCTCATCCGCCGATGCTACCTCGGTAGATTCGCCCTCCAACTGGTCAAAGGCCAGACCACCGGCCAAAGCAGACACCAGAGAATGAGTCCGTACGCTAAACCCATCGGAATCCAGCGACATGTTCACGCCACTGACGTTCCAGAAACGCGTACCTTGCGTCACGAACTCGTCGTTGGGCGCATCCACAAACACTTGAATGCGCACACCATCGCCTTTCTCGTTCAGCTCGTAGCTGCTGACCTGTCCGACCTGAATCCCTCGGTAATACAACGGGGAGCCCAAATCCAATGAACCCAGCTCCGGCGCGGTCAACACATAGCGCTTGCCTGCCCGGCCGCTGATAACCTCGGGCGGGCTCTCCAGCCCTACAAACTCCAGCTGCTGCTTTTTGCTATCGGCCTCAAAAGGAGCATCCACCCCGATATACACCCCGGACAGCAAAGTACCCAAACCGGAGACACCGCTTAACCCCAGGCGCGGGCGAACCACCCAGAATCGTGTTTCATCTTGAGTGATGAATTCCGAGCCGTCTCGTTCCAGCTGAGCGGTGACCAGAACCCCTTTGCGATCCGGAGCCACCTGAATATCGGAAATCGTGCCCACATTGACTTCACGGTAGCGCAGCTTGGTTTGATCCACAGCCAAGCCTTCCGCCGAATCAAAGCTGATCGTGATGCGCGGCCCGGTAAGCATCCAGTTACGCAGTACGAGCGACGCCCCCACCAGAGCGGCCGCAATAGGCAGAATCCAGATCCATGAAAAACGGGTTCGTTGAGAGCGAACCAACTTGGGTTGCGCAGGCTCGTTGGGGCCACCAGGCTGAGGAGTTTGTGATTCTTGCACCTTATTTCCTTCAGGAAGATGCCTGTGAGGCAGGCTGAGACTGCTTATGTTGAGATTCAGCAGTTTTTTCTTGTTCGGTATCCTGATCCCAGCCTTGGCGTGGATCGAAACTGAGCGCGGCCAGCATGGTCAAGACCACGACCATGCCAAAACTAAGCGCTCCAGCCCCGGGAATAATCTGGGACAGACCCGGAAAATTCGCCAAGGATGCCATCAGTACTACGACAAACACATCCAGCATGGACCACTGTCCAATCAGCTCGACCATATCGTAAATTCGATTGCGTTGGCGTTGTACGGCATTTCCCCGCCAGCGTTTACCCAGCAGCAAGACTGCTAAGGCCAAGAGCTTGGTAATGGGCACGACGATACTGGCAATGAATACGATCAAGGCCAGGTCCCAGGAATCCATCTGCCAAAGCTCAATCACGCCCCCCAGGATGGTATGCGCGCTACTCCCCACTACGCTGCGCAGTTCCATGACGGGCAAGACATTGGCCGGAATATAAAAGACACAGGCAGTGATGACCAGGGCGGCTACACGTGCACGGCTATTCGGTTTGCGCTTATGCACCGGCGCACTGCAGCGCTGACAATGGTCGGCCTGGCGGCTCTGAAGAAAACCGCAGTGGGTACAGGCGCTCCAGTCAGGATTCTCTTGCAGATCCTGCCGGGTTGCGATCGGCACCATATCCCGGTCTTCGGCCCAATGCCAAAGGCGGCGTGCCGTAATCCGGCTCAAGCCAGTCAGCAAAAAAGTCAGCGCAAAAAAAGCGTATAGTCCCGGTGCAATGGTCAGATGCCCGATACCGGCAAACTTCACGATAGCCACCAGAACGCCCAAAAACAGCACCGCTGTCATGGACCAATGCTCCAGGTGGCTCAGCACCCGCAGGCCAAAACCGAAATCTCCCGGCAAGGGGCGTTCCCGCGCAATCAGGCCTAAGCCCCAGAACTGGAAAATCAGTTGAAATAAGGGCAGCCAAAAACCCACCAAGCCTGCCATAACAGAAAGGCCCCAATAACCCTGCTGCCAAATCAGGAGCAAGGCTTTAGGAAAAGTGGGCGACACCGTTTTGCCCGCCATGCTCAGATGGACGACGGGAAACAGGTTGGCGATCATGAAAAGAATGAAAACCGCCAGAACCAGCGCTTGCCATTCACGGGGCGAAAAGCGGCTGTGGCGGTAAAGTTCGGTATCGCAGCGAATACAACGAGCGAGCCCCGCTCCTTGAACGGGGACTCGCTCGTGTACGGTGTCACAGTGCGTACAGACGACTAAGGGGCGCGATGCCCTCACGGCTTAGTCGACTAATTCCGGCTCCGGACGGGACGACGCTTTACTGTCGGGCGCATCGGGTCCGGAGGAGGGATATTCCAGTACGACCTGACCGTCGTCGTCCAAATCAACTTCGACTTGGCCTCCGTCAACCAGGCGCCCAAACAGCAGTTCGTCAGCCAAGGCACGACGGATGGTGTCTTGAATCAGTCTGTGCATAGGACGTGCACCCATTGCTGGATCAAAGCCCTTGGCAGCCAAGTGTTCACGCAAGGCATCCGAGAAGGACACCTCGACGCGTTTCTCGTGCAACTGATTTTCCAGCTGCATCAAGAACTTGTCCACCACGCGCAGAATCACGTCACGCGACAAAGGCTTAAAGCCAATGATGGCATCCAGACGGTTGCGGAACTCCGGCGAGAAGTGACGCTTGATGTCCTGCATTTCATCGCCCGAGCGCTGAGACTGAGTGAAACCAATGCTGGTCTTGTTCAGCGCTTCAGCCCCGGCGTTGGTGGTCATGATCAGGATCACGTTGCGGAAATCTGCCTTACGGCCGTTGTTATCCGTCAAAGTGCCGTGGTCCATGACCTGCAGCAGGATGTTGTAGACGTCCGGGTGAGCTTTCTCGATTTCGTCCAGCAGCAACACGCAATGCGGTTGCTTGGTGACGGCTTCGGTCAGCAAACCACCCTGATCAAAGCCAACATAGCCAGGAGGAGCCCCAATCAGGCGCGACACGGTGTGACGCTCCATGTACTCGGACATGTCAAAGCGCAGTAGCTCTACACCCAGCACAAAGGCCAGTTGACGAGCCACTTCTGTTTTACCGACACCGGTGGGGCCGGAGAACAGGAAGGAACCAATCGGCTTGTCGGGCAGACCCAGGCCAGATCGGGCCATCTTGATGGCCGCTGCCAGAGCGTCGATAGCCATGTCCTGGCCAAACACCACCGATTTCAGGTCGCGTCCCAGCGTGGCCAGCTTATTGCGATCGTCGCTGGACACAGTCTGAGGCGGAATGCGCGCGATACGCGATACCGTTGCCTGAATGTCAGTTTTGCCAATGACTTTTTTCTGCTTGGAGCGTGGCAGCAGACGCTGCGCAGCACCGGCCTCGTCGATAACGTCGATAGCCTTATCGGGCAAAAAGCGGTCGTTGATGTAACGTGCGGACAGCTCAGCTGCCGCAGTCAAGGCTGCTGCCGAGTAACGTACACCGTGGTGCTCTTCAAAATTGGCCTTCAGACCACGCAGAATCTGAATGGTCTGTTCTACCGTTGGCTCGGCCACATCGATCTTTTGAAAGCGACGCGACAAGGCGTGGTCTTTTTCAAAGATTCCGCGGTATTCCGAATAGGTGGTAGCACCCAGGCACTTGAGCTGACCGGAGGACAGCGCCGGCTTGAGCAAGTTGGACGCATCCAAGGTTCCGCCCGATGCCGAACCGGCACCGATCAGGGTATGGATTTCGTCAATAAACAAAATGGATTGCGCTGTTTCTTTCAGCTGCTTGAGCACCGCTTTCAGGCGTTGCTCGAAGTCACCACGGTACTTGGTACCAGCCAGCAATGCGCCCATATCCAGGGCATAAACACGAGCCTTGCCCAGGATTTCAGGCACATCACCGCGCTGAATGCGCAGGGCCAGACCTTCGGCAATCGCGGTCTTACCCACACCAGCTTCACCCACCAGCAAGGGGTTATTCTTGCGGCGACGGCACAGCACTTGAATGACGCGCTCAACTTCCTTGTCACGACCGATCAGGGGATCAATCCGACCCAAGCTGGCTTCGGTATTCAAGTCCGTGGCGTACAAGTCCAGCGGCGATTTTTGTGCATCCGAACGAGTATCGGACTCGGATGCCGCTGCAGCCTTGGGAGGCTCGGGAGCGGCTGGCTCCGGGTTGGCTTTGGTGATGCCGTGCGACAGGAAGTTGACTACGTCCAGACGTGACACGCCTTGCTGCTGGAGATAATAAACAGCGTGCGAGTCTTTTTCCCCGTACATGGCCACCAGTACGTTCGCCCCGGACACCACGTTTTTACCGGAGTTACTGGACGACACGTGCATGATGGCACGCTGGATCACACGCTGAAAGCCCAGCGTAGGCTGGGTATCAACTTCGCCCTCGCCTGGGAAGGTGGGCGTGTTTTCGTTGATGAATTTGCGCAAATTCTGGCGCAGCGCATCAATATCGGCAGCACATGCTTTCAACACCTCAAGTGTTGAGGCGTTATCGAGCAGGGACAACAGCAGATGCTCTACCGTGATGAATTCATGGCGCGCGGCACGAGCCTCGACAAAGGCCATGTGTAGACTGACTTCAAGTTCTTCGGAGATCATGCTTCCTCCTACACGGCAAGAGTAAAACTAGGGGTTAAGACTATTCTATGACTAATTTGCCTGATCTGAACAATACGGTAAACCATTAAATGGTCAAGCATCAGGCACCGGCTCCATCACACACTGCAAAGGATGCTGTCGCGACTGCGCCAGTTGTCTCACAATTTCCACCTTGGTGGCTGCAATATCGCGCGGGTACACACCGCAAACTGCCCTACCCTCGTAATGTACTTTAAGCATAAGCTGTTCGGCCTGCTCGGGGGTTTTGGCAAACACCCGCTCCAGTATATTCACCACAAATTCCATGGGCGTGTAGTCATCGTTGAGCAGGATGACCTGGTACATGGGAGGTGGGGCAAGCCGCGCGGATTGGCGCTCTACCGTTGTGGCGCCTTGCTTATCGATCTCAATGGCCATAATACAGAACTAGGTGCTTTCCATAGGTTGACTGGGGGGAACAAAATTCAGCATCATCCGACTGATCGTGTCAACTTCGCAATTAAAAGCGAGGTGCCGCGATCACAGGCCCAGGGAGGGGCCGAAAAAAGTATCAACCATACACTAAGTTGAGAGGCAGCAAGCATGTCGGAAACTACCACCACCGCAGGCACTGGAGACAATCAAAAACTATCCGGGACCGTTAAGTGGTTCAATGACGCCAAGGGCTTTGGGTTCATTACACCGGATAACGGTGGCGAAGATCTCTTCGCTCATTTCTCATCCATTCAGATGAACGGGTTCAAGACCTTGAAAGAGGGCCAGAAAGTATTATATGAAGTCGCCCAAGGCCCTAAAGGCAAGCAGGCACTTAATATTACAGCGCCTTAATTCTCTTGCGCTCTCGATTCTAACAAAAGCAGGTTTGCAATACATGCAGTATCGCATTACAGACACGGGGCCTGCGCGCCCTGTTTTTTTTGCTTGCATCCTGACGGCCCTGGTCATGGGCTCGTCTGCGCAGGCACAAAACACGCTTCCCAGCCTTACCTTGGGTCTGGGTTCACACACTATTCAGGCTGAAGTGGCCGACCGGGACGAGACTCGTGCCCAGGGTTTGATGAACAGGACAAGCCTGGCCACCGATCACGGCATGCTCTTTGTCTTTGAAGAAACAGGCATGCCCTGCTTCTGGATGAAGAACACCCCCCTGCCGCTGGATATTGCCTTCATCACCGAAGATGGCACGATCACCAACATTGAGGCCATGCAGCCTTTTGATCTGCAATCTCACTGCCCGGTGCAAGCGGTTCGCTATGCTCTGGAGATGGAGCAAGGCTGGTTCAAGCAAGCCAATAAAAAGGCCGGCGAACGAATCACCGGCCTGCCTGTCCAGCAACCTTAATTAGACACGCTCAAGAATCAAGGCCACGCCTTGACCGACACCAATACACATGGTGCACAAGGCGTAGCGTCCGCCTGTGCGATGCAATTGATTGATCGCGGCAATCGCCAGACGCGCACCGCTGGCACCCAGAGGGTGGCCCAAAGCAATGGCACCACCATTAGGGTTCACGCGCGGATCGTTGTCTGCCAGACCCAACATACGGGTTACCGCCAGACCTTGGGCCGCAAAAGCTTCATTGAGCTCGATGACATCCATTTGATCCAGCGTCAAACCAGCCAAAGCCAACACCTTCTGGCTGGCAGGAGCAGGACCAATGCCCATGATGCGCGGTTCTACACCGGCAAAGGCCATTGCCACCACGCGAGCACGAGGAGTCAGACCCTGAGCTTGCACTGTGGCCTGATTGGCCACCAGCAAGGCGCAGGCGCCGTCATTCACACCCGAGGCATTACCAGCAGTCACAGAGCCGTCTGCGCGCACTACAGGCTTCAGGCGGGCCAGCGATTCCATGGTTGTCGCACGAGGATGCTCGTCCTTGTCCACCACAATCGGATCGCCCTTGCGCTGGGGAATGATGACAGGGGTAATTTCCTCGGCCAGAATCCCGGCTTCTTGAGCCGCCGCAGCGCGCAGCTGGCTGTTCAAGGCAAAGACGTCCTGATCGTGACGCGACACATTAAATTGCTGAGCCACGTTTTCAGCCGTCTCTGGCATGGAATCCACGCCGTACTGCTCTTTCATGGCCTTGTTGATGAAGCGCCAGCCAATCGTGGTGTCATAAATGGCCGCGTTACGGGAAAAAGCCGAATCAGCCTTGCCCATTACAAAGGGAGCGCGGCTCATGCTTTCCACGCCACCAGCCAAAATGAAAGACGCGTCACCCGCACGGATGGCGCGAGCCGCCGAACCAATGGCATCCAGGCCCGAACCACACAGACGGTTCAAGGTTACGCCCGGCACATCCACAGGCAGCCCGGCCAGCAAGGCGGACATGCGAGCGACGTTGCGGTTGTCTTCACCCGCCTGATTAGCGCAGCCATACATCACGTCGTCCAGCTTGCTCCAATCGACATTAGGATTGCGCTTCATGAGCGCAGCGATAGGCACCGCACCCAAGTCATCCGCCCTCACAGCGGACAGCGAACCGCCATAACGTCCGAAAGGCGTACGAATTGCGTCACAAATAAAGGCGTCCTGACTCATGAAATTCACCCTGATAACTTGAATAAAATCACGCAAGAGCGCTATGAAGCGCGCTCAGAATCTACTGTTTTGATAGTAGCGCCTGAGCGCAGGCGGTATTTTCACGGTCATCAAGCCTGTCCACTCAGCGGTCAATTTAGTTTTTCTAATTCCGGCTGGGGTAGTTGCATGAAAAACGGCGGCAGGTTTTTGGGCACCCTATCTCCACACTACACACAAGATCAGCCCCGGATTCAATCCCTATTTTCACGCGCTTGCGAATTTCTGATACGTCCAGCTACACTTGGCGACGATACCCACCTGCCTTACGCAGCACCAGCAGGAATTTGCCCCCGAGGAATCGATCATTTCACTCTTATGCCCACATCCATGAAAGGGCATCCGGTGCATGGCCGCTTTATAGATAGGCGTGACTGCGTATGACTACCCCCGTACCCTGCATCAAGCTCCGAAGCATGCTTCAAATGGCGCCCTATCTGGCGATGCGGGGTGTATCTGTGCTGGATTTCTTCCAGCGCCTGGGCATTTCCATCAATATTTTTCAAAATCCGGATACCTGGCTGCCGCGTGCGGCCTGCTTTCGTATTGCCAATGAGATGGCTGCCATCGCCCAGGATTCATTCAGCGGCGCCTATGTGGGCCACCTGACCGAGATTCGTTCCCTGGGCACCTGGGGCGAGCTCATTATGCGATCCAGCAATATTGCGCAAGCCTGTGCCTTGGCCTCCACCCATGCCACCATGTTGCACCAGGGCGGGGAGGTCAAGATCGTCACCGAAGGCCGCCGCATCAAGATGATTCACCAGTTCACAGGACAATACGAGGAAGACCCCGGACAATTTATTTTGGGTAGCCTGGCGGTTCTGCGCAAAGTGCCGCTGATGGCAGGAGAGCCCTCCGCCGTACAAGTCCATGTCAAGGCATCCCGACGAAAAGGCGATGCGGCGCTGGAAGAGTGTCTAGGACCCAATATTTTCACCAACGCTCAATACAATATGATCGAGTTTGACCGCGATCTATTGGCAGAACCGCTCACCCACACTCGCGACGAGGCCTGGAAAACAACAGACGCCTTGCAGTCCACCATCAAAACAGCGGATCTGCTGCTCCAGAATATTTCAGACCAAGAGCTTTCCAAGCTGGACCCCGTCTCAAAGCGAGTGGGCTTGTCGGCACGTACTTTGCAGCGCCGCCTGAAATACTGCGGTTTTGATTTCGATGCCTTGCGCGATGAAACCCGGCGCAGCCAAGCTCTGCTGCTGATGGCCACTGGCCGCTATACCGCCACCGAGATTGCCTACATGGTGGGTTATAGCGATCAGGCTCACTTCACCCGCGCCTTCAAACGCTGGACGGGCAGCGCACCCTCGCGCTACCCCGATGCGGCGCTAGCCTAAAAGAGCGACAGCCGCATTCAGTTCGAATCAGTTCCTGCCTCGGTGAGCACGTAGCCTCACGCCTTAGTTAGGGAACAAAAACGTAACTCCTGCCCGGACACCCCAACCTGTAGGGCCGTTGTCTGGCGCAGTCGCCCAATAGCGTGCTCCCAACTGAAAGCTGACGGGTTGCGTGCCGAACTTGACCATTTTGGACACTGTGAAGTTCACTGGCACCGCCCAATCCTTATCCTTCCAGTCATAAGAGCTTTCGGTATCCACCCCAAAGGTCCAGGCATCCGCCGTAGTGTGCGACACAAAAGGCTGCATAAAGGTGGCACTGACGTCCTTGCGATCTTTATTACCCGCAAAAGACCAGATGTGGTTGGCCAACAAGCCGTATGTCCAGCCGCCCTCTTGCTTGAGCAACACCGCACTTGGCCCCGCCCCCCATTTCTTGCCGCCCAACATCGAGTCCGTGGCCGAAGGAAGCACTAAGGCAGGCCCGGCACCCCAGATCAAGCCGCTAGCCGTGGGCTCTTTGGGCGAGAGGAAAAAACTTTGCGTAATGTCCCCCAGGCCTGACTGGCTGCCGGATTCCCCGACCATATTGTGCTGATCGATCACCGGCAAAATAGTGCGCGAGATCAGGTTCCAATCCTGATTGACGGAAATGGGGATAACCGGCTGAATATTCAGGACCGAGCGATGACCTTTTTCAGAGCCATAACCTGAGTCGTAGTTGTACTGAAACGGCACGCTTATCATCGCCGCCACCGGATTGGCCAATTGTTTTGCCAGCCCGGCCTCCTCGGCATGGCTGACACCCATCAGCCCCACCAATCCTAAACACAATGCCATTCGCATGAATGCCATACCACCTCCCTTTTTTTATAATGGCCCTGCCAAGGACTTGCCCGGCTGCTTGTTGCACCTGATCAGAATCGGTAAGTCAGACCCAGGATTGGCCCTTTCTGAATGACATCAAATACAAAGCCATCCTTGCTGTAATCCACACCTTGCATGCGGTAGCCTGCAGTCAAAGACAGGTTTTTCTGAAGCTGATAGCCAAAGCCGGCGGCCACATCCCAATCCAGATCGGCTTGCCCCGCCCCCACTGCGCCCCAAGCCATCATGTAGACCTTGTTGGTCAGGAAATAATTTCCGCGCAGGCCTGCCACCACATCAACCCAAGTAGCGCTGTCGCGTCGGCTGACGCCATCCAGCAGCCCGCCCTGAAAACGCATCTTGGTTTTGACGTTCCACAGTCGCGCCCCCGCAATCACATCCAGATGGCCGCGCTCTGACTGGTAAACCGTATAGCCCCCCGCCAGCAAGCTTGAAAATGCTTCCGACGTCACACCCACCTTGCCCGCCAGCACACCTTTGGGGGTGGCATTTTTCAAGGATGTTTTGGTGTAGGCCAGATCGCCCAAGATGCTGTACGGACCTTGGCGCGCTTCCACAATGCCCATAAAGGCAAAATCCAGCTCATTAAAAATTTGCCCGAAATCGGACTTCATTTCCGCTGGCGGCAAATTGAACTGCCCCGATGTGCCCTGAATACCGGCCATCCAAAAATATGGGCTGACACTGAACTGCCATGACGATCCGCCTTCAGCGGGTTCCAACGCCAAAGAGCCAGATGTCCTGGTGGACGACTGCGCCCAGGCAGCGCCTGACGCTGCCGCTAGCGCAGCAGCCATAAGCGATGCTGCAATAGAAAGTCTCATTATTTCCCCCTCAGCAGGGCCCGTCCCCCCCATGCCGGTGCGCAGCGTAAAGCTAGCGGCATCGGTGACACAGCCACAATGGGAGGAAATACAGGGGCCTGATCAGTAGCGTTACGACAGCGCGGCGGACTCCGCAGCGCAATTTAGGGGCTCATTACCTTGGGCAGCTTTCGCTTTGGCCAGCTCTTGTTGAGCGGCCAGGATGTCAGCCTGGAAAGCTTCTTCGCTTTGCAAACGAGCTACCGTCGCCGCCCCCATCACGCGCCCTGCATCCACATCACTTAGCCAATGGGCATTGCAAACAACGCGGCTTTGACCAAAAGACAGACCACGAGCCAGCAGCTCATTGCTTCGTTCCGGGCTGATCTGTGTCAGCACCAGCGCCCAAGCCCAGCCAGCTGCCGTGTGGCCCGATGGATAAGAGCCGTCGCTACGTAACAGGTCTTCATCGCCTGGCGTACATGTCCCTTCCTGATGCAGCGCAAAGGGGCGTGTGCGCTGATACTTATTCTTCACCCCATAGGTAGACAGGCCCGCATCCGTCAGCAAACGCTGCATCATGCGATAAATAATGGGCGTGTTGACCTCGCTGATCTGAACCCCCAGGGCGCAGGAATAGTTTTGAGCCGGCCGTGGGAACACCAGATCGGCATCCTGTCTGGCCAAAGCCCACCGGGCCGATTCCTTGATAGCCAGCGCGGCCTGGCGAGCCTCTTCATCACGGGCAAACGCCGCACTGTCTTTAGCAGGCGGAGGCCCCAGCAACATCAAGCTATCGGGCAAATCAGCCTGTTTCAAATAGCCAGGCGCCAGCTTGAAGTGAGGGTCAGTCACTTTAGCTTCCAGTTGTGGCGAGAGCTGGGCCTGCAGTTGAGCAGACGACAACATCAAGAAACCACCCACAAGGCCTAACAAGGCGGGACGAACACGCAATACAGTAGCCATAATCAGCCTCGACTTAAGGAGCAAGGGGTTCAAGTTTCGGGAAACTCCAGCGACCGCTCAGAAACTCCTCGCCAGGTTGGTAAAGACGGATGGTGAAATTCCAGCCCGGTACGATGGGCAGGCAATTCTCAACCTTGCCGTCGCAGCCACCAAACTGAATCACTACCTTGCCATCTGCCTGTTTTTTGGCGGTCAGACTGTTCAGGGAGTACGCGTCGTAGGGGTTTTTCTCAAAATAGCCTTCGGCGTTATAGACCGTTACCGACCAGAATGCCTTGACGGGCACCTCGCCCACCGTCATACGGTAGAAAGTTTTGCCGTCGTTGACCGGAACATCGCCCCCTAAATAAGTAGCATCTTTGGCAGGATTTCCACCCCAGCCTGTGGCGGTACCAATCAAATGCTGAATCGGATCCACCGATCCCTTGGGGCCGAAGGCTTTCTCATAATGAGGACTGCTATCACCCAGCACAAGCAACGCATCTCGTATTTTTTTCTGGCTAGCAGCATCCCATTTAGGCACGACGAATTCGCCCACCTTGGCCTGCTTGACCTTGATGGCGTCTTGCAAGACGTGCACCTGATCCAAATCCTTGCGGTCCGTTGGATCAGCCAAGGTACGGATCAAAACAAACACATAGCGGGTGCCAATGTTTTCTTTGTTCAGTACGTAATCGCCCGCGGCGTAATTGAAAGCCGGGATAAAGTGGTCTTCGCTGACCACTTGCATGGACATATAGCGCTCCCCGGCATCGGGCAGGGTCACGGTAACGGGGCCTGCATCCAGATCAAATACAGCCGATGAATACAAGGTATCGCGATTCATGCGAATGACGCTTTGCGCATCAACCGAGACGGGCTCCCGGCTGTGCACAAATTTCCCCAAGGCACCATCAGCCACCATTTTGCCCATGTAGAGATCGGATTCGGCACGAATAAAGTTCTCGACATTGACTGGAATGGCGGCATCGGAAGCCGACAGGGCTGGCGCAGCAGCCACGGTTGATAGCACCAATGCCAGTCCAGAGACGGCGGATGAATAGGACATGTTGACCCCTTGAGCAGATGAAGAATTATTCTTTTATCCAGCTCCGGGGCCCTGCCAGATAAATCCAGAAAGAGTGACCACGCAAGGAGCTGGGAATACACAAAGCAGACTGTATAAGAATGTTTCCGGGCGGGCTTGCCATTTGGTGCCACAGAGCACAGACCCCCATGGCATACTTTCGGCATTGGCATACTCTTATAGGCTAATCACCATGCACGGCAATCCTGAAGTTATCAGCTACCTGAACCAGTTGTTGCGCGGCGAACTTGCAGCGCGCGACCAGTACTTTATCCATTCCCGCTTTTACGAGCACCTGGGCTTCACCCAGCTCTACGAACGCATGAACCACGAAATGGAAGAGGAAACCCAGCACGCTGACGCCCTGATCCGCCGCATCCTGATGCTCGATGGCATTCCCGACATGCGCCCTAACGCGTTCGAACCGGGACAGGACGTAGTAAGCATGCTGCGCAAGGATCTTGAGCTGGAATATGAAGTTCGTGCCGCGCTGTGCAAAGGCATTGAACTGGCCGAATCTGCCAGCGACTTCGTTACACGCGACATCATTCTGGCCCAATTGCGCGACACGGAAGAAGACCATACATACTGGCTGGAGAAACAATTAGGCCTGATTGAAAAAGTCGGCCTGGAAAACTACCAGCAGTCGCAAATGTAAGGCGTCAAAGCGGCGTACCCCGCCCCTCAAGGCGGGGACATGCGCCGAACTGAAGCCCAAAAAAACCGCCAGCAATCATTGCATGGCGGTTTTTTGTTTTCTGGCAGCGCTACATTGAGCGCTGCTGTCAGCCCAGGTGATTAACCCAGGTTTTTAGCGGCAAAGTCCCAGTTCACCAAGTTCCAGAAAATTTCCAGGTACTTAGGACGAGCATTGCGGTAATCGATGTAGTACGCGTGTTCCCAGACATCACAGGTGATCAGGGCGACGTCATCGGATGTCAGGGTCGTGCCAGCGTTGCTGGTGTTGACGATATCCAGGGAGCCGTCGGCCTTTTTGACCAACCATGTCCAGCCCGAACCGAAGTTGCCAACGGCAGACTTGGTGAAGGCTTCTTTGAACGCATCAAAGCTGCCCCATTTGGCGTTGATGGCATCAGCCACTTTGCCTGTAGGAGCGCCACCGCCGTTAGGAGACAGGCTGTTCCAGTAGAACGTGTGGTTCCAAACCTGAGCAGCGTTGTTGAACACGCCACCGGAGGACTTCTTGACCACATCTTCCAGGGAAGCATTTTCAAGCTCAGTGCCGGCAACCAGATTGTTCAGGTTGGTAACGTAAGCTTGATGATGCTTGCCGTAGTGATACTCCAAGGTTTCTTTGGAGATATGTGGCTCAAGGGCGTTGAGTTCGTAGGGAAGAGCTGGAAGAGTAAATGCCATTTCAATTCCTTCTAATAAAAACCGAGTTTGGTATCCGAAAAGGACGACGCAGCCTAGAGCAGATCGTGCGTGCGCACCACATCCACAGACACATGACCGCGACTCAACTCGACATCGAGTCGTTCACCAATGTTTAAGTCTAACGCATTTTTTACAACTTTCCCCTCGCTATCCCTGACTATGGCATATCCACGATTGATGATAAGGCGAGGCGACAAGGCTTGTAGCGTTTGCTGGGCAGCGGCCAAGCGCTGACGGCGCAAAACCAGGGCATGGTCCAAACCTTTATCCAGCCGCTGGAAAAGCATATTCAGATTTTGCTGTCTTGACGTAAGTTGCGGAATGCTGCGCTCTAACCGCGCCTTGACCGTTACCAGCCGCAAACGGGCTGCATCCGGCACACTGCGAGCGACGCGCTCCATGCGTTGAACCAGATGATCCAGGCGCTGTTGCTGCTGTGCCAGACGTTGGTGCGGGGACACCAGCTTGGCCACCGCCCGATCCAAACGCAGCGAAGCCCGCTCGATATGGCGCTGTACCCCATAGCTCAACGCACCCAATCGCCCCTGCACTTGTTCCAGTAACTGCTCGCGCCCTAAACAGGCCAGTTCAGCCGCCGCGGTAGGGGTCGGCGCGCGCAAGTCAGCCACAAAGTCGGCGATAGTGAAGTCGGTCTCGTGCCCCACCCCACTAATAATAGGGATAGGACTGCCCGCAATCAGACGCGCCAGGCCTTCGTCGTTAAATGCCCAAAGGTCTTCCAGGCTACCGCCCCCCCGGACCAGCAAGAGCGTATCCACTTCGGCGCGCTCAATGGCGGTTTCCAGCGCCTGTCTTAAGCGCGACGGCGCCTCGGCACCTTGCACCGGCGCGGGGTACACAATAATGCGCACATGGGGCGCACGTCGTTCTAGCGCAGTCAGCACGTCGCGCAAGGCGGCAGCAGCCAGGGAAGTAATAATGCCGATACAGCGAGGCAAGCTTGCGATGGGCCGCTTGCGCTCCGGCTCAAACAGGCCTTCGCTTTGCAACTGAGCTTTCAGACGCAAAAACGCTTCGTGCAGATCCCCCAGACCGGCGCGGCGCATGCCATCCACCTGAACCTGAAAATCTCCGCGCGGCTCGTATAAGCTGACTGAACACCGGAATTCAAAGCGTTCGCCCGCACGCGGCACAAAGCCCACGGCCTGAGCTTTGCCACGAAACATGACAGCGCGCACCGCGGCCTTGTCGTCTTTGATGGAAAAGTACCAATGCCCGGAGGCGGCCTGGGTAAAGTTGGACACTTCACCGCTGACCCACACCACAGGCATATGCTCGTCCAGCAATTGGCTGACGCGGCGGTTCAACTGTGCCACCGTCCAGACCGCTGGCGCTCTAGCTTCTTGATAATGCATCATATTCTTTGTTTTTGACTCGCCCCAGGGTAGTTTTCCACCGGCTCGTATCCACAACTGTCATGCTTTTGTCAAATAGATGACAAGACAACGGCTTCCGTCCAATAGCTGATGCAATACTTTATTGAAAACCCATAAGCCACTGAATTTAAACACTATTTAAAAAAACACGCAGGTGGTCGAAAATTAGCCAGAGAACCTCTAAACCACCGCCCGAGCCACTATGGGATGTTTTATACACAGAATTATCCACAGTTTTTGTGGATAGTTTTAGCACTGGACCTATTACCTCAAATACATCAGAGGTTTGGCGCAGGAATCGGGAAATGGACCGTAAAGTGTACCGCGCTCCAGCCAGAACATTCCCGCAATACGGACAGGGGCTCTACAATAAGCGCTGATTTATTTCGCAACCGGATAATCGACCCGTGCTTACTTTGATCCACGCCGCTGGCTGGCCCGTCTGGTTTTTGCTGGCTTGCTCTATTCTTGCTCTGGGCTTGATCCTGGAGCGCGCTTTGGCGCTGCGTAGCAAACGCATTTTACCGTCAGGTCTGGCGCGTCAGATTAGCGAGCTCACCGCGCAAAACCGGATTCAGGACGAGTCCCTGCCCCGTTTGTACGACAACTCCCCGCTGGGTCGAATATTAGCCACCGTACTACAAAATCGCCATCAAACTGCTGCTTTACGCGAAGCAGCGGTCGAAGCAGAAGGCCAAGACATCAGCTACCAATTGAACAAATACATTCCGGCGTTAGGCACCATCGCGGTGATTGCGCCCTTGCTGGGATTATTTGGTACCGTCATTGGCATGATCGATATTTTTGCCGCCTATGATCCCAGCGGCGGCGACCCCAGCCTGATTGCCCGTGGAATCTCCGTTGCCCTGTACAACACCGCCTTAGGGATTCTGATTGCCGTTCCGGCCATGATTTTTCATCGCTATTTCCGCAGCCGTGCCGATTACCTCTTGCACCGTCTGGAAAGCGAAGCCGGTAGCCTGGACCGTTTAGTCGCTCAAAGGATCGCCTGATGCGCTTTCGCCGAGCCCAAGACCAGGACGCGCTGGAACTGAATCTGGTGCCCTTGATTGATGTGTTGCTGGTCGTGCTGATTTTCCTGGCCGCCAGCAGTACCTTCGTGCGCCATCGTCAGCTGGATGTATCCTTGCCCCAAGCTCAGGCTCAAGCCGCCCAAGCAGCCGATCTGCTCTTGGCAATCAGTCAGGACGGGCGCTATGCCTTGAATGGTCTTTGGCTGGACGCCAGCTCGGGGGCCCCTTTGAGTCAGGCGCTGTCCTCCGAAAGAACGGAAGAAAGCAGCAGCTTGCTGATTCTGGCCGATGCCCAGGCGCCCCACTTTGCCGTTGTGCAAGCCATGGAAGCCGCGCGCCAAGCTGGCATTCACCGCATTCATTTTGCAACGCAAGCCCCATGAGTGTGCGTGTTCGCCTGACTCATTGGCTGCACCGCCAATGGCAAACTCCAGGTTGGTTCAACTGGCTCCTGCGCCCACTTTCCGCGCTTGCGGGCGTATTGGTGCGGCGTAAACAAAAACGCTTCGACACGGACCCCAGCGCGTCCTATCGCAGCCCGGTGCCAGTCATTGTGGTGGGCAATATTATTGTGGGCGGCGCGGGCAAAACCCCGGTCGTGCTGGCCCTGACCGAGCAATTACGGGCTTTGGGCTGGACGCCCGGCATTGTTAGCCGTGGTTATGGTATCGACATAGGCCCCAGTCCCCGCGTGGGGCAAGGCCAGTTAGCGGCCGAGCAGTTTGGTGATGAGCCGGCCTTGATTGCGGCACAAACCCAGGCGCCGATTGCGGTGCACCCACGCCGCGCCTTGGCGGCCCAAGCCTTGTTGAAGGCTTTTCCAACAGTGAACTTGATTATCTCGGACGATGGCCTGCAGCATCTGGCCTTGCAGCGTGATATGGAAGTCGTAGTGCAAGACGGCCGGGGTGTTGGCAATGGCTGCTTATTGCCTGCAGGCCCCTTGCGCGAGCCCCCCGAGCGCTTGCGTCGGGCAGATTGGTTGATTACCCAAATTGTGGCCGACCAGGCTCTGCCCCCTACCCCTGAACCTGCCGAGCCGGGCCGAGCCTTGAGCATGAGTCTGCGGCCCTACCAAGTGGAGCACCTGTTCTCCGGACGCCGGCTGGACTGGACGGACTGGTGCCAGGCGTATGGCCAGCAGGAGCTTCAAGCCCTGGCGGCCATTGGTCAGCCCGAACGCTTTTTCACCATGTTGCGTCACGGCGGCCTGCGCCTGAGCAACACCTTCGCCCTGCCCGACCATGCCGCCTTGCACACGCAAGACTTCAGCCCGCTGCATGCCGGGCCTGTACTGATTACCCGTAAAGACGCCGTAAAATGCCAGCATATGGAAGACCCGCGCTTGTGGGTCGTTGACGTCCAGCCTGTATTCTCCAACCCTGACTGGATTGCTGAACTGGACGGCCTGCTGCGCCAACGGTGCTTAACCTCCCCCTCTTTACCCGGAGCTAAATAATGGAAACACGCCTACTTGAAGTGCTGGTCTGCCCCTTGTGCAAAGGCCCTTTGCGTCACGATCGTGAAAAAGAAGAATTGATCTGCAAGGCTGACAAACTGGCCTTTCCCGTCGTGGACGGCATCCCGACCATGCTGATCAACGAAGCTCGCCAACTGGACGCCCAGGAACAGACCAACAACTGACATGACTTTTTCCGTCATCATCCCCGCTCGCCTGGGTTCTACCCGACTTCCTAACAAGCCCCTGGCCGACATTGCCGGAAAGCCCATGATTGTGCGTTGTGCCGAGCAAGCTGCACGTAGCGGCGCGCGTCAGGTCTGGGTGGCCACAGATTCCGAACAGGTGTTGCAAGCCGTTCAGGAACATGGCTTTCAGGCCTTGCTGACGGACGCGGACCACCCGACCGGCACCGACCGACTAGCCCAGGCTGCCCGTTCTTTGGAACTGAGCTCAGACGAGATTGTGGTCAATGTGCAGGGCGACGAACCCTTGATTCTGCCTGAGCATATCGATGCGGCTGCCGAGCTGCTAGCCCGCCATGCCCAGGCCGATATCGCCACCTTGGCAGCACCCGTCAAGAACGCAGAAACGCTCTTCAATCCCAATGCCGTCAAGGTGGTGTGCGACTTGCAGGGCCGTGCCCTGTACTTTTCCCGCTCCCCCATGCCTTGGGCACGGGATGCCCTGGCCAGTGGCGAACGGGTGCTGGCTGACGGACTTCCCGCATTGCACCATATTGGCCTTTATGCCTACCGCAATCGCTTCTTGCAGCAGTACGCTCAGCTACCACGCGGGCCACTAGAACACTTCGAGTCGCTGGAGCAGCTGCGGGCCTTGGAAAACGGCTTTCAGATTATGGTTCACCGTCTCCAGGAGATTCCTGCAGCGGGGGTGGACACCGAGCAAGACCTGGAAAGAGTACGCGCTCACTTCGCAAATCGGTTATAAAAGATCTTTTTTCTGCTCTATCCGAATAAAAAATGCGCGAAATATGTTGCATTGCATCATACTCAAGCGGGAATCGGATGGACGCATTTCTTGGAGGAATTCATGCGACTAATACTGCTCGGGCCCCCTGGTGCCGGCAAAGGCACTCAAGCCGCTTTCGTTACCGAGAAATTTGGTATTCCACAAATTTCTACGGGCGATATGTTGCGTGCCGCTGTCAAAGCCCAGTCCCCGTTGGGTGTAGAAGCCAAAAAAATTATGGACGCCGGCGGTTTGGTTTCGGATGACATCATCATCGGACTGGTTCGCGACCGTCTGAAAGAAGCTGACTGTGAACCTGGCTACCTGTTCGATGGTTTCCCCCGCACGATTCCTCAAGCAGACGCCTTGAAGGACGCCCAGGTCAAACTGGACTTCGTGATCGAAATCGACGTACCCGAAGAAAGCATCATTGAACGCATGAGCGGCCGTCGTATCCACGCTGCCAGCGGTCGCAGCTACCACGTTACCTTTAATCCACCCAAAACCCCCGGTGTGGATGATGTCACGGGCGAGCCTTTGCTCCAGCGCGACGATGACCGCGAAGAAACCGTTCGCCACCGCCTGTCTGTCTATCGCGAGCAGACCCGCCCTCTGGTCGATTACTACTCGCAATGGTCAGCCACCGGCGACCCGCAGGCACCGGCCTATCGCAAAATTTCCGGCGTAGGCAGCGTCGATGAGATCCGCCAGCGCATTCTGGACGCCCTGGCAAGCTAAAGCCAAATCAAGACTCAACCGGCCCCAAAAGGGCCGGTTGTTTATTATCCAAGGGAGACAAGTTCGTGCAAATCAATAACAAGACTTTTATTGTCACGGGTGGCGCATCCGGTTTGGGTGCTGGCACAGTACGCATGCTGGTTGAAAACGGCGCCCGCGTGGTGATCGCCGATATTCAGGACGAAGCTGGCCAGGCGCTGGCCAAAGAATTGGGTCAACACTATCAGCGCTGCGACGTGACCTTGGAGCAAGATGCTCAGGCCGTTGTGGACCTGGCTTGCCAGGACAGCGACCGCCCCCTGTTTGGCTTGATCAACTGTGCGGGTGTGGCTCCTGCTTCGCGTACCGTCGGTCGCAATGGCCCCCACAGCCTGGACCTGTTCCAAAAAACGGTCATGATCAACTTGGTCGGCACCTTCAATATGTGTCGTCTGGCAGCTGCCGCCATGAGCAACAACACCCCCGAGGCCTCTGGCGAGCGCGGCGTGCTGATCAATACTGCGTCGGTAGCGGCGTATGATGGTCAGATTGGTCAGGCGGCTTATGGTGCCTCCAAGGCCGGCGTGGTCGGCTTGACCCTGCCTTTGGCCCGTGACCTGGCTCAAACCGGTATTCGTGTCATGACAATCGCCCCCGGCATCTTTGGCACCCCCATGATGTTTGCCATGCCCCAGGAAGTTCAGGACTCCCTGGCAGCCAGCATCCCCTTCCCTTCCCGCCTGGGCCGCCCCGAGGACTTCTCGCAGTTGGTTCAGAGCATCATCAACAATGAAATGCTCAATGGTGAAACCATCCGTCTGGATGGCGCCATTCGCATGGCACCAAAATAAGTTTTTAATCAGCACCAATGGGTTTGTTTCGCTCGGCGGCCACGATCAGTGGCCTGACGCTGCTGTCTCGCATTACCGGACTGGCACGCGATATTTTGATTGCCCGCGCCTTCGGGGCGGGCCCCCTCACAGACGCGTTCTGGGTCGCTTTTCGCATCCCTAACCTGCTGCGACGCTTGTTTGCAGAAGGCGCGTTTTCGCAAGCTTTTGTTCCCATCCTGGGACAGGTACGCAAAGAGCACGAACAAGACAAGGTCCAGCAATTGCTGGACCGAGTCGCCCTGCTGCTGACAGTGGCGGTCATGCTGGTTACCGCCATTGGCATGGTGGCCGCCCCCTGGGTGGTCAGCGCAATGGCCAGTGGCATGACGGCCCCGGAGCGCCACACCGAATTTAATGCCGCCATCGACATGACGCGCATGATGTTCCCCTACATCATCTGCATGTCGCTGGTGGCCTTTGCCTCCGCGGTGCTCAACACCTGGAGCCGCTTCGCTGTTCCTGCCTTTACCCCCATCCTGCTGAATTTATCCATGATTGCCGCCAGTATTTTCCTGGCCCAGCACATGGATACGCCTATTTATGCGCTGGCCGTGGGCGTCATGGTCGGCGGCTTTGCCCAGTTGCTGGTGCAATGGATGGCCTTGTCCAAGCTGGGACTTTTGCCCCGCTTTTCATTTCGCCTTGGCGAAGCGCGCCGCGACCCTATCGTCCAGCGCATTCTCAAGCAAATGCTGCCCGCCATTCTGGGCGTGTCCGTGGCGCAGATTTCCCTGCTCATCAATACCAATATCGCCACCTGGTTGCAGTCCGGTAGCGTCACCTGGCTGTCGTTTGCTGACCGCCTGATGGAGTTCCCCACCGCCCTGCTGGGCGTGGCTCTAGGTACGGTCTTGCTACCCAAGCTGTCCGCTGCTCATGCTGGCCAAGACACCAAACACTACAGCGGCCTGCTGGACTGGGGCCTGCGTCTAGTGCTGCTGCTAGGCTTGCCAGCCGCGTTGGGAATGGCCCTGCTCTCTGACGGTCTGGTTGCCACCTTATTCAATTACGGTGCTTTCGGCGCTGCCGATGTGGCTCAAACCAAGCTGGCTGTGGGCGCCTACTCTGTCGGCCTGGTGGGTTTGCTGGCCATCAAAATTCTGGCCCCAGGCTTTTATGCTCGGCAAGACATCCGCACCCCGGTGCGCATTGCCATTGGCGTTCTGATCATTACCCAGTTGTTCAACCTGCTGCTGGTCCCCATTTTTGCCCATGCGGGCCTGGCCCTGTCGATTGGCCTGGGTGCCACCATCAATGCCTTGACCTTGCTGGTGCTGCTCTTGAAACGAGGCATTTATCAGCCCAATCATGACTGGTTACGCTTTTTCCTGAAGATGATTCCGGCCCTGTGTGCACTGGCCGCGGTACTGCTTTTGGCCCAACATTACTTGGACTGGATTGCCCTGGGAGCCACGCCCTTGCTGCGTGTGCTGTACTTGGCTGCAGTGCTGGTCGCCAGCGGGATTGCCTATTTAGGAATGTTGTTTATAGTAGGCTTTCGGCCCTCTTACTTTACAAAGCGGACTTGATGTCCTAGAATAATTGTCTTTGCCGATTAAACTTTAAAACTTAGGCTTTACTAAAAACATGGCTAATACCGCACAAGCACGCAAGCGCGCCCGCCAGGCAGTGGCTCGCAACAAACACAACGCCAGCATCCGTTCCATGCTGCGTACCGCCATCAAGCGCGTTCGTCAGGCTATCGACGCCGGCGACAAA
This sequence comes from Alcaligenes sp. GW821-FHT11D07, assembly GCF_058808495.1. Taxonomy (NCBI): domain Bacteria; kingdom Pseudomonadati; phylum Pseudomonadota; class Betaproteobacteria; order Burkholderiales; family Alcaligenaceae; genus Alcaligenes; species Alcaligenes sp. GW821-FHT11D07. The sequence continues at coordinate 1,576,585 of NZ_JBXART010000001.1, forward strand.
ACTGCTGCTAACGAAGTTTTCCGCAAAGCGACCAGCATCATTGATCGCGTCGCCGACAAGAACATCATTCACAAGAACAAGGCTGCCCGCCACAAGAGCCGCCTGTCCTCCGCTATCAAGGCTTTGGCCTGATTGCAGAAGATTTTTAATGGTTTAATCGGCTCTGGCCTAAAAACCAGTTAAAAAGGGGGTGCTTTGCACCCCTTTTTTATTAGCCACAAAACCATTGCCCGGACAAGCAGGCCAATCATGCTAAGTTATGGATTTGCGTTTTTACTAGCGAGTCCCCATGACACGTCCCATCGTGCTGCAACTGGCATCTTTGGCCCAGCACCCCTCCTTTGACGAAATCGATCGTCACTTCGAGCGCCTTGCCCTTCAAGACCTGACACCGCTGTCTGATGAACAGCTTGCACGTGTCCAGGTATTGCTGACCAGCGCTGTCAACGCGACCCCAGCCTCCCTGATGGACCGCCTGCCCGCTTTAAAAGCGATTTGCAGTGTCGGTGTAGGCTACGACTCCATCGACGTACAGGCGGCCCGCCAACGCGGCATCCAGGTCAGCACCACCCCCGATGTTCTGAATGATTGCGTAGCCGACATGGCTTGGGCCTTAATGCTGGACGCTGCCCGTCGCGTGAGCGAGTCCGACCGCTATGTACGTGCCGGGCGGTGGGATAGCCCCAATGGTTTCGGCTTGGGTACCCGGGTCAGCGGCAAGAAGCTGGGTATTGTGGGCCTGGGCCGGATTGGCCAGACCATTGCCCGACGCGCCAGTGGTTTCGATATGGAACTGCGCTACCACAACCGTCGCCCTCGTCACGAAGTGCCTTGGCATTACGAACCATCCCTGATTGAACTAGCCCATTGGGCGGACATTATGGTGATTGCGGCCGTAGGTGGAGACGAGACACGGGGCTTGATCAATATTGATGTGCTGAACGCCTTGGGCCCCAAAGGAATTCTGGTCAATATCGCCCGAGGCAGTGTTGTAGATGAAAGTGCCCTGATCGCTGCCTTGCAGGAAGGACGTTTGGCCGCTGCGGGCCTGGACGTTTTTGAGAACGAACCCCAAGTCCCACAGGCTCTACGCGAGCTAAATCAGGTGGTGCTGGCACCGCATACCGCCAGTGCAACCCACGAGACACGCGAAGCCATGCTCTCGCTGGCCTTGGGTAATATTTTGAATTATCAAAAAACCGGCAAGGTACTGACTCCGCTTACCGTGTAAATAAGTCATGTCGCCGGCCGTCTTGGCAGTGGCGACATGCTTTCAGATCTGTCTGTGATCAGGAATCTACCGGATCCATATTGTCAGGATCGATGCCGCTGGTTTTTAAATTATTATCTTCAGCAAAACCACAGACGAATTTCCAGGCCAAAGGCTCTAGTTCCCGCAAGCGCGCATCCACTACCACACATCGCACGCCATCAATCAAACGCGGCACCACATAGGGCGAATAAGTCAGATGACCACCCATCGCCCCGGCTGGACGAAATTGGGACATTACACCGGCCAAGCGTTCTGCCCAGTCACTGGGGCGAAAGCGCTGATCCTGCCGGGTCACACCATGGATTACAAGTTGCTTCACTGGCTCTGTCATAACAATTAATGGCTAATCGTGCAGTTCAGGTAACGCTGCACCTTTTCCTTTCTCGCTCCGCATTGTATCCGATCGCGGCCACGCAAAGCCCGGGATTCAATAAATTAGCCGCTTGACAATTCATTACTAATCATTGCTTTGCCCTATTCTTTTATTCCAAATCCAGGCAGTCACCAATTGCCTTTAACGTGCTGTCTTTGCTCTAAATAGCCGGACAGGTTAAGATGGCTTTCTTTATCCGCAGGATTTTTTTATGGATGCCATCGTGCAAGCAGGACCGCTTCGGCACTTTCTGCAATTTCGCGACTTTTCTCACGACGAAATTTTATATGTGCTGGAACGCGCACGCCTGATCAAAGACAAGTTCAAACGCTATCAGCCGCACCACACATTGCACGACCGCACCCTGGCGATGGTCTTTGAAAAAGCCAGCACGCGTACCCGGGTTTCGTTTGAAGCCGGTATGTACCAGTTGGGCGGTTCGGTCATTCACCTGACCACCACGGACTCGCAGCTGGGCCGCTCCGAACCTATTGAAGATACCGCACGCGTTGTGTCGCGCATGGTCGATATCGTCATGATTCGTACCTTTGAGCAGACCCGCCTGGAGCGCTTTGCCTCTCATTCGCGTGTACCCGTCATCAATGGTCTGACCAACGAATTTCACCCTTGCCAGATCCTGGCCGATATCTTCACCTTTATCGAGCATCGCGGCGATATCAAGGGCAAGACAGTGGCTTGGATTGGGGACGCCAACAATATGGCGTACACCTGGTTGCAAGCGGCAGAAATCCTGGGTTTCACCCTACATGTGTCTGCCCCTAACGGCTACCATCTGGACCCGGCCCGTACCGGCAATCACGATGCCAGCATTCTGCGCGAATTCGACGACCCGCTGGAAGCTTGTAAAGGCGCCCACCTGGTTACCACGGACGTGTGGACCAGCATGGGTTACGAAGACGAGAACGAAGAGCGTCGCAAAGCCTTTGCCGATTGGTGTGTCGATCAGGAAATGATGGATGTGGCTGATCCCGAGGCCATCTTCATGCACTGCCTGCCCGCCCACCGTGGCGAGGAAGTGACGGGTGAAGTCATCGACGGCCCACAAAGCGTGGTCTGGGACGAGGCTGAAAACCGCCTGCACGTACAGAAAGCATTGATGGAATTCTTGATTCTGGGGCCACAGCAGGCGTAAGCCTTAGGTGCTCAAGACAGATCTCTGTCGATCAAAAAAGGGGATGCACTGCATCCCCTTTTTCATTCCTTGGCCCCAGTCCGGACCACTCTTACTGATCAGCCCGATATCTTGGTGTAGTCCATCGATAGCGCACACCGTCTGAGGCTTGAGCGCGCCTGGGCAAGCTATTCAGCCACTTCCAAACCCGCCAAGCGATATCCAACCTGCAACTCTGTCAGCAAGTATTTGGGCTGTGCCGCATCCTGCTCCAGCTTTTGGCGTAACTGCATCATGTACACCCGCAGATAATGGGGCCGATCCGAATAGGCGGCTCCCCAAGTTTCGTGCAGCAGGTGCTGATGGGTCAGCACCTTACCGTGTCCTCGGATCAAGGCGCTTAGCAAGCGAAACTCAATCGGCGTCAGGTGTACAGCCTGCCCATCGCGCGTCACTTCGTGGGATGCCAAATCCACCGTCACCTTGCCAAAGCCCACCCGCGAAGAAGCTACCTGAGCATTCGGAACCAGCTGAGAACGCCGGAGCAAGGCGCGTATTCTAGCCAGTAGTTCCGGTACGCCAAAGGGTTTAACCAGATAATCATCCGCCCCCGCGTTCAAGGCTGCCACCTTTTCGTCTTCCCGATCCCGGGCGGACAGCACCAAAATAGGCGAATGCACCCAGCTGCGCAGATCACGAATCAAATCCTTGCCGTCTCCGTCCGGTAGACCCAGATCCACAATCATCAAATCAGGACGCCGCGTGGCTGCATCCATACGAGCTTGAGCCAAGGAAGCTGCCTCGATAACAGACATGCCCTCCTGCTCCAGTGCAATTCGGATGAAACGACGAATATTGGCTTCGTCCTCCACAATCAATATCTGAGCTTTAGTCATCGCTATTCTTCATCCCCCTCCACACGCGGGGCCTCGCGCCAGGGCAAACGGATCTCGAACGTCACTCCCTTGGGGAGACGTGGTTTGGCGCTGATCGTACCACCGTGCGCCGCGATAATCGCGCGGCAAAGTCCTAAGCCCAGCCCCACTCCAGCTACCGACGATTCTTTTTGGCCGCGTGTAAAGGTGTCAAACAGACGCTCTGGATCGCCGGGGGGCAAGCCAGGCCCATCATCACTGATCAGCAAATACATGGAGCCCCCTGAGCACAGGCCACGCAAGGTGATCGTACTGTCCACGGGCGTGTACTTGGCAGCGTTATCCAAAAGGTTCGTCACCACCCGCTCCAGCATCACACCGTCCACCTCCACCAAGGGCAAATCCGCAGCGAACTCCGTCTTTATTTTGCGCGGCTGCAAGGCTGCCGCACAGCGGGCCACAGCAATCCCGACAATTTCACCCAGGACATGCCATTCTTTGTGCAATTTGACTCCCTCACTTTGCATGCGCGCCAGATCCAATAAATTGGACACCTGACGGCGTAGCTCATCGGACTCGATCCGTATAGAGCGGGCAATATCGCTGCGTTCTGCTTCGCTTAAACCCTTGGCTTGTTCCAGCGTTTCAGCCAAACCTCGAATCACCGTCAAAGGCGTGCGCAAATCATGAGAGACCGCCGACAGTAAGGTATTACGCATCTTTTCGCCTTCCATGCGCAGAATCGTATCTTGGGCTATTTCGACATAGTGGATACGCTCTAACGCCTGCGCCAGCGTAAAGCAACAAGCGTCCAGCAAGCGGCGCCCATCCGGTGTGCTCAAGGATGCCGCGCCTCCCGACTGCACAACCAGCACCCCGCGCGGGGCCATAGGGCCTTTCAAGGGCAGATATAAGGCACTGGCACCGCTCAAGGTCTCCGTGCCATTACCGGCAGGCTCCATATGCTCAAACACCCACTGGGCAACGGACAGCTCCACAAAACCGGCATGGCGTGTAGCCAGCAACTGATTGTGCTGATCTGGCACAACCAGCACCAACTGCATTTCAAACAAAGGCTCCAGAGTATCCCGGCAGACTGCCAGCACTTGCTCCAGCGCTAATGCCCCGGCCAGGTCTCGACTGACACGCGTCAGGGCGGCTGCTCTGCGCTCACCATCACGCGCGGCTCGGGCCTCGGCCTGCAATTTCGCTGCCAACTGCCCAATCACCAGGGCCACAATCAGCATGACGCCAAAGGTAAAGACGTACTGCGTATCCGTCACTGAAAAGGAAAAACGGGGTTCGACAAAAAAGAAGTCAAAAAAGGCGACCGATAATAAGGACGCCCAGGCCCCAGCCAAACGCCCTAAACGCAGCGCGATAAAGACCACGGTGATCAGAAACAGCATGATCACATTGGACAAGTCAAAGAAGCGTGAGAGTTGCTCAGCCAAAAAAGCCGTCGCCACACAGATGGCGGACGCGATCAGCAGGGCCTTGCCCTGTTGCATGGGCGGCTCCAGCTCCAGTGGTCGTATCGGTCTTGAAACCCCTTCTACCCGAACCAGCAACAAGCCAATCTCGGGATTGCTACGCGCAAGACGCTCGGAAAGGCCAAGACGCCAAGGCCAGGGAGAGCGGGCCGAGGAATTACCCAGAATCAATTTGGTCGCATTGCGCTGACGCGCATAGGCCAAGATTGTATGCGCCACGTCTTGCCCAGCCAGATTCGCAAACTCCGCCCCCGCATGTTGCGCACAAGCTGCCAGCCGCACCAGAGCCTCTTGTGCCTTGATCTGCCCACTTTCCTGCGGCGTGTCCACATGCAGCACAATCCACGGCGTCTGCAATTGCTGCGCCAGACGAGCGCCTTCCCGAATCAAAGCTTCCTGGGCGCTATTGGCGCTTACGCACACCATCAGCAGCTCCCGTGTGGGCCACACAGTCCGTATGGCATGGGAAATGCGGTACACATGCACATCAGCATTGACGCGGTCCGCTACCCGACGCAAGGCCAACTCCCGCAAGGCAATCAAATTTCCACGCCTAAAGAAGTTCTGCTTGGCTTGAGCCGCCGAATCAGGCAGATACACCTTTCCGGCACTTAACCTGGCCAGCAAATCATCAGGTGGCAGATCCACCAGCAGGACATCAGCGGCCCGGTCAAAAATCCGATCTGGCACCGTCTCCCGAACCCGGATTCCCACGATGCCACCCACGACCTCGTTCAAGCTGTCCAAGTGCTGTACATTCAGCGCGGTATACACGTCAATGCCCGCATCCAGCAGCTCTTCCACATCCTGCCAACGCTTGGCATGACGGCTGCCCTCCAGATTGCTATGTGCCAGTTCATCCACCAGCACAAGCTGGTAGCCCGATGCCAAGGCCGCATCCAGATCGAACTCGCTCATCGTCCGGCCCTGGCGCTGATACGTCTTGCGTGGCAGGACGGGCAAGCCCTGCGTCAAAATTTCAGTTTCCTGGCGGCCGTGAGTTTCTACAATGCCGATCGCCACCGACACCCCTTCGGACTGGCATTGATGTGCCGCCTTGAGCATGGCGTAGGTTTTGCCTACGCCCGCACAAGCCCCAAAGAAAATCTTGAGTTGCCCACGCCGTGGCCGGTGCGGGTCTTCACCGACCACCTGCAGCAGCTCGTCCGGGTCGGGCCTTTCCTCAAGCGACATGGGTGTTCCCATCCATAAAAATTGCTATTGATCTTACGCTCTTATCCAAAAAAAGGAGTCAGCAACAGATCGATCAGTTTGATGCCAATGAAAGGGGCAATCAGCCCACCCAAGCCGTAAATGAGCAGGTTGCGTTTGAGCAAACGGCTGGCCGGTTCAGCCCTATATTTCACCCCCCGCAAGGCCAAGGGAATCAAGGCAAGAATAATCAGCGCATTGAAAATCACCGCCGCCAAAATAGCCGAGGACGGGCTGTGCAGCTGCATGACATTGAGCGCCCCCAGAGCGGGATACGTCGCCACAAAAACGGCCGGGATAATAGCGAAGTACTTGGCAAGGTCGTTGGCCACACTAAACGTCGTCAAAGCACCGCGTGTCATGATCATCTGCTTGCCTACTTCCACCACGCGCAGCAGCTTGGTCGGATTGCTATCCAGATCCACCATATTGCCGGCCTCCTTAGCAGCTTGGGTGCCGCTATTCATGGCGACGGCCACATCCGCCTGCGCCAGTGCGGGGGCATCATTCGTGCCGTCTCCTGTCATCGCGACCAGACGGCCTTCCTCCTGATAACGGCGAATCAAGCGCAACTTGTCCTCGGGCGTAGCCTCGGCCAGATAATCATCCACCCCAGCCTCCGCTGCGATAGCGGCGGCTGTTAGCTTGTTGTCACCGGTAATCATCACCGTCTTGATGCCCATGGCACGCAACTCGGCAAAACGCTCTTTGATGCCGCCTTTCACAATATCTTTCAGCTCCACTACACCCAGCACCTGACTGCCGTCGGCGACCACCAGCGGCGTGCTGCCACGTCGGGCAACCTCATCCACCAGTTGATCCAGCTCTTGCGGGAAGATCCCGCCCAAGGACTCGACATAGGCGCGCATGGTATTGGCAGCCCCCTTGCGTATCTGACGGCCTTCAAGATCAATCCCGCTCATTCGGGTATGCGCGCTGAACGCGATAGTCTGGGCACCCTGCAACTCACGACCACGCAGGTTGAAACGCTGTTTGGCCAAGATCACGATAGATCGGCCTTCTGGCGTTTCGTCGGCCAATGAGGCCAGTTGCGCCGCATCCGCCAATACCTGTTCGCTAATCTGCGGAGCCGGCAAAAAGGCGGATGCTTCCCGATTTCCCAGGGTGATCGTGCCGGTCTTGTCCAGCAGCAGCACATCCACATCGCCCGCCGCTTCAATCGCACGCCCGGAGGTGGCCAGCACATTGGCTTTCATCATCCGGCTCATGCCTGCCACCCCGACAGCCGAGAGCAAAGCGCCAATCGTGGTTGGAATCAGGCAAATCAACAAAGCGATCAGGGCCGTGATAGTGACGGGCGTACCTGCTCCGGTCAGCACGGTTGCAAAGCTGGAAAACGGTAGCAAGGTGACCACAACCAGCAGAAAGATCAGGGTCAGGGCGACCAGCAAAATATTCAAGGCGATTTCGTTGGGCGTCTTGCCACGCTTAGCCCCTTCCACCATGGCAATCATGCGATCCAGAAAGGCCTCGCCGGGTTTGGCCGTGACCCGCATCACAAGCCAATCGGACAGCACACGGGTGCCACCCGTGACGGAACAAAAATCCCCTCCGGACTCGCGGATCACCGGCGCAGACTCACCGGTAATAGCCGACTCATCCACCGAAGCGGCACCTTGCAAGACTTCACCATCAGCGGGAATGATCTGGCCGGCTTCGACCAGTACAAAGGCCCCCACCACCAGTTCATCGCTGGGCACAGGCCAGGAGCGGCTTTCACGGGAAGGTTCTTTCAGGACTTGGGCCAGCACACGTTTCCGCGTCGAACGCAGGGCATCCGCCTGGGCTTTGCCCCGACCTTCCGCCACAGCCTCAGCTGCATTGGCAAACAGCACCGTAAACCAGAGCCAGGCTGCAATAGCCCAGATAAAACCGGCGGGCGCCTCCCCCTGCCCCATCAGCGCCTGCGCACCCAGCAAGCTGGTCACGATGCTGCCCAAGTAGACAACACACATCACCGGATTTTTAAACTGTACGCGTGGAGACAGTTTTTTGAACGCTTCTTTGCACACCCGTCCCCAGGGCATGGCCTGAAGACCTGAAGGCTGCTGGGCAACTGGCGAGGTTTTAAGATCAGCAAAAGACATAGTGACACCTACTCCTGATGCGCAACAGGCCGGGCCAAAGAGGCCATATCCAGCGCAAGATTAAGCTCCAGCACATGCACGCGTGGCTCACCCAGCAAACCCAGCTGACGATCACTGGTGTGTTGGCTGAGTAAAGCCATTACTTGATTCACGGACAGCCCGCGCGCCTTAGCAACACGAGCCGCTTGCAAACGGGCATTGGCGACCGAAATATGAGGGTCCAAACCGGAGGCCGAGGCGGTTACCGCATCCACAGGAACCGATACATCCGCCGCCAAGCCATTCATGGCCCGATAGGCTTGAGTTCGCTCAGCCACAGCATCCAGCAAACTCCGGCTTAAGACCCCCTGATTACTGGCACCACTAGCAGCCGCGTTGTACGGTTGCGCACGGCTGCTAGTCGGGTCCGCAGGGTCCACGCCCTGCGTCATGCTGGGCCGGCCATGAAAATACTCGGGGCGACTGAAATACTGACCAATCTGCCGGGACCCCACTGGCTGTCCCTGCAGCCGGATCAAACTGCCTTGAGCCTGATCTGGAAATAAAGCGGTACCGATCACCGTGGTCGCCAAGGGATAAGCCAAACCGGTCAGCATCATAAAAAACACGGCAGATAAGAGCACAGGTCGCAGCAGGCTTCCAAGAGAAGGCTCTGCATCACGTGCTGTGCGAACAAGACCTTGCGATTGAGACATAGCAGTCAAACCTCAAAAAGTAATGCCATCCAGCATCAACACATGCTCGACGATGGGGCCTAGCGCCAGCGCAGGCATGAAAGTCAGGCCACCGACCACCAGCACCACGAAGACCAGCAGACCGGTAAATAAGGGAGTGGCAGTGGACAAGGTGCCCGGCCCTGCCGGCACCGCTTTTTTAGCGGCCAGCACCCCGGCCAAAGCCAGCAAAGGTAGGAGAGTCAGGTAACGGCCAACCAGCATGGCCAGACCGATGGTGGTATTGAAAAAAGGCGTGTTGGCGTTAAAACCGGCAAAGGCCGAGCCATTATTGGCGGTCCCGGAGGTGTAGGCGTACAGGACCTCGCTAAAACCATGGGGCCCCATATTGGACAGGCTGTCCAAAGTGGAAGGCAGCACACTGGCCAAGGCGGTAAAACCCAAAATGCTGAAAGAGTGCGCCAGCATGGCCAGCATCACGTATTTCATCTCCCGCGCCTCGATCTTCTTGCCCAGAAACTCGGGGCTGCGCCCTATCATCATGCCCACCAGGAACACAGTCAGAATCGCGTAACTGACCAGACTGATGAAACCCACCCCAATCCCGCCGAACACATTGTTCAGCATCATTTGCGCGATTGGCACCAGCCCGCCCAACGGGGTCAGGGAGGCGTGCATGGCATCGACAGAGCCGGTTGTGGCAGCCGTGGTAACCGTGGCAAACAAGCTGCTTTGGGCCACCCCGAAACGCAATTCCTTGCCTTCCAGATTGCCTCCCCCCAAGGTGCTGCTTTGCACCTGATCAACGCCCATCGGAGTCAGCAAGGGATTGCCTGCCTGCTCAGCGCTGTAGATCAGGGATAGAAAGCCCACAAACATCACAAAAAAGGCAGCAAAGAATGCCCAGCCCTGGCGGCGACGCAACAGCATGGAACCGAAGGCATAGGTCAGCGCCGAGGGCACTAGCAACATGCTGAGCATATGCACGGTATTGGTCAAAGGCGTGGGGTTTTCAAAAGGATGGGCAGCATTCATGGCAAAGAAACCGCCCCCATTCGTGCCCACGTGTTTGATACTTTCAAAGCTGGCCACGGGGCCCAGAATCAGCTGCTGCGGGAGACCTTCCAGCGTCTGAACCACGGCATCGGCATTTAAGGTTTGCGGCATGCCTTGCCAGATATACAGCAAGGCCAAGCCACAACTGACAGGCAACAGCAAGCGGTACAGGGAGCGTGTGAAATCAACCCAGTAATTACCGATATCCGTCGCACTTTTACGGCTTAAACCACGGATGAAGCCCCCGGCTGCGGCCAGGCCTGTGGTGGCACTGATCATCATCAAAAAAGTGATCGCTGCCATCTGGGAAAAATTGGACAGGCTGGACTCTCCCGAATAGGCCTGCCAGTTGGTATTAGTCGTAAAGGAAACCGCCGTATTGAAAGCCAGGTCAGGAGACTGAGCGGCGCGCATCAGGCTGTCACCGGGAATCAGGGCCTGCGCCCGTAAAAGAACATATCCCAGAAGCAACATGGCCGCATTGCTGAGCAGCAGCGCCAGGCTATATCGCTTCCAGGACATTTTCTCCTCTGGATTCACCCCCAAGAGCCGGTAGGTCCCGCGCTCCACCAGACTGTGATGCCCACTGCTGAAAAAATGGGCAATCCACTTGCCCACCAGCACCAGCAAAAGCGCGGAAACAGCCAGAACCACAAGGAACTGCATCATATCGTCAAGCATGAGCGCTCCAATTACAGTCTCTCAAGACCAATAACAAAACCGGCCGCCAGCGCAAAAAATGCGAAGAGCACCGCCAAAAAGACAAAATCAGTCATTTGCACACCTGTTCAAAACAATGAGGTTTGGCTGGGCCAAAACTTAGAATTTCTCTGCCTTGAGCAAGGCGTAGAACAAATAAATGAACAGGCCCAGGGCAATCAGACCGGCCAGGATCGTAAAAAAAGACGCATTCATTTCCCACTCCACACAATGCTGACCTGCAGCAGACAAGTGAAGTCTAGAAGTGAGGGCGTAAATTCAGGGCTGTGTTTAGGGGCCTGCGTATAAAGACGGCATATAGATTGATGTAAGGGCGCACATCAACTGATCCGGCAGCGGCGCGGGCAGATGCTGATGAGGTTTTTTAGGCGGGGGGGCAGGAACGGCTACTCATGAGCCCAATAAAAAACACCCCAAAGCCTGAACCAACAGGCATTGGGGTGTTTATGTACTGCTGTCTCGGGCCTGCCCTTGCACGTTCCCGGCGGGAACCTCACAGGCCGTCGAACAGAATGCTTACTTCTTGCTGTCTTTCAGCTGAGGAACAGCCGAACCACCAGCAGGAGCCAAAAGGCCAGCCTGGGTGTAGGTAAACAGTTTCTCGCGGGTATCCACGATGTCCAGATTGCGCATGGTCAGTTGACCGATACGGTCACGTGGCGAGAACATGCTGTCCACTTTTTCCATGCTCAGGCGCTCGGCCTTGTAGGTCAGGTTAGCGGAGACAGTATCCAGGATGGAGTAGTCATTGCCGCGACGCAGTTCCAGCGTCACTTCACCGGTAACGGCACGAGCCACCCAGCGCTGGGCAGTTTCACGCAGCATGATGGCTTGCGGGTCAAACCAACGGCCTTGGTACAGCAAACGGCCCAAACGCAGACCATTGATCCGGTACTGTTCGATGGTGTCTTCGTTGTGAATGCCGGTTACCAGACGCTCGTAAGCGATGTGCAGCAAAGCCATACCGGGGGCTTCGTAAATACCACGGCTCTTGGCTTCGATGATGCGGTTTTCGATCTGGTCGCTCATGCCCAGACCATGACGGCCACCAATGCGGTTGGCTTCCATCATCAGTTCAACGGGATCAGCAAATTCCACGCCGTTCAGGGCAACGGGCTGGCCTTCATCAAAGCGCACACGCACTTCTTCAGCAGGTACGGCCACATCATCACGCCAGAACGCCACGCCCATGATGGGTTTGACGATATTGATACCGGCGTTCAGGTATTCCAGATCCTTGGCTTCGTGCGTGGCACCCAGCATGTTGGAGTCGGTGGAGTAGGCTTTTTCGGCCGACATTTTGTAGTCGAAACCGTTTTCCTGCATGTACTCGGACATCTCGGCACGGCCACCCAGCTCATCAATAAAGGTCTGGTCCAGCCAAGGCTTGTAAATCTTCAGGTCCGGGTTGGTCAACAAACCGTAGCGGTAAAAACGCTCGATGTCGTTGCCCTTGTAGGTGCTGCCGTCGCCCCAGATATTGACGTCGTCTTCCTTCATGGCGGCAACCAGCATGGTGCCCGTCACTGCACGGCCAATAGGTGTGGTGTTGAAGTAAGTTACGCCACCGGTGGTGATGTGAAAGGCATTGCACTGCAAAGCGGCAATCCCTTCAGCAACCAGCTGCTGACGGCAGTCCACCAGACGGGCCAGAGTGGCACCGTATTCCTTGGCCTTGCGGGGGATGGCATCGTAATCGGGCTCGTCGGGCTGACCCAGATTGGCAGTATACGCATAAGGGATCGCCCCTTTATTGCGCATCCACAAAAGAGCAGCGCTGGTATCCAGGCCACCGGAAAAGGCAATGCCGACCTTCTGGCCGACTGGAAGAGATTCAAGGATGGTTGTCATTATCGCGTCAGTAGTGGTGTGCAAGTACGGTTCCGCCTGTAGGGCTCTAGGAAGAGCTCTGCCCGAGGCAGGATCAATATGTCATTATATCGTCTTGACCGACCCTGGACACCCTTGCGTAGCTGGATTTAATTAAGCAATGAACTAGAACAGCCATTTTTACCTGGAGACACCGCAATGCCCGATACACCTGCTCAACCCACTATCAGCCGTTATCCTGTACCCGCGCTGGAAGATATGCCCGACGATATCCGCAGTCGCATTCAAGCCGTTCAGGAAAAATCGGGCTTTATTCCCAATGTGTTTCTGGCTTTGGCTCATCGTCCGGACGAGTTTCGCGCCTTTTTCGCCTATCACGATGCGCTAATGGAAAAACCCAGTGGCTTGAGCCATGCGGACCGGGAAATGATTGTGGTGGCCACCTCCGCCGCCAACCAATGTCATTACTGCGTCATTGCCCACGGCGCGATTTTGCGCATCCGGGCCAAAGACCCGCTTGTTGCCGACCAGGTTGCCGTCAATTGGCGCAAGGCCGATATCCCGCCCCGTCAAAAAGCCATGCTGGCCTTTGCCCTGAAAATATCGCAAAACGCCCAGGAGATCGAAGAGGCCGACTTTCAAGCCTTGCACGAACACGGCTTCAGCGATGAAGACGCTTGGGATATTGCCGGCATCAGCGCGTTTTTCGGCCTGAGCAACCGCATGGCCAACTTCATGTCCATGCGCTGCAATGACGAGTTCTACATGCTGGGGCGCGTTCCTCGCTAAGTCATCATGCGTTACGCCCTGTTGTTCGCCGGGTGGGTTTGTGTGGCGCTGGCCATTGCTGGCGCCATTTTGCCCTTGCTGCCCACTACACCTTTCGTCCTGCTGGCCGCTTGGTGTTTTTCGCGTAGCTCTCCCCGCTTTCATCAGTGGCTGCTGGACCAACGTCATTTAGGCCCCTATTTGCGTAACTGGGAAAACGGCCAAGGCTTGACCCGTCAGGCCAAACGCCGGGCCTTGATCATGTTGTGGTTGTCCTTGGCGGCCTCCGCCTGGTTCACCAGTCATCTGGGCTGGTACCGCCTGGGCCTGCTCATTCCCGGTATTTTTGCCACCACATATCTGCTGCGTGCCAAAACCCTGGATGACACCCCTGCAAAGCCTGTGCAAAAATAGCCTGCTTGAGTCCATCTCGGCTTTCACCCCCTTTGCTTGAAGATCCCATGCCCAACCCTGTCATCCTGCTGGCCGCCGCCTACATCACTAATTCTGACGGTCAAATTCTGTTGGTACGAAAACGTGGCAGCGAGTTTTATATGCAGGCAGGTGGCAAGCTGGAAGCGGGCGAAACCCCCTTGCAAGCCCTGCAACGTGAACTGGATGAAGAACTGGGCCTGACCGCAGACGAGACCGCCCCCGCCCACTACGAAGGCTACTTTGAATGCCCCGCCGCCAATGAGCCCGATCACATTGTTCATGCTCACGTCTTTACCTTGACGCTGGACCGTGACGTGCATGCTGCTGCCGAACTGGAAGAAGCACGCTGGGTGAGCGCCGAGGAGATCCGTTCTTTGACGCTGGCTCCGCTGCTGGCCGATCACATTCTGCCCCGTCTGTCACCTGTCTAAGCCCCGAGCAGGCTAATTTTTGGCATAATGACGCCCTTGAGTTCCCCGTCAGGGGACACAGCTATTTGCCCGACCAGCCCGCAACGGCGGGCTTTCTTTATTGAGCGCTAATTTATGTCCTCTTTGCCCTGTCAAGGCGCAATCGTCACCTTTACCCTGCAGCAACTGCGCGCGGCCACCCAAGCCGGAGGGATTTTAGGTGTGTCCATCAAAGGACAAGGCAATCATTTCTTTGTACAAGTGGCTACCCGTGCCGGTCAGGCCGTCCTGGTGACCGCTCGCAGCAAAGATCCCCGCAGCTTCAAAAGCCCCTTGCAAGCCATGGTGCTGCTCAAACAGGTAGGCATTGTGACCGGGCAGTTTGACCTGAGCCAGTACTCCCCGGACCAACAAGAAACTGCGCCCCGTAGCCGCCGTCGCCCCGCTAAACCCAGCAAGCTGGGATTGCGCTGGAACCGAATCGCCGAAAAGATCTCCAGCCCGGCCCAGCCTTCCCTGGATGATCCCAGCCTGGACATCAACGAAGAGCAGACGCGTCGCCTGCTCGCCCGTCAGGAAACTCAGCAGTTAAGCCTGCTGGGTAGCTAAGCGTCGCCCATCTGCCTGGCAAGATGGGCTGAGCGCATACGCTGCATCCAGCGCCTGAGCCAAATCCTGCTGCAAGTGATGGGGCTCTTCCAGCCCCACATGCAATCTTAATAATTGCCCTTGCCCAAACAAAGGCCGGCCATTGCGTTTAGGCATATCCATCGGCAAGGCAAGGCTCTCAAAGCCCCCCCACGACAGCCCTATGCCAAACAGACGCAAGGCTTTGAAAAAACGGGATAACTGCTCTGCGCTCAAGGGCTGCAACACCACACCGAACAAACCCGTTGAACCCGTAAAATCCCGCTTCCAGATTGCATGTCCCGGGTGAGACTCCAGCGCCGGGTGCAACACTTGTTGAACCTGCGGATGACGTTCCAGAAAATGAGCAATGTGCAGCGCACTGGCTTGATGCTGACGCAAGCGCACGCCAAGAGTCCGTAAGCCGCGCAAGGCTAGAAAAACATCATCTGGCCCAGCGGTCTGGCCAAAATCATGCGCCGCGCGTCGCAACATCGGCCAAGCGCGTTCATTAGCCGTTGCCACCCCCAGCAAGGCATCCGAATGCCCGATCACATACTTGGTCGCGGCTTGAATCGACACATCGACTCCGTGCTCAAAAGCCTTGAAAAACAAAGGCGTGGCCCAGGTATTGTCCATGACAACAAAAGCGCCGGCCGCCTGTGCCGCGCGACTAATGGCGGGAATATCCTGAACTTCAAACGTACCTGATCCGGGGGACTCGACGTAAACCACCTTGGTATTGTCTCGAATCAGCTTGGCGATGCCTGCGCCTAATGAAGGCTCATAAAACTGCACCTGGATTCCCATGCGGCTGGCCAAGGTCTGCTGCGCAAACGCACGCACCGGCCCATAAACCGAATCCGGCAGCAATAGATGATCACCCACCTCCAGCATCCCTAGCAAAGCATGCGTACATGCGGCCAGACCGGAGGGAAACAGGCAAGCGCGATAGCCGCCTTCCAGCTCGGCCATGGCCTGCGTGAAAGTCTGCAAAGTGGGATTGGTGAAACGGCCGTAAGAGGCATACGGATTATCGGGTTCTTTGCGCTGCGCCCACTGTTCCAAATCGTCCGCAAGAATCGTAGAGCCGCGGCACACCGGCACATTCACAAAACCACCTGACACGCCTGTGTCTCGGCCCAAATGCGTCAAACGGGTATTTTGGTAATCACAATCCTGCATGCTATTTCCCTGATCTGATCAATGAAAACAGTCTACGCAGTGCAGCGCAGGCAATTATTGCGTATTCACCCTATTGGACAGACAATCAGTAGAATAAAAAACTACTTCTGATTTGATTATTAGGAAAATATTCTTATGTTGGATAAATTCGACAAGCACATTCTGGAAATACTCCAAAACGATGCCACGCTGGCCATCCAGGAAATTGCCGATCGTGTGGGTCTATCCAGCACGCCCTGCTGGCGACGAATCCAGCGTTTGGAGCAAGAAGGCTATATCGAAAAACGAGTGGCCTTGCTCAGTTCAGAGAAGCTAAATGTGGGGGTAACGGTATTTGTGGCCATCAAGACCAATCAGCACAATAAGCAGTGGTATAGCCAGTTTTCAGCGGTGGTGGAGGCCATTCCACAAATTGTGGAGTTCTACCGCATGAGCGGTGACACTGATTATTTGCTGCGCGTGGTCGTGCCGGATATCAAAAGTTTTGACCGCGTTTACCAACGCCTGATATCGGAAATAGAGCTGACTGATGTCAGCTCCAGCTTTGCCATGGAGCAGATCAAGTTCACCACTCGCCTGCCCCTGGACTACGCCTGACAGGCTAGCTAGAAGCTGTATTCAACATCCAGAGTCTGGCCCACACTGATCATTTGGGGCTTGGATTCCACCAGCATGGCTTGCATGCCAAACAAAGTCCCTTGGGGAAACTGGCGGCTTTGCGCCAAGGCCAGGCCAGGCTGCGTACCCACATCAGCGGTGAGCTGATTCACATTGGGCATAGGGCAACGGGTGCACGGGCGGATAAAGGCGAAGCTTAGGTTTTCGCCGCTAAGGCCCAAGACATAGTCTTCTTCGTAGGCCGGCAAGCCCTCAAAGACAACATTGGCGCGGAACCGATCCATAGGCACAGCCTGCTCGCCGGACTGTTGGACCAAACGGTTCAACTCCTCCAAAGACGCTTCATTCGTAAACAGAAAGGGTAAGGCGTCAGCAAAACCAAAACCTCGTTCTTGGTCTCCAATCTTGCGCCATCCTTGGGATTTATCCTCCCAAGGCCGCACCCGCTCCGTCAACACATGGCGACGTGCCCGGCTGTGGTTACGCAGCAGCCGGCAAGGGGTCTGCAAAAAGTCACTGAACCATTGCGCGACCACATCGCCTTCATCACGTCCTAAGGTGTCCGAGCTCCAGATTCGTACCGATACAGCGACGTTATCGCCTGCTGCGGCATCCAGAGACCAAGACAAAGGCTCCATCCCTGGCGCCTGAATCGTGATTTGCCCATCTTTGACCTGGGGCTGGATCAGAGCCATGCGAGGCCAGCGCCGTTGCGTCATGAACACACCTTGCTGATCGACCACAACCCACTCCCGGTCGTAGGCCAGGCCCGCAACGCTGACCTCTACCCCCTGAGGATGCGCCTGGGCAGCACAAGATTTGATGGGATGGGTAAACAAGCCAGTAATGGTAATCATGAGTCGCTACAAGAAAAGGCAAAGACAAGGGACTTATTCTAGAACAGCCCCGCGTGTGAGTCGCAGGCGCCTTGATACCGCAGCCATCTGGCGTGGGTCGTAAACATCGCTCCTGCAAACTTTTTTCCTGGCAGGGCTTGACAAAGCATTAAAGGCATGAGTAAATAGTTAGCTGTTCGCACCAACATATACATTACATTAAGAAAGTGCGATCACCTTTTTTGAATGTACCCATTTTTCAGGTCTTGTTGACCTGCCGGCACTTTCCCAACAGTGCGGGTCTACATTCACAATGGCGACGACAGCCACATCCAGACTTATTTTTTGCATCGTAGCGGACTCGCTCCGTCCATTAGCTTGGCAAACGAATAAGGCGCTGTCCATGCCGTCAGAGAACTACTCTGCCCTGATGTTTTCAGCATCCTGCCAGCAAGGTTCTACATTGAAATAGTAATGGCCTGGTCTCCGTGTGGAGCCCGGTCCATCATGGTGTCATCAAATCTCAATAAAAACACGATGTAATGACGCCACACGATAAGGAAAAAAATTATGAAAAATATCTATCCAACTGGTTTGATCTCGCGCCCTGAGCATGTTGCCTTGAACAAAACCGACATTCGCATTGGCGATACCGTTTACCTGCAACCTAAAAACGGCCCCCGCATGGCTGGTACCGTTATTTTCAGCTCGCCCGTGCATGGCTGCACCACCTACACCGCTGACGCGCAAAGTCAGGACGCCAACGTCCGCTTTCGTTTCCGCCTGCAGGACGTGCATCACGTGGCTCCACGCCATGCCATGCCTGCCTTGAACTAAAGGCTTTGCACGCTAATTAATACGGGGCCCTGATTGGGCCCCGTATTAATTTCATTCAAAAACAGTTAATTACAATTTGTAAAAATCATTTCTGCTTTCATCCTACAATAGTGGCGCCTTGAAACTTATCCGACGCTGTAAAGCGTCCACGACGAGCGTGCGCTCTTATGGCAACGGATATGAAACCAGAGCAGGCTTTCTGCTTGCGCCCGTCCCGGCGCCCTTCCTGTCTCACCCACGTTTTCTTGTTCAGCCTGGTCTTGACTTTGACCCTGCTGGGTACAAAACTGCGCCATTACGATGCCCTGACGATCTTCTGGCCTGCCGAAGCCGTGCTCTTAGGGCTGTTCATCCGTCGCCCCGACTGGGCTAATAGCCGACTGAGCTGGCTAGTCATCACCTTGGCCTATCTGTGCGCCGAACTTACGGCCCACAACCCCTTGTCGATTGCCCTTTTGCTGACTGCCGCCAACGTCAGTGGTGTCAGCCTGGCGTACTGGTTAATCGTACGCAGCCCACTGCTGGATCTGTCCCTACGCCGCCCCCAGGCCATGCTGACCTTGGCGGCCTATTACAGCGTCGCGTGCATTCTGTCCGCCATACTGGGCGGCTTTGCCCTGTACCTACATACAGACCAGGCACTGCCTCTGGCCATTACGTCCTGGATTCTGACTGGCATCATTTCCTATACCGCCATTCTGCCCGTCATCCTGACGGCCCCAGCACGGCCCTGGAAACGATTCCAAGAATATTGGAACGAGCCCCATTTACTCAGCCTGGCCCAATTAGCCCCGGCCCTGTCATTGCTGTTGACCAGCTTATTAAGCTTGCTGATTGATGGCCCGGGCTCCCTGGCCTTTCCTGTGCTGCCTTTACTCTGGTGTGCGCTGAGCTACTCGCTGTTTTCGATCACCCTGCTGACCTTGTTTTATGTGCTGTGGACATTGTTTGCTCTAAGCCAGCCGACGTACTTTCTGCCCAGCCAGCTCCATACCTCGCTGGACCTGTTGTCACTGCGCATTGGCATTGCCTCTATTGCGCTGGCGTCCATCACCTGTGCCAGCTTGATGTCCGCCCGCAACCTGGCCGTGGAAAAGCTTCAGCGCATGGCCCATCACGATGCTTTGACGGGCCTGTTGAACAAGCAAGCCTTCTTTCAACAAAGCCAGACCGTACTGACACAATGCCGTTTGAAGCAGGTGCCAGTCAGCGTCATCGTCCTGGACATTGATCACTTCAAACCCATTAACGACACGCACGGCCATCATGTCGGGGATCTGGCCTTAAGCGCCATCACCCAACGTATTTCCCTGGCGCTGCGGGATACGGATCTGTGTGGGCGGCTGGGGGGTGAGGAGTTCGGGATATTATTGCCCGACTGTAGTGCCGGACAAGCCCATGCCGTGGCTGAACGAGTCCGTAAAGGTATTGCGATGCTGCCCTTCTCACTGGACAACAATCAGCAACTGGCCATGACAGCCAGCTTGGGCGTGGCCACCCTGGAAGCCAGTACGCTGGACTTGCATGCTTTGCTGCGCCAGGCTGATACCGCTTTATATGAAGCCAAGCGGGCCGGCCGGGACCAAAGTTTCTCCTATCATTTCCCTGAAGCCAAAACAGGCACTTGACGCTATCCGTAAGCAAACCGATACTGATGTGTCAATACGAAACAAAAACTAGGGAGCGGTGATATGGCGTCAATTTACGGCTCGCCCTTGTGTCAAGCATGTCAAAGCTTGCCACACGGTTTAAGTACCAGCCAAGCGCATGCCGATTTGCGTTTACTGGGTCAACACCCCCCCTCTGCGGACGGGACACACGAAACCCAATACCGTTGCCTGAGCTGCCAGACCCACTGGCTTTTGCGCACCAATCGCTGGGGCGTACCTGAGGGCTTTCGCCTGAAACCTGTATAGGCAAAGCCAGGCACATGCACTACCATGACAGCTTTGTCTGTTAGCGATTCCTGTATGTCTGCCCTGCTGTTTGATACTGAAACCACCGGCACTGCCAAGCCTCAAGTCATCGAGGCGGCATGGCTGCGCTTAAGCGACCCCGTCTTCTTGCTGATCAATGAAGAGTTTGAACAGCGCTATCGCCCCGATGAAGCCAACACCTTGGGTGCGCTGGCCACTCATCACATTTACGATGAAGAGCTGCAAGACTGCCCTTCACACACTGAATTTGCGTTGCCCGCCGACACGCACTACATCATTGGCCACAACGTGGACTATGACTGGGCGGTTGCCGGTTCACCCGATGTCAAACGTATCTGTACGCTGGCCTTGGCGCGCCGTCTGATCCCTGGTCTGGATAGCTACAGCCAGTCTGCCCTGATCTATCACATAGACCGAGCCAATGCGCGCGACCGCCTGCGCAATGCACACAGTGCCTTGGCCGACGTGCGCAACTGCCTTGCCTTGCTGCAGCATCTGCTGGGTCTGATGCAAAACGTCAATACGTGGGAACAACTGTGGCAGTTGTCAGAGCAAGCCCGAATTCCCACCACTTTGCATTTTGGCAAACACAAGGGCATGGCCATCGCTGATGTGCCACAGGACTACAAGAACTGGCTGCTGCGTCAGCCTGATCTGGACCCTTACCTGCTCAAGGCTTTGAAGGTCCAAGCCTAAAGGTTCGTAATATCCCTAATGGCTGCAAGCCGGCTTATGCCCAATGATGAAGGTCCCAACAAGAACTTCATGAGGTGGCAAATGATCGAGGTTGCATACGTCACGAAAGATATGAGTCGGGATCCATACGAACGCATCACCCATCTTGGAGGTACGGGCTGGCAACATTCTCAACCGGATGTTGTTCAGCACATCGAGCAAGGCAAAGAAGACTATTACATTCTTCTGGATGGTATTCCCGCCAAACTGACCGTGGCGCTCAGCCGTTTTGGTGCCAAGTACCTGAAAACTGAGCTTGAAATTGAAGAGCCTCACATTTTGCTCAGCCTACCCAATCAGGCCGGATAAGCAGCCCGGCTTCCCCTGTGCACAATCAATCCTTAATGGGGATACAAAAAACGCGGCCTCAGCCGCGTTTTTTTATGCCTGTGTAGAAACCGGCCTTAAGGCTTGAGCAAGCGCCACTGACCATCACGCACGGTAATCAGCTCACGACCACGCTCGTCAAAGCCGCTGTGGTCTTCGGGAGACATGGAATACACCCCTTGCGTGGCAACCAGATCGCGCGTTTGCTCCAGGGCATCGCGCAGCGCTGAGCGGAACTCCGGCGTACCCGGCTTTGCCTTGGCGGCCGCAGTTGGAATCGCTTTTTCCAGCAAGAGGCCCGCATCAAAAACATTGGCGCCAAAGGTTGCTGGAGCCTGGCCGTAACGCTCCGTGTAGCGCTGGATATAGTCCTGGGCGATAGGCTTGGCAGGATTGCTGTCATCAATTTCAGGCAGGACCAACATCAAGCTGGCCGCCAGAATTGTGCCTTCTACTTGCTCGCCACCCAAGCTCAAGAACGCTGGTAAGGCGGCTCCGTGCGTTTGATAAATTTGCCCTTTGTAACCTTGCTTAACCAGGGTCACCTGGGGCAAGACGGCGGCAGCGCCCGTTCCGGCCACCAGCACCACGTCCGGCTTGGCGGCATAAATCTTCAAGGCTTGCCCGGTTACCGAGGTATCGGAACGCACATAGCGCTCTGTGGCCACGATCTTGATATCGTTGGCTTGGGCCAGCTCTTTGAAGACTGTCAGCCAGCTCTCGCCGTAGGCATCGTTAAAACCCAGGAAACCGGCCGTTTTGACCCCATTGTCAACCATGTGCTTGACCAGGGCCTGAGCAATAATGTCGTCGTTCTGGGTAGTCTTGAACACCCACTTCTTCTGCTCGGTCATGGGCAGCACAACCGAAGCCGCGCCAACCGGAGCCAGAATCGGTGTACCGGAATCCGCTGCAAACTGGATCAAGCCCATGGCATTGGGGGAGCCGGTAGGCCCGATCAAGGCGTCGATCTTGTCCTCGGAGATCATTTTCTTGAACAGCGTGACCGTTTGGTTCGGATCGCTGGCATCATCCAGGGAGACATACTCAACCGTCAGATCCCCAATCTGGGTGGGTAGCAAAGGAACGGTATTACGCTGCGGCAGGCCGACCACGGCAGTCGGGCCCGTCGCCGAGGCGATGACGCCGATCTTGACTTGTGATTGGGCTGGAGTGGCCAGAGCGGCCAGAACAACGGACAAAGCGAAAGCAGTTCGAGTCAATTTCATAATATGCAGAGCCAATAAAGCCCTTCCCCCCTTGATATCAGCGCAGCCGCGCCTGTATGGATTGATCTGGACCTAAGATACCAAATTCACCGTACCATCACGCCTTATTCTGACGATCTCCTCTGGCAGGTCTGCTTACAATTGTACGCGGGCAGGCCTAATAAAGTAGTTTATAACGAAGCTACTGTTTTACCTCTCTTTGAGCGAATCTATGTCACTACAACAAATGTTGCAGCAAATTCTGCAAAGCGGACAAAGCACCCTCAAACAGGGCCAACTGAACTCCTCGGGCTTGGGCAAGAAACTGGGTGAACAGGCAAGCGGTTTTGGCGGTGGTGCCGTCGTGGGCGGTGTGCTGGGCATGCTGCTGGGCAACAAGAAATTCCGCAAAATGGGCGGCTCATTAGCCGGCTATGGCGGCGCAGCGGCCTTGGGGGCTTTGGCCGTCAAGGTCTACCAAAACTGGCAAGAACAAAATGCAGGCCAACAAGCTGCACCTGCTCCCGTGCAGGCTGTTCCTCCTGCCCCCTTAGCACTGGCCAGCAATAATCAGGCCGACAACCACGCCCAAGCCATTTTGGCGGCGCTGGTGTCCGCGGCCAAGGCAGATGGCCATATTGGCGATACCGAACGCGAACTGATCGAGGCTGAAATCAATAAAATGGCCGCCCCCGAACAGGCGCGTCACTGGCTGTCGCAAGAGCTGCTTAAACCCGTCGATCCCCAGGCCATCGCCCAATTGGCACAAAGCCCGGAGATGGCGGCCGAAATTTATCTGGCCAGCGTCATCGCGATTGACGAGCAAAGCTATATGGAGCGCGCCTACCTGGATGAACTGGCTCGTTTACTATCCTTGCCAGACTCTTTGCGCCAAAGCCTGGATAATCAGATCCAGACAATAAGTTCTTCTTAACTTCGGGGTCGGACGCTTCACTAAAACGCTCCCGCTCTGAGGGCATTTTTCCCCTCGGGCAGCAAATGTCATGCTGCCCATGACTCATCAAGGAAAATACCAATGAAAAGCACCTTCAAATTGGCTCTTGGTTCACTGGCAGTAATGGGTCTGGCCGCCTGCGCGGCTCCAAACGGCACCTCCAACTCCGCGGATTCTGTACGTCATATGGATAAAGAAACCTCTCTGCAGGCGTATCACTGGCGCTTGTTTGCCACTACGGGTAAAGACGGCCAGCCCTCGGCCGCCATTCCTGGCGCAGGCGGTGAGCAAGTCACCTTGAACTTCACCGACACCATGATGTCGGTAGACAATCTGTGTAATACCTTGGGCAGTGGCTACACCATCAAAGGCCCCAAGATCACTTTCACCTCGCCCGTGAGCACGCTGAAAATGTGTTCGGACCCCGAGCTGATGCGCAATGAACAGGCCGTTGGCAAACTGCTGCCCACAGCAACAAGCTGGAGCATGGCCAAGGCGGACTCCGCACCGGACAATCCGGCCCCTGTGCTGACCCTGACCTTCCAGGACGGTAGCAAATGGCGCTTGAAGGGCGAGCCTACAGCGACGACCCGCTACGGCAGCGAACCTACCCGCGTCTTCCTGGAAGTGGCTGCCCAGCGCGAAGCTTGTTCACACCCCTTGATACCCAACTACCAGTGTCTGAAGGTTCGTGAGATCCAGTACAACGACGCCGGCCTTAAAACCTACACCGGTGAATGGATGTACTACTACGGCGACATCGAAGGCTACACCCACCAAGCTGGCGTTCGTAATGTGCTGCGGGTGAATCGCTACGAACTGAAGAACGTGCCCGCTGACGCCTCTTCCAAGGCCGACGTGCTGGACATGGTGGTTGAATCTGAACAGGTTGGCAATTAAGCCTTGGCTGAATGTCAATCACCAAAAAACGGCCCTGCGGGGCCGTTTTTCTTTCTGCAACTTTTCTTATCCAAACGCCGTGAAGCCAGGCCTATTTGCCTGTAAGCCCAAGCGCGACCGCCACAAATAGTTACTCACTGCTAAGCTTTGAGCCTAGTCAGTAGGCACCCTCGTCCGTAGTATGGAATGCATCCGGGTATCATTTTTCACCTCCCTATATATCCGGCTTCTGGCCTTGCCACGCTGCAAGGCCTTTTTTTGCCTGTCTATTTGGGGCAGCCCTACTTCAGTGGCCCGTAAAAAATAAAAAACGCACCGGCACCAATCAGAGCAAAACCCACAACGTGGTTCAGCGTAAAGCTCTCTTTCAGATACAGCACAGAGAACACCACGAAGACCAGCAAGGTAATTACCTCCTGTATGGTCTTTAGCTGAGCAGCGCTATAGACGGTATGCCCCAGGCGGTTAGCGGGTACCGCCAAACAGTACTCCACAAAAGCGATACCCCAACTGATCAACACTACCTTGAGCAAAGGACTGTTCGGGTACTTCAAGTGTCCATACCAGGCAATCGTCATGAACACATTGGAGGCCACCAGCAGCAGGATAGGAAGAATTTTTGCCATTCTGGACACAGGGAAAAAAGCGGCCCAAGCCGCAACCTGGCCAGTGTAGCGTCACATCCGATCAAGGGATATGGGGACAATCAGGCAGCAAGAGATCGGAACTTATTGGACGACTTTCAAGAAATCCACTTCAATTTCTGGTGGCCTCTTGGAGCTGGTATCGACTTCCCCGATCAGTTCCACCTTGGTTTTTTCGTCAAGGGTTTGGCCAACAAAGTGCTTGGCTTTGATTTCCGCAATAATCTCGCCCGTCCCATCAGAAAAAACAAACTTGTCATGGGCAGACTGTTTCAACAAATGCCCTTGAACCCGAACATCCTGATCATCTACGGGATTCTTTAAAATCTCTGCAACCGTTGTCTGACCAATATCCGATGGCCCGGTATATTGAGCCGACGCAGGAAAGGATAATACTGCGGCCGACAAAGCCACAGCAAAAACCGAACGTGCTTTTAAATGAATGGACATAATGACTCCCAAAATTCATGGCATGACGCTTAACCATAACAGTAGATATAGTCAGTAACCTAATAAACAGCCCGCACCTTCGCCCTTTTCTAAAGAACAAGCCAGCCCTTCAAAGCATCACCCGTACAATAAGCAGCGGTGATTTCTCACCAGAAAGCCGTACTGCTCTTTCCAGGGGCCGCTTCACGTCACCTCATCCGGAACCAGGCTTACAAGAGCCAGCTTTTCTTGAACACGCCGAGCCACTGCACTATGACAAGTCTTGAGCAACTTGGGCCTCGAATCTGTATTCTGGGCCCGTCCAATAGCGGTAAATCCAGCTTGGCCAATGCCATTGAGCGCAAGCTGGCTATCCCTGCCGTGCACCTGGACCAATTATTTCATCAGCCCTATAGCAACTGGGTACCACGCCCCGAATCAGAATTTATCGAGCTGCACCAGGCAGCCATCGCTAAAGACAGCTGGGTGATGGAAGGCAACTACACTCGGCATCTTGCACCGAGACTAGAGCGCGCCACAGGTTTTATTGTGCTGGAGGTGTCCACTGCAACCAGCCTGCTCCGCTACTTTCGCCGCACCTTGTTTGAACGCAAACGGCAAGGTGCATTAGCTGGCGGGAAGGACAGCGTGAAGTGGCAGATGATCCGCCACATTGCCATCGTGACGCCACCGAACCGGTACAAATACCTGAACATCTTCGAACAAAGCAGCTTGCCTAAAATCAGGCTGGAATCAGCACGGGCGTTGAAGCAGCTCTACAAACGCGAAGGATTAAAGAGATAAAGCTGGCCAGGACAAACAGAGTCCTAAACTGCATCGCTCTTCCCAAGTATGGGCATTGCTCAACCCAACAGCTATACCTATTCATCTCGATCCGGTGCATTAAACGAGCTTGAGCTCTTGGATGATTATGTTGGCCGTGAGTCCATATGCCTTACTGCTTGGTCAAAGGTCTGGTTGTGAATGGTCTAAAAGATTCACTTCGCTGGGATAGCACGCTGACAAACTCACTTTGGGCTCAATTGCTACCACCACTCTGGCCGTATTGACCTACTACTGGCCACTTTCGTTCCGATACGATTCCATTCACAGGCGCAAGCTTGACCTATTTGGCACACACAAGTGGCTCAGTCGCCTTAAAGCAATCCTAGCCGTGGCTTTAAAAGGAACTGGTGCAGATGCAGATGCAGATGCAGATGCAGGTGCTGGTGCTGGTGCTGGTGCTGGTGCTGGTGCTGGTGCTGGTGCAGCACTAGCCTGGCAGTATTTCCACACTAAGCCATAGCTTCTGTGCACAAGTTCTACCGTAGCAAACTCAACGCATACCCCTGCCACGCATTTATAGTGCTCCGATATTCATCAGCGTGTTGTGCCAGCTCTGTATATCGAGCTGCGCACATTCCGACCACGTTTCGCAGTTCAGCGGCAATTCGGGCGTTTTCATCCAGCGCATGTCCGGCTCGGGCAGCCTGAGTGGCGACACGATCATTGGCGGCGGCGAGCTTGCCGCGCAAGCTGTCAAGATCGGTGCGAGTAGCCACAGCAGCGTCACGCGCCGCATCCAACTCGTTTTGAAAATTAGCGCGTACATCATCCACCTCTTTTTGTAATTGCTGCTCCATTACGCGTGCACGAGACTGCGCCTGCACCAAAGCGGCCCGATTCTCTGCCTGAGCCAACTCATAGCCTTGGTGATGCTGCGCTTTACCATATTGCATCAGGGCTAAAAAAAGGGCTGCTAAGACAGCAGCCCCCACTAATGCAGACTTGATAGACATAGCTGCCTCTCGGCTTGCCGACGACGCTCCAGCCCACGCAGCTTGCGGCCCCCGGCGTAAACCCAGCGATCCAACTCCTGGCATGCCCCCGCGATATCCCCCGCCTTCAGCTTGCGCAACAAGGTGGACTTTGCATAAGCACCGGCGCCCACGTTGTACACAAAGCTGCTCAGTGCCACTCTTGCCGGGTCGGGCAAGGGATACGAGACCGATCGATCAACGACCGCCAGGGCCTTGCGCACCTCTTGCTCCGTCAAAGCATCGCACTGAGCGGGCGTTGCCACGTCCCCCAGACGCACACCCTGCGTATAGCCTTCGCAGATAGTTGGAATCCCCACCGGGTCTGCGTAGGCAATCAAGGACCGGCCCTCCCAAGCCGCAACCAACCCGATCGCTGCCGCAATCACACCGGTGCCCACCTTAGTTTTTAGATCCATGTCTCCACTCCTTGATCTGACGCCAAGTCCGCTTTACCCCGCCCACAATACGCGCCGCAGCACGAGTGAATTCCGGCAGCTTGGTCACAATCAAAATCACCACATAAGCCGCCCACAGCGTCAACACAAAATCCTGCATCGTCCAACCATAAATAAGCAGGGCCGAGCCGGTGCTTATGGGTAAATGAGCGGCGTCGTTATCGAACATCATTTGTTCCCCTAAAAACCTGATAAATCGGGCTCACGCCAACAGATCAAAATCAGTCAAACTCCGCCGTCCAAGAGCTGACTGTAAAAAAGCACAGTTGAACTAGCCAAGCAGATCGCCTACAAGACAGATTTACTTATGAATGCCACCCGCCAGCGCCGCTTGTCCCGATTCTGCCCTTCTCTGGCAGAAGCCCTGGAGCGATATCTGAATGAGGTGTCATCGCTCAAGAAATCTGCTTATCAAGAGCGATCCTTGACACGCGCCTGGAGCAGTACACTGCTTGCAAATCGCAATCTGGCCCGCATCACGCCCCTGGACTTGCAACGAATTCGAGACGAGTGGATGCAAGACCGCGCACCCGCAACGGTCAACCGTCGGATGGCACTGCTATCACATCTGTACACCGTAGCCCGCAAAGACTGGGGCTATAACTGGCTGGCCAACCCGGTCCAGCTAATACGGCGTCCGGCAGTCAACGATGCTCGTGATCGCCGCCTGTTCAACCAGATCCGTCTTTATGGTCTCAGCCCTGAAGAGTGTCCGCGCTCAGAGATCGAATGGATCTTGAAGCACACCCGTTCCAGCTGCCTGCCTACGGTGGCAGCTCTGGCTGTAGAAACAGGCATGCGTCGTTCGGAGATCGTGACGTTGACGCGTGAGCAAATCGATCTGACTCATGGTGTCATCACTTTGCAAGACACCAAGAACGGGGATAGCCGCTATGTCCCACTAACGCCCTTTGCGCGCGATGCCTTACGTAAATGGCTAGTCGGCAAACCACTGCGAGGCCGTATTTTTGATGTCACGCCTGGCTCCATCAGCCGAGCCTTTGCCCGCGCCCGCCTGCGTGCCCGCAAAGCTTACGAAGCACTGTGTCGTCAATACAGTCGCCGTCCTGTACGTGCCTACTTTCTTGACCTGCGATTTCACGACCTACGCCATGAAGCCACCTCTCGCTTGGCCGATGTCTTCCCCGCCCACGAGCTCGCAAAAGTAACGGGGCACAGAGACACCCGCATGCTTCAGAGGTACTTCCATCCGCGCGGCCGGGACTTAGCCCAGAAGCTGATGCGCAGCAAACTGGGCCGAAACCAAGCAGATCAACTACGCCTGCTTGCTTGAAGCAGGCCAAACCAGCAGCGCAATGGCTTCAGCCGTCTCTGCTGCATCCAGCTGATCGCGCAGACGCTGCCGCACTCCAATGAACTCTTGAGTCACTGCGAGAAACGCATGCACCTGAGTCAGCGCCTTCTGCCGCATTTCTGTGGCAGGGATGCCGCGTGCCGCGGCAATCCCATCCAGATAAGGCGTAGGGACCGATGAGTCCGCAGACCAAGCCAGCACCTCAGATTGCTGTAGAGGCCAGGTCAAACGCTCGGTGGCTGGATAGCCTGTGGTCAAACCCAGTACAGCCTGCTCAAAGCCGGCATTGATCACGGCCAGTTGCTGTTCACGCAACTGATCCAAAGTGGGAGCGGCACCAGGTAGGGGCTCAACACTCAACCAGGCGGGCAAAGCGCCAAGCCCATCGAAGATTTCGCCAAAATACGATTGCCCCAAGGTGTAAGGGCCCTCTGGGGTATACAGCGAGAGATGACGGTTATCGTCAACCACTTGCCATTCTCCCGTACCTGGCTCGCCGTACTCCAAAGCCTGAGCATCAACACGCGATACCCAACGCACGACCTGCCCTGCCGGAATAGTGCTGGGAGGAGCAACGGCAACATCACCAAAGCCCTTGCCCTCATAAGGCGACTGACCATTGAGGATGCCATGAACATCAGTTTGAAAATTAGGCATAAAAAACTCCTGGCCACATAAGTGGCATAGAAAAATGAATAGGTGGCTATGGGACTGCAAATGCGAGGGGTTTAGGTACCAGCCAAATTGAGAACTTTAAAGCCCACACGCACTTGGCTCCGACTCCGCAGGGTGACACCGGCAGTCGGTACTTTATTTATGGCTCTCCTGTCGATGCCTACGACTACATAGAGCCTGGCGGAACGTTGCCCACCGCGTCTACTGGTGGGGCAGAAACCAGGCCAGTCAACGTCGCATTGTTCCCCAGGATTCAGATTTGAATACGTGGGTGCAGCGCGACGTTCACTGGCCGGTTCTCATTTGATGTCGGTACCACTTTAGAGGCATCAAATGTTAGCGTCGTTCCCTGATTGAGACCGCTAGAGTTTGAGGAGCCGGGCCCATATGCATATCCCAAAGCGCCCCATGAGCCTCCCCAGCTATCGCCGTGATCACGCCAGTTTCCGTTGCTATATCCACCAGTGATGTTTCTGATCGCGTCGGTCTGAGTTGAGCTCAAGGGTCTCGCATTTGCAGTCAAGTAGCCACCTTGTTGCAAATGCGAGGGTGCTCGGTTCGTGGCAGTGTCAGCAGTTGGCTTCGTACGATCACATGTTGCCAGCCAATACCTTTTTGATGCACACGGTGATCTGCTGTTCAACTCGGAATGCAGGCAAAGATTTGTGTCAAATAGAGCTTCCCGACCCGTACATACAAAAAGTGGAACCGAAACAAGGCCGATAAACGTCGCCCGTCACCCCAGGATTCAGATTTGAATGCGTGGGTGCAAAGATGTATTCAAAGGCCTTGTTTCTAGGTCTTGAGTAGGAAACATGGAGCTAGACAACTCTCCTAGAGAGCCTACCGCGTCCGCACCGACAACGGATGTTTCACCACCTGTTGGGTCAAAGCCCGAGGATATCCAAGTTTGTATTGGATGCATGCGGGTAGCTTC
Organism: Alcaligenes sp. GW821-FHT11D07; assembly: GCF_058808495.1. Taxonomy (NCBI): domain Bacteria; kingdom Pseudomonadati; phylum Pseudomonadota; class Betaproteobacteria; order Burkholderiales; family Alcaligenaceae; genus Alcaligenes; species Alcaligenes sp. GW821-FHT11D07. The sequence goes on from NZ_JBXART010000001.1 coordinate 1,607,384, forward strand.
AGTTTGCCTGCTGCCTAATACCCTCGCATTTGCAGTGTCAGCGTCAGTTCCCGTTGCACGGATAAATTGGTCACGTAAATCAGGTAAGCGAAAACTGCCTGCGGAGACCTTAGCAAACACAAACGCACCCTTCTTCCAGTTCGCCGGAGCGACCACGTGGCCATTCGCTTCAGCCCAAGCAACCAGAGCCAAAAAGCGAGCGTTTGTAGGAGCGACCACTTGGCCAATCGCATCTACTTCATCCACTCGTGCAGTTGTGGAAGTCCCCCACACAAATCGGCCTACGTTCAAGCTGGCGTAACCGGTAAACGTACCAATTGTTTGCCACTGCAAAAGCTGTTGCCGGTCCGTTACGTAAACGACGGGGCCGACGTTCGTTTTAGGTGCCGTCGCATAAGTCGGGATGATGGCCGACTGATCTGCTTTGGTCGCAGGATCAAAGTTTTTGTCGTGCCACAGTTTGCAAGCTGGTCGGTATTCTTTCTTGCCCGAAACCCCACCATTCAGATAAAAATTGTCGGTGTATGGTTCGGTGGATAAACGCAAGCCTGCATTAAGCGTGGTGCCAAAAGGCATGTCCAGAAAAAAGCTACCACCGCCCCAGGTCGTCGCTCGATTCTGGTAATACCAGCCAAAGGGGTTCACGCTATCGCGACCAAACTGCGGCGCGGCAGTAGCACCGCCCAGGCCATAGTCACCTACTGCCAGGCCACGCTTCCAGGCGCCGTATTCGCCGGAGCGACGACCACGCCAAGCCAGTTCGCCATCAAATGAAGCGTAGATCTGACCGCCACCCGATCCAGCCTGGCGATGCACTACGACCCCTTGGCTAGTAACGCCCGCTGGCAGGTTACTGGCCGCACCTTGTGCATTAGGCACGTAATACATGCCCGCACCGACAGCCAGAACACCCAAATTCTCTGCTGGCCATACATCACTGACAGGATCCGCGCCCGAACTTCCCAAACCAAAAGCGCCTACGGTCAGAATTTTCCCTGCAGTCGTATCTCGAGCTGAGGACTGAAGATTCAGGCTCAAGCCAAAAGGGGTCAGGGTTTTTGTCTTGCTCGTGCGGGCGGCCGCCTCTGCATCTGTGGCAAATGCCGCCAAACCCTTTTTAGCAGTGGTGGCATCAGGAGTCACTGCCGTCAGCAACTTGTTCAGGCCCAGCAGGTCATTAGCGCCGATGGTCACCTTGCGTGCATCAGCAGCCTGTTTGAACTGCCCCCACAACCAGGCGAACTTTTCATCGTTAAGCTGTTGAAGCTTGTTGAACTGCTCCACAGAGGGTGGAGTCGAGCCAATGAAGGCCCAGCCCAACTTGTATTGATCGTCCTGGAGATCAATGATGCCGCCAGTCTGGCCCCACTTGTATTCAAAGCCGGAATAGAAATTTACTACTGCCATTTTCACACCTCATAAAAAGACCGTCCGAAGGCGGTGGCTACCAACACGCGTGCGTTGTTGGCCGTATTGATTGTCAAATCACCCGTGACAGCATCCCGACACCAAAGCCATAAAAGCCTTGACTGGAAAAGCCAAACGGTTTGTCGTTGGAACCCGTGATTATTTGGACACCCACCCCAGCCGCGGCCGGTACCCATTGATAGGGGTCTGCCATTAACGGGTTATCAGGACCGGGCAAGGCGCTGATCCAGATGTGGAGCTTGGCATTGCCCACATCCTTAATGCGAACCTGAGAAACCTCAAAAATGGTCTTTAATGCAGCGGCTATCTCGGGGGTCGTGCCGTGCCCATTGTTGACAGCAATCTTCCAATACAAAATTCGCCGATACTCGGCATCGAGCAGTTGGGTCGCCCCCGATGTCTGGCTTTCGTGCTCACGTCGGAAGCGGGCAATGCCAAACCCCAGTGTGGCTGGCTGCCCCTTGAATCCAAAAAACTGAACATAGACAGAGTTTTCGATTTCGCGAGACTGCCCAACAATCTCCCCGACTCCATCCAACTGGCGGCCGACTGCGATATCCAGCCAGCGCTCATCATGCAAGGCCTTGAGCTGATGGTGCTGGAGTGGTGCATACAGGGCACGTACCAAAGACTCCAGGCGAGCAGACCCACCGTATTGGTCCAGAAAGTGCCCCCAGGCAACATCAGCATGATTTTGTTCAAGGTTCATTACTTCACCTCAATACGGCTGGCATCAAAGACCGCTTTTTGCGCATCACCAATTTCGATGTTCGCGGCTTTGTAGTCACTGACACGCGGAACAAACTTGGGATCTGTGGAGTGGGCCAGTTGCAGGTCCACCTCGGCAATGCCTTTAGTGCCGTAAATCAGGCAAAAGAACCGTTGATGACGCACGTCCTGCCCGATGGTGTGATCGGCACCCGTAGCAAGAATGGCTCTTTCAATCTGCCCAAACCCATCAGGCGGAAACGCCTGCTCATCAACAGGTAACAGCGTGACTAGTGCGCGCACCCAGACATACACAGCCTGTGGCCGGTCAAACTGGATAATCTGTTGCCCCTCGGCGGTATCGAGCACTTTGGTGATAGCCCCATTGGTATCAATGCCCCCGCTCTTGTAGCGGTAGATAGCTTGGGCGATATCCTCATCAATCCCCCCGTCCACCACCACATGTACGCTATGTGGCTTGCGGCCAGCTGCGTCGATCACATCGCCGGTGTTATCAAACACCCGAATGTCCACAATGCCAGCAACCTCGTTCAGCACGTTTGGACCAATGCTGGGCAAGGTGCCAGCACCGAATCGAAAAACCCCCAAACGATAGCGAGCACGCAATTGCGCATCCGTTTCGCGTTGATGTCCCACTGCGCCCTGGTGCAAGTTAGAGACCCGCTCCCAACCAGGCACCAAGGTCACGATGGAGTCCAGATCCCCGGGCTCGGTGACTTCACCAATAGCGTCGACTGTCTCGGCCAGAACCGGTGAACCCACCTCGCCCAAAGACAGATTGCTACTTAACTGAATGCTGACAGCTGCCGTAGCCACAGACACAAGACGAATTGCCGCGCCATCACTGGAGACCTGCAGGCCGCTTGGAGACAACGCTGCCACTAAACCGGCCAACACGGTGCTAATCGTGGCACCCGCTGCACTGAGATAGGTATAGGGCTCCCCATCTATCGTCACCGTATAAGTAGCAGAGGATTGAACTGCAGGCACAATGCGCACATCGGCGGCAGCAGCTGCAGCGATTGTTATCTCTTGCATCGTCTGCCAGATAGTTTGTGTGCTGCGGTGGCGAATCTGGGCACCTTGAGCAATCAGCGTTCCTTGCCGCCCATAGGCGACCACGTAGACCCGGCTGCGCTCCGCCTTCAAACGTTTCACCCCCGAAAACGACACAGCACGATCCAGCGAGGCGCCACTGGCCGAGCCGGGATACATGGCGTAGTACACCCCCTCGCCCATCTCCCACAACGCAGCCTCGCGCTCGGCAAAGGTATCAATCAGCACCCCCGTCACCGAGTCGGGGCGGGTTTCAATATCGTCGGGCAGACCTCGCGTACGCAGGTTGCGGCGCAAGTCCTCTATGATTTCCATCCGGATTTCAGGCAGGCGCGGGCGCACGAATCCCTCCGGAGTTACACCGTAATCAGCCATGTTTTTAGATCCTATTGGGTGACGGCGACCGTAAGCAGGCCCGCGTCTGTTTGAATATCAGGCAAGGTAATCCGGGCACGACGGGCGACTGCATTCAGCTCGATCTGAACCATGGGTACGACCGTCACGCCAGGTATGGCACGCACTTTGGCGCGCACAATGTTTTCGATCTCAGCCCGGTTAGGCGTCTTGACCATAATTTTTTCCAAATATGGAACGCCCCAGGTCTGGTCCAGGAACCACTCACCCAGAAACGTCAGCAAAGTCACCGTAATCTGCTGTCGAATACGGTCGGCACCGCCAATCAGCACCAAGTCCTGTTTGGATGACAAGGCTAGATCATGTCGACCATTAAGTTGTAGATCCCAGCTCATTACACCGGCCCTCCTGTATTGCCACCACCAGCTTGAACTCCGCCATGACGGTGGTCCGAACCAATATTCTTTCCGTTATGCGTAAGCTTGCCGCCATCAAAGCTGGCACCACCGCTAACACTGATTGAATTGCCAGAACCTCCCGAACCAGCCATACCGGCGGTATAGGTTAGCAAGCCATTAATGGTGACTGGACTGTCAAAGATAGTTTCCTCAGCAATCACATGCTGGCGAGGCACGCGTACCGTCAAACTGCCATCTGGCGCCAGTTTCATTGATCCCGGACCATACTGAATTGTCAAATTCTCAGTATCAGCAATCGGGCCGGGCCGCATGACCGGCGTTGCGAAAGCATCACTCAAATCGAATTGCCGTGGGTCGTCAGGAGCTTGATCCGAACCCGACAACCAGTTTTCCAGGCTACGTTGAGAAAAGTGCAGAACAACTGGGTCACCTGGCTTTAAGGGCACCGTGATCATCGCTTGGCCGCCATCGGCAATCGGCCAGCAAACGGGTACCGCTATGATCAAGGGTGGAGCTAAAGCCTGTCCGTTTGCCAACTGCTTAGGCAGAGCCGGTCGGGCTGTTACTGTTTTGCCGTCATAGGCTTGAACAATGCCTGGCAGACATACATTGATGTCTGACAAGACCGTGTTGATGAACTGGTTCATGATTGATCCTTGTCGTTGGGTGCTACCTGACGATCAACCAGCTCGATCGCAGTCTGCCAGTGCCCGGACCCAGCCCAGTCACCCGTGTGCCTCAGGCTCTCCACCCGAAACCAATCAACCACCAGGCGGCTTTCCAACTTAAGCAGATCACCTGGGTTCAAACTGGGCAATAGCAAAGAAGTCACTCGCCAACCATCTGCTTGCTGACGCTCTGAACCCACCGGCTTGACGGTGCCATCTTTACTGGCCGACTTCTCCCGAGCACTTTGACGCACCCGTTCAGGGATGCCCACCAGACCGCTATCGGCAGCTAATACCACCCCTTTTCGGGGGGTTGTCCCGCAACGGGCCAGCACCTGCAACTCGCCATTTTGAATGGAGTATTCCAAGCCGGTTCCTTGAACCACCTTGTGCAGGGCGACCCGCGCAGCGCCGTAATAGCTAAAGCCGTTTTGCCACACACGATCCGGAACATCTTCAGCCATCACCAGTTGTAAGCCCATCTGCTTGGCGATGTCTTCCACAATCAGACGTGCTCGCACGCCAGGTCCACAGCCCAGACTAACTACCGTATCGCGGATCTGCGCAAAGCCATCCAGTACTTCCAGCTCCGTAATGATGTCTGAACCACTAAATGAGCTAGCCCCCTCCAACACCGTTCCGTAAGCCAGTAGCAAAGCGCCATTTTCTTGACCATAGCCCGCGTAAAGGGCAGCTACATTGTCCGGCTCGACGATGGCCTCACGAGTCTGAGGGCTCAAATTCCAGATACTGATCTTGATCTGGTTTGGAGTCTCGCTGGTGTCCTTGCTTACATCAAACTTGATGCGCAAGGGCGGCACGATCTCTATGCCCTTGTGGCCTGGACGCCCTACGACAAGCCGGTACACTCTATCGAAGCGCGTCATATTCTTGCCTGCTCAAATAGTAAAAAATGGCCTGTTTCGTCAGGAACGATTCCCGCCCCAACTGCAGGTTTTCATCTTGAACATGAACCAGAAACTCTCCGGCAGGAACCTTCAAGTGCCTGAATTGATCCAGCAAAGGAGTGTTGGGGACCAACACTACGCCACTGAGCACGTCCCGGCTTTTGGCATCCTGTATCCCCAACACCCAGATCTGGGCCTCACTATTCCAATCGACGCTTAAAAAATAGCTGGCGCCCTCCAAGCTGGCTTCCATTACCGAGCTGTTCTGATCGGCCAAGGCAATTTCAATCATGTCGCCCTCCCCGTTTGCGCCGGCAGCCCCGTTGATGACACACTCGGCGCGGTCGTATCACTCACTTTCCCCCCTGCTGCGCGCGTCTGCCCTGCCTTCCCCTGCACCGATGGCTCGACTTTGTCAGCGGGGATATCGACTTCACGCAACTGAGCCACCGTAATTTTTTGAAAACTGCAATCCAAGCTCAGTTTCTCACCATCGTTTGTGCGCGCAATGCTGGCTTTGGTCATCGCGTAGTCCTGATAGATATCTGTCCCCGTCACGATAGTGATGGGCTGCCGCCGTTCATGGATCTGGCGCAGTACATCTTTGGCTGCAATCAGCTTGGATCGCCCGCCACCGAAGAAGGTATAAATGCTGGCCGCCGTAATCACACCCGTCAGACTCAAGCTTTCTGGACTTTGTGCGATGTGGTCCGAGATCACCGAACCATTCTCAACAGGGTATTGACTGACACTGGAGGACAGCTCCGTGGTCTCTGACAACAAGGCATCCAGTGGAATACTGCCCAGCATGCTTTGCTTGCCAGCCAGGTCAAACAACAAGGTTACAAATGCCATGATGAGCACCCATAAAAAAACCGCCTCATGGCGGTATATCTGCATTGAAACAGTCAAGGAGAGCAAATAGCCCTTAAGGCGCTGCCTCAGCATTTGGAACCCCGAAACCCAGGCTTCCTGTTCGTGGAGTAGCTAGACTCGGGGCCTGCGCCATCCCTTTACCGACTGCCGCCGAAATCGCTGCAGGGTTATCCTGCGTAGTCACATTGACGGTCATGGTTCGGTTATCGCTATATTGCCCCCCTGCTTGCTTACTAGCAGCTGGAGCAGGAGCTTCAAATCCTAAAAAATTCTTGACGCTATCCATAGACGGCAAGCTGGGAATTTCCGGCACCAAGGACGAGAAGAAATCGCCTACTTTGGCAAACTGCTCCTCGAACCAATCAAACATGCGAGTAAAGGTAGCTTTGATCTCTACCCAGGTTTGCTCAGCAGCAAGCACGAAGGTATCCCAGAACTCTTTCGCAAATGTGACGATCTCTTCGCGATAGCTGAGTAGCAAGGCAACCAGGGTGACAATCAGTGCCGGAATACCTCCAATCAACATAACCAGGCCTACTACTACCGTTGCAATGCCGCCCCATTTACCCAGCCAGTCATCCAGCGTGTCAGCGCCACCGCCCAGCAAGTCCTTCACCCACATCAAAGCCCCACTGACAGCATCTATTTCTGCTTGCCACTGTTCGGAACGACCAATAATTGAACCCAGTATCGAATCGCCTCCCTGAAACCACGCCATGACATCTTGGACGACCAAACTGATGGCTTCCACAATGATCATCCAGCGCAAGAAAGGACGCACCGCAACCCACAGCTCGCGAGCAAAAGCGCCAGCAACTCCTACCAGGGCACGCAAGCTTTGAGTCAGGGATTGGCTGTTCCCCAACAGGCCGACCATGCCCAGCTCCAGTTTGCGCAGGCCATAGGCCATCCCGACCAACCACAACAGATGCACAATCTTGCTGAGGTGATCGCCCAGCATCTTCAAAGCCGCATTCAAGGCCGTCACAATGCCGGTCTGCTGCTGCAGCTCGCCACTCACCCGGGCCAGCTTGTCCGAGAACTGCGTCAAGGAGCTGGACAAGGAAACAGGTAGCTTGGCGACTTCCTGGCGCATTATTGTCAACTGGCTCACCAAAGCAGTACCCATCAGATCCGAAGTAATCAGGCCTTGCTGCGTAAGCTCGAACAGGTTCTGACTGCTTACCCCCAGAGAGGGGTTAATTTCATTCAGTCCCTTAATCAAGTGCATCAGCATGCGCTGATTGTTGACCAACATATTCTGAAAACCCTCTCCGCTCAGCCTGCCTTGCACCAGGTCCTGAGCAAACTGAGTCAAAAATACGCTGGCCTTTTGCGGATCTGCCGCGCTAGCTGTCAACGACAAGTTAGCTGCCTCAACAAGATCCAAACTGTCCTGAGTGGTTTTCCCCTGGTTTTGCATCACCGAGTGAATATTCAGAAAAAAATCAGCACTGCTGGAAAATGGCTGACGGGCCTGCTGAGAGTCCGTTCTAAGACGTTCATCAATGAGCTGCTTTTCTTGCCCGCCATTGGCCACTATCGACAGTCGTGCCTGAACCTGATTGAATTCATCTCCGGCCAAGAGAATATCTTTGACTGTATCCAGTCCCAAGCTTTTTCCTACCGCCGTTTTGACGGCCCCCGCCCAAACGCCGATTTGCTTTTCCACACCAAACGAAGGTGGTGGGGACGCGACTGGTCTGGGCTCTCCCAGCACAGCACGCCCCCCTACTGGTACACGAAAGCCACGTGCGCTCTCACGCACAGCCAACTGCACATTTTGAGCTGTTTGTACCAGCGCATTCAAGGCACGACTTTGCTCGATAGACTGCTTCAGTCCTTTCACAAAATCGACCGCATCCTTTTGAATGCGCTGATACGACTCCGCATAGACTTTCAAATCGGACAAGTCCACCGGACTGCGCATCATTGCGACAATTTCACGAGCATTAGTCATTACTTATTCACCGTGCGTACTGCTTCTAGAGCAGCGGCCTCAGCGTCCATAAGGTGATTTAGTTTGATCAAATCCAGCAGTAAAACGTCCCGCCGGCGAATTTCGCCGACGGTAACTTTGCTAGCCATTACAGGACGCCAGATTAGAAACTCTCGTTCGATTTCTGGCCGATAGCTCCCAACGGGCTTGCTGGCAGTTGGCTCAGGTCCAGACCAGAACGGCTGAGCCAACGCCCTAAAGGGGCGGCGAAATTCACCTTCAACACATGGAACAAGAGTTCCAGAATATCGGTGAACTCCTTGAATGCCATGGCGCGTGCTGCTGCATCCAAACGCATGTCTCGACCATTAAGCGAGACAGCAACAGAATCCGCATGGATCAAACGATCGGTCCAATGCTTCAACTGTCGCCCGCTGAGCTTTTCAGACAGCTTTTCAATGGCCCCCGTCATCAACACCTCGCCCTGCTCTGATTCTGCACCCAGGCTCAAAGCCAGCAATTCACCAATGGCTGGCAAAAGATCTTTTTGCAGATCACCAAAGACTTCCAAAGCCTCGAAAGCGTCCATGGGTGTGATCAAAAAGATGGTGTCGTTAACAACAACCTCGACAGGGCGAGCCATTAATCATTCCCCCCGTTGTTAAAGCCGCCCACCGCCTCCAGCGTCCATTCGCGGTTGCCAATACCCTTGCCGAAAGTCGCACTCGCCTTTTTCTGTACCCATGCGGTGCCGGTAAACAGAGTGCTGCCACGCAGGTCCGTGATCAGAATTGGGAAGGCACCTGCCCCACCCGACAGGCGGTCCACATCGCACAAGGACGACAAGACATCATTGGAACGGCTGGTCTGCTGCAGAGTGATCTTGATCGTATGACGCGGGTCATGATTGACAGAGCGAGACACATCACCGTACACGCCCACTGAGCTGGTCACGCCCTCACTAAGAGGCTCAATGCTGATGAAAGTGTCATCAGCAGGGCCCGTGAGGGTATGAGCACCCAAGACACATTTAACTTGCTTGGAATCGTAGCTTTTCAATTCATATGCCATTTCAGGCTCCAAAAGAAAAAAAGCCCGGCGCAGGTCCGGGCCGGGTTCATTGCAAAAGAGGGTTAAAGCTAGCCCTGATTAAAGGGAGTAGCTCAGGCTGCCCTTGATTTCAGACACGTGAATAGCGCCAGCCAGACGAGCAGTGAAATACACGTCGCGCAAGAGGCGGTTAGCCTTGTCGTTAAACGGCACCTGGCTGCTGCGCGGCAAGCTCAAGGTATAGCTGGGCACGATACGATCGTTTTCATCCAGTTCTTCAGTAGCAATACCGCCACGTCGCACATTCAGATCCAGCGGGGCACGGATCGCATTGCCAATCATTTGAATGCCGTCATCCGTAAAGGCCACCTTGCCATCGGCGTTGATCATGGCCGACACCACCGACACTTTGATCTGCTCCACAAGGGCATCGCGCAAGCGAATCACATCAATCCACTCGCCCGCAGCCGTCAGGCCACCCTGAGTCACTGCAAAGTTGCGGAACGGCTCGAAAGTAGAGAAATTCTTGCCATGTGCCACTAGGGCCTGACCTTCGGTCAACTCGTCATAAGCAATGCCGGCCAGTTTTTTCAGCGCCCAGGTTTCCTGGCCTGGGTAATAGGTGAACATCGACGACATCAGTGCCGCCTCCGGGTATTGGGTGGCTGCCGTCGCGCTGTAGACACCAAAGCTGCGGAAGTACTGATGAGCCTGCAACTGACTGGCTAAATCATCAGTCGTCTCCGGATCAATGATGCCTGCATCGGCCGACGCCGTACCGAACAGTTTCTCGTTGGATTCAGTCCAGGCAGCGGCAGCCAGAACGTCCTCTTTATCTCGGCTGGTAATGACCAGGCCATACCAGTTAAAGGGACTGTTCGCGATCGTCGCCAGCGCCTGGGTGACCGTTTCGGTGCCAGCCACAACTTGCATGGCCAGATTACCTTGAGGCTGAACCGCCAAGGCCGTGCCTGACGTTTGATTCGCCAGTGTCACGGTGTCCTCTACGACGTTGGCCGTCACGGGTGCAGATGTCTGGCCAATCGCCGCTGCCAAACCCGTCGCAACATCGGCTACTGTATCGGCTTGCAGGGCTTTGTATTCAACTTGAGCATCCAGTTGCTGGCCTTGCTCGTCACGCCAGCGCAGCTGTACACGGTAAAGGGCATCGCCCACCGCACGAGTCACGGCCAACTTGACCTGGTCCACCTGACGACGGCCAATAAACACTTGTCGCACGGCAGGAATCTGCGCAAAGGCGTCACGAGCGGCCAAATACAACGGATCGGTATCCAGCAAGCCCAGATCCAGCAGCTCATCAGCACCAGTAATGCTCATAGCCCGCGCCGTGGACAGCACATGGCTGCCCAAAATCAGCATGTCGGAAAAAGATTGTTCATTAATTGCAGTCGTACGCAACGCAATATCTACGTTGGCGATCCGAGATAGTTTTGCCATGGGTGGCTCCAAAAAAGAAAAAAACCACCTGGATCGGTGGCTAAAGCGATAAAAAACGCGTTGAAAGAATCAGACCCTTTAAAGGCCTGCTCTGCGGCTCAAAAGGGAACGGGTCCCTGGTTCACTTCTACAAACTCAATTACCTGCACGTCATCATCCATGCTGACCGTGTACAGCACATCCAAATCCATGCGACAGTGCGCTTGCCCCAGATCCGTCTGATCTTGCTCAAGCTCTAAACGCAAGGCACGCATGACCGAGATATTTAGCTCCTCGCTCAAAGCTTGCAGTGGCTCGGACTCCAGCGCCAGTTGCACACGTTCCAAGAGGCTCCAGCTATCGGGGGCAAAGCACTGCAGCTGAACGACGGCCTGAACATGAGCACTGACACGTCGAACACCTGCTTCGCTCACCTGTCCATGGTGGCTGGGGCCTGGACGTGCCTGTGTTAAGGAAAAAACAAAATAAGGCATCGCGGGCAACTGCCCCTCATCGACAGGACCGCGAATCACCGGATACGGTTCAGCTGCTTTGGCGATCAACGTATAAAAATCTTCTTGGGCATTGCTCATAACGGGACTTTCCTTAGCCTTGCAGTCAAAACCAAATGGCTGATCAGGTGAACTAGAAAAACGCAAATTCGCATCGGGCGACAGCCATAAAAAAACCCCGCAGCGATTACTCGCTCGGGGTTGTTTCGTTTGCATTGGACGCAACTTTGCACGCCCATTATTGCAATTAGCCTTGCAGATTCATAGCGGACCATGTTGCAGACTGCAACGCCAGGCGTAAAAGGCGGAGGTTTCGCCTTCTTTGATCTTGTCCACCTGCCCGGAATCCTGCAGCTGCACCAACACGCGCTTGACGCCTTCACGCATTGCATTGCGCTGGGCGGTGGACAGCTCCATGCCTTTGCTGACGTGCCGCACAATCTGGATCATCCGGAACTCTCGTCCCGGATAGGCCGCTAACAGGTCAATGACTTCAGCTGCGTACTTCACCGCAAAATCTCCTTTTCTACTGTGCTTCTGAAATCCGTCAAGTGACGGCGGTAGTCTTCGTCGCGCAAGATGGCACCCGTGACTTGCTTGATCCAAAGGCGCGCGGTGGTCTGACGCTCACTGGCACTTAAATGGCCGTACTGCGCATTTTTACGGGGATACTCGGCCTGGATGACCATGGCTTGGTAATGCGGCAAGCGTTGGTACAGGGCATCCACAGCTAAAGCGTGGTCCTGATGAATAGGCCGGAAGTCTTCTTGCCAGGGAACGTAGCGTTCCATATTACCCACGGTCTGCCCGGACCAGCACCAACGTGCCCAGTTCCATAACAAGTCGTCGCCGCTTAAGCCTTGGCCTTTGTCTGCTCGTGTTGTCATGATGTATTCCTCCTTAGACCTGACGCACGGCAATGCCGTATATCCCAAAAACCAGCCATGCTTTGACCTCTTGGGCCCAGGCCCTTGGCCTTCTACAGTCCTCCAGCACGTAATGGCCTGTGCCGTGATCCCGGTAAGCAAAATCAGCGATGTAGTATTGCCATTCCCTTGGGAGTAGACGGTTAAGGGGACTTTGAACCAAGCTGAATGAAGGCTGTTTAATCAGCCCGCTGATCCGGCCAGCGCGCTGCAAAGCCTGTAGCTGTGCATGGCGGGTGTTATCTGTCTGGCTCGTGGCCAAACGATGCGCTTGTTGAATGCTTGCGATTGGTGTCATGGCGCTCTTACTCCTTGCCCAAGGCAGCTTTAGCCATTTTTAGGACGGCCAGTGAACGCTCTTCGGGCCGCTCCAATATCCGGTTCGCCCATACGCGCGGATCTTTCCTGCTGTCGGTCGTAATCACTTGCGCCAGGTCCCGCACTCGACGCTGCCCTTCACGACGCCCTTGCTCTTTGTCTTCGGGTGACGCCAGGGCCAGGCATGGCAGTGGGATCTCAGGCCATTGGCCTTTGGCCAGTTGATCTCCCAAGGCTTTGTGCCAGCGCTGCTCCAGCTGTGTGTACGCCAAGTTCAGCAAATCAAACTGCCCAATGCGAACCGCAGCGTAATAAATCGCCGGGTGGGACCATTCCCCCTTGTCTCCCCTTGCCCGCGCCTGCATGCCTCGCACGGCTTGAAAGAAGGCGGTTTCCGGCTCCAGCTGAGGGCGGCAAGCCCGCAAGAACTCCGGCAGGCTGGGGGGCCAGTCAAACATGCGCCGACAATTCTTGATTCCTTGCGCCACATCGGCAGGCAACACGCCTTCTTCATCAAAAGCTTCAGACCAAGCCTGCTTCCAATCCTCGATGGCTTGCTTGTCACGGAAATTGGAGCGAAATTTATTCGGATAAATACCGTTGAGCCGGTTGTACAAATGGTCCATCAGGCTGATCCCCTCCAGCTTGGCGTGACGCTGCAACCAGGGATTGGAAAACTCAGATATCGATGACATCGTTCACCTCATCACGTTGCCGATGACGATTCACGTAGGCCAAAGGGTCAAAGCTGGAAGACTGTCCGGTTCGGGCGTCCTGCCGGCCTTCCAGCCAGCTGGCTTTACCGCCTCGCCAGCCACGCAGCATGCACTCAGCCAGAAAGTCATCCACGCTGTAGCCCAGTTCCAAGGCCCGATGCGCTTCTGCGCCCAGACGGTTAAAGGCGGTCTGCGTCAAGGGGGCTTTGATCTCGCGACGGTGACGCAGGTAGTCCGCAAAAACATCGGGGCTTGGCTCACTTGGCCAGGCAGAAAACTCCAGGGCAGGCGCCTTGCGACGCATACTGCTTTTATCTGTTGCTGTGTCTGTTTCTTTATCTACTTCTTTATCTGTCTCTTTATCTAGCGCGTTACCCGGCCGTTTCGGTAACGTTACGGACGCGTTACTGTCATCGCTACCGTCATGCTCCTGCTTTTTCTTGGCTCGAAAACGCGCAACTCGCTCTGCGCTGCTATCGGATTTCATCTGGCGCTTATCCCAGGCCAGGGGCTGCAAGCTGTCTTGACCAATCAGGCCCACTTCGCTCAAACGGCGCACCACATCGTCCAGGGTGCGCATGTCCAGGCCCAGCTTGACGGCCACTTTGCGCAGCATCAACGGATCATCGTTGTCCAACACGCCCTGCCCTTTCAGGCATAACAAGGCCACGTAATGCCACCTGTCCTCGAAAGCCAGCAGACGCAATTTTTCGTCGTCCACCATCTCTGTGTAAGCGCGAAACCACGGCATATTGCTCATAGGCCCGCTCCACACCGTTCCGGCCAACAACTGCGAGCTCGAAGCCGGTTTTTACTGGTTGTTTTCATGGCACCCTCGCCTAAAGTGCTGGGCGACCGTATTCCATCATTACGATGGGATCGCGCAGCAGGATTCCTGGCCCAAGCCGGCCAAAACCATCCGATTGATATGCAATGCCGCAACGGCACAAGAATCGCGTCACCCCATGACGCGGTGTGTCTGCAAAGTCCCACCCTAAGACAGGATGTTTGCCCAATGCTTAGATGTTTCTAAATTTATCTTTAGGTGCTGGGGCAGGCACCACCGGGTTCATGTGATGGAAGACCAGTTGCCATACCCGAGGTATGACACCGGCCTTCTCCCATTGAGAGATACGGCCTTTGCTCAAGCCAGTGATACGCAATACGGCTCGGCGACCGCCCATTTCTTCGATGATGTGTTTAGCGTTCATGCATTGAGTATAGATAGTTCTAAACGTAAAGAAAAGAAATATCTAAACCTATGTTTAGTTTTTTCTTGTTTTAATGGCGCAATGGATATTTACTCGATTCGCCGCAGAAACCTGCAACGCCTGATTGATGAGCGCGCCCACGGCAACGCCGCTGACTTTGCGCGCTCAAGTGGTCGCACTCGGGCACAGGTTGCCCAGTACCTGTCGACCACCTACAACGGCGGTCGCAGCATAGGTGAGCGAGTAGCACGAGCGATAGAAAAAGAAGTGGGCCTGGACGCGCATAGCCTGGATCAATTGGGCTACAACTACGGCGCCAAGCATACGTTTGACGCCAATGTTCAAGACGCCATGATGGGCGAGCGGCGCATTCCCCTGCTGAACTATGTGCAGGCGGGCGTATTCCGCGATCCCGGCCAAAACTTTACTTTCGAGGAAGTGGAGTATTTGCTGACGGACCTGAGCTTGTCAGACCGTTCCTTTGCCCTGCAGATCAAGGGCGATTCCATGCTGCCGGACTTCAAAGAAGGCGACCGTATTATTGTTGATTGTGAATTGACGCCCCGCCCCGGGGACTATGTGGTCGCCAAAAATAGCGAAGAAGAAGCAACCTTCAAGAAATACCGTTTGTTATGTATTGATGAAGGTGGGCAGGAGATCTTTGAACTAGTACCGCTGAATGAAGACTACCCCTCGATTCGCAGCGACCAGCACGCCATTGCGATCATCGGCACCATGGTGGAGCACCGCAAATACTATCGACGCAACTAGATCCTGCTTGACGGTGTAGACCTGCAACTGCCTATAAAAAAATCCGATCAAGGTAGCGATGGGCCGATTTACTGCTCGGCCCCATCGCTACGCTTCAACGCTTTTTGAGTTCTCTATCCACCGTTTCCATCCAGGCCTGATCGCAGGGAATGCGTTGTCGCGGCTCTTTCCCATACAAACGAATGTGGACTACCCGGCACCATTCACGCGAACCGTAATCCGGGCCATGCCCTTCCCCGTCTGATACGGATAGTCTCTGGTCTACTTTTTCCATCCAGGCTTCGCTGCCAACTTCATCGTTGATCGTGGCACCTTGGCACGCGGCTAGCAACAGCATGGGAACAAGCATTAAGATTCGCATGACACAACCTACCGATTAAAAGCCTCGTTTATAACAGAGGCAAAAATAAACACGAGTCCCAAGACAGGCTGCTGCCCAGATAGCACAGCAAAACACGGACTCTTAACTATCCGAGACAAGCATGAAATGGCTGTTGCTTTGCGCGATCCTCGCCTTGGCTCCTCTGTCTGCACAAGCAAGAAATACCCCATGTTCAGGTAAAAAAGGCGGCATTTCGCATTGCGAAGGCGACGTTTTTGTTTGCCGTGATGGCTCGGCCAGCGGCAGTAAACGTTCTTGCCCGGCCTATACCGGTTCCGCGGGCGCTACCACACGGCCAGCGCCGCCAGCACTACGGTCGACCAGCAGCTGTTCCTGCTCCACCGGCACCTATTGCACCGGGCCCAGAGGCGGCCGTTACTGCGAGACAAGCACAGGCAGCAAGCGCTATCAACGCAAATAAGCTCAGCACGCCCGGCTAGCAATTACCCCTTTTAGCTTGGCCAGGAGGGCAATGCCGCTGGCCATAAGCACCATGCCCGTCAGGGTCTACAACCACCGACCCACGAGGGGTATACACCGCACAGGCGGACAAAACCGACACCATCACCAAGCACACCAGGACTTTCATGGTTTCTCTCCAATAACAGACGTGCTTATTTTGCTCCCGGGCCTAAGAAGCAGGTGCTACCAATGGCGAGTAAATAGTGACAATCTGCCAAACCAGCCAAGTCCGGCTCTCACCGCTTGCGAACTAGGCACAAACAGGGACTTTATGTAATAATTGCGGACTTGTTGCCCCTCTAGCTCATGCTTGGTTAGAGCAGCGGACTCATAATCCGTTGGTGCCGTGTTCGACTCACGGGGGGGGCACCAGAACTCCTGCGGGTTTCATTGGATTTTTGAAGCTCGCGCAAAATAGCAGTGACGGGAGATTTTTGACCTCCCAGCACATTGCCCGCCTTAGAGCGGGCTTTTTTGCGCCCTCAGCCAGGAACATCTGTCGACCCGTTAAGCGCTAAATCGCTGTTTTTTATACAGTAATTTTCCACACTTATCGCACGAGCAGCAGTGGCTGGCTGCGCTGAGATCGTTAAGTAAGGCTTCAGAGAAAGTGCGACCTTCCCCACCAAAATAGAAGCTCAAGAATGGGCATCCAAGCGCGAAGCTGAGATTACAGCTATGCGCGGGCTGGCAAGGCTATCCGCTGTACGTCGTTGCGCCACATAGGCTCCTGTCAGCGCTGTATTTATACGGTGTTTTCGATTAATAAGAACCCATTCGATTAAAGCTACTCTGAGGTCGCTTATCAGCGACTGACCTCAACGAGATATTTTTCAATGAAGCGGCGCTGCTTTTCATTTAGTGCCCAGTTCCTTTCCGAAATAAAAACTGACCAGCTAAAACTGGTCGGAGATACTAAGGCCTAACAGGTTTCCATCGAAAGAGAATGAGGCGATCTTCGTCGCGATCAATTGGAAAAGCAAGTGCCGTTGCTGAAGAAAAACCATTAAGTTCGAGGCTCTGCAATGGGGTCTGCCTTGTGACACCTTAAGCATCTACCGCCCCCAGACTGGGCAGCCGCCTTGCCTTGTGCGTCCTTATGTCACCAACTAGCTAATCAGCACGGTAGCCAATACCTGGGCCCAGATTAATGGATACGTCACTATCCATTACATTTTTAAAATCTATTTTTTCCTAACATAATCTAGTTCATGAGCCGTGAGCTTCCTTCATACTGGAACACAATACTATTCTGACGGAGAACTAGCGATGACACCCAATAGAACCGCTGTAAAAAAACTTCTCACCTCGACAGAGCTAGAATTATTTGATGTGGCGCACTCTCCCACAGAAATAGAAAAACTCACCAAGCCACAATTACGAAGCATGCTTGAGCGCAGCCGCAAGCTACGTGATAAGTACCGTGACCTTTACCGCCACCAACGACTCGCCATACGCTCGGAACAAGGGGGAAAGGATGGTGCAACCGGTAACGCAAATGAACGAACCAGTCAAAAAGAAGAGCTTATGGCTGAGGTCGTTACCAAGTTTGAATCTCGCATGACGCACATAGAATCCGCTGAGGATGTAGAGTTCGCCAAAACACAAGCATAACGAGCGCTTTCGCTTCAAAACAAAGCCCACTGATCTCTCGATTAGCGGGCTTTTTTCAAAAACTATAGGCACAGTTGTACGCGCTGATACAGTCCCGATTTGCGCCCCGCTTTCCATTGATACAAGGCAGAACCGCCATTCATTGGTCCAGGACCGTTTGAGCTGACCTAACCCCTTTCTTCCAGCTTATCCAGTGCACGGCGTACTCCTTTACGAACACGCTCCCATTCCTTGGCGTTTTCTGGACGGCCTTCAACCGCATGGCGCACGATCTGAATCATTGTGAAGGCCCGATTCTGATCCACTGCCGGCAGATCAATCGCCTTCGACGCATACTTCACTGAAGTACCTGCTTCTTACCTTGGCCCTTTAGCTTCGTAAGCGTTTGAACCGCAGCTCTGCCGCTCGCTGCGTGAACGGCACTTTCACTTCCCGCCTGTGCTCCACTCAATCCGCCTAAACATCAGCTGACAAGCCGTACGGCGGTTCGATACCAACTCCGTCTATCGGCATGGTTTTTTCTACGCACCCATATTGGATGGGGCCTTGAGGCTCTCCGGGGACAAATGCTGTGGAGATCACGGTGTACACCGCCTAGCGACAAGTGCGCTGCTGTGAAGGTAACGTTCCAGTCTCAATCATCACTTCGACACTTGAGGCCAGTTGCTCCAACACGTACGCCTCAAATCCCGAGTTGGTGTGCTTTTCCCCTTCCCTCCTAGGTCAACATCAAGCAGGTGATCAAGCGGCGCCAAACCCGGAAACTACTCCAGCCCAAACCAGTTTCCGCAGGATATGCTGATCCCACAAAGTAAGCATCAAAGCAGGCTTGATGCCGTCCCCGGCCAGCTCATGATGGATAGCAATGCCTTTGTTGTTTAGAGAAAGCCTTCAGGCATTGAAGAAATGGTCGAACTATTCATCGCTTAAGGCCAAACAGCAAAACCCTGCTCACTGCATCACTACCTTCAAACCCATAAATCTCGCGCATCGTGCCCGCCAAGGGCTTTTACGTATCTGTAAGTACATCCACAACAATTGTTAAACATTGTGTGAAGCGAGAATCCTTTGCCGCCTAGTCATTAAAATCCACCTTCTTTAAATAACTAGAAGGGGAAGTTCATGACTTTTCGTATGGGCGCATTGGCCGCCATGCTGGCCGTCGCTGGCCTGACCGCTGGCTGTCAGACAATGGATGTGGGTGGTTTGGTAGGCGCTGGCAGCAAAGCCGTTCAAGCTTTCAACCTGTCCGATCAAGAAGTAATTGCACTGTCTGATCAGTCTTGCAAGCAAATGGACGCTGAGAACAAAGTGGCCAGCCCCAACAGCAAGTACAACAAGCGCCTGCAAAACCTGGTCAAGCCTTTGGCAAAACAGCTGAACGGCCAAACCCCCAACTTCAAGGTTTACCAGACACAGGAAGTTAACGCCTGGGCCATGGCTAACGGTTGCATCCGCGTTTATGCCGGTCTGATGGACAAGATGAGCGATGACGAACTGCGCGGCGTAATCGGCCACGAAATGGGTCACGTTGAACTGGGCCACAGCAAAAAAGCCATGCAAACGGCCTACGGCCTGTCCGCAGCCCGTGACGCCGCCGCTGCCACAGGCAACGGCCTGGTGACTCAGCTGAACTCCAGCCAACTGGGCGAACTGTCCGAAGCCTTCCTGAACGCTCAGTTCTCGCAATCGCAAGAGTCCGACGCTGACGACTACTCCTTCGACCTGCTGACCGAGCGCAAGCTCAAGACCCAAGGTCTGGTTTCTGCCTTTGAAAAACTGGCAGCCCTGGACGGCGGCGAAAGCAGCGTAATGAGCTCGCACCCCGGCTCCAAAGAACGCGCCCAGCGCATGCAACAGCGTATCGACGCGGCCAAATAAGCCTCTTCGACACGGCTAAGCAAGCCTGTTACCCGTCCGCTTTTGCGGGCGGGTTTTTTTATGCTTGAACAAGATCAAGCAGCATGAGGTCATCTTCTTTCATCGCTCTCCACCCTCAAGCCACTCCATCCCTTAGCTAAGGCCAGCTATCCACACCGCTGAACCGTGCGCTCAAATAGCTAAGTCTGCTGACTAAAGCAAACCCAAAACTCGAAGCTCAAGCTCTCATTTCCTGGACTCCATAAGCAGCTCACTCCACCTACACAGTCCCAGAATCACGTCCTACGACTAGTCGCAGTCGCTCCCAAAAACTCAAGCATTTACAGTTCACACCCTCCTCGATAAGCCACTCACCCCATCTGCCCGGGCCCTGGGGCGAGTCGGACAGCTTGCCGCAGTCCATACGGAAGTCCGGGATTCAAGTGCTCTGCTGTGTGAGCCCGACACTTGTGGTTTGACCAGGGGACAAACCACCGGGCGATTTCAGAGCGCGCCCGTAATTTTGTATCGACAAGGGCACCGGTGCGCAGCACCGACAAGCAGTCAGCCCAAAGGCCGGGGCAGACAGGGTGAGTGGCCTGCTTCTAAGCACATTCCGTCCCCCTGCTGCCCCCTGCACAAACAACAAGAGCCACCACAGGAACCTTTTCCCCCCAAGCGACCAAAACAAATCCCCTTCACCAAACAGGAAATTCCGCACACCCCGTGGCGTAAAACAAACTGTGTGCCAATCCCCAATCTCACTACCGTAACTATCATCACCCAAACCGCCATCCGTTACTTTTCGTCGCGGCAGCCACCCTTAAGCGCTATCCGCTTCAGGTATGCTTGTGCCATTCTTTAGTCTTGGCAGTAACGCTCTTGAAAAAGTCTTCCTCTTCAAAAAACGCCTGCCCTTGCGGCAGCACCCTGCAGTACGAAAGCTGTTGCGGACTCTGGCACCGTGGCCCGCAATACCTGCAAGCGCCCGATGCCGCCGCCCTGATGCGCTCCCGCTACAGCGCTTTCGTCCAAGATGATCTGGACTATCTGCTGGCCACCTGGCACAGCTCGACCCGCCCTCACTCCTTGGAGCCCAATCCCGACGGCATGCAGTGGCTAGGCCTGGATGTACGCCGACACGAGCAGCTTTCCGAGACAGATGCCCTGGTGGAGTTTGTAGCTCGCAATCGTTTGCATGGGCGAGCCAATCGATTGCATGAAACAAGCCGCTTTGTGCGCGAACAAGGCCAATGGTTTTACGTAGACGGTGACTTTTCATGAGTCAGCCCCACCCACAGCACCCGCCAGAGCAGGTACACGGCCTGAGCCTGCCCCTGCCACTTTTGCTGGAAGCTGACCCCAGTACACAACTGATCGAAAGTTACCGGGACACCCCTCATGCCTGGCAAATCAGGGATCAGGACCAGATCGTCGCAGCTGCCATTTTGCAAGCAAGAAATCCGCAAGAATGGGAACTGATGAACATTGCGGTGCTGTCCTCCCACCAAGGCCTGGGACTGGGTAGCCAGCTCCTGGCAGCCCTAATCCAATACGTGCGTGAACAAGGTGGACAAACACTCTATGTCGCCACCGGCACGATAGGCTATCCACTGTTCTTTTATCAGCGTGCCGGCTTTCGGGTCGTGGCCGTAGAGCCCGACTACTTCCTGCATCATTACGACGAGGCTTTGTTTGAAGGCGGTCTGCAGCACAAAGACCGCCTGATTCTTCGCCTTGCCCTGAACTAAAAGACAGCCTGCAGCTGTCCTTTCACTTCTGTTTATATGCTGAGCACATTAAGCAATTTTGCGGAGCAAGCCACAGCGCTGATCAGCGCGCATCCTCAATGGGTCGCCCCCGCGGTGTTTGCCCTGTGCCTGATCGAATCCCTGCCCTTTCTGGCCTTGATCATTCCGGGTACTGCGATTCTTTTGTCAGTCGGCGCACTGGTCGGAGCCGGAGAAATGAACTTGCTGCCCGTGTGGCTGGCAGTCACGCTGGGAGCGGGCGTGGGCAACGGAATCTCCTTTTTTCTAGGTCAGCGATACGGCGGCAATCTGTTCCAGTTCGAGTGGGCGCGCAAACGTTTGCACCTGTACGCCAAAGCACAGGCTTTTTTTTCACGCTGGGGATGGTTTAGCATTGTGGCTTGCCGATTTATTGGCCCCCTGCGCTCGACCGTCCCCCTGATTGCCGGCACCTGTGCCATGTCGCCGCTCAGCTTTCATATTTCCTCCTGGGTCTCGGCCGCTCTGTGGGCCAGCGTATTGCTGCTACCCGGATGGTTCAGCTTTCAACCTTGATATTCCATGACTCCAGTAAGCCTTGCCTACCTGCACTTGTTTATCGCGATCATCTTCGAGATCATCGCCACTAGCTTGCTGCAACGTTCTGAACAATTCACGCGCCTGGTACCCAGCGGCTTTACCATTTTGTTCTACGCGGGAGCGTTCTACTTTCTGTCGCTCAGTCTGCGTGTCATGCCCGTTGGCGTGGCCTACGCCATCTGGAGTGGCGTGGGCATTGTGCTGATTTCACTGATTGGCTGGGTCGTGTTTAAGCAAAAGCTGGATTTGGCCGCTATGATTGGCATCGCCTTTATTGTGGTGGGCGTACTAATTGTGAATCTGTTTTCCAAAGCCGTCGGCCACTGACAAAGGCTTCGCACAAGAAAAACGCCTTTCAAGCCCCAAGCAGGCGGACAAGCCCCCTGCTTGATGTAGACGTCTCTTGCCGCGGCCTATTACTACGTTCAACCTACTGCTTTTAGCGTTCTTAAACTTCGTTTGTCTTATTGAAAAACATGATTGCTTTGATTCAACGGGTACGTCAGGCCCAAGTCGATATTGATAATCAGACAGTCGCCAAAATCGGGGCAGGCATGGCCGTTCTGGTCTGTGCCGAACACGGTGATACCCGCGAGCAAGCCAGCCGTTTGCTGGATAAACTATTGGCTCTGCGCATCTTTTCCGATGAGCAGGGCAAGATGAATTTGAACCTGCTGCAATCCGGTGGCCAGCTCTTACTGGTTAGCCAGTTCACCTTGGCCGCAGATACCCGTAAAGGTAATCGCCCCGGCTTTAGCCGCGCTGCTCCCCCTGCCATCAGTCAGCCGCTGTTCGATGAGCTCGTCGCCATAGCCCGCACCCGTTTGCCCGATACGCAGTGTGGCGTGTTCGGCGCTGATATGCAGCTTAGCCTGACCAATGATGGCCCAGTCACCATCCCCCTGCACATTGCGCCGGACAGCGATGCAAGCTGACATTTGCCTTAAAGGGGCTCACTCCCTATAATTGCGCAGGGTGTTTTGCTGGCATTGTGCAGCAAGGCAGGTTAAATACACACGCAAGGTCGGGCCGCCTTGTGGAGATTTTGCCGACCATGTCTCACCCTTCTTCCGGTGCGCCCTTGCCGCGCGCCCATGTTTTGACCCGCCAAGTACAAGCACAGCTACAGCGGCTTTTACATATCGAAGCCCTGGGCGGGGTAGCCTTGCTCGTGGCTGCCGCAGTGGCCCTGATCTGGGCCAACTCTTCCTTTTCCGATAGTTACTCCGCCTTGTGGCACACCCAAGTCACCTTGGAATTGGGTTCCTGGCGTTTCTCGCAAGACCTGCATTTTTGGGTAAACGATATCTTGATGACCTTGTTTTTCCTGGTCGTTGGGATGGAGATTCGGCGCGAAATTCACGACGGCGCCTTGTCGGACTGGCGCTCGGCCATGCTGCCTATCTGTGCAGCGCTGTCAGCCATCACCCTGCCCGCCCTGATTTACGCCGCCATGAACCCGGACCCTCAAGTCTTGATGGGCTGGGCCATTCCCACCGCCACGGACATTGCCTTTGCGGTCGGTGTACTGGCCTTGCTGGGCCGCTCTTTGCCACCCAGCCTGCGGGTTTTCTTGTTGGCCCTGGCCATTATTGATGACTTGGTCGCCATCCTGATCATCGCCTTCTTTTATTCTGGTGGTCTGGACTACAGCGCCTTTCTGATTGCCGGAGTCGGAATTGTGGCCGTATTAGGTCTGCAAAAAATAGGCATAGGCTCGGCCTGGGCCTATGTCGTACCTGGCGCTGTTTTGTGGTTCGGTTTGCTGAAAACTGGCGCTCACCCCACCTTGGCAGGCGTTGTGCTGGGGATGATGAGCCCCGTACGCGCCCTGCCCTTGCCCCGCAAAGCTCTCCACCTGAACCTGGAACTGGCAGCCAAGCTGGAGGGTCAGCAAGATACTCAAGAGATCATGCACACGCTACAAAAAATGCAGTTGGCCCAGCGTGAAATTCTGCCCCCGGTACAACGCATCCCCGCAATCCTGCACCCTTGGGTGGCCTTTGTGATCATGCCGGTGTTCGCCTTGGCCAATGCCGGGGTCAGCCTGAATGGTTTGAACCTGGATGCCGGCGGTGCTCAAAGTGCGCTGTTTGGGGTAGCCGTAGCCTTGATTGTGGGCAAGCCGCTGGGTGTCTTGCTGGGGACCTGGCTGCCGGTACGTTTGGGTTTGTGCAAGCTGCCGGCTGGCATGGACTGGGCGGGTGTGACCCTGGTGGGCCTGCTGGCCGGTATCGGCTTTACCATGTCCATCTTTGTCGCCAACCTGGCTTTTGATCAGGCAGTTTTGCTGGACGCTGCCAAACTGGGTGTGCTGTGTGGCTCCTTAGCATCCGCCGTGCTGGGCTTGAGCTGGGGCGCCATCGTACGTCGCCGCTATCGGCAAGCAGCTAACTAAGTAAGCTTGTAGACAAAAAAAGGGCCCGACATAGCAAACTGCCTGTCGGGCCCTTTTTAACGTTCTACGATTTAATCAATCGTCAGCACGCGCTCATTCAAGACACGGCGGCAATCCATCTCGAACTCCAGGTCTTTGACCGGAGGACGGGCCAGATGCCAGCCCAAGCCGTGAGCAATGGCGCCACGGCCAGCCAATTCACTGGCCATGAAAGGATGCAGGTTGTGAACGGTGTAGGCATGCGTGGCCGTGGTATCAGACCATTCATGGCCCAGCAGCTCCAGACGGCGTTCCATCTCACCCAAAACCCACTGGGCTTTTTGCAGCAGGCCTTCCGGCGAAACGTCTTGGTAGGCCACGATGCTGTCGATATAGTCGTCCGGTGTTTCAGGCACTTCGCAGCTACCTGCAATCACAAAGGTCGCTTCTTCAATATCAGTCTCTACCGTGTAGCTGAAGGCGTAAAAACTGGGTTCAGCCGGCGCACCCACCAAGGGGGACACATTGCTGCGTGCCACGGGATTGTGCTTGCCTTTGACCAGCCCCCAGTCTTGCAGCGTTTCCAGATACAGCTCATTGAAACGGTTGAAATCGCTATCGCTGACGGGCTCGGGCGAGCGCAACTCGCAGGCGCAGAGCGCGGTCAAGGGACGCTCTTCCGCTTCCAGTACGGCCTGAATCAGATCAAAACCTTCTTTCAGCGGCACAGGCTCGGAAAATACCACCCGGCAGATCTCGTAGCCGGGCTCTGCAGCCACCCCAGCGGAGTAACGGTTCACACCGGTCGGGATGAAGCGGTAGTTGCCTTTGTCAAAATTAATCGGATTGCTCATGCTTGTTCCTGGTCTTGTAGCGGACGAAATCGCCCGTGGCGGGAAAGAATGCGCGCAGCACTCGGGGCGAAAGCGGGCACTATAGCACCGACTGCGCCACAAAAAAGCCCGCAAAACGGGTTCGCGGGCTTTTTTAACAGTTTTGGTGCAAATTATCGAACGATGGTAATTGTCTTCACATCGACTTCAGAAGTTCCTACGATAGCCTTGTCCATCTCGCCAACAATCTCTACGGTCGTGTTAGCATCCACGGGCTCTTTAGGGAAAATCTTGTCATCAATTTCGACCTGGATCTCACCGGTCTGGTCTGCAAACATATAAGTTTCATCGGACAACTTGCGCACGAGCTTGCCACGCAAGGCAACCGGGGCGTCATCCTTGGCTTCTTTGATGACTTGTTCCACACTTGTGAACGTTTGCTGGCTGGAGGGGCCGACATATTGTGCGTGCGCCAGGGGAACAACGGCGCTGCCTATCAATACGGACAATGTCAGGGCAGTCAGTTTAACCTTCATGTACATAACATGCTCCATTAGTAAGAACCTGAAGGTATCCTAGCACCAATCTTGCCCATGACCCGCGCCACGAGCAGATCGTTACAAAACCTCCGTTACTGCGTCTAACGCCTCGAACAACACTCAACAACTGATAGTTGCACGCCCACTGGAGTATTGCATGTCCAAGCATCCATCGATTGACTTACTTGGCCCCCAGACCCCCATTGCCGACATCGTGTTGGCCTTGAATCAGCTGGAGCTGCGCCCTGCGCTCAGCGCCGCTCAAGAACTGGACAACAACCGCCTGCAGGCTTTGCTGGAAGTGCCGGAGCTGCGCTGGGCCGGTGCCATTTTGATGGAGCTGACGCGTCCCGAGCGTCAAGCTGTATTAGAGACCCTGGCCGAAGACCGCATGGCCGACTTGCTGCAGGATCTGGACAAAGAGGACCAGGAGCAGATTCTTAGCCGCCTGTCCCAACCGACCCGCACCTCCGTCATGCGTCTGATGCACTACCCGGCCGATACGGCCGGCGGCATTATGACTACCGAATTTCTGCAAGTGCCAATGAGCTGGAACGTGGCCCAAACCTTGCAGCACATCCGCGATGTGGAAAGCACCCGCGAGACCGTCTACGCCATCTATGTCGTCAACGACAAGCAGCAGCTGCAATTTGTGGTGCCCTTGCGCAAACTGGTCTGCGCTGACCCGCAAGCAGCCCTGACGCAGCTTTGGGGGGGCGACAGCCCGATTGCCGTCCAGGCTATGACTGATAAAGAAGAAGTAGCCCAGCTGATACGCCGACATGACTTTCTGGCGATTCCGGTGGTGGATGAAGCCAACGTCATCATCGGTATTGTGACGGTGGATGACGTCATTGACGCCTTGATGGACGAGGCGGCCGAAGACATGAACCGCTTCGGGGGTGCCGAACACATTGGCAAGCCCTACCTGCAAGCCGGCTTTAGCACCATGATCCGCAAACGCGGGGGCTGGCTGGCTATTTTATTCCTGGGCGAAATGCTGACGGCCAGCGCCATGCAGTACTACGAAATTCAGCTTGAAAAAGCCGTGGTCCTGGCCATGTTCATTCCCCTGATCATGAGCTCGGGCGGGAACTCCGGATCCCAGGCCACCTCCCTGCTGATTCGCGGTCTGGCCCTGGGCGAAGTACGTGTGGGCGACTGGTGGCGTGTGTTGTTGCGTGAACTGCCTGTGGGACTGGTGCTAGGCACCATGTTGGGCGCTATCGGGTTTATCCGTATCGAGATCTGGCAGCATCTGGGCTTGTATGACTATGGTGAGCACTCGCTGCTGATTGCCTTTACCATCTGGCTGGCTTTGGTAGGGATTGTGACCTTTGGCTCCTGCATCGGCTCTATGCTGCCCTTCATCTTGCAACGTGTCGGCTTTGACCCGGCCAGTGCTTCCGCACCACTGGTTGCGACCTTGGTAGACGTGCTGGGTTTGGTGATTTATTTCTCGGTGGCAGCTATGTTGCTGACAGGAACCTTGCTGTAGCCATGAATTTTTATGTTCGATCCATAAAAAAACAGCACAACTAGAGACAAACTCGGTAACCTATCTGGGATTTTACCGTTACATCCGCCCCTCTGTCGCAGAGGGAGCCTGACACATTTAGTCTAACTTGGCCCTGGGGGCCGTTTCGGACATTAGCACCTATGCGGATACTCGACCAGTTCTTCATCAGTGCCGATCAGATGGCTCCCTTTTTAAGTGGTAGCTATAACAGTGGCTTGGTAGTTCTGTCGCTTTTGGTTGCCGTTTTTTCGTCGGGCATGGCGCTGCAAACTGCGCATATTGCCCGCATGGCGGATTTACGCCTGCATCGCCAGATTGCCATTTGCACCGGTGCCATTGCACTGGGCGGTGGCATCTGGACCATGCACTTTATTGGCATGCTGGCCTTTGAGCTGTGTACCAGCATCCATTACGACCCGGCCATCACCATGCTGTCCGTCATCCCCAGCGTGGGTGCGTCCTGGGTGGCCCTGCAAATTCTGTCGCAAGCCCGTGTCCAGCGCTCGCACCTGATCGTGGGCGGCGTGCTGGTGGGTTTGGGCATAGGCACCATGCACTACAGCGGCATGGCCGCCATGCGCATGGCGCCGGTTCTGCGCTATGAACCCTACACATTTTTCTTGTCGATTGTGCTGGCCGTGGTACTGGCGACTTTGGCTTTGTGGATACGTTTTCGCCTGCACCGTACCCGGCTGACCCTGCTGCAACGCGTCGTCATTAGCGGCATCGTGCTGGGCCTGGCAATTTCAGGCATGCACTACACCGGCATGGCAGCAGCGCGCTTTATCGGCGAAACCACCCCGCCCGATGACATGATCATCTTTAACAGCACCTTTGCCTCCATGGTGCTGTCTACGTTCACGCTAACCGTGACCGTGCTGGTGACCGCTGCCAACGGCTTGCTGCGCTATCGCCAGCTCTTTCTGAAAATGGAAGAGAGCGAATCCCACAACCGGGCCATTGTGGACACCGCCATTGACGGCATTATCACCATCAATAGCAACGGCACCATCCTGGACTTCAACCAATCTGCAGAACGCCTGTTTGGCTGGAAAGCGGGCGAAGTGCTGGGGCGCAACGTCAATATGCTGATGCCCGAGCCGGACCGCTCGCGCCATGACAGTTATCTATCCAACTATCTACGCAGCAACGACCCCAAGGTCATTGGAGTAGGCCGCGATGTCACCGGTTTACGAAAAGACGGCAGTCTCATGCCCATGCGCTTGGCCGTAGGCAAGGTCCGACAACCTGGCGATCCGCTCTTTGTAGGCTTTATCACCGACATGAGCCGCTACAACGCGCTGACAGAATCGCTGCGTCAGAGCGCTGAAAAAGCCGAACAGGCCGCCCAGGCGAAAACGGCCTTTCTGGCCAATATGAGCCACGAAATCCGCACACCGCTAAACGCCATTATTGGCTTCAGTGACTTGATGCTCAATGGCCAGCTCAACCACCAGCAGAACAAGCATTTGTCCATTATTAATCAGTCTGCTCGCTCCTTGCTTGGCCTGCTGAACGATATTTTGGACACCACCAAGCTGGAGCGCGGTTCGGTAGAACTGGAAAAAGTCGATTTTTCCCTGATGGACTTATGCAAGCAGGTTGTGGCCTCGCTACGTCTGGCAGCGGATGCTAAAAACCTGGAATTCCGCCTGGACTATGCGCCCGAGTTACCTCCGTTCTTGCGCGGCGATCCCCATCGCATCCAGCAAGTCTTGAATAATTTGATCGGCAATGCCATCAAATTCACCCAAAGCGGCTCGGTGCGCATTGAGATCAAACCAGAACCGGGCCGCAGCGTGGTCTCCATCCGCGTGATTGATACCGGTATAGGCATGAGCCCGGAACAACTGCGCCATGTCTTTACGCCCTTCACGCAGGCCGATGTGTCCATCAGCCGCCGCTTTGGCGGAACCGGGCTGGGCGTGTCCATTGCGCGCCAATTGGTAGACCTGATGGGCGGGACGCTGAATGTGCAAAGCAGCCTGGGCAGCGGCAGTATCTTTGAGGTCAGTCTTCCGTTGGAACCGGGCAAAGAACCTAGCCTGAATCTGGCCGATCAGCGCCTGCCCAAATTGCCGCCTTTACGTATTCTGGTGGCCGATGACATCAGCCTGAATCAGGAACTGCTGACCCTGGCCCTGGAGCAGCACGGGCACTCGGTCACCGCGACCGACAACGGCTATCAAGTACTGGAGCTGCTGGGCAAAGAGGACTTTGATGTGGCTTTGCTGGACGTGCACATGCCTGAGATGGACGGTCTGGAAACGGCCCGACGTTGGCGAGAGCAAGAACGCCGTGAAGCGCGCCTGCCTTTGCCCTTGATTGCGCTGACGGCCAGTGTCATGGAATCTGATCGCAATGCGGCGCAAGAAGCGGGGATGAATGGCTTTGCCACCAAACCGCTGGATCTGCCGTATCTATTGCAAGAAATTGCCTTGGTTATGGGGCTGGACCCCAAGGGACCTACGGAAACCAGCACCGAGCCACAAGAGATCAGCCTGATTGACTGGGAAATGGGCTTGGGGCTATGGGGCTCCCAAGTGCGCTTGCGCCGCGCCATTCTGAGCTTTCTGTCTGATCTGCATACCCGTTACCCACTGGATGAAATCCAGCGCGACCCGCCTAATTGGGAAATCATCCTGAGCAGCTTGCACGGTATACGCGGCACTGCTGGCAATCTGGGTCTGCCCCAGATTTCCACGCTGAGCGCCGAGCTGGAAGAAAAAATCCGCCATGGCCAAACCCGCAAAATGCGTGACCGGATTGAACAGCTACAAGATATGTTCAAGCGTATTGCCCATGAACTGAGCTATAACGGCCCACCGGCCCCCTATTCCGACTCGCCAGCCACTGTCGTGCATGCGCCGGATGTGGCCTTGCATTACCTGCATATCCTGCACGAAAGCGTCTTGCTCAATGAGCTGGATGAGCACGCCTTGCAGGTGGTCTGCCAATACCTGGAAAGCACAGGACAAGTCGATGTCCTGAATGATCTTAATAAAACCATTGACGTGTTCGACTTCGCTCAAGCCAGCGTGATCCTGTCCGGGCTGATCCAAGATCTGAACACAAACTTGGATCAGCCCCAACATGAATGAATTTACCTCGCCACGGCCCACCTTATTGCTGATCGATGACGAGCCGGCCAACCTTCAAATTCTGCGCCACACGCTGCAACAGGATTACCGGCTGCTGTTTGCCAAGGACGGAGTCAAGGCACTGGAACTGGCCCAGCGTGATCTGCCTGATCTGATTCTGCTGGACATCATGATGCCGGAGATGTCTGGCTACGAGGTCTGTCGGGCCTTGCGGGCCGAACTGAAGACACGGCATATCCCTATTGTTTTTGTCACTGCACTCTCGCAGCCGCATGACGAGCAAATGGGGCTGGACATGGGGGCGGTAGACTACATCTCCAAACCCTTTAATCCTGCCATTTTGAAGTCCCGCATTCGCAACCATCTGTCGCTGGTACAGATGCAGGAGCTGCGCGATAGCCGTCTGCAAATCATTCGCTGTCTGGGTACGGCGGCCGAGTACAAGGATAACGAGATCGGTCGCCATGTTATTCGCATGAGCCATTACGCGCGCATTCTAGCCCATTGGCTGGGCTATTCCAGCGAAGCAGCCGACGACATCTTACATGCCGCCCCCATGCACGATATTGGCAAGATCGGCATCCCGGACTCCATTCTTCAAAAACCGGGCAAGCTGACCCCCGAAGAATGGGAAGTCATGCGCACGCACACTTTGATTGGTGCCCGCATCATCGGCCAGCACTCGCATGGGCTGCTGAAACTGGCGCGCACCATTGCCTTGTATCACCACGAAAAATGGGATGGCAGCGGCTATCCTTATGGCCTGAAAGGGGAAGACATTCCCATGTCTGCGCGCATCGTGGCCGTAGCAGATGTTTTTGACGCCTTGGCCAGCGACCGCCCATACAAAAAAGCCTGGGGCCTGGATCGCTGCATCAGTTATCTGCGTGAACAATCCGGCCTGCACTTTGACCCGCAACTGGTGGCCCTGCTGGATAAATGCTTGCCTGAAATGCTGCACATCAAAGAAAAATGGGCAGACGATCCTAATCTGATAGCAATCTAAGAAACACCCCAGAGCCCGGCCAGCGAACTCGCTACAAGGACAAAAAAAACGTGCCCGCCGCCGGGTTTATCTCCTCCTGCTTTGGCAGGCCCTGACCTCTGTGCTAGCAATGCGGGCCACACGCCCCTCAGTCATCGGGGCTTGTCCTACAATAGTGCTTTGCCACCTACCCATCGCCCCTACATGGCCGCTTTGCGTATTCGCCAAGTCCGACTTCATAAGAAACTGTCTCTGCGCAAGCTTGCCGAGCTGGCCCAAGTCTCCCCCGGCTTGATTAGCCAGGTCGAACGTGGCCTGACTCAGCCCAGCCTGGACACCTTGCGCCAGATTGCGCGTGCACTGGACACACCCTTGTTTTCCTTGCTGGATGACAATGTGGAGCAAGTGGCTGTAGTGCGCCAGAAAGAGCGCATGAGCATACAGTCGGCTTCCGGTGTGCAGTATCAGCGTATATCACCCGGCTTTGGCAGCATTGAGATGCTGGCGGGGTTCTTGCCGCCGGGCGGCAGCTCTGTGGGGCAGCGCTGGAGCCACCCTGCTGAAGAATGTGTGCTGGTCACTGAAGGACAGCTGCTGGTGGATGTGGGGGATGATCAACACTGTCTGCAAACGGGCGATAGCTGCTACTTTAATTCCAGCCTGCCCCATGCCTACCGCAATCCTTACGACAAGGATGTGCGCTTTATCGTGGCCATCACCCCACCAAGCTACTAACAGCGACGCTCAGGCGGCGCTGTACAGCTGAGCCTGGATGAGATCCAGCTCGGTTTCATGGCAGCGCTGCAAGCGCAGCCAGCGGTTTTCATCCATATCCGCGCTACGTGTCGCCAGCATGATCAAGATGCAGGACTGCTCATCCAGCGCCTGCACCATGGCGCTGATACGCGGTGTACGCTGGCTGGCACTGCCCACCCAGTAGCGAATCAGGCTAACTTCCGGCAGCACTTCAAGACTGACGTGGGTGCGACCACCATCAAACAAAGAAGTCCCCACCACTAGCCCTGGCTCCACGCTTTCGGTAGCAAAGCAGCCCAGGGACCAGCGCCCCAGGGCATCCAGATCCGCCATGTAGTCCAAGACGACCTGGGCAGGTCGCTCAATCCGTCGGCTGGCCTGATGGGCCCATGTTTGACTATCCATGATCACTCCTTATCACCAGCCAGCTTGCAAGGTGTCGCACAGTCGCAGCACGTCTTGCTCGCTGCTGACATTACCGGGAGACAAGCGCAGCACACCATCACGCTGATCGCAGTACAACTCTTTTTCGCGCAGCTGATCCACCAATGCCTGAGCACGTTCCGCACTGCTGGCACGCAGCATGATGCTACCGCCCCGCTCCTTATCGGCCACCGGGGTCAAGACGGGCCAGTTTGCTTTGGATGCACGATCCAACAAAACTGCCGTCAAGGCACGGTTTTGTTCCAGCAAATTTTCCACACCGGTTTCCAGCACGTAACGCATGCCAGGCAAGGACGCAATACTTCCCAAGACCGCTGGCGTGCCGTGGTCAAAGCGGCGAGCTCCGTCGGCATAGCTGAATTGATCCAGATTCCAGTTAAAGGGGTTTTCCTGGCTGAACCAGCCCCGGAACTCGGGCTCGCACTGCTCAATCAAATCCGAGCGCACGTGCAAAAGGCTGGCACCCGATACGCCGCAGGCCCACTTCAAAGAAGCCGACAAGGTAAACGCGACACCTTCATGTACCTTGAAAGGCACCAAACCCGCCGCTTGTGTCAAATCCAAAGCCATCAGGCTGCCGTGCTCACGCGCACACTGAGCCATACGGTCCACATCCACACGATGCGAAGATGTAGAACTGACCCAAGTCACCAGGGCCACGCCCACGCTGTCATCCCAGGCATTGATGAAATCATCATCCTTTACATAGGACAGGCCATCGCTTAATGGCACTGTGCGCAGCGTAAAGCCCAAGCGCAGCGACAGTTTCTGCAAAAGAAAATGCAAGCTGGGAAAGCAGTCTGCTGCCGTCAGCACCGTACGGCCTTTCAACATATGCGAGGGCAAGGAACCCAAGATGCTGTACAGGCCACCGGTCACGTTTTCGCTCAGAGCAATATCCTTGGAGTCCGCTCCGATCAAGCTGGCCCAGGCATCCATAAACTCCTGCTTGCGGCCCAGGGCGTAGCCCCACTGACCATCATCTTGCGCCGACCACACCTGAGAGAACTGATCCAGCTCAGCCCGCATGGCGGCTTCTTTACCCTCGAACATGCCGATGGAGTGATACAGAAAATATCCAGACATCATTACCTTCCTTGAAAATCAATCGGCCAACTGACGGCCAGCGGTTTCTTTCACCGTACTCAAAGCCACAATCCCAACTACGGCCACCACCATCACATAGAAGGCGGGCGCCATGCTGGAACCGGTCAGGCCCGTCAGCCAAGACGCCACAAAAGGCGCGGTCGCCCCGCCCAGAATGGTGGCGATATTAAAGCCCAGCGATACACCGCTATAACGCACGCGAGTAG
This sequence comes from Alcaligenes sp. GW821-FHT11D07, assembly GCF_058808495.1. Classification (NCBI taxonomy): domain Bacteria; kingdom Pseudomonadati; phylum Pseudomonadota; class Betaproteobacteria; order Burkholderiales; family Alcaligenaceae; genus Alcaligenes; species Alcaligenes sp. GW821-FHT11D07. Next base: position 1,641,217 of record NZ_JBXART010000001.1, read on the forward strand.
GGAACAACTCCGCATACAAGGGGTAGCCGACTGCCTGCACCACGATGAAAGGCAGAATGGACACGGCTACCGCAATCACGGCCAGCGGAAAGCTGCCCCAGGATGCAACCCACATGGTCAGGGGCACCAGAACCAGATAGCCCAGCAAACCAATCGTCAACAAGGGTTTGCGACCAAAGCGATCCGACAGGCCACCGGCAAAAGGCATCACAAAGGCCGAGCACAGCGTCACCAGAGAAATCAGCCAGAACACGGCCGTGCCGTCGTATTTCAGGGTGTGAATCAAGTGGGTGCTCAGGTAAACCACACCTACATAGCCGGCTGCATTCTGGGCAAAACCAATCGCAATCACTTGCAGCAAGGGGCGGCGGTAGTCACGCACAATCAGCGACAAAGGCGAGTGCTCCGGGCGATGGCTCTTGAGCAGTTCTTTAAAGCGCGGCGAATCCTCGATGCGCGAGCGCGCCCAGACGCACAAGATAATCAAAGGGATAGACAGCAGGAAAGGAATCCGCCAGCCCCATGCCAGCATGGCATCCTTACCCAACAGGCTAGTCACCAGACCGGCTACGCCTGTGGCCAGAGACAGGCCCAAGGTGGCGGCGGCCGGATTGAAGGCACCGAAAAAGCCGCGCTTGCCGGGGGGCGAGCATTCAGCCACATAGGTCGCTGCGCCAGTAATTTCACCACCGGCAAAAAAGCCCTGCAGCAAGCGGCACAGCAAGAGCAAGGCCGGAGCTGCCAAGCCCAAGGTGGCGTAGGTGGGCAACATGCCCATCAAGGCGCTGGCCACTCCAATACCCACAATGGTGAACATCAAGGCGGAGGTACGGCCGTGCTTGTCCCCAAACCAGCCAAAGAAGATGCCGCCCAAGGGGCGAGCCAGAAAAGCCCCGCCAAACACCGCCAAGGTGGACAGCAAGGCCGCGCTGTCATTGCCCGAGTGGAAAAACAGCACGCTTAGCGTGACTGCCAATACCCCGTAGAGCTGAAAGTCGTAATACTCGATCATGGTACCCAGACCAGCAGCGCTGGCGGCCCGCCACGGCGATACAGGTGCCTCGGCCCGAGAGGACTGTTTTTTACTCATGTCTCATCCATCCTGATGCGCGTACTGCGCTCTTCTGTTTAGTGTGGCTAAACAAATTATACGGATGAATATTTGAGCTTTCAATGACTGGGGCAAACACCTAGAACAAAAAGCCCCGGAATTCAAAAACTTGCCTGCGGTTCACCGCGTTTCTACAGGTCTGGCTCCTCGGCCTGATCTTTTCCCGTCGCCTCGTGTACCCAGCGCTGGGCCGGATGCAGCGCAATGTCATGGCTGCGCAAACGACGCAAAACGGCCAGCATCATATTGCTGCGAACACGACGCTGCAAACGCATATTGCCTAAAAAGGCACGAATCCCGAAAGCCAGGCCGTCCCCAAAGATACCGTCGCAAAAAATAACAGGGGCCGGATCTTCCAAGACTTCAGGCTGGGACTGCACCGCCTCTTGCAAGAGGCTCATAATCAAGTCCGCGTCCACATCCAATGGGAATAACAGCCGGGCTTCTACAGCGCCCAGAGAGGTAGGCGTATAGGTCAGGTTGCGTACCTGCCGCCCCATCATCTGAGAGTTAGGGACCATCACCATGGTGCGATCAAAACGCTCCACATAGGTTGCTCGCAAGCGGATCTGACGCACATTGCCTTCACTGCCCTCCACTTCCACCCAGTCCCCCACTTTGACGGGACGCTCCACCATCAGCATCAGGCCAGAGGCGATGTTCTGCACAATGCCACGCAAGCCAAAACCCAGACCCACCGTCAAAGCCGTAAAAATCCAGGTGACTGATTCAATCGGCACGCCCAACATGGATAAGCAAATCACCAGCAAAACAAAGTAGGCGATATAGCCCACCATGCCCACAATCGCATTTTGCAGGCCTGGTTCCAGTGTAGTGTTGGGCATGTAATGCTGACGCAGCCAGGCACGCAGGAAGTGGATCAACACAGCGCCTAACAGCAACACGCCCAGGGCAATCAGCCACAAGTCCAAACGCCACTGCACCGCCCCCAGACGCAAGGCCTCCCGCGACACACCCAGCCCCGACTCCAGCATCTGTTTCGGTTCAGTCAACCAATCCTCGGTGACCATCCAGATGGCCAGACCCAGAACGGTCATACGGGCAATCGCAAAGAAGACAACAATGAACTGACTTTGCACGCGGATTGGCGCGGCATCCGGATCGTGACTGCGATTACGCAAATACGCCAGCAAGGAATCCGCAATGTCCTGCAACCAAACCATACCAACGTAGGCCAGCAAGCCCAGGACCAAGGGCATGGTCATGAAATGCGACATCAAGTCATCCGATAGCCCTTGCCAGCCTCCGATGAACAAGCCCAACACCAGGATGTACATAAGGACGCCGCCTTTAAAGGCCAGACGCGCCCAACTGCGCCCTGTTCTGCTTGCCCCCTGCCCCGAGGCGTCCACACGATTAAACAGCTCGTCACGCAGAACCCACAAAGCATAGCCATACACGAACAAATACAGCAGGCTGCTCACGCCATCGATCATGGACTGAAAGGCATCCGATAAACCGATCAATCCCCGAAAAAAGACACTTGTGACGTCCGCATACACAATCAGAAAGAAAGCGGGCGCAAAGTAACGCAGTCGACCTTGAGTCTGAGTGGAAACAGGGATCAAACGCCAGGAAGCCCGGGGCTGCATCACAATGCCTTTGATACAAGCCAGCGCCACCGCCGCCGCCCATGCTCCTACTTTTAAGTAAGCCAATAATTCAAACTGAGTTGGAGCCAGGTCTGGCCGTTGAAACACCAGTTCAAGCAACTGGTCCACCAGCACCCAGGAGGCGATGAACCACAAGAAAAAATTGGCAATGGTCAGGCTGGAGCGACGCAAACGCCCGGCAGGCAGATAACGGCTTACCCAAACGGGCATGACGCGGAACAAAACCAGCATCAACAGCAGAACTGCGGCCGCCATCCACAATGAGGCGCTGCTTTGCTGCCAACTACTGTTGTTCCACGTCTCCCGCCACTGCTGAGCAAATTCAGACAGTTTTTGGCGGTCTGCAGGCCAGGTCTCGCTTAGCTCGGGCAGGCTTTCAAGCAGGACCAGGGAAGAATTGCGTTGCCAGCGTTTCGCTTTCTCGTAGCGCGCTGTCGCCTCTAGCAGCAACTGACGGGTTTGTTGCGCCTCCAACTGCACCAAACGCGCTACGCGCAGATCTCCACGCAAAAGAGCATCGGCGCGACGCAATTGCATGCGTTCGTTATGAAGGGTGAGCTGCTCGGCCTCATCGCCAAAATCCTCGCCCAGTTCTTGCAAACGTGCCTGCAACAGACGGCTGCGTCGCTCCAGGGACTGCACGACCCGCCCGGACAGCTCCTGCGCTCGCAACAGCTTTTGATTCTCCTCGTAACTGCGCTCGAGTCGTATCGCAGCCTCGTTGCCCTCCAGCCTGTATTGCATCAGGCGGATTTCGTCCTGAGCCTGCTGCAGCTCCCGCATCATCTGACGCTCTTGCTCTACCTCGGACAAGGCTTGTGCGTGTGCCTGCGGCCAGGCCCCCAGCAGGCCCAGAAGCAAAAGCAAGACCTGCACACACAGTCGTAGCGTCTTCATAGCTATTGTCTCCCTGGGGCCTGCCTATTGTTTTTATCGAGGGTCAATCATTCAGCAAGGGGTTACTGCTCTCATTTTGGCTGGCGACCGGTGTGGTGGGCAACACCGTCATGGTTTGAGTATGGTGCAGCGCCAGACCTTCTTTTCGTAACTCATCCAGAATATCGAACATCAGGACACTGCGTACCCGGCTGCCAATGCGCGGCGAAGCCACATAGCAAGTGGCCGTAAACTGCAAACCGTTAGCATCAAAGCCGTCCAGCGTTACGTCTGGAGCGGGATCGGCCAGCACATCGCTATAGTTCTGCATGACATACAGCATGATAGACCGCACCCGTTTAGCATCCGTGTCGATCGGCATATTGATCTTGACCTTGACCACCCCCAAGGGGTTGCTCAAGGTGACGTTACGCACGGTTTTGGTGATGAATTCGGAGTTCGGCACAATCAGCGTAGAGCGATCAAACATTTCGATTTCCGTGGCTCGAGCATTGATCTTGCGTACATTGCCCTCCACGCCATTCAAGCTGACCCAGTCACCAATCTTGATGGGCCGTTCAGCCAGCAAAATCAGGCCGGACACAAAGTTCTGCACCACCGCTTGCAAGCCAAAACCAATCCCCACCGACAAGGCTGAAATCACCCAGGCCATGCGCTCCAGGCCAATCCCCAAAGAGGAAATGGCCATCGCCACCACAATGAAATAACCCACATAGCTGAACAAATTGGCCGTGGACACCCGCATGCCGGCATCAATACGTGTGGCGGGCAGCAACTGGTTGGCAACCCAACGCTGCAAAGCCTTCACAAACAGCACGCCCACCACCAGCACCAATACTGCCAGCAAGACCGAGCTGGGCTTAATCTGCACTTGGCCTAAGGCAAACCCTTTAACCAAAAAGCCCAGGCGGCGCTGCAGCCACTGCGTAGGATCTTCTCCAAACGGCAATAGCACCAAGGTGATCGCTGTCACGATCAAGCACAGGCGAATCGCCCCGGACAGCACAATCACAATTTGACTGCTACCCCGTAACTGCGTGCTGGTCCATTCATTTGAGGCCCGTTTTTCCCTAAATTGCAGCAGCAGGCTTTGCCCAATATCCGCAACCAAGGCCACCAGCACATAGCAGGTGCAAATCACCAGACTCAGCCACAAAGTCTCTTGCACGATCAGGCTGCTTAGCGCGATATAGCCTAGTAAGAAAGCGCACAAACCCACACCGATCACTACCCCCAGGGTTATGGGAATAGCCCGAAGCCAGGTTCCGCCTTGTTTTACCGGAGCGGTTTTGGAGGGGTCGCCCGCGCCTTCCGCCACTGCGGCAGGCGCATCGCGGCCTTGGCTCAAATTCCAGGCGGCAATGGCAATAAAGATACTGAGGGTCAGCGTGTTGAAGCTATTAATCAACAAGGTGGTGCTGAGCGTGGCATTAATCAGGCCCAGCAATTGCTGCGACATCCAGGTCAAGGTCACCATGATGCCCAGTGCAATGGGCAACCAGGCCAGCTTCAAGGCAACGCTGGAAGGAATGGGAGGCAAGCGCCAGCTTGGGCGCTGAGCCGACAGCAGCACCCGCCCCATCCCGGTCACAAAACCACCCAAATACAGCGCAAACACGGACTTGGATACAAAGCTGCTCAGGTCCGGCGCCAGATTGCCATTCCAATAAAACAGGCCCGCCGCCAAGGAGCCCAACAGCCCAGGTATCAGGCTATAGAGCACAATCAAGGCCGTGGCATAAAAGGAGCGCCGCAAGCGTGAAGGCTTGGTGTGATTAATGGTGAAGCTCTCCAGCCCGCGCACTACCCAGACGGCCACAGCAACCAGCATCAAGGCCAACGCGGCCGCGCCCCACAAGACAGCGGCAGGCAGGTCCACAATTCGCTGCGACAAATCCTTGCGCATACGCTCGACCCGGTCCAGATCGCCGGGCAAATCACGCGACACATTACGCCAGAAACGTGGCGTCAAAATAGATTGAGACTGGCGCCCCAGCTCCGCCTGAAAAATCACCCGACGCTGTTTGGACACTTGATCCAGCCCCTGAGTGGTTTCCACCCCAATCAAGCGCGCCAATTTGAGCATGCCATCCAGTTCGGTAGCCGCTTGCTGCAATTGCGCCCGTTGGCGGGCGATATCGTCAGACTCCCCCGCCTGATCTTCAGCTGAACCCAACTGACTCAAACGCGCCGTCACGCTGAGCAGCTCGGGCTCCAGTCGCACACTCATCTCCAGAGCCTGCTCCTGCGCCAGCAAAAGCTGATTACGCAGCGCCACCAGATCTGAATCCCCTAAGCCATCACTTTTCTGCAACTTGTCTTGTACGGTTTGCAGCGTATCGCGCAACTCGTTCAAGGTCTCGCTCGCTTGCGTAGGCGTGAAGCCCGTAGGCTCGGCCGCCCTGACGGAAGCCGTAGCCATTGCCAGCACAAGAACCAGCAGAAAAAGAGACAAAAGGGCACACAGGCGCGAACGGCGAAAAGCGTGCATCTGGAAAACTCCGGCTAAACAATAAGGCCCCGCGCTTGAAACTGGCAGGGCAGCAGAAAACATGCACAGAATACCCAACAATTGTCAGCTTGGTGCATGGCGTATCCCCCTGAAACCTGTTTTTTTAAGAGATAAACGCTCTTGGCACCCTGGCAGCTGCGCTTTTGACTGAGCCGCGAAGGCATAAAAAAACCGGTTGGAACTGATGTGCAACACCCGTTCCAACCGGTTTTCCAAGCCCAGAACCGTGCATTCTGAGCTCTCAGCGATTAACTACCGAATCTGCTCTGCCACCATGAACCCAGAAGCGCCTGCCAGGCCGGGGCCTGGGTGGGTGGATGCACCAATGTGATAGACGTTCTTGTACGGCGTAGCGTGCGAGCGTGCGCCCTGGCTACTGGCAAAGGGACGCATCCAGAAGAACTGGTCGGGCGAACAAATGCCGGAGTAAGGATCCCCCCCAACCAGATTGCAGTTGATGGATTCCAGATCAGCGGGAGACAAGACTTTCTTGCCCACTATTTGCTGGCGTAAACCGGGCATAACCGCTTCCAGCTGGTCAATCACGCGTTCAGCCACGGCATCGCGCACGGCTTCAGTCCATTTTCCGTCAGCAGGCACATCAATCTTGTTGGCGGCATCCCCCCGCAAGTGCGACGGCATATCCTGCATCTGCATCCACAAGATCCATTTGCCCTCTGGCGCACGGCTTGGGTCCAAAGAACAAGGCTGGCCAATCGCCACGGTCATCTTGGCCGGAATCAAGCCATTATTGGCTTGGGCCACGCTCATGCTGACGTCTTCCAGGCTATCGGACAAGTGCAGCAAAGGCACTTTCAACAGCTCAGGATCGCTCCAGTTAGGCATGCTATCCAAGGCTAGGTGGATCTGCATGTCTCCGCGCCCAAAGCGGTAAGCATTGGCCTGTTCGCGCACCGGTTCAGGAGCACCGGGCAGCAAACGTCCATACAACTGCGGGGGCGTAACGTTGCACACCACATGGGCGACTTCGTAAACTTGGCCACCCGCACGCACGCCACGAGCCTTTTTACCGTCCAGCACAATTTCTTCAACTTCGGTATTTAGTTGAATACGACCACCGGCTTTTTCGATAATGGCGCACAAGGCACGTACCAGGTTCTGGCCGCCACCTTTCACCACCGGCATGCCACCCGCCACAACCGCTGCGAATGTCAGCTTACCGATCAAAGCGGAGCAGGCATCATCAGGGCCCAGGCCCGAGTGCAGCACCCACGGAGCCATCATGCCGCGTACACGATCATCTTTCAGTTCACGGTCCGCCCAACGGCGAAAGGATTCCAGGGACTCGCGACCATACTGCACCATGCCGTCCAAACGGCGCTTGCGCCATTGCGAGAACAACAATCCCAACAAGCCACGGCTATAGGGCTCCGAGCCCAACAAACCGAAGGTCAAGCCAGCATCCCGTTCAAACAATTGGCTGCACATGGCACCAAAAGCATCGCCATCACCGGCCTGCAAACCGTTGATGCGTTGTACGGAATCACCCACATCATGGCGCAGGGCCAGGCCCTTGCCATCGCTGCCCACCACGCCCGTGGTGTAGCCGTTTTCCAGAAACTCCACGCCCTCGGCTGCCAGATCGTCTTTCAGACGCGCATAGGCAGCACCCGAGGTAAACAAGGGATACCAGGATGACAACAGTTCGTGGGTGAAGCCCGGAAACAGCTCTTCAGTGCGGATGCAACCGCCCGCGCGATCGTTACGTTCCAGCACCAGAACTTGCTTCCCCTTTTGCGCCAATAAAGCCGCGCACACCAGGGAGTTGATGCCACTGCCCACCACAATGACGGCATATGACTTTTTATTTGTTGAATCTGTCATCCCACACCTTTTTTAAATTTGCCCTGAACGGGGTCAGGGCTTGTAAACACGCAACAAGCCCTGGGCATCTTTTACCGCATTTTTCTATTTATGAGTCAGACGACTGCGCCTGCCAGCGTTCAAACCAGTGACGGGGCGATTTGCCCTGCTCGGGCCCCAGAATGGAAAAACCGCCGTCAACCGGCAAATCAATCCCGGTCATCCAGGATGCGGCATTCGACACTGCGAACAAAACCACCTGCGCCACTTCTTCCCCAGATCCGACTCGTCCCAAGGGATGAACTTGCGCCCCCACTTGGTCAGCCAGTTCACGCGAACCACCGCTCATGCGCTCTACCGAAGGCGACCAGGTCCAGGCAGGCGAGACCGTCAGCACGCGAATGCCGGAAGGGGCCAGTTCCACCGCCAGGCTTTTTGTGAACTGCAAGATTGCCGCTTTGGAAGCCGGGTACAAAGCGCGCCCCGCTACACCAAACTTGCCACCCGTACTGCCCATATTGATGATGACCCCGCCCTGCCCCATATGTGGCGTGGCTTTCTGGGCCAAAATGGCGCTGGAGATCAGGTTCACATCCAAGGTCTGGTGCCACAGCTCGCGGCTGGACGCCAAACCTTCATCGCCATAGGAACAGGCATTGTTGACCACAATATCAATACGCCCGGTCTGCGCCAGCGCAGCCTGCACGCAGGCATCCAGCTGGGCATCGTCGCAAATATCCGTGGCCATGAACTGAGCCTTGCCCACTGCCTGCAAACGCGCCTCGGTGCGCTGCCCTTCCTCTTGGCTGCGTCCCACAATCAGCACCCACGCACCTGCGGCACACAGGGCCAGGGCAATGTCTGCCCCCAGTCCTTGCGTGGCACCGGTCACGATGGCGACCTTACCCTGTAAATTCACCTTCATGTCCTGCTGCATGTCTTCTCCTACTGTGCTTGTGGCGCGCTGAAAACCGCGTCCCAATCTTCGTCCCGGTCGATATGAGCGATCAGGCTCATGCTGGCTAGGGATGCTTCATGCGTAGTGGGTGGCGCACCGCATGCGCTGGCCACGACAGCCACTTCATACCCCATATCCACCGCATGGCGCACCGTGCTCTCCACAACAGAATGGGTTGCCACGCCTGCAATCACCAAACGCTCTACGCCCAGGCGACGCACCACGGGTTCCAACGCCGAGCCAAAAAACGCATTGATGCGCGTGTGATGGACTTCGAACTCGTCCGGCAAGGGAGCCAGCCCTTCATAGAACTGAGCTCCCCAACTGCCGGTTTGCATCGCTCCGATGCGCTTTACATTGCGCAGAATCGGCGCATTGCAGAGCAAATCCGCGTAGTCCGGCCGATAGCCCACCCGCACATGCACAATGGGCACGCCCTGTGCGCGGGCCTGCGCCAGCAAACGGCCTGCGGCCTCAATCAAGGCCTGACGCTGGGGGCTATTGGCCTCTACCCCCACACGGATCAGGCCATCAGCGTGCAGGACATCGTTTTGATAATGCAGGGCCAGCAAGGCTGTGTGATGGGCTGCCGACATTAGATGTACACCTGAATAGCGCCATGAACCGCATCACGGTCCACCAAGTTGACCTGTTTCATGCGCAGCTTCCAGCCACCGCCTTCCTGAGCTTGCAGCTTGTGAATCAGGCTACCTACGCGGTAGACCGGATCTTTGCCACGCCATTCCATGGAATGAAAGCTGGAACGCACGACCAGATAGCCTTCAGGGTCCGTGCCATCGATCATCAAATTGCCCAATACGCGGCAAGCCTGGGTGACCGGCTGCTGAGACCAGTTGCGGTGGTTTTCCAGACGGCGGATACGCAGTTCACGCAGCAATTTATTTTCCCAGCACAGGGAAATATGCTCGTAAGGGCTTTCCTGATCATAGCTATGAGGAATCCAGTACATGCCTTCCTCGGTCCACAGATCCAGCCATTGCTGCCAACGGCGCTCGTCCAGCAGACGGGCTTCGTGGTAGATAAACTGCTCGACCTCGCGGATTGCCTCCAGGCTCAGATTCACGGGCGTGACCTGATCCACGCTGACATCAAAATCAATATCAAACAACATAAAAATTCTCCTTAGCTCCGGCCTGACTAAGCCTGTGTTGCTGGGGCGATAGGCTCACCGGAGGCCGAGCGCACGGTGCTCTTGCCACTGTCTTGCGACTGCGCAGGCGCGTCGTACATAGTCGTGGTCATGAAATGCCTCCAGGCGCGGAACTGATTGCGCATTGGCAGTTCGCTGGTGCCATTGGTAGCCACCATGCCGCCTTCGATCTGTTTGTCAGTGCCGTTGTAGCGGTGCATGCTGATCCAGTCGCCACCACGAGTCTGGTTACCTTCCTGGCAACGACCGTAGACTTCAATGTCATCCGGCATCACGTTGGACGAGGGCGAGTTGATCAAGTTGGCGTACATCAGGCCACGCTTGTAGATCGCGTCCGGCGCGCCTTTCAAGCGGAACAGCTGAATTTCCACGTGAGTACGATCCACTGCCACCGGGCGAATCACACGGAATTGCTGGAACACGGTATGGGGCGAACCACTGCCGTAAATAATGCTGTTGTGACGGTTCTCACCCAGCACCTTCAAGGCTTTTTCTTCGCCATACGCTTCTTTCAGCGTTTCGTAGTGCTCTTTGGTGATGGGGTCAGTTTCAATCGCACCGGGATTGAAAATGCCTTCCATATAGCCGTGGCCGTTATCAAAGGCGTACAGGTCCAGCTTTTCCCAGAAACCGTAAGGCTCGCCGTTGCCGTCCATGATGTGCAGTTCCAGCGGCATGGAACCGTAATCTTTGGCCTGCTCACGCGCAGCCACATAGGACGATTCGTGCGTCACGTTAGCGTGCATGGTGTCGTGCAGGTTTTCGTAAAACACTTTCCAGTTCGACGGCTGCCAGACTTTGAAGCTGCCACCGGCCACTTCCACTTCGCCCACCGGCGAGCGATCGCACAGGTTATCAATGGAGGTGATGATGGGGCCCAAAAACTCTTTCAGTTCAGGACCATGTGCGCTTTGACAGGCAAACACAAAACCACGGTAGCTTTCCACACGGGCCACACGGCGCATGGAAAAGTCTGGGTGTTTGGGATCAAAGCAGGTATTTTCCAAGCCGTTTTTCATGGGGGCGGCCAGGTGCTGACCATCCAGTTTGAACGTCCAGGCGTGGTAGGGGCAACGAAAGAACTTGCCGGCATTGCCACAGCCATCGGCCACTACTTTGGCGCCTTTATGGGGGCAACGGTTATAGAGAACGTATACCTTCTTGTCACTGCCACGCACCATGATGACGTCTTGGCCACCCAGCAAGGTCGTGTGGTAGTCGCCCGGATTAGGCACCTGGCTGTCGTGACCGATATAGATCCAGGCACGACCATAAATACGTTCCATCTCCAGACGGAAAATCTCAGGATCGGTATAGACCGATTTATGTACGCTGTCGTCCCGCACCAATGCGGACAGCTGTTCGTTGCTATAGCTCATCATTACCTCCTTGCTGCCGGATGCTTCACGCATCCTCTTTATGACTTTTCCATCTTGCACTGGGGCGCAAAATGATCCTGGAACTGCTCAAATACGGTGGACACAATCTTGTTGCTCATCTGGCCCTGGGCATTAGGAGCCACTTCGCGCATGTAGTAGGTCTGCACCGGATATTGATTGTTGTTAAAGGCGAAATCGCCACGCACGGACTCGAACGGTGCGCTGCGCAGTGCCTGTCGCAACGCTTCGCGATCATGAACGGCCTTGGGGTCCGCTTTCAGTGCGCCATCCAGCAAGCGGGCAGCGTCATAGCCCTGAGAGGCGTACATGGATGGCAAGCGGCCATAGGTTTTCTCGAAGTCCGTTACAAAGCGTTTATTGACGGCGTTATCCAGATCAGGCGACCACTGCGCCGCATTGGCCATGCCCTTCATGGACTCACCAATCGCACCAATGGTGTCCTGGTCAGCCGAGAAACCAGGCGTATATACCGCCAACTGCGTGGACAGGCCGGAGTTGATCAACTGCTTGATAAAGGACACACCCATGCCACCGGGCAAGAAAAAGAAAACCGCGTCCGCACCCGAGGCACGCATTTGAGCCAGCTCGGCGGCGTAATCCATCTGGCCGACCTTCACATACACTTCGTCGGCAATCTCGCCCTTGAACAGACGCTTGAAGCCTTCAATAGACTCGCGGCCACCGGGGTAATTAGGGGCAATCAAATAGACTTTCTTGTGCGCCTGGTCCGTCACGTACTTGCCCATGGCCGCGGGAATATCCTCGTTTTGCCAGGACACGCTAAAGAAATTGGGATGGCAACGCTCGCCGGCGTAATCAGCCGGGCCGGTATTGGTGGAGATGTAAACCGTATCACTACCTAGAATGGTGGGCATCACCGGCAGCAGCACATTGGAAAAAGCCATGCCGGTAATGACATCTACCTTGTCACGCTTGACCAGACGGTCCACGGCCTGACGGCCTTCCATCGGTTTTTGCTGATCATCCAGCACGGTCAGCGCCACATCCACCCCGCCCAGCTTGCCACCCGAATGGTTCAGGCCCAGCTCGAACCCATCGCGGATCTCCGCACCAATGGCCGCGCCCGGTCCGGACAAGGTGGTCAACAGACCAATCTTGAACACTTCCTGGCTGGAGGCAGGACTACAAGCCAGTGCCAGGGCCAGCGTGCTCATACAGAACGCCAATTGCTTTTTCATGTTTGTCTCCGTCCTCTGTCTTTCAAAAAAACTGGACTTCGTATCCTGCCCACTCACTAGAAGGCACACCGGGGGTCTGAATCGCCATCGCCCTTCTTTGGGACGCTTGTCCTGCGGCCCTGTACTGGAGAGCGCTGCGGACTGCGTAAAGACCTTAATTCCCAGCCGTTCCCCAATCTGCTAAGGTGCCGGGGACAGGACTACTGTTTTAGGTTTGAAATACATTAGACCGGGGCAGAACGGGGGGCTATCCAGATACGGCAAGCCTTATCCCGAACCGGCAAAAATTTGGAGAGACATCATGCAAGCGTGGTTTATGTCAGGGCTGGCCCCCTTGCAACACAGTGCGCCGCGCTTTGAATCGCGTTGCCCCGATCAGACCCGCAGCGAAACCGCCGGTGTCTTGACCGACCATAAGCTGACCTGGAATGACGGGCCGGTGGACGCCTCCCTGCGCTACGCCAGCAGCCACAGCTTTTCGTTTGTCCTGCTCAAATACGGTGCGGCTGTTCAGGTGTCGCCGGGCGTTTTGGAAGATTTTCTGCTGTTTCAAGTGCCGATACAGGGACGATCCTGTATTCGGGTTGGTCGGGAGTACGTTCAGGCCAACCCTAAAATTGCCACCGTCATCTCCCCTTCCCTACAGGTTGAACTGGATTGGGAGCAGGGTTGCGAGCAGTTTTTAGTGAAAATTCCGCGCCATAGGCTGGAAGAAGTTGGCCGTCAGACACTGGGGCTGACCTTGGACAGACCAATTGAGTTTGCCGCGGCCATGTCGCTGGACTCGCCCCATGGCTGTGCCTGGCAGCATCAGATAGGCAGCTTATTGGCATACGGCGCACATTTACCGCCCGAGATGGACCAGTGGTCCCGCCAAGCTGAAGATAATTTGCTACTACATCTTTTCCATACCCAGCCTGGCAATTACAGTCGGCAATTGCAACAGACCATACGGCCCAGCAGTTCGCGCCGGGTGCAACGGGCCGAGGATTTCATGCGAGCCAGTCTGGACGAGGCACTGACTCTGGAGCAGATCGCTACTGCGGCCTGCGCCAGCGTACGCAGCCTGACGCTGGCCTTTCGCACCGAAAGGGGCTTGAGCCCCATGCAGTTTTTAAAACAGATTCGTTTGGAAGCAGCCCAGCAGGCAATCCGAACAGCCGTTCCCGGCACGCAGGTCAGCGACATTGCCTTGCGCTGTGGTTTCAACCATTTGGGCCGCTTCTGCGCAGACTACAAGTCCCGCTTTGGGCGACTGCCCTCGCAGGACTTGCGTATCGGTGATTAGTCTTTCAAGGCCTTACCGGGAACCCACAAGCGACCGTCAAACAAGCGACGAGCAGTGCGGTAGAAGGAACCAGCCTTGGCAAACCACTGACCGTCTTTCTGCTCGACTTCAGCCCCTACCGTCAACACGCCGGAGGGCATGCCCAAACGCAAGGGACCTTGCGGAGCGACAGAATCCGACAGGCACTGCGAAGGCAAGCTACCGGTCAAACGGGCAGCCACAGCGGTACACAAGGAAATGGTCAGAGGCAAAGCACGATGCGGCTGGCCGTTGGAAATCACACGGGCGACCAGATCAATGTCCTTGGCAGGCACCACCTCACCCGACAGGGTGGGATTGTCCTGAGCGGGGGAAACAATACAAACAAAAGGCACGATACGAATCTGGCGGGCCGCTTCCACATCTGGAGCAATACCCATGCGTACCGAAGCCTGTACGCGAATAGCGTCCAAGCGTTCCAGCACCTCGGGATGCGCTTCCAGCCAGTCGGGCAACTCCAGCCCCGTCAGGCCTACATCCGCAGCACGCACAAAAACAGCGGCGTTGGCGGCATCCACCAACGACACTTCAATCCGACCTACGCCGGGCACATCCAGCCATTCGCTCAGTTCACCGCTGGGCAAGAGCGAGCCGGTGGACGCTCCACCCGGCTCGACAAAGTCCAGGCGGATGGGTGACCCGGTGCCGCCCACGCCTGGAATCGCCAGATCGCCGTCATAGCGGGGCTGGCCTTCTTCTACCATGAAGTGGGCATGAATGATCTTGTTGGTATTGGTATTCAGAATGCGTACACACGCCTCGCCATCTTCCACCTGAACTAAGCCTTGCTCAACCGCATACGGCCCAACGGCCGAGCTCATATTGCCGCAATTACCACGGTAATCGACCTTCTCTTCCTTGATGGCCACTTGCGCAAAGGTGTAATCCACATCGGCGTCCGGATGGCTGGACGGGCCGATAATACAAACCTTGGACAGGGATGAGACGCCACCGCCCATGCCGTCCAATTGACGGCCGTAAGGATCAGGCGTGCCCATGGCAGCGGAAAACAAAGGCGTCCAGTCGTCGCGCTGCTCGGGCAGATCCGCAATATTAAGCATCAGGGCTTTGCTGGTGCCACCACGCATGAACACGGCGGGAAGGGATTTTTGTTTCATCACATCATTCCTGGTTCTTGGCTTGCGCCATTAAAGAAAACTGCGCCGTCGCCTCGGAAGGCTGGGCATGAGAGTCTAGCGATTCATTCAAGGAGGAAGCGTTGGCAGCCGCACGCTGCAACTGCAGGACTTTTTCTTCGCTGGCGTTGCCCAGATGGCGTGCCAGAAGCGCTGATGCCTGGGCACGCTCGCCCTTTTCCAGCAAATCCAAAATGGCCAAGTGCTCCAGACACTGGCGACGGATGCGTTCCCGATCCAGCGTTTCCTGATATTCCAACAGGCGCCGCAACTGGTTCTGGCGCGTGACGGTCTGGGCAATAAAACGATTGCCCGACAACGAGGCCAGGGCCTCGTGAAAAGTGGCATTGGCCTGATACATTTCCGCATGGCCGGCGTGACGCCAGCCGCCATCTGCCAGGGCTTGCTGTTGCAGGCGCACCCGACGCAACACGCTGGAGTCAATCGCAAAGTCCGGCAACAACATGGCAGCTGGTTCCAGCATTTGACGCAGCGTGTAGCTTTCCGCGCAGGCTTGCGGGCCATCAATCATGGGCAGGAAGGACCAGCCCTTGCTGGCGCGTTGCTCCATCCAGCCTTCATTGGCCGCGCGCGCCAGGATGCGGCGCAGACGTTCACGCGTCAAACCATAGCGCCGCATGGCATCGTTTTCCGACAAAGTATCGCCCCAGGCACCGGACAGCTTGTCACGGGCCAGTTGCAAATACACCTCGTCATCCTGGCTGGCGCCCAGCTCCTCTTCAATGACACCTAATTGGTCCGCCCCTTTCAGCAAGTACAGACCCCGTCTTGGGGGCTGTGTACCCACAATGCCTTTTTCCGCCAAATAGGCCAAAGCGCCCCGTATGGGCGAGCGCGATGCGCCCAGCGCCTCGGCCAAAGATTGTTCCGTCAAATGGTGCCCGGCTTGTAAATGCCCTGCTCGCACGTAGTCCAGCAAGCGGTGCGCCAGAGTGACGTGCAAAGAATTGGATTGGCTTTTCATGCCGACATTCCTAAAAATCGAAGCGATCCGGGATCGTTTTATTGTATTATATACAAACAAAATACAATTTAATTGTTTTATCAAGGCTCCAGACGCATCACTTTATTGGATTTTTTCGTCAAGGGCCCTCTGAATAAGCCCAGCATCACGCTGCCTTATTCAGAGGGTCCTTAGGTCGGCGCCCCCTCCAAGCTTCTTATTACGGATGAATCGTTTGCCATGTCTCAGTCTCTTGCCCTAGAAACACTGTCCCTGAACGGACGTTCCATGCGGTACGTTCCTATCGCCGATATCCCCGGTGTTGAAAAACTGCCGTATTCGCTGCGCGTTCTGCTGGAAAACCTCTGTCGTCAGAAAATCGTGCGCCATGCCGATGTGGATCAGGAAATTGACTCCCTGCTCCAGCGTAAAGTGGGCGACGGCATCACCTTCTACCCTGCCCGCGTTTTTGGTCAGGACATTCTGGGTCTGGTGATGCTGCTGGACATGGCAGCCCTGCGCGAAGGCGTACAAGCGGCCGGCGGGGACGCCAGCCGTGTGCGCCCCCAAGTGCCCATCGACGTGATTATTGACCACTCCCTGCAAGTGGACAGCTGGGCCAACCCTAAAGCGGCTGACGTGAACCTGGCCCGCGAGTACGAGCGTAACGGCGAGCGTTTTGCGTTTCTGCGCTGGTGTTCCAGCAACTTTGACGGCGTAAAAGTGGTGCCGCCCGGCAAAGGCATCATGCACCAATTGCACATCGAGCATATTGGTCAGGTTGTCTGGTCCGAACAAGGGCAGGATGTGGATCTGGTCTATCCCGACAGCTGTGTGGGCACGGACAGCCACACGCCTATGGTCAACGGCCTGGGGATTTTGGGCTGGGGCGTAGGCGGTATCGAAGCCGAAGCCGTGATGGTGGGTCTGCCGGTAGCCATTGCCCTGCCTGCGGTGGTCGGTATTGAACTAACCGGCAAGATGAATGAAGGCGTGCTGCCTACGGATCTGGTGCTGGTCATTACCCAGAAACTGCGTGAGCTGGGTGTCGTGGGCAAATTCGTGGAATTTTTCGGCCCCAGCGTGGATGAACTGTCCCTGGGCGACCGCGGCATGATTGCCAATATGGCGCCTGAGTACGGTGCCACCGCCGTGTTCTTCCCCATTGACGACGCTGCCTTGCACTACATGCACATGACTGGCCGTCCTCAAGAACAAATTGATCTGGTCGAGCAATACAGCAAAGTTCAAAAACTGTGGCGTGATCCAGCCGCACCGGCTCCTGTGTATGACACCGTTTTGAAGCTGGACCTGAGCAGCATCAAGCCCAGCTTGGCAGGCCCCAGCAATCCGGAAGACCATCTGGATCTGGACACCGCCGCCCAGTCCTTCCCCGCACATCATCAAAAAATTGCTGGCCGTCCTTACGACCCGCAACGTGCCGTGCCTGTGGAAGGCGAAGACTTTGTGCTGAACGATGGCGATGTGGTGATCGCCGCCATTACCTCCTGTACCAATACCGCCAACCCCGCCAATATGATGGCCGCCGGTTTGCTGGCCCGTAATGCCGTGGCTCGTGGCCTGCGCAGCAAGCCTTGGGTCAAGACATCCCTGGTGCCCGGCAGCCAAGTGACGGCCGACGTGCTGGAACGCGCTCAACTGCAAGACGATCTGGATGTGCTGGGCTTTAACATTGCCGGTTTTGGCTGCACCACCTGCAATGGTGGTTCGGGCCCGCTGCCCGCCAATATCGTGAACGCCATTGAATCGGAAAAGCTGATTGCAACCGCCGTGTTGTCGGGCAACCGCAACTTTGAAGGCCGCATTCACGCCAACGTGCGCGCGGCCTACCTGGCTTCGCCTGCGCTGGTGGTGGCCTACGCCCTGGCCGGGAACCTGAATGTGGATCTGACACGCGAACCTATCGGTCAGGACCAGGACGGCAAGGATGTCTACCTGAGCGACATCTGGCCAAAATCTGCCGAAATCCAGGAAGCGATTCACGGCTCTTACGACCGCGACCTGTTCATCGAGCGCTACGCCGAACTGTACGATGGCGGCGAGCCTTGGGATGCCTTGGCCCGTGACAGCAATGGCGGTCACTACCCTTGGGAAGCCGACAGCACCTACATCCGCAAACCGCCCTACTTTGACGGCCTGCAACGCGAACCCGCTCCCGTCGCCAACTTGCACGGCATGCGTCCATTGGCCATCTTGGGTGACTCCATCACCACCGACCACATCTCCCCATCGGGGTCGATCAGCTTGGGCACGCCAGCGGCGGACTTCCTGCTGTCCAAAGGTGTGCAGCAAAAAGACTTCAACAACTACACCACGCGCCGTGCCAACCACGAAGTGGTTAAACGCGCGACCTTTGCCAACATCCGCCTGCGCAACAAGATTGTTCCAGGCGTGGAAGGCGGTGTCACCAAAGTGATGCCAGAAGGCGAAGTGATGCGCATTTTTGAAGCGGCTCAAACCTATCAGGAACGCCAGGTTCCCTTGCTGGTCATTGCTGGCAAGAACTACGGCTGCGGCTCGTCGCGTGACTCGGCGGCCAAAGGCCCGGCTTTACTGGGTGTGAAAGCTGTGGTGGCCGAAGGCTTCGAGCGTATTCACCGCACCAACCTGGTAGGCATGGGCGTGTTGCCACTTCAGTTTCAGGACGGCACCAACGCCGACACCTTGAACTTGGACGGTACCGAAACCTTTGACGTGAAAGGCCTGGAAGAAAACCTGGGCGTGCGTTCGCAAGCCGAATTGATCATCCATCGTCTGGATGGCAGCACGCAATCCGTGCCGGTCATCGTGCGTCTGGATACGGTTGAGGACATGGAGTACTGGCGTCATGGCGGCATCCTGCCACGCGTCTGGCGCTCCTACCTGGAGAACTAATCCAGGTCCTTGGGCGCTGCTTCAGTCGCCTGAATGAGCATCAAGCGCCAGGGTTCACGCCCTGGCGTTCTTGTTTGGCCTGCTGCAGCCAATGCTCAATACGCAACAAGGCATAACGAGCGCTTTGCTGGCGAATCTGGTCGCGGGTGCCATCAAACACAATGGTTTCGGTATAGACCACTAAGGGATCAAATTTGTCCTGTGGTTTGAATAGCCAGGCAAAGCACTGTGTGCCAGCCGGAATCTGGGGGGCAGCAACATCGTCTGCCACGCCGGTATTCGCAATAATCAAATTCGCGGGAGTCAGCCCTGCCGCGCCCTTGGCCATCGCCCGGGCCACCGCTTCACTGCATAGATTATTTTCTGCCAGCACCCGCTGATCCACACCCAGGCAGCGATGCTTGGCCTGCGGAGAATAGGTCACAAAAGCGCAATCCAACACGGCTGCCGCACCGGGCTGATCAGCCAGCGTGGAGGCTATCAGGCCCGCTGTGCAAGACTCTGCGGTTGCCAGCGTTAACTGGGCCTCGCTCATGGTTTTAACCAGTCGCGCAAGATCGACATCGTTCATGGCACACCTCCTTATGGCTTCGACAAGGACGGTTCATTCAAGCACAAAACAAAAAAGCAGGAAACCTGCTCCTGCTTTCTACTCACCATCTGGAACAAGCGCTTACGCGAAATGGCTCATAGGCGGGTCAATCTCCGAACAAGCTGGACATATCGGTCGCTTCCAGCCCCAGATTGCTGGCCAGCGCGTCAAAACAGCGCAAGGCGGCTTCGATGTCTTGTTCTGCAATACCTTTAAACAAAGGGGCGCGCGCCTGACGCAGCAACTCCAGCAAGCCCTCGTGAAAGTCGCGCCCTTTCTGAGTCAGGCATAGAAGGCGGGCCCGCTTGTCCTGCTCGTCAGGCAAACGCTCCAACAAACCGCCAGACTCCAGTTGATCAATCAGGCGCACCAGGGTTGGCCCTTCCAGACGCATCATACGTGCCAGTTGCCCCTGCCGTATTGGCTCCCCCAGCTGGGCCAGATAGCGGATGGGCAAGATAGTGGCCTCCGACACCCCGTACCGCACCAAAGTCTGATCCAGCTCTCGACGATACAGGCGCGCCAGCACAATCATGGACAGGCCAAATCGTTCATAAAGTTGGTGATTCATCAGGATCTCTCCGGGGTGCTGCCCATGGCATTAGGCGGGTAAGCATAAACCAAAACCGCTTGGGCTCCCCGCAAGGACTGCGCGACGTCCAAAATGGCTTGTGCCAGCACGGTATCGGCGCAAGACAGGCTAATACGCTGCAATTGCTGAGCCAGTTCCTGGGGCTGATACTCGAAACCCTCGAACAGTTCACAAACCAGTGCAACGCAGGCCTGCTGCTCCGGCCCTCGTTTGGCCAGCCGTTTCAAAGCAACGACACCATGTCCTAGATTAATCAGGGACAACAGGCCATGCGGGGTCTGCTCCCCCATCCAATGCCACAGACGAACCCATTGCCGTGCGACCCGAGCACGCCAGACCCGGAACAGACGGGAGCGCGAGCGTTTGATCAAGGGGTAAAGCTCCCGCACCACTCGCCTTACCAGCGCCTGTCCCCGGGGATGGGTGCGACGCGGCAATAAATAAAAGGCACCGCACACCACGGCAGAACCCGCCAACAAAGGCAAAGACTCCTTGATGATGACGGGCCAGGCAACCGCCGTCATACCAGCCTGACTAGCCAGCTGAAAACACATATTTGCGTCCAGCGCCCACGCCGACGTCGGACGATTGGCCCGCAGCAAACCACCTATCACCAGAAAAGGCAGCACAGAAACAATGATTTGCCAGTCCTGCACCAAATGCGCCTGGACCACATAGCGATAGAAACTGGCCACCACCACGCCCACCGCAATGCCGGTAAACATAGTTCGGCTCATCAGTTGCGGACGTGGCATAGAGCCCAAAATAATAGAAAAGGTGCAAACTCCCATCGCCATCAGCTCCAAAGCAGGACTGGCCAAGGCATAGGCAATGGCCCCCGCACAGAAGGCCGCCAAGCCGCTGATGAATCCGGTACGGCTCGCTAAAGGCCAATCCACCGAGATTGCGGGAGTCGTCAAAAAACGCTGACGGCCCCCTCTTGCCGGCGCGCGGGCCGCAAACAAGCCTTGCTCTGCTCTCTGAATTTGTCCCATTGCCCGACGCAGGCGCGCCAAGCTGATTTGCCCATCTTGCCGGACGGCTGTTTTCCCCAATACGCGTAAGGCCTGTCCGTCCTGCAAACGCTGCGCTTGCTCCAGCAGCTCTTTTTCATAGTCAGCCGCGGGCAGCAAGCCCCGTTCACGCTGACGAACAATCACTTCGCTGGCCGCCAGCAGTTCAATCACCGCATATAGGAACGCATCAACGTAGGGCAAACGGCGGTAGGCATCCAGCGAACCCGCAGCCAGCACACGGGCCTGCGCATCCAGCTCCACAATTTCCTGGCGCACGCGGCTAAACAAAGCCTGATCCCGTTGCGCGTATGCCGGCCCCAACGCGTGTGCGGCAATTCGTAAAGTATCCGCCGCCAACACACGGACGCGCTCGTAATAATGCTTGCGCTGACTGCGTGGCGTAGTTCGCGAGCACAGCAAGGTAGTCACCAAGACCCCGATCAAGGTGCACTCCACCCGCGATAAAGCCAAATCCAAAGAGGCCTCCGGCGCCAGCACGGACGGCAGCACAACGACGCCAATCGTAATCCCCGCCAGCATGGGCAGATAAGACAAGGCTCCACGGAAAACATGGGTCAAGGCCGAAGCCACTCCGACCACCAAGGCCATACCCACTAATTGCAGATACGGGTTAGGCAAATACAAGAACGCCAGGCCAAGCCCTGCACCGACCAAGGTGCCCAGAATGCGCCACAAGGCGCGTTCGTACACCAGCCCCCGGTAGGCTTGGGACAGCACCCACACAGGCATGGCGGCCCAAAACGGATTATCGACAGACAACAGGACAGCAATGCTGAACGACAGCCAAGCAGCCAGGGCCAGATTCAGGCCATGCAGCAAGGCGGCCCGATCCAGCTGGATCAAACGACCAGAGACAAACATGAAGTGATAAACGAAGAAGCAAAGCTCAATTATATAGATAGCTTAGCTACCTATTCAATTACAGCTCGCTGAATACCTTTTCTTGCATGCAACGGCGGCTTCATAGGCAGTAGCAGGTACGGGCACACCAGATACCTGCAGGATCTACACCGCAGAATCCACCTACCTGCACACATGCCTTAAGAAGCCAGGATCCGCGCCAGAATGAGTGCCTGCTTGTCACACTCTTTTGCATTGTTAGTTTTCATAAACTAAGCCCGCTCAAGCATGGCAAACCGTACGGGACCGTTCTATGATGTTGGCATTCTGGTGGATCGGAGCGAGCAATCGGCCCCACCAGCCCGTTTTCTTGGCAGGAGTCTTTATGCAAAAGTGGCTGACACGCTACACCGCCTTCTACATCATCATCGGCTTGACCGCCTTTTTCTTGCTGCTCTCGCTGTTCAGAAGCGCAAGCTGGCTGTGGTTGGCGATACCGGGGCTGGCCCTGTGCGTGCAAGGTCTGGTGGATATTACGCAGACTCGTCACGCCATTCGCCGCAACTACCCGGTCATCGGCAATCTGCGCTTTATTTTCGAAGCCATACGTCCTGAAATCCGCCAGTACTTTCTGGAAAGCGACGCCCAGCAACTGCCCTTCTCGCGCGCGGATCGTTCCCTGGTTTACCAGCGCGCCAAACAACAGATCGACAAGCAGCCTTTTGGTACGCACCAGGAGGTCTATAACAACGGCTACGAGTGGATCAACCACTCCATGACGCCCACCCACATCAAGGACTCCCAGTTCCGTATTGAGGTAGGCGGGCCAGACTGTACCAAGCCTTATTCCTTGTCAGTGCTCAATATTTCCGCCATGAGCTTTGGGGCCTTGTCCGCCAATGCGGTGCTGGCCTTGAACAAAGGCGCGAAAATGGGCAACTTTGCGCATGACACGGGCGAAGGCGGCATCAGCACCTATCACCTGCGTCACGGTGGCGATTTGATCTGGAATATTGGCTCCGGCTACTTCGGTTGCCGCGATGAATTCGGCAATTTCTCGCCCGAGCGCTTTGCCGAACGTGCCACTCAGGATCACGTCAAAATGATTGAGATCAAGCTGTCGCAAGGGGCCAAGCCTGGTCACGGCGGCATCTTGCCCGGCACCAAAGTATCGGCAGAAATTGCTTTGGCTCGGGGTGTCCCTGAAGGGGTGGACTGTAACTCGCCTCCTAGCCATAGTGCCTTCCGAACTCCGGTGGAACTATTGGAGTTTGTGGCTCGGCTACGTACCCTGTCCGGCGGCAAACCCGTTGGATTCAAGCTCTGTATTGGTCACGCCTGGGAATGGTTTGCCATTGCCAAGGCCATGCTCAAAACCGGCATCACGCCGGACTTTATTGTGGTGGACGGTGCCGAAGGTGGTACCGGTGCAGCTCCGGTGGAATTCATCGACCACGTAGGCACGCCGCTGCGTGAAGCCTTGCGACTGGTGCACAACACCTTGGTTGGTATCGGTTTGCGTGAACAGATCCGCCTGGGGGCTTCGGGCAAAATCATCAGCGCTTTTGATATGGCGCGCATCATGGCCTTGGGGGCGGACTGGTGTAATAGCGCCCGTGGCTTTATGTTTGCAGTGGGCTGTTTGCAAGCCCAGGCCTGTCACACGGACAAATGCCCCACAGGGGTGGCCACTCAAGATCCGCAGCGCCAGAAAGCCCTGGTAGTCGATGACAAGTCCCTGCGTGTGGCCAGCTTTCATGGCAATACGCTCAAAGCCTTGGCGGAATTACTGGGAGCGGCTGGCCTGGAACATCCTGATCAACTGCGTCCACACCACATTGCCCGACGCATCAGCAACGGCGAAGTGCGGGTGATGTCGGCTCTGTTCCCGGATCTGAAAAAAGGTGAGCTGCTGCGCGGCCACTATCGTCAAACTATTTTCCGGGTGGGTTGGCCCATGGCTAACCCCGATTCCTTTGAACCGGCATACAGTTTGAGCAAAGCCTTGTCGCACTTGAATGACGAGGCCGAGCCTGAAGATATCGCTAAAAAGCAGGATATGGCCGATAGCGCAGGCCAAACCTTGGCCTAAGTGCCTAAGTGCCTAAGGGCGGCAGTTTTTAATGAGACTGCCGCCGCACTGAGCCTACTCCAGCATCCATTTCCCCGTAGACTTCCACACCCGAAGGCCGGCTCCAGCTGCTGTCTGCTGAATGGTCCGGCGTCGAACATGCTGTCAGCCCCAGCACCACGGCCAGCACTGCCAACACCCCATAAATCTGTCGCATATCAAGCTCCTTGTTGATAGGCACACACTGTGCCACAGAATCTGGGGAAACAGATTTCCATCTGTACTAGAATGCTCTGATCATGATCAGGCACTGCGCATCCCCCTCTATAGGAAACCGCAGCCGGTTTTTACTGGTGCTGGTGATGTGCGCACTGCTGATCCGTGGCCTGATTCCCAATGGCTATATGCCCAGTTCAGACCCGGCCCGCGCCGCGGCATTAAGCCTATGCGTACAAGGCGATCCGTTCCTGGCGCAATGGAGTGGTCAGCTTCCCGGCCCAGAGCATGATGAGCAGCACAGCTTGCACGCGGCTTGCCTGTTTGCACAGGCCCAGGCACAAAAAGCCCTAAACGACGATCCCAGCCCTGCCTGGGCATTGGATCGCAGCCCCGTCCATACCTGGGACAGCGCCACACTGGCGCAAGCCCCCATGCTCCCTCTGACGGGCCCGCCCTTGAGCGCGCGCGGACCGCCTTCCCCCTTGCTTTCCTGACCAGTTCCGGCTGCCTGCAGGCGCCACTTTACTTTGTCATTTAGCGGGATATTCCTATGACCCCCTCATTCTCACGCCGCCAGCTTGTGCTTGCCCTGCTGGCGACCCCTTTGGTCCTGAGCGCTTGCGGCGACAAGACACCCAAACAAGCTGCCTTTCGTAATCTGGAAGGTGTGGACATGAGCAGTGCCGACTTCGCCAAAGATTTCAGCCTGCTCGATACCGAAGGGCAACGACGCACGATGGCCGATTACAAAGGCAAAATCGTGCTGATCTTTTTTGGATTCACCCAATGCCCGGACGTGTGCCCCACCGCCTTGATGCGCGCCGTGGAAATCAAAGAGCAATTGGGCGAGGATGGGGACAAGCTCCAGGTTCTGTTCATCTCGATTGATCCCGAACGCGATACGCCGGAACTGCTGCGCGTGTACATGCAAGCATTTGACCCCGGTTTTGTGGCCCTGCGCCCGACCCAGGAAGAGCTGGCCAAAACCGCTAGCGACTTCAAAGTCTTCTATCAAAAGGTTCCCACCGGCTCCAGCTACACCATGGACCACAGTGCCTTGACCTATGTGTATGACACACAAGGCAAGTTGCAGATCGCCCTGCGCCATACGCAGACGGCTGAAGAAGCCACGGCTGATATCCGCCAGGTACTGGCTCTGAGCAAGTGAACCCAC
Organism: Alcaligenes sp. GW821-FHT11D07; assembly: GCF_058808495.1. Taxonomy (NCBI): domain Bacteria; kingdom Pseudomonadati; phylum Pseudomonadota; class Betaproteobacteria; order Burkholderiales; family Alcaligenaceae; genus Alcaligenes; species Alcaligenes sp. GW821-FHT11D07. The sequence continues at coordinate 1,666,770 of NZ_JBXART010000001.1, forward strand.
ACAGGATTACCAACATGAAACGTACTATCGCTACTTCCCTTTTCTCCCTGGCGGCCTTGACGAGCCTGCCTACTCTGGCCCAGGCTGAAGTCACCGTCACCGATCCTTGGGTGCGCGCAACCGTCCCCGGTCAACAAGCCACGGGCGCCTTCATGGTGCTGCAAGCCACGGAAGCGGCTCAGTTGCTGGGAGCCAGCAGCTCCTTGAGCAAACAGGTTGAAGTGCATGAAATGGCCATGGACAACGATGTCATGCGCATGCGCCAAGTAGAAAAAATTGAACTGCCTGCAGGCAAGGCAGTGGAACTGAAGCCCGGCGGCTACCACATCATGCTCTTGGGTCTGGACAAGCAGGTTGAAGAAGGCAGCTCGGTGGATATCACCCTGCAAATTCAAAATGCGGCTGGCCAGAAAGAAGACGTGAAAGTCAGTGCGCCAGTGCGCGCCTTGAACAGCAAAGCCGGTCAGGGTCACCAAGGTGGCCACGGCCACTAAGGGCCCCTCCTGCCCCCGAAAGCGACCCACCCAAAGGGCTTGAAGGGGCTTGTTTCAGATTTGCGGGTTTTCCATAATTGGCTGATTTTAATTAGCTAACGTACAGTGGAATCACTGACATTGTGGTCAGTAAGCTGTCTGAAACGCAGCTTTCAAAAACTGTCATCATGGCAGTTCACCGCCGCCAGAGCGGCCTGGGCCCTACCGCAACGGTAGGGCCTTCGTGTTTGTGGACGATCAATTTCTCTTTTAAAAAAGCGCCCTGCCCCTATATGCAACTAGGCCCTCGCACAGGTCTGGAGTACAGTTAAGACCGTGAAGTCGTTTTAACCCTGCAAGGAGTACACAGATGGCAGTAAGTCCACACGACACCAATCGTTCTGAGTTGCTACGAAAGCTGCCTTTAAAGCCAGGATGGTTCATTGGTTTGGGCATTGCTCTGATCATTCTGGGCCTGATTGCCCTGGTCTACGTCGTTGGAGCGACCGTCGCCAGCGTCGTCTACGTTGGGATTTTGATGAGCATAGGCGGCGTGCTGCACCTGGCTCATGCCTGGAGTTCCAAAGGCTGGCGCGGCTTCCTGTTCTGGAGCCTGAGCGGTATTTTGTATCTTATTGCCGGCCTGATCGCGATCAGCAATCCCTTGGTGGGCGCAACCGTACTGACCTTACTCTTTGGCGCCTTCCTGATTGCGTCGGGCGTATTTCGGCTGTGGGTCTGGTTCCAGAACCGGGCACAAGCAGGCGGCGGCTGGCTGGCCTTTTCTGGCTTCATTACCCTGTTGGCCGGTTTGATCATCGCGGCGGGCTGGCCTGGCAATAGCGTCTGGATTCTGGGCCTGATCCTGGGCATTGATTTGCTGTCCCAAGGCTGGGCCAGCTTGCTGATCGGGATGGCCATCAAGCGCAATGCACCATAAGAATGCGGGCGGCAGCCCATTCAGCTTGGATACAAGCTTGAACACTGCCGAATGAATAGTTAGGAAAAACTAAAAAAGCCCGGCGGAAATTTGATTTCCGCCGGGCTTTTTTACATACGATCAGATCAAAGCAAGAAGCGGTCTCAAGCCACCGCCACCGTCAAAACCTGAACTCTGTTTATTCGCTCAAATCGGGCAAGGCCGCATCTCGGCCCCGTAACCAGGGCTGCCGCGCATGCGCCAGCATTTGCGCGTCACCCAAACTATCTCCATACGCTATATCCAGCTGTACGGTTTTATGACCCAACCATGCCTGCAAACGATTTACCTTTTCCTGCCCCCAGCAGTTAGCGCTGCCCATACCCACACACCCTTTCAGCGGATCAAAGGCCAACTCCGTTGCCAGCACTTGCGCCATTCCTTGCACCCTTGCCCAAGGTTGCAGATAAATCGACGGTGACGCACTGACCAGCACCACCGTATCGCCCCGTTCTCTATGAACCCGAACTCGTTCCATCATTTCAGGACGCAAAATCCGCGGCAGATGATGCTGTACATAGGTATCGGCCAGCGTTTGAACCTGATCGCGGCTTAAACCGCCCAAGGCGCTGCGCAGGAAACGGTGCTTGATGGCCTGGCGACGCTGCGGCCCGCGATCCCAATACAGCAACCGTGGTATGCAGGCTAGGTAGGCACGAAAACAGACCGGCCAGCCTCGCATACGACGGATGAAATCCTGCAAGCTGTCCCGATCGGTGATCGTGCCATCAAAATCAAATGCAACCCGCACACGCACCCCTTTCGGTTTCAAGAAAAGAGCTAGTGTACGGGGGAAGAGCAAGCCTTCCCACATATCGTTTTATAAAGCCCAGCCGCCCAGGTAGAAAACAGCCAAAGCCAATGCGATCAGAACGGTGCCCACATTCAGACGGCGCATCTCTCCGGAGAACAGGCGGCCCAGCACCAAGGTGCAAAAACCCAGCATGATGCCCGTCACGATATTGGCCGTCAGCACGATGAACACAGCACACACCAGACCCGCCATGGTATCCACCGTATCTTCCGTATTCAGATGGCGCACGCCACCCAGCATCAGCAAGCCCACATACATAAGTGCGGGTGCCGTGGCATACGCTGGGACCAAACCCGCCAAGGGCGAGAGGAAAATCAGCATCAAAAAGCCCAGGCCCACCACCACTGCCGTCAAGCCAGTACGCCCACCAGCCGCAGTCCCGGCAGCCGATTCAATATAGGCCGCGGCCGGAGAAGCCCCCAAGCTGGCCGACACCAGCGAGCTGAGCGAGTCCGTTGTCAGAGCACGGCTGCCATTGATGATCTGGCCATCTTTATCCAATTGCCCGGCATTACCTGCTACCGCGCGGATCGTGCCGGTGGCATCAAACACCGCCGTCATGACCAAGGCCAGCACACTGGGCAACACCACCGCATTCAGGGCACCACGAATATCCATCGCGCCAATCAAAGAGTGTTCCCCAAACAAACTGGGCATGGCAAACAGGCCGGTAAAGCGCACGCTGGGATCAAACATCAGGCCAATGGCCGACAGCCCCAGAATCACCAGCAAAATACCGCCGGTAACGCGGCGTCGCTCCAGCCCAAAAATCGCCGCTAAACCCAAAATGCTCATCCACACCGGCATGGAGGTGACATCCCCCAAGGACACGGGCAGACCTGCTCCCGGATTGCGTATGACCAGGCCCACTTCATTCGAGGCGATCATCAACAGGAACAACCCAATTCCGATACCTGTTCCATGAGCAATACCCAAAGGTAGATTGCGCAAAATCCAGGTACGGATGCCTGTGGCAGAAATCAGGGTAAAGAGCAGGCCCATCAAAAATACAGCACCCAGGGCGACTTCGGGGCTAAGTTGCTGCCCTAACACCAGGTCGAACGCCAAAAAGGCCGTTAAAGACAGAGCGCAGCCCACGGCAATCGGCAAATTGGCCCACAGACCCATTAACAAAGAGCCAAACGCACTGGTCAGACAGACAGCCACAAAGACCGAAGACGTATCAAAGCCCGCCTTGCCCAACATGGACGGCACCACAAATACGGAATACACCATTGCCAAGAACGTAGTCAGCCCGGCCAGCACTTCCTGGCGTAGGGAACTACCACGCTCTTTATAGGCAAAATGTTTTTGCAGCCAACTACCACCAGCCGCCGAAGGGGCCAGGGCCTCCTGCCCGGGCCGCAGTGCAGATTCTTGTTCAGCCATACTTCATGCTCCTTTATCAGTATTGTGATGTCTGAAACGGTACGTTGCCGTCATCAGGGATCAGTAATGGACAGGTCCAGCCCCCAAAAGGGGGCAAGAAATCTCTCACAACCTGAATCAAGAGCCTGCGCTGAACAAAGACGAGTCTTGTCCTGCCCGCAAACAAGCAGACATATGCACAGAAGAAGGTAAACGGGGGTGTGTCTCCGACCGAACCGAGGCCTTTGCGGCGCTTCTTTTGATCCCGGAAATGGGAAATGAGGCCCATTCTACGAGCCGCCCAGAAAAGGAAAATCACCTCTGGGTAATGAGGGTTATCAATCCGCCGGGGGATGGGCTGCGGGTGAATAAGCTTGGCCGATAAACTGCTGGCGCAGTTCTTGCCACTGGTTTTGCAAAGCTTGCGTCTGCTGCACATCGGGCCGCAAGCGTTCAGGCTCCAACTGCATCAAGGCCAAGCCATATTTGGCAGCGGACAGCTCTTGCGCCACACTGGCCGATTGCTGCACTGCCTGGGCCGGACGCTCACGCCACAACGCCCCCAAGCCTGCCAAGCCCTCTGTCGCCTTGCTCAGACGCAGCCGTACCGAGCCCGCAATACTAACGGGCCAGACCTGGGTGAACATCACATACATCACCGCATTGCCCAGCAAAATCCCCAACACACGATCACGGGCCGAATCCAAGTCAAAACTGGGCCCAAAGCCTTGCAAGGTCACCAGATAAAACGCAAAGGCAATTTGAATACCCGCGTAAGAAATGCGCTCTGGCCCATAGAACACCCACGCCCCCAACAAAGACACCAGGAACACTACAGCCATCAAGCCGCCGATATCCACCAGATAAGGCATCACAAACAGCACCGTCAGAAAGCCCAGAGCGGCCCCCAACAAACAGCCTGCTATACGCAAGGCCAGCTTGTGTACGGTTTCTCCGGTCGATCCCAAAGCCGCCACATAGCAGGTGATCATGGCCGTGTGGATGCCCTGCCAATCTGCAGCGCTGTAAATCAAATAGCACAAGACCGCGGCGGCGGTGGCCTTCAAGGCGTGGTGTTGATACACAGGATTGCTCCAGGCATCGGGCACCATAAACGAATCATGAACCGGGTCCGGTTTACCCGTGGCAATAGCTCCGGACAAGGCCAGCAAAGCCTCGTGTAAATCCTGCATGGCCAATGCGCTGTCAGCGGGAAGCGCTGGCAGGTCTTCCATAGGCGGAAGGTAGCCTTGTTCAATAGCCTGTGCAGCACGCTCGCAAATTTGCGCAAATGTCTGTGCCTCAACACGGTCCAAATGCTGATCACGCAGCACGGCCACAGCCAGCAACACCCGGTAGGTATTCAAGATCGCCTGATCCAGATCCGCCTGATTTTGAGCTGGCAATAAATGGAACAAGCGTATCCAGCCCAAGCGTTTTTGCTGAGCGCTAACGCCCAAAGCCAGTTCATCCCACAGATCCTGCGTATCGGCCTGCCCCAATAAACCTTGAGCCGCCAAACGCAAACGTGCGGCCAGCTCCCGGCGCAATACCTTTTGGGGAGACAGGCCAAAACAGAGATTGAAGATCAGAACCAAACCCATGGGTGCGGCAGTCATCAACCAGGCGTACAGCACAGCACGTGTGGCGATTTCACCAAAAGGCACATAGCCCAGCAAGGTCAGCACAAAAGCGATAACCAAGGCAATAATGCCGCCCAAGGGCCCCAGCTTGCTGGCCACCCCTAAGAACAACAGCACAAAAGACGTCAACACCATGGCCAGTAAACGCCAGGGCGGATATTGAATAGTGACTTGAATCAAGGGCACCATCAGCAGCACGACGATGGATACCAACACCACCAACGCCAGGGCCAGCACTGAGCTTTCGCCAGCGTCAGACTTCATGACGAAAAAGATGACAAAGCAGCTGACCGCGGATTCAGGAATGCCGTAGTTCATGGCCAGCAAGACCATTAAGGCGCACAGCGCCGCCACGCGCCAGCTTTGCGCCAGACGGCCAGGAGCTGGCTGCAAGTCTTGCCAGATGAGCCGCAGCAAAGCAGACAGGCCGGTCTTAGCAGTCGCCATCGCGATGAATGATGGTGGTGGCTGAGGCACCCATGCGCATCAAGTCCTCGGGGGGCGCATCCAGGCGAATGCGAACGGGAAAGCGCTGCGCTACCCGCACCCAATTCAAGGATTTCTGAATATAGGGCAAGCTGCGGGGCAGATTGATCTGATCCTGGCTGCTGACACCCCAACCGATTTCCTCCACCTTGCCCGAGAGCTTGCGCGACGGATCGGACAAGACATAGACAGTGGCGCAGGCGCCCGGCTTGATCTCTTTCAAATCAGTTTCCCGGTACATGCCCGTGACTGACCAGGAATCAGTGTCCAGCAAGGTAAAGACCGACACGCCGGGCATCAAGTGTTCACCTGACCCCGTGCGCAACCCCACAATGCGGCCATTGTGCGGCGCCTTTACCTGTGTATGTTCCAGATCACGCTGAGCCATGGCCAGACCCGCCTGCCGGGCCTGCACCATCGCCTCCTCGCCTTGGGTATTGCCCACCAGTGCCTGAGCAGCACCGGACTGTTCAGTGGCCTGCTTCAAGGAAACTTGGGCATCGCGCAACAGGGTATTGGCTTCGTCCAGTTGTTGCTGAGAGACATAACCTTTGGCGGCCAGATTCGCCAAACGTCGCTGGCTTTGGGTAGCCATCGTCAAATTGGTTCTGGCGCGTGTGATTTGATCGTCCGCAATCACTGCGTTATGCCCTTCTGCCCGCACCGCACGCTGTTTCATATCCAGTGTGGCTTGCGCCAAGGCCAGCTCGGCCTGGGCCTGTTCAAGCCGCAACTGATAAAAAACCGGGTCTACGGTAAAGAGCAATTCATCGCGTTTCACAAACTGACCGTCACGCACCATCATGCGCTCGATCTGTCCGGGCAAGGAGCTGGAGATATGCACCACATCGGCGCTGATCACCGCATCTTCAGACAAAGGATTGTTGGCAGACCGCTGCAAGTACCACCAGGCCAGGATAACGGCGGCGGCAACAATCAGCACGCTCAACAGGAGGCCAAGGCCTTTACGGGGAGAGGATTTCTGTGCCTGGGTCATGGCTCAGTCACTCGAAAAAAAGAAGAAGTGCGGCAAAGGTCAATGCCAGCGTCAGGCAGGCATAGACGGGCAGGCGCATGGGCAGAGCATCGTCTACTCCGGCGCGAATCAGCCCCCAACGAATCAGTAAAGTCAGCAACAAGGCTCCCAGCACACACACCAGCCAGGCAGGAAAATATGAACCTGCCATATAGACCGACGGTGCAAGGGAACATCCCCCCAACAAGGGCAACGCTGCCAGACTGGCTATAAGCGCACGCATGCGTGGCATCCCCCCGATTATTTTTAATGCGATCCGTGCATTCTGCTGCGGTCGCTGCGAAGAATTGTACCTGAGCACTTTCAGACGCATTCCATTTATTCTTGCCAGATTGAGCCTTTGTGAAGCTATCATTTTTACGCGTATAGTGAAAAACAACTTTCTGATAGGGTTTCAATCACAGCAATCATTTACACAGAGTTGCCATGGACGACGTAAACCTGACTTTAAGCATGTTGGCTGCCGTTTTAATCAGCAACAGCTTGGTAAAGATAATACCTGTTGCCATCCCTGCCCCTCTAATACAGATTCTTCTGGGTTTTCTGATTGCGGGTTGGTTCAATCATGGGATGACCCTGAACCCGGACCTGTTCTTTTATCTGTTTCTGCCGCCCTTATTATTTCTGGACGGTTGGCGCATTTCCAAGGAAAGTTTAATTCGGGATCGGATCGGTATTCTGGTTCTGGCGTTTATCCTGGTGTTTCTCACCGTATTCGGATTAGGCCATGTCCTGCATTGGCTAATTCCTGCCATGCCCTTGCCGGTAGCCTTTGCGCTGGCTGCCATTGTTTCGCCCACCGACCCGGTGGCCGTTTCAGCCATTACCCGCCGCGTGCCTTTGCCCCCGCGGCTGCAGGCCTTGCTGGAGGGCGAGTCCCTGTTCAATGACGCCAGCGGCCTGGTTGCATTTCGGCTTGCCGTCGCGCTGGCGCTAGGCGGCTCTTTTTCTTTCTCCTCTGCCAGTCAGAACTTCCTGTGGCTGACTCTGGCCGGTTTAGCTGTGGGTGTTGTGAGCACACGCGCCTTGCTGTTCCTGCGCAATCTCTTTGTACGCCGCTGGGGCGAAGAACCAGGGGCGGAAATCCTGTTCAGTCTGCTTCTTCCCTTTGCTTCCTATTTTCTGGCCGAGCAATTGGAAGCGTCAGGCATTTTGGCCGCTGTCGCCGCAGGCGTCACCATGAGCTATGCCGAGCTCTCGGGCAATGCAATGGCCGCCACCCGGATGCAGCGCAAGACCGTTTGGGACACCGTACAACTGAGCTTGAATGGCATCATGTTTGTCCTGCTGGGCGAACAATTGCCCGCCATCTTTCGTGGAGCGGTGCAGGTCGTCCAGGAAACCGGCCACCACAATCCGGCCTGGCTGCTGGTCTATGCGGTAGCCATGTGTACAACCCTGATTTTGCTGCGTTTTTTATGCGTGTACGCTTACCTGGGGCTGCGACGCGGCCTGTCTCTACTGGGCTTGCGCCATGATGACGAAACCGCACAAGCCAACCCACGCTTGGTGCTGGTGCTATCCATTGCGGGGGTACGGGGTGCAGTCACCTTAGCCGGTGTCATGACCTTGCCGCTGACGCTGTCCGATGGCAGCCCCTTTCCAGCCCGCGACCTGGCCATTTTCCTGGCCTCTGTGGTCATCATCGTCTCTCTGCTGACGGCCAGCCTGGCCTTGCCGCCTTTGATGAAACGCGTGTCCTTCCCTGCCCTGCGTCGCCGTCAGGACCAGGAAGAACGGGCCGAGCAGGCGGTGCGCCACGCCAGCGCCCAATCCGTGGCACAGACACTGAATGAACTGATTGCACACAATCCCGAGTCTTCGGGTGCGCGTTACACGGCCATGGCTGATCGGGTCCTTAGCAATATTGCCCACAGTCCCCAAGGGGACGACGCGGACCAAGACCTGGCAGAACAAGCACTGGAAAAAGACATGCAGATCCAGGCTATCCACGCCGCGCGTGAGGCCGTTTACACTCTAGCCCGTACACACCAGATATCTGATGAAATCGCTCGCGAAAGGGTCCGTTTACTAGACCTGATCGAATTGCGTATGTCTTGAGTCCGCCCTCCTTTCATCCATCTTTGATTTTTCAGGACGCCATGCAGACTTACTCTTACCTGGGCCAATCCCCCGCTCTGCGCCAGCAACGCCAAGCCTATCGCCACGGTGTACCAGCCTGCGTTTGTGCGCACCCTTCCATCCCTTTCATTCACAAACGCCTGAGCGCGGCAGCCAGCTTCGCCCCCGGTGCAGCCCCGGCAGGCGCCGCCTTTCAATCCAATAATGCCTTGGATCAAAAGCCCTTGGCTTTGGCGCCCAAACTCATTCTGAGCAATCTGCGCCTGTTTGATGGCCAGACACTGGCACTGCAAAAAGGCCTGGCGGTGCAGATCGATCAGGGCCGTATTACGGCAGTGATGCCCGTCGCAGAAATCCCGGCAGACGCCACCGTGATGGACTGCCAGAACAAAGTCCTGATGCCCGGCCTGATCGACGCCCACTGGCACAGCTTGCTCTGTGCCGTGGACCAGATGACTGCCATGATGGCGGACCCGGCAGACCTGCATTTGATTGCCAGCAAAGAAGCCGAACGCACCTTGCTGCGCGGCTTTACCACTGTGCGCGATGCCGGTGGGCCCAGCTTTTCCCTGAAACGCGGTATCGATATGGGCTTGCTGCATGGCCCCCGCATCTACCCCAGTGGGGCCATGATTGCGCAAACTGGCGGCCATGCCGACTTTCGGATGCGCTATGAAGTCCCCCGTGCCGACGGCGAGTTAAGCCATACCGAACGAGCTGGGGTCACCTGCATTGCGGACGGAGCCGATCAAGTCTTGCGCCGCGTACGGGAACAATTGATGTTGGGTGCCAGCCAGATCAAGCTGATGGCCGGTGGCGGCGTCACCTCCTTGTACGACCCTCTGGAAGGCCTGCAATTTAGCGATGCCGAACTGCGTGCTGCCGTCGGTGCCGCCAGCGACTGGGGCACCTACGTAATGGTGCACGTCTACTGCGCCCGAGGTATTCAGCGAGCCATTAAAGCAGGCGTAAAGTCCATCGAACACGGCCAACTGGCTGACGATGAAACCGCCCGCATGATGGCCGGCGAAGGCGTGTGGTGGAGCCTGCAACCCTTTCTGGCCGACGAAGATGCCAACGTCCAACACGACCCGCGCAGCAAAGCCAAACAGCAACAAGTTGCCGTGGGAACGGTGCGGGCCTACGAGCTGGCAGACAAATACCAGATCCAGACGGCCTGGGGCACCGACATTCTTTTCACCCCTGCCCACCTGCCCCACCACGGCCGCATGTTGTCCAAGCTGACGCGCTTTTACGAACCGCTCAAAGTGCTGAAAATGGTGACCGGTGACAATGGCCGACTGCTGCAACTGTCCGGCATGCGTCAACCGTATGACGGCGAGCTGGGTGTTATACGCCCTGGTGCCTTGGCCGACCTCTTGCTAGTCGACGGCGAACCAGAACAAAGCCTGGTTTTTCTGGAGCAGCCCGACCAGAACCTGCTGCTGATCATCAAAGATGGCAAACTCTACAAGAACGCCTTGCCTGCCTAAAAACTGAGCCACCATCAAGGAATACTCATGAGCAATGAAGTGATGCAGTTATTCAAGTTGATCGGCCTGGGGCTGGCGTTTCTATTGCCCTTGGCTAATCCATTGACCTCAATGGTGCTGTACCTTTCTTTGGGCGAGTCTCTCAGCGCCCAGGAGAAAAAGCAGCAACTGCGCCAAGCCACCTTGTATGTCATCGCTGCCCTGCTGATTACCTACTATGCGGGTCTGTGGATTACTTCAGCGCTGGGTATCTCCATGGTGGACATGCGTATTGCCGGCGGGCTGATCGTGGCTTATATCGGCTTTCGCATGCTGTTCCCTCCGGCCGTCAGTGATGTGGTCGCCAAGGCGGAAGATCAAAATACAGCTAGTCACAACAATATTGCCTTTGTGCCACTGACCTTGCCCTCGACAGTAGGCCCCGGAACCATGGCGCTGGTTATCAGTGCCTCGTCCAAAATGACGACCATGCACACGCAGTACCCTCAATGGGTGTTGACCGTCACCCCCATCATCCTGGCTGTCCTGATTGGTTTGATCTTCTTCGTCTGCCTGCGCTCATCCCTGAGCATTGTTCGGCTCATTGGCCACAATGGCGTGGACGCCATCTCGCGCATCATGGGATTTTTGCTGGTGTGCATGGCCGTACAACTCGTCCTGGAAGGCGGACAGCAGTATGCTGCTACGCTGCTGACTCATCCTGCCGCATCCTGAACTTATGCCTATGTCTCGTTTGGCTGTCTTGCCTGTGTCCTTGGCGCTTGCCCTTAGTCTGGGCGCTTGTGCCGCGCCCGACCACAAACCTGCCGCCTTGGCACAGCCTGAGCAAGCGGTTCCGGAGCCTCCTCGTTTATCACTGGCTGACGTCCCAGGCCCCGACCAAAACCAGCTTGCGCCCACCGTCGATGAGCACCGCGAATACAGCCTGCCAGAACTGATAGACCTGGCCCAGCGCCTGAACCCCAGTACCCGTATTGCCTGGGGCGAAGCCCAACAAGCCGCCGAAGCGGCCGGTATGGTGCAAAGTGCATACCTGCCCCTGATATCGGCCAGCGTGGTCGGCGGGTATATGCGCAGCGAACGCAGCAACAGTTTGCACGTTCTGGGCACCGACCTGGAAGTGGACTACGACACGCACCTGAGTGGTGCTGTGCCCTCTCTGACATTGAAGTGGCTGCTATTTGATTTTGGTAAACGAGCCGCCGTACAAGAAGCCGCCGATAAATTGGCCACAGCCAGCCGCATCGCGTTTAGCGGTGTTCATCAGGCCGTTATCGCAGAGGTGTCTGTCAGCTATTTCAACTACAACTCAGCCCGCCAACGTGAACAGATCTCTGCACTGGGACTAAAAAACGCAGCCTTGATAGAAGACATTGCACTAGAGCGCCAACGCAACGGACTAGGCACCAAAATTGAAGTGGCTCAAGCGCGGCAGCTCAAAGCACAAGCCCGCCTGCACCACGTCAACGCCAGCACCTTGGCTCGCCAGTCTTACCAAACCTTGCTGGGCGCGATAGGGCTGTCGCCAGACACACACTTAAGCGTTGCCAACAGTGCCGCTCGCCCCCTGCCACAAGACTTGGATATCCCCGGCAACGAGTTACTGAAAAAAGCCATCGCCCAGCGCCCGGATGTACAAGCTTTGCAAGCCGCTCATCAGGCCAGTCTGGCAGGTATCGACTCCGCACAAGCCAGCTTCATGCCCAAGCTCGCCTTGATGGCTTTCATGTCCAAACGAATGGGTTCACTCAGCGTGGGCAGCATGCCCGAAGTCAGCCCACAATCCTCCTCCAGTGGCGCGGTCCTGGCCCTGAGCATTCCGCTTTACGACGCTGGCTTGCGTAACAAGCAAGTGCGCGAAGCCCAGCTACGTGCAGAAACAGCCCGTGAGCGCGTTGCTAAAACCGAGCAGGATGCCTACAAACAAATGGTGATCGCCGCCGACGCACTACGTGCCGCGCTGGAATCTCATAACGCCGCCTCCAGCCTGGTCGACGCAGCCCAGATTACCTACGACGGCGCGTTGGAGTCCTATCAAGAAGGGCTGACTGGCATGACCCTGCTGACAGAAGCCCACAGTGGGCTACTGGGAGCACAGGAAGCGCAAACCATGGCCCACACAGCAGGGCTAGTAGGCTCGGTGAATCTGGCCTTTGCCATGGGTGAGCTAAACCAAAAGCCTAAACAGCCCTGATGCCCCTGCCTGACTCTCACTCCTGATAAGCACGCGGGCACGAGCGCAGAGAGTGACGATGAGTGATCTCACTGGCGACGGTAAGGGTGATGGGCATGGGGATGCTCGTAGCGATAGAGATGCCGCTCTGGCTCGGGGGGACGGGTGCAGGGGCGGATCAGAGTACTTGCCGAGATTGGGGGATAGCGCAGGGATTCAAGCATCCTGCTGTTCGAGCGCGACGCTTATAGCTCGTCCGGGGGACGAGCTATCGCGTGAGTTCAGGATGCGCCCGTAGCTATCCCTCAAGCTCGGGAACCGATGCGCAGCATCGGCAAGTGCTCAGCACCGGCACCCGTCCCCCCGAGCCAGAGCGGTGTCTCCAAAAAGAAAGGCCCCCAAACAAATGGCCCTCCTAAAAAACAAACAAAAAAAGAGCCCACAAAGGAGCTCTTTCTTCATCCAGCAAAATTCCTACAACAGGTGGCAAGCACCCAAGCAAACAAGGCCCATAGAACTAGCCAGCCCAGCGGCCCCACCTGTCAACATTTAGGCCTGCTCTTCAATCACATTCAACGCATTCGCCAAACGCTCTACCGTGCGATCCAGGTTATTCAACTTATCCAAGCCAAACAAACCAATTCGGAACGTCTTGAAATCCGCAGGCTCATCACACTGCAAAGGCACACCCGAGGCCGCTTGCAAACCCGCCTTGGCAAACTTGGCAGAAGAATGAATACCGTCATCCGTGGTGTAGCACACCACCACACCAGGAGCCTCAAAACCCGGCGCGGCCACACTGCGGAAACCATGCTCGCTTAACAAAGCGCGCACCTTGCGACCCAACTCCAGCTGACGGTTGCGAATCCAGTCAAAGCCCAACTCCTCCGTCTCGGCCATCGCTTCTTGCAAGACCTTTAAAGAGTCCGTTGGCAAAGTCGCGTGATAGGCATGGCTACCATTTTCGTAGGTTTCCATAATCTGCAGCCACTTGCGCAAATCGCAGGCAAAGCTGGTGCTGGTCGTAGTTTCAATATGCTGGCGAGCACGCTCGCTCAACATCACCAAGCCGCAACATGCCGAACCCGTCCAGCCCTTTTGCGGAGCACTGATCAGCACATCCACACCCACGGCCTTCATGTTCACCCACACCGTGCCCGACGCAATGCAGTCCAGCACAAACAAACCGCCCACCGCATGCACCGCATCCGCCACCTGACGCATGTAATCGTCCGGCAACATAATGCCCGATGCCGTCTCCACATGAGGCGCAAACACCAGCGCAGGTTTTTCAGCCTGAATCGCAGCTACGACTTCCTCGATAGGGGCCGGCGCAAATGCAGCCTGCTTGCCCTCTTCAACGGGACGAGCCTTCAACACGGTCGTGCTGGCAGGGATAGAACCCATGTCAAAAATCTGAGTCCAGCGATAGCTGAACCAGCCATTGCGAATCACCATGCACTTGCGATTCGTGGCGAACTGACGCGCCACCGCTTCCATGCCAAACGAACCACTACCGGGCACCACAATGGCCGAATGCGCCTGATACACCTGTTTAAGGGTACGGGAAATCTCGCGCATAACCTCCTGGAAGGTCTTGGACATATGATTCAACGCGCGGTCGGTGTAGACCACCGAATATTCAAGCAAGCCGTTCGGATCAACGGGGGTGCTGGTGTGAGACATGAAAACCTCGGGATTCAGATAGAAAGGATATAAAGACTGGGGGATTTTAGACCAAGCGGACAGACGCGGGCGGCTTGACCACAAGGCAACTCGGATATGCACAACTATCACAGCACAAACACTCAATCGAAACCTTAATGAGAATTATTGTTATTATTCTGCATTCATTTGTCGTTTGCACGCCCTGCCTGTCTCATGTCCCACGCGTCCCGTCCCAGAAAAGCCTGGCTCGCTTCCTATAGCGAGTTGTTTGGCGCATGGCGACGCAAAGCAGAAAGCCGGGAAGATGCCGAAGACGCCATGCACGATACGGTAGTGGGCATGCTGGAAAACAGCACAGGCGTCATTGATAATCCACGCGCCTATCTGGCTCGTGGCACCAGCAACCGCCTGATCAGCCGCCATCGTCACCAGACAGTATTGACGGTTCTGCCACTGGACGAACTTAGCGATACCGAGCACCCGCGCTGCGCCGGTACAGACAGCGACGCCCAATTTGAACAACTGGCCGATGCGCTGATGCACGCCTTGTCCGAGCTCCCACCCAAATGCAAAGAGGTTTACGTCAAACACCGCCTGGAGGGCTGGACCCATACCGAAATTGCTCAAGACATGGACCTGTCGCGCAGCATGGTGGAAAAATACATGACTCGCGCCTTGCGTCACATCCACGAACGGCTGCACCATTACGTACCTGACTGACGCCATGCCGTACACAAAGCCCGCGCAATGACCCGCCCCCACCCTCCCGACGATCTGGAACACCCCAGCGATGCCGCTCACTGGTTCGCCCGCTTGCAATCGGGTGAAGCCAGCGCAGAGGACCGCCAGGCATTTGCCGCCTGGTTGCAGGTTTCTCCAGAGAACCAGCGTCGCTATCGAGAGCTTGAATTTCTGTGGCGTGCCACCCAGGCTGTGCCGGATGAACGCCTGCGCACCTTGCTGCCGCCTCCCGCCGGGCGGGTCGCCTCTCCAACACGACGACGGCTGACGCTGGGCCTGACAGCGGTCGGTGTCCTTTCCATATCGGCTGCTGCCCTGCATCAATCAGGCTGGCTAAATCCCGTGCAAGAAACGGTAGAACTGATCGCTGCCCAAGGGGAGCGCCGCCAAGTCACTCTGCCCGATGGCTCTGTGGTGGACCTGAATACCAACACCATCGCTCAAGCCAGATTGTTTGCCGACCGCCGGGAAATCGAGCTGCTTCAGGGCGAAGCATTTTTCGATGTCCAACACGACAGCACTCGCCCTTTTATCGTCCAAGCAGGTTTGGGCACCATTACTGTCACCGGCACCCGATTTAATGTGCGACGCAGCACAGACAGCGTGCACGTCAGTGTGCAATCAGGCTCAGTCAAGGTGCAATCAGGACAATGGTGGCGCCGGCAAGAACGTCGCCTGGGCGCTCAACAACAAGTCTTGCTGCGCCAGGGAGTTGAACCGGGCGTCGTACAAAGCGCTGACGTAGAAAGGCTGACGGCCTGGCAACGGGGCAAGATTATTTTCAGAAATACCTCGCTGGAACAAGTGGTGCAAGAAATGGCGCCTTACCTGCCACAAGCGCTTCATCTGGATGCACCCGCCCTGCGGCAGCACCGGATCTCCGGCATCTTCGACATAGACCAGCCCGAAACCGTCCTTAAAGCCCTACCGGCGATTGCCCCCATCCGCCTGCAAACCGATTCCAGCGGCGCAATTCACATCATGGCGCGGTAAAACCAGCGTCTCGATGCCGCTGTTACAAAATAATCATGATTCTCATTCCGGTGATCACCGACCTTGCGCGTCTAGGTAGATGAAAGGACCTGTCCGTTCTGGCACAGCTCCTTGAGTACCTTTGGCCAAAGGCTGGAAGCGCTTGTCGCGCAAGACCTATTTTCATTGGAAATCGCAGGATCGTGAGCCCCTCTCTCCCTCGTCGTCGCCCTTCGCCCCTATTGCGAACCCGCATCAATGCCTTGACCCTTAGCCTGAGTTTGGCCTTTGGCCTGGCACCCACTGCGGTACTGGCCCAGCAAACCGTCGCTATCCATATTCAAGCCCAAGCCTTGGGCGATGCCCTGCTGCAATTGGGCGAGCAAACATCACTGCAGATTTTCTTCTCGCAAGATGTCGTCGCTGGACGCACAGCACCGGCAGTCTCCGGCAGACTGAGCCCGGAACAAGCTTTACGCCAGCTTTTACAAGGCAGCGGCATTGATTACGCCAAAGACGGCAACACGGTGACCCTGTCAGCAGGGATTGCACAACTGACTCCGGTCACTATTCGGCGCGCGCCTACCGACACGGTGGACAGCTACACCGCCTTAAACAGCCGCAGTGGCAAGCTGGATGCCCCGCTGATTGAAACCCCGCGCTCGGTGTCCATCGTCACGCAAAAACAATTAAAGATACTGGCCCCACAAAGCATAGAGCGAGCCCTGGCGTACACCCCCGGCGTGCAGACAGATGTCTCCGGTTCCGGGGATCTACGCATGAGCGGTGCGGTCATTCGTGGTTTCAGCGATGGCAGCGCCTATTACAAAGATGGTCTGAAGCAGCTGTCCGCGGGCACTTATGGTTCATGGAACGATGATATGGATAGCCTGGACAGTATCGAAGTATTAAAAGGCCCCGCCTCCGTACTTTATGGGCAAGGCCGCCCAGGTGGCGTCGTCAATGTGGTGTCCAAACGCC
Organism: Alcaligenes sp. GW821-FHT11D07; assembly: GCF_058808495.1. NCBI lineage: Bacteria > Pseudomonadati > Pseudomonadota > Betaproteobacteria > Burkholderiales > Alcaligenaceae > Alcaligenes > Alcaligenes sp. GW821-FHT11D07. The sequence goes on from NZ_JBXART010000001.1 coordinate 1,683,679, forward strand.
CCACTGCCGATCACGTCAACAGTTTGGGCTTGGGCTATGGCAGCTACCAGCGCCGTCAATTGACGGCGGATATAGGTGGCGCCTTGAACGACGATCAGTCCCTGCTGTATCGCCTGAACCTGTCTGGGCGCAAAAGCCACGGACGCACCATCGATTCACGTGATGATCGAGTATCCGTTTCCCCTTCCCTGCTCTGGAACATTTCCCACCAAACTCGGCTGACTTTGCTGGGCTCCTATTCACGCGAGCGAGGCACGCCTAAATCCTGGTGGCCCAATCTTTTCTCCTACCCCGAAGTGACTGAGCTACCACTCAAGCGCACGGCCGGTGATCCTGCCTTTGACTATTTCAATCGCACCACCAAAGCCATCGGCTATGCGCTGGAGCATGACACGGACAACGGCTGGCGCCTTCGCCAGAATCTGCGTTACTCCGAAATCGAGATTGATTACCGGCACATTTACGCCATGGCCGTACTGGCAGACAAACGCCATGTCTCCCGAGCCAGCCTGGCACAAGAGACCAAGGGGAAAACCTTCACCGTGGACAGCCGCGCTGGCAAGGACTTCAACTGGGGACCTGTCGAACACACGCTAGAAGTCGGGGTGGACTATCTGCGCTACCGTGAAAACGATGGTCTGGGTTTTGGCTGGAATGTGCCAGATCTGGACATGCTGGACCCGGTTTATGGCGTATCCATTGCTCCGCCTGATATGGACTACTCAAACAGCGACCTTAAGCAAACCGGCATTTACATGCTGAATCAGCTTAAATGGGATAAATGGGTAGCCAACCTCAGCTTGCGCCACGATACCGCCCGCACCCTACAAAGCAATGCCTCCCAGCCTCGCATCACAGACAGAGCCACCACCGGCAGCGCGGGCCTGCTCTATCTGTTCAATAATGGCGTCGCGCCCTATGTAAGCTACTCCACCGCCTTTGACCCTACCTCTGGACGGGCGGCGGATGGCAGCGCCTTTAAACCTCGTGAAGGCAAACAATATGAAGTTGGGGTGAAATACCAGCCTCCCGGCACTGACGCCTTGATTACAGCAGCCGTCTTTGACTTGCGCCAGACCAATGTCACCACACCCGACCCGAATCATCCCCGTTTCAGCGTCCAGACGGGCGAAGTCCGCTCCACCGGAATTGAGCTGGAAGCCAAGCTGCCCCTCACCACCCAGCTGGATATCATGGCTGGCTATACCTACCTGGACCCACGCACGACACAAAGCGAGCGCCCGGCTGAAATTGACCGGCAAACGCTGCAAACTGCTCGCCAAACTGCCAGTTTGTGGCTGGACTACCACCCCCAGCAGATTCAAGGCTTAACGCTAGGTGCGGGCCTGCGCTACCGGGGAAAATCCCCCAACGATGTACGTGCCGATGGCAGCATGAACTACAACCCTTCATTCACTTTGGCAGATGCCGCCATTGCCTATGAGACTTCCCGCTACCGGATTGCCCTAAATGTGAACAACGTCTTCGACAAGAAGTACTACACCGGCCAGTTCCGAGGCATGGAGCGAGAAGTGATGCTGAACATGAATCTGTACTGGTAAGCGGAGCGCACTAGTCAAAATACGCCAGTACCCTGCGGCAGGCTGTGTCATTCTTGACTCTGCCTGCCGCTCTGAGTACCGTGATGAGCACGTTTCACCTAGCCTGGACATCACGATGCACGTCGCACACTTCAGCCAGAACACCTTGGGGCGGGATATTGCTGTGGGCGATATCCATGGTTGTTTCACCAAGCTGAACGCCTCTTTGAAGCGGATACGTTTTGATCCCTCCAGAGACAGGCTTTTTTCCGTTGGCGATCTGGTCGATCGCGGCCCTGAATCCCATCACGTTCTGCAGTGGCTGGACCTGTCCTGGTTCCACGCCATTTGCGGCAATCACGAACAGCTGACGTGGCGGCGAGCCATCGGCCAGCCTATCGAAGCGGTAGGCCATCGCGTTCATGGCGGCCTGTGGCTGGACGACTGTACACCCGCAGAACAACAGCAGATCGCACAACGATTGCAAGCCCTGCCCTTGGCGATGGAAATAGAAACACCACTGGGTTTGGTCGGCATGGTGCACGCTGATTTTCCCTACGACGACTGGCAACACATCCATACAGACAGCTTTGACGACAACGATCGTCATGTCTGCATGTGGTCCAGAGACCGCTATGTGACGGGCTACGATGGCTTGGTGGGCGGCATTCGCGCCCTGATCCACGGACACCAGACCACCCACAAAATGCGGCAACTGGGGAACGTCTTCTTCATCGATACCGGCGGCTGGCTGGACGATGGGCACTTTACCTTGCTGGACTTGAAACGCTTGGTGGCCTTATAGCCCCGCTTGCCTGCGCTCGGGCTTAGGGAACTCAAGCCTTGTTTGGTAGAAATCAGTCTTTGAGAAACGCTCCTTCAGTCCCTTTCGGGGCTCGGTGCTGAGTACTGACCGGCGCTACGCACCGGTCCCCTTGTCGAGAACTAAATCGGGGCGCATCCTGAACTCGCACGATGGTTTGTCCCCCGGACAAACCATAAGCGTCGTGCTCAAACAGCAGGCTGCTTGCACCCCCGATTTACCCCTCGCCTGCGGTCAGCACTCTGAATCGCCCCTCCCCCCGAAAGGGACTGAAGCAGCTCAACGTGATTAGCTGCAAAGAAAAGCCCACTGCCCACCCTATGCTCTATTTCAAAGAAAAAGCGATTCATGTTTATCGTCATTGTGAGCCAGTCTGGGCCGGGGGGCCGTCCTGCGAGGCGGTTCAGGTTTCTTGCCGCAGGCGGGCTTGCTATTCGGGGTGCAAGCGTCCTGCTGTTTGAGCGAAATGCTTGTGCCTTGTCCGGGGGACAAGGCACTTTCGCGAGTTCAGGATGCGCTCGAATCGCAAGTCTGACCAGGGCACCGGTGCGCAGCACCGGCAAGGAGCCAAGCCCGGAGGACGGCCCCCCGGCCCAGACTGGCGTTTTCACAAGATCCTATACACACATTCAGAGCTCAAACACCGCATGTATAGGGGATCGGTATTCATAAGTGCCACATCCACCAACAGCACCAGCATAAGAAACCAGCCAGCACAAACAAAACCGCCCCAGTTCCCAAAAGAAACTGAGGCGGTCTCATTGTCAAACAACGGGCCGAAGGCTTACTTCTCCACGCCACCACCCACAATCACGCCATTCACTTCCTTGCCGTAGTAGCTTTCCTCGCCGTCATGGAACTCGACACGAGCTTGCTCAAGCGTACCCTGCTGACGAGCATCCTTGGGACGTTCATGACTGTTGATATAAGCGGCGACATCCCACGCTTCCTGATCGGACAAAGAAAACGGTTTACCCAAGGGCATATTGGCCTTGATGAAACCCGCTGCCGTATCAATACGCGCCATGCCAGCACCCCAGTTATAGGAGTTGGGGCCCCACAGCGGTGGGAACACCACACCACTTTCCGCATCCTTCTGGCCTTGACCATCCACCGCATGACACAACACACAGTTGTTGGTGTAGACCTCCTTGCCACGCGTCAAGTCATAGCCCAGCTCGGACTTCTTGACCTTGGGGAAACCGGCACCGGGCAACTTCTGTCCAGTGGGCGCACCATCCGACATCCAATACATATACGTCATCAGGTCGCGATAAACATCACTGCCCGCTGGCGGCGGCTCACCCGACGACGAGGCCTGCGCATTCATGGAAAAGGTAAAACAGCCAATAATGCGATCTTCCAAAGTGCTGATGGCCTTGGTCTTGGCACGATACGCCGGGTAGCTCACATACGCGCCCCACATCGGCGCAGAGTGTTCACGGCGACCACCGTCCAGGTGACAGTTCACACAAGCCAAGGTGTTACCCACATGATCCGATACCGTGGTGGAGGTCTCCATAAAGATCTTCTGACCGCGACGAACCGCCTCGCCATAGGGCGTATCCGGAATGCTGCTATCAGGTGGCGGCACGTAATAACCATCAGGCCCCACAGGCATGCCGGCGGCGACCGCCATCTTGTCCTTGCTTTGGATTTTACGGTCGCTTTCCATCTCCGCACGGCTGTAACTGGCCTTGGCCTGCTGGGTCGGGACCGTATCGGACGTACCCAGCGAAAAGGACAGCCAGCCCTTGGCGTTCATGCCATAACCGATGGCAAAGAGCACCACACCGATCCCAGCCCCCCAGGCCAGTCTGCGTGCGCCGGACATCCCCGACTTGGCTTTGCCAGAATGATTTGATTGAGTGTCTTTCATCTGAAGCTCTCTGTTCTGAACTTATTTCGCCTGCTTGCCATTAGCTGGCAGCGAGGCGGCGTAATAGGAAACCGCGTACAAGTCCTCGTAGGACATACGGGACGCAATGTCATCCATCAGGCTTTGCGGCGAGTTGTGGCGGTGGCCCCCCTTCCAGGCGGACAACTGGGCAAACAGATACTCGGCTTGCTGAGCAGCCAAAGGCGGGAAGGACGTACCCACACCTTCGCCCTGACTGCCGTGGCAGCTAATGCACGCTGGCACGTTTTGCTTCCAGTCCCCTTTATGAAACAGGGCTTCACCCCGCGCCAGATCCGCATCTGAACTGGGCACCGTAATAGCCGGAGCAGGCAACGCGGCGTAATAAGCCGCCAGCTCTTTCATATCCTGAGGCTGCATGCCCTTGGCCACGTACTGCATGGACTCATTCAGACGAGTGCCTTTGGCAAAATCTTCCAGCTGCTTGAGCAAATAGCCTTCAGACAAACCCGCCAAGCGAGGCGTGATGCCCGCTCCTTGGCCAGCTTCACCGTGACAGGACGCACAGCTCCACACACTGCCCTGGCCAGAATGCACCAATGCGGGCGCATCCTTTAAAGCAGCAACAGGAGATACGGGCGGAGCGGCAGGCGCACCGGCACTGATGACCGGAGCCGTAGGCTCATCCGGTGCGGCGTGCGGGGCCAGATCATGCAAATACAAACCCACACCCGCCAAAGCCAGCGCCACCAAAACCGCGAGCAGAAAGATCGGAATGGGACGGGGCGGCTCCCACGGCTCGAAGGTGGGGTCAATGTTCTCGACCTGAGGCGAATTAGAAACTTTTTCCATTGTCATGACATTCCTATTTAGCACCCGAATCCGTCGAGGCCTCTACGGCACGACGATCGTAGCCACGGTCGCGTTTATCAAGCTCTTGGGCGCTGGTCGCATACGTGCGATCCAAGGCCAGCAGGTACTCCACAAGATCCAAGGCTTCCTTGCGGGCGACAACATGCTTGCCACCTTCAGGCTGCAGGGATTCGGGCAGACGCACCACCACATCGCCTTCAGCGACCTGGTCTTTAAGCTCGAACATATAGGGATAGGACGGCATCAGGCTCCAGTCGAAAATCGCCCGAGGCTGATACAGATGAGTCAAATGCCAGTCACGACTTTTCATGCGCGCACCGACGTTAAACAGGTCCGGACCGGTACGCATGGTGCCCAGCAAATGGGGCGAGTCGTAAAAGTAGTCCCCCGGTGTAGACGCGCGCCCCCAGCCACGCGCCGTGTCAAACAAGGTTTGACCGGTGGAACGAGGCTGCTGGCTGTGACAGTACAAACAGCCATTGGCCACGTACTGGTCGCGCCCCAGCAATTGCTGCGCGGTATAAGGTTTCAGTTGCTCCGGAGGTTCCGAAGTACGCAATTGCCAGGCTGGCAAAATGACCAGCATCAAGGTAGCCAGCAAGAGCACCCCGATGGCACCGATTAGTAAGGGTAAGAGTCGATTCATGACGCATCTGCCCGAGCAAGAGTAGGATTCGCACTAGTCACGGAGTTTTTACGCAGCAAAAGCAAGGCAAAGTGCGTGGCAAAAATGAAGTGGCCCAAAGTCATCATGGTGCCGCCGATAGAGCGGGCTTCCAGATACGGAACCATCTTGCGAGTGATCTCGCCAAAACTCGAACCGGGGTCCATCAAGCCCATGCCCTGCACCACACCGGCAATGCTCAGCGCCAGCACATAAATCGTGAAGCCTGCCGTGACAAGCCAGAAGTGGGCTTTGATCAAGGATGGGAAGGGCCAGCGACGGCCCAGAATGTGCGGCATCATGTAATACAGCGTGCCAAACATCACCATGGACACAAAACCGTAGGCGCCCAAGTGCGCGTGACCGACGGTGTAATGCGTAAAGTGCGTCACCGAGTTCACCGAACGGATCGCTTCCAGCGAACCCTGAAAAGAGGACAGCGTGTACATCAGCGCGCCAATCCACACAAAGCGCAAAGCCATGGACTGTTTGAAGGCCCACATATTCTGCGCAACGGTAACGTGCTGGTTAATAGCCACCGCAATCACCGGCACAAACATCATGATGCTGTGCACCACCGACAAGGTGACCGCCCAGGTTGGAACCGGACCACCCATCAAGTGGTGAATACCCACTTGGCTGTAGAACAGCGCCAGACTCCAGAAACCCAGCAAGGACACGTTGTAGGAATACACCGGCTTGCCAATGATTTTAGGGATGATGTAGTAGGCAGCACCCACGCCCATCGGCGTCAACCACAGACCCAGCACGTTGTGAGCAAACCACCAGTTCACCGTCGCCTGCTGTGCACCGATGTGCAAACCAGGAATATTGGATACCAGGAACAAGAAGGGAAACCACACCATGCCCGCCAGGAAGTACCAACCGGACACGTAGATATGCCGCGACTTGCGGTTGGCGGCGGTCTCAATCGCCGGCCAGGCCAGGAAAAAGCCCCCTATCGCCAGCAAGATATCGATCTGCCACGGAAATTCCAGCCACTCGATACCGTCAGACCAGCCATTGGCAACAGCAATCGTGCCGCCCAAGACACCCAAGGTCCACAGGGCTGCGCCAAAGTAGACCATATTGGGGCGTCGCAGCGGCGTGTGGAAAATACGCGGCAATAGCCATAAAGCCACACCAATGCCAGTGACCGACAACCAGCCATAGGCCACAATGTTCAGGTGCAAGGTTCGTGCACGGCCAAAGGTCACTTGAGCGACATCGGCCAACCAGTCAGGCCAATGCAACTTCAACGAGGCCATCACGCCAAATACCGAACCAATCAGCAGCCAGGTAATCCCGACGGTGACCAGAAGCAGTACTGGCCCGCGCCCACTGCGGTCAATGCCCGCACGCAATACATCAAAACGATGTGCCTGTGCTTCGTTCTCCCCCCCAAAGGAAGCACTATCGTCGGGCTGGCCAAGCTCACCTTTCATGAAGATGGTCTCAGCTTCGTTTTTGCCCACGAAAATCAGCTTGTTTGCCACGGCCCAGACAAGAATGCCCAGTGCCACCAAAGAGGCGACAAAACTGGTCGCCAGTAATATTCCTAATATAGGAGTCATGTGTGTAAGTGCCCGATATCTGTCATAGCGGCTAAGCCCAAAGAAACGTCATTGCCCAAGCCGGTTTTATTAAAAAAGTAAGTACCGAGATAAAAATGCAATGCAATCTACATGACAGTAGAGGATCAGGATTAAGGGCAAATTAAGAAAACTTTCCCTCTCGCCCCTGTCCTCAAGACTGCTAACATGAATGCCAAAACGTAATAAGCATCAGGCTTTCAGTGTGCAGGCCAGCAACACTTAAGGGGGAAGAATGCACGTTTTACTTGTTGAAGATGATGCGCTTGTAGCCAGCGGAATTGTGGCGGGACTGCGCTTGCACGGGCTGACCGTCGATCACGTAGGAACCGCCAGCCTGGCTGATACGGCCCTGCTGTCCTCGCGCTTTGATGTCTGTATTCTGGATCTGGGTCTGCCGGATCAGGACGGCTTGAGCTTGCTGCGCCGATGGCGCGAACAGGGCCGTAAACTGCCCATTTTGATTTTGACGGCCCGCGATGCCCTGCACCATCGGGTCGAGGGGCTGTTGGGCGGGGGCGATGATTACGTCATCAAGCCTTTTGACCTGGATGAGCTGCTTGCCCGCCTGCATGTGCTGACTCGCCGCTTGGCCGGTCATGAAACCGACTGCATCGAATATGGCAGGCTCAGCTTCTGCGCCTCTACCGGCCACGTTACGCTGGACGGCAAGCCCGTCAGCCTGGCCCGCCGTGAACTATCCTTGCTGCGCGCCCTGCTGAATAAACCCCAATCCATTTTGAGTGCAGAACAACTGTGCGACAGCGTCTATGGTTTTGACCAGGATCTGGAAAGCAATGCCATCAATGTGCACATCTACCATCTGCGCCGCAAGCTGGGCAGCAATATTGTCGAGACAGTGCGCGGTCTGGGCTACAAACTGGGGCCTGCTGGCTAACCATCGAACACCATGAGCTTACGCCTTAGACTGCTGCTGATTATCGGCATTTCCCTGACAGTGCTGTGGAGTGCCGTCGCCACCTGGATGCTGATGGACGCACGCCAGTCTTTGCGCGAAGCCCTGGATAGCCGCCTGGCGGCATCGGCGCGAATGGTGGCGGGGCTAGTCGCCCAATTTCCTAATTTGCAGGAGCTGGCCCAGTCTGCCGAGCGGCCTTTGGATATCATTGCCCGCGATGGGGTGGCTTGTGAAATCAGTGTGGTGCGCAGCGAAGTGGAAATTCAGGCCGTCAGCCGCACGGCAGGTAGCCCGGATATGTCGCAAGTAGCATTAGGTTTTGGTACCCACATACACGGCGGCAAACGCTGGCGCACCTTTGTGCTGCGTGAAGGTCACATCCAGATTGCTGCGGCCGACAGCATAGAAATACGGGAATCCTTGGTTCGGGGCATCATGCTCTCTGCGGGGCTGCCCTTTGTCGTAGCCCTGTTTGGCAGTCTCTTGCTTTTGTGGGTGGGCATCACGCACGGATTGGCCCCCTTGGAACGTATTCGGGATTTGCTCTCGCGCCGCCGCCCCGGAGACGACAGCCCCTTGCCCAAAGTCAAAGCCCCGGAAGAGCTACGCCCTCTGCTGCTGACTATCGAACAATTATTGGAGCGGCAGCAAGCGGCCATTGTGCGCGAACGCCGCTTCACCGATAGTGCGGCACACGAATTACGCACCCCGCTGACCGGTATCAAGACCCATATTCAAGTGGCGCATCTGGCCGCGCAGCGCCCGGGGGAAAGTGCCACCTTGGACACCGCTTTAAGCCAGGCAGATCAAGGTGTGCAACAGCTGCAGAATATTTTGCAAAGACTCTTGGAACTGGCGCGACTGGATGGGCAAAACGCCAGCAAAGAAAGCAGTCATGCCGAAGAAGCTGTGTATGCCGCCCTGCATGCGCTGAAAGCGGTGTACGGCGACACCATAGACCAGATCACTTTGGATATACGCAACAGACCGGGGCCGGTACAGATTGAAAAATCCTTGCTAACCGTGGCGGTCCAAAACCTGATCGACAACGCTTTGCGCTACACCAAAGCCGTGCAACCGATCAGCCTGCTCATCGAGGCGGGCGAGCCCGGTTATTTGCGCATCAGTGTGCTGGATCATGGGCCCGGCTTAAGTGAGAGCGAGCGCGATCAAGCCATGAACCGCTTTTGGCGGGGCTCACAACAACAAGCAGGTTATGGTTTGGGACTGTCCATCGTCAACGCCATTGCGACCCAGCACGGCGGCACGCTGGAATTATTGAATCGTCAAAGTGGCGGGCTGGAAGCGCGCTTGACCTTGAGATTGCTGGAACAGGAACACAGGCCAGGGTAAGTAGCCTACTGGAAGACAAATGGCAGTCAGGCGCCAGCATCACGCCCCGATCCATCAAACAGATTTGCAGCACAAAAAAAACGGGCCCCATATTGAATGGGGCCCAGTTTTGCTGATTTGAGACTAAGCTTGCCTAATCAGCAAGCCAATCATCAAAGAATTTGAATCTTGGTCGCGCATGGGCCTTTCTGGCCAGCACCTTCAACGAAGGAAACGCGTTGGTTCTCTTCCAAAGATTTGAACCCTGTTCCCTGAATTTCACTGTGGTGTGCGAAGAGATCCTTGCCGCCGTTCTCCGGCATGATGAAACCGAAGCCTTTTTCGCTGTTGAACCACTTCACAATACCAATTTCTGTCTTCAAAATAAATCCTAGATGTAATGTCAATAAGAGAAATAATTTCCCTTTGAGCACTATCGCCGGAATCGCCTCACAAAGATAGTCTTGTTACCATTTAGTACGCAGTTTGTTCACTTCTGTTGTTTCCTGGGCTGTAAAGCGCCCTTTTCCTGCACTTAGAGCACTCTTGGCTATACTGGCTCGCACTAAGCGATCTCTACTCAGCCTGATTGACGTGTGTCATGTCATGATCACGAGGAACATAAAATGAATCGTAGAAACTTCATGCTGGCCACGCCAGCCGCCGCGCTTGGAACACTGATTCTTCCCTCGGCCAGCCTGTCGGCGCCGGCCATCATTACCAACACCAGCCAAATCCTGCCGCCCCATACCAAGGGGCCACGTATCGTTATTTGCGGTGGCGGTTGGGGCGGCATGACCGCAGCCAAGTATCTGTCCAAACTCGTTCCTCACGCGCAAGTCGTACTGATAGAGCGCAACCCCACCTTCTGGTCGGGCCCCATGAGCAACAAGTGGCTGATTGACATCGTCAACACCGACTTTCTGAATCACGACATGCTGGCACCGGCCATGAAATATGGCTACAACCTGGTGCATGCGGAAGTCACCGCCATCGAGCGCGACAAAAAAACGGTTCGCACTACACAAGGCGCACTGAACTACGATTACCTGATTCTGTCTGGCGGCATACGCAATGCATACGATGCCTGGTTCGGTAACGACACCTACGCCGCTGAATACACCCGCCAGCATTTTCCTAACGCCTACATTCCGAATGCGGAAATGTTCGCGCTAAAGAACAAGCTAAAAGCCTTTACGGGCGGCACCATTGTCATGACCTTGCCCCCGCCGCCACATCGCTGTCCGCCCTCGCCTTACGAGCGCGCCTGTCTGATGGCCTGGCACATTAAAACCAACAAGATTCCAGGCAAGATCATTATTCTGGACCCCAAGCCCACCATCGCCCCTATTGGCGAAGGCTATCGGGCCGCCTTCCAGGAACTGTATCCGGACATCATCACTCATGTACCCAATGCGCGGGTACGCGAGGTTGACCCTTTCAAGAAACACATCAAGACCACAGCGGGCGATTTCGATTTTGACGATGCGGTGTTGATGCCGCCTCATCAAGCCTCGGAAATGATCTGGAATGCGGACTTGATTGGCAAAGATGCAGACGGCAAGCCCACGGGCTGGGCCAATATTGACCCACGCCTGTTCACTGCAAGAGACGACGATCATGTTTACGTGGTTGGAGACTCGATGGGCTTTATTTCCGACCAGTTCGGCCACTACCCAAAAAGTGCGCACGTCGCGCATGCTGTAGCCAAGATCGTCGCCCAGAACCTGGCCGAACGCATCGCCGGCAAGGAAGTGGTGCCTGTCCTGCCGGATAATCTGTGCTACATGATGGTCAACGGGGACCCGCAAGAAGAAATCTCGGTCAAATTTGAATACGAGCTGGACGCAAGCGGCAAAGTTCTGCAAACGCAGATTGATATGGATGTACGCACCCCCGACCTTGTTCAAGAAGACTTCCAGTGGATCAAGAGCCGCTTCCATGACTTCCTCTAAACTTCCCTCCCGTTTTGTACGCCGTCGCCAGCTTTTGCTGGGCACGGCGGCCGGACTGAGCGCAGCCTGGCTGCCCGTTAATCTGCAGGCGCAAGTTGCCTTTGACCAGTTGCTGAAACCGGCCACCGCAGCCCAGGTTCAAGCTATTGTGGACGAGTTCCTGAAAGGGGCCAGCCCGCAAGACCAAGGCCTGAAACTGGAAATGCCCGCCTTGGGCGACAACCCTGCCGCTGTGCCTGTGAAAGTCGTGCTGGATACGCCCATTAGCGATGAGCTGTACTGCCAGGAGCTGATTATCCTGGCTCAAGGCAACCCGCACCCTTTGGCTTGCCGCTTCAATTTCACCGCCTTGGCAGGCACGACAGAAGTCGCTGTGCGGCTACGCCTGATTGAAACCCAAACCGTGCGCGCACTGGCACGGATGAGCGATGGCCGAGTCCTGAGCGCCCAGCATCACATCACCGTGACTGCTGGCGGCTGCGGCATGTAATCCAAGGGGCACCCATGAGCAAACCACGTATCTGGATCAGCAATGCCAAGCCTAAAACGGGCGAAGTTGTGCGCGTACGCGCCCTGATCGAACACCGCATGGAAAGCGGTCTGCGCCTGAACAAAGAAGGCCAGCCCGTTGCGCGCAACATCATCAACGACTTCAAGGCGAACTTCAACGGAGAACTCTTGTTCAGTTGGCAGCCGGAAACCGCCATTTCCCAAAATCCCTATATCGAATTTACCTTTGTGGCTCGACAATCAGGAACTTTGGAGATGAGCTGGACAGACGATCAAGGCGCCGTCATCAATGGCCAGGCCGAACTGACCATCAATGCTTGAAACAGGACGACCTTAACGCTTGCCGGCTTAAACGCCCCCACTCAGCGCCCGCCTTGGGCGCTGAGTTCATAACAGGGCTCTATATAGTCATACAGGGCGGGCTTAAGGGGAATGCTACGCTGAGCGTCCTTTCCTACCATCGAAGCACATTGACAAGAAGAATGCCCATGTCCCTCTCCCTCGTAGGTCGTCTCCTCTTAGCCCCTGCCCTGATGGCCGCCTCCAGCGCCGCCGCACCGGTATGGGCCAATTCCTCCAAGCTGGATATCAAGATCGTGGCCAACTCCTGTGCGAACTGCCACGGTCCGGACGGGCGTTCCACGACCATTATTCCTTCGCTGGCGGGCCGCTCCGAAAGCGCCTTGCTGGAACAATTGCGCGCCTTTGCCTCGGATGCGCCACCTGCCGGCACCACCATCATGAATCGCCTGGTCAAAGGCTATCAGGATGCTGACCTGGAAGCCTTGGCACACCACTTCTCCGAGCTTTCCCCCAACGCTAAAACCGCTGCGCAAGGACGTTAAGAATGAGCACTCCCTTGAACTCCTCTCGCCGCCAGTGGTTAAGTCTGGTGGGTAAAACCGGCGTTGCCGGCCTGGCCTTGAGCAGCTTGCCTGTGTATGCGCGCAGCAGCTCCGCCCATGTGATTGTGGTCGGTGGCGGCTTTGGTGGTGCCACGGCAGCCCGGTACCTGAAGCGGGGCGATCCGTCCCTGAAAGTGACCTTGATCGAGCCGGCACGCACCTTTTACACCTGCCCGTTCAGCAATCTGTACCTGGCCGGTTTGCGCCGTTTCGAGCAGCAAGGCCACGGCTTTGATGATCTGAAAGCTGCCGGTATTGACGTCATCCACGACTACGCCACGGCTGTGGATGCCGATGCCAAATCCATCACCTTGGCGAAAGGCAACAAGCTCTCGTATGACAAGCTGCTGCTGTCACCCGGTATCGATTTTCGCTGGAATACGCTGGAAGGCTACGACGAGGCGGCATCTTTGCTGGCTCCCCACGCCTGGAAAGCCGGGGATCAAACCCGTCTGCTGAAAAGCCAGTTGGAAGCCATGCCCGATGGTGGCACCTTCATCATGGTGGCCCCCGAAAATCCCTTCCGCTGCCCGCCCGGCCCCTACGAGCGCGCCAGCATGGTGGCCCATTACTTCAAGCAGAACAAACCCAAGTCAAAAATTTTGATTCTGGATGCCAAGGACAACTTCTCTAAGCAAGGCCTGTTCCAGGACGGCTGGAAACAAGTCTATGGCGACATGATCGAATGGGTGCCCTTTTCCAAAGATGGCAAAGTCACTCGGGTGGATGCTGCCAAGCTCAGCGTGGAAACCGAGTTCGGCGAAATTCATAAAGCCCATGTGCTGAACGTGATCCCGCCTCAAAAAGCCGGTGTCATTGCCGAGCAAGCAGGAGTTACCAACGCCAGTGGCTGGGTGCCCATCGACCCGCATACCTTTGAGTCCGAGCAGGTCAAAGACATCTACGTGGTAGGCGATGCCACGATTGCCTCGCCCATGCCCAAGTCCGGATTTTCGGCCAACACGCAAGCCAAGCTGGCCGCCGCCGCCATCATCAATGCGCTGAGCGGCAAGGCCACCTCCCAAGCCACCCTAAGCAATACCTGCTACAGTTTGATCGCTCCGGATTACGGGATTTCCGTGGGGCATTTGTATGCTTTTGCGGACGACAAACTGGTGGAAGCCTCTGGCGGGGTCAGCCCCAAAGAAGCCAGCCCGGCCTTCCGCAAGCAGGAGGCCCAATATGGCGAGGCCTGGTATGCCGCGATCAGCCGCGACATCTGGGGCACGCAAGGCTAAGTGTTCTTAACCCGGTTTTAACTTCCAGCGCACATGATGAATACAGAACTTGTACTGTGGGTCAGCCTGGCCATTGGCCTTGTCTTTGGCATCTGTGGCCAGATCAGTGGATTTTGCTTTTATCGTGGTTTGACCGAGCGCTGGTCCGGGCGCAGTGGCTACAAACTCCAGGGCTTTGCCCTGGCGCTGGCCCTGGCTTTGGCCGGGACACAGTTAGCTGCCGCAAATGAGCTGATCAATCTTGATCAGTCCCTTTACCTGAACCCCACCTTTTCCTGGCTGCTAGTCCCCATTGGCGGCCTGCTCTTCGGTGCTGGCATGACATTGGCCAATGGCTGTGGCGCGCGCGCCCTGGTATTGCTGGGCCAAGGTAACCTGCGCTCCTTTGTTGTGCTGCTGTGTTTGGGCATTGCTGCCTATATGACCTTGACGGGGCTGCTGGCCCCTGCGCGCATGCTGCTGGCCCCATCCAGCAGCATCACCTTGCCGGCCGCAAGCCTTCCCGCTGGACTGCTTAAAACCATTCTGACGGTTGTCATCGTGGCCGCGCTGGTGGCCTTCGCTTTTTCACGTCGCCAAGAAGGTCAGCGCAAAAATGATTTACTGGCCGGTGTCGTAGTGGGCCTGTTGATTGTGGCAGGCTGGCTAACAACGGGTTGGCTGGGCGATGATCCTTTCGAACCCTTGCCTGTCAGTTCCCTGAGCTTTGTCGCGCCGATTGGGGAAAGCATTCAATACACCATGATCTCCACCGGCATGAGCCCTAGATTCACCATCCTGATTGTGTTTGGCGTCCTGCTCGGTTCCCTGCTAAGCGCCCTGCTGAGTCGTCGCTGGAAACTGGAAGGGTTTGAGTCGCCACGCCAGATGCTGCGTTCGATGGCAGGCGGCGCGCTGATGGGCGTGGGTGGCGTGTTAGCTCTGGGCTGCACCATAGGCCAGGGCTTAAGCGGCCTGTCTACTTTGTCGATCAGTTCGCTGCTGGCTGTCATAGGTATTGTGATCGGTGCCCGGCTGACTTGGACCCGCAAAACAGCCTGACTCCGTGTTTCAATAAGGGCTTGGTTCCCGGCGCAACCCAGACGCACGTCTTGACGGCTTAGGCACAAGACAATGCGCCCCTATTGAGACTCCCGCTATGCGACAGATTCTGTTGATTGTCGATGTGCAAGGCTGCTTTTTGCCTCCCCCCTGGCTGATTGAAGGCATTAACGCTCTGTGTACACGCTTGCCTTGCGCCGCCTTGATCGAGCTGCACGACGAGGCCCAAACCCCCTTCTCCAGCCAATTGGGATGGTGCCCGCCACGGACGGACCAATGCCTGGTCAATGCCAAACCTATTTTTATTAAACATGGCTACGGCCCGAGCCCAGCCGCCTTGGAATACTTGAAGCAATTCCAGGCTGACCGCGTTCTGGTGTGCGGCATTCAAACCGACACCTGCGTTCTGGCGGCCGGCTTTGCCCTGTTTGATGCTGGCCTGCACCCCACCTTGCTGACCGACTTGACCGTCGGGTCCTCTTTGGACCGATCCGGGGAACTGGGCATCAAACTGTGGAAGCATCACTTTGGGCGCACAACAAACAGCCGCGAATTGATAGCAGAACTGGATAAACAATAAGCTTCCAGTTTCTCTTTCGCCGCGCGCTTGCTGTTTCAGAACCCAGCGTATTCAGGCCGCCAAGACCTCCTCGATAAGCACTCCCATAAAAAACACGAGCTGATTTAAAGCTCAACCATTGCCTGCCTGAGCAACCATTACAGTTTGCGTAACGGTTATGCCAACAGCTTGATTGATGCCGCTATACGGCCGCTGATATGGTCGTCTCCAGAAACCTGCAAAAGGTTCAATTACAAGGAGACAAGATCTATGCATTGGCTATCCATTAGCGTGTTAGGAGGCATGTTCATACTGGCTACGGCATTGCCCATCAATATGGGACTGATTGCCTTTGTAGGCGCTTTTTTGGTGGGCACGCTGGTGGCGGGAATGGGTGCCAAAGAGATCATGGGCGGCTTTCCAGCTGACCTGTTTCTGACACTGGCAGGCATTACCTACTTATTTGCTCTGGCCCAAAATAACGGCACCATCAATTGGCTGGTCAGCATGGCCGTGCGAGCGGTACGTGGGCGGATTGCCGCCATCCCCTGGATCATGTTTTTGATCACTGCTGCCCTGACGTCGGTGGGCGCTGTCAGCCCTGCCGCTGTTGCCATCATCGCCCCCATCGCCTTAGGCTTTGCACGGCAGTACGGCATCAGCCCTTTGCTGATGGGATTGCTGGTCATTCACGGCGCTCAAGGCGGCGGCTTTTCCCCCATCAGTATTTATGGTGGCATCACCAACCGGGTGGTCAGCGCCGCCGGCTTGCCCGTGAATGAAATGGCTACGATGATGGCCAGCTTTGGCATCAACCTGGGCGTGTCCATTTTGCTGTTCGTCTGGATGGGCGGTCTGAAGCTGATGCGCCAAAAAGTAGACTTGGGCTCAGCGGACGTCAAGGTTGCCAAAGTGGCTCATGGATCGGGTGGCCCCCAAGTGTTTGGCGATGCTGAAGCAGAGGCCTTTGGCGAAGAACGCAAAACCGCCAACAACAGTCCGGACGCCTTGGTCCAGGCCAGCAAGGGGGGTGAGGAAGGCCCACACTGGTACCGCGTGGTGACTTTAATCGGCTTGTTCATTCTGGCCGTGCTGACCTTGTTCTTTAAACAAGACATTGGCTTTACCTCCATCACCATCGGACTGGCGCTGACCTTGATGGCCCCTAATCTGCAAAAACGTGCACTGGGCCAAGTATCCTGGCCAGAAATTATGTTGATCGTGGGCGTCAGCACCTATGTGGGCGTGATGGAAACCATGGGCACCATTGATTTTGTGGGCCACAGCGTGGCTCAGCTGACCTCACCCTTGATGGCTGCCTTGCTGCTGCTATTTGTAGGTGCTGTGGTATCGGCCTTTGCCTCCTCCACTGCTGTACTAGGCTCGCTGATTCCCCTGGCCGTTCCTTTCTTGCAAGGCGATGGGGGCGTGGGGCCGGTGGGCTTTATCGCCGCCATGGCCGTCTCCTCCACCATTGTGGATGTCAGCCCCTTCTCCACGAACGGCGCGCTGGTGCTGGCCAATGCCCAGGGTATTTCACGCGAAGGCTTCTTCCGCCAGCTCTTGCTATACGGTGCCGCCGTCACAGTCATTGCGCCGGTCGTCGTCTGGCTACTGTTTGTGGTGCTCTAAATACGAACTGACCCATCAGCTTCAAAGCAGGCCCCAGAAACACACGTTTCCGGGGCCTTTTTGATCAGGCTAGTCACCTGCGTCGCAATCAATTCCGCTGCAGCAATCCGCACTTTTTACACTGCTTGCATGCCGCAAGCCTGGCGTTGCCCCAAAACTTCAATTCAATGACTCCCGCAGCCTGCGACATAAGACGATGTTCCCTATGGAAAATGCCGAAACAGCTATGGCACAGCGCTCAATTTCGTAAAAACCTGCCCATCCTGCAATATCCCCACACCGAAATGAGAATGATTGCTATTATTCTGCATTTATTCCAAGCCTGATGCTCCTTTTCCCCCTCCATCACCCTACGACCACCGCCTAAAAAGCGAAGGCTTAAGGATGAGTGCAGCTTGAATACCAACGGGTGCCACAAGTCCCTTCCGGGCAAGTTGCCAAGCATGCAAGCACGGCTTTTCTCTGTTTTATGGTCATCAATCCAACGCCCGTGTGATGCGCGTGTTGAAGTAGGAGGCGCGTCAGCGTGAAAGAGTCATTTCGCCAATGTATGGCATGGCTGCATACCTGGGTCGGTCTGGTGGTGGGCTGGGTCCTGTTTTTTGTTTTCGTCACCGGCACAGCCGGGTATGTAGACGACGAGATTACGCGTTGGATGGAACCAGAGCGGCCACTGGCCACGCAGACCTTGCCCGATCAACACAGTGGCATGCTGGATCTGGCCCTGGCGCGCTTGGACGCTGTCGCCCCCGAAGCCAAAGCCTGGACCATTACGCTGCCCCACCACGCCACCAACCCGCGCTTTGAGCAGGAGCTGTCCATCTCCTGGGAAGAAATGCTTCAAGCGGGGCAACGACGTGGCAGCCGTGGTAGTGAAACCCTGGACCCGATAACGGGGCAGGTGCAACCAGAAATCGAGCCCCGCGCCACAGCGGGAGGCAATGGCCTGTATCGCATGCACTATGCCTTGCATTACATGCCGTATCAGGTCGCGATCTGGTTGGTGGGTGTGTGCACCATGTTGATGCTGCTGGCCGTCGTAACCGGCGTCATCACACACAAAAAGATCTTCACGGACTTCTTCACGTTTCGGCCAGGCAAAGGACAGCGTTCCTGGCTTGATGCGCACAATATCGTCAGTGTGATGTCCCTGCCCTTTTTCCTGATGATTACCTATACGGGACTGGTCTTTTTCATGTCCATCTACATGCCTGCTGGCCAACAGGTCATGTACGGCTCCTCTGAAGCGGGACGGCAAGCCTACTTTCAGGATATTCGTGCACAAAAGCGGGATTTCCTGCCGGTTTCCATGCCTCAGCAGCCTCTTGCCCCCATGATGCAGTCCGCTGAACAGCAATGGGGCAAGAATGCTATTGCCTCCATTCAAATCACGCACCCAAAAGATAGCCAGCCTTATGTGGAATTCAGACGCACAGGAGTCAGCGGCGTGAACTGGTCGCGTGGTGAAACCTTGCGCTTTAACGCGCTGGACGGCAGCCCGCTTGAAGCTGAGGACGACAGCAATGCCACGGTTGATACGCAACGTGTGGTGCTGGCCTTGCATGAAGGAATTTTTGCTGAATGGTGGTTACGCTGGCTGTATTTCATCTCCGGCCTATTAGGCTGCGCCGTAATCGGTACAGGCCTGGTGCTATGGACCGTCAAGCGACGCACTCAACATCAAAAACGCATGGCGAAAGCCACCCCTTTCAGCCTGTCCGAGCGTATCGATGCGGCAGGTTTGCGTCTGGTTGAGATCCTGAATGTGGGCACGCTGGCCGGTTTGCCATTGGGCCTGGCAGCGTACTTCTGGGCCAATCGCTTGCTGCCCGTCACCCTGCTGGATAGAGCAGACTGGGAGTTCCACGCACTGTTTCTGGTGTGGGGCTGGTCCTTTCTGTACGCCATATGGCGTCCTTTAAAGCGCGCCTGGCTGGAGCTGTTATGGCTGACAACAGCCGCCTACGCCTTGATTCCAGTTTTGAATGCCTTCACCACCGAGCGCCATCTGGGCATCACCCTGCCTCATGGTGACTGGGGCTTGGCTGGTTTTGATCTGACCATGCTGGGTCTGGCCGCCACCTTTGCCTATATCGCCTTCAAAATGAAACGCAAATGGCAGATCGCAGCGGCGCAACACAAATCTGCCGCCAAGGCTCCTTTACAAGCCGTAGGAGCCAGCTCATGAGCCAGTTGTCCTCCTCTTATCGCCTGCAAGTGCTGTCACGCATTGTCGCTGCCACGCTAGGCGGCTACGCGCTGGCCTCCGGCGCCATGGTTTTGTTGACCTTGCTTTGGCCGTTGCCCAAGGGTCAGGCCGTACTGGCCTCCACCATGCTGAGCTTTGTCTGGTACACCCTGGCCGTCATCTGGGTTTTTAGCACCACTAGCGCCACCCGCGCCTGGGCAGGCATGGTCTTGCCCGCTGCGCTTCTGTGGTTAATCAGTTATTTCTTGATGCCAGCCGGAGCCCTGTCATGAGCAACACCAGCCTATGGCTGAATTTGGCCGTCTTTTTAAGTAGCCTGGCGGGCTTTATCTTGCTGGCGCTGGCCAGCGAGCGTCAGGGCGAATTTCTGCTGCATCGAGAGCCCAGCGCACGTGAGCGCCTGTTATTTCGTTTGATAGGCTGGCCTTTACTAGCCTTGGCCTTGCTCCTGTGTTTTGCGGGCTGGGGCTGGAGTATCGGTGCCGTTTCCTGGCTGGGCTGGCTGACCATGGCAGGCGCTGGACTGAGCTTTTATCTGCCCTGGTGGCCGTGGCAAGAGAAAAAACCGGTGCGAGCACGCCCGGCCCCAGTAGCAAAAGCGGCTGCCCCAAAAGCTGCGTCTGCGTCTGCGCAGTCAGGCTCCATTGCAACGCCCGCAAAAGCAAGGCTTGGAGCCTCCTCGCGTAACGTGGCTTTTGCCGTCAGCCTGCTGGCCATACCGGCCGCTTTCCTGGTCTCCGTCGCGCAATCCGGGCCTGCCCCGATTTACCGCCCCGACGCCGTTCAAGGCCAAATTGGCCCCTGGTCTTTTGTATTGGCTGAAGCCGACTCTCATCCACCGGCCTTGTCCCGCAACGGCACACACACCAAGGCCTTTCACATCCGTTTTTGCGACTCCTGCGACACGGACATCCGCAGCGCGTACCTGCACGTAAACAAGCAACAAAACACACCCTCTGCAAAGCAGGCCTTTGGTGGCGTTCGTTGGACACGTAGCGTAGACCTTGCCATCCCCAAAGGCAGCGAGCTGGAGCACCAGCTGTGGCTAAGCGTAGAGTCCAAAAATGGCGAAATTTTCCACCATGCTATGGATTTTCACCAAGTAGCCCCCGCGACAGCAGCCTTTCTTCAGCAGGGTCTGTAAGAAGAGCTTGTGGGCAGAAAGACATACACCAACTACCCACTTTTTATCCTTTCGGAACGGCGCCAGCCTTGCGGTTCAATGCCACAACAGATGCACAGACCGATCGGGCTGCCTTCATCTACGGCCTGATCTTCTTTGGCCAGAAAGCGCCAAGCAGGCTTAGCTCTCTATCCTGCCGTAGCCATTTTTGTGCCTTGATGAAACACCATCTGCCAGCGTCCCTCTATTTGCTTCCAGATAGAGCTGCGTAAAGAACGGACCGGCCCCTCTTCGCCCGGCACTTCGCAGATATAGCTTGCCAGGACCACCCCATCGGCCAGCACAGTCAGTTTGAAATCACTCAAAACGCGCTGCACAAATTCTTGTTGCGGCAAACAGGCCAGGACCTCTGCCCTGTCCCAGGCTGCCCCGCGTGCGCCGATCTCAACAAAATCCTGGGCCAGCAACTGACTGAGCTCGTCCACATCGCCACGAATCGCGCGATCAAACAAGCGTTTTTCAAGAGAAAGAATCAGATCATGCAGGGAAGGATTCATAGTTTTCATTCGACGCAGAACACCAGGGAAATTAAGGCCAGGAATTGGCAGAGCGATTTAACTATACGTCTGTGAGTACCAGCGATCATGCGCTGAACAGTAGCCAATAAGATCGTAACGCCGCCCCAGACAAGATGAATCCAGAGGGCGGTAGCCGCTAAAAAATTAATACTCGTATGTAGTAGGATTTAGGTCCTGCGCAGACAGTATTAACCGCAGTCAATGCCCAGCAGTTCCCACACGGACTTCCTTTGTACCCGCCGGAGAATCAGATGAGAAAAGCCTTGAAAACAAGCCTGATAGCCGCAGGACTTAGCTTGATCGCCAGCCTGCCTGCCGTGCAGGCCGCAGACTGCGACAGTCTGAATACGCAAAGCGCAATTAATCAGTGCATCAGCGAGCAGTACAAAAGCTCGGACGCAGAGCTCAATAAGCTCTATAAAGAAATCGGCAATCGCCTGAAAGACGATAAAGACGCGCTCACCGCCATGCGTACAGCGCAACGGGCCTGGGTCAGTTTTCGAGATGCCGAATGCGACTTCGCCGCCATTCATTCACAAGGCGGCAGCATCCACTCCATGCTGATCACAAGCTGCCGCACAGAACTTACTCAAGTCCGCATCAAGGATTTCAACAATTACTTGTCCTGCCCGGAAGGCAACCTGGGCTGCCCGGTTCCCTCAGAAAACTAAGCGGGGCAACGGAGGGGGCCTAAGTCTTTGATATGCCAGCTCACAGGCCGCCTGCGCCTTGCTAGGCAAATGGCCGCTCCCCTACTCCACAGCCCACCAAGACAAGCAACTATTTTAAAAATGGATAAGCGATATGAAGCCCCACTCCCCTGTACGCATCAGCAATCCCAAGGGTCTGTACGACAGTTCCGTTAACGGCTACTCGCACGTGGCTGAAGTGCCGGCGGGCACACGGCTGGTCTTTATTGCAGGCCAAAGTGGCGAAGATGAAAACGGCAACATCGAACCCGATTTTCAGGCCCAGGTTGCCCGCGCCTTTCACAATGTACGGCTTGCACTGGAGTCTGTGGGCGGTAGCATGCAGCACATTGCCAAATTGACGGTGTATATCGTTGATCACAGCGAGGCCAAACTGCCAATTTACGGTGCGCAATTGCAGCGCGCCTTCGGCGTGGGCCCACTCCCCACTTGCACGCTGGTGCCCGTTACAAGACTAGCGTTGGACGCAATGCTGTTCGAGGTGGAAGCCATTGCTGCTCTACCAGCCTGATCCACCCTATGCGCGACCTGAATGACCTTTATTACTTCGTGCAAGTCGTTGATCACGGCGGCTTCACCCCGGCCGGGCGGGCCTTGGGTATTCCCAAATCCAAGCTCAGCCGCCGGATCACCTTGCTGGAAGAATCGCTGGGCGTGCGTCTGATTCAGCGCTCCAGCCGCCATTTCAGCGTGACTGAAATCGGCCAGATGTATTACCAGCGCTGCATTGCCATGCTGGTGGAGGCGGATTCTGCCCAGGAAATCATCGAACGCCACCGCAGCGAACCTCAAGGGGCCGTCCGCATGAGCTGCCCGCTGGCCTTGCTGGACTATGGGGTGAATGAACTGCTGGCCCGCTATATGGCCGCCTACCCCCAAGTTCAATTGGAAATCGAGAGCACGAACCGACGGGTGGACGTGATCCGTGAAGGCTTTGATCTCGCCTTGCGCGTGCGCTTTCCCCCCTTGGAAGATAGCGGTCTGATCATGAAAATACTGGGTGAAAGCACCCAGTATTTAGTGGCCAGCCCAAGCTTGATTGAACGCATGGGCGGCCTGCCCAAGTTGGATGTACTGGCCAGTTGGCCTTCGCTAAGCGATGAGCCCTTGCTGCGTAATCCAGTATGGCAGTTGCAAACGGCGGACGGTGCCCAGATGGAAGTGCCGTATCAACCCCGGCTGGTGTGCGATGACCGCATGACCTTATTACAAGCCGCACTGCAAGGCATAGGTGTCGTGCAAATGCCCGCCATGCTGGTCGCCCCGTATATGCAGGACGGCCGTCTGATTGATATAGCGCCCGGCTGGAACCCCCGATCCGGCCTCATCCACGCGGTCTTTCCGTCTCGACGCGGACTGGTGCCGGCTGTCCGTGCCCTGCTTGATTTTCTGGGACAGGAATTTTCAAGCATTCTTCACCTTCCCACTGACAAGCCCGCCAGCGAAGGCTAAACACACTTTTAGGAACGTTCCATTTATAGAACGCTGATGGCCATATTCCCACCTATTCAAGCCATCGTTGCAATTCTATAGTCTCCTCATCCACTATTCTCTGATGAAGGAGCACGCGCTCATGAACGCCAAACTGGCAGCGGCCACCGCCGCAATTCTCTGGGGTTTTACGTACGTACTAACCACGACCTGGCTGCCGCCTAATCCGCTCTTTCTGGCTGCGGTCCGTGCCTTGGGCGGCGCTGTGGTCCTCTTGGTACTGGTGCGCAGCCTACCCCCCAGCAACTGGTGGGGCCGTCTGGCGGTATTGGGCACACTGAATGCAGGCCTGTTCTTTGGTCTGTTTTTTATCGCCGCCACCCGCCTGCCTGGTGGTGTCGCTGCCATCTTCCAAGCACTGACCCCGCTGGCCACCATTTTTATTGCCTGGGGCATTTTGGGTTCTCGCCCCGCCTTGCTAAAAATTGGTGCCGTTTTGCTGGGTGCGCTGGGTGTGTCTTTGGTGGTCCTGTCCAGTCAGGCACAACTGGATCTGGTCGGTATCCTTGCCGCCCTGGGCAGCATGCTGTCAATCGCCACGGGCGGAGTCTTGCTGAATAAATGGGGTGTGCCCCCTATGCCCTTGCTGGGCTTTACCGGCTGGCAATTACTGATCGCCGGTGTGGAACTGACCATCGTCGCTTTGGTCAGCCAAGACATTCCTAATGAGATTACTGCTCTGAACGCCTTGGGCTTGTTCCTGCTGGCCACCGCACTCACTGCTGGACCTTTCGCGCTGTGGTTCAACGCCATCAAGCAGCTAGGTGCCGTCACTGTCGCCCCCTTCATGCTCTTGGTGCCAGTAACCGCCTTTACGCTGGACGCGCTGGTGAAAGGCGTCTGGCCCACCAGCTTGCAACTGCTAGGGGTGGCCTTGGTTATGAGCGGTCTAGTCTTGAGCCAAAAAGCCCTGTCTATAACGCGCCCCGTTGCCAGTCGTGCTGCTTAATTTCAGACCCATCATTCACACCGCCGTAGACAAAGCAGGAGAAGCACGATGAATCACACATTGGATAGGATGTTGCGCTCCCAAGGCTATTACTGGATAGCCGTGCTGCTCTTGACCTACATTTTTTGGTGGAGCGGCCTGAACAAGATCTGGGACTTCGCAGCAGCCCAGCAGGAAATGGCGCATTTTGGCCTGGAGCCAACAGGGCTCTTTGCCATCGTCACTATTGCGGTGCAATTGCTGGGTACCTTGCTGATATTAAGTGCCAGCCGCCTGGCTTGGTTGGGGGCACTGATGCTGGGCATCTTCACCCTGTCTACCATTCCCCTGGCGCATCGCTTCTGGGAAATGCAGGGTTTGGAAGCATTTTTAGAACAGGCCCTGGTGCAAGATCACATCAGTGTTATGGGGGGCTTGGCTGTTGCTGCCGCATTGGCTCACGCCCATCGGCAAGCACGTCGTTAAACCCACATCCACTAGAATTAGCGATGGGCAGGCAGAAATTCTGTCTGCCCTTTTTTATACGGCTCCGCCTGCCAAAGACGGCGCATCACGCTCCACCTCAAAGCCCTCCGCCAGCCAGGCCTCCAGCCCACCTTCTAAAGGGCGAACCCGGCTATATCCACTTTGCAGCAAGCGCTTGGATACCAAGGCGGCAGACACCTCATTGGGGCAATCGCAATACACAATGATTTCACCATCGGCAATCGCCCCCAGGACCGCCTCTCCCAAGGACAAGGCGATAGCCCCCGGAATGCGTCCCTGCGCCTGAACAAAGGGTGGGCGCACATCCACAATCACGGGTGGCGTGTCCGATGCCATCATCTGACGCAGCTCCTTCACACTGACCCGCTCCATACATAAAGACTTGATAAAGCGCTGCCGCTGCCACCACTTTCTGGCAACGAACAAAGCCAGGCCTAGTGCAAGCAGTAAACCGCCCGCCACACCCAGGCTAACAAGCACACTTAACAACTCATCGACCGCCGAGCTGAACAAAGAGCCCAGAAACACTGCCGAGCCCGACCAGATCGCGGCACCGATAATGTCGTAGAGCAAAAAACTGCGTCTGCGAGTGCCCACCGTACCGGCCAAAACACTGGCAATTGAAGCGAAGCCGGGAATGAATTTAGCCACCATCAGGGACGGCGCACCCCACCGCATATAAATGGATTCGGTCTGCCGGATACAGGAGTCAGGGGATAAGGAAATCTTGCACAACAAGGCCAGCAACCTGCCGCCATAACGCCTTCCGGCCAGATACCAGCCATAGTCCGCAATCATCGCCCCCAGAACCGCCACACCCAGTAAGCCCCACAAACTGTAGCCGCCCGATTCATGCAAAGCGCCGGTTACGACCAGCACGGGATAGGCCGGTATGGGCGCACCGGCCTGCTCAATCAGTACATTGAAAAACACGATCAGCAGACCGTGCTCTTCAATCAATTTCAAAATGGTTTCGATCATAAGAAGGAGCAGAAAAAAGAGTGCCCTGGAAGCGGCTATTGTAAGCCCGCTAAGCAAGGCTTTCATTTTGCCGCCCTGCCGGCTCTGGGTCATTTAAATAGGCAAGGATGTACAGGTTAACGATAGTAGTCATCGCTTTTTGCCTGTCTATACAATAGCTGCGTCAATAACGGTTCAGGTGAGAGTCTTCACTTGGATGAAGCGCCGACGGAGCAACGACCCCGGAATCTCTCAGGCAAAAGAATCTTGAACCCTTGACGATCTGGAGAGAGGCACAGCAGTGCCCACCGAAGGGGACCATCACCTGCTGATGGATAAGCTCTCAGGTAAACGGACAGAGGGGGTACAGAGGCCATATGACCTCTGTTCACTCTTTCGTCCGGAGCATGTCTATGACCTGATAGTCAGGCGCCTTTAATCGGCAGCCTGGCGCACCCTTTATACCCACCCCATTTCTATTCGCACACAGAGCTGTTTTGACGTTTATTGCGTCAAAACCAGGAGGACTGCTGTGCGCTACTACTTTATATAGATCGGCATCAAAAAAACCGTTCTTAAGGACGGGTTGTGCCCTTTGTTTTCTCGCAGCACAGTCATAATTACGCATTTGAACGAAAAAAAAACCTAGGAGAACAGTGTGTCTCAGCAACATTCATCTGGACTGCAGCGCTCGTTGAAAAACCGGCACCTGCAACTGATAGCCATTGGAGGCGCTATCGGTACAGGGCTATTTATGGGATCAGGCCGCACCATCAGCCTGGCCGGACCTTCGGTCTTGTTTACGTACATGATCATTGGGTTCTTTCTGTTTTTTGTTATGCGGGCAATGGGGGAGTTGCTCCTGCATAACTTGGAATACAAGTCTTTTGTTGACTTCTCGGCCGACATTCTGGGCCCCACCATGGGCTACTTTTTGGGCTGGAGCTATTGGTTTTGCTGGGTGGTGATTGGTATTGCGGACATCGTGGCCATTACCGGCTACACGCAATTTTGGTGGCCGGACATTCCGCTATGGTTGCCGGGCCTGGCATGCATTGCCTTTTTGCTGCTGTTCAACCTGCTGTCGGCCAAGCTGTTTGGCGAGCTGGAGTTCTGGTTTGCTTTGGTCAAAATCATCGCCATTGTGGCTCTGATCGGTGTGGGCGCGTATCTGCTCTTCACGGGGTTCGTGGGCCCAACCGGCGAGAAAGCCAGCATTACCCATCTGTGGGATCGCGGCGGTATGTTCCCCAATGGTCTGGGCGGTTTCTTTGCCGCGTTCCAGATCGCCATCTTTGCCTTTGTAGGGATTGAGCTGGTCGGTACCGCGTCTGCTGAAACCGCTGATCCGGCCAAGAACCTGCCCAAAGCCATCAACAAGATTCCCGTTCGCGTGATTGTGTTTTACGTGCTGGCACTGACAGCCATCATGACTGTCACCCCTTGGGATATTGTTGCGCCCAACAAGAGCCCGTTTGTGAATATGTTCTTGCTAATCGGTGTGGGTGCGGCAGCAGCCATCATCAACTTTGTGGTGCTGACCTCCGCGCTGTCTTCCGCCAATAGCGGCATGTTCTCGACAGGCCGCATGTTGTACGGTCTGTCCAAAAACAAGCTGGCTCCTGAAGCCTTCAGCCAACTGTCGCGTAACGGTACCCCCCGCAACGGCCTGATCTATTCATGCGCTCTTTTGCTGTCCAGCCTGTTCCTGCTTTACGCCGAAGGCGACGTGATGCGGGTGTTCACCATCGTGACTACCGTAGCCAGCATTTGCTTTATTTTTGTGTGGGCTGTGATTCTCATCACCTACCTGAAATACCGCCGTGTCCGCCCCGAGGCACACGCTGCATCCGCCTACAAAATGCCTTTTGGCATTCCCATGTGCTATGCCACCTTGGCCTTCTTCGCCTTCGCGCTGTATCTGTTCAGCCAAGAAGAAGAAACCTTGATTGGCCTGGTTGCCACGCCATTCTGGTTCCTGGCACTGTTTATCTGCCTGCCTTTCTACAAGAAGCGCATGAAGAAAGACCTGGCCTTGGGTCTGGCGGCGCAAAGCGTACGCTAAGTAATTGATGTACTCGGCGCGGCCCTACAAAGAGCCGTGCCGCCGCAGCTGGGTCTGGCCTTGTTCTACACAACTTGGCTGGCACACACTGGCAACACTCCAATCCGCTGCTCTTGAGCAGCAAACCTGGAACGAGGCTGGAGCCCGGATGCAAAAAGCCACCCAAACGGGTGGCTTTTTTATGCCCATTAGATAGCAGAAGATCAGGCGTTCAGGGCCTGCATCTGCCGCTGGTTTAAAACTGATAACGCATATTCAAGGTGAAGTTTCTTGGCGTCCCCCAGGAATATTGAATACGCCCAAAGTCACGCAAGCCAGCCATGTATTTTTTGTCGAATACGTTGTTCACGTTCGCCCCCAGGCTCAGATGTTTGTTCACCTGATACCGAGCCATCACATCAAACAGCCAGTAGGAAGGCTGATCCAGCAAACGGGCCGAGGCCTTGCTTTGCCAGCGCGCCGCCACACCCACAGACACACCGGGCAAAGCCTGCGCAAAACGATAGCTGCTGGCAATCTTGAACTGGTGCTTGGGCACAATGTCCGTTGTCTTCAAGCTGCTGCTGTTTTGTACGTAGCTGCCTTGCAACTGCCAGCCAGGGGCCACTTCGCCCGACACCTCCAGCTCGTAACCACGACGTGTTGCACCATTGACTGCACGGTAAATGGTTTCACCCGTTGGTCGAACCTCGCCGGTGGACTCCGCGGTGTTATCTGTCTTCATCCAAAAACGCGCCACGCTGGCATTCAAAGCCCCGTTAAAGAACTCGCCTTTTGCGCCCAACTCGTAAGTCAAACCACGCTCTGGGTCCAGCGTATTGCCGTCAATATCCTTGCCGCTTTGCGGCTTGAAGATGCTGGCATAACTACCGTAAACGGAGATCTGATCCGTGACATCAACAACTAAACCCGCATAGGGTGTCAACACGCCATGCTGTTTGAAATCGTTATTGCTGTAGGAATATGGCGTTTCATCAAACTGCTTGAAATCGGTATAGCGAATACCGCCAATCAACTTCACCGGGTCTGCCAGACTGAATAAACCCGCTGCATAGAGCGAATTGCGCTGCGAGCTGAAGTAGCTGTGATTATTGATCGGCATGGTGGTGAAATCCGGTATTTCCAGAACACCACCGCCCCCGTTGTAGTCCAAACCTACATTGTTATAGCGTTTGCCACCCGCATAAGACTCTGTGGTGGTCCGGTAGGTATCACCCCCAAAACGCAGTTCGTGCTGACGACCAAACAAAGAGAACGGCCCTTGCACTTCCAAGGCCAAATTGCGGTTGCGGGTTTCATAATCGCGCGACCAGGACACGTCCACAATAGCCGGAATACCGGTAAACCAAATACCCGATTGGCCGCCCGGATTCACCGTCTTGTCCAGGCTGCCTTTAAGGGTGGCCGACCAGTCGTTCTCAAAGCGATGCGTCAAATCCAGGAACAGGTTATTGCTCTTTTGTTCGTAGCCGGACCAGGGAGCAGCGACATTAAATTCTCGGGGTTTCAAGCCCATAAACTGCCCATCTGCCGTATAGGCCTGAATCATGGACGTCCCAGCCGTGCCATCTTGGGTACGATTTTTCTGGGTAAAACTGACCGTTAACAGGGTGCGCTCTGTCAGATCCGCCTCTACAATTCCGTAAAAAGTCTTGTTGCTGTTCTTCACGTAATCCATATAGCTCTTGCCATCTGCGGCAGCAGCCACAACACGACCACGTATAGACCCACTTTGATTCAGCGGCGAGCTGATGTCCGCATCAATCCGATAGTTGTCCCAGCTTCCCACCGCACTACCGATACTGGCCTGAAACTGATCGGTAGGACGCTTGCGGATCATGTTCACCGTACCGCCATAAGCACCCTCCCCCATCATCAAGCCAGAAGAGCCTTTCAAGACCTCAATACGATCAATCTCGGCCATGTCATCCATGGAATATTGAGTCTGCGTGTTGATCAGCCAGCCACTAGCCTTTTGCCGCATGCCATCCGTCTGCATGTTCACTGCGGCGCCTCGAATTGCGAAGTTGAATGCATCCCCTTGCTGCTCTACCGACACACCCGGTGTTTGCTCCAGCACATCAGACAACTTGTACAAATTGAAGTCGTCCAGACGCTCGCGGGTCATGACGGAGATGGACTGCGGCGTCTCGCGCAAAGACAGATCAAAACCCGTTGCCGTGCGACTCGGCCCGGTGGCGGTGTAAGAACCGGAACCTTCCGTGACCGGACTGGCCGCTCGCACCCTGATTGCTGCCAACTCCTCCACATCCAGTTTTTTGCGTAGATGAATCGTGTTGCCAGTACGGGAATACGCAATGCCGGAGCCTTGCAACAACGCATCCAACGCCGCTTCCGGTGCCATGCGACCAGACACAGGCTGAGCCTGAATGCCCTGCACCAGA
The DNA here is from genome assembly GCF_058808495.1 of Alcaligenes sp. GW821-FHT11D07. NCBI lineage: Bacteria > Pseudomonadati > Pseudomonadota > Betaproteobacteria > Burkholderiales > Alcaligenaceae > Alcaligenes > Alcaligenes sp. GW821-FHT11D07. Next base: position 1,714,097 of record NZ_JBXART010000001.1, read on the forward strand.
TCCGAGGTGTAAATGAACTGCAAAGAGGTTTGCTGCCCCAACTGCAACAAGGCATCGCCCAGTGATGAAGACGAAATAGAAATGGTCACGTCGCTTTGCTGAGCAACGCTGGCAAGCGGCAGCAAGGTAGTCGACAAGGCCAGGGCAAGCGCAAGCTTTAACGTCGGCGCGGCCAAAGAAAAACGAGCAGCACGCCCAGCAGGGGCGCACATACGGCAGGAACGGAGAGTCACAGAGGTCTTCCTAAAAGACAGAGGTCCTATAGAGGTACAAATCGATATCCCTTTGGCCAAAGGATCGAGGCAGGTAAGCACAAATTAGTGCGAAAAACCTACCCTCATAAGTACAACGGACGAGAGGCGGAAAACCCTGAATGGGTGGGGGAGGAATTTGTAATGAGGGGGGTTGAGGAAGAAGCGTGATCGGGGGCTGGGCTATTTTTGAGACTGGGTGAGAGTGCCCAACCCTAAAAGCTCCGGGAACGATAGCGCTGCTATAGACCCGAAGCGGCCACCCCGTTGCATGCAGTAGGTACCCGTTGTCAGCAACAAAGCCTTGTTGAAATGGCTTAGCGCTATCTGAAGATTTAACGCACTGGCAGCAGATACTTCAATGCCTGCGTGAAGCCTCGGGGCGCGACGGTCAGATGGTCTTCGTCGTTCAAGATCACTGACTTTAGCTTCAAGCTCAAGTACTTTCTGCTCAGCAGTGCCGCTTCCAATGCCTGATTGTCGGCAACCATGTCCACCGTCTGATTGTAGCGTCGATCACCTTTGCGCATAGCCTCATAGGCTCCGACATAAAGGTATACATTCGCTCTCAGGTCCTGATTCTGCTCAGCGTAGCTTGCTTCGAGCTTCAGGGCATAACGCTTGTCGTACCAGAGAGAAGGACTGCCAAGGATATAGCTGCTGAACAAGCCAGGATCGGTGAAAAGCACCTGCACTCCAAGCAGCGCGCCGTAGGAGTGGCCCAGAAAGAGGGCTCTGGCAGGGTCTGTGCGATACCGAGCGGTGATGAAGGGCTTTACCTGATCGCGCAGATATTGTTGATAGGCACGCGCGTGGCCATGTATGGAATTGGGTGCCGCAGTACTTGGGCCATTGGGTGTCGGCGTGTAATCACGCTGACGGCTGACACTGCCGTCCTCGCCCTTCCCATAAGATAAGCCGACGAGAATGAATTCCTCGATCTGTGGGCCTTCAACATTCAGACGCCGCCCTAGCTGCCGAATGATCGGAAAGGCGTAGTCAGCGTCCGTCACATACAGCACGGGATAGCGTCGCTGTGGCTGTGTGGCGTAGGACGGTGGCAAGGCAATAAAGACTTGGTAGCCGCGCTTAGAAATGGGATCGGGCACGTCCCATACTTCGCTATCGGCGATCTCGTAGGGATGCCCGTCACCAGATTGCACCTTTGGCGGCGGTGGGGACTGGGCGTGCGTGGGAGCGGTAAAGGCGCCGAGGCTGGTCAAAAGAGCGATCAATACAGCATGTAGAAGACGTCGATGCATGTGGGTTCTTCGGCGATAAGCTACGCCCTAGGCGCATGGGAATTATTTGAGTCGACAAGGACAGGCGCGATTGCGCAGCAGGAGGGTAGCACATCCTCCGGAATTCGAGATACCAGCTTGCTGTGGCACCAAGCTACCTTGGGGAAGATCGCTACCAATCGAGGCCATTGGTGTCAGCATTGCGTTGCGGATGAAATCTTAAACAGCCTCATACAAAGGATGACACCCAAGCTAACGCCACTTTTTTCGTATGCCCACCCAATCCAGCAGCTTTAATTTGCTAAGCCTTTAGAGCCAACCAAAAACTCACCGCTCTATCGCCAACCCCACTTTGCCATCCGTGCGCTGCACCACCGTCACAGGCAATTGCTCCTGCAGCGCCAATAAAAAGCCCTGCGCATCTTCGATATTAAAAACACCCGCCATGCGCAGGCGCTTGAGTTTTTCGTCCATCAGCTCAATCGGTTCAGGTAGATAGCGGTTCATTTCCTGAACCACGTCATCCAGCGTTTGATCTCTGAATACGACCTTGCCTTGGCGCCAGGCGGTACGTGCGGCGACGTCAGTACGCTGTATCTGCCATGCCTGCTCTTCTCCGCCTTGAGCCAACATACCAGGTGTCAAAGCCGCTTTTTTCCGGTTCCACCAAGGCCCTGATGACACTTGCACAGAACCTTCTGTGACAGCTACCTCGACGGTATCGTCAGGGGCCCTGCGGACATTGAAAACAGTCCCGGTGACTTCTACCTGTACCTGGCCAGCGTCCACGATAAATGCCCTGCCCTGATCCGACTGCACGGCAAAGGTCGCCTCCCCTTTGAGCAGGCTTAGCTGGCGACGGTTGGCTTGATAGTGAAGCATCAACTCCGTGGACACATTCATATGGACTTCGGAGCCATCGGGCAAGGTGATGGTTTTTTGTTCTCCGAAGGCGGTGGTGTAGCTCAGGGCGTGGCTGACGGTATCTTGTTGGGCCAGATAAACCCCGCCCGCGCCTAGTAGTGCTACGGCACCAAGCGCTGCACCTTGCCAGAGAACACGGCGGCGAGCGGCGTTTGGAGGGGCTGCGAAGCTAGTGGCTGCCCTGCTGAATGCAATAGATGAAAGCGAACTTGAAACTGCTCCAGCTTCCGAATTTGACGTTGAGCTTGAAAACACAGTCGCAGTCGCGGCCGTACTCAAATTAGAGTCCCATGGCAATGTCGAACTAGGGCTAGGTTCAGACCCAAACGACGGAGTTGAAGCACTACTAAAAGCAGCGGCAGAACCGGAAGCCGAAATTGCTGCGGAACCATCGTCCGCAGTAGGTCTTAAAGCAGAAGCTGAACCCGCAGCCAAACCGGGGGCTACAACAGCATCCGCCTCGACATCCTCTTCCAGCATCTCCCGCAATTCCTGATCGGGAATTAGCAAACTGCTTTGCCAGATACTCTCCAAAGCCCGATATTCAAATTCATTCCGGCTATCCGCTTTTCTCCACTCCAAAAACCGCTTTTCCTCGGCAACGCTGAAATCGCCCGAATGGACACGCGCAAACCAGTAGGCAGCGGCATCGTGGGGATTGTCAGGGAGGGTAAAAGGTTCTGAGGTCATGGGAAGCAGCAAAATACAAAGAGCAGACAGCGGAGATTATGGCTCTTGCCTATGTGGGGCAAGTGCTCCTTGCTCTCTTAATGTGGTGCATGGTTTTTTAAACGTTCACGCAAATGACGCATGGCCTGAATCATGTATTTCTCAACCATATTCACGGAAAGATTCAGCTTGTCTGCAATTTCCGCTTGAGTATATCCCTCCAGCCTGTGCCACAAAAAGACTTGGCGACATTTAGGCGGCAGCTCGCCCAAGGCTTCTTTCAGAGACGACAGTAACTGCACGGTACGCAAAGCACTGTCCGGGTCGCGCTCCAAAGGGTGATCATCTTCACTCAACTGATGCAGCGGCACCATCTCCAACACGCTTGCGTGACGATGGGCATCAATCAAACGATTGCGCACGCTGCGATGTAAATAGGCGCGCGGATTGGGATTAGGTAACACGCCCCAGTCGGACTCCAGAGCGCGGACCATGACATCGTGCGTGGCGTCTTCGGCCTCCGCACGGTTGCCTGAACGTCGTGCCCACACGCCAATTAGCTCGCCGTAATAGGCAAGCCAAGGTTTTTTAGGCGTGGGAGAACGGGACATGGGGCAATGAGAAAAACCAGAAGTGCATGATATTAGCAATAATTCTCATTACGATACAGAGAAGATGGGTAAATTGATTCGTTTGCTGCACGTCGGCCGCTGGTTTTAACAAGTGTGAGCCAGCCTTGCCCCGCTTCCCTTCCCTGCAAAATCAAAGTGCTTCCAAAAATGCCTGCAAAGCCTGAATGTCCTGATCACTTAAATTCAAAGGCTGTATACGCTCGGATTTGCGTGGCACCAAAGGCCCTGTCTCTTTAGCATCCGGCCCCATGCCTACGTCATACATGCGCAACAAGCCGTCCAGGCTGGGAAACAGCCCGTTATGCATCCAAGGCCCGGCACGCGCCACGTTGCGCAAGCTGGGAGTGCGAAATACACCCAAATCAGCCGGGTTTTTGGTCCATTCAAATCGACCTAAATCCTGCAAGCGACGTCCATAGAAAGACAGGCCGATATTGTGAAAACCGTGGTCCGTCAGCATGGGGCCGCTGTGGCAGTTCATGCAGCGCGCCTGGGTGCGGAACAGATGCATGCCCATCAATTCCTGATCATTCAAGGCGGCGATATCACCTGCCACAAAGTCATCGAACCGAGTCCGAGCAGGCCGGATGGTCACGATATAGGCGGCCAAGGCGCGTGACAGGGAATCCGCATTCACGGCATCACTTTTAGAGGAGGAAAAGGCTTGTTGGAAGGCAACGGAATAGTCCTCGCTAGCCTGCAGGCGGCGGATTAAATCCTCTAGCTTATGGTTCATCTCTACCGGATTTTCGATAGGGCCGATTACTTGTTCTTTTAAAGTCTTAGCCCTGCCGTCCCAAAATAGATGATCAGCAAAGGGAGCCGCCAACAGCGGGGGCGAACGGCGCTTGCCCATCAAACCGTCCTCCCCCACCGCCAAGGCTTTACCGTCAGTAAAGGACTTGTCTGGTTGATGGCAAGATGCACAGGATATTTGCCCTTTGCTGGAGAGCTGCGGATCAAAAAACAGACGCGCGCCCAAGGACACGATCTGCTTGTTCTTGGCATCCGCAGCGGCTTCGGGCTGTGCGCTGGAGCCCGGCCCCGGCACAGGCCCCCATTCCTGCCAGGCCTGACCCGGATCGATGGTGGGCTCAGGCCACTGACGGGGGACATGCTGATAAAGGGTACGCAAACACACTACGTCCAGCTTGTCCCCAGCCCGGCACTGCAAGTCCTGTCCACTGGTAGCCGATGAGGCCACAGTCTTCTCGACTGCAGGCTTAAGATCGGACGCCAAGGCCGGAACCTCAGCAAGTGCAAAAGCGCAAACCGCCCCTGATAGCACTGTTCCCAGTGCCATCCCCTGCCAATCCGTACCAGATTGCCCCCCTCTTAATACCGATAAGAAGCGCGCAGCCACAACTCTCGTCCTGTACGGTAAAGATTCTGGCTGGTTGCCGAATTGGGGGTAGAAACCACCACAGGCGCTTGCTTGTCCAGCACGTTCAGCACATCCAGGCCCAAACCTAGACCTTTAAACATGGCGGGCTCCCAGTCCAACCGCATATCCCAGGTCCAATAAGACCCGACCCGGCCAGATTCATACTTTTCCAGGCCGTCGCCCCGATTGATACCGATATAGTGCACATCCGTACGCGCACTGTTCCAGTTGATCCGGTTGTTGAGCTGCAAACCATAAGAAGCCCAAACTCCGCTCACGCCCGCACTGACACGCCACGGCTGGTTGTAATCCCCTACCGGTCGGTCTCCCTTGCGGATACGGTCGCCGTTGTAATAGATCTCCTCATTCATCTCTTCCGTCTGGCCATCGTAACCATCCGCCAGTTTGCTATTGCGCTTGCTGCGCTGATGAGTGACATCCAAGCGAGCCGTCCACAAACCTTTACCCGCCTGCCACGGCCTGGTGCTCAGCAAACTAAAACTGAAGGCATCGGTTTTGGAGTTGCCATTATTGGTGTAGGTAAGGCCGGTTTTATTTATCCCTTCGATAGAGACTTGTTGACGGCCATAACGTCGCACATAACCTAGCTCGGCGGCCACGCTGCTGGACAACTGCTGGCTCAGACGCAGGGCCCACTCGTCGTCGTAGGGTGTCTCCAAACCGTCAATGTGATAGACGGTATGCGTTGGTCTATCCACGGGCTTGCCGCCCGTAACCAGCAAGGTATTCAATTGACTCTTGCGTTCGCGCATGGCGGTTCCCAGAATGTCCATGCCGTAGTAGCGCGACCACCCGCCCGACAGGCGAGTGTCACCTGTTCCCAGCACATCCCACTCCAGTAAGGTGCGCGGCGCCAGATTGGTATTACCGAAGTAATTGTCCTTATCCATCCGCAAACCCGTGGTCATGGCCAGATTTTTCCAGGACAGGCGATCCGACAGATAAACAGCGGCATTGGTATAGCTGACGCCAATTTCCCCGGCACGGTAGTAATTCAGGGTCTGCACCTTGTCTGGCTGGCCATTGCTGAAGTGCCGCGTCTGCCCCCCATACACATCCTGATGACGCACAAACTCAGCCTTGGTGTGGGCAAGTTCAAAACCCATATACGGGCTATGTTCGATAGCCCCGGTCTGGAAGGGCTTGAGCTCCAGTCTGGACTTCAAGGTCAGGTTGCGCTGCTGCGTAGACTCCTGCCCAAAGCCGCCCATCATGTAGTTGTAGTCCAGCCTGCCATTGGGTTGGTAAACCATGTGAACCATATAGCTGCTGTCATCTGAATTGCGGTAGCTATTCATTTGGTCGAAACCCAGCTGCAACCGGCCCTGCCCCCAGCCAAAATCATGATTCAGGTCCAGCCCCAAGCCGTAGGCTTTTTGCTGATGCTGCCACCCTATCTGGTTCGCCAGGGCGCTGATATCCACCAGATCCTCCCGACGATCCGCATACTTGAACGTCAAGGCAGAATCCGTGCTGGCCCCCCAACGGGTATGGACTTTGGCAAAGACGTTATCGACCCGATCCTGGGATCGATTGTGCACATTCGCAAACTCTTTGTTGTGAAGTACAGGCATGGAACGATCAATCATCGACTCACGCCGCGAAAGACTGATCAGGGCCGCCGTATCATCGCTGACGCCCACATCGACCATGGCGGAAGAAAACCGCTTGGTCCAGGATGGTGAAAAACCGGGCCCGCCTGCCTCGAACTTTTCCTTTTGCTCCGGAGCAATTTTTTGCGAAGTCAGGCCGGAGGAGTTATAGCTGAAGTCCGCCCGGAAACTATTGTCGCCTTTGGGATCGCGAACTTTGGCATCCACCACGCCCCCGGTGAATCGACCGTATTCCACAGGAATGCTGCTATCCAGAACCGTCACGCTTTCCAGCATATTGGTGTCCAGGTTGTAGGCCTGGGCATAGCCGGGCACATTGCCCGCTTGCAGGTTCAAATTCCGGCTGGCTGGATCTATCTGGTTGGTAGCGCTGATGCCATCAATCTGAAACTGATTTTGGAACGGACTGGCCCCGTAAAAGCTGATGTCATCCAAGGCCAGCGATCCCCGGTTAGCACTGCTTTGAGCACTATTATCCTGGCGCACCGCTGGATTGTCGGCCAGCAGGCTGGACAAGTCCCGGTTGCCAGCAGGTCGCTGATCCATGTCCTGGCGGGAGTAGTTCCTTTCCCCAACACGCTGGCCTTGGACACGCACCGGCTCCAGCACGGATAAACCTTTAGCAGCAGGAGCGGCGACAATCGTGTAGCGCTGATTACCCTGCGCACGAGCCACCAAACCCCACGGAGCCAGCAGCGTTTCCAGTGCCTGCTCCACCGTCACTGGCCCCTGTACGGCAAGCGCCCTTTTCTCCCTGAGCTGCGCAGGGGAAAAGGCAATTTCCACCTGAGCCTGACGCCCAAGCTGCAGCAGTGCATCGGCTAAAGGTTGAGCAGCAATATCCAGCACTAGCGGCCCGGCGGCCTGAACCTGCGTGGGCTGCAACACTAACAAAAAACTGGCCATCAACAAGGCTAACTGCCGCTGTTTCAAGCGCGTGCCTTGTTTTAGGAAATGTAGCTCGGTCTTAAGACCGGAACGGCTATGCCTGCGCGGGGCAAGAAAAGACGGCTTGTACAGCAAGGCGCACTTCATGATTGAGCATCCTATTTAAATAACTACCTGCAGGACGCTCTGACACCCGCCGTACCTCACCCCTATTTTTCATCGTATTTTTTAATTGATAATAGTTATCATTAGTAAATAACTATAAGCCCAGGAAGTTCCACAATTTTCAGGCCATATCCGCTGGTCAATAACTCCAGGGCAGCAACAGGCCAGGCCGCTTGGACCAGGCCAGACACGCGGATGGAGCCAGCCCGTTCGCTACCTATCCATATGGCTCTATGGGTGTAGTCGCCCAGTTGCTGGGCTGCCTGACGCACACTGACATCATCAAAGCTCAATAAGCCGCTGGTCCATGCGGGCGCAGATTCCACCCTCAGCGCGTCGCTGGGCTTGGCCACATGGACATCCATCTGTCCGCCTGAAATTTGTGCACTATCGCCCGGCTGCAAAACAGCCTGCTGTTGCGTCATGCAAGAAAGACATTGCACCTGAACCGCATGCTCATAAACGGAGACACCGCCCACCTCATTGATGAAGCTGACCTCGTAGCGTGTTCCCAAAGCCCTTGCTTGAGCCTGTCCGGCCTGTACCGTGAATGCACTCATCCCGCTGCCGGCTGGCACCACCTGGAAGAAGGCCCGCCCCCCTTCTACCTTGACCTGCCGTTGGCCTTCATCAAAATTTAGCCGAAGGCGCGTTTGCGCATCCAGAATGGCCAGGGAGCCATCAGGCAAAGTGAGCTGCGTCACTGCAATGCCGCTGGTGACGGTGTTCTGCCCATCAAAGATAGTCCAGGCATAGAGAGAGGCCCCTGCCAGCACACAGGCGCTGGCCAGGGCCTTGGCCCGGCTTCGTGGTTTTTTCCTGTGGGCTATGGGCAGGCGGGAGACTTGGTCCAGACGCCGCCAGCTTGCTGCCAGGGCCTCGTAGGTCTGCGCATGTACTGGATCAGCCGCGTACCAGGCATCAAACTGCGCCGCCGCCTCCGGCTCCAGGGTGTCGCCTTCTTTGCGCACCACCCAACGTGCGGCCTCTTCGTCCACTCGGTTCCAAGCCGGATTTTGCAACGCACTCATGGTGTCGAATTGAAAACGTGATGCGCCACCAGCAAAATGCGCATCATGTGTTTTTGGACGGTACTTTCAGTGACGGACAAGACTTGGGCGATCTGGGCATAGCTCATATCGTCACAGCGACTCATCATGAAAATACGCACACTGCGCTGGGGTTGGGCCAACAAAGCCTGCTCCAAGCGTTGCAGGGTTTCTCTGGCCAGCACTTCTTCGTACGCATCTGCCGCTTGATGACCCGCCACGCTCAAGGCGTAGCCGTCAAAGGCCGTTTGTTCGCGCTGCTGGCGTCGATACCAGTCCGTCGCAATATTGGCGGCGACTCTGAAAACATATGCTTTATGGTTTTCAACCGTGACTCGCTTGCCCTTTTCCAGCAGGCGTAGCCAGGTATCGTGCGCGCAGTCCTGCGCCAGTTCAGAACAATGGGTACGCCCGCGCAGAAAGCGGATCAAATCCGGGTAACAAGACAGGAACGCCGCCGTCAGCTTGGACATATAAAGACAATCAGGTTTATCTAATTAATAATCATTCTCATTATTATATACACCGATCGTCCTAGGTCGGCTACTGAAAATCATCAAGCAGGAAATCGAATACAAGCTAATCAGCGGAGAGTAGAAAGCTTAGCCGGACGCAAGCCCTTGCGTCTTTGGCTACGCAGCAATTACTGGCTGATCGCCCCCAGCGGCAATGTTGGAATCACGAACGGCGCCCACATGATGGACTCAAGCAGATTGTGTGGCGCGCTCAAACTGCCTTTCAAATAAGCCACCTCAAGCTGAATCGGGGATGGAAATTTAATGGCGGTCCCTGTGGCAGGCTGCGCTTCAAGCACCCGCCCTTTAGCCATCCTGGCCTGCTTGATATAGAGCGTATCGCTCCGCGTCAGGGCCTGGGCCAAAGCCGGAATCCGACGCACAAAACTGGCGCTGTCCGGTCTGAAAATCTGGAATTGATGCGTATCGATCAAAGCAGCTTTGTCCGCCTCGCTCAGACTGTGCGCCCCTATGTAGATATAGAAAGTCGCCTGTACTTCCTTGCTGGGAAACACCCGAACGGCACTGGATAAATGGGAGATCTGCGCGCCCAAAGGAGATTGCCAGAACGAGACAAATGGTTCGGCCTGCACTTTGGGAAAAGCGTAGGACTGCTGATCTGCCGTCAACAGGTAGACCTCGCTTTGATCCACGACGATCCCCGTCATGCTTGTCTTGTCCGTCTTTTCTGGCGAGTACGTCGTGGAACAGCCCGCAATTAGGCCAAGCAGAAAAACCAGCCCATATTTCAGCCAAGGAGTCATACCAGCACGCGTCATTCTTGCCTTGTTCCCTAAAGATGCCCAGAAGCAATCTGATGGCGATTAATCCAAAAACCGCCCCAGCGGCTTGCCATGCAGATGCCAACAATGCGACTGAGTGTACACGGCCCTACTGCCGCTCCTGCCCATCCAAAGAAGTACAGAACCGAACACTTCACAGGCAACAAAAAAGCGCAGTGCGAAGACACTGCGCTCAAGCCAGCAAAGACGTAGAACTTACGCCTTTTTCAAATACATGGCTTTTAGCAAGTAGCTGATGCCATCAATTTTGCAATCGACTTCGTGGTCCCCACGCACCAGGCGTATGCCTTTGGCTTTCGCACCCTTTTTCAAGGTTGTGGAGCCTTTGACCTTCAGGTCGCGGATCAAGATCACGTCATCGCCTGCGCTGAGCAGATTACCGTTGCTGTCTTTGACGATCAGCTCATCGCTATCGTCTTGCGTGTCTGCGGCACTTTCTGTGTCTTGCCATTCATAGCCACAATCGGCACAAACCCATTGTTCACTGTCGTGGTAGGTGTTTTCCAAGGTGCACTGAGGACAGGGAAGTAATGCGCTCATGTTGGTTCCTGTAAAAAAGCTGGGTGCTGCTGCACCAGAAGTGCGGCCAGTGTAGCCCTTTGTTTCAGGAAGGCCAAAAACAGGCCGGCGCGGCGGATATGCAAGGCCGGCCTGTTAGGTGAAACTACATGCTAGGCATCAAGAGCTGTGGCAACCAGGTCGACAGTGCCGGTATATAAGTCACCATCACCAACAGAACCAGCAAAATTAAAAAGAACGGGGTGGTGCCGCGTATCACCTGCGACAAAGGCACTTTGCCTATGTCTGATACGACAAACAAACGAGACAGATTCATTTTTTTAACCGCAGCGGCGAGCAGCATTTACATCTAGCGGAACTAGCGGCCTTGGCCGTGCCGGTATTCAGTGGCGATGGAAAACTATTGGGGGCGCTGGGGCTATCGGGAACCAGGACACGGTTCCAGGAGAATGACTACAGGAAGGAACTCTGTGCGCACTTAAGTGCTGCGCTGGAGCGTATCAATAGCGCTGTTCCTTAAGTTCAAAGCAGGCCCCGTCTGGTCGATGCAACCTGCTCTCTGGCCAAAGTTCTCCCCCTTTCTGCGAGCTGTTATCCCATCAAAGTAGATTCAGGCACAGGAGCCAGATCCCAGCTACCCACACCGGGGGGCCCTTCCACGCGATCCCGCCCCGCCGCCTTACCCTTGTAAAGCGCCACATCAGCTTGTCGCAACGCGTCTTCAAAGCCCTGCCCACTATGAAAAGCAGGTGAAATTCCGATCGTAATAGTGCAATGCAACGGCTGCTCAAGGCCTGACAGCATGATCACCTCATTTTTCAGCCTGGTGCGCAAACGCTCTGCCAAACGCCAAACACCAGCTTCATCGGTCTCCAGACAAATAGCCACAAACTCCTCGCCCCCGATACGCCCGGTCAAATCCCCACGACGCACCGTAGAAGACAACAGATCTGCAACATGGCAAATCACCCCATCCCCTGCCTGATGTCCATAGCTGTCATTAATTTTCTTGAAATGATCAATGTCGATCAGCAGCAAATAAGCGGGTAGCGCACTACGCATATTAAAGTACACGTGCAGCGCCTCCATCAAACCCCGGCGATTGAACAGATTGGTCATAGGATCACGCGCGGCCCGATTACGCAGATCATCCGTCAGGCGTCGCAGTACCAACCAGACAATAGACGGCGGCACTATCGTTGCCAGCGTAGACATATAGATGTAGAAAACCAGTTGGAAGCGGCTATCCATTTGCAGCGCATCCAAACCGCCATCCAAGATCTTCAGGAACTTAAGGGCATTAAGAATGCAGATCCCGCCAATCAGCAAGGCGAAGAAAATCATCTCTCCATGCAAGTCTTTGGCAAACGTGCGTACCCCGTAAATAACCGTGATCGTCATCACCAAAAAAAGCAAAGAGGCCATGGCCGCCAACATGGCATAACGCCCCGTGGGCCCCAGCCCCCAATGTGCCAGCCATTGCATCAAGCTATAGGCTACGAAAAACAGAATCAAGGGGCGCCACAACTGAACCGGTCGCGCAAAAAAACGCATGGCACCCAACAAATACGCCATGGGGGAGGCCAGAGTCAGGTTGTGATTGATGACACTAAGCAGACTCCAGGCTGGGCCTCCCTCAAGCAGTTGCAGGATATAGGCCAAAGCCAGCAGAAGATTGCCTGCTGCGAAGAAGTCCATCCCCATGCGGTTGCCAGGCAAGCGTCGGCTGATCAACAAGAACATGACTGAAAAGCACAAAAGATGTGCGCACAGCATGCCGACTAGAACGGAAGCAACCATAGAAAGACATTGAAAAAGAAAACAGAATTCCTGCGCCTGGCGAGCGTCATGAAGCCAGTGATGCATCAATAGGGGAAGATAATCAGCTCGCGGGCAAGACGCCAAGCAAGGAAAACCCACTGAACGCAACATGCGCTACAGTGAGCTGCCCTTTGCTGACAACCTGTCTCTGCAGCTGTCTGTGACACCTTGCCCTTGGCCAGACTTGCTAATTGTAAGTGTTTTTTACTAGGCCACGAAACATCTCATTAGCCCTTTGCCTTCAATTGGTTCGAGCCGCCAGATTTTTAAGGCAACAACAGTCGATGCAAGCACCAATCCCAAACAGCCTCAACAGACTTTCTGACTGGGGCTGAACGCTTACGCAGCAGATAAAAATCCGCTCCTAAGGCTCCCACTTCGGCCACTTGGACTAAACGCTCCGCTGCCAGATCCGTCGCGACAAATGCTTTGCACGCCAAAGCCACACCTTGACCAGCCATTGCGGCATCCAGTGCCAGCGTTGTCTGATTGAACACGGCACCCGGCAACTGCTGGGCTGTTTTTAAAACCGTAGGCCAATACCCATGGGCATCGTGCAATAAGGGCAAAGAGCGCAGCTGCTCCAGAGACAGCGGAGGCGCCAAGCCTGCTACTAATCGGGGGCTGGCCACTGCTACTAAATCCTGACGAAACAGCAACCGTGCCTCCAGGTCCGCCGCAAACGGCGGGCGAGTCAGGCGTACAGCAATATCCACCTGATCTCGCTCGAAATCCGACAAAGCCTCTGTCGCCACCGTGCGTAGTTCCACGCCCGGTAACATCACCTGCAAATCCCCTAGACGCGGGATCAGCAACTTGGCCGCGACAGTTGGAGTCACACTGATCGTCACCATATCGGGGCGTGCCAAGAGGCGGCTTGTTGAATCCGCCAAGGTATCAAACGCACGGGTGACATCGGCAAGGTAGGCGGCACCCGGCAAAGTCAGCATCAAGCCCCGTGGATGACGCTGAAACAGCACGACGCCCAAATGCTCTTCCAGTGCCCGTACCTGCTGCGCAACAGCGCCTTGTGTTACGCCCAGCTCATCTGCTGCCGCACGAAAACTCAATCGTCGGCCCGAAACTTCAAAGGCGCGTAAGGCATTTAGGGGAGGCAAGCTGCGGCGGGATGGGGACATGGCTCAGACAGTAATTTTTCTACATTCTACTGCTCTTATTTATCGCATGCATTTTACGTTTATGGCTGAAATAATAGCTTTAATCTAAATATCAGGAGTCGGTCATGGCTGTAGAAAAAGTAGCTCTGATTAGCGGGGGTGGCTCTGGCATCGGTGCCGCTGCTGCCCGCAAACTGGCCCAGGACGGCTATCACATCGCCATCCTGTCTTCTTCCGGCAAGGGGGAAGCCCTTGCCAAAGAGCTAGGCGGCGTCGGGGTGACTGGCTCCAATCAATCCAACGAAGACCTTCAGAAGTTACTTGATCTGGCCATGCAGCGCTGGGGACGCATTGATGCTTTGGTCAGCTCCGCCGGCCATGGTCCACGTGGCCCTATCCTGGACATTAGCGATCAGGACTGGCACACCGGCATGGATGTCTATTTTCTGAATGCCGTGCGCCCCGCACGTTTGGTCGCACCGATCATGGCCGCGCAAGGGGGCGGTGCCATCGTCAACATTTCTAGCGCCTGGGCTTTCGAGCCGGCCGAGATATTCCCGACCTCCGCTGTATTCCGCGCAGGGCTGGCAAGCTTTACCAAGATTTTTGCAGATAGCTATGCAGGCAAGAATGTACGCATGAACAATGTGCTACCTGGCTGGATTGATAGCTTGCCCGCCACAGAGGAGCGGCGCGACAGCGTGCCAATGGGCCGGTATGGCAAAGCAGAGGAAATTGCAGCGACGATTGCTTTTCTACTGTCGGACGGGGCTGGCTATATCACGGGCCAGAACATCAAAGTAGATGGCGGCCTGACTCGGTCGGTGTGAGTTTTGGACGGGGTTTTGGAGCAGGAAAGTTCATGCTGCATGACTGCCCATCCAAAACTCCGCACTCAAGACGTCTACTCAATACCTGAGTGGGGCAACAAGCGTGTCTTCGCACAGCCGTCAGTTCAACTTAACGCCAAGGTTCGAGGTCGATATCAGGCCAAGCCAGAGCGGTTCAGACAAGTCCAGGTTCAGTATGCTGCGCTGTAGCCCGCCCTACCTTAGCCGCCCCGATCAGATCATGACTATCGAAACCAAAGAAAGGAGTCTCCTTTCTAGTGCATCTGCCCGTGCCAAGGCACAAGTTTGGCCTGCAATCGGCGCAAACCGATTTCTAGTACAAAGGCCACCAACGCAATAATTAAAATCCCCGCCATCACCACGTCCGTGGCCAGAAACTGCCCCGCTGACTGAACCATGAACCCCAGCCCACGCGTGGCTGCAACCAGCTCCGATGCGACCAAGGTGGACCAGCCCACGCCCAAGCCAATACGTAGGCCCGTCAGGATGTCAGGCAAGGCACTGGGGATGATCACATAGCGCAGCAACTGCCTGCGCCCTGCCCCCAGAGACTGCGCGGCGCGCAGTTTCACCGGGTCCACATTACGCACCCCGCCTGCAGTCGCAATCGTAATGGGCGCGAAGATCGCCAGGTAGATCAACAGCACCTTCGAGAACTCACCAATCCCAAACCAGATAACAATCAGCGGCAGGTAAGCCAGTGGTGGAATCGGGCGGTAGAACTCAATCAAAGGATCAAGAATGCCCTGGGCAATGCGATTACGGCCAATCGCGATACCCGTAGGAATCGCCAGCAGTACCGCGGCTACCAAAGCCAAGCCGATACGCCACAGGCTGGCAGCCAGATGCTGCTGCACGGTGGCATCCATATAACCTGCTGAAAACAGCCGTAGCATCCGGCGCAGCACCGCTTGAGGTGAAGGAAGAAACAAGGGATCTACATAGCCCCATGCGCTTACGGCCCACCACAAGAACAAGGCACCGAACAAGGTCAACAAGCTGATCAGGCCGATAGATGTTTGCCGCTGTTTTTTGGAGACTAGCCGATCAGGGCTGGCCGTATCGACTTTGTGAACAGGCAGCGCCCCCGGTAGACCGGCGACATCGCTAGCGTGCAAGGCTTGTGCAGTGGCAGAGGATTTCATCATTGATTATCCGTACTCAGGGAGTGGCGGCAACGGGATGTGCCGAGAACACGTGCTCCAGCACGCGTTCTCGTGCGGCGATAAACTCCGGCGACGATTTAAGCTGCCGGACCGGTTGACCCTCGGTATAGCGTTGACCAAAATCCAGCTTTAGCCGCTCTACTACCCGCCCAGGTGTACCGCCCAAAATGATCAGGTCCGTGGCAAGAAACACGGCCTCTTCAATGTCATGAGTGATCAGAAAAACCGGCTTGGCACTACGCTCCCAGACCGTCAGCAAGAGCGTCTGCGCCTGCTCGCGAGTGAAAGCATCCAGCGCACCGAAAGGCTCATCCAGCAATAAAACACGCGGGTCAGCCGCCAAGGCGCGGGCAATACCCACCCGCTGCTTTTGACCACCAGACAATTGCCAAATGCGCCGATCCTCAAAACCCTCCAGCCCCACTAAAGCCAATTGGTGACGAGCCACAGCCTGCTGCTGCGCCTTGGATTCACCCCGCAGCGCAAGACCAAAAGCCACGTTCTCTACTACCGTTTGCCAAGGCAACAAGGCATCGTCTTGAAACACCACACCGCGATCAGCTCCAGGGCCGCACACAGGCAAACCATCCAGCGTGATGCTGCCAGAGCTGGGCTGCGTAAAGCCCGCAATCAGGTTCAACAACGTGGTTTTGCCACTGCCCGACGGGCCAAGCACAACCACCAGTTGCCCTGGTCCCAACTGCAAGGACACATCGTGCAGCACCACATGATCCGCTCCGGGATAACGTGCGCTGACGTGGTTCAGTACTAGCTGCGCCATCTGGATCACTTCGTCTGCGAAGCAGCAGCCTGGACATACTTGGCGCTGGTGTAATCGGCATAGCTAGGCAATACCTCGTCAATGCGGCCCTGCTCTCGCAGGAAGGCGGACGTGTCAGCCAAGGCCGTGACAGTCGCTTGCCCCAGCGTCTTGACCTGATCGGGAGCCGACAGGAAACCACTCCCTGCCAACACATTGGGGATCTCTTCCGGGGTGGCGCCCGTCAAACGCGTCAGCTTGGCGATATTGTCTGCGTTGCCGACCCAGGCTTCAGGGTCACGCGTGTAGCTGTCGTAGGCGGCCAATGTGATGCGGGCAAAAGCGGAGACCACATCAGGGTGTTTTTCAGCAAAATCCTTGCGCACCAACCACACATCAAAAGTCGGCGCGCCCAGCTTGGCCAGCTCGCCCGAACTGATCAGCACCTTGCCGCTTTCCTTGGCTTTGCTCAAGGCGGGGTCCCAAGTATAGGCGCCATCAATATCCCCACGCGTCCAGGCCGCCACAATATTGGCTGGCGTCAGATTGATGATATTGAGCTGCTTGGGGTCTATCTTCCAATGCTTGAGCGCTGCCAACAGACTGTAATGACTGGTCGATACAAAGGGCGTGGCAATCGTCTTGCCGACTAAATCCTGCGGGGTCTGAATACCTGAGCCATTGCGCACAACCAACTCTTCGCTGGTACCCAGTTCTGCAGCGATCAAGAATGTCTCGATAGGTAATTTACGACTTGCGGCAGCAGCCAAAGGACTGGAGCCCAGATAGGCAATCTGCACATCACCCGAGGCCACGGCATTGATGACTTCAGCGCCACCATCAAACTTGCGCCAATCGATTTTGGCGCCGGTTTCTTTCTCGTAGATGCCATCAGCCTGCGGCACATTCGAGGGAGTAGGAATGGTCTGATAAGCAACCGTCAGGCTGGTGGCCTGGGCAGTCAAAGACACGACGCTGGCCGCTAACACCAGACCCAGATGCTGCAAAGTTTTCGTCAACAACATGGAGCATTCCTTGAAGAGAGTGACGGCTTGATGGGCCGCAAGATCAAGGAATCAGAATAGACAAAAGCGCGAGCCAGACAAAAGAACCATTTGGCCTATTGTTAGTGCCTGGATTTATGAAGGGTAAAGCGAATGGGCGGCCGGGCTGCTGGATCAAATTATGGGTAGAGGCACGTTACCTTTGATTGACTGTTAACGGAGCAGGCCAGCCCGCACTGCTCGCGTCACTGATAACCGAACACTAAGCCCCTGTCCGCACGCAGGTACGTACGGTCTGCCCTAATGCGGCTAAAACAAAATACCCCTCTACTTCCACGGCATGGCCCAGCAAGCACTGGCAATCGCGTGCAATAGCCTGACTCAAGTGCTCCACATCTCGCACTAGAGGGTGAGCAATAAACGCCTGCACATAATCGCGCAAAGAAAACACCTCTAAAAATCTATCTTTGCTGTCATAGCGTATGCGCAGGTAGGAGCCGGCACCAGGATTATGAGAAGCCGGACACAGCTCGGGCAAATCAATGTAGTGTTCTTGTTGCGTAGCAAACTGCGGAAAAGGATTGCCGATTGCTTTTAATACGGCACCGGTATCGGGCGACACATAGCGCCGGGCATCGGCAGGGGCAATAGTATGGTCTTGCATGGCAGAGCTCTGGTATTTAAAGGACGGGCGTGGCCGTGCGGGGCGCAATGCCGGGGATATAAGCGATGGCGGTCGCAATGACTAACTTACCCAGCACATCGGCATAGATAATTTGGCTCATGTCATACAGGCTCAGGCTACCGGCAAAAGCCAATAGAGTGAACGCCGTGCTATCCAGGGGGATACAGATGACATTGCTACCTAGCACTCGCTTATGCCAGTGCCATTGACGCAGATGTTGAAACAGTGCCGTGCTGCTTAATTCGCTCAGCAAAATAGCGCAGAAAGACGCCATCAGAAACCGGGGGCTGATATCGGCTACCCATTTTCCGTAGGCCATATTGACCAGCAAAGCCAAGGCGATACCCAGATACACCGTATGCAAACCATAGCTGTGTAGCCGATTTCGCAGGGTGAAAACAGCAGCAAAAAAGATAGAACCTACGCTAAACAGGCCAAACCAAGGTAGACGAATAAAAGTGTCTAAAAACAGGTTCGCCAGCAGCACCGCCCCGACAAAGGCGGACAACCACAACAGGCGCAACATAACAAGACTCCGTTCCACCACCATCAGCACAATAAGCCGGGGCAGCGTAGCGTGAAAGGACACGACACAGGGCGAGGGCCCAAGCCGCAAAGTCTGATTATAGTCAGTATCCATGTCTGCAGAGACTTTAGAGGCGGCAGGGATAACAGGCCGGTACATCGATATTCAAGGGATTGATCAATCTGCCTCCCTTCTGGGGCGGACAGTACGCCAAGTACCGGCACATCGCGGCCGTCAGAGAAAAAACCTAGTTGGATTCGATGTGCACACAATGACGCCATCTTGAAGCTGCCATCAATTGATGACGTAGAGCAGATGATCGGACAGATGGAAGCAAGGCAATCCTGCTGCAATCAACAAAAAAAGCCACCCCAAGGGTGGCTTCCACTTTTTCAAGCAAACAATAAAAAACGGCCCACATTGCTGTGGGCCGTTTTCTTTATCTGGTGGCGCATCCCTGATTCGAACAGGGGACCTGCGGATTATGATTCCGTCGCTCTAACCTGCTGAGCTAATGCGCCGAAGAAGAAATTATAGCAAGGTTTCTTCTTTTGGCAAGCGTTTCTTCCGATCTTTTTTCATCTTTTTGTCGATTTCCTCCTATGAAAACGCTAAGCCCTTGTATTGCTTGGGTTTCCCCGCCAACAGGCCCTTACCTCCCATCCCTACAAATGATACTAAAAGTAAGCAATCAGTATCCCCCCCTCTATCCACTCGTCTGAACCCGCCCTTGCGCCCTATCAAGCTGCTTTGTCATCGCGTATTGCTACACTGCCTGCTTGGCGTTAGATCCGTCTTTGTTTATCGATGTCCGTGATCCGGACCTTCCCACAGGAACTTCATTTATGGCCAGTACGCTTGCTATCGTTGTCTCGCTTTTACTGCTGATGTTTTTCGCTTACAGGGGGGTGACGGTTCTGTTGCTGGCCCCCTTGATGGCTGCCCTGGCGGTGCTGCTCTCGGGTGACTCCGGGTTCTTGCTGCCCATCTACACCTCTACCTTCATGACTGCCCTTAGCGGGTATGTGCTGCAGTTCCTGCCTATCTTCTTATTGGGTGCCTTGTTTGGTCAGTTGATGGCTGACTCTGGTGCCGCTCAGGCGATTGCGCAGTGGATTACACGCAAGCTGGGGCATCGCCATGCGATCGCCACTATTGTGATGGTCTGCGGTGTGCTCACTTACGGTGGCGTGTCTTTGTTTGTGGTGGCTTTTGCGATCTACCCGATTGCTAAAGATCTGTTCCGGGCTGCGGGCATCCCTAAACGTCTGATTCCAGCCGCCATTGCGCTGGGCTCCTTCACCTTCACCATGACCGCCCTGCCTGGCACCCCCGCCATTCAGAACGCCATCCCTATTCCTTATTACGGCACTAACGTGTTTGCCGCGCCTGGGCTGGGGATTATTGGTGGTTTGATCATGGCGTTTGGTGGGCTGTGGTGGTTGCAGTCGCGTGCTCGCAAAGCAGCGGCCAAGGGTGAGACCTATGGCGATCACGGACAGGATCATTTTGATGCCAGCACCGATGACAGCACGCATGAGCAAAAGCCCATGCCTATCTTCCTGGCTATCCTGCCTTTGATCCTGGTGATTGGCGTCAACGCCTTGTTCACCTATGGCATCTTTCCCGGCACGAACTTCGATTTCATGGCGGATCGCTTCCCGCAAGTTGATCCTGCCAAGATCACCGGTCTGTGGGCTTTGATTATTGCGCTGATTACGGCCAATTTGGTGCTGATCATCAGCCGCCTGGGTCACTGGAAGAGCCTGCGGGAAAGTATCAACAAGGGCGTCTTTGGTTTTATGTTGCCTTTGTTCAATACCGCGTCCGAAGTGGGTTACGGTGCGGTGATTGCAAGCTTGGCCGGTTTTGCGATTATTCGGGACTTTGTGCTGAACGTGGCCCCTGGCAATCCGCTGATCTCTGAAGCGGTGGCCATGACCACGCTGGCCGGGATTACCGGTTCGTCGTCGGGCGGTTTGAGCATTGCTTTACAGACCTTGGGTTCGGACTATCTGGCCATGGCTCAACAAGCCGGCATCAGCCCTGAATTGCTGCACCGTGTGGCGGTGATGGCTGCCGGTGGGCTGGATACCCTGCCCCATTGCGGCGCAATCATTACCTTGCTGTCCATCTGCAAACTGAACCATCGTCAGTCTTACGGCAATATCGCCATGGTGACCATGGCAGCGCCTATCGTGGCACTGATCACCGTAATTACCTTGGGGACGATTTTTGGCAGCTTCTAGACGTGCTCTGCCTGACTGAATCGAGCCAGCCCATTGGGCTGGCTTTTTAGTCCGCACAGGGACAGTGGACACGCGCGATCCGTGGCGCCCGCACAATAAAACCACATCCCAAAACCGTTCATAACTTGATCAGTAGAAACACCAATAATAAAAAACACTATTTCAAGATCATGATTTATAAGACAAAAAATACGTCATAACAAAAACAATATAATCATTATCACGCAACCCGAAAGTGTTCTCCGTCACTATCAGAACTGCTTCATACTTATGAAGTTAGTCAACTAACTAAATAACTAAGTCCCGCTAGGCTACCTACACAAGAGAGGGCCTAGCGAGGTTCTACCTAATAACAACGATTCGGAGACACACGCATGACATTCGGCCAACAGCCCGACTCTGGGTTCTGACACGTCCCCACTACCAAGCCCTTTCAACGATGCAGTACAGCTGCCTAGCTGAAAGCGGAGTGCTGCTCTCTATTTCGCGACGTATCTTTTTATTATCCGGAGGTCTTGCATGACCACAGCGTCCTTTAACCGGCGACGATTCCTGAAATTTGGTGTCGTTTCCGGCGTATCCATTTATATGGCTCCCTTTATACCCAAAGCGGCACAAGCCACCCTTCTGGGAGAACAAGACTCCCGCCCTACGCCCTGGAATGGCCCAGGGCGACAAGTGCCCTTTAAGATTGACGGTACGCGGCAAGTCACCGGCAGCAAATTTTTTGTGCGCGATATCCGCGCCAAAGATATGCCCGGTTGGCCAGAACAACAGGCTCACGCCTTTATCCTGCGCGCTATCCAGGCTGATCACCAGTACAGCGGCCTGGACCTGGAAAAACTAGGTGCCGACCTACAACCCGATATCCTGATTCAAGCCCAGGACCTGGCCACGGCCAAACTTGAACTGCCCGACTATTACAACGACGAGATGCTGCTGGCTGTCGGTAAAACAGCACGCTTTTTAGGCCACCCGGTCGCCATCCTGATCTACAAAGACTTCGATCGCTGCCGCCGCGCTAAAAACGCCAGTAAGACCTCTGCCGTAGTCACGTATGGAGAGAAAACGGGCTTCAGGGAAATGGATGCCTACGGTGGTGCGCGCTATATCCGCGTAGAAGGCGATAGCCTGGGGGCTGACGATGTGTTCTCCAGCATGAAGGACGGGGCCGTATTCCCCGATAAGGTCCAAGGAAAAACACCGGTATGGCCCTCTAGCAAAGGGGACACCCATTCAGCAAAGGCCATCGCCTTAAGCGAAGCGATGCAACAAAATTTCGATCAGCCACCTAGTGATTGGCTGGTGTTCGACGGCGAATACTACTCCCAATCCATCGACGGAGCCCCCTTAGAACCCGAGTGCATCAACTGCTGGTATGACAGCCAGAGCAAAGAGCTGCAAATGGTCGTCGGTTCCCAAACCCCAGGGGCCGACGGTGCAGAAGCGGCGGGCATGGTGGCGGCATCCCAATTTGGCTTGGACAACATCATCGTTCACCCCTGTACAGCCACGGGTTACGGGGTCAAAGAACACAGCGCTTTCAACCACTATGGAGTAGTGGCAGCCCTATTCGCAGGCAATATGCCCGTACGGCTTGCCAATGACCGCTATGAGCAATTTCAAGCTGGTCAGAAACGACACTCCAGCCGCATGAAAAACCGCATTGCTATCGACAAGAACAGCGGCAAAATCATGCAGTACCAAAGCTTTAGCCTGACGGATGGCGGCGGGCGGGCCACGTGTAGCTGGGCAGTCACCACAGGCGGCGCACAAAGCGCCCAAGGTATTTACTACCTGCCCAAAAGCGACTCCTGGGGGATTGCCTTGGCCTCTCGAGCAGTGGAAGCAGGCTCCATGCGTGGCTATGGCAAAGGTCAAACCATGACAGCGATGGAGCTGATGTTGGACGAAGCAGCGGCTCGCCTAAACATGGACCCCATCGAATTGCGCATCAAGAACGTCATGCGCAGCGGCCAAAAAAATATGGAGGGCGGGATTCCCGCAGGTTCGCTGCGGGCTCGGGAGATTTTAGAAAAAGCACATCAACATCCCTTATGGACGGGACGTAATCAAAAAAAGAAAGAGTTTGAAGCCAACAAGCCGGACAAGCTATACGGCGTGGGCTTTGCCTGTGTGATGAAAAACTATGGCACCGGCGCGCAGGGAGACCATTCCGGGATTGAAATTGATGAGCAAGGGCAAGTTCACCTACGCACGTCCATTGTAGAAATTGGGACGGGCTCGGCAACGTCCCAGGCGGTAATCTGTGCCAAGTGGGTGGGCCGCGCTGCCCACACAGTACAGGCTTCACATCTTGACTGGCCCGAGCTGGATATGCAGGCCACTCACAATCCCTACACCTTAAAACAGCCTGATCAAGACAAGAACCAGACCAATCCACGCTGGACCCCCGTTTTATCCTCGGGCTCATACGCCAGCAGTTCCTCTTACTTTGGTTCTCACGGCACCTCGGAAGCGGCTCGCTTGCTGTTTCTGTATGGACTATGGCCGGCCGCTCTATCCATCTGGGGGGAAGGTTATGGTGGGGGTCAGATCGCCCCATTAACCGTACGCCCCGAGGATGCTCGCTGGACTGACGACGGCTTGCTCAGCACCGGCGGCCTGGAGCCCCTCTCTTTGCCGCAATTGGCCAAACGCGCCCACGAGCTCAAACTGGTCACCGGCGTTGTGTTGCATGCGTTTAACCGCTACCAATGGGCGGAGGCTGACTTCGAGGTGGCTGGTCAAAACATACGCCTGCCACTGGACGGCCTGGCATTGCGTTACGGTGCGGGTGCCGACACAGAACAGGCCAAAGCACTGAATGGTTACCAGCGACTGGAGCGCCGCCATGTCAGCTACCCCCCTGTATCACGTCGCCGAGGTGGCTACCTGTATTACTCCGCCGTGGGTGTGCTGACAGAGGTGGAGGTGGACCGCAAAAGTGGTGAGCAAACCTTATTATCGGCACATACATGGATCGACTGCGGCAGGCCCATTGTGCCGCAATTGGTTATGAGTCAAGCCGAGGGGGGCTTAGCCATGGGCTTGGGTCAAGCCTGGTTCGAGGATTTGCCGCTACATGAAGGCGGCCCCGGTGACGGCTCCTGGAACTTTCACCGCTATCGCCTGCCCCGCGCCAAGGATGTGGCTGTCTGGAACACCAGCTTTGAACTGCTGGACACGATTTCCGAGACAGATTCACCTAAAGGCATTGCCGAAGTGGTGATGATCCCCATCATTGCTGCCGCCGTCAGCGGCGTTAATCACGCCACCGGACAGTTCTTTCGCGAGCTGCCTGTGACCGCAGAAAAAATCAAGGAGCGTCTGGCATGAGCAGCCCTACTAAAACACTACGCCTGAACATTAATCGGGTGGACTTGCAAGCGATGCAGGTTAGCCCCGACCTGCCCATGATCGACTTTCTGCATGAGTACGCTGGGCTGACCGGCACGCATTTGGGTTGTGGAATGGGTATTTGCCATGCTTGCGTGGTCATCGTGGACCACCCGGACGGACGCAGCGAAGAGCTACAAACCTGCATCACGCCAGCCAGCTACTTTGAAGGCAAAAAAGTACGCACGATTGAAGCCCACGCCCAGCGCGATGCTCAGGACAAGGTCACTCAGCTGCATCCTGTGCAGCAAGCCTTTCTGGAGCATTTTGCCTTTCAGTGCGGTTACTGCACACCCGGCTTTGTGAACGCAGGAATTGTGCTGTACGAGTCCTTGCAAAAGCAGCCTGTTTCACGTGAGCAAATCGAAGCCAAGGTCTCAGAAGGCTTACAAAACCACATCTGCCGCTGCACGGGTTATGTACGCTACCACCAAGCCATGAGGGACCTGATCATCGCTACGCCAGGGATGGTCAGCTAGTTAAGAAGGGGCGCGGGGGATCATCAGGTCGATTCCCCGCCGGCTGCATGGTAGAAGCCTGGACCAGCCCAAGCCAGTTTCAGCCGCTTGGCTAAGCGACAAGGCGTCTTTATCAGCAATGCCGTCTGTCTACTTGCAACCTGGCTGGCCAGACGCGGCAGACAAGGAGCTGCGTGGCACCACTACACACAGTTGCCCTTGCCACGTGCTAGGATTTGGCTGTAAGGCCCCATATTTTCAAGGCCCAATATCAGGAGCACACCATGAACTACACCTACACCCTTAATGAGTTAGGCACAGAGGCCATTCGTCAGTTTGTGCTGGATCGTGGTCAACCTGATCTGAGTCTGCAAGCCTATATGGCGACGGCCGAAGTTGAGGCCGACAATTTCAATGCGGGCGGCAGCCAACGCGGCCAGATCGAAATCGACTCCACATGCAGCAAGGACGGCTTGACGCATACCTTGTTGTTGGAAAAACATTGGTTTACGACTCAGCCTGTCCCCGAAGAGCCTAGCGACGACAGCCTGTTCTAAATAAAAAACAGGTTTGCCTGCAAGACGCTTGCCTTCCTACCGGCAAGCTAACTTTCTATACCAAGGCCCATGCAGGCAAACGGCTGCAACTGCGCACCTCGCAATCAAGCCCAGAATAAAACCTCTTAATCTACCTGCAGCCCAATCTTGTAAGCCAGGGCGCCAAAGCGATCAATATCATTCCAGATCATGGCCTTGAACCCGCTGGCCAAGGCAGATTCATTGGCCGCTTGCGGGGTGTAACCCAAAGCCTGCAATTGCGACTGCATGGCCGGATCCATCAGCGCTTTTTGCACCACTCGGTTCAAGATAGTGATGATGTGCTCAGGAGTATGCGAAGGCGCCAGCAATCCATGCCACTGGTCCAGCTCAAAGCCTGTCTCGCTAACTTCGGCCACAGTGGGCACATGCGGCAGAACAGGGCTGCGCTGGGCAGAGGTAACGGCCAGCGCACGCAAATGTCCTGACTCGATCAAAGTCGCTGCGCTGGACAAGGTCACGATGCCAATGGGCACCTGCCCTGCCACCACATCATTTAACGCCGGGCCGCAGCCACGATAGGGGATATGCAGCAAGGCCGTGCCTCGCAGGTCGTAAAGCATTTCTCCGGCCAGATGCTGCGGCGTACCGTTTCCGCAAGAGGCATATGCCAAGGCCGGTTCAGATTGCTGCTCCAGCACTTGTTCCAGATTCTGAATATCTGAACCCTGTCCGGTCACGAGGACTGACGGTACAAAACCCACATTGGCGATAGGCGCAAAGTCTTCTTTAGGCTTGAATCCCAGATTACGAAAGACGCCGGGGTTGATGGCGAAGGAGCTATTCGCCATCAATAAGGTGTAGCCGTCCGCACGCGCATAGGCCACGGCACGCGCACCGATATTGCCGCTGGCCCCAGGACGGTTGTCGATGATGACAGGCTGCCCCAAAGCTTGTTCCAATCTGGGGCCTAGCTTGCGCGCCAGCAGGTCAGTTCCGCCGCCGGGCGGAAAGGTAACGATGATCGTTATCGGCTTGGTGGGGTATTTGACCGCTTGCGCTGGTGCCTCCCCTTTAGCCTGCACGGGCAGGCTTGCGCTCGCCAGTGTCGCCACCCCCAGCAAGCTTGCCAAGGCTAGCCGCTTACCTGCTTGAAAACCCGCTCTAACACCTAACACGTTTATTTACTCAGGCATCCAAGCCAATATCCAGCACGCGGGCGCTATGCGTAATCCAACCCACAGCAATTCGGTCTACCCCGCAGCGGGCAATCTCTACGGCAGTCTCTGGCGTGATGCGTCCCGACGCTTCGGTCTTGGCACGGCCTGCTACTCGGGCTACGGCCTGGGTCAAGGTAGCGGTGTCCATATTGTCTAAAAGAATGCTGTCCACCCCCAGTTCAAGCACCTGATCCAGTTGCTCCAGGGTATCGACTTCCACTTCAATGCAGACCAGATGGCCGATATAAGCACGAGCAGCCTCTACAGCGGCGTTGACGCCCCCGGCAACCGCAATGTGGTTATCTTTGATCAGCACGGCATCATCCAGGCCGAAGCGGTGATTGCTGCCACCGCCTACCCGCACCGCGTACTTCTGTACGGCGCGTAGGCCCGGCATAGTCTTGCGGGTGCAGGTAACTTTGGTGCCATAAGGCGCAATCGCACGAGCAATAGACGCTGTGGCCGAAGCCACGCCACTTAAATGACCTAAGAAATTCAAGGCACAGCGCTCAGCCGTCAACATGGAGCGGGCCGAGCCACTGATCACGGCAATCTGCGCGCCAGGGGTCAGCGTATCGCCATCTTGCAATTGGGCTTCAAAGCGCAGCGTGGGGTCCAGCAAGGTAAAGGCCAAGCGGGCCAGATCCAGGCCGGCCAATACCCCCTCTTCACGCGCGACCAGGCGCATTTGTGTACGCGTGCTGACAGGAACAATAGAGTCCGTCGTCAAATCACCTGCGCGCCCCAGATCCTCTTGCAAGGTGGCGCGCACCAACGGTTCCAGGATTACATCGGGCAAGGAAGGAATACGGTGTGCCGTTGTCTCTACTGCCTGAGCAGTCGGCTGAGGGGTGTTTGTTATGCTCATTATGAGTATTAGATTCGCTAAAAATAAGGCCTAATGGCACGATGCACTTATGCTATTCCTGAGCATAAACGCTGTCAAGCCATAGGCCTTGTTTTTAACGGGCCTGTTTAGCCAACGGTAATTTACTGCCGGAGATTGCCCGTTCGAACAAAACATCCCCGCGAAAGCGAAACAGCTTGGCGGGCCGACCCGAGCCGCCCAGGCTCATGGAGCCGGTTTCTTCAACCAAAGCCTGCTGTTCAATCAAGCGCCTGAAGTTCTGTTTGTGCAGCCCACGTCCTGCCAGGGCTTCAACGGCCTGTTGCAACTGCAGCAAGGTAAATTCGGGCGGCATCAATTCAAACACGACAGGACGGTATTTGATCTTGGCTCGCAAGCGTGCCAGTCCTGTGGCCAGAATACGGCGGTGGTCGTGGCGCATGCCCAGACCTAATTCGTAGTGCTTGCCCTGCTCTTGCTGCTCGCGCTGACGATGCCGACAGGACTCAGGCAGCAAGGCGGCTTCATATAAGAGCTCGTAGCGCTGCAAGACAAAGTCCTCGTTCCAGATCGCCCCTTCCAGCCCAAAGCTGTAATTGACGCGCTGGCGGCGCAATGCACGCAAAGAATCTTCTTGATCGCACCATTCCAGCAGGGCTGGCACGATGGTGTCCTGAATAATGGTCGGTGCGCCTTCCCGCCAGTCTTCCCACGGAAAGTAGCGATAGCAGTCTTGCCAGATCACTTGAGCCACATCAGGCTGGCCAACTTCGCGCGTCAGCCCCACATAGCTGACCGACACAATACGCGTTCCCTGCGCGTCAAAACGATCCCGATCAGCAAAGGTGTAGAGCTGCTCTACATAGCCCACAGGATGATGCGTTTGAGTTTCCACCCAATCACGCAGCCCCGTTTGCAAAGAACGGTGCGTGTGCTGAAACGGCCCGGCAGGCAACGCTTGGCCTGCATCGGTGGTCAAAACCCGGGGCTCGCCGTCACTGACTGCCACTAAAACAGCGACCAGCTCAGCACTGACTACAGGTTCCTGCGTATTGATCACATAGTCTCCTTCTAAACCGCGCCAACGCGCGTCTGGCGAATTATAAGCGAGCCCTGTGCCCGCCCGCCTGCCCGAAGCCGTTCAAACACCAAATAGATTCCTTCCATTATTTTCAGATGGTCAAAGTATTGCCTGTAACCATCTAAGCCTAAAGAAAACGACCGAACGTCCGTAAAGCGTTTGAACTGTAGTGTTTGCAATAAATGACAAGTAAGCACTCGGTCAGAGGCCGGATCAGTCAACAGTTTCACGCTTTGCGCAGGTCCGCCATTCGCAAAAATAGAAGGTTTCTGACAACACAGCTCATTTTCAGAAAACGCAGCAGCCTCCCTCTTTTTTGCATGGCCCATGCGGGCTTGACAGCCCCCGCGCCCCCTTTGTTCTCCTCCAGGATGATGAATGCGTAAGAATTTCCCCATTACCCAGGACGAGGTTCGCGTCCGGGCCGACCAGTATCTAATTTCAAAGACCGACCTGAAAGGCCGGATCACCTACGCCAACGCCGCTTTTATTGCCATCAGCGGTTTCACGCGCGAGGAGCTGATCGGCAAGGCTCACAATATTGTGCGTCACCCGGATATGCCGCCCGAGGCGTTCCAGGACTTCTGGGATACCTTGCAAAACAAGCGTCCCTGGATGGGCGTCGTTAAAAACCGCCGCAAGGATGGTGGGTTTTACTGGGTCTACGCCATGGCCGTGCCGATCTACGAAAACGGTGTCGTAGCAGGCTATGCCTCGGTGCGTGTCAAACCCACGCAGGAACAGATCGAAGAAGCCGAGCGCCTGTATGAGGACATCAATGAAGGCCATGCCAAAGGGGTTCGTCTGCATGAAGGCCGCGCTGTGCCTACCGGCTGGCGCAAGCTGCTGAACCAGCTGCGTCGCCCTTTCAGCAATTCCCTGCGTGCCAGCCTATTTCGTATGGGTACATTGGCGCTGGCCACCACTGGCACAGCCTTGTACTTCGCTCTGACTGGCGGTGTGCCGCAAGGCTCCGGTCTGTGGCTGACAGGCGCTCTGTGTCTGGCCAGCGCCGTCATGATGGGCTACGGCTGGCTGATTGCCCAACGCGTGATTCGCCCTCTGGATCAGGCCTCCTTGATTGCCCAGCAAATTGCTACCGGCAACCTGCAGTTGGACATTGACACCAACTCCAGCGAGAGCAATTCAGAAATTGGCCAGCTGTACTTCTGTCTGGATCTGATGCGTAAGAGTCTGGTGGGTATTGCCAGCGATGCGCGTGCCGGTATTGACGCTTCCATTAATGCAGCCCGCATTCTAGAGGTCAACAACACCAACCTGGCCTCGCGCACTGAAGATCAGGCAGCCTCTTTACAAGAGACAGCGGCCAGCATGGAAGAGCTGACCGTTACCGTGCGCCAAAACGCAGACAACGCCAATCAAGCCAGCCAGTTGGCCGATGCCAGTATGCAAATCGCCCAGCGTGGGGGTGCCGTGGTGAACGAAGTGGTGCAAACCATGCAAGGCATTCACGACAGCTCGCGCCGTATTGGCGATATCGTCACGGTGATTGAAGGCATTGCATTCCAGACCAATATTCTGGCGCTGAATGCGGCGGTGGAATCGGCCCGTGCTGGTGAAGCTGGACGCGGTTTTGCCGTGGTAGCCGGTGAAGTGCGCAGCTTGGCGCAAAAGAGCTCGCAAGCCGCAGGCGAGATCAAAAACCTGATTGATGCATCGGTCAGCCGCATGGCCGTAGGCGCAGAGCAAGCTGCCCGCGCGGGTGCCACCATGGGCGAGGTCGTGGACTCGGTTAAACGCGTCACCGACATTATTGGCGAAATCTCCACGGCTTCCATTGAACAGGCCAGTGGCCTGGATCAAATCAATGAAGCCATGGCCAAAATGGATGGCGTAACCCAACAGAACGCCGCATTGGTCCAAGACCTGGGCAACACCATGAGCGATTTGGCTTCGGAAGCTTCCGAACTGGCTGACGCCATTAAAGCCCTGAACACCGGTTCGGTTGATCTGGCCCAGAGCGCACCCGCGCTGGCCCAATTGAGCCAGGCCCCCAGCATGCAGGTTCTGTCCTATCAGAATCCGCAAGCTTTCCAGGCCAAAAGTGCCAAAACAGCGAATGCCCGTCTGGGTACGCTTCGCCGTTAAGCGATAAAATCAGGATCGGCCACAGCTTGGCCGATCCTGACAAATGTGACAGCTAGACAAAACAATAAATCTGGGATCGCAGCAGATACCTAGAATTAGACAAAATCAGAATCAATAATAATATCAAGGCCCTATAGTGATCCTAAGCCAGCTATCAATCTGATTTTTTCGCTGTCATCACGATGACACATTTAGACTCTAATGAAAATACCAAGTAACAAAGTTGAGTCGATATGAAACATAATGGTCAGTCCTTTCCCGCCTACGTCTTTAACAGGGCCAGATCATGCGTGAAACCCAAGCTATTACGTCACATGAAACACAGGTACCCGAAAAAACCTATTTAATCTCCAAAACAGACCTGAAGGGACGCATCATTTATGCGAACCCGGTCTTTATCGAGGTTAGCGGCTACAGCCATGAGGAGCTGATTGGTGCACCCCACAATATCGTGCGCCATCCCCATATGCCGGCCGTCATTTTTCAGGATCTATGGCAGACCCTTCAGCAACAGAGGTCCTGGTCAGGCCTGATCAAAAACCGCCGCAAAGATGGCGGTTTTTATTGGGTGAAAGCCCGCGTCATTCCCTTGATTGAAAACGGCCGCGTCAATGGCTATGCCTCTGTCAGGGTGCGTGCTCAAGCGCAGGAAATCAAAGAAGCGGAGTATCTTTATCACTCCATCCAGCAACAGGGGCTACGAGGCTTTCGTCTGCACGAAGGTCAGTTGCAAGCCAAGGGCTGGCGCTCTGTGCTCAGTACCCTGCTGCAACCCTTGAATCGCAGCCTGCGCGCCAGTCTGCTGCGCTTTGGCATGTTGACCAGTACCCTGGTTGCCTTAAGTGCGGGCTTGCTGATTGGGAGCGGGGCCTCAGGGACCTATCTGACCGCAGGTCTGGCCGCTCTGGGCCTAGTCAGCATGAGCACCCTGGGCTACGGCTGGATTGTGACTCAACGCATGATGCAGCCCTTGCGCAGTGCCACCC
This sequence comes from Alcaligenes sp. GW821-FHT11D07, assembly GCF_058808495.1. Classification (NCBI taxonomy): domain Bacteria; kingdom Pseudomonadati; phylum Pseudomonadota; class Betaproteobacteria; order Burkholderiales; family Alcaligenaceae; genus Alcaligenes; species Alcaligenes sp. GW821-FHT11D07. The sequence goes on from NZ_JBXART010000001.1 coordinate 1,745,587, forward strand.
ATATTGCCCAGCAAATTGCCACCGGCAATCTGCTGCTGGACTTGAACCCCAAGCACACCCGCAGCCAGGAAATTGCCCAGTTGTACTTCTACATGGACATGATGCGCAAAAGCCTGCTGAGTCTGGCCCGCGACGTGCACCACGGCATTCAAGCTTCCCTGGATGTGTCTACCCAGATTGAAGACGGTAACCGACAGCTGTCCAACCGCACCGCCGCCCAGTCCGGCTCCTTGCAGCGCACCGCTGCCAATATGGAGCAACTGACCATGAATGTGCAGCAAACGGCTGACAATGCACGCTTAGCCAATCAGTTGGCCGATCAAAGCCTGTCTACCGCCAGGCGTGGTGGCGAAGTGGTGCAAGACATGGTCAGCACCATGCAGGACATTCACAACAGCTCCGAGCGTATTGGCGACATTGTGGCCATTATTGAAGGTCTGGCCTTCCAGACCAATATTCTGGCCTTGAACGCAGCCGTAGAATCCGCCCGTGCCGGGGAAGCAGGCAAAGGTTTTGCGGTGGTTGCAGGAGAGGTACGCAGCCTGGCACAGAAAAGTGCGCAAGCCGCCGGAGAGATCAAAACACTGGTGGAAGATTCATTGAAACGCATGGCAACCGGTGCCCATCATGCCAAACGAGCCGGCTCGACCATGGATGAAATCATGCAATCGGTCTCGGATGTGACGCATCTGATCAGTGAAATATCCACGGCCTCCAGTGAACAGGCAAGCGGCTTGGCACAGATAAACGATGCCGTCTCCACCATGGACAGCGACACCAATGACAATGCGGATCTGGCACGCAGTCTAGGCGTAACGGTGAACCAATTAAGCCGTCAGGCCCAAGAGCTGAAACTGTCGATTCAGTTATTGAACACAGGTGCGGCTGGCCGCTCTACCTATGTGCCTGACCCTAGGGCTACGCAAGAGCCAGTGCCTTTGCTGAAAGTTGCCTGAGAACGCTGTGCCCCATTACCGGAAGGTTTGCTCTTTCAACGCCTCAACATGGCGAAAAAAGGCGCAAACCATCCAGCTGGCCTGCCTGCTGCAAGGTCTTTAGACCAGACCCAATAACAAGATGGCATGCAGGCCTACTCCCACCAGTCCCCCTACGACGGTGCCGTTAAAACGTATGTATTGCAGATCGGTGCCCACCGTGAGCTCCAGTTCACGCACCAATTGCCTGTCATCCCATTGGCGCACAGTACGGGAAATATGTTCCTTAGCACCTTCGCGCAATTGCTCGGCCAGACCCGCAGCGGCAGACAGCATGTGCTCGTTCAAGGTCTCGCGCAGTGTGGCGTCTTGATTCAAACGCGCCCCCAGGTCCTGAGTCATTTGCCGCAAGTGCGCCGCCACCGCAGAGTCCGGTTTTTCCAGGTCAGTGCGCACCACTCGCATCACATCCGTCCAGACCCCGTCTATGTATTCGCCCACCTCTTTATGGTCCAGGAAACGCTGCTTGATGGCCTCTACCTGCGCCATCAAGTCCGGGTCCTGCCCCAGGCGCTGTATATAGTCTTGCACCCATTGCTCGTAGTCTTTGCGCAATGGGTGATCCGGTTCACTCAGAATGGTCTGCACCTCATCCACCAAAGCACGCGCCAGTCGATCTGCCATCTTGCCCGATAGCTCATCCACCGAGGTCACCACCCCAACCATGGCCAAGAGCTTGGGCCATTCTCGCTGTGCGTAGCGAACCAGTACCCCGGCCACCCGTTGTTTGACGGCTTCGTTAGACAGGTAGCCACCCAGCTGCTGCAGCACCTCGTCCAGCAAGCGCTGATGACGTGCATTGCGCGTCAACAAGCCCAGAATCTGCGAAGTGGAGCCCGCCATATCCATGCGCATCAAATAAGCACGCACGCCGTCGGTCAGGGCCTGCTTGACGCTACGTTCATCCAGCAAACGTAAAGCTTCCCCCATGGCAGTTTGCAAAGCACGGCTGACACGCTCGCTTTGCGCTGGCTGCGACAACCACTGCCCCAGCCGTGCTGCCGGGTCCAGGCTGCGCAGCTTTTCCAACAACATGGCTGAATCCAGGAAGTGATCTCGCACGAACACACCCAGGCTTTCACCCAAGCTGTTTTTCTTGTTGGGAATAATGGCAGTATGAGGAAATGGCAGCCCCAACGGGTGGCGGAACAAGGCCACCACAGCAAACCAGTCTGCCAGCGCGCCCACGGTGGCCGCTTCGCTGAAAGCGCGCAGCCAAGGCCAAAACGCCGCGATAGCTGCGGCCTCCCCCTGGCGCATCATGGCGTGGCTCAGAAGAAACAGGCTGATTGTCAGCGCCAGCAACACCAGGGCATTGCGCTTCATGCGGCGCAGGCGGCGTTCAGGCGACTCGGTACGGGATGGGGATGTAGGCATTTCCACAGTCTATGCGCAGTTCAGCAGAAAGACCGCACTGAATAGAAGCGAGCCGCCCAGCTGCAAACAAGCACAGAGTCCTGGGCACCCCTTTGAACAGTCCGGCCCCTTATTGTGGCCCTGTCGTTTTCGGTCTGTCCAGAAACGAATCAGCCTGGGCGTGCCCAGGCTGATCGTCGAACTTATAAAAGATCTGGCTTACTTGCAGGCCTGCTCGGCACGCTTCACAAAGTCCGTAGTCGCTTCGCGCAGGGCTTTGGCAATCTGACCGGTCTGTTTAGGGGCCAGGGTCACCCCGCCGGTTGCCGTGGCTGCACATGCAGACAAACCTTGGCCGGTGATATCCACCACGTTAATGCGCAAACGGGGTTTGCTACGCGCCAGACTGCGGGACACCGCGCAAATATCCTCGCCACAACCATCGTTGCCATCCACGAACAAGACAATCAAAGCATCCCGATTTACGCCATCAATTCGGCTGGCGGCCAGATTCAAGGATTGCACCAGATTCGTGCTGTCCTTAGCCTCGATATTCTGAATCAACTGCTTTAAGCGACCTCGCTGAGCGGTGTTGAAACGGCCTTGATAAATGGGGGCCATGCACTGCTGGGCAAACGTCACCAGGTGCATATCCTGTCCCGACGGCAAGCTGTCTACCATGCTGGAAAAGGCACTGCGTGCCGCATTGATACGGGACGTGCCTTCAAACAAGGTTTGCGCCCGCATTCTGGCAAAGTCGCTCCAGGAACCCATATCGCCCAGGTCTTGATTAAAGAACCATTCCTCATCCTCGATCTTGGCATCAACGCTCAAGAGCATGGACATGGAGGTATCAAAAATAATGTAGACCTCGGGTTTCAGCACCTCCCCTTTCTCATCCTGGACGCAGACAAAGTTAGGGTCGGAAGACACCTTGGGAACCGGCTTGGGATCGGGTTTAGGCTCTGGCTTGGGCTTAGGCGGTGGTTCGGGCTTGGGAGGAGGCTCCGGCGCTGGAGGAGGCGCAGGCGGCTCTTCAACGGGCACAGGTTCAGGCACCGGCTCCTCTTTGACAGGCTCGACCGGCGCAGGCTCTTCGGGTGGCGCAATGGGCGCGGGAGGCTCCTGCACCACGGGGTCAGCCTGGACCACAGCAGGTGGCTCCGGAGGCACCACTTCTTTGTCCCACCAGCCCGGCGGCCACTTGAACCACCAGGACAAAAGCAACGCCAGTAGTAAAGCCAGCAACAGGGCCAATAAAATCCACCAGAATGGCCGTCCCTTACTGACGTCTACCGGACTGGCAGCGGCACCCACAGCCGCAGCCCCCGTCGCAGCGGCAGCTGCCGGCACGACCGGCGGTGGCGCGGTTCTTTTCTGATAAGCCGCAAACAAGGGCTCGGGTGACAAGTCCGGGTTCTCGCTCATCACCAGCAAAGGTTTGCCACCTACGCTGTAAACCGCCCCTTTTGCCTCTGTATCTTTCAGCAAGGCCTGCAGCGCCTGGGAATCCCCAGTGGCGCCCTGCTGCTCCAGCTTACGGCTCAAGCCCTCGATCCGGTCCAGCGACTGCTGGTAACGCGCCTCCAGCGCTTGTTGCTGAGCAGCAGACAGGCTGCTCTTGGGCACCGCCTGCCCTTGCATGCCCGTCCACCAGGCCGTGGTGGCAGAGCCGTCAGCCTGATAGGTGGAGAACAGATGCGTTAAGGGTTCATCTTGTTGCTTGAGCAGACTCAGCGCGTGCTGATGCTGCTGATAAGCAGAGGATGGTCCGACCGGATCAAGAATGACACGCTGCATAGATTTACTCGTCGTAACCCAAGCTGGACTGCAAACGGCTCACGTCTTTTTGCAGCTTTTGCAGTTGCTGTTGCTTTTGGGCAATAGCGGCCGGGCTGCCATCTTCTGTAGCCCGGTTCACATCCTTCAAGCCCTTGTCCAGATCCTTGAGCTGGTTTTGCAAGCCCGCTTCCTTGCCTTTGCTGGCCTGCAAGCTGCGAACCAACTGGCCCATGGAACGATTAAGCGCGGTTTGGGCCTGACGCTGTTGAGCCAGGCTGGCCTTGCTTAAACTTTGCTGGGTCTGGATATCTTTATAGACCTGATGAAACAAGGCATTGGCTTCCTGACTACTCAGCAAGCTTTGTTCGCGAGCATCAATATGCTGGCGATACGCACCGGAAGTGTCGCAACTGATTTTGGTAAAAAAGCCCGCTTCCGTATCAGACGGATCGCACTCGCTCATGGTGGTGGCACAACCGGCCAGCAAGATGCTGGCCGCCAAGGGGGTCCAACGCAGAAATACTCGCATAAGAAGCTCTTTAACCCAAAGTAACGGCGGAACGCATGGAATACAGGTCATCGACCTCTTTTTGCAGCACAGCCACTTTCACATTCATTTGATCAATCTGACGATCCAGGCGTTGCACTTCCGCTTTCTTGCCACCATCGCTGCGTTCAGCATCGGCCACATCGCGGTACAGCTTGACCTTCTCGTTCATGTTTTTCAGATCACGATTCAGAACATCGATATTTTTATCGATACGGGCCAATTGTTTCTCAGCCTGTTTTTTCTCCATCGTTTGTTCTTTCATGTGCTTTTCGATATCGGCAATCTGCCTTTTATCGTCGGCAATCACTTGCTGCGCCGTCTGGGTGCGCTCGATAATATTGGCCGTATCCATTTCCACGTCTACTTGCATGGCGGCCAGACGATCGCTGGTATTCGCGTATTCAGCGCGGCGCTGGTCCATGTAGTAGTTCGTGCCCATGGCCACACCACAAGCAGCCACACCCGCCACAATCGCACACGCAGCCTTATTGCTGGAGTTTGACAGCATGCAAGCGAGCACACCCACCGCGGCGGCACCCGCACACGCCTGAAAGCCGGAGCGGCTAAAGAACTTCGCATCCTGACCGGTAGTCAGGCGATCATCGGCCTGGGCTCCACCCAGCAAACTGCTCCCCGTACTGGCACAACCCGACAGCAAAGCGACGCCCAGCATCAGGCTGCCGATCAAAGTTCGAGGGGTAAAACGGCGCACGTGTTGCATAACTTCCTCTTCCATTTCAAGTACGTCTATTTTTTATTGACCCGCTTTTTACGAGTTGGGTACGGATTTACAACTATTTTTCCAAGCATTGACATCAATAGAATCCGTTTTCAGATAATCCTGCTGATTTTTCCAATGCACATCCAAATACGGTTTCAACGCATTCAGGCTCTTGTTTTGTTCCATGATCTGGCGCTCTACCGGCACTTGTTTTTCCAGCAGATTCAAACCATACAAGGACGATGCATCAATTAAATTACTCGCATAATAACGCGCCAATTTAGAGACACGATCTTCCTGCTCGTCCAGTTTCAATTTGCGGCTGGCGCATTGCTTATCGTCCGTACCGGCTTCACACAAGGCATCGTAATTTCGGTGCAGCAATTCCACAAAAAGCACATCGTCTTTTAATTTGGTGCACAGAAAGGAACCCAATTCCAGGTTGGCGCGAATAGCTTGATCGCGCATTTCTTCCTGACGCAAATTAGCTGCCCGCAAATCCCCTTCCAACTGTTTAAGCTGGGCTTTCAGGGTGTCATCTTCCAGCGTGCTGGCCAGTGAACCCAAGCGCTGCACCGCAGATTGCTCGGCGGGCTCACTGGGGTTGACGGCACCTTGCTCGGTTCCTAAAGCCTGCCAACTTTTCTCGATTTCCTGCACCCGCTCGCGCGAGGTCAAGGCAATCGACACCAACGCCAAACGCATGCCCGTGGTCTTGGCTTGTGTCGGGCCTTTAGGGCCGTAGTACGCCAACTCTTTACGCGCCGACGAACGCAGGGCTTCGGCTTTGGACAGGTAATTGCCACCGCGCACCACAAAACCGCCTGCCTGGCCGTGCTGGCGATCCAGCTTGTTCAAGCGGAAAGATTCCAGAATCAGTTCGTCCACATTGCCCAGCATGTCGTGCAGACCCAGTGGATTGGGTTTTAAGCGGCCCATCAATTGCACTGCGCCGTTAGACGACTGCGCACCGCCAAACCATTCGTAGTCATTCATGCCTTCAGGCATGGGATAACGCACATCCCGAAATTCTGCGGAAGACAGGGATGAACCCCCACGTGCGGCGTATTCCCACTCTATTTCCGTAGGCAGGCGCACAAATCCCGCCAGACCATCTTCTTTAGGCAATTTATCGGCGGCATTTTCACGCAGCCATTTGTTATAGAGGTCAGAAAAACGTACCGCATCCATCCAGCTGATCTCGGCCTGCGGCACCACCAGCGTGTTCTTTGGGGCCGGACACTGCTCTTGGGTCATGGCCTGATATTGCAGCTTGTTCAGCTCGTACTTGGCCATCAAGTAGTAACGCGAGGAACCGGCCTTGGTATCAGTGAAACTGCCTGCAATGAACTCGGGGCGCTTGTGTTCGATATAGCCCCACTCCTCGGCTTCCTGCCCCACCACCACCCGCATATCGTCCAGCGGTCCGGCCACTGGCACATCCACACGGCGAAACACCATGGCGCCTTCGCAGGGCATGGGCAAAATAACATCGCCTTCGGCAGGCTTGGGGTTGTAGAACTTCTCTTCCCAAGGCTCAGCTTGCGCCAGGGCGCTAAAGCCCAGCAGCAAACTGGCTGCACTGAACAAAGGATTAAATTTCACGCAAACTCTCCGCAGGTTGTACTCGGACGGCCCGCCAGGCTCCAATCGTTGCCACCACGCAGGCCAGGCCCGCGACCATCACCAAGGCATACACGGCATGGGCCACGGTGATGCGGCTAACAAAATCAGTCTGCAAGCCATCGCCCACCAGTAGGTGATTGAACAAGGTACTGCCCAAGCCATACAGGCCCAGCCCCAAGGCATAGGCAATCAGGCTCAATAAAACGGCTTGAATCAGCACGTAGCGAATCACGCCACTGCTATCAATGCCCAGCAGCCGCAGGACCGCCAGATCTTTACGCTTGCGATCCACATTCGCCAGAAATGCGCCCCCTAAAGAGGCCGCGCAACCAGCGATGGCAGTGAACGCAATTACGCTAAAAATCAGGCTGAGCACCCGGTTAATAGCGCGCACATTCTCAATATCAGCGTAGCGGCTGGCAACAGGAACACCCTGCTGCTCCAAACCCGTTGCCACCTGCCCAACTTGTTCTATCGAGCTGGCATAAATACGGGCCCGTGCATACAGCACCGGCATGTCAGCCGCCAAGGGCTTGCCTGTGCTCAATGCAAAATCAGCGGTTTGAAAGCCATCACGAGCATATTCCAGCGCCAGCAAGGTTTCGGGCGCGACAAAGACAGCGGGACGCGAATAGCGGTGCTCCGCCAGCACGTCTACCACTGTCATGGCCTTGTCGCCATACTCCAGCCGCCCATCCAGACGACGGCTAAGCCGGATGTGCACGGCTTCACCCAAGGTCCAGCCCAATCTACGGGCAGCCTCTTGGGTGATGATCAGTTCATCTGCGCTCAGATCTCTGGCTTGGGCCTGCAACAAAGGATCGCCCTGCGCACTGGCCAAAACCTCTACGTTCTCCAGAAATCGACGCCGGTCCAAACGAAGATCTGCCTGCGTGTTCAATGAGCGCGTCATGCCAATCGCATACCCTACTCCCGGCGTCTGGCGCAGCGCATCCAACCAAGCCTGGTCATAGCTACCACTGGTCAACATTTTGACTTCCAGATTGCGCGGATCTTGCAGCAACTCCTGCTGTAGCTGAGTGACCACGCCGTGCTTCAAGCCAAAGAGCAACAGCAAGGGGGCCACTACCGCCACCATGGAGGCAACCATACAAAAGGAAATGCGCCAGTCAAAGCGCAGATCGGCCCACGCCAGACGGAAAATATTTACGAGCATGGCGTGGCGGCCTCGGGAACAAAAACACTCAAGCCCGGTTCCAGCTTGGCCTGCAGGCGGGGAATACCAAATTCGCTCAAACTATCCCAGTCATGCGACACCAACAAAACGGCTAGGTGCAGTTCTTTGGCCAGACTGAAAAATAGCTGGAACACATTGCGAGCGGTCTCCGGGTCCAGTGCGGCCGTGGGTTCATCAGCCAATACCAGACCGGGCGCATGCGCAATCGCTCGGGAAAAGGCCACGCGCTGGCGCTCGCCGATGGATAAGGCGGCTGGGTACAAACCCAATAAACGCTCCAGTTTCAGAGCCGAAATTGCCGCATCCAAATGATCCGCCTGGACCGGCAAGCCCAGCAAGCGGCGTGGCAAAACCATGTTTTCCCACACTGACAGATATGGCAGCAGGCCACCATTTTGCAAAACAAAACCTAGATTTCTGGCGCGCCACTGAGCCAGTTCGGACTCACGCCCGCTGGCGTACAAAGCCTGTATGTCTTTGGCCTCCTGGCCCAAGGTAAAGACCTGAGCCTGATCTGGCCGCAAAAGTAAGCCCAAGGTTTCCAGCAAAGTGCTTTTGCCGCAGCCACTGACGCCCGTTACGGCCACGACTTGGCCCGCGTCCAGCGCGAGCTCGGGCAGTTGCACACGAAAAGCCTGGGGGCCTTGCCCCCGGGATACCTCTAGCTGCTTGATGCGGAGCATGTCAGGGCATCATCTCCAAGGGCACGGGATAGACATCATCGCGTGCATCCGCCCCTTCGGCCAAGGACACCCAACGGTCCGTATCGGCGTTGTAGCGTTCGTAGTGGCGCAGCTTGGTGCTTAAATCACGAATGAATTTTTCCTGGCTCAAGGCATCCCAACTGGCCCAGGTATCTTCATCCAGGGTAAGAACCGCGCTTTGATACGGCAAGTCGTCCAGGTATTCGCTCATCAAGCCTAATTCAGCCAGCTTGGTGCCCTTTTCCTGCTTCAAAGTGCTTGGGTCCGCTCCCATAGCCGCAGCCACAGAACGCAAACGGTTGAACATATCGGTAGGCGAGATCATGCCTTCATTGGCCGCATCCAGGATTTGCTTGACCACATCGCTCAAGTCACTCAGTTGCGCTTTGGTCAGCAAGACACGTACATCCGTGGTGGGGATATTCTGGCGTACCAGATCACGGTCGCTGATCCAGGCTTGAAACACCTCGGGTGCTTGAGTGCCGGTGGTTTTACCCAAATAAGCCAGACGCATGGCGTGTCCAATCAGTTCCGCATCAGACAGCATTTGATCGGTGGTGGTGTCACCGGAGTCCGTGGCGCGAGCCGCGCTGCCGATGGCATCGCCACCTTGATACGCCACTTTGACCTGCTCGGTAATAGCCGTTGCCAGGCTATCGACCATCTTGCCAAACTGATTCACGTCGCCCGCATTAACGGGGTAATACAGTGAAGTTTGCGTGCCGCTGTACGTGGACAGTTCACGATACTGGTCTTCTGCTTTGGCGTGGTTGTTCTTGCCCGAAGGGGTTTTCAAATGCAGGGTGTAGATCGCCACGCCCGGCTTGGCAGCTTCTATACGCAGCTGCGGCGCATCCAAGCCGGTGGAAGAATACTTGTTGCTGCCTTCCAGGGCGCCGGCGTCAGTAATCAGCACCACATAGCGTGCCCCGAACGCGTTCCAGTCCACCTTGTCCAGCGCTTCCAGCACACCGGCATACGCGTCTTCGTCGTAGGCGACGGTGGACACTTTGGCTTGCTTTAAATCAGCCACTTTGGCCAAAAAGTCATCGCTGCTGGTCACCGTATTGGGGTCGGCATACACGTGGGTCAAGTATTCAATGCCGGGGGCTGCTTCCACATTGGAGCGAAACGCAATCAAGCCAAACTTGACCTGTTCGGACAGCCCTTGCTCTTCCACCTTGGTATAGACCTTGCGCACGGCTTCGCGGGTGCGGTCAATGTACGGGTCCATAGAGATGGTCGAGTCAATGACAAAGACCACGGCGGCACTAAAGCCCTTGATCTGCGAAGTACGCTGGGCCTGATCCGGGGCGGGCTCTGGCTCCTGCTTGGCCGCCGCATCCGGCTCTTTTTGATCCGCCGTATGTTTGGTGACCGAGGCCACGTTCAGCAAGCGGGTTCGAAACCCGTTTTCAGTCATGACCTCTTCCCCGCTCAAAACGGGCAAAAGATAAAACTGTTCCTGCACATCCACAAAGTACTCAGGCTCTTGCGCCAACACGCCGTCCGCCTGCGAGTCTTTACGCAGGGACTGTCGAATAGGGGCAACCAAGGTTGCCGGGTCGGGCGTATCCAGCACTTTTTCCAGCAAGGCACGATCTTGGAAAAACAGCATGCGGTCGCGGTTGGCCGGATTGGTAAAGGCCAAAGTCAGCTGCATTTTCCAGTCCACAGCGCAGGCCTTATCCAGCCAGCCTACGGTTTTGCCTTGGCTGTCCGGCCCCACTTGCATCCGCTCTGCCCCGCCTTGCTCTTGGCGCTGATAAACATAAAAGCGGCTAAAAGCAGGTACGGGTTTGCCTTGCTGATCGCTGGCCGACGAAAACAAGCGGCAAGACGGTGTGGTCAGCACGCGTTGATACAGCGTCTTCTTGCCCTCTTGCAGTAAGGGAGCAGCAGCCTGCGCCTGGCCTGCGCCCACCAGCAGCGCAGCAAACAAACTCAATCGAACAAGGGGACGCATCATCATTGACTCAACTCCTGGAAGCGCGCCTTGGCTTGCGCGTTGTCGGGCTCAGACAGCAAGACGGTTTCATACCAGTACGCCGCAGTAGCCGGGTTAGGCTTGCTAAAGCAGGCATGGGCCTGGTGATCTTTAGGGTCGTATTCGCGGGCGTAAGCCATCGCAATCTTCACATCGCCGGACTGCGCCTTATTCACGTACAAGCGCTGGGCCACATCGCATTGCTCAGCGGCTTTAGCCTCTTCGATCACGGCCAGCCACTGTTCAGAGGTCTTGTCCTCTTTCACGCACTCTTGCACAAACTGCAAGCCGGGACGATCTTTAAGCTTGTCCATAGCGCAAGCACCGGTTTGCGCTACCGCAGGCTTGGGCTCCGGCGCATCGGGGGCGGCCGGGCTATCTTTGGCGGATTGGCTATAGAACCAATAACCTGCTGCGCCCGCCACAATCAACAAGAGCAACAAGAGTGCAATCCATTTGCCCATGCCGCCTTTTTTTGCAGGCGGCGTTTCAGGCACGGGAGCCGGTGCTTCCACTTTGGGTGGCGGTGGTGGTTCAACTTTCACCGGCTCTGCAGGTGGTTCTGGCACTTCTGCAACTGGCGGCGTTTCAACAGGCAGCTCGGGTGCCACTTCAGCAGGCGCGCTCACCGGCATAGTCAGCTCCATCGCCTGAGCGTTGCCACCGGCGGTGGACGGCAAAATAGCCGTATCCAGTTTTAAGGTGCTGTGTCCCAGGGACTCTCCATCAGCGTCTGCCAAGGTGATTTGATACGCGTCGCTGGCGTTAGCCAACAGCGAATCCACAATATCAACCCCGACCAGAACGGCAATCCCCTCTTCGTATTCGGTCCAGCCTTGTTGTGGCAACCAGCGCAAGGACGCGTCCCAACTATTGGCTGAATGCAGATAATGCCGGGCTCCTTGGCTGCGCTGGATGGCGATGGCGTACTCACCCAGCTCCAGCTCTCCATCAATATCACGCACATACAGGCGAGCACGGCCAGGGACGGCAGGCTCTAAAGCCTGCAAATTAAATCGTAATTTCATGCCACGCTCTTATTCGTAAAACGTTCCAAAATGCGTCCCAGTTCCTGGTTTTGCTCCAGGCTAAGTTCGCGCCCACCTTCATAACCGGCGTTATGCAAGGTGGTGTATGCCAAAGCGGCAACCCATTGTTCAAAAAAGCTCAAGCCGTGGTCCTGGGGCTGTGCTGGCAAGGCGGGCATTCCGTCTTGCCCGAAGGCCTTGGGGCTCTTGAAGAAATCTTCAGCCGCTTTATCGCCTTTCAGGTAGAACCAGGTCACGAACTCGCTGATCGTCATGGCGACATTGCACACTTGGCGGTCAGCCAGACGTTCGCGACGCACACCGCTTTGACGACGCTTGGTCAGCACCTCCAACAGCTTGCCCTGCAAGGCCCAGCGGTCGGAGGCCACAATCAGCTCCTCCACCAGGCTGGACAATAAATTTACCGGCATGCGCAAGACGTTTTGATTAGCGCGGCTGCCCGGCAAGTCGCGCAACTGGCTGACCCATTTGCGATACACCAGCTCGGCGTACTGCTGCTCAAAAGGCTGTTCCTGGCTTGGCACACCCAGCTCATCTTGCTCAGGCTTGCTGGCCCCCAGGCTCAAGAACAATTCTCGCAATGTGTCCTGCGAGAGGTGCAAAGCCGCCAGCAACTCGCCAACAATCGGGCGGTACGCAGGCAGTTGCTCACGAAACTGCTTAGCCAAGGCTTCTTTAATGACCGACTGCTGATCACCATCCTGGCTATACCAGGAATGCAGGGATTTTTTGACCAAGGATTCATACAAGCTGCGAAACTGCTCTTGCAAGCGCATCAGCTTGAAATCCAGACCGCCAATTTGCGCCACATAGCCGCTCAAGCGCTGCATGCCGCCATCATTCAAGGCCAGCATGGCATCCCAGGCTTGGGCAGGATCACTGATCTGCTGGCCCACCAAAGGATTGACGATAAAGCTGGCCCGCATACGCTCCATCTTGTCCACGACAGAAGCGGTAAGGGACAGTTCGCGATTATCCGTGCCCAGATCAATAAAGGGCGTAGGCATGCCCGGTTTACGGACCAGGAAAGTATTGGAAAAGGGCTCGCTCGGACGCCATTGCTGCAACCATTCGCAATGACCAAAACGCTCTTTGAAACTCATCTTCATCAAGCCGTCCCAGCTGTCACGCACCTGGGCATCGTCTTGAATCAAGGAGTTGGAAATACGCTTGTCGAACATGGTGATGGCCCACATCAGACCCACTTTACGGTTCTGACGCTCATCAGGCGTGGCACCTTGTGTGCGATGCACCCAGCGCGTCAGCACAGGCTCCACATCCTTCACATCGCTTTGCTTGTCCGAGTTGGTACACATCACCAGACCATTCATTTCCTGCTGATCGGTGTAGCGCTCAAACAAATACGCAACTTTGCCACGCAAAATCAGCTGCGAAGCGGGATTGCCACCACTGCTTTCAGAGGCTGCACCCGCATCCTGGACCGAGCGAATATTCAAGCGCCCCCGATAACCCGGGAAGTCCAGCAAATCCACTTTGTCCAGACCCTCGGACTGAGTCGCACCGATCAGGGGAAAGGTCAGTTCCACCGTCAAGGCCGCCAAATGCGCCAAGGGTACATCCACGGGCTGCGCGGCAACCTGCTGCTGCCCATCTTGTTCACGTACAGGCAGCACTCCCAGGCTTTTTTCAGTGGGGCTGCCCAAGGATTCCAGCACATCCACGTTCATAATGCTGTCTTGCTGCACAAAAGCATCGCCCTCGCGGCGGATCAAGGCCGCCAACGGTGCGTAGACCTTGGCTGGGTGGCCCAGCACTTGCAGCACTTTCGCCAAGCCGATGTACAGCTCGCTCAGCTCCGATTGTTCTCCCCACAAAATTGAGAACAAGCGCGCCCGGTCTTCCAGACCCAGTGCAGGAGCCAGGCGAATGACGGCTGGCCAGTAGGCATCGTCCAGCATCCGGGTGCTATTACCGAAGCTGCCGCGCACGTAGTCCCACAGGGACACCGCATCATCTGCACTCAAGCCACCCTGGGCCGCGCCCGCGCGGCTTTTCAAAGAAGCGATCAGCTCATTGATGCGCTCGGCACTGAAGGTGTAGCCGATCTGTTCCTTGTCAAAGTCATTGAAGTAGCTATTGACCAGGATTTTGACCATATCGACTTCAGAGAAAATCTGCAGTTCGACGGGAAAGGCGTCAGGCCCTTTGTGTTCAGTGCGCGTAAAACGGGTGACCAGACCCGTGGCTTCTTTACCGCCGCCGGGTGGATTCACATGACGCAAAAAGTCGATAGTTTCGCCGCCGTAATTGGTCTCCAGACGGCCATTGGCTCCCGCCGCCAGACTGGAAATCAAATAAGACTTGCCGGCCTGGGACAGGCCAAAAAAACCAATCGTCATCGGGCGACCGGAAACCGTACCCAAGCTGCGTGCGGTATTACGCGCACGGCGCAGTTCCAGCAACAAGCTGTCTGCCTGAGCATTCAAGCGCTGCGAAGAACCACGGGCGTTTTCAACCCAGTCAATCGCCTGCCCGGCCCCTTGATATACGTTCTGCCAGTCCTGGCACAAGTTCTGCTGTAAGGTCGTCATGTCCTTCATTTGAGCACTACGCTCCCGCTATCGAGCCAATATGGAGAATCACCCAGGCCGGCTTCCAGCATGGTGTTCAGCTGAATCCGGACGGGTTTGGGGATGGAGCCCGTCAGTTTGAAATCACGCGGTGCCGAGCGACGTACTTCCAGGCGATCGCTGATCATGCGGCGACCTTGCTTGTCACGCACTTTTTGATTGACCTGCAAGCTCACTTCCATGGCGGGCAACTGGCCATCATCATCTGGTGCATCGGCCATCTGGCGACGCACGCGTTCGTTCAAGTGCAGGTAATACAAAGGCGAGGCGGGCCAGCGTTCCACATCCAACTGCCTATAGCCCAGACGCAGATAGCTGCCCTGCATCAAGAGGTGATAGCCGTCCGAGTCTTCACTGCTGATGCTCTCCAGCGTCACCACTTCTTCGCGGGTATCCGGGTCTTGTTGCAGCACGTCTTTATAGACAATGTCCTGATCCTTGATCTGATTATTGGAGTCAATAATCCCGATATGACGCAGGGTGGAACGGGGCCGCAGATTCGATACTTTGAAATTGAACTGGTCAATATTCATGTTGTAGCAAAGCAGGCACAGCATGGCACCGACCGAGGCCGTGCTCTTGGGATCATCAATACGACCATTGGTATGGAAGGGATACCAACTGCCCGTGCGGTAATTATGCAAAGGCAATAGTCGCGCCGGGGACACGGGCATTTGCGAGCGCACATAGGCTTGCACACCAGGAAGACGCGAAGGACGCCCCGCCATCAGCACAATGTCGCAATCGTAGTAGTTCAACACTTCGCAAAAGGCACGCAGTGGATCGTTGATGTTCAAAGAACCACTGACCAGGCCCTGATGCAAATGCGCCAGATCGAAACCTTGCTCTACCTTGTCCAGTTCAAAATCAACTTTATGGCCCGTATGCTTGTGCAACTCTTCCTGCACGTACTGCACCACTTTGCTGGATACGCGGGGCAGCGCATCAGCCGACCCGGCAGAGGCGTGGGACAGAGGCGCATTGCTCTGGTCGCCCTGCAAATGCTCAAACTCCAGCAAGTCGCCCCAAGGCAGGGACTGGACGGCACGTGCATCCTCGTGCGGATCATACGCTTCGTAGCGCTTCAAAAACTCCAGCCCCAAAGGCACAAACACTTGCAAGGCCAGTTGCTGACGCAAAATAGCTTTATCCGCATCGGCTTTTTCATTGCCGCACAAGCGCGACAGGAAAACATCCGTATCCTGGACACCGGCATGGCTCAAGGCATCTTCCAGCACGGGCAGAACGTAGCGCTGAATCACGTCCAGCAAGATATCGTCCCCCGCAACGCGGAAGCTGTCACGAAAACGCTGCTTGGGCGAGATGGTCAGGTTGCTGCCACTGCCTGCACCCGCCGGACGGCGTAAGGTGTAATCGCTGATGACGATATCCGTGGTCCCGCCACCAATATCAATAATGCCCAACGTCAGGGTTTCCCGATCCTCTTTGTACGGAGCGGCGACGGCATCAAAAAACTCGTCCGCATGGCCCGCAAAGTTCTGTGTGATTTCAGTAAACAGGTAGACCAATTGCGAGCTGGTGGCCTCGTCCCATTCCACCCGGAACTCAGGCAAGGGAACGCGCAAATTTTCCGGCAACTTAGCGGACTCGGACAGTTCCAGACCGTAAGGGTCTTCTTCGCCTCGGTACCAATCCAGGCTGGTCCAGAGCAGACCAATAGCCTGGCGCAGACGCTCGGCCAAAAGACTGCGCTCTACCAAAGGCATGCCCGGCGGCACCGTCAATACGATATTGCTCAGGCGACGCGGCTTGTTGGAGTGCCCCTGGCGTACCCGCTGCGCAGGGCTGTTGATTTGCAGCAGCGCTTGGGCCAACACCTCGGTCAGCATGAAGGTCATGACCGAGCTACGTGAATAAAAGGGTTCAAACACCGGCAAGCGGTCGTCTTCGTCCAGGGTGTACAGCGCCTCACCGCGCTCGTCGATATGCAAAGAGAACGGCGCTGCCAAAGCACGCGGCTCGGCATCCGAGCGATCGTACTGCTGGCTGAAACGCCAGCCGTGCTTGTATTCGTTTTCGTCCCACAAGTAACGCTTGGGGCTGGACAGGCCTGTCGTGCCCTCGGTGCCTCGACGGCGCGCGGCTAGGCGTGCGGCTTCGTCGCCAACACGTACCAGCGTGGGCCAGGAAAAGGCGGTAGGACGGCCACTTTTCAGTGACAGGTGATTCTTGCCAAAGTCTGTCTGCGCGAATTCCACACGGCTTTCAAACGGTTTGCTATAGACCTGATGCGGGTGCGATAAGTCACGCAATTGCAGCACATAGTTTTGCCGCAAGCCCGAATCGTCCTGGCCGTGGTTTTCAATCAGAATGCCGCAGGTACGGGAGTTACCCACGTCCAGCACCAGATCGACTGGAATAACTTGTTCGCTTTGCCAGTTAGCAGCCAGCACCTTGATATCGGGCAAACGCACCCAAGCTTCCGAACGCCCATCCACACATTCGTGGGGCGGCGCAAACAGGCTCAACAGGTTCAAGAAATGCAGCTGCGCAGAGCGCAAGGCCGTGACATCTTCGCCAAAGTCGATATTGCGCGTTTTATTGACGTTGTCTTTATAGACTTCCAGCAACCATTCCTGCACCCAGTCCCGGTTCAGGAACCAGTCCATATGGGCGCTGTCGCAGGCAATGCGGAACAAAGCACCGGCATTGATGTCTTCACGCAAAGGGGCCAGGTAGGCCGCGCCTTCCGTCAAATCCACCACGCTGGTATCGCAGGCAACAGTGATACGGTGAGTATTGCCATCGCGATCGGGCGTTTCCAGACGCACCACGCGCAAGCGGCTCCAACTGGCCGGGCCATTGTCAAAACGATGCGGAGCGACAAAGCGCACATAAGGCACGGGCAGCCACAAACCATCGAACAGGTCCAGCGTGCGGGCTAGCGAAACATCACATTCCTGATCATTGCGCGCGCCCCCCTGATACACCCCCACCTCGCCTTCAGGCTGGTGAAACAGGGTTTGTTCCTGACCGAACTGCAAGCCTTCAAAAAGGAAGCGCCAGTTCTGGCCATTGGTGCTGAAGAAAGAATGGTTCAAGGCACCCAGCTTCTTGCTGCCCAAAGTGGGAGCATTGATGTCAAAACCGAAGTCCATGAACTGGACTCCGGTGTTCTCAATCAAGGTAACCAAGCCATCGTGTTTGAGTAATTCAGGCAACATAAGGTTCAAGCACTCATCATTCGGATTGCTGCAAGATCAAAGGGAAGGCATCAGAGCCATACATGCCCGCACATTGGGCGGCCGCGCCTGGGGCACCAGGATCACACACGATCTTGGGCATATCGTAGGCAGCATTATCAGTACATTTAGCGGCGGCATTGGCATTCAAGACCAGACGGCCTTGCTCGGCCACCGCCGAAACGGGAGCTTCACACTGAACCCCGTCACCACGTTTAATCTGGACATTGCCTGCACCGTCTTTCAGTTGGTATTGCAACTGCACAGGTTTACCCGTCTGGCTGTCTTGCACACCCATGCGGGCAGCCCACTGGCCGTTCAAGAAATCCATTTTGCCGGACTGTAAGGCGTCAGGCGGTACGACCAAGGAACCAGGGGCACCAGCCGGCGAGGCTGGGGCCGCAGGATCGGCCGGATTGGCATCTGGCGCGGCAGGTGGAGTTCCTGGATCAGCAGGCGGCGCAGCTGGATCTTGTGGCAGCTCGGGCGGCGCAGGATTAGCGCCGGGGTCACCTGCAGGATTTGCCGGATCGCCCGGCATCGCGGGAGAGCCGGGCTCCGAAGCAGGACCGGCGTCCGGAGCAGTCGGTGTACCCAGGCCGGGCGGCTCTACCCCCGCCCCAGCGCCAGTTGCGCCAGGAGCCACAGGTACAGTCCCTCCAGGGACCAAGGCCGTGCCATCGACACGCCCACCCGGCACCAGCACGCCTGTATCCAGTGCTGAAGGCGTCCAACCTAACCAATTACGCAATTTCTCCGGCACATAGCCGCTCAGGCTGGTGGCCACAGGTCCTAAAGTCGCACCGGGAAGCGTGGGTGCCGTGCACCAACGCAAGCCAAACAAGAGCAAAGCCAATAGCAGCAGCAACGCCAGCAAGCGCCACCACCAGCGAGACCACCAACTGGCCGCCACTGGCACGACTACTGGTGCCACAGGCGCCACGGGTGGGACAGGAGGAGGCACCGCCGCCGCAACAGGAACTGGCTTGGGGACGGGCATCAACGGTAATAAGGGGTTTTGAGTCTGATCCGCACCGTGATGCTGAAAGCCCCAGAAGGTCAGAACCGGTTTGCCGTTGACCAGATAAACAAAATGTTCATCTGGAAAATACAGGACACGGCGCAGCAAGCTGGAAAACAAGGCCTTGTCTCCAAGCACTTCTTTATCTTGCTCATCCTGTTCGGAGGCAGGCGCCATCTTGTCCAACTGGGCTTGAAACGCCTTGAGCTGCTTCAAGCCTTCTTCGCGTTCTTGTTCGGTGGCCGCAGTCCAGGGCACAACCTGCCCGGAGATGGGGCTGTACCAATCCAGCGTGGAGCCGGTTTCATTACTTTGAGGAATCGCCAGGTGGTCGGCAAAACCGCCTGCCCGACGACGCAAGGCTTCTCGCAACTGTAAAGCAGAGCGAAATACCGGTCGGCCTCCTTCACCTAAAGCCATAAAAGCGTCGGCACGGCCACTGCGCAGTAAAACCCCTTGCTTCATTGAGTTCCCGATGAAAAAAAGGAACATAGTACATCAAATAGTAAGCCTCAAAGCCTCTGAAAAACGCCCATTCACAGGGCGTACAGAATAAAGAAAGGCCAGTTTGAACCTTAAAAGAAGCTGAAAGAACACCAACGACAAAAAAGGGCTTAGAGCCCTGATATTAAATAGATAGATAAAAAACGAAGCGCAATTTGAACAAGAATTTTTAAAACTGTACGGAACTGTACAGAAAATAAAAAACAGGTTCTTTGAAACTCTTATGCACTGATTTTTTTAATCAAAATTCATCTAGCGAAACACAGCTGCCCGCGGCTGTAGCGGGCCTGCAAAAACCTTCCCCCCGCTGATCTCACTGGCCAGAAACAGCGGCATACAGCCCCCCTGAAAAAGGAGCCAGCACGCTCTTTCAGCTAGCTGTCATAGTCCTTTCACCTTCACCCCCTAGCATTGCTCATACCTTTCACCACCCCGCCTTGGCGCTAATCATCACTATGAGCAAATCTATCTCCGACAAGACTGTGCGCAACCTCAGTCAGAACACCCCTTTTAGTGAAATTCTGGAAAAGAGCCTGACTCGCCGCGCCATGATGCGTGGTGGTTTGGCGGCCGCACTGGCCACCATGACCAGTTTCAGCCTTGCAGGCTGTGACAGCAGCAGCACGGGGGGTGATTACACTCCCGATGACGGCGGCCAAACACCCAAGCCAAACCCGGACCCCGACCCACCGGCCAGCGTCAAACTGGGTTTTGACTCCCTGCCCACCTCCATGACCGATGGCTGCGTGGTGCCCAAGGGCTATATCGCCCACGTGCTGGCACCATGGGGAACCCCCATCAATGACAATGCCCTGCCCTGGGACAAAAACGGCAATAACAGCTCCAACGATCTGCTCAACTCCATGGGCATGCACCATGACGGCATGCATTTCTTCCCATTGGAAGGCAGCTCCACCGAGGGCCTGCTGGCCGTTAACCACGAATACATCGACGAAAACGCCCTGCACCCGAATGGGCCAACGGTGGTCAAGGGCAAGCGTCCCGCCGAAGAGGTGCGCAAGGAAATCAACGCGCATGGTGTGGCCATCATCCATATCCGTCGTGAAAACGGTCACTGGAACATCGTCAATAACTCGCGCTACAACCGCCGCTTTACCTCCGCCACAGCCATGAAACTGGCTGGCCCCATCAGCGGCACGGACTGGACCAAGACGCCGTTTTCACCCAATGGCACGCAGGTACGTGGCACCAATAACAACTGCGGCAACGGAACGACGCCCTGGGGCACGTACATTACGGCCGAAGAAAACTGGGCCGCCTGCTTTGTGAACACGGGCACACGCCCCGCGCATCAGTTGCGTGTTGGCGTGTCCGCCGGCCCAACAGGACGCTACCTGTGGGAAACCGCCGCTAAAGACCCATCGGAAGTACTGGGCGAATTCGCACGCTTTAACGTGACCGAAACCGGCTCCAGCGCGTCAGAGGACTGGCGCAACGAAGTAAACGGCTTTGGCTACCTGGTCGAGATCGATCCTTACGACCCCACAAGCATTGCGACCAAACGCAGCTCCATGGGCCGCTTTGCCCACGAAGGCTGCGCCTACAGCAAACCCGAAGCGGGCAAGCCCCTGGCCTTTTACAGCGGCGATGACTCGCGCTTTGAATACGTGTACCGCTTCGTCTCTGACGCAGTCTGGGACCCAAAAGATGCCCAGCGCACGGACCGCCTGGCAGTGGGGGCCAAGTATCTGGACAAAGGCACACTGTATGTTGCCCGCTTTAACGAAGATGGTTCCGGCGAATGGCTGGCCTTGACCGGTAGCACTAAAGGCAAAAATGGTCGCACACTAGCCGATGAGTTTGGCGGCCTGGACGCCATCTTGATCAATACCCGCGGTGCGGCCGACTTCGTAGGGGCCACGCCCATGGACCGCCCGGAATGGACCGCCACCCACCCCAGAAACGGTGACATCTATCTGACGCTGACCAATAACACCAGCCGCAACGCCTCCTCCGGCACCAACCCGGCCAACCCGCGCTTGAACAACGTCAACGGTCACATCATCCGCTGGCACGATGAAGCCGGCTCCAACAACTTCAAATGGGATATTTTTGTATTCGGCTCCGACGCAGGAGCGGATGCCGACACCAACCGCTCGGGACTGACGGACTTGAACCAACTGGCCAGCCCGGACGGTCTGGGCTTTGATAGCCGTGGCATTTTGTGGATTCAGACGGACAACGGTATCGACGGCGGACGTAAAAACAATGTGGCCCGGGCGACTAACGACCAGATGCTGGCCGTTATCCCCGGCGCATTGGCAGACAGCACGGGCACCGGCCCGGCCATCAATGCCAGCAACCAGGCCGATTTGCGCCGCTTCTTCGTGGGCCCGAACGAAGCTGAAATCACCGGTTTTTCCATGACGCCAGACCACACCAGCCTGTTCCTGAACATTCAGCACCCGGTGAACTGGCCGGCCTACAGCACCCAAGACGCTACTGTCTCCAGCATGGATACAGTGCGTCCCCGTTCTTCCACCGTAGTGATCCAACGCGCCGATGGCGGCCCGATCGCGGTGTAAGCAAGAGTGCATGGGCGGGTTTGAGAGATTAATCCGCTGTATTAAGTAAAGCCAGAACAGGGGCCATCTACGGATGGCCCCTGTTCTTAACGCAGCGCCGGCCCACTCAATCCGTCTGCAAACAGGCGATTTCAAACAGCAAGCGACCCGCTTTGTTAAACGGCAGCCCCTGTAAGATTGCTATTCAAACACGCGTTAAACCGCGATTTTCAAGGTTTCAGGGCTAAAAACAGAAAATTTTCCTGTCTGCCCCTAAAGACTTTTTAGCCCCCTCCGTTAATGCTGGTGTACAGGAAGAACGCAGCGTGTCGAATACGCGATTACCCCGTGTGGGGCGAGCAGAAAGTCAACGCTTTCCTGGGCAAAGGGCGAAACCGTTTCGCCGCTCTACTCAACATTGGGAGTTACCATGGCTGTTATCAACACCAATTACCTAGCTCAGGTTTCGCAGAACAACCTGAACAAATCTCAGAACTCGCTGGGCACCGCTATTGAGCGCCTGTCCTCCGGCCTGCGTATCAACAGCGCTAAAGACGACGCCGCCGGTCAGGCTATTGCCAACCGCTTCACTTCCAACGTGAACGGCTTGACTCAAGCTTCCCGCAACGCCAACGACGGTATCTCTATCGCTCAGACAACCGAAGGTTCGCTGAACGAAATCAACAACAACTTGCAGCGCATCCGTACTCTGAGCGTGCAAGCTACAACCGGCACCAACTCCGACACCGACTTGGATTCGATTCAGGCTGAAATCAACCAGCGTCTGGCCGAAATCAACCGTGTTTCCGAGCAAACTCAGTTCAACGGTGTGAAAGTTCTGGCCAAAGACCAGTCCTTGGCTATCCAAGTTGGCGCTAACGACGGCGAAACCATCTCGGTTAACCTGAAGCAAATCGACTCCGAAACTCTGAATCTGAAAGATCTGGACGTTTCCAAGCTGGCCAAGAAATTCGACGCTACCAAGTTCGAAATGAAAGCCGCTGCGGGCACCACCAGCAACCCCATTCCTGCTCAAATGGGTAACGCCAACACTCTGGTGACTGCAACTGGCGGTGGTTCCGTCATGACTCAGACCACCGGTGCAACTTCCACCAACTACATCCTGCACGAAGGCAAGGTGTACGCTGCTGGTACCGTTACTGCCAACGCTACTGCCAACACGATCTCCGTGGCTCGCGGCGCTGAAGTGACCGACAAAGAGACTCTGTCTCTGGTTGCTCCTCTGGCATCGATCGACGCCGCCATCCAAGACGTGGACAACCTGCGTTCCGACCTGGGTGCTGTGCAGAACCGTTTCGAGTCCACCATCGCCAACCTGAACAACACGGTTACTAACCTGTCTGCTTCGCGTTCGCGTATTGAAGACGCCGACTACGCAGTCGAAGTCTCCAACATGACTCGTGCTCAAATCCTGCAACAAGCTGGTACATCGGTTCTGGCCCAGGCCAACCAAGTTCCACAAACGGTTCTGTCGCTGCTGCGTTAATTTAGCCGCTACACACCGGGCCGCCAGGTTTAACTTGTCGGCCAGTTGCACGAAAACCGGATATTGCCTGCAATATCCGGTTTTTTTTGGGCCAAAGACCTGAAAATCCGGCTTATTTCACGCATTGCCCTCCCCGCCCGACCGGTATGCTAGCCAGATTTGAACGAGACTTCAGCTCCCTATCACGCCATGTCCTCCTCTGACCGCTCAGTGTCCCCTGATACGCGCTACCAAGACGCCCTCCAGCAATTTAATGGCAGCCAGTTCTCTGCCGCCATTTCGATTTTGGACGAGCTGCTTGCCCAACACCCCGATCATCAGGCCAGCCTGTCGCTCATCATCAAGGCGCTGATCAACGAACAACGCCCCCTGGATGCCCGCAGCTACCTGCCCCAACTCAAAATAAAGAAAGATCTGGCAGCCCGGGATCTCGCAGTGGACGTCTACGTAGCCTGCCGGGACTACACCGCAGCCCAAGCCTTGCTTGAAGAAGAAATAAAACAAAAACCCAGTGCGATCGCCCTGTTCAAACTGGCCGAGCTACATGCAAAGCGCGGCGACCTGGATAGTTCACGCAAGCTGCTGCGCCAAGCCCATCGTCAGGACCCGAAAAACGATCTGATTCTGGGCAAAGTCATTACCGACGAGCATTTCAACCCCAATCTGGATCTAGCGACTATTCGCCAACTGCAGCAAGACTGGCAAAAACGGTTCGCCTACACCCTGCATTCAGCAGCGGATACCCGTCGTATCCCTAACCGCACCTTGCGCATCGGCCTGCTATCCGATGGTTTTAGCAACCACCCAGTTACTCGCATGACCAGTGGTTCGCTAACGCGCCTGTCCAAAAAAGAATTCAAGCTGTATGCCTACAGCAGCACGGACAAGCCCGACGACCTGACCGAACAGTTGCGCGGGCACTGCCACGCCTGGCGCGAAACGGCTGCCTTGAGCGATGAGCAACTGAACCAACAAATCCGCCGTGACCGGATTGATATTCTGATCGACATGAGCGGCTATCACAAAGGCACTCGCCTGCGCATGCTGTCCATGAAGCCCGCTCCGCTTATCGTGAAATGGGTAGGCGGGTTGAACAACTCCATGGGTTTGGACTACATCGACTACTTGATTTCGGACCGCTTTGAAAGTCCGGAAGGTACAGACGCAGACTACACAGAAAAGCTGATTCGCATGCCCAACGGCTACATCAGCTACATGCCCCCCTTCTACGTGCCTGAAGTCGGCCCGGCCCCCCTGACGGAAAATGGCTACATAACCTTTGGCTGCTTTAATAACGCCAACAAGATTAATGAGCCCACCATCCAGGCCTGGGCCGCGATTTTGACAGCGGTGCCCAATTCCCGTCTCTTGCTAAAAGGCTCTTTGTACGAAGGCGAAGAGTTCAAGCAAAAAATCCAGAAAGGCTTTCAAGCGCAAGGCATTGATCCCGAACGCCTGGAATTCGAGGGTCAATCCAATCACCGCAAACTGCTCAGAACGTATAACCGCGTCGACATTACCCTTGACCCCTGGCCCTTCTCGGGTGGCCTGACTACGCTGGAATCCATGTTGATGGGTGCCCCAGTCGTTACCCTGCCCGGCCCCACCTTTGCCAGCCGCCACTCCACCAGCCATATCAGCAATGCCGGCTATCCTCAGTTGGTTGCCCAATCCTGGGATCATTACGTGTCATTGGCCTGCATGCTGGCTGAAGACCATGCATTGCTGGCGTCCTTGCGCAGTGAAATGCGCCAGATTTTTCTGAACTCCCCAGTCTGCGATCACGAGTCTTTTGCCCAATCCTTACGCCAGGCCTTGCGCGCCATCTGGCAGCGTCATTGCGACGGAGCCTTGCCAGCGGCACTTAGCATCCAGGCAGATCACCAGCTCCGTTTTGAGGATCAAGAAAGTGCGCGCCTTGCAGTACCTTTGCAAGAGGCGAATGGCGAACAAGACTTCAAATTCGAGCTGCGGCACCCTGTGGTCGTCATCGATCATGGCGCACGCTTGATTCAGGACGCCAAGTTCGAACAGCTCTATGCGACCGGAGCGGTGCATCTAATTTGCTTTGATCCCGCAGCAATCACTCAGGACCTGCTTCTGCCCTTGAATCGCAATCGCTTGCAGATCGTCCAGCAAGCAGTGCTGGGACATGGTGGCGCCGTCAATTTCCAGGCCCGCATGGACAATCAGCAAAGCGGCACCCTGCCACCCGTCATCAATGCCAGCCAGGAGCTGACCCAGTTTGACCTGCCCTCTATTCGTCTGGATGATCTGGAGCGGGACGCCCCTATTGACTGGTTGATGCTAGCCGACAACTACGACAATCACGCCCTGCTCGCCCATGCCAGCCGCAGCCTGGAACAGACCTTGCTTGTCTCAATCAAAGTTCATTTCGCACCGGGTGATGCCCGGCAATTGGACTTATCACAGGCTCGGGACCTGCTCGCGCCGCATGGCCTGGAGTTCTACACACTCATGGCTTTTGACTGCGAGAGCGGCTACACCGACGAGCAGCTCAGGAACAGCCACAGCGGCAGCCGGACCCATTCGGCTATTGCGGTATTTTTGCCGCGTGACACACATGCCCTTCCCATCGACCGCCTGGAAAAGCTGGCCTTTATTCTGCACGCCTACTTTGGGGCTCACGACTATGCGCAGCGCTTGCTGACGCAGCACCAGCACCCCAAAGCAGAGGAATACCTGAAGCAGGCCCGCTTGCGCAACCTGCCCAGCATGACAATTCCTGACATCCCGGCTATGACCAGCGCCGAGATCGAGTTTTTCGAGTCCTGCCTGGATAAGGCTCAACACTATTACGAGTTCGGCAGTGGCGGCTCCACCAAGCTGGCGGCCAGCATGGGCTTGAACGTCCATGGAGTTGAAAGCGACCGCCGCTGGCTGGAGCAACTGCAATCTGAGGTGGGCGATGCCTGCCAGGTCAATCACGTGGATATCGGCCCCACTAAAGAATGGGGCTACCCCGTGGATTTGCGTGCGGCGGATCAATTCCCCAATTACAGCCGCTCCATCCACACCCAGGATCTGCCCTTTGATCTGATCCTGGTGGATGGCCGCTTCCGTGTTGCCAGCACCCTGGAGAGCATCGACTACGTAATGGACAAGGGAGATCCAGCCTCTGCACGGATCTTCATCCATGACTTTTGGAACCGGGAGTTCTACAAACCGGTATTGGAGTTTCTGGACGCTGAAAAAACCGTTGAAACCGCTGGCTTGTTCAAAATCAAGGCCAACATCAACCGAGATCAACTCAAGAAGGTGAAAACAGCCTTCCAGCAAGACTACCGTTAAAACAAATTTGGCCTCTTTTACAGCGAAGCTGTAAAAGAGGCCAAATTCTTAATCAATCTGCACTCGACACTGTATACACCAAGCAATAACCCAGCTTGAACAACTTGATTTTGTAGCCAATGCCTGCTGTTAGCCCCCTCGCAAAGCAGAGCCCGGCACATGCGGGGCATCTAAGCGTTTGCGTATCAGGCTTGAGCTCAGGGCTGCTCAAGATCCACCTGGACCACAACAGTATTTTTTACTGCCAGCCGTCGACACACCAAGTCATCCAGGTCTCGGTTAGCCATTTCCTCAACCAATTCCTCAAACAAGCGCGGAATCACCATATAAAAAGCGGGCCGATTATGGCTCAGCATGGGTACCGGTTTTTTCCCGCCGTACGCAAAGACAGGAGCATTGAGAAAAACGCCTGTTTGGCCACAGAAAGGAAAAAAGCCTAAACCCAAAACCGCCGGTTTATAGAAGAACCTGAAACTCCGCGCTATCGGAGATGGCGTCCCACTGATCTTTAGCCAAGCTGGCACGAATGCGGGCTACGGCCTGGCTACGTAATTGGGAAACGCGCCCTTCGGTCACACCCAACACCAGAGCAATTTCTTTTTGGTTCAAATCTTGCTCAAACTGCAATGCGAACAGCAGTTTTTCCCGTTCCGGCAGTTGGTCAATGGCAGTGATCAACGCCTGCCGCAAGCCCTGAGAGGTCAAGAGGTTCAGCGGATTATCAAAGTACGCCTGTTCACGGGTGCTGTCTTCCAGAAACTCCAGCGCATCGGCTGACGGATCTGAATGACGCTTCAGGTCTTCGTAGTGGATGACCTGAACCCCAACGGCCTCATCCAGCAGCTCGTAGTAATCATCCATGCTCAAGGACAGTGCCTGGGCAATTTCCGGCTCGCTAGGTTCGCGCAGCAACTGCTGGCGCAAGGCACTGACAGCCACTTCAATCTGACGAGCCTTGGTGCGAACACTGCGCGGCAACCAGTCCTGGCTGCGCAGCTCGTCCAGCATGGCGCCCCGAATGCGGGTGACGGCATAAGTTTCAAACTGAGCCTCGGCCACCACTTGGTAGCGGCGTACCGCATCCAGCAAACCCATCATGCCGGCCTGCATCAGATCATCCAACTCGACACTGGGAGGCAGGCGCGACACGAGCTGGAGCGCTTGACGGCGCACCAAGGGGGCGTACTGCTCAACCAGGACGTCTTCAGAACAAGGCATGGACTGGCGCGAATCCGGACAATATAGATTGAGCTATTTTGCCTGCGCACCTAGCCGGACAGTCCCCAAATTAAACAGTCTTTCGCCATCCTATTCAGGCTTTACAAGGATCAAACAGAAAATAACTCCTAAAGATACGCGCCTGCATGCCGTAATTGAAACGTTACAGGTGCCAAGCCCTGCCCGACTTTATTGGCCTGCCACCAAGTCCCTTCTGGAGTGATGTCATGATCAGCTCAGTTTCATCTCAAACGACGGCCTTGGTGCCCCTGGCTTCCCCTGTGGAGCAAAACCCCGGCACCCCGACACCGTCGGCGGCCACAACGGTCACCCCCGTCAAAGAAAGCGGTACCGATACCCAGCTGCAGCAACGCTGGCCAGACAAGCGTGAACCCATCCCTGGGGTGGTCAATACGCTGGACGACACCCTGGACCAGATCAACAATTCCTTGCAAGCCTGGTCTACCGGCATTCGTTTCAATATGGATGACGAGGCCCAGCGCCTGGTTGTGTCTATTGTGGACAACTCAACGGGCGAAGTGCTGCGCACGGTGCCTTCCGACGCGGTGATTCAGATCGCCAAAATGATCGTTCAGTTGCAGGGCAACGCGATCAGCGTGAAGGTATAAAAACCAAACTAGCATCGAAACTTCCCATTGACATGGGCTTTGCGCGCGGCACATTCGCGACAAAATAGGACACTACAGGAGTATTTGATATGGCTATTTCTGCAATTGGCGTAGGTTCAGGCCTGAAGCTGGACGAACTGCTGGAAGATCTGCGCAAAACGGAAAAGAAGAGCCTTGCCGTCATTCAGAACCGTCAGGTTGCCAATACCAACAAGATTTCGGCCTACGGTCAACTCAAGAGCAGCCTGGCAGAGCTGCAAACAGCCGCCGGGACGCTGAACTCGGAAGATTCGTTTGGCGCGGTCAAAGTGGCCTCCAATAGCGAAAACATCAAAGTGACCGGCTCCTCCAAAGCGGCTCCTGGTCAATACGTTATCAAAGTTGATAATCTGGCGACCCGCCAGACATTGACGGCCTCGGCTCACGAGTCACGTGATACGGCAATCGGCGAAGGCGGAAAAATCACCGTTCGCCTTGCCAATGGCAAAGAACACACGCTGGACATGCAGGGCAAAGACACGTCCATGCAAGGCATAATGAACGCCATCAATGCCGACGAAGAGCTGGGCATGAAAGCCACCATTATCAACACTGGCGACCCCGACGAGCCTTACCGCTTGCAGTTGTCCGCGGGTGCAACTGGCGAAGCAGCCTCGATCAGCTCCATTAGCGTGGACGGCAATGATGATTTGGCCGACATGCTCACCTTTGATGCAGCCGACCCAGCAGCCAGTGGCTTTGAGCAGACTAAAGCGCTCAATGCCAAGTTGACGGTCAATGGCATTGTCATCACCAGCCAGAGCAACACGCTGAAAAACACGATTGAAGGTCTGGAAATCACGCTGACCAAAGCCAGTGACGACCCGATCAATGTGGAAGTCACGAAAGACGATGCCGCAGCCACCAACGCAATTAAAGATTATGTGGCGGCCTACAACAAGTTCAACAAAGCCGTTCGCGCCCTGACCGCCTACAACGTTGACTTGAAACAAGGCTCTGCCCTGACGGGTGATTCCATGGCACGTGAAGCTCACAATGCCATGCGTGATGCCACTCTGGGATACGTTCCTGGCGAAGGTGAAATCCGCTCTCTGGTCGGCTTGGGCATCAATATCGACCCCAAAACGGGCGATCTGCAGCTGGACGAGAAAAAGCTGAACGAGGTCTTGAAGACCAATATGGCGGACGTCAAGAATATGTTTGTGGGCGATAACAGCATTGCTGGTCGTGTACATTCCGCCGCAGACGACTTCATCAAAAAAGGTGGCCGCATTGACGGCGCCCAGGAAGGCGCCGAAAAAGTAGGCAAGCAACTGCAAGATCAGTTCGATGCCGCTGACCTGCGTATCGAGAACAAGATGGAAGCCTACCGCAAGCAATTCGTCCAGCTGGACGTCATGATCAACCGCATGCAAGGCACCAGTAACTATTTGAGCCAGCAGTTATCCATGCTGGGCAATATGAACAACAGCAAGTAAACCCTTATGAGCTATCCTGCCCCTTCCCGTCGTTTTGGACAACAATCGGCACGGACCTACGCACAAGTAGGCCTGGAAACCGAGGTGCTCAGCGCCAGCCCGGAACACTTGATTACCCTGTTATTTAACGGTGCGCGCACAGCTATATTGCAAGCCCGCCTACATATGGAACAGGGCAATGTTGCGGGGCGGGGGCAGTCATTATCCAAGGCCATCGATATTGTCGATAGCGGCCTGAAAATGGCCGTCGATACCGAAAAGGGCGGAGAGCTGGCTCGCAATCTCGTCGCAACCTACGATTTGATTTTGCAAAACCTGATGCTGGCCAATCTTCGCAATGATGCGGAAAAGCTGACACTGGCCGAACGTATGTTGACCAATATTGCCGATGCCTGGCGCAGCAATGTTGATAAGCAACGTGCCAAGCAGCCAGCCTGACTCCGGGGCTCGCAGGTCGGTATTCGTACCGGCCGGCACCTCCAACCTCCTTTGCGCCTTTAGCGCCTGGTATGAACATGAGCGATACCCCTAGCCCAATCGTCGATCAATATCAAATTATCGCCAGCATTACCCGTCATATGCTGGAGCTAGCCCAAACGGCACGTTGGGAGGATGTGTTCGAACAATCCGAACACTATCAACTGGCCGTGGAAAAGCTCAAGAATATGGAAGACTTGTCCGTGACGGAAAAACAGGCACGTCGCCACCTGCTGACCCAAATCCTGGAAGATGATGCGCAGATCCGCCATCTGGCCATGCCCGAATTGAGCCGCCTGGGTGCGCTGCTGGGCAATATGAAGCGTCAGCAAACTGTATTGCAAGCGTATTACAGCCCTAGCGTCCATCCATGAGCATAGGCGGCCCCTCTCCCCTGGGGACGCTGCTTATTCAGCGGCTTGATGCTGTCCTGGGTATCAGCACTTCACAGCAGAGCAATATTGCGACCGGCGCCCGCCCGGACGCCATCAGCCAGACACCGGGCGCTCAGCGCCCGGATCGCGCAGAAAACCAGACCGCGAGAGATCAACGCCAAAGCGTAGACCAAGCCCGTGCCCATACTCAGGGCCGTGATAGCCGCAATCTGCGCACCCAAAGCGGCCAGACCTCCACCGATCCCGCACTAGGTTCACGCGGCCCCAATACGGCCAGCACCAGTTCGGCTCCCACCACGTTGGGGCGTACGGCACAACTGATTCTGGCCTTGCTGGAACGCTTTCCTGATCGGGCCCCTGCCGTGCAAGGTCGTCAGCCCTTATTGAGCGGCAACCTGAAAGCACAGGCCGAGGGCGCTGACTCGGGCCGGCCAGCCGCAGAGAGCAGCACAAGCAGCAGAGCCGGAACCGCGCAGACCAATGCCAGCACGATAGCCACTTTGGCGCAGCAAAGGCTGCCCTTGCCTGGAAGCACCACCGGCACGAGCGGCAATACTAGCTCTGCCGCAAGTTCTACCGCTGGCACCGGTGCAGCGGGCGCCAGTCATCCCGCCGGTACGGCTGCAGCCGGAACAGCTGCGGGTAATGCCTTACCTACCAGTAGCACCGCCGCCCTTGCCCAACATTTCACTCAGGCTCTGCCACAGGCTCTGCAACACAGCGGTCTGTTCTATGAGTCTCATTTAAGTGATCTGCACTTTGGGCAACGCAGCGCGGCCGAGCTCGCTCAAGAGCCCCAAAACCTGAATCGTCCCGCCAGTGCCGAGATCACCACAACGACCACCAGCCCAAACAGTAATACCCACGCTGCGCCCCAAGACCCCGCCCAGGCCATGCTGGTGCGCCAGCAACTGGACACCTTGGCCCACCAAAGCTTGCAGTGGCAAGGTCAGGCCTGGCCCGAGGCCGAGATGGACTGGACTGTAGAGCGACATCCAGCCCAATCGGAAGACGAAACCGAGCACTGGTCCAGCACCTTGCAACTGGATTTGCCCACACTGGGACCCATTACTTTGCGGCTGAATTTGTTGAATCAGCAATTGTTGGTTCACATCCAGTCCGATCAGTCTGCCCCTTATCTGGACGAAAACAGCTTGCCGCTACGCGAACGACTGCAAAATCAAGGTCTGGTGTTGAGCCAATTGCAGATTGAAGCCGAATCCACTTTGCCGCAGGAACCGTCCGATGAGCCCTGACTCCACCGGCCATCGCCCACAGGCTCTGGCACTGCGCTATGACCCCAAGGACGGAGCCCCCCGTGTCGTTGCCAAAGGCTATGGCACCTTGGCTGAGAAAATTGTCGAGACGGCACGCGAGCACGGCCTGTACGTGCACGAGTCCCCCGAGCTGGTAGGTCTGCTCATGCAGGTGGATCTGGATCGTCACATCCCTGCTCAGCTATACCAGGCAGTGGCCGAATTACTGGCCTGGCTCTACGCACTTGAACAGGGCCATCCCCAGGCCACACAAGCCTTAGAAGCGCTGCACGACGCCCCAAAACCCTGAGCGTCCTATTTCATAAGGGCTGAAAAGCCCCTGTTTTTGGCGATAGATACCCTGCTTAGTCTGCTGCGCCAGACGTTACATTAAGCACGGCAAGCTGCCTGCACCTGTGCGCGCGGCCCATCCTGACTTTCTGGCAAGCAAATATGTCGATCTCCAATCTTTCCAGCATTGAAAACCTGTTGTCCCAGATGCGTGCAGTCGCTCAAGCAGCGGGGGCAAGCAGTTCTGTGTCCTCTTCTGCCAGCAGTGCTGCCCCAGGTGGCTTTGCTGCCGAACTGGCTCGCTCTTTGAACCGGGTATCCCAGGCTCAGAACGCCGCCAATACGCAAGCACAAGCCTTTGAAATGGGCGAACCCGGGATCTCTTTGAATGATGTGATGATTGACCTGCAAAAAGCCAGCGTTGGCTTTCAGGCCACCGTCCAGGTACGCAACCGCTTAGTGGCCGCCTACCAAGAAATTGCCAGTATGCCGGTGTAAAGAGCCTGATTCGTTCATGCCCACCGCCCCTTTCCTCTTGCTGCCTGAGCCCGTCCTGATTTGAACTCCCCTGATTCCATGCAGAACCCCGCCTCTGCCTCACCAAGGTCACCCATGAGTCAGACAGCACAGTTGCTGAACAAACTTCCTGGCTACGACGCGATTCGCGCACTCCCCAAAGTGGTGCTGATCGGGCTAGGTGCCGCGCTGATTGCTCTGATTGTCGCCCTCTTGATGTGGGGCCGCGGCCCTACTTACCAGGTTCTGTTCTCCAATCTGGACGACCGCGATGGGGGTGCTATTGTCTCGGCCTTGGGCCAGATGAACGTACCCTACCAGTTCAACAGCACTGGTACCGCCATTCTGGTTCCCCAGGATCGCGTGCACGATATACGCATGCAAATGGCCTCCCAGGGTTTACCCCGCGCTGGCAATGCCGGTTTCGAGCTGCTGGACCAGAGCCGATTCGGTGCCAGCCAATTTACGGAACAGGTCACGTATCAACGCGCCCTGGAAGGTGAGCTGGCTAACTCCATCAAGGCCGTGCATGCCGTCAAGGAAGCACGCGTTCACTTGGCCATGCCGCGCGAAACCTTGTTTGTGCGCGATCGCCAGTCCCCAACGGCTTCCGTGGTTTTGTCGCTGTATCCGGGCCGGGACCTGAGCGAAGGCCAGGTATCGGCCATCAGCTGGCTGATTTCTTCCAGCGTGCCCAATCTGAATGCCGACAAAGTCTCCATCATTGATCAGAATGGCCGTTTGCTGACAGCGCCGACTGGCGAGATGGGTGCTGACAATCAGCAGCGTAACTTTGTAAACGACATTGAATACCGTGCGGTCCAGCGTATTTTGACGTTGCTGAACCCCTTGGTGGGCGCAGGCAATGTACGTGCCCAGGTAACGGCAGAGGTTGATTTCTCGCGTCGCGAACACACCTCCGAGGTCTACAAGCCCAATCAGCAACCAGGCCAGGCCGCTGTGCGCAGCCAGCAAACCAGTTCATCCTTGCAGCGCAACCCGCAGCAGCCACAGGGTGTGCCCGGTGCCTTGAGCAACCAGGCTCCTGCCAATGCCACAGCCAATCTGGTCAACCCGCCCGCTGCGCCGAATCAGCCTCAGCAGCCGGATGCGCCTGCCGGCGCCCAGACCGCCACAGCACAGGCTGCCGACAACACAACAGCCAGCGCAGCCGCCAGCAATGATCCTTCCCTGGTATCACTGGCCGAACAGGCCCGCCTGCTGCAAAACACCGGCAATGCGCGTAATGACTCCACCGTTAACTACGAAGTGGACCGCACCATCAGCCACGTCAAAGGTCCCTTGGGGCAACTGAGCCGCCTGTCTGTGGCCGTGGTGGTGAACTACCGCAGTACCGATAAAGACAATGAGCCGCTGGCCCAGGAAGAACTGGACAAGATCAGCGACTTGGTCAAACAAGCCGTCGGCTACTCAGCTGACCGAGGCGATAGCCTGAGCGTGGTGAACGGTCAGTTCAACGAGCAAGGCGATATTGATACCCCCTTCTGGAAAAATCCGGAGTACCGCGAGCTCGCCATGGAACTGGTTAAGTATCTGGTCTTTGCATTCATTCTGTTTATGGCATGGCGCATCGTCATCAACCCCATCATTCAAGGCCTGATTCAGGCCAAGGCGGTGGCGGACGCCCGTGTTGAACGTCAAAAAGAAGAATCGGCACGTGAACAGGCCGCCGAACAGCGCGCTGCTGAAATGAGCCGCTACGAAGAGAACCTGAACACCGCCCGCACGATGGCTCACGATGACCCACGCGCAGTGGCTATGGTGCTGCGCTCCTGGTTGAACAAAGATGAAAAAAATGAAAACGGCTAAACCGGACGATTCCATCGAACGCAGTGCTATTTTGATGATGTCCTTGGGGGAAGATGCCGCCGCAGAGGTGTTTCGTCATCTCTCGCCACGTGAAGTGCAGCAACTCAGTACCGCGATGGCGTCCTTGAAACAGTTGACCCGTGCCGATATGGACGAGGCGCTGGAGAGCTTTCGCCAGGAGGCCGACCAGTTCATGGCAGTCGCCCTGGACTCCAACGCCTATATCCGCTCGGTACTGACCAAAGCCCTGGGTTCAGATCGCGCTGCCGGCCTGATCGAGGACTTGCTGGAAAACGGCGACGGCGCCAGCAGTGGCATCGATGCGCTGAACTGGCTAGATGCCTCCAGCGTGGCCGAGCTGATTGCCGACGAGCACCCACAGATTATTGCCACCATTCTGGTGCACCTGGAGCGCGACCGCGCAGCCGACATTCTGGGGCATATCCCCGAGCGTTTGCGCGACGATGTGGTCTTGCGTATTGCTACCTTTGGCGGCGTACAACCGACTGCGCTGAACGAGCTGACTGAAGTTCTGAACTCCATGCTGTCTGGCCAAGGCGCCAAACGCAGCAAGATGGGTGGTCCACGTACGGCTGCAGAAATGCTGAACTACATGAACGCCAGCCTGGAAGAATCGGTACTGACCAGCCTGCGCAGCATGGATGCCGACCTGACCCAGCGCATCGTGGACGAAATGTTCGTGTTCGAGAACCTGGCCGATGTGGAAGATATCGCCATCCAGCTGCTGCTCAAAGAAATCGAGACTTCTGCACTGACGATTGCACTGAAGGGTGCGCCCGAAGAGCTGCGCGACAAGTTCTTCCGCAATATGTCCAACCGTGCCGCCGAAATGCTGCGCGAGGACATCGATGCGCAAGGCCCGATCCGCATGTCCAAGGTGGAACAGGAACAAAAAGCCATTGTGCAAGTGGCCCGTCGTCTGGCCGAAGCTGGCCAGATTACGTTGGGCGGCTTGAGCGGGGACGAGTATGTCTAACGCAGCCTTGTCTGCCCACTCGTCCAACGCCCAGCGCCGGCTCACTAAGCCAGGCGGCTTTCACACGAGCCGGAGCTTGTAAATGTCCGGCCATCGTAAAGTCTCCGCCTACTCTGACCTTCAGGAAAGCTGGAGCCGCTGGCAAATGCAGGGGCTGGATGATCCCGTCCTGCCCAGCGAACCGGAAGAACCCGAGTTTGTTCCGCCCACGGACGAAGAACTGCAACGGCAGTTGGACGACCAGCGCGCACAGGCTCAAGAGGCCGGGCACACCGAAGGCTACCAAGCCGGTTTCAATCAAGGCCATGCGGCTGGTTTGAAAGCAGGCCAGGAAAGCGGACACACTCAAGGCTATGAAGCGGGTGTGGCAGCAGGCATGGCCAAGGCCCAAGAACAAATTGATCAGTACATCCAGGAATTCGTGGCACTGAACCGCAATTGCGCCCAGGCCATTGACACCATGGACCAAGAGTTGGGGCAATCGCTGATACAGCTGGCCACTCGCATTGCCGAACACGTGCTGCACAGCACCATCAAGGCCGAGCCCGCTCGTATTCGTGATCTGGTCGCGGAGGTGCTGCGCAGTGACCCAGGTGACACCAGCGCCTTGGAGATCACCCTGAACCCGGACGATATCAGTCTGGTGCGTGAATTTCTGATCGAACAAGGCGAGCCACGTGCCTGGCGCTTGCAAGAAGATTCCCAGCTGCAACGTGGTGAATGCCGTGTCCGTTCCAGCTACGGCGACATTGATGCCACCTTTGCCACCCGCTGGAAACGCGCCCTGGCCAGCCTGGGTTTGCCAAGTACGCAGGAGCCATAAATGGCAACGCCCCTGGCTTCCTCCCCCGAACGCTGGCGTGCCCAAATGCTGTCCGCACAGCAGCGGGTACAAGCTATTGAACCTACCTTACGCAGTGGCCGGGTGATCCGCGCTACTGGACTGGTTCTGGAAGCAACGGGCTTGAAATTAGCGGTGGGCGCTGCCTGCAAAGTGGAATTGTCTGCCGCGCAAAACATCTGGGCCGAAGCTGAGGTCGTTGGCTTTGAAGGTCGATCCCTGTACCTGATGCCCTTGAGCGAAATCTCTGGTCTGCCTCCCGGTGCACGAGTGGTACCGGTGGAAGCGCAATTGCAGCCGCCGGTTTCCTTGCCCGACACGGATCAACCTGACAGCGTGCCCGTGCAGGCACGCTCCCGACACGTCCCAGTTGGCCCTGGTTTGCTGGGCCGAGTCGTTGATGGCAGTGGCAATCCGCTGGACGGTCTGGGACCCATTGATGCTAATTCTTGCGTATCACTCAGCCACACCACCCCAAATCCGCTGAAACGCAGCCCCATCGACACCGTGCTGGACGTGGGCGTACGCGCCATCAACGGCCTGCTGACAGTCGGTCGCGGCCAACGCATGGGCCTGTTTGCTGGCTCGGGCGTAGGTAAGAGTGTGCTGCTGGGCATGATGGCCCGCTATACCCAGGCCGACATTATTGTGGTGGGCCTGATCGGCGAGCGGGGCCGGGAAGTCAAAGAATTCATCGAACACAACTTGGGTGAGGAAGGCCTGAAACGCTCGGTGGTGGTTGCCGCCCCGGCGGACGTTTCCCCCCTGCTCCGTTTGCAAGGCGCGGTCTACGCCACCCGCCTGGCCGAGTTTTTCCGTGATGAAGGCAAGAATGTGCTGCTCATCATGGATTCGCTGACCCGCTATGCCATGGCCCAGCGTGAAATCGCCCTGGCTATTGGCGAGCCACCGGCCACGAAGGGCTATCCCCCTTCCGTCTTTGCCAAGTTGCCGGCATTGGTCGAGCGCGCGGGGAACGGCGAACCCAATGCCCAGGGACGGTCCGGTTCGATTACCGCTTTTTACACCGTGCTGACCGAAGGCGATGACCAGCAAGACCCGATTGCCGATTCGGCCCGCGCCATTTTGGACGGCCACATCGTGCTCTCGCGCAGTCTGGCCGAAACCGGCCACTACCCTGCCATTGATATCGAAGCCTCGATCTCGCGGGTCATGCCCAGCATTGTGGATCCGGAACAAATCAAGCTGGTACACCGCTTCAAGGGCTTGCTCTCCAGCTATCAACGCAACCGGGATCTGATTGCCGTGGGTGCCTACACGCGGGGCAATGATCCGGCCATTGACTTGGCCATTGACCGTTACCCCTGGCTGGAAGCCTATCTGCGCCAGGGCATGCAGCAACGTGTGGACGTTCCACGCGCCTTTGACGAGTTGAATGCCGTTCTTAATAGCGAGCAATAGACATGAAAGCCAACGCTTCTTTACATACGCTGGTTGATCTGAGCCAGAACAAGGTGGACGAAGCCGCCCGCGAGCTGCAGGAACTACGTAACCAGCGCGATGCTGCCCAATCCCAGCTGGAAATGTTGCAAACCTATCGTCAAGACTATGCCCAGCGCCTGCTGGATGTGGGCCAAACGGGGGTAACGATGGCGAACTATCACAATTTCCGCCGCTTTATCGTGACATTGGATCAGGCCATTACCCAGCAAAATACGGTTATCCAATCGCTGGAAGACAAAATGGAGCAAGGACGCCAAGCTTGGTACGGCCATCAGCAACGCTTGAAGGCGTATGAAACCTTGATTGACCGCCGTCTCCAAACCCAGCAAGTGCAGCAACAAAGAATGGAACAACGCAGCAGCGATGAAATTGCTGCGCGTCTTTTTATCCGTAGCCAGACCGCCTATTAAGCAAGCGCCGCCATGACTTCGCCCACTCTTTCGGTTTTACCCGCGGCTCCCGCTGCGCCCCAAGCTCCCGTGAGCACGACAACGGGGCCTGCAGCTGCGCATGCGCCCAAAGAAGAAGGCTTTGCCCAGCATCTGCACAATCAGCAGCAGCATGTGCAAAGCAAAGCGGGGCAGAAAACACCAGCAGCCAAGCAAAACACCCAGGAAGCAGCAGCGCCCGTAGACGGCACCAAGCAGGCTGAATCCGTGGCTGAGCTGGCAGAGCAAGTTGATCTGGACGCTTTAAGCCAAGATCCGGCGGCCTTGCTGATCGCTGCCGACATAGACACCGAAGAAGCACTGGAAGCTCAGGCGGACAGCGGCCTGCCCGCGGTGGCCTTGTCGATTCTGTCGCAAGTGCAAGCCATTAAAAATGGCAAAGCAGACCCCAAGACAGCTCCGAATGATGCCAAGCTGAACCTGGCTCACGTGTCCACTCGTCAGAACCTGGCCTCGGAATTGAACAGCTCCCAGCGCCAAATTCAGACTGGCCCTGTGCAAGCCGCTGAAACCGATAGCAAATTTGACCTTAGCGCTGAACTGGCCTTGCCCAAAGCCATGGACAGCAACAATCCGCTGGCAGCAACACCCGCCCGTAAAGCCGTTTCGAATGCAGCGCTGTCCTTGAATGGCAGCGCCGCCCAAGCAGTGGCTGCTACCCATGCAGCATCGTCGCAGGCTCGTTTTGCCGATGAAGCCGCTGCTTCACTGGCCGCTTTTGGCCGACAAATGGCCGAAAATGCGCGCGCAGGCACGAACCTGAACCTGCCCGCTCTGGATGCCGGTTTGCTGGCCCAACTGAGCGCGACACCCGGCGTTTCTGCCCAGGCCCCCAGCCCAGCCATTCTGCCCGGCCCCATGAGCCTGACCCTTGCAACGCCGGTGCAATCGCCCGAATGGGGCGCAGCGCTGGGGCGTCAGCTGATTACGCTGGCTCAACAAGCCCAAGGCGGCATTCAAAGTGCCGATATTCGCCTGGACCCGCCCGAACTGGGCCCCTTGCGCATTACCTTGCAAATGCAAGATGGCATCACCCACGCCATGATTACCTCCCCTCACGCGCAGGTGCGTCAGGCGCTGGAGCAGTCTTTGCAGCAACTTCAGCAGCAGCTTGCCGACAACGGTCTGACTCTTGGCCAGGCAGATGTGGGCGACCAGCACGCCTCACACCAGGCTTTCCAAGAACAATTGGCCGCCCGCAGCAATAAGGGTGATCAACCCGCCTTCAGCCTGAACGGCCACGGCGGCCTGGATGAGGGCAGCCAGTTGGCAGGCAGCACCGTTACCCGTGTGCTGGACCCCAATGCCCTTGTTGATACCTTTGCTTGATTCAAGGTCCCACATCTAGCCCGGCAAAAAGCATGATTAAGCTCGAAAAGCAGCGTCTATTCGCCGGGCCTGTCCTGTCTTACCTCCGGCACAATAGCTCAGGCATGCAGTCAGGCTCAGGCCCGACATGCGTTTGTCTGTTTGTATTACGCTAAAAAAATCCATCGCTCACATCACATGGCCCGAAAAGCACCCACCAAACTTGCACGCCTGATGAAAACCGGTCTGCTGGTTCTGTTTATTATCGCCGCCAGCGTGGGCGCAACGCTGTACTACTCCTGGCAACAGAGCAGCCCGCCTGCCTGGCTGGCTTGGGCCGACAAAGGCCAAGCAGTAGAAGCTGCCCCGGCTCCGGACGAGCCTCCTGTGGTCAAGCCCAGCGCCAAACCTATTTTTGCGCCACTTGATCCGTTTACCGTCACCCTGAACGACAACGGCCGCTCGCGCATTTTGTACGTGGGCATCACCTTGCGTGTGCAAGATGACGGCTCGCGCACCATGCTGCTGGAATACATGCCCATGGTGCGTGACCGCGTATTGAAGATTCTGGCTGAACAGCGTCCAACCTACATTCAGACCTCCGAAGGACGTCAAGCCTTGGTTGCACAGCTTAGCGCCGGTTTGAAAGAGCCCTACGCGCCCAACCCCGCTGTACCGCACATCAATGATGTCCTGTTCACCGCCTTTGTCATCCAATAAATGTCGTATCAGAGCTTCCTATCCCAAGACGAAGTCGATGCACTGCTGGCCGGTGTTACCGGCGAAGGCGCTGACACCAAGCCCTTAAATGAAAACCTGACCGGCGTACGAGCCTACGACCTGACCTCGCCCGACCGGGTGGTGCGTCACCGCATGCAGACGCTGGAGCTGATCAACGAGCGCTTTGCCCGTCGCTTGCGCTCGACCATGCTCAGCTTCATGCGCCGTAACGCGGACATCACTGTCGGCTCGATCAAAATTCAGAAATACTCGGACTTCGAGCGCAACCTGCCTGTGCCCAGCAACCTGAACATGGTTGCCCTAAAGCCCTTGCGCGGTGTGTCGCTGTTCACGTTCGACCCCAATCTGGTCTTTTTGATTATCGACAGCCTGTTTGGTGGTCATGGCCGCTACAACACCCGTGTTGAAGGCCGCGACTTTACGACCACTGAACAACGCATTATCCAGCGCTTGCTAACCCTGACGCTGGAGAGCTATTGCGGCGCCTGGGAGTCCATTTACCCGCTGGAAGCGGAGTACATGCGCTCGGAGATGCATACCAAGTTTGCCAGCATCAGCAGCAGCAACGACATTGTGGTGGTGACCTCATTCAACATTGAATTTGGTGCCCAGGGCGGCAATCTGAACATCTGCCTGCCCTACTCCATGATCGAGCCGGTGCGTGACCTGCTGACCCGCCCTTTGCAAGACCGCGGCACCAATGCCATTGACCAGCGCTGGACGCACCAGCTCTCGCGCCAGGTGCGCAGCGCCGAGGTCGAACTGATTGCCAACTTCGTCAGCATCGACATGACCATTGCCCAACTGACTAAGTTAAAGGTCAATGACGTGCTGCCGATTGAAATCCCCAACCTCATTGAAGCCCACGTGGATGGCGTGCCCGTTCTGGAGTGCCAGTACGGTACCTCCGCCGGCCGTTATTCCTTGCGGGTACAGAATATCTTGGCCACCAACGACAGCGATTTGACTAAAGGTAAGTCCCTATGAGCGACCCTCACAACCCTAACGACCGGTCTGCACCCGAGGACGACTGGGCAGCCGCCATGGCTGAGCAACAAGCTGGCCAAAGCAGCACTCAAGCCCAAGGACTGGAGCAGCCCCTGGACGATGACTGGGCTTCAGCCCTGGCCGAGCAAAGCGCAGCCGCCCCTGTGCACGAACCAACGCCCGCCAGCAATCTGTTTCCCGCGCTGGAACAGGCTCAGGAAACCACAGGCACCGATATCGACATGATTATGGACATCCCCGTCCAGCTGTCGGTAGAACTGGGCCGCACGCGCCTGACCATCAAGAATATTTTGCAACTGGGCCAAGGCTCGGTAGTAGAACTGGACGGTCTGGCTGGCGAGCCGCTGGATATCTACGTCAACGGCTACCTGATCGCCCAGGGCGAAGTGGTGGTGGTCGATGATAAATACGGTATTCGTGTCACCGACATTGTGACCCCATCGGACCGCATCCAACGTCTGAACGGCCGCCGCTAAACCATGGAACAGGCTCAGCTCGTCAGAATCATGCTCAGCCTGCTGCTGGTCGTAGGCTTGATTCTGGCAGGCGCCTGGGCCGCTCGCCGAGGCGGGCTGCTAAAGCATAAAAACCAGCAACGTATCAAAATTCTGGACAGCCAACGCTTGGGGCCACGCAGTAGCGTGGCCTTGATCCAGATTGACGACCGCGAAGTTCTGATTGGCATCACCGCTCAGCAAATCAGCCTGCTCCACACCAAAACGCCCGCTGCACCAGAACCTGACTTCCAGGCTCATCTGGATCAGCACCGCGCGCCTCGCTGACGTCTCATGACCGCACCTTTTTCCCCTGCCCTGCGCATTGGCACCTTGCTGCTTCTGGCCTTGTTAAGCCTGCTGCTGCCTGCCGATACCTGGGCCCAGGCTGTTCCGGCCATCACCAGCACCGCCGGCCCTAACGGTTCGCAAACCTGGTCGCTCAGCATCCAGACGCTGGCCATGCTGACCATGATGTCCTTTTTGCCAGCGGCACTGTTGATGATGACCGGCTTTACCCGCGTCATCATTGTGCTGGGCCTGCTGCGCAACGCCATGGGCACCGGTAGCGCTCCCCCCAATACCGTGCTGGTCGGTCTGGCCCTGTTCCTGACTTTTTTTGTGATGTCGCCGGTCTTTGATCAGGTGTATCAAGATGCCTACAAGCCCTTGTCGGAAAACAAGATCAGCTTTGAGACCGCGCTGGAGCAAGGCGCCCAGCCCCTGAAAACCTTTATGCTCCACCAGACCCGCGAAGCCGACTTGAAGCTGTTTGGTGATATGGCGGGCGTGGCTGAACTGGAAACGCCCGAAGATGTACCCTTGCGCGTCCTGGTGCCTGCCTTTGTGACCAGCGAGCTGAAAACCGCCTTTCAGATCGGGTTTACGATTTTCATTCCCTTTTTGATCATCGACCTGGTAATTGCCAGTGTCTTGATGTCGCTGGGGATGATGATGGTTCCGCCCGTGACGATCTCGCTGCCCTTCAAGCTCATGCTCTTTGTGCTGGCTGATGGCTGGCATCTGTTGTTGGGCTCTTTGGCGCGCAGCTTCTACCAATAAAGGACTGTCATGACTCCCGAAACCGTCATGTCCATGACCTATACCGCACTGAAACTGGCTCTGTCCATGGCCGGTCCCATGCTGATCGTGGTGCTGGTGGTCGGTCTGGGCATCAGTATTTTTCAGGCCGCCACCCAGATCAACGAGATGACGCTCTCGTTCATCCCCAAGCTACTGGCCATGGGCATTACCGTGGTGCTGCTGGGTCCCTGGCTGAT
Organism: Alcaligenes sp. GW821-FHT11D07; assembly: GCF_058808495.1. Lineage (NCBI taxonomy): Bacteria > Pseudomonadati > Pseudomonadota > Betaproteobacteria > Burkholderiales > Alcaligenaceae > Alcaligenes > Alcaligenes sp. GW821-FHT11D07. The sequence continues at coordinate 1,788,890 of NZ_JBXART010000001.1, forward strand.
CAATAATATGGTCGATTACATGCAAGGCTTGCTACGGGGCATTCCGGGTCTGGTGAACTAGCACCGCTTAAGACGAAAGGCCATCCGTGCTCGACCTGAACTCCGCCCAGCTCTACGCCTGGCTCAACGCGTTTTTGTGGCCTTTCATCCGTATCTTGGCCACCCTGGCCACCGTTCCATTTTTCAGCGAATCCGCCATCCCCAAACGCGCCAAGCTTGGCCTGGGTTTTGTGCTGACGCTGGTGGTGGCTCCTTCCCTGCCCCCTTTACCCGATCTGCCCACCGCGTCCTACGATGCGTTGCTGATTGCTGCCCAGCAAGTGCTGATTGGCGTCGCGCTGGGGCTGACCATGCGTATTGTGTTCGCGGCAGTGCAAACGGCGGGGGAATTTATCGGCCTGCAAATGGGCTTGTCCTTCGCCTCCTTTTTTGACCCGGCCACTGGCGCCAACACCGCCGTACTGTCGCGTCTGCTGAACGTGATCGCCGTACTGACCTTTCTGGCACTGAATGGCCACCTGCTCTTGCTGGGTGTGTTGGTGCGCACCTTCCACGTTCTGCCCATCGGTACGGATCTCAGCGTGAATGGCTGGGGAGCCTTGCTGGATTGGAGCAGTGAATTATGGGTATCGGGCATGTTGCTGGCGCTGCCGCTGATTATTGTGCTGCTGACCATCAACCTGGCCTTCGGTATCCTGAACCGTACGGCGCAGCAACTGACCATTTTTGCTGTGGGCTTTCCGATCACCCTGACCGTGGGCCTGACCTTGCTGACCGTGGTCATTCCGCAAACCACGCCTTTCTTGACGCAGCTTTTCAACTCCGGCTACGAGGCCATGATGCGGGTCGCCTGGGGATTTGCCGGCTCTTAGAAGGCGTGAGCCTGGCGTTGCTTGTGTGACTGCATCAAGCGACGCGCCTGCCCTATCGTCAACACTCCTTTTTGCTTGGCACGCCCAATCAATAACTGCAGCAATTGTGCGCTGACCAAGGCATCTCCCAGGGCATCGTGGCGATCGCTGACCGGCAAGCCGCAATACTTCAAGCAATCGTCCAGGCCTAATCGACGGCCACGCCATTCAGGTAGCACGCTAGCCGCCAGATCCGCCAAATCCAAGGCCAGTGGGCGAGATTGCTCTATGCCGCACTGCGGCCAGGCACGATCCAGAAACGCCAGATCGAAATCCGCATCCCAAGCCACCCACACCGTATTCTCCGAATAGCGGGCGAAGTCTCGCATGAGCACAGGCAAAGGCTCTCCACCTTCTTGCTGCTGGGGGCTGATCTCGTGGATCAACAAGCTCTCAGCGCTGCGCTCGCCCTGGTTACGCACCAGCCCGCACCAGATATTGCCTAGGGCAATGGAGCCCTGTTCCAGCCGTACCGCGCCCATCTGCACAATGTGATGGCGCTTGGGTTCCAGTCCACTGGTCTCTAAATCCAGCACGGTGAAAGCCGCTTCGTCCAAAGCAAGCTCGTCCACGCCACTCCAGGACAAGGCTGCGCTGCGAGCTGCAAAAGAACTTCGACGCCAGGGAAGCCAGGAGAGCAGTTTCATAAGCGATACCGGAAAGCCAGGATACGTTGAGCACGACGCACTTGTGACAGGGCCTCGCGCAACACGCGAGCATCCAGCGCACCCAGACTGCTCAAGCGCACCAGATTGTCAGGCTCTTGCCCTTGCTGTAGTTGAGTTTGATGATGCTGCAAACGCAGCAACTGCAAATAACGATAGGCCTCACGCAAGCCTTCAGATTCGCTGTTTTCAAAAACGCCACGCTGCGTCAGGAAAGCCAGCCTGTCCAAAGAGGATGGCAACTCGCAGCCATGGGCCAAAGCCAGCACGCGCAGCACATCCACCATCGGTGCCAGCGCTTGTTTCTTGATGTCCACCTTGTCGTCGCCCTGCCCCATCAGGGCTTCCAGGCGGCTGCGGCGCTTGCCGCTAGGAATACGGGTCTGGCAGGTGCTTTGGGCTAGCATGCGCTGAAATACGGGGTTGTCGTTCACCATACCCAGCACCCGCCGCTGCATGCGTTGCAGCAGGCTGCTTTGGCCCCACAGGGCCCGGCAATCAAAATAAATGGTGGATTCCAGCAACTGTTCCGGGGCCGGCCGCTCAATCATGATCTGAAAGCGATGCAACCACTCCGACTCCGACAGGCATAGATCCGGGTTGCTGGCCATGATGTTGCCCGTACACCAGGCCATGCCACAGCGATCCAGCGCTTCATTTACCCGACGGGCAAAGGGCAGGAGCAAAGCACGATATGCCTTGGTCTGCTCCGCTGTATTTGCCAGAAACAAAATGCCATTGTCTTGATCGGTATGACGGGTTTGCTCCCCGCGGGCTTGGCTGCCAAAGGCCAGCCAGCAAAACTCAATGCCATCCAACCCGGCACCGGGCATCGTCAGTTCAATGGTGCGTTGAACGGTGTGATCGTTTAAGCGAGTAATCACCGCTGTCAGCTGCTCGGATCGAGCCCCATGGGCCAGCATGGCATCCACTAGACGACCAATATCAGCCTGCAAGCGTACAAGGGCAGACACATCCTGAGCACAGCGCAAGGCTCGCGACAAATGCACCAAATCCACGCGCTGCAAAGAAAACACATCGCGCTCGGACACCATGCCTACCACTTTATGGTCCTGGACCAAGCAGATATGACCAATCTGATGCTCAACCATTAACAAGGCCGCATCAAAAGCGGAGGCCTGCGGACTGAGCCACACTGGGTCGGGCGTCATCACTTGGGACATGGCCTGGGCGGGATCGTATTGCCCTCCGGCCACCAACCGTCGCAGATCACGCAAGGTAAAGATACCCAGCAAATGGGCGTCGGTATTCACAACCACCATGCTGCTGACCTGACGTTCGTGCATGTCTTTTACTGCCTGCTCTACAGAACAGTCAGCCAAGCAGCTCACCAGCCCGCGTTCGGTCAGGGATTGCAGGCTCATATCCAGGGTGTAGCTGGCACCCAAATCCGCACTGGCGCTTTTCTGAGCACTGCGCCAGACCGAGGCCAGCAAGCTGCTGGTGCCACGCAAGCAATAATCCCGGAAGGGCTCGCTATTTGTCAGCAGGTGGGCCACTGCTTCACCGGCGACGCATAAGGTGAAGCAATCTTCCTGGACCTCGTAGGCGCTACCCAAGGCTTGGCCGGACACCAGCTCGCTCACGGGCAGGAGGTCCCCTTCTACATACTCATGGGTTTCGCCCTGCTCTTGGCTGGAGACCAAGCCTTGGCGGATGATATAGAGCTGATCAACCCGCGCCCCTGCTTCCAGCAGCACTTGGCCGGCTGAAAAAAAACGAAGCTCGCTATGTTCGATCAAATAGTCGCAGTGCGAAGTCTGCATCTGATCAAAAGGCGGGTAAGCAATCAACCAGGCCAAGATGCCGGGCGCCTTTTGGCGTACCGCCGTCTTGGCCACGGATTCACCGGGAATCGCGAAGGACATGAGCGTCTCTGCTGGCTATAAGCAAAGAATTATTGTGCCATGCAGCATGGCCCAGGCCGAGCCCCTTTTTCTAGGGGATTACAGCTATAGGCATGGGCCTTTTTAACGCTCTTATGACTTAACGCAAACGTTCGTAGTCGTCTTCAGGCATATCAATGACATCGCCTTCCTGAACTTTGAAGCGAGCCACAGCATCGGCCAAGGTTTCAGATTGCGATTGCAAGGAGCCAGCAGCGGCCGCCGCCTCTTCAACCAACGAGGCATTTTGCTGCACCACAGCATCCATTTGAGCCACGGCGGTATTGATTTGCTCGATACCGGCAGTTTGCTCTTGGGAAGCCGAGGAGATCTCGCTCATCAAGGTAGTTACGCTATTCACTGCACGCACGACTTCTTGAATAATGTCACCGGCACTAGCCACTTGCTGCGTACCGGTTTTCACTTCATTTTGCGAGGCTTCGATCAACCCTTTGATTTCCTTGGCCGCTTGCGCACTGCGCTGTGCCAGACTGCGCACTTCACCCGCCACTACAGCAAAACCCTTGCCTTGTTCCCCGGCACGAGCGGCTTCAACTGCGGCATTCAAAGCCAGAATATTGGTCTGGAAGGCGATGCCGTCAATCACATTAACGATATCGGCCACCTGTCCCGAACGCGCTGAGATCTGGTTCATGGTGTTCACCACGGCGCCGACGGACTCGCCACCCTGACGGGCCACCTTGGCCGCATTGTTGGCCAATTGATCAGCCTGATGGGCATTGTCTGCATTCTGACGCACCGTGCTGGCCAACTCTTCCAGACTGGCTGCGGTTTCCTGCAAGGCAGCAGCTTGCTGCTCCGTGCGGGAGCTCAAATCCGTGTTACCGGCAAAAATCTGCCCGGAGCCCGAGGCGATCTCATCCACCCCTTGGCGTACCGTCAGCACAATGCCTTGCAGGCTTTGTTGCATGCCGCGCATGGCGTCATACAGCACACCCACTTCATTGGCCGAACGGTAGGTGATTTTCTTGGTCAGATCACCACTGGCAATATGGTCAAAATGCACACCAGCTTCACGCAAAGGCGTCAAGGCTGTACGTCCCAGCACCACACGCAGGGCAATAATAATGATCAGTCCGATCAACAGACCCAGAGCGATGGCAATATTGGCAACGCGAGTTTGCAGCTCGGCTTGCGCCAGCAACTGGTCTGTCAAATTGTCGTAGAACTTGCTCAGCTCTTCGATACGGAACTGGAACGTGGCGGCACGCAGCACGCCAAAACCTTCGCTGACAAAGTAAAAGGTGCTGTAGTCGCGTGTTTCCAGGGCTTGGACCATAGGCTCGATGCCATCGTCCAGATAAGCCTGATAGGAGGCCACCAAGCCCATGGCCAGGCGGCGCAGATCAGGCTCGGTCGGCATATTGGCGCGGATATCGCCAAAGGCCTGACGCACCTGATCCAGTTTCTGAGTCGCCAGAATCACCGAGTTCTCGGCGCTTTGCATCAGGTTCGGGTCATTGTCGATACCCGCTTCCTGATAAAAACGGGCAGCACTCATCAGGCTCACCCGAGCTTCCATCATATTGTTATTGAGTTGCAGGATCTGAACGGCACGGTCGTTTTGACGGCTGATGGTGCGTAAGGAATCACCGCTTTGCTGCAAGTAGTAAGCGGCCAGGCCACCTACTGCCACAATCAGAACCATGAACAAGCCCATGCAGATCATCAGCAAAGTGCTGATTTTCAGACCGGAGGCGGCTTTCAGATTGGGGCGAAAAGCTTTGGAGGAACGACGTTTAGAAGCGCGGGACGCGGACGGAAGAGTGCTTTCAATACCCAGCATTTGCTAAATCCAAATAAAACTCTAGTGGCTGACCGGCAAGATGGTGATCATGTCCGTGCCAGGGTGCTCAATAGTGACCGAGCCAGTGGGGGCGGCGGCAGCGCTGCGCGCTTGTTCTCGATAGGTGGCAGGAATATGACTGCGTTTGACCACTTCCTGGAAACGCCCCTGGGCATCGAATTGAAGCCACAGTTCCTGGCGGAAATAAACCGCGTCCGTGGCCAGGGTGGAGCCCTGGAACCACACAGCCAATTCACTGCCATCTAGCTGTCGGTAGACCTGGTGAGGGCGACCGTGTAACGACTGCTCGGCATCAGCGCGGGTGCTTTGACCCAGCACTAGCTGGTTCAAGCCCGATGCCTGGAAAGAAGAACCCTGGGTGGCACACGCAGCCAGGGTCAGCAAGCACAAACCAATCAGCGTCTTACGTCCCAGCCCGACCCAGGTACTCAGTCGGGTGTAAGACATCAAAACTCCTCCCAATCATCATCCGAGGATGAATGATTCGTCTTTTTGCCACTCAGGTCCGGACGCAGCAAACGCTGGCTGTCCTCTTGAGCACTTGCCGCTTTATGAGCCGGTGCTGCTTTGGCGGGAGCCGACAAACCTTTTGCGGCGCCGTTTGTTTTCGCGGTCGATGTCCGTGCATTCAAAGCAGGGCTACGACGATGTTCGGTTTCGCTAGAAGCGGCCGCCACACTGCGGCGGTTGGCCACGCGGCGAGCGCTGACATCAATCACTTCCGTACCGGGAGAGCGGAAAAAAGCAATGGCCTGATTGACCTTGGTGACTTGTTCGCTCAAGCCCGAGGAGGCCAAAGCAGCTTGTTCCACCAGGCGGGCGTTGTACTGCGTGGTCTCGTCCATTTGGGACACCGCACGGTTCACCTGATCAATCCCGGAGGACTGCTCAATCGTGGCAGCGGTGATCTCACCCATGATGTCAGTGACGCGGCGTACAGAATCCACGATTTCCTGCATGGTGGCACCTGCGCGCTCTACCTGGGACGAACCTTCCGTCACTTTACGCACCGAGTCTTCAATCAGGGCGGTAATTTCACGAGCAGCCTGGGCACTGCGCTGCGCCAGGGCACGCACTTCAGCGGCCACCACGGCGAAACCTTTACCCTGCTCCCCTGCCCTTGCGGCTTCCACCGCAGCGTTCAAAGCCAGAATGTTGGTCTGGAACGCGATGCTGTCAATAACGCCAACAATGTCAGAAATCTTGTTGGAACTGGCAGAAATACCCTGCATGGTGGCAACCACTTCATTCACGGCACTGCCGCCACGATGAGCCACATCAGAGGCCGTTGCGGCCAACTGATTCGCTTGTTGGGCATTGTCAGCATTCTGGCGCACCGTGCCCGCCAGTTGCTCCATGCTGGCAGCGGTCTGCTGCAAAGACGCGGCCTGTTCTTCAGTGCGGCTGCTGATATTGGTATTGCCCTGGGCAATTTCCTGAGCACCCGCGTGAATCTCTTCCAGACCCAGACGCACGGTGGTCGTGGTCTTGACCAAGGACTCTTGCATGCGGCCCAAGGACTCGAACAGTTCTCCGATCTCGTTGACTGTCAGCACACGGATGCGCTGGGTCAGATCGCCTTTGGCAATGGCATCAAAGTACGACGCGAAGTCGCCCAAAGGACGCACCACACGACGGAAAAAGTAGCTGATGGCTGCCAGACCCAAAAGCACGGCCAGAACCAGCACGACAATCAACACGATGTTGAATGTGCTTTGCTGCTCTTGCAAGGTGCGCAGCACCTTGTCGCCCGACCCTAAAGCGAGCAGGCCCTGAAAGTAATACAAGGCCCAGCCTGCCATTGCTACTGTCAATGCCATCAGAGTAGCAATACAAAAGGTCATGCCGACCTTCAGACTCAAATTCTTAAAAAGCATAGAAGATTCCCGCACGTGGTGCTTGACTGCCGGTTGAGAAAAAACCACTCAAAAAAGGAACTCGGTCCTAGCGATTCATATTGAACAAACTCATGCTCTGAATCGTCTGGAATGCCAAGGCTGACATTTCCAGGGCGGCTTTGCGCAATTCCAGCTGGGTGGGGGCCTCAAAAATATTCAGGTCTTCAAGGCGAGAGAGCTCATTGCTGTAGTTAATGGCCCGAGCTGCGCCGTTGGCTTTCAAGGCATCAATCTCGTTCATGCGCGTACCGACCGAGGAAATCACTGTCTGCACGTTGTCGAAGTTTTCGCCAATACGCTGCATGGCCGCGTTCATCGTGTTGCGAAACTCCGCTTGAGCAGCCGGATCGCCACTGACGGGCTTGCGCAAGGCGTCAACTACGGTTTGCAAAGTGTTGAACATATTCATCTCATCCGATGAAGTGCTGTCCACAGAGCTGACCGTAAAACTGTCACCCACTTTGGGTGTGCCTTCAATTTGTACGCTGACCCCGCCAGGCATGCTGATGCGCTGACGCTCGTTGTCATCCAGCGTGCCTTGCTGTACGACCTGTCCGTTCACTTCGATGTCGTACTCAGTTTCCGAGGTGAAGCGAATGGTGTAACCAGCTTCAGCACCAGGCAAACTCGAGTTACCGTTAGGCGCGCTCACGACAGCCGAACCGGTGTTGTTGTGGGCCTGGGTGAAATACGAAGTCGAACCGGGATTCGCACGCTCAAAGACTGAACGGCCGTGGTCCCCGGAATCCATTTGGCGGGTCTGCTCGACCTGGATATCACGACCGTGGGTGTCCCCTTTGTAGGAGAAGGTATTGCCCGTACGCTCGAAAGCCTGGGTGGTACCTTTAGAACCGGAGAACAGATACTGGCCCGAACCGTCCTTGGTATTGGCAAAGCCAAACAAGGTATCCAGGGCGCTTTCCATGACGGTAGCCAAGGTACTGCGGTCCGCATCCGACATGGTGCCGGTGGAAGCTTCCACCAGACGAGTCTGAATGCCCTGAAGCTGCAAATTGACAGAGTTCAGAATGTTTTCTTCTTCACCCAGCGAACGCATGGCCACTTCACGGTTTTCGCCATAACGCTTGTCCATAGCCTGCGCTTGGGCCAGATTAATGGTCTGGGCCGCCGCCAAGGGATCATCAGATGGCGTGATCATGCGTTTTTGCGTGCTCATCTGCTGAAAAATACGCATCAGATCGGACTGCTGCTTGTTGATCGAGTTCAGGCCGGTCTGAAAGAAAAGAGTAGAACTAATACGCATAGCAAGGTTCCAAATTCAAGACTAAAGAGCCGTACTCAACTACGAAGGCCCAACAAGGTGTCAAACATTTGCGAGCTGACATCGATCAGACGGGCAGCCGCCTGATATTGCTCCTGAAAACGCTGCAGCATGATGTACTCCTCGTCTTTATTGACGCCGGATACCGCTTGCTGAGCAGCAAAGTTCTGCTCGATCAGCTTGACCTGTGCTTTGGCCGCAGTGCCGTTTTGCTGAGTCTGTACCGCAATACGGTTCACAATCTGGCCAAAAGAGTCATTCAGGCTGAGCGAGCCATCCGCCAGCACTTTGGTATTACGCAGATCGGCCAGTTGTTGAGCAACCCCACCGTTCGCTGAACCGGTATCTTTGCTGGCAGCCGCAATATCTTGGGGACGCTTGATTTCAACGTTCAGGCTGGAGCCCGCATCAACCGTGGGCTGAATCAACCAGGAATCACCGTCTTCCGACTTTGCCTTCAGGCTGGAGACATCAATTTCCAGGCCATCAACACGCGTCACCCCTCCATTTTTGTCAGGGCCATTCAAAGGCGTCACGTCGTTGCTGGTCAGATTACGCAGCTGAAAACGGCCATCCACTCGTTCGATACGGTAGTTTTCGCCCGTTAATTTATCGACGGACTGGGTGTAGCCTTTGCTCGGGTCGGCAGGATCCACCGGGTCTTTATAGAAAGACACACCGGGCATACCGCTGCTTAAAGGGTTATTGCCATTAGCGCGCACTTTAGGGCCGCTAACGCTGAACCAATCCTTGCCAGCCTCGCCCTTTAAGTCCACGCCCTGACGGTGAATATCATTCACCGCATGCGCCAGACCTACAGCCAAGCGGCCCAGGCTGTTGATGGCCGGTTCCAAGCTTTCCTTGCGAAACTGCAGCAAGCCGCCCAGCGTGCCACCTTTAATGGTGCCCTCGCGGAACTCGCTCACAACGTCTTTGCCATCCACATTCAATGCAGAGGTAAAGCCCACCACAATACGCTCGGGGTTTTCAGCCGAGCGCACTGCGTGCAAGGGGTAAACCTGACCACCGCCCAAAAGCATCTGGCCACCGGCCGTTGTCACGCTCAAGGTGCCGTCTTGCTCCACCGTGCTCACTTCAACCAGCATGCCCAATTCGGAGACCAGCTGTTCGCGCTGATCCAGCAAATCGTTAGGCTCATGGCCGGGCGCAGTGCCCTTGGCCGCGACGATCTGCTTGTTGACGTTGTCAATTCGTTCCAGATAACTATTGATCTGTGTGACCGTGGTGCCAATCTGACTGTTGATGTTTTCGTTGACGCGATTCATATACGAGGTCGCATCACGAATCTGGGTAGCCAAACTTTCAGAACGGCCCAGCAATTCCTGGCGTGCCGAGGAATCCGCAGGCTGGGAAGCCACCGCCTCCAGACCATCAAAGAAACTTTGCAAGGCAGGACTGATGCCCACCGTACGATCCGAAAACAGATTGTCCAGCTGGGCAATTTCCGTACCGTAGCTGACCAGTGCTGCACCGGCCGTCTGTGCGCGTGTCAGTTGCTGATACAGGAAGTTATCGTAAGAGCGCTGTACCGTGACAACCTGCACGCCACGGCCGTAGAAGCCATCGCTGGACCCGACCGAGCCCGCTGTCTGCACCAGCACCGATTGACGGTTGTACCCGGCCGTGTCGATATTATTAATATTGTGGCCGGTTACCTGCATGCGCTTTTGAGCGGCATACAAGCCCGAGATACCAAGGTTGGCGAGATTCATATCAGATCCTTTCTGTCCTGCCCGGCCTGTAATGCCCAAGGCGTAAAATGAACATGCTGCTTTTTAACGACCACCTTGGTGCAATATTTAGACCTGCAGGAATAATTAACGCGTACCGCCGTCGAAATAAGCCATGATGGAGATCAGCTTTTTGGCGTAGGACGGGTCGGTGGCGTAGCCCGCTTCCTGAATACGTTGTGCAGCCTCTTGAGGCGATGCGGCTTGTTTCACGCCTTCATAGCGTTTGTTAGTGCCAATAAGGCGGGCGTAATCGGCAAAAGACTCGGCATAGGAGTCATAAGCGCGGAAAGTTTGAGTCATCTTGCGCGCCACGCCGTTTTGATATTCCGTGGTCATCACATCCACAGTTTTTCCCTTCCAGGCAGGCGTGGCCTTGATGCCAAACAAGTTGTGGCTGGTGCTGCCATCGGCATGCATGATTTCACGCTTGCCCCAGCCGGACTCCAAGGCTGCTTGGCTCAGAATCAGCTGAGCCGGGACACCACTGTCATCCGCCGCCACTTTGGCCGCCGTGTTCATGCGATCCACAAACTGACGAATATGGTTGGGTGCACCCTTGATGGAGGAGTACACGCGCTGCACCGTACTGTTGCTATTGAGTTTTTCAATCAATTCCGCAATCGAGGCCGCGTCAATCGAGCGGTCGTTGGGCATGCGCGAACGCAGGTCCGGACGACGCGAACCAGAGGCTTCCGGGTCGTAGGACGCCGCGCGCATAGGTTCGCTGGTCTGGCCGCTCATCTGGGCCTGCAAGGCCTGAGCCAAGCCTATGCCTGGATCGGCCAACTGCATGGCCAGTTGCTCATCCCCCAGGCTTTGCGCCATGCGCACAGCCTGCGAATCAAACAAACCGCCTTCCGGAGTGGCCGCCCGAGCCTGCTTCAAGATGTTCTGAATAAACAGAGACTCGAACTGGCGGGCCACCTCCATCTGGGTGCCTTGGTTCTGACCGTCCTGGCCGGCCTGCCGGCGCAGCTGAGCCAGCTGCTGAGGGTCAAAGATCGAGACCTGAGAACCCATACCGGGACGCGGATAGTACTGCACCGACATTAGATAATCTCCAAATCAGCGCGTAAGGCACCCGCGCTTTTCAGATTTTGCAAAATCGACAACAGATCTTGTGGTGTGGCACCCAAGGCATTCAGCGCACGGACAACATCAGCCAGATTGGCACTGGTTTTGACGCGCTGCAAAGAACCGCTCTCGCTACGCATTTCGATCTGCGTGCTGTCCGCCACCACTGTTTGACCACCGCCAAATGGCGTGTCTGGCTGGCTGACCTGCGGCTGGCGACTGATCACCACCGACAAATTGCCATAGGCAATGGCGGCTTCGTCGATCGTCACAGTACGGTTCATGACTACCGAGCCAGTACGCGCATTGATGACCACACGCGCGCGTGCCGGTGGCAGGTTCACTTGCAGATTTTCCACATGCGAGATGAAGGCGGTCTGGGCCTGCGGGTCCAAAGGACCGCGAACCTGAATCAGACGGCCATCCAATGCTGTTGCTGTAGAAGGACCGAACTGTTTGTTCAAGGCCGCCACCACGTTCTGGGCCGTGCCAAAGTCCGAAGAATTCATTTCCAGATTGATCACGCCATCACGGGCGTAGGTGGTCGGCACACTTTGTTCAACCGTGGCACCGCCAGGGATGGTTCCGCCATTAAGCTGGTTCACCTGCACACTGGAGCCACCTGCCTCTGCCCCTGCACCGCCTACCAGCAAGTTGCCTTGAGCAATCGCGTAGACCTGACCGTTGGCGCCTTTCAGCGGTGTCATCAACAAGGTGCCACCGCGCAAGCTTTTCGCATTACCCATGGAGGACACCACCACATCCACCCCCTGCCCCGGACGGGCAAAAGCGGGGAGGCGCGCAGTAACCATGACCGCGGCCACGTTCTTGAGCTGCATATTGCTGCCCTGGGGAATTGTTACCCCCAGCTGAGACAACATATTGGTCAAACTTTGCTGGGTAAAGGGCGCCTGACGTACTTGGTCGCCACTGCCATCCAGACCCACCACCAGGCCATAACCGATCAGGGGGTTATCACGCACCCCTTGAATCGAGGCCAGATCTTTGATGCGCTCGGCGTGGCTAGCCGGGGCCAGCAACAAGCCGGCCGCCAGCATGGCAGCGCGCAGCGCATGGCGATAAGAGAAAAAACGAGTACGACTCATGGAGGAGGCCATAACTAGCAAAAGGCTCAGAACGGAGAAATATTCAGGAAAAAACGCTGCAACCAGCCCATGGTCTGGACTTCGTCCATGACACCTTTGCTACGAAACTCGATGCGGGCATCCGCCACTTGGGTAGAAGAGACCGTATTGCTGCCGGTAATCGAGCGCGGATCAATCACCCCCGAGAAGCGGATATGCTCGCTGCCCCGGTTGATGGCGATCTGCTTGTCACCCGCCACTTGCAAGTTGCCGTTAGGCAAGACACCCACCACTGTCGTGGTCAACGTGCCGCTGAAAGTATTGTCAGCACGGCTGGACCCTTTGCCCTGCGCCTTGTTGGAGCCGGTAACCGAAAAGTTCTGCTTGCTGCCCACTTCATTGGGCAAGAATGCGGGTACACCTTCAAAATCCAGCCCTGCACTGCCGCCACGGTCCGTATTGGTGGACACGTTCTTGGCCGCATTGGTGCGTTCCTGAATCATGATGGTGACGATGTCACCCACGTTACGGGGACGTCGGTCCTCAAACAGCGGGTAACTGCCATAAGCAGAGGGCTGATAGATAGAACCATTGGCCACCACTGCCGCGGGAATCGCGGGCGGCGGAGCCGCCGTCAGCGGCCCGGTCACCACATCTTCCGGGGGCACCAGCGCGCAACCGGACAGGGCCAGCACCGTACACAGGGCAAGACGGCTCATCAGAGCTTTGCGCATTGTCACGATCTCTTTTTTACCTTTACAGCTGTGTCAGGCGAGCCAGCATCTGGTCAGACGTGGAGACAGCTTTGCTATTGATTTCGTAGGCACGCTGGGTGCTGATCATATTGACCAGTTCCTCGGCCACGTTCACGTTGGAGGTCTCGTTGTACTTGTGCATGACAAGGCCAGCGCCATCCATACCAGGCTGCAGGAAGTTGGCGGCACCGGATGCATCAGTTTCGATGTACAGGTTCTCGCCCATGCTTTGCAAACCACCCGGATTAATAAAGGTGCTCAGTTGCAGTTGGCCCACTTCAACGCTGGCACCGGCGGCACCTGGCTGGGTCACTGATACCGTGCCATCACGGCCAATGGTCAGTTCCAGGGCGTTATCAGGGATATTGATCGGGGGCTGGATGGGGTAGCCGCCTGCTGTGGTCAACTGACCGTTCTGGTCGCGCTGCAAGCTGCCATCGCGGGTGTAGGCAAAGGTGCCGTCCGGCATTTCCACTTGCAGAAACCCGTTGCCCTGAATGGCGATATCCATGGTGTGGCCGGTATGCTTCATCTCGCCTTGCGAGTGAATGCGTTCGGTTGCCACGGTGCGCACACCGGTACCCAACTGCAAGCCGGAAGGCAGCTGATTGGCCGCACCTACCTGGGCTCCGGGCTGGCGGATGGTCTGGTACATCAAATCTTCAAATACGGCACGGGTACGCTTAAAGCCAACCGTGTTCACGTTAGCCAAGTTATTGGAAATAACATCCATATTGGTCTGCTGGGCTTCCAGACCGGTCTTGGCAATCCACAGAGAGCGAATCATGTGTGTAATCCTTGCTGCTATAGCCGCGACACTAGCGCGACTTAGCCATTAAATGAGAGTAGAGAGTTGGCACGATCTTCGCGCGCACCAGCATCCTGGATGATCTTCATCTGGGTCTCAAAGCGGCGGGTATTGGCAATCATGGCCACCATCGCTTCAGCCGGATTCACGTTGCTTTTCTCAACAAAGCCCGCCACCATGCGCACGCTGGGGTCCGCCTGAGCGGGCGCCCCGCCCTGCAGGCGGAACAAACCGTCTTGGCCGCGCTGCAGGTCAACGCTAGGTGGATTGACCAGTTTCAACTGGCCCATCACCTGAATGTCTCGGGGGTTGTCACCAGCACCCAAAGCGGTCAGCTGACCATCGCTGGAAAATGTAATCGTGCCGCGATCAGGAATTTCGATAGGCACACCATCAGCGCTCAGGACTGGCAAGCCAGTTTGAGTGACTAACTGATTTTGCGCGTTCACGCCCAGATCGCCTGCCCGCGTATAGGCTTCCTGGCCATCCAGTGCGCGCACGGCAAACCAGCCCTCGCCCGAGATGGCCACGTCTAGCGCGTTGCCCGTCTCGCTCATGGAACCCGCTTGAAAGCGGCTGCCCGGAGTCACGGTTGCGGTGCCTACCCGGGTCTGCGAACCCACCTCGCTGGTGACAGGCACCGAGCGGTAATACGCGAGCTGTTCGCGAAAACCGGAGGTATTCACGTTGGCCAGGTTGTTGGTAATGACGTCCTGCTGCTCCAGCGTACGCTGGGCGCCATTCATAGCGGTATAAATCAGGCGATCCATGACAACTCTTAGCGCAGGTTAACCAGAGTCTGCAGGACCTGATCCTGAGTCTTGATGGTCTGTGCGTTCGCCTGATAAGTACGCTGGGCAATAATCATATTGACCAGTTCCTGACCCATATCCACGTTGGAGTCTTCCACCGCCTGACCCTTGATCATGGCCAGACCGTTCTCACCAGGACGGCCCAAAATAGGCTGCCCCGACTCACCGGTCTCTGCCCAGGAGTTACCTCCCACTGGGCTCAAGCCTTGCAGGTTGCTGAAGTCAGCCAGCACCAAGGAGCCCATGCGCTGGGTTACGCCGTTGGTGTAGGCAGCCACAATCGTGCCATCACGGCCCACTTCCATATTGGCGTATTCACCCGTGGCGTAACCGTCTTGATAGGGATTGCCCTTGGCAAACTCGCCGCCAAACTGGGTGGTACCGGTGTAGCGCATATCAAACACCAGATCATCGGCTGGGGAGGCAGTTCCACCGGGGTTGGCCAAAGTCACATTGATGGTGGCCGGATTAGGGCTGGTCATCATGCCCGAACCGTTAAAAGTCAGGGTGGCTTTCTCCGGATTCAGGGCCTTTCCGCCTTCCATGTAATACACATCCCAGACGCTTTCGCCCGCAGCGTTCGCAGGGCGCTTCACAAAGTACTGAGTTACCTGATGGCTATTGCCCAGCGAGTCGTACACCGTGTAGGGGAAAGATTCGCTGTAGGTGGTGTTGTCCTTGGGATCAAAGGTATTGACCGCGACGGTTTCCATGTCCGGTTCCATTACAGGCTCCATGACGGGATTACCGCTACCATCCAGCACCGGATCACCATTGGCGTCCAGCTTGGGAGCCATTTCCGGCACACCGTTGGCATCCAGCTTGGGCTTGAACACCAGATCGCCATTAGCATCTGTTTTTTGCTGAGTCTTGCTAGTGGCGATAGCGGCAGCATCACCGGGCAGGTTGGGCTTGAAGCTCATGGACGTGGTCGCTTTGGGCGGCACGTTGCCCGAGGGCACTTGCAAGCGTTGCAGCTCACTGGAGCCCTCGCCGTAACCGGTCAAGTAGTTACCTTGCGCATTGACCAAAAAGCCTTCCTTGTTTGGGAAGAACTGGCCATTACGCGAGTACAGAACAGAGCCATTACCTTGTTCCAGACGGAACAAGCCCTTTTCACCGTCGATGGCCATATCAAACTGGTTACCAGTATTGCTGACGTTACCCACCGAGAAACGCTGGCTCACGCGCGATACCTGCACACCCAGACCAATGCGGGAGTTCGCGTATACGTCTGCAAACTGCACGGTGGAGGATTTGTAGCCCACAGTTCCCGAGTTGGCGATGTTATTGCCAATAGAATCCAGGTTTTGGGAGGCGGCGTTCAGGCCACTCAGTCCTTGTCCGAAACTCATGATCTTTCCTTTTAATGTCGTGTTGGCCCAGCCCGCTCAAGGGGCAAGCGGCACTTACATAATTTTGCGTATATCCAGCAGGGAGAAGGTTCCCGCCAGGCCAAGATCCAGCATCAAGCCACTAGAGGTGTAAGCCACACTGTCAACCATGCCGTGCGTCAATGGGCTAGCGGTTACGGCATTACCATCGTTACTGGCCAGCACGCTGACGGTGTAGGAACCATCGGCCAGTGGCGAACCATCGTTATCCTTGCCATCCCACTCCATGGAGTAGACGCCGGATTTTTGTGCACCCAGATCGAACTCGCGCACCACCTTGCCGCTGCTGTCCTTGATCTGTACCAGCGTGGAAGTCGTCCCGCTGACCAGATCAATCCCAAAGGGCATCGCGACCTTTTCACCTTCCTTGCTGCTGCCCAGCAAGACTTTCTCGCCCGGCACCAGCACGTCCTTGCCAATCAAGTTGGCGGCCTGCATGGACTGGCTCACATCCATCTGGCCGGCGACGGCCAGCAAGGTATTGTTCAACTGCTGAATCCCGGACACCGTGGACATCTGCGCCATTTGCGAGGTCACCTGTGCGTTATCCATGGGGTTGAGCGGGTCCTGATTGCGCAACTGCGTGATCAGCATGGTCAGGAAACGATCTTCCGTCTCCGCCATTGCGCTCTTGTTTCGGGCGTCCACCCCAGCCATCGCTCCTGCGGTGGGGTCAACAGCCTTGCGATCGTTATTAACTGTGCTCATGCTCTCTTTCCGTAAACCGGCTTATTGACCGATGCTCAAGGTGCGCATCATGAGATTCTTGGAGGTATTCACCACTTCCACATTGGCCTGATACGAACGCGACGCGGCCAGCATATTGACGGTCTCGGCCACCACATCCACGTTAGGCATCGTCACGTAGCCCTGCTCGTCGGCATAAGGGTTGCCGGGGTCGTACTGCAAACGGCCGGGTGCATCACTTTCCTGCACACCGACAACCTGCACACCACCGACCGGGCTATTGCCTTGCGGGGTCATCTGAAACACCACCTGACGCGCCTTGTAGGGCTGGCCATCAGGTCCGACCACGCTGTCGGCGTTAGCCAGGTTGCTGGCCGACACGTTCAAGCGCTGTGATTGCGCTGTCATGGCAGAGCCGGCGATCTGGAAAATACTGAAACTGGACATGAGGACTCGCTATTACTGTTGCAAGGCAGCCATCAAACCTTTTAAGCGCTGCGAAGCCAGGTTGATGGTGCTTTGATAGTGCATGGTGTTATCGGCAAACTGCATGCGTTCCACATCCATCTCGACCGTATTGCCGTCAATGGAAGGTTGCACCGGAACGCGATACAGCAACTCGTCGCTACTGGGCGGACGCACCGCCTGGGCGGAAATATGTCGTGCCGAGGTCAAGGACAAGTGGGTATTGGGCAGCGCCATTTGACCTTGCCCCCCTAAAGCGGCCTTCAAGGTCGCCGTAAAGTCCATATCACGCGCTTTATAGTTAGGCGTATCGGCATTGGCAATATTGGAGGCCAGAACCTCCTGGCGCTCTTGGCGCACAGCCAGTGCCGTCTGGTAAAACTTCAGGTGCTCACCGATGCGATCAATCATGGAGTCAAGCCAATTCTGTGTTCAAGTTTGAGATCCAGTGAACGCGCGCACGCCTTTTCACCGCCATGACAGCATGGTAGCCAGTGCATGCTCATCACAAACCCGGGAACAAAACGCTATTTATCGGCCAGTTCAGGTCTTGAGCTGGCGGCGGCCTGCGTAAAATTCAGCCATGACCTTATTTAGACTCCTGATCAGCCTGTGCTTGTTCGCCTTGGGCGCGACAGCCGCTGTGCGCGCTCAAGAGACGGTTCAGGTGCTGTCTGTACAGGCCATTCAAGAGCAGGCCAACGACTATTTGCTCAAGCAGGCCCAGCTTTATCCTGGCATTGCCAACATCACGCTGGATGCCTCTCGTTTGAACGCCATGCCAGCCTGCACCCAAACCCAGGTCTTTTTGCCCAGCGGCCAGCGGCTGCGTGCGCGCATGAGCATCGGTGTTCGTTGCCTGAGCCCGCAAAGCTGGAGCTCCTCGATTTCCGCTTCCCTGTCGATTCAGGGCCAGTATTACGTCACCAACCGCCGCATCAATCCCGGTGAAACCGTCCATCAGGAAGACTTGATCGAACGTGATGGGGATTTGCTGAGTCTGGCTAATGGCGTGGTGATCGACCCCAACCAAATCATTGGCTATGTCGCCAGTCAACGTATTCCGCTAGGCAACGCGATTCGCAGCTCTGCCCTGCGCGACCCGCAGTCGGTGATGCGCGGCCAGACTGTACGCACCATTGCTCGCGGCATGGGTTTTGTTGCCACGGGCGAGGGCCAGGCCCTGCAAAGCGGATCGCCAGGTACGCAGATTCAGATCAAGGCCAGTTCAGGACAAGTGATCTCGGCCACGGTATTGGATGCTTCCACGGTTCAGGTCGTTCTCTAAACTAAATCGGATGAGCATGCTAAAGTTTGCGTCCACAGCGCCGTTACAAGATCAACGCAAAGAACAGGCCGCACGGAGAAAAACGTGAAGATCAGCCCCTCCCCCCTCAAAACGCCCCTTGCTGAAACGTCTGCCGCAGAACGCAGCACGGCATCGAATCGTGCGCGCCAAGCGTACAACAGCAGCACAAACGAAGTGGACTTCAGCGCTGCAGCACGCCAGCTCAATTCGCTGCAAGATAGCAGCGCCGACGTAGACATGAAAAAAGTCGAGGCCTTGCGCGAGGCCATTGCAGCAGGCGAGCTCAAAATTGACACCAGTCGGATTGCCGACTCCCTGATTGCCTCTGTGCGCGATCTTCTCAAGTAACTGAACCCAAACGGCCATGTCTTTGCAAACCTGTCTTGCCGATCAACACCAAGCCCTGTCTGACTTCGAGCAGCTTTTGCTAGAAGAGCACGCTATGTTGCTGCGCCGCTTTGAACCGCAAGAACTGGCTCAGATGACGCTGCGTAAATATCAGCTGCTTGAACGCATCGAGCAATTGGACAAAGTGCAGGCTGAACTGCTGGAGCAGCGTGGCCTGGAGCACAATAAGCAAGGCTTGCGCTACGCGGCTGAACAGGACGAACTGGAACAAGAGCTGGAACAGCTCATTGAGCTCAGCGAAAAAGTGCGTAACTCCAGCGACAACAACCGCATTCTGGTTGATACTTTCCTGAGCGACACCCAGCAGAGCCTGGATGCCCTGGAAGCCCTGACCGGCCGCAATACGATTTACGACGCATCTGGAAGAACACAGAGCACCCAGTCTTCTATCAGCCTGAAGGCTTGAAGGCAGATAGACAGAACAGCGGAGTCGCCCGAAGCAAAAAAAAAGCGCCAACAATATCGTTGGCGCTTTTTTTGTGGGCCGCATTGAGGATCACACCAGCTAACTCTTGTTCGAGCCAGCCGCGCATCAAAAACAGGCCTACCCCAGCCTCTCTCTTTAACTCATCGCCTCTTTCAAGACCAGCATCTTCACCAAGGCGTCTACCGACTGCGCGGATTTCAGGTCTGGTTTACCCAGTAGGCGAGCGCTCAGCTGGCGTACGCCCAAATTGTCCGGAGCCTGAAGCAGGTCCCAGGACGCCAAGGTCAGTTGGGCCGCGGCCAGCAGATTGAGTTCTTCCTCGAACTCGGAGTTGCCCACTGGCAGAACAGCTCGAACAGCCCCCAGCAAGCGGGTCATTTCCTGCACTTCGGTGCGCAGCATCATGTAGCACGCCAGGCTGGCCGGCGCGAAGGCTTCGGAACCAGCGTGCTGATGCATCAGGGCAAAGCGGGTCTTCATGACTTTGCCATCATGACGGCGCACGGTGCGCAAGATAATCAAATCCAGGTGAACCGGATCAGCATTACGTTGACGCAGCTGCACAGGTTCCACGGCGTACCACAAAGCGATTTCGCCCAGACGGGCACGACCCAGCGTTTCCAGATGCAGGCGAGCCGCGAGATCCGGAATAGCGTGAAACGACAATTGTTTGCTCAGGGCATTGGGCGTGGTCTTGCCGTCTTTATGCCACAAGGACGTAGCACCCGGAATCAAGGCCAGCCAGTCAGCTTCCATATCGGCCCATTGACGCCACATCGTGGGCGATCCGCCCTCAAAAATATGCAGCAAACTGACAGGATGGGCCTGACTGTTAAGCACCTGCATGGCCTGATTCAAGGCCTGTGTCGGGCTGGGGCGCTCCAGACTGCGTACACCACGCACATCTGACCACTGCGACGGAGTCTGACGCTGGTAATAAGGAACGCTCAGCGCCTGCCCTTTCGGGCTGAACAAAAAGCTGAACGAACATTGCTCCTGGCTACCGGCAGGTTGATGATCAGCATGAATCACCAGCAAGCGCGAAACGTCACCCTCACTGACCTCCTGACAGGCGGCTCGCATCAAGCCTTCTGCCCGTTGCGCCGCTGCGCCCTCTTGCGTCGCACCGTGCTGCGCATGCAGATCGCGCCAGAAATCATAGGCTTCGGCGCAGGCCAAGCGCTCATCCAAATCAGCAGCAGCACGACGGGCCTGCTCAAGCTCAATAGGGCCACCGGCTGAAGCCGCAGACAGCAAACGTGGCAAGACACGCGCCCGGCGGTCCTGCTCGATTTGTAATTCTTGTGCCGCTTGCCCACCTGTTTCCAGCAAAGCCGCCAGGTCTCCAGAGGTCGGCGCGTACAAGGGACGCTGACTTTCTCGCACCTGCAAAGCGGAGTCCACTAGTTCGGCAGCACTCATGAAGCGCAGGTCCTCAGGGACTTTTTGCCCATTGGACACGTAATGGATAGGCAGTTTGAAACGAATGGCGGTATCCAAAGGACCACCCAGCTTGATGGCTTCGTCCACTTTAGAGATGATGCAACCGCTCAAAGGCGTACCACCATCCTGGGTATAGCTGCGCGCCACTTCGTCCAGGGTGTCGCCCTGACTGGCCGCATTCAAGACCAGCAAGCGTTGCACCCGACGTCCGGCACCGGCCAACAAGGCTGCTTGCTCGCGCACATAGCGGTCGCGCTGGCTGATGCCCATATTGTCGATCAGGATTAATTGATCTGGCCGCACGCCCAGCATCACGCTACGCAATTGCGCGACGTCTTGCACGATGTGCACGGCAACCCGCATCAGGTCGCCATAAATCTTCAATTGTTCATGCGCACCGATCCGGTAGGTATCGGTAGTCAACAGCACCACTTTATCGGGACCGAAGCGGCGCACAGCACGGGCAGCCAATTTGGCCAGCGTGGTGGTTTTGCCTACGCCGGTCGGGCCGACCAAAGCCAGGGCCAAACCGGGCTGCCACAAAGAGTCCTCGGAGCGCAGGACGGGCAAATGGGTTTCCAGCTCGGTACGCACCCATTGCAAAGCCGCACGTGCGCCCAGCTCTTCGGGCAGGCGCTTGAGCATGGCTCGCAACAAGGCAGTACTGAATCCTTGAGCCAGCAAGCTTTGAAACAGATTGACGGCCACCGGCGAGCGACGCATCTGGTGACTCCAGACCAGATCGTCCATCCGTCCTTCCAAGGCCCCGCGCAGCGCACCGATAGCCCCCATGACGTTATCGCCACCGGGCGGTGGTGCCATTTCTTGCTGGCGTATTCCTGCCGCTTGATGCGGCGTGTGGCCTGGCACAGGAGCCCGTTCAGTCACACCACCGGGGACTGCACTGGAGTCAGTCGCCAAAATCTCTACCCCGCCATTGACGCGGCGATTAGAGACGATCAGGGCATCAGGGCCCAGAGCCAAGCGAACCTGACGCATGGCTTCACGGCTGGTACTACCAAAAAAGCGACTTATATTCATTCAGACTGACCAATAATGGTGGTGACCCGCAGGATGCGTTCTTCAGGAATTTCAGCGTTAGACAAGACACCTAGCTGTGGAATATGGTGGCGCAGGAAACGGGACAAGGTGGCGCGCAGCACAGGCGGCACCACCAAGACCGGTGGATCGCCATGCTCTTCCTGGAATTGAGCGGCCCGCATGGCGTCCGTCAAGACCGACTCGGCCAATCCAGGCTCCAGCGCGCCACTGCTGGTCAGCGCCTGAGTCATAACCCGCTCCAGACGCGCATCCAGACCAATCACACGCAATTCGCCTTCGCCAGGGAACCACTGCTGCACAATGGCGCGGCCCAAAGCCACCCGCAAGACCGCCAACAACTCACCGGCCTCATGCCCCGTGTTGGCAGCCCCTTGGGCCAACACACGCGGCGCATGCTCAGCCAGCGTTTCCACAATGCTGCGCATATCGCGAATAGGGACATCTTCGGCCAACAATCCGCGCAAGACCTTGAGCAACATGCTGAGCGAAATGGTCTGCGGCACAAAGTCTTCCACCAGCTTGGGCGCTTCGCGGCCCACATGATCCAGCAGTTGCTGCACTTCCTGGCGACCCAGCAAGTCTGCGCCATGGCGATGCAGCAAGTGGTTGATATGGGTGGCAATCACCGTACTGGCATCCACGACGGTGTAACCGGCAATCTGCGCCTGTTCACGCATGCTCACATCCACCCAAACGGCTGGCAGACCGAAAGCGGGGTCTGTTGTGGGTGTACCCGGCAACTTCATCGTGACACCACCGGGATCAATCGCCAGCCACTGCCCGGGCGTTGCCGTGCCACGGCCAATTTCCACGCCGGCCAGCAAAATCCGGTAGTCGTTGGGCTTGAGTTCCAGGTTGTCCCGGATATGCACCACGGGAGGCAAAAAGCCCACTTCCTGGGCGAATTTTTTACGCAAGCTGCGTATGCGGTGCAGCAGCTCGCCATTTTGTGCGTGATCCACCAGCGAGATCAGGCGATAGCCGACTTCCAGGCCCAACGGGTCCACCATGGATACGTCGTTCCAGCTGGCTTCACTGGCAGCCGAATCGGCGGCGGCCTGCACTTGCTCGTCCGGCAGACTGGCCTGCTCGACCTGCTGAGCCTGATTCTTCTGCATATACCAGGCACCCACGCCCATAATCGCAGCCAGCAGCAAGAACACCAGATTGGGCATGCCCGGGATCAGTCCCATCAGCCCCAGAATCCCGGCGGTAATGTACAAAACCATCGGGTTACGGAACAGCTGGCTGACCATTTGCTGGCCCACGTCTTCATCGGTGGCCACACGCGACACCACCACACCAGCGGCAGTGGAAATGATCAAGGCTGGAATCTGTGCGACCAAGCCATCACCGATCGTCAACAAGGTGTAGACGTGACCGGCCTCAGAAAAAGACAGGCCATGCTGCAAGACACCGATGAACAAGCCACCAATGACGTTGATGACCATAATCAGCAAGCCAGCGACCGCGTCACCGCGCACGAACTTACTGGCACCATCCATGGACCCGTAGAATTCGGCCTCTTGCGAGACTTCCTGACGGCGACGACGAGCGTCGTCTTCACCAATCAGACCGGCGTTCAAGTCCGCATCAATGGCCATTTGCTTACCGGGCAAGGCATCCAAGGTAAAACGCGCCCCGACCTCGGCAATACGGCCTGCACCCTTGGTAATCACCACAAAGTTGATGATGACCAAAATCACAAAGACGATCAGGCCTACGGCAAAGTTGCCACCCACCAAAAAGTGACCGAAGGCTTCGATCACCTGACCGGCAGCGTCCGGGCCTTTATGGCCATTCATCAAGACTACGCGCGTAGAGGCCACGTTCAGCGACAAGCGCAACAAGGTGGCAAACAGCAGCACAGCCGGGAAGGCGGCAAAGTCCAGCGGCTTTTTCGTGAACATGGCCACCAGCAAAATCATGACGGCCAGAGCGATGTTAAAGGTGAACAGCAGGTCCAGCAAAAACGGGGGCAAAGGCAGGATCATCATGGCCATGACCATGAGGATCAGCACCGGGCCCGCTAGGAGCCGGGCGTGTTGTCCACCGTTTTGTTTCAGTAAGGCAAAAAAATTGTTCATTGCTTTTAGTGTTTGCGCGAACGCAGTGGACCTTCATCCATGCCAGTCGGCACCTTCAATCGGGTAGGCACAATCGGACGCTCGCCCTGCCCTTTATTCCAGTTACGGAGCTGATAGACCCAGGCCAGTACTTCGGCCACCGCGGAATATAAATCCACGGGAATCTCTCGCTCCAGATCGACGTTAAAGTACAAGGCCCGCGCAAGCGCGGGCGCCTCCAGGGTGGCAACGCTGTTCTCGTCCGCCAGTTTTCGAATCTTGGCCGCGATCAAGCCCGTTCCCTTGGCAACCACACGAGGCGCACCGCCTTTCCCGTCGTGATAGCGCAGGGCGACAGCGTAATGGGTGGGGTTGGTGACCACCACATCGGCGCCGGGCACCTGGGACATCATGCGTGACCGCGCCATGGACCGCTGTTGCTGCCGTATCCGCCCTTTCACGTGCGGATCACCTTCACTTTCCTTGTGTTCTTCCTTCACATCCTGGCGCGACATACGCAGCTTTTTATAAAAGCTCCACAGCTGCCAGGGTGCATCAATCAAAACAATGACCAGCAAACTGGCCGCAATCAGGGCACAACATTTGATGATTAGCGCCATGCCCGTTGCAATGGCAGCGGTGGGATGCACATACATCAAGCCTGTCATCTGCTCGCGCTCAGTCCAGATCACATAGACCGCCACCGACCCGACCAGCCCCGCTTTGGCCAAGGTTTTGATCAGTTCCACCACGGTCTGCGCAGAAAACATGCGCTTGATACCTTTGGCCGGATTCATGCGTTCAAACTTGGGCTGCAGGGCTTTGCCACTAAAGCTCATCCCCCCCAAGGCAATAGAAGCCAAAATCGCCACCACGACCAGTAATACAAACAAAGGAGCCAGCCCTTTCAGGGCCTCACCGGCCAAACTGGCCGCCTGCACCACCATCGCGTTGGGATCACGCGCAATTTGCGGATCAAACCAGACGCTACGGCGCACAATGCCGCCAAAGGTTTCATACAGGTAGCTGGAACCGACCCAAATCCCCCCAATCCCGGACAGCAGCATCAAGAAAGTTGTCAGCTCTCTGGAACGCGCCACCTGACCATCTTCCCGCGCCTTTTCCAGGCGCCGGGGCGAGGCCGGTTCTGTTTTTTCGAGATCGCTGTCTTCTGCCATGGACTGCCAAGACGCAGGAATTGAAGGAATAAATCACGCGCCCAGCACGAATATCGCGTTCGCACTGCAGGCCGCGGGGTCATTCTAAAAGAGCCATCAGACTCTGATAGCGCGGAGAAAGCCCGATAAAAGCAGGCTGTTCCTCCCAACGCAAAAAGGCGCTGCAAGAGGCAGCGCCTTGGGAAAGCGAGTCAAACCCGCTTGCCAGTGCCGAAATTAAAAACCCAGATTGGCCAACAGGTCGTCTACCTGGTCCTGGCTGGTGACCACTTCCGAAGCGACGGGCGAAACGACGGGGCCATTGATAAGGCTTTGAGTTTCTTCGCGTTTTTCTGTGGGCACGTTATCGACCAGCACCTGGACCAGCTCGGTCTCGATGGTGCCAACCACACCCAACATGCGCGTGATCACCTGCCCGGTCAGATCCTGAAAGTCCTGGGCCATGATGATTTCAAGCAGGTTTTCCTGGGTCTGCTGTGCTTTGACCGGCACATCGCGCAAAAAGCCGCGGGTGCGCTTGACCAGCTCCCGGGCCTGATCCTGGTCCAGGGGCTGCTCAAACCATTGTTCCCATTCGGCGTCCAGAGCCTGAGCATCCTCTTGCAAGGACTCTTGCAAAGGACGCACCTGCTCGGCCGCGTTCAATACCCGGTTAGCGGCTTGCTCGGTCATGCGAGCCACATAGTGCAGACGATCACGGGCATCCGGAATCGCGTGCGCGGCATCTTTAATGGCCTGATCCAGACCCAGCTCGCGCATACTTTCCCGCAACAAGCGGGTCAGGTTGGCGATACGGTAGACCAGATCAACCGGTACGCTTTGGGGATCTGGATGAATCGGTGTTTGCTGTGGATCCATGACGTACTCCGTATTAACCGCCCATTTTCTCGAAGATCTTGTTCAGCTTTTCTTCCAGTGTTGCGGCGGTAAAGGGTTTGACGACGTAGCCATTGGCGCCCGCCTGGGCGGCGGCAATAATGTTCTCTTTCTTGGCTTCGGCAGTCACCATCAGCACAGGCAAAGAGGCCAGGTTGGCATCGGCGCGGATCTGCTTGAGCATTTCCAGACCGTCCAGATTGGGCATATTCCAGTCAGAGACAACGAACTCAAAATTGCCATTGCGCAATTTTTCCAAGCCCATCTGACCATCTTCCGCCTCGTCTACATTTTCGTACCCCAGATCCTTGAGCAGGTTCTTGATGATCCGGCGCATGGTGGGAAAGTCATCGACGACGAGAATTTTTATATTTTTTTGTACCATTTACATTCTCCAAATGAGTAGCTTGCCAGTGCGTCTGAGCACGTTTACACGCGGTGCCCAAAGGCCCCCACACTGGCTAGAATTCGTTCGCTGATCTGCCCTAAAGGCAGGGCAATGTCGGCGGCGCCAATTTGCAAGGCTTCACGCGGCATGCCAAAGACCACGCTGGTGGCCTCGTCCTGGGCAAAAGTCATGGCACCGGCCTGCTTCATGGCCAATAAGCCTTGCGCGCCGTCTTTACCCATGCCGGTCAGAATCACCCCTACGGCATTGCGCCCTGCCAGCTCAGCGGCCGAGTGAAACAGTACGTCCACAGACGGACGATGACGGTTGACCGGTTCGCTATCGACCAGCTTGACCACGTAGTTCGCACCCGAGCGGGCCAGCTTCATGTGCGCAACGCCACCCGGAGCCAGATACACATGGCCCGGCAGCACGCGCTGACCGTCTTCGGCCTCATGCACCTGCATGGAGCACAGGCCATCAAGACGGTTCACAAAAGAGCGGGTAAAACCAGCAGGCATATGTTGGGTAATCATGATGGCCGGGCAATTGGCGGGCAACGGCTCCAGCACCTGGCGAATGGCCTCGGTGCCCCCGGTAGAGGCGCCAATCATGATCAGTTTTTCAGTGGTCGAGAAGTTGTGCGTCAGGCGACGGGCGGGCGCTGACCCGGCCGGGGCCGGAGTGGCACGACGCGGACGGGCGATGGAGGCCGCACGGATCTTGTCGGCAATCAAGTCCGAATAATCCAGGAGGCCGTCACGCAGACCCAGCTTGGGCTTGGTCACAAAATCCACAGCACCCAATTCCAGCGCACGCAAAGTGACATCGGAATTGCGCTCAGTCAGGGACGAGACCATCACCACCGGCATGGGACGCAAGCGCATCAGGCGCTCCAGAAAGTCCAGGCCATCCATGCGTGGCATTTCCACGTCCAGCGTCAGCACATCAGGATTGTGTTCTTTAATCAGCTCTCGGGCCACCAGCGGATCGGGGGCCACCGCGACTACTTCCATATCCGCATGGCTGTTGATAATTTCCACCATCAGGCTACGCACCAGGGCGGAATCGTCTACACACAAAACTCGAATTTTCTTCATGCTACTCATAATTCCGATATCAAGCGCCAAGAGACTTAGTTCCGGACATACACCGTTTGACCAAGCAGGCGAAATGCCTTGGTCAGATAGGAGAAGTTCTCGGAGTGCCCCACAAACAGCAGTCCGCCCGGCTTGGTCACTGCGGCGAATCGCTCCAGG
This sequence comes from Alcaligenes sp. GW821-FHT11D07, assembly GCF_058808495.1. Lineage (NCBI taxonomy): Bacteria > Pseudomonadati > Pseudomonadota > Betaproteobacteria > Burkholderiales > Alcaligenaceae > Alcaligenes > Alcaligenes sp. GW821-FHT11D07. The sequence continues at coordinate 1,816,631 of NZ_JBXART010000001.1, forward strand.
ATGCGGGTCTGGTCGTCCCGGTCAAAGTAAATCATGGTGTTTCGACAGAAGATCACATCAAAGCGGCTAGAGGACGGCCAGGCCGGCCCCACCAGATTGAATTCCTCGAACTCCACCATATTGCGCAATACAGGTTTGACGCGTGCCAGCCCCTTGCGGGCCCCGACACCACGCTGAAAATAACGCGGCAACCACAGATCAGGCACAGGCTGGATGCGCTCCAGGGTGTAGACGCCCTCGCGTGCCTTATCCAGCGCTGCCGAATCGATATCGCTGGCCAGAATGGACACATTGATGTCGGGCGAGGGACAGTTCTCACGCACCGTCATGGCAATGGAGTAGGCCTCTTCGCCCGTGGAGGCGGCACTGCACCAGATATCCAGCGGCTTGCCACGTGTGCTGACAAACTTGCCCAGGATATCGAAGTGATGCTGCTCACGGAAAAAAGCGGTGTGGTTGATCGTGAAGGCGTTGACGAAGTCCTGCCATTCCTGGCTATGCGTGTCTTGCTCCAGGATATCCAGGTACTGGCGCACCTCTCGGACCCCCGCATTTTGACTGCGCATACCCAGTGTGCGGGCCACCATATCTTCTTTGTGGGTACCTAAAATAATGCCCGCATACGACTTGAGCAAGCGCGCGGCTCGCTCACAGTCGGCCCTCGAGGCTTGCGGGATCGAGGGCAATGTATAAACAAAAGGTTCCACAGATGTGCTCATATAACTACAGGCTGGCCAAGGTCCCGCTAAAAGGCCCCGACGATAAGCCCTGGCCGGAACGCAAGCGCTCCGGTTCCGATGACGCATCGAACGGATCATCAATAATGTCTTGCGCACCCACCTTGAATGCCGCGACTGCATCCGACAAACGTCGTGCCTGTTCTTCAAGCGAGCCGGCCGCTGCCGTCGCCTGCTCGACCAGGGCCGCATTTTGCTGCACAACCACATCCATTTGCGCAACAGCTCGATTGACTTGATCAATCCCCTCAGACTGTTCGTTCGAGGCAGAGGAAATTTCGGCCATGATGGTGGTCACACTTTGCACTGAGCTGACCACTTCCATCACCACTTTGCCCGCCTCATCCACTTGACGCGTCCCTTCCTTGACCTTGGCCAGGGACTGTTCGATCAAGCCTTTGATTTCCTTGGCCGCCTGGGCACTACGCTGAGCCAGACTGCGTACTTCACCAGCAACCACGGCAAAGCCTTTGCCCTGCTCACCGGCACGGGCCGCTTCTACCGCTGCGTTCAAGGCCAGAATATTGGTCTGGAACGCAATGCCATCAATCACGTTGACGATCTGGGCAATCTGCCCCGAGCTGGCCGACAAATCTTCCATGGTCTGCACCACGGTAGAGACCGCCTGACCACCCCGCAGCGCCACATCCGATGCGCTCTTGGCAACTTGATCCGCCTGCTGGGCGTTGTCGGAGTTCTGACGCACCGTGCTGGACAACTGCTCCATGCTGGCAGCGGTTTGCTGCAAGGAGGCTGCTTGCTCTTCAGTACGGCTGCTTAAATCCGTATTGCCCACATAGATTTCATGCGAACCAAAGGTAATTTCTTCCACACCTTGGCGCACTGCCAGCACCATGGACTGCAGGCTGCTTTGCATACGGCGCACGGCGTCATACAGCACACCGATTTCATTGGTGGACTTCACTTCAACGCGCTGAGTCAGGTCACCGCTGGCGATACGGTCAAAGTGCGCACCGGCCAGACGCAAGGGACGCAGCACCATGCGATTCAAGAACACATAGACTGCCAGCGAAATGAACAGACACAGCACCATGGCCAGCCCAACCAGGCGGACAACCAGGTTGTACTGATCATTCTCTTTCTTGTACTGGACATCGATAGAGCGCTGCTGGGCCTCTTGCAAGGTGGTCAAGGCGCTGTACAGGTCTTCTTCCAAAAACTTGGTGGTAGTAGCCACGTAGCTGCGGAAACCTGCGATATCCCCTTGCTCCAGATAGGCAATCAGGGGCAGCACGCCGCCTTGCATCAAGGACATGAAGGCCGCATCCACACGCTGGTAGTAATCGTTAGTGCTTTCAAGCTGGGTAGCCACGCCTTGATATTCGAAAAAGGCCTCTTGTGCCTGCTCGAACTGCTTGCGCGTGGCCTCCAGGGCGTCACGGGTAGCCGAGCTCATGGCCGAGCTCTGGGGAGCAGCATCGCTCCACTCGGCCATCAAGTCCTGGTTTTGCAGGTCGTTGCTGACCACATAGCTGATGGCTGCTCGCCCAATCAGGGTTTGAGTCTCTTTGTAGCGCTCGATCGCTTGATACATGGCCGAGCCTACACGCTGATTGACCACGATGCTTTGTAGAGCACCGTTATTGGCCCGCAGGGACAAAATCCCCAACGCGGCACCGGCCACCAGCATTGCTAAAAAAAACACCAGAACCAGAATCAAACTGGTCCGAACCTTCAGATTGGTCAAACGTAATCCATCCAGCATTGCAAGCACCTTGTCTAGAGTAGATCCGAACATCAGAGGCGCTTGTGACACCTCCCCCGCGACCCGAACAATCCGTAACGATCAGGCCACTGCGCTGTCGACCAGAGCCATTTCTTCGCTGGTCATCAGTTTTTCAATATCAACCAAAATCAACATGCGTTCGCCCAAGGTCCCGATACCGGTCAGGTATTCAGTCGAGAAGGCAGTACCAAAGCTAGGAGCGGCACTGATCTGGGACGATTGCAGCACCAGCACATCAGACACCCCGTCCACCACCACACCCACCACGCGATCGTGCAGGTTCAGAATGACAACCACCGTCTGGTGGTCGTATTCCACACGTTCCATATTGAAGCGCACCCGCAGATCCACGATGGGCACAATCACGCCCCGCAGATTGGTTACGCCCTTGATGAAATGGGGCACATTGGCAATGCGGGTCACGGTCTGGGAGTCGTAGCCCCGGATTTCCTGAACTTTCAGAATATCGATACCGTATTCCTGGTCGCCCAGGGTAAATACCAGATACTCCTTACCGCCAACCTCGGCAGCTTCGGAGTGGGAAGTAAAGTCGTGGGACATAAAAATCTCCGAATAATCAGGCCCACGTCGAGGCGGGGTCACGCGCCAGACGTTGCAAGGCAAATACATCAACAATCAGGGCTACGCTGCCATCACCCAAAATGGTGGCGGCAGAAATACCCGGAATTTTTCGATAGTTCGCTTCCAGGTTTTTGACCACGACTTGGTGCTGGCCGATCAGATGATCAACCAGCAAGGCAAAGCGCATGTCTTCGGCCTGCAAGATAACGGCAATCGCACGGGTGACATCTTTTTCAGCTTCTTCAACCGAGAAAATGTCCCGCAGGGAAATCAGCGGCAGATACTCACCGCGCACAAACATCACGTGATCCGTGTCGGACACGCTACGCAGTTGCTCTTCGGTCGGCTGCATGGATTCGGTAACGTGGGCCAGCGGCAAAATAAAGACTTCATTGCCTACCTGGACCGACATGCCATCCAAAATGGCCAGTGTCAGTGGCAGAACGATACGGGTTGTCGTTCCCTTGCCCGCACGCGAGTACAGTTGTACGTGACCACCCATGCTCTGGATGTTGCGTCGCACCACGTCCATACCCACGCCACGACCGGAAATTTCCGTCACCTTGTCGGCGGTGGAAAAACCAGGGGCAAAAATCAGTTGCCAGACTTCGTCGTCCGGCATGCTTTCGGTCACTGGCAGCCCCGAAGACATGGCTTTTTTCAGGATACGGTCGCGGTTCAAACCTGCGCCGTCATCCACCACTTCAATAATGATGTGGCCGCCTTGATGCTGAGCAGACAAGGTCAGCACGCCCTCTTCTTCCTTGCCTGCAGCCAGACGATCCTCAGGCATTTCAATGCCGTGATCGATACTGTTGCGCACCAGGTGAGTCAGGGGGTCAATAATGCGTTCAATCAGGCTCTTGTCCAGTTCAGTGGCCTGCCCTTTGGTGACCAGACGAATCTTCTTGTCCATGCGTGCTGCGCTTTCACGCACCACACGCGGGAAACGGCTGAATACGTAATCCATGGGCATCATGCGGATGGACATCACGGACTCTTGCAGATCGCGGGCATTGCGCTCCAGTTGCTCAATACCGTTGAGCAAACGATCGTGGACCACAGGGTCCAGCGTCGAGGCGGTCTGCACCAGCATGGCCTGGGTAATGACCAGTTCGCCCACCAGGTTGATAATCTGGTCAACTTTTTCCACGCCCACACGGATCGTGCCCGATTCTTTCGGGGCCGCTGGCTTGGCAGGCTTGTCCGCCGCTTTGGGAGCGGCAGCGGGTGCTGGCACAACTTCAGATTTGGCTGCCTCTACAGGAGCAACGGGCGCAGCAGGCGCCGTAACAACAGGCTCGGCCGGAGCGGCTTGCACTGCAGGTGCAGCGGGAGCCGGCGCTGCGGCGACAGGAGCCGTTGCCGGCGTGCCAGCAGCCTGACCAGGAACGGCACCAGGCTTTACCGACACCTGATCCGCATTCAAAATAAAGCAGCACACCGCCAGAATGTCATCGGCAGTGCCCGTAGTCTCCAGCCAGATATCCAGGCGTTCGCCCTCGCGCGTTTGATGAACAATCGTGCCCATCAATTCCATTTCTTGCTGCAAGGCCTCGGCATCTTTATCAGATACCGGCCCCATCGACACCCACAGCGGCAAGCCATCGGCGCTAACTGGCGCAGGTTCGGGCTCAGGTTCAGCCAACAGCGCTTCGGCCCCTTTGGTGTCCGTAGCCAAAATGCCCTTTTGTTCCAGGGCCAACTGCCTTAATTGCTCGCAAATGCGTCGGTACGCGTCCTCATCGGGCTCCTGTTCCTCGCGGTAGGCATTGACTTGTCCGGTTAGCACGTCCTTGGTTTCCAGAAAGAGGTCAATCATGTCCTTGCGCAATTGCATTTCGCCATTACGGACCAGATCGAGCAGGTTTTCGAGTAAGTGGGTGGTTTCAGCCAACTGACCGAAACAACCAAAAGTGCCTGCACCGCCCTTGATCGAGTGCGCGGCCCGGAAGATGGCATTGAGCTGATCGCGATCAGGCTCGTCCAGATCCAACTCCAGCAGCAAGCGCTCCATGTCCGCCAGCAACTCATCGGCTTCATCGAAAAAGGTTTCGTAAAACTGACTCAGATCTACGCCGGAGCTCATGAACACTTCCTTCTTGGTTATGGCTTAGAACAACAAAACAAAAAGCACAGCCCCAACACGTAGGGTTTACGGCACCACCGGCAAGGCAGAAGGCAGTTCAGGCATTCCGGGGAAATGAATACTGATGGGCCCCTCGGATTCCTGCATTGCTTCGCGCAAATCAAACTCCTGCGAACCGCTTGCGCTTTGCTCATCCATACGTCGTTCTGCACGGCTATTGAGCACGAGCAGGCTGATACGTCGATTTACGGCTGCGGCAGGGTTATCTTTAACAAGGCTCACACTATCGGCCAAACCCAGGACCTGCTTGACTTTGGCCTCGGCCAGTCCACCGGCCACCAACTCTTGTCGAGCCGCATTGGCGCGGTCAGCCGACAGCTCCCAGTTACTGTATAAACGCTCGCCGGTTGCGTACTGCGTGGAGTCGGTATGACCGGAGATCTGGATGCGGTTGGGCATCTCGTTCAAAGGCGAACTGAGCGAGCGCAAAATGGCTCGCATGTAAATCTGCACCTGCGCACTGCCCGTTGCAAACATGGGGCGGCTTTGGCGATCGATAATCTGAATGCGCAAACCGTCCTGAGTCATGTCCAGCAGCAATTGCGGACGGAACTCCTGCAGGACGGGGTCAATACGGATCAGCTCTTCCAGAGCAGACTTCAGATCTTCCAGGCGTTCCACATCCAGGCGATCATCGGCCGCCTGGCCAGAGTTGACACCGGGATGGGGATTAGGGACCAGGCTGGGCTGGCCACCCGGAATGACACTGCGTGAAAAGTCAGCCTGATTACCGCCGGAGACAGCATCCATCAAAGGCATGCGAAAGTAATCGGCAATTTCCTTCAAGTCCTGCTTGGGCACCAGTGACAGAATCCACATCACCAGGAAAAAAGCCATCATGGCGGTCATAAAGTCCGCATAGGCAATTTTCCAGCTACCGCCATGATGTTCGGCATGCGCTACCCGCTTGCGGCGGATAATGACTCGGTCCTTATGATTGCTCATGGGCGCGTCCGCTTAAGCTTTACGACCAGCACCCGAACGGGCCTGACGCACATGCTCTTCCAGTTCCTGGAACGAAGGACGGTCCGAGGAGAACAGCACTTTACGGCCAAACTCGACAGCCAACTGGGGAGGATAGCCATTCAGGTTGGCCAGCAAGGTCACCTTGATGCACTCAAGCACCTTGACCGAGTCCGAGGTACGGCGCTCGATGGTGGCCGCCAAAGGCGCCACGAAACCGTAGGCCAGCAAAATACCCAGAAAGGTACCCACCATGGCCTTGGAAATCAGGTCAGCCAGCACGGCCGGTGGCTGATCGACCGAAGCCAGCGCCTTAACCACTCCCAGCACCGCCGCCACAATCCCGAACGCGGGCAAGGCATCGGCCACTTCGCGCAAAGCGCGAGCAGGCACGTTACGTTCATGCTGGTAGGTTTCGATGTCCTGATCCATCAAGGTTTCGATTTCAAACGAGCTCATATTGCCGCTGATCATCAAACGCAGGTAGTCAGACACAAAGTTCATCAGCGCCGGATCTTTGACCACATTGGGGTAGTCCGCAAAGATAGCGCTCTGTTCCGGGTTTTCGATGTCGGCCTCGATGGACATCATGCCGTCACGACGGGCCTTGTTCAGCAGCACGGACAACATCCCCATCAGCTGCATGTACAGCTGCTTGTTATAGGGACTGCTGCGAAATGCAATCGGCAAGGCTTTAGCCAGCAGCTTGATGGACTTGCCGCTGTTGGACGCAAAATAGGCCCCCAGGGCCGCACCACCAATCAGCAGTAATTCAAAAGGCTGGTAGAGCGCACCTAAATGCCCACCCAGCCCCACAAAGCTCCCGAAAACGGAGACGAAAACAATGATATATCCAAGGAGAATAAGCACGGATACGCCTTCTTCAAATACACGCTGCTAATGATGGCGGCAAGCAACCGAGCTAAAACGACGCGTTAACGGCCTTTTTCCAGCCTAGATCGACGCTTCCAGTTGCCTTGACACTTTCGGATTCTTATCAGATCGACATCAAAAACCAGCACTGATCCGGCTTTGCTGCACACTGACGATAAACGCTAGGCTTAAACGGGCACGTCCACTTTGCTGCTGACGTGCCCATCAACCCGGGCTTGAGGGTCCAGTACCTGCTCTGGTTTTCGGCTTTTGCTGGTTGCGGACTTGCTGGTACTGCGGGCTTTGCTGGCACGCGTCTTGCCGGCCCGTGGTGGCGGGCGACAAATAGCGCAGATGAAACCGGCCTCAGGATCGTGCGCATGGGCAACAAAGCCCCCTTTGCAGCGCTCGCACTGGGACAACTGCAACAGGCCGCTGTCAAAAAAGCGCAGCAGCATCCAGGCACGGGTAAAGCTGAGAACCGGCTCCTCGTCCGGTCCCATCTCCAGGCGTCCTGCCGAAGATTGCTCCAGGTACAGGCGGTAGGCCTCCACCAGCGCACGGCTTTTGTCGCACGGCGTATGGGCGGCCATGAACTGGTAAATGCTGTAGAACAGGCTGGAATGAATATTGGGCAGCCAGGTCATGAACCAGTCCACCGAGAACGGCAGCATGCCCTTGGGTGGCGAGCAGCCTTTGACTTCCCGATATAAGCGGGCCAGCCGGTCGTAGCTCAATGATGTTTCTGCTTGCAGCACTTGCAAGCGCGCCCCCAGCTCAATCATGTCGGAAGCAAGCCCAATTTCCTGGGCTTCTTTGGCGACGCTTTTTATAGCCATAGTTCTTGATTTAATTAATTTTTTTAAAGCCGCTTTAGCCGGCTTGTTCTGCCGTCGCACGTTGAGACAGAAGAATGGTGGAGTGGGCCTGCTGCAATACCCCTCCCAGCACGTTTTGCGTCAAGGTCGTGAGCAGGTCGTAATCGTTGAAGCGAAAGCCGCAAATCAACGAGCTGGAGCTAGCCAGCTTGACCAGTTGGGCGGGCGACAGACGCAACAAAGTTTCTGCCACATCGGTGTCGAAGCCCAAACGGAACATGCCTGCCGAAAAATTCTCCCGCAGCAGGCGCTGCGCGAGTAACAAGTACGACAAATTGACTTCCTGAATATCATTCAGCAGCGAATTTTCCGATACGGGCATGTCAGCCATCCTTGTAAAACTGTTAATCAGCTAGTTTCTTGTAACAAAACACATTTAAAATATATAAAGTTACATAAATATGTATCATGCCTTGCAATGTATTGCATGAATATATTTTTTACATTATCGACGTTTCTGACACAGCCTGTCTATAAATGCTCTAAAAACATGAAAAACGTCGAACATATGCAATAAATGCATCAAGACACAGCAGGATATTATCAGATGCTCACTTAATGTTGTAGATATAAACTAGATGTAACATGACAAAGATCAAAACGTTATCGTCAAATTTATGTTTTGTTGCATACATTAAGCATTAATTAATGCATATCTCCATACAGCTACGCTCAGCCTCTGCCTAAAACGATGCTAAATATCGGATAATCTTCTGGTGACTGGTTCCTCAATACCTAACGCACCCGTTTTGTAACAGCCCATGGTTCCTGCTGCTTTTACGCAACGTCTGTTCGCCCTGTGCCTGACTTTGATGCTGGCCGCATGCGCGCACACCCCTTCGGCCCCTCCTTCTGCGGGCAAGACGGTCACCGTCCATGAACAGCGGCGTTCTGCTGTCGTCATGTCGGCGCTGACCTTGCTGGACACCCCTTACCGCTATGGCGGACGCGAGCCCTCCACCGGCTTTGATTGCAGCGGTCTGGTGCACTATGTGTTCAGTCAGGAGGCCAGCTCGCCCATTCCACGGCGCAGCAGCGATCAGGCCGGCGCAGGACGCCGTATCAGCCGCTCGCAGCTACGTCCGGGTGACCTGGTGTTTTTCAATACGCTGGGCGCTCCCTATTCGCACGTAGGGATCTATATAGGGAAACAACAATTCATCAATGCGCCCTCCAGCGGTGGGCGCGTACGAATTGATTCTATGGATAACCCCTACTTCGCCAAACGTTTTGAAACGGCTCGAACTTTCTTTGATTGATTAATCGTCGAGTCCGCGCAGGGATTGAATCGATCAGGGCCCCATTGCCGGGGCCCTTTCTTATTAATTATTTACGTCGTCGGAACGGTGGCGTATTGCTCGGCCAATTCTATAAAGGCCTCCAATTCAGGGGAACGGCCTGTTTCTTCCTGCATGATGGCCGCCACCGCAGGGGCCACACGTTGCGCCAGACGGGCATCCAGAAACAACAGCCGCGAACGACGAGCCAACATGTCCTCAACCGTGCGTGCATATTCAAAACGACAGGCAAAGCGCACCATCGCCGCGCTTAAACCCGGGGCCAGTTCCTGATCGGCACCTGGCAAGGTCTGCACCCAATCAGCCTCACTGCCATAGGCATCCAGACCGGCCGTGCTACTTAAGGAGCGCCTGCCCCCCACGTAGGAGGCACCGACCAATCGTTGATCCTGTGTGCGGCAGGCTGGCAGAGGGCTCAGCAGGCCCGACTGCTGGCAACGCTCCAGCACATCCTCTGCCATCGCTCGGTAGGTGGTCCACTTACCGCCGGTGACCGTCAACAAACCATTGGTACTGACCGTAATGCTGTGTTCACGGCTGATGGATTGAGTTTGGCCTGCGGCCGATTCTGCTGCGGGACGCACCAAAGGCCGCAGCCCCACCCAAATACTGCGCACATCTTTGACCTGAGGCGCCTTTTGCAAATAATTGGCGGACTCTTTCAGAATGAAATCCACTTCCTGCGCCAAGGGGCGAGGCTCCAGCGGGATATCGTCTCGGGGCGTGTCGGTGGTCCCTAAAATCAGCTTGCCCAACCAAGGCACCGCAAACAGCACGCGCCCGTCATGAGTGCGCGGAACCAATAAGGCGTGTTCACCCGGCAAGAACTCTTGATCAACCACCAGATGCACACCCTGACTGGGCGAGACCATAGGCCGCAATTCACGACCAGCCTCCTGGGCATCCAGCTGCCGCACCTGATCGACCCAGACTCCTGTGGCGTTAACGACACAGCCAGTTTTGATTTCGTACGTCTGACCACTTTCCTTGTCCTGGCAACGCACCCCGGATACACGCCCTTCGCTGTGCAAGACCTCCACCAGCGGGCAGTAATTAATCAGCAAAGCCCCGTTCAAGGCCGCTGTACGCGCCAGCGCCAATGCCAGCCGAGCATCGTCAAATTGACCATCCCAATACTTAACGCCGCCTTTCAACCCGTTTTGACGCGCTCCGGGCAGAATCTGCCGTATTTTGGAGGCACTCAGGAACTGGGTATGCCCCAGGCCCTCGCGCCCGGCCAGACCGTCGTACGCCATCAAGCCCACCCCATAAAACGGGGTCTCCCAACACTTGTAGCTGGGCATAACAAACGGCAGGCGCTGCGCCAGATGGGGCGCATTGCTCAGCAAGTGCATGCGTTCGCGCAAGGCTTCGCGCACCAGGCTGACATTGCCTTGTGCCAGATAGCGCACTCCACCGTGCACCAGCTTGGTGGCCCGCGACGACGTCCCTTTGGCAAAGTCCCAGGCTTCCAGAACCACCACGCTTAAACCGCGCAAGGCCGCATCCACCGCCACGCCCAGGCCGGTTGCTCCACCACCCACAACGACCATATCCACCTGGGTCGTGCGCGCCAAGGCGCCCAACATCTGTGCTCTATCGGTCAATAAGGGGGAACTTAATGTAGTCATAAGATAAGAAATCGGCCCTGAAATTAGCGGATACCCAAAAAACACTGACTGGCTCGGGATTTACCCTGATTTTAGCCCCTGAACTTTTACCGTCCAGTGAAACTTGTTTGCTCACGTATCAGAGCCCCCCGCCACCGGACACAGGCCGCACAGAGCCGGTACACTGTGACCTGCTCTGCACTTACAGCCCTATTCGCATGACATTCATACTTGCTCTTGATCAGGGAACCTCCAGCTCGCGCAGCCTTATTGTGGCGGCAGACGGCCGCATTCTGGCGCAGGCGCAGCAGGAAACCCAGCAATACTATCCACGCACAGACTGGGTGGAGCACGATCCCCAGGAAATTTTGGACACGCAGTTTCAGACCGCCCGGCAGGCGATCGAACAGGCTGGCCTGCGCCCCCAGGACATTCATGCCATTGGCATTACCAATCAGCGTGAAACCACGGTGCTGTGGGACCGGCGTACCGGTCAGGCCCTGCACAAAGCCATTGTCTGGCAAGACCGGCGTGCCGAAGACTTCTGTGCGCAATTGCGTGAACAAGGCCACGAGGACCTGATTACCCGCAAAACCGGCCTGCCCATTGATGCTTACTTTTCAGCGTCCAAACTGCGCTGGCTGCTCAACTCTGTGCCCGGCGCCCGCGAACGTGCTGAGCGCGGCGAACTGGCTTTTGGGACGATAGACAGCTGGCTGATCTGGCACTTGAGTGGTGGGCAGGTCCATGCCACCGATGTCAGTAATGCCTCGCGTACGCTGCTCTACAACATCCATACCCAGCAATGGGATGATGAATTACTGGCCCTTTTTACGATTCCCGCCAGCCTGCTCCCTAAAGTACAAGGTTCTGCTTCCGAATTTGCACGCTGCAGCCCAGATGTTCTGGGCAGTGCCATCCCGATTAGCGGGGTGGCTGGCGATCAGCAAAGCGCACTGTTCGGACAAGCCTGCACCTCTCCCGGTATGGCCAAGAACACCTACGGCACCGGCTGCTTTTTATTGATGCACTGCGGCTCGCAGGTTCCGCAATCCCATAACGGGCTCATTGCCACCAGCGCCGCCCATCATGGCGACACCCCTGCGTATGCACTGGAAGGCAGTGTTTTTATCGGCGGTGCTGTTGTTCAGTGGCTACGCGATGGGCTAGGAGCTCTGGAACATAGCGCCCAAGTCGAAGAGCTGGCCCGTAGTGTGCCCGATGCCCAAGGTGTGCGACTGGTCCCGGCCTTTACCGGGCTGGGAGCGCCCTATTGGGACGCCCAGGCACGCGGCACTATCACCGGGCTGACCCGCGCCTCCACCATGGCCCACATCGCACGAGCCGCTCTGGACAGCATTGCCTATCAAAGCGCGGCTGTCCTGCAAGCCATGAATCGAGATGTTCAGGCAAATGGTGGCCCTGTCCTGCACGAGCTGCGTGTCGATGGCGGAGCCTGCGCCAATAATCTTCTGATGCAATTTCAGGCAGATTTGCTTGGCCTGCCCGTCGTGCGTCCCGTTAATATTGAAACCACCGCTTTGGGAGCCGCTTATCTAGCGGGCTTGGGCAGTGGCCTGTATGCCGGTCTGCCCGAAATAGCAGCCCTGTGGCAATGCGAGCGCATTTTTGAACCCACCATGTCCCGTGATGAGGCGCAAAGTCTGATGCTCAGTTGGGAACAGGCCGTGCGCCAGGCACGAACCTCTTGAATTTGCTGTATTTTTTGACGGAAACACCATGCTGCAAAAAATCATACTAGGCATTGCCATCTTCTTGCTTGTGATGCTGGGCCTGACCTTTGGCGAGGCCATGTTCAGCCATATTGCGTCTTACCTGGGCTTTCTGGTCCGGGATTTCGCCGAGCTGATGCAGGAGCTGCAAAAGTACCTGATGGTCCACTGGGGCAAAGTCTTGATCGCTTTGCTGATCACCGTTCCCTTGGTCATCTGGATTTCCAAAAACAAAAAAGATGAAATGGAAAAACCCAATAGTCACCGCAAGATCGCCATTGTGCTGGCCATCTTTCTGGGCTGGTTGGGTGTGCACCGTTTTTACCTGGGCCAGATCGGCATGGGTTTGTTGTTTCTGGTGCTGTTTGCCATCTGGGCCCCGCTGGCTTACTTCCTGGCCCTGATTGATGCCCTGCGCTATGCCTTTATGGGCGACGACGATTTCAAGCTGATACGCTGATTTCCAAACGGAGACGGGGCCCATAAGGGAAAACGATAAAGGCCCCTCTCCTGATTCTTAATGCCTTGATTTCAAAGCAGTAAATTCAAGGCCATACCTTTCTGGTATAGAAACAAACCTTTTAAGTCTTGGAAAGCGCGCCCCTGCCTCGTGTTCAATTCACTCAGGGGACACACGCCATCCCTTGAACGACATGCAGACCCGGCCCAGATCACAAGTGTGGAGCCCTTGCTGCAGGATCTGGTTTTAGATCCTTTTCTCTTGCGCAGCACCCTGACGGGATCCGCATTGGCCCCCTTCGCCCCCGCTACCACGCTCGCGTTCCAGGCCTAGTGTGTTCGCACAGCCCTGACTTGCATCAGCGCCCCTCGGACCGCGAGTGTCATCACAAACAAAAAATAGATTGAGACACAAGAAAATGCGACGCTCTACACATACCTGCTTGCTACGTAGCTTGCTGGGCTTGGCACTGGCTGCGTGCAGCCTGTCAGCCACAGCAGCTACAGATACCCAACGCCCCAATATTCTGCTGATCGTGGCCGATGACCTGGGTTACTCAGACATTGGTGCCTTTGGTGGCGAAATCGCCACCCCTAACCTGGATGCCTTGGTTAAAGACGGGGTGGCCCTGACTGACTTTTACGCTTCCCCTTTTTGTTCGCCGACCCGCGCCATGCTGATGTCCGGCGCAGACAACCACCAGGTTGGCTTTGGTGGCATGGCCGAACTGATGACACCGCAGCAACGCGCCCTGCCCGGCTATGAAGGCTTTCTTAGCGACCGCGCCTTACCCTTTCCCTTGGTCTTGCAAGACAACGGGTATCGCACCTATATGGCCGGTAAGTGGCATTTGGGCGTGAAGGAAGAAGTAGCTCCGCCCAATCGCGGCTTTGATCAGTCCTACGCCCTGATGCATGGGGGAGCCAGCCACTTCGATCAAAGTGGCATTATTACTTTTGATGCCAATAAAGCCCCCGTAGCCCTGTACCGGGAGAACGGCAAAGAAGTGCAGTTGCCCAAAGACTTCTACTCCAGTGAGTTCTTTGCCTCTCGCCTGCTGTCCTACATCGATGCAGATACCCGCAAGGATCAGCCCTTTTTTGCGTATCTGGCCTTTACCGCGCCACACTGGCCTCTGCACGCCCCCGATGAGTACATCCGCAAGTACGAAGGACGCTACGACGCCGGTTATGACGTACTGCGCGAAGAACGCCTGGCCCGCATGAAAAAAATGGGGCTGGTGCCACAAGACATGCAAGGCTATGTCGGGAATTCCGCCTGGCCACGCTGGAAGGAGCTGAGCCCGGAACAGCAGCGTTTTGAAAGCAAGCGCATGACGGTGTATGCCGCTATGGTGGAATCCATGGATGCACAGATTGGCCGCGTCATCGAGCACCTGAAACAAAGCGGACAGTACGACAATACCGTGGTTATTTTCCTGTCGGACAATGGTGCGGACGGCAATACCGTCCTGGACGAAGGCGAAACCCGTGCCTGGGCGCACAAGCACCGTGATAACAGCTACGAGAACACAGGCAAACCCGGCTCGTTTGTTGAATATGGTCCAGGCTGGGCGCAGGTGGGCTCCACGCCTTTCAATTTGTACAAAGCCTTTATGTACGAGGGCGGCATTTCGGTACCCAGCATCATGCGTGTGCCCGGTGGCAAACGACAAGGTGAGTTCGTGCGCGCTCCTGCCCATGTAACCGATATCGCCCCGACTATTCTTGCGCTGGCCCAGATCGAACAACCGAAAGGCGAATACCAAGGCCGCGAGGTGATTCCGATGCAAGGAAACTCCATGGTGGACATGCTGACTGGCCGCAGCGAGCAAGTGCATGAAACCTTCCGGCAAGGTTGGGAGCTCAATGGCCGCCGCGCCATGCGCTTGGGCGATTGGAAAATCGTCTATGCCAATGCGCCCTGGGGCAAAGATCGCTGGGAGCTGTTCAATATTGCGCAAGATCGCTCCGAGCTGAACGACGTGTCGGACAAGCACCCCGAAAAACTCAAGGAAATGATTGCCGAATACGAGCAATATGCTCAGCGCAATGGCGTCAAAGACTTTGAAGGTCTGGCGGCCCGTCCGGGCTACAGCAACAGCCTGAACTATTACAAGGATTTGGATGAACTCCTTTAAGCTCACACGAGCCAAGGCGTTGCTAACGGTAGGCGGGCTGCTGGCGGCAGTCCCGCTGGTCGCCCCTGCCCAAAATGGCTCCGAATCCCTCCCTGCCCCCCAGTCAGCCCATGATTGCCAAGCTTATAGCGGTATCCCGGCAGGCTTTGGTCCCGCCCAGCCCGGAGCGGCCAACCAGGCCGGTCTGGTTGCCATAGCCGGGGGGCGATTTTTGATGGGCTCGGACGAGGGCTACCCGGAAGAGCAGCCTGTCCACCCTATGGAAGTCCCGGCCTTTTTGATCGACCGTCACGAAGTCACGAATGCGCAGTTCGCCCGCTTTGTGGATGCCACCGGCTATATGACCCAGGCCGAACGCATGCCGGAGTTTCCGCCACAGGCTCGTGTTCCGGAACAGTACCGTCAACCTGGCTCGGCGGTCTTTACCCCTCCAGCCGCCGATCATGATCATGACAGCCACGGCAAACACGGGCAGCACGGCACCACGCAACAGAACGCCTACAACTGGTGGACTTGGGTGCCCGGAGCCAGCTGGCGTCATCCCAATGGCCCCGGTACGAATCTGAACGGGCTGGAGAACCACCCGGTTGTCCATATCGCCTACGAGGATGCCCAGGCCTATGCCCAATGGTTAGGACGTGATCTGCCCACCGAAACGCAATGGGAATTTGCCGCAAGAGGTGGACTGGAGGGAGCCACTTACCCTTGGGGCAATACGCCGGAGCTAAAGGGGCGCTTGATGGCCAACACCTGGCAAGGGGATTTTCCCGCGAAAAACCTGCTGCGTGACGGCTATGCAGGTACGGCCCCGGTCGGCTGCTTCCCGGCCAATCAATACGGTTTGTGGGATTCGGTAGGCAATGTCTGGGAATGGACCCGTACAGCCTGGAGCCCGGACCATGCCCGTCAGGCCGTTCAAGGGGCGCCTGCCTCAAGACTAGAGGCGGATGACAACCCCACCAGCCGCGTCATCAAAGGGGGCTCTTTTCTGTGTGCAGCCAATTTCTGTGTGCGCTACCGACCCGCTTCGCGTCAGCCTCAGGAAACTGCCATGTCTACTCAGCACGTGGGCTTTCGCACAGTGCTGAATGTGGTGAATCAATCCGTATCTGCGGCCCCCTAATACGCAGGTAAACATCTGCTACAGGACGAAAAAAAGACAATCCCCTCGTTTTTGACGAGGGGATTGTTTACGACCTGCAGCGATTCATTCACTCCATCCGACACCGTCAAGCGGGCTGGGGGGCGGACTTAGCCACGTTTTCCTGAGCCTGATGATCCAGGGTCTCTCCCACACTGTCCCACGCGGTCTGCAAACTATCAAAAACGCGGTGCGCATGAATCTGCTTGGACAAGCCCATCCGTACTAATTTGCGCGAGACCCGCTCATTGGCTTCGCATAAGGCCACCATTACCTTGCGCTCAGCCAGTTCGGCCAAGACAGTCTCCAGGGCCTGCATGGCCGTCGCATCCACAAAAGGCACGTAGTTCAGCCGCAAAACAATAGCCCGCACCGACTCGGGAACCGTCAGCAAAGAGCGGTTCACCGCTTCCACACTGGCAAAGAAATAAGGCCCTTCCAAGGTCAGTACGGAAATATCCTGACGCAGTTCCTGGCTGAGCGACAAATCCAAGGCCCGTTGCAAACGCCGCCCTTCCAGTGCCCGTACCTGCACCCCGTCCGAGGTACGTTTGAGCACATAAAGCATGGCTAGAATCACCCCGATATTGACCGCCACCACCAGGTCGGCAAACACGGTCAAGGTGAAGGTCACCCACAAAATGAACAGGTCTGCCACGGGCAAGCGGCGCTGCAAACGTAGTACCAAGCCAGCCTGACTCATGTTCCAGGCCACCATGAACAAGATGGCTGCCAGTACCGTCAAAGGGATGTAGGCGGCCAACGGGGCCAAGAGCAGTAACACCAGCACCAGAAAGATCACATGGACCACACCGGCAATCGGGCTATCTCCCCCGTTACGGATATTTGTGGCGGTACGGGCAATGGCACCGGTGGCTGCAATGCCGCCAAATAAAGGCGAAAGCACGTTAGCCAAACCTTGGCCGATCAATTCCTGATTGGAGTTGTGCCGGGTACCGGTCATGGAATCCGCCACGACGGCTGACAAGAGCGACTCAATCGCCCCCAACATAGCAATGGCGAACGCTGGGCCAATCAGCTCCACGATGCGCGTCATCGTAATTTCTGGCCATTGAAATGTTGGCAGGCCGCTGGGCAAAGCACCAAAGCTGGACCCAATCGTGGCCACGGACTCAAAACGGAAAATGGCCTGAATTAAGGTAATGATGAGCAGGGCCACCAAAGGGCCGGGCAAGCGTGCCAAGGTGGGAATGCGGGGGACCAAGATCAAAATGGCCAGCGACAGGAGACCCAGCACGGTGGTGGGCCAATCCAAAGCTGGCAGATTGTGCAGCAAGAACCACAGCTTTTCGTGAAAATGCTGGCCGACGACAGCAGGCAAGCCAAAGAAGTCGCGCCACTGGCCTACCCAGATGATCACGCCAATGCCAGCCGTAAATCCCACAATGACGGGATCAGGGATAAAGCGAATAACCGCCCCCAGACGCAACACGCCCAGCAGCAGCAAGATTACCCCGGCCATCAAGGTGGCAATTTGCAAGCCGGCGACACCATGCTGCGCCACCACCGAGGACAAAATAACGATGAATGCGCCCGTGGGCCCGGCAATCTGTACCCGGCTGCCCCCGAATAAGGAAACCGCCAGACCGGCAATAATGGCGGTGTACAAGCCTTGCTCTGGCTTGACCCCGGAAGCAATGGCAAAGGCCATTGCCAAGGGCAAGGCCACCACCCCCACCACCAAACCGGCCAGCAGGTTATTGACCCAATGTTTTCGCCCCAGGAATCCGGCTCGACCCGCTTCCAGCAGTGCAATCATCGCGCGTCCTTGTCATGCCCTGCCTGCTCGAAACAGATGAGCAACAAGCCGGGCTTCAACTCAAATGAAGCC
This sequence comes from Alcaligenes sp. GW821-FHT11D07, assembly GCF_058808495.1. Classification (NCBI taxonomy): domain Bacteria; kingdom Pseudomonadati; phylum Pseudomonadota; class Betaproteobacteria; order Burkholderiales; family Alcaligenaceae; genus Alcaligenes; species Alcaligenes sp. GW821-FHT11D07. The sequence continues at coordinate 1,834,794 of NZ_JBXART010000001.1, forward strand.
TTAATGATACTACTGCGTGTCCAGCCACCTTCACGATAGTGATGGGCTGATTTGATGAAGCATAAAAAAAACCGCCTGAGCTGAACGGCTCCGAACGTTGCAGACCTGCTCAACCTTCGGGGCACACTTCAATTCAGGCGGCGTTCCACCTACAAGCGGCTTATTACGACTCTTTGCGGGTCCGCAGCAGGCGTAAGCTGTTCAAGACCACCAGCAAGCTGGCTCCCACGTCTGCAAAGACAGCCATCCACATCGTGGCCTGCCCGGTCAGGGCCATCACCAAAAATACGGCTTTGATACCCAGGGCCAGACTGATGTTCTGCCAAAGCACCAGATGCAAGGCACGCGACTGACGCATCAACAAGGCAATCTTGCCCAGATCATCGTCCATCAAGGCCACATCAGCAGTTTCAATGGCAATGTCCGACCCCAGGGCACCCATGGCGATACCCACATCGGCCCGAGCCAAAGCAGGCGCGTCGTTAATGCCATCGCCCACCATGCCCACCAAACCCGTGCCCAGCTTTTCCTCGATACGATCAAGCTTGTCCTGTGGCAGCAAGCCACCACGATAATCCTTGATACCGGCTTGCTGAGCCACATGGCGCACGGCTTGCTCGTGGTCACCCGACAGGACTTCCACCTGCACGCCCTGATCCTGCAAGGCACGAATAGCCTGAGTCGTGGTGGGGCGCAAGGTATCCATCATGGCGAACCAGGCCACTAAACCCTGCTCGTCACCCAGATACACCATAGTGGCGCCGCTCTCTACCGCCTGCTGCTCTGCCGCGCTGGACTCTGCCACGCCCCGCCCCAGCACCCAGCTACGCTTACCCAAGCGCAGCAAACCTTCCGAACCTTGAGCCTGAACACCATTGCCAGCCAAAGCCTCAAACTGGTCCAGGCGCAGCAGTCCTGATGCCACACGGCCTCGTGCAATGGCTTGCGAAGCGGGGTGATCAGAACGCTCGGCCAAGGCCACCGCCCTGTCCAGCACTTCGCTATCAGACAGACCACGACGCAAGCTGCCGTATTCGCTCAAGGAAGGCTCGCCCAAGGTCAAGGTACCTGTCTTGTCCACCGCCAAGTAGCGCAGTTGACGAGCCCGCTCCAGATACACCCCACCTTTAATCAAGATACCGGCACGGGCGGCACTGGCCAAAGCACTGACCACCGCTACAGGCGTGGAAATTACCAAGGCGCAAGGGCAAGCAATCACCAGCAATACCAGCGCACGGTAAACCGAATCAGACCAGCTCACACCCCAGATCAGGGGCAAGGCCACGGCCATCAACGCCGCTGCAAACACGACCAACGGGGTGTAGACGCGGGAGAACTGGTCTACAAAACGCTGAATCGGTGCTTTATTGGCCTGGGCTTCCTGAACCGAGCGGGTAATGCGAGCCAGCAAGGTTTCATCGTGAGCGGACTGCACCTGGTAAACCAGTTCGCCCATGCCGTTGATGGTGCCTGCAAAGACCTCATCACCGGGAGCCTTGTCCACGGGCGCACTCTCGCCGGTGATGGGAGCCTGGTTAACCGTGCTTTGACCTTGCAACACTTTGCCGTCCAGACCAAAGCGCTCACCCGGAGCCACACGGACTTGCCAACCGGCCTGCACCTGATTGGCGGGCACACGGTTCCAGTCCCGACCATCTGCACTGACTAGCACCTCATCCGGTACCAGTTTCAGCAAACTGTCCACGGCGTTACGTGCACGATCCAACGAGCGGGCCTCGATCCATTCAGCCAAGCTGAACAAAGACATCACCATTGCGGCTTCTGGCCATTGGGCCAACAGCACAGCACCAGTCACGGCGATACTCATCAAGGCATTGATGTTGAGCTGACCATTGCGCAGCGATATCCAGCCCTTTTTATAGACCTGCACACCACCGGACAGGATCGCCGCCGCCGCCAGAATAATGACCAGCCACTCCGGCGCTGCCAGCCAATGGCTGACTTCAGCCGCCAAGGCCAGTACCACGGCACCAGCAATCCGGATCAGGCCCTGTTTGGCTGACATCAGCTTCACCGGTTCCTCATCTGCCATGCGTGGTTCAAACCCCAAACCGCGCAAGGCTCCCAGCACCTTGTCCCGTGCGCCATCGGCATGATCAACCGTCAACACGCGCTGCATCAAGTCAAAACCCAGGTTTTGCACTTGATCCAGGCGCTTCAGACCTGTACGAATCATGTTTTCTTCCGCCGGGCAGTCCATATCGGCAATGTGCACGACCAGACGCGTGGAAGTGCTGGCCGCCAAGCTGACCGACGGACCCATGGCGGGCGCCGAGCAGCAGGCCGCTGCGTCTGTGTGACGCTGGGCAGACGAATGCTCGTGGCTATGCCCATGATCGTGATCGTGATCGTGATCGTGACTATGGTCATGCGGCTGTCCCGCAACATGATCGTGCTCATGGCTGTGGTCGTGAGAATGCGCTGGCATACTGGCCTTTGCAGCACCCTGCCCCATGGCGGAGCCGACCTTTGAAGAGTTATTTGCTGATGTCATCGCGTTTCCTCGCTTCTTGCATGAGATCAGTAGAAAGCCTAAAGTAACTACAAGGTCAAGCCCTCTGGAGGCACAGCAATGAAAATCGGTGAACTGGCTGAAAAAAGCCACTGCAACACGGAAACTATCCGCTACTACGAGAAGGTGGGGCTGCTGCCCGAGCCCGAACGCAGCGATGGGAATTACCGCATGTATCGCACGATCCACCTGGAACGGCTGCGTTTTATCCGCAACTGCCGCAGCCTGGATATGACACATGAGGAGATTCGCGGCCTGCTGGCCTTTATGGATGGGCCGGCGCAAGACTGCGCCCCCGTCAATGAATTACTGGATGAGCATATCGAGCACGTTGCTGTCCGGATTGCCGAACTGGAACATCTGCAAAAACAGTTGATTGAGCTTCGGCACCGCTGTGGTCAGGCGGGTGGTCTGGAGCACTGCGGAATTTTGCAGGGGCTGGTCAATATGGAGCCGGATCAGGTTCCGGCTCCCAGTACGCATCTGGGTTAACTGGCCATGGGTGCAGGCCTGTTCTTGCTTGTTGTAATTAGGCACGCACCCGTTCAGCCACCCACATACCGCCCAACATCGCAAGGAAAAACAGAATCGCCAACGGGGCTCCAGAGGCCGCCAGCACAACAGCTGGCCCTGGGCAGAAACCTGCCAAGCCCCAACCCGCCCCAAAAATCAAAGAACCGATAATCAAGGGGCGATCAATCTGACGCTGCTTGGGCAGATTCATAGGCTGCCCCGTCACGAACGCACAAGGGCGTCGGCGCGCCAAACTAAACGGCACGAAAGCTACTGCAATGGCAGCCGCCATCACCAAGGCTAATGAAGGGTCCCAAGCGCCCGCCAGATCCAGAAAAGCCAAGACTTTAGCCGGATTGGCCAAGCCTGAAATCAACAGGCCCAGGCCAAAGATCAAGCCGGACACTAAAGCGATGAAATATTGCATGACAGGCTCCTTAGATCCAATGGCGCAACACATAGACGGTCAGAAAACCACTGGCCATGAATGCCAAGGTCGCCGCGAAAGAACGGCCAGACAGACGCGATAAACCACATACCCCGTGACCACTGGTACAACCAGAGCCCAGACGGGTTCCGAAACCTACCAACAAACCTGCCGCCAGCACCCACGCCCAAGGCTGAGCCTGCACAACTGGCACCGTTTCACCCGCCAGGCGGTACAACCACGGTGACGCCGCCATCCCCAGCAAAGCCATCCAGCGCCAGCCACGATCCCCCGTCGCGCTACTCCAGGTGCCAGAAAGCAGCCCTGAAATACCAAAAACCCGGCCATTGAACAGCACCAGTATCGAGGCTGCCAGACCAATCAAAGCACCGCCAATTACGGAACTCCACGGGGTAAATGAACTCCAGTCAATCGTGATCATCAGTGCCTCCCGGCGCGCAAAAGATGCCATATAAGGTTTGCATGAGCGCCAGAACAGCGGGATGCTCCAGGCGGTAATAGACAAACTTGCCTTCTTTACGGCTCTCAATCAGCCCTTCACGCCGCAATACCGTCAACTGCTGAGATAAGGTAGGCTGAGCAATACCGCTACGCTGGGCCAGTTCCCCCACATTGCATTCTCCCTGCACCAAGGTGCACAGAATGAGCAAACGATCGGGATTGGCCAAAGAGCCCAGCAGCCCGCTGGCTTGTCCGGCCACCTTGCGCAGGGCTTCCAGTTCCGTTTGATTCATTACGATCTACCAAAAAACAATATATATTATTATATAATATCTTTTTGTAATTTATAAGCCACAAGAGGTCTGACATGCACCAACCCCAGGTCGCCAGCTTCTTTCACTCGGATACGTCCACCTTCTCGTACGTGGTCTATGCCGCAGGCCAAAGCCAGTGCGCCATCATCGACTCGGTGCTGGACTATGACGCCGCCGCTGCTCGCAGCAGCACCGATTCAGCGCAGAAAATTGTGGATTTTGTACAGCAGCACAAACTGCAGGTGCAATGGATTCTGGAAACTCACGCCCATGCCGACCACCTGTCGGCCGCCGTCTGGCTGCAACAACAGTTGGGCGGCCAAATCGCCATTGGTCAACACATCAAGCAAGTTCAATCCACCTTCAGCCGGATTTTCCATATCGAGGCCGAAATCCGCGCAGATGGCACGCCTTTTGATGCGCTCTTTGCAGATGGGCAGATCTTCCAGATAGGTGATATTGAGGTGGAGGTCATGCACGTCCCTGGCCATACCCCGGCGGACATGGCTTATCACGTCAAAGATTTGGGGGTATTTGTGGGCGACACCCTGTTTCTGCCCGATGTCGGCACGGCCCGTTGCGATTTCCCGGGCGGGAGCGCCAAGCAGCTTTACGAGTCCATCCAGCGCCTCTTGCGCTTGCCGCCCGAAACCGTCTTGTTCATGTGCCACGACTACCCTCCCGATGGGCGGGAGCCTGAAAATAAGTGCACCGTCCAGGAACAAAAAACCGGCAATATCCATGTACGGGACGGCATCAGCCAGGAACAGTTTTGCGAACGCCGCAACGCACGGGATAAAACGTTGGGTATGCCGCGCCTGATCTTGCCCTCCATCCAGGTCAATATCCGCGCAGGCCACTTCCCCGAACCTGAAAGCAATGGGCAGGTGTATTTGAAACTGCCCCTCAACCTACTTTAAGACTGGCTCTTGCTGCGCCTGATCCTACCCGCGCTCAGGCGCAGAACAAACTCTTTCAAGCCTAGCCTGCGTATACTGCCTTTTTCTGCACCCCGAACTTCAGAAGGAAACGACAGGCATGACTTACATAGCCCTCAAACATTTGCACATGACAGCTGCCGGGCTGAGCATTTTGTTTTTTATTATTCGCGCCTTCTGGTCAGTGACAGGCTCATCCTGTTTGCAAAATCGCTTTGTGCGCATTGCCCCGCATGTGATCGACACCATTTTGCTGGTCTGTGGTCTGGCGCTGGCGGGCATGCTGGGGGCAGCGGCCAATCAACCCTGGTTGATTACCAAAATTGTGCTGCTTGTGCTCTATATCATCGTGGGCACGTTTGCGATCAAACGCGGTAAAACTCCGCAGATCCGAGCTATTGCGTCTTTGCTGGCCATTGCGATTTTTATCTATATCGTGGGCGTTGCTATTCGCCACAGCCCCGGCTCCTGGTTCTTCTAAGCATAAAAAAACGGGGCTTGATGCCCCGTTTTCTATTACCAGACGCCTATCCAGCGCTGCACCAGCAAACTGCTAAGCGCTACCGCTATCCACACCCCCAATCCCAGCAAAGCAGGACGTGCGCCCGCTTTAGCCATAATGCGCAAGTCCGAGGACAGGCCAATTGCGGCCAGGGCCAGCACCATCAAGAACTCAGCCATGAAGCGCAGAGGCTCCAGCCACTCGACTGGCACCCAGCCCAAAGAACGCAGCGCCGATGCCACCATGAACCAGACGATGAACCAAGGGAACACGCGCATCAGGTCAAAGTCACGGCCTGCCTGACGCGAACGCCACATTTCAAGACCTGCCAGAATCAAGCAAATAGGAATGATCAATGTGGCGCGGGTCAGTTTGACGATCGTGGCATGGTCACCCGCCTGACGGCTGTAGCTATAGCCGGCCGCCACCACTGAAGACGTATCGTTAATCGCCGTGCCCGCCCAAACCCCGAAGCCCGCATCCGACATATTCATCATGTGACCGGCCAAGGGGAAAATCAGTACCGCCACAATATTGAAGATAAAGATGGTGGAGATCGCCAGCGCCGTTTCATGCTCTTCGGGCTTCAAGATAGGGGTCACAGCAGCAATAGCCGAACCGCCACAAATCGCTGTGCCTACCCCGATCAAAGTGCGCAGCTTGGAAGGGATACCCAAGGCGCGGCCCAGCACCATGGCGGTCACAAAAGCCACCGTCAACGTCACCAGTGTGACGGCCAGCGAATCCATGCCCGTGCGCATCACCTGGGGCAGACTCAAACCAAACCCCAGCCCGATAATCGACCACTGCAGCAATACTTTGGAGGAGAAACGTAAACCGGGCTGAAACACCGTGGCCACTCCCAGGCTGTTGCGCACCACCATACCCAGCACAATGGCAAACACCGGCCCACCAATCAAAGGCCAGAGTTTGCCCAGCCCCATGGCCACTACCCCCACGGCCACCGACAATAAAAAGCCCCACCAGCGCGATGGCTTCAAAGAGAACCCCGATTTCCCCTGCACCTTCAGGTTCGTGCTTGCTGCAGATAAATCGGTCACACTGCTCATCTCGTCATTCCAGATATGTAATAAGTAAAAGTAATTTTAGGTTGACCGACTGTATTAAAAAATTCATTATTACTTATCGTAAGTATCAATTTTATTTATCATGAACGCGATCAGCATCAGACAACTGGAAGTGTTTGTGGGCATTGCGACCTTGGGCACCGTGCGTGCCTGCGCCGCCCAGATCCACCTGTCCCAACCTGCCGCCAGCATGGCCTTGGCCGAACTGGAAAAACAGCTGGATAGCCCCTTGTTTGAGCGCACCCCCGGTCGGATGCAATTGACCAGTCGCGGCAAACAGCTTTTGCCCCATGCCCGTGAAATTCTGGAACGGCTGCGCGAGATGCAAAGCCAGCAAGAAGAAAGCGAGCTGCGTGGAGAAATCCGTATTGGCGCCAGCAATACCGTTGGCAACTACTTGATTGGAGATCTGGTGGGCCAGTTTGTGCGCCAGCATCCCCGCGTGTCCTTGCATGTGTCGGTAGACAACACCGCCAATATCATCACCCAGTTGCTGGACCACAGTTGCGACATCGCCTGCGTGGAAGGTCCGGTCAACCATCCGCAACTGGAGACCTGGGTCTGGCGCGAGGATGCTCTGGTGGTCTGCGCAGCGCCCGATCATCCGCTGGCCGTTAAAGCGAATCTAAGTAAGGCGGACTTTGCCGGCATGAGCTGGATCATGCGAGAGCGTGGTTCCGCCTCCCGAGCCCTGACCGAGCAAGCGCTGAATGTACTTCCTGGCGGCCATGTACTGATGGAGCTGGGCCAGGTAGAGGCCATCAAGCAAGCCGTGATTGCCGGGCTGGGGCTGGCGTGCTTGCCTCAAGCCGCCACCCTGGATGCTGTTGCCAATCAGCGACTGTGCATTTTGACCACACCTTTTCTGGACTTGAAGCGCCGCCTGTCTCTGGTCCTGCACAAGGAGCGCTACCGCAGCCAAGTGTTAAGCGCCTTTGCCGACCACCTGAAAACGCCGGAATCCCCCCCAACCGACACCGGGTCTTAACGCAAGTTTGCATTCTGGCCTCGGGTGAGGGCGACGGCGATGTTACTCTTGCTGCAGTGCAGCACAAACAGACGGGATCATAAGTCCCCCCTCTTTGTCCCTCCCTTGAACCGAGTGATGCCATGAACACTTCATCTGTTTCTACGCCACAAGCGCAAGACGCACCGGCTTTTGCCCGCCCCGCCTACCTGCCTCCCTACGAAACCGTTGCCTTGGTTTTACAAGGTGGTGGCGCTTTGGGTGCCTATCAGGCTGGTGTTTACGAAGGTTTGCTGGAGGCCGGGATTGAACCTGACAGCTTGTCCGGGATATCGATTGGTGCCTTGAATACGGCCATTATTGCGGGCAATCCGCCCGAGCGTCAGGTAGAGCGTCTGCGCGAGTTCTGGGACACCATTTGTGAGCCCTATTTTGGCTGGTCCGCTCCGGCCTGCCTGGAACACGCTTTGTTTGGCATCAACGACGTGATGCGCGAAGCCATTAGCGCCTATAACGCCAGCAATGCTCTGGTTCTGGGGCAGCGCGGATTTTTCCGCCCCCGCTTCCCACCCCCGATGCAGGCTACGCCCGGAGTGCCTGAAGGTGCCAGCTATTACGACACCAGCGCCCTTAAGGATACCCTGGAGCGTCTATGCGACTTTGACCGCATCAATGACAAGCGCCAGCGCATTTCGGTAGGGGCCGTCAATGTCGGCTCAGGTAACTTCGTTTATTTCGACAACCATCGCACCACCTTGCGGGCCGAGCACTTTATGGCCTCGGGCGCCCTGCCCCCGGCTTTTGCCCCCGTGGAAATTGACGGTCAATATTATTGGGATGGTGGCCTGGTCTCGAACACCCCCTTGTCCTATGTGCTGGATCAGTCCCCGCGTCGGGACACGCTGGTCTTCCAAGTGGACTTGTGGAGTGCGCGTGGTCCGGTGCCCACCAATATGGGTGAAGTCAGCGACCGCTTGAACGAGATCCGCTACTCTAGCCGTACCCGTATGGTGACGGAAGATATGCGCCACTCGCAGTACATGCGCCATATTCTGTCAGAGTTGCTGGCACTGATTCCTGAAGACCAGCGCAAAGATCTCTTGCCTTGCCGCCTGGCCGAAGAGCTATCCAGCAGCAAGCGCTACAACGTGGTGCATCTGATTTACCGTAACCAGCCCTACGAGCAGCATTACAAGGATTACCAGTTTGGCCGCATCACCATGCGCGAACACTGGCGCTCCGGTCTGGACGATATACGTCAAACGCTGATTCACCGCGATAAATTGAATATGCCCGCCAATCTAGCCGGTTTCACCACCTACGACGTACACAGCGAAGAAATCGAAAAACGGCTGGCCAACGGCAAGTAAGCCAGCCCGTTTTCAACGCGGCTTAGCGGCGGCTCAAGACCATGGCCCCGCTAAGCACAAAAGCCGTACCTAACAGCTGTATCGCGGTAATGGGCTCGCCCAAAAACCAGTTCGCCAGAAATAGCACTGACACCGGCCCGATCAAGCCCATTTGCGCACTCATGGGGGCGCCAATGCGCTCTACCGACCACATCGTCATGAAGGTAGGCAAAACGGTATTGCACACGGCATGGATCATGGACAAGCCGTAGACAGGCGCAGGTTGCACCAAGCCCTGCCAACCAAAAACGGCAAAAAAGTGAATCAGGGTGTAGACCGCGGAGAAAGACATGGCATACGCCACCAAGCGCGTAGACCCAATAGATTTGAGCAATTCCCCCGACCCAATCAGGTACACGGCATAAGAAATAGCCGAACCCAGCACACAGATCGCGCCCAGCAATACGTCATCGCCCGTCAGGCTCAAGTCCTGCACAAAAACCAGCCCTACCCCCAGATACGCCAAGGCCAAAGCCAGCCACTGCTTGGGCAAAATTCGGCGCTTCAGGAAAATGGCGGAGAACATCAGCACGAAGGTGGGCGACAGAAATAGAATCAATCGCTCCAGACCGGCCGAGATATATTCCAAGCCAATAAAGTCCAGCAGACTGGCCAGGTAATAGCCCAGAAAACCCAGAACCACCAGCTCCAGCTTTTGACGTCCGGTCAAAGCAGCCAGCTTGCCCTGACGCACTTTTTGTATCTGCCACAAGGCAATGGCCAAAAAGAACGGTAGCGACAAGAGCATGCGGAAACCAATCACAGTTAACGCAGTGACATCGTATTGGTACGTCAGTTTTGCAACGACCGCTTTGGCGGAGAAAAGAATAGAGCCGCCCCCCGACAGTGCCAGTCCAATTAAAAAGGAACTGCGCTGCGTACTGGGGCCTTGACTAGCTTGCATGGGGATTCATCACTTTGCAGGGCAACACAATCAGCCAAAAAGCCGCTGGCCCCGGCGGAAAAAAAGAGTCGATAAGGGCAATAAGCCCCTGATTCTACTCTTTGCCACCCGCTGCGCCTATGTTGATAGGCCAAGCCGGCCAGGTAACTGGCCGCAGAGCGTGTAGCCAGGCCAGTGCGACCAAGCTTTTTATAAAACTTTGGCGTTTTTAATCGCAAAAGCTTGCACACTTCTTAAAACCCATGCTATATTCTTTTTCTCTGGTCCCCGATAGCTCAGTCGGTAGAGCGACGGACTGTTAATCCGCAGGTCCCAGGTTCGAGCCCTGGTCGGGGAGCCAAGAAAACCATCGAAATCAGCCCATAGCATTTGCTTTGGGCTGATTTTTTTTGTCCTTATAAAACACGCCAAGCACAATAAGCAAAAACGGCCTTGTTAACATTTGGATAAACAAATCAGCAGCCACCTTGTCGGCCCCAAAAAGGACAGCGGGGCTGCATGTTGATGCAGCCCCGCTGTGGCTCTTTTCCCCTGACCTAGCCCTTGCCTGTACCGGCGCCGCCGCTGCTAACGCACTACACCGGATCAGAGCTGACAGAATCAGTCAGAAAGATCAGAAACGGTGCGTCAGACCCACGGTAGCCACCGTGCTCTTCAGATCGCTGTAATAACCGATGTTGCGGGCATAGGAACCAATCACGTACACATTGGTGCGCTTGGACAGGTTATGCAGATAGCCGGCGCTAAAGACGTGCTGAGTCTTGTCATCATCGGTGCTGCGTGGGGTGGAACGTGGATCAGCCATGGTCCAGGAACCCAGCACAGACCCAGCCTTACCAACCGGTACTGTGACACCCAAAGCGTAGGAGTTCACTTTCAGGTCTTTATGCAGGCCTGCACCAAACTGTTCGGTTTGCAAAGAACCACCGATAAAGCCATTGCGGCTCTGGCCAAAGGCAGCGTGTACGGTTGCCACGCTGAACTTGTAGCTGGCAGCCAAGCTCCAGGCGCTGACATTGCCGTTTTCGGCGGCAGTCAGGTTGCCACCTTGATCGCGGGCCGAGCCATAACGGGCTTGGTCGAAGCTCAAGGCCGCTTTCAAGGGGCCATTGTTGTAGCGCATGGCGACACTGAAAGCCTTGACGTTGGCTTCGTCGCTATTGATGGCATTGCCAGTCAAACCGCTACGATTCCATTTCTGTGCGCCATTGGTGTTGAAGGAGTAGCCAGCACCGAACTGGAAGCCAGAGAATTCAGGGCTTTGGTAGGCCAGCATATTGTCGTAACGGACAGTGTTGGCTGCGTCAAATGCCGCACCCACGCCGTATTGGTAGCCGTTACCGCCAAAGGGGCTGGCAACACCGGCCACGTACAAGGAAGTGACGGTTGTCTGACGGCCCAGATCAACACGGCCCCAGGACTCACCGCTCAAGCCCAACGTGGCCTGGCGACCGAACAAGCGATTTTGGCGTGCAGTACCATCGCTCAGATCCAGGCCACTTTCCAGCATGAAATTGGCTTTCAGGCCATCACCCAGATCTTCGCTGCCCATCAAACCCCAACGGTTACCCATCCAACCCTGGTCGTACAGACCAAAACGGCTTTGCTTGTCTGCGCTGCCTTTCAGGTCGCTCCCTTTCCATTGTTCGTAGCCCAGGCCAGTATCGACCACGCCATACAAGGTCACATTCGTTGCCGCGTAAGCAGGCACCGCCAAGACGGGCATCAACAATGCTGCCAAGATAGTTTTTTTCATATTCTCTGTTCTCAAAAAACGTCTGAATGCCGGATTTCTTATCGTTGTCCGGCTCCTGTCCAAGCGCTGGGCGACACATTCTCGGAATTTGAAAATCCGGTGCCAGGCCTCAACACCCCCTCCTGTTTCTTGAAGCAAAAATCCCTCAAGCAAGTCCCCCATCCCAAGGACTGAGTGGGGTCTTGATAATTGACGGGCATATACTGCAAGCATTTATATTTCAGACATAAACAATATTGATGTCAATAAACGCTATCCGGCGTGTTTACTAGGTTTTGTACGCATTTTCCCTAGTTGTAGGGCTAGGACCACCCTTGCGCCCAAGGGCTTAAATTAGCTGCCAAGCCACGTAACAAAAGGCTTGCAACGATTTGCTACAGAACCGGCGCTACTCCCTTATTGACCAGACGGTATGTTCCCATCAAAAAAATCAGGATTTACGCCTATTGCCAAGGGCTTCACTCCCTTTTGCTGATATGAAAATAGTGTTGTTTAAAATACCTCTTTACATTTTCGATAGTCTCACCCTATAATCATTTTCTTTGCTGGTCCCCGATAGCTCAGTCGGTAGAGCGACGGACTGTTAATCCGCAGGTCCCAGGTTCGAGCCCTGGTCGGGGAGCCAAAAATACAAAAGCCCAGCTACGCAAGTAGCTGGGCTTTTCTACGTCTGGAACATGCGGTGCCTGCACAGGCATGTACCGTTAACAAGCGCATTGCCTTTCTTGGGCGCTGCGCTTTTGCTGCTTAGTGTTGACTGCGGATACGGTCGTGATAAAGGTAGCCGATCTGCCCGGTAGGCGTGCACACCTGCCACCAGTTCCCTTTCTGCTCAAAGGTATAAAACGCTTCCTTATCAAACAGCTTTTCAATGACATCGCTTTTGCCATTGGGCTGCGCACGCACATTGCTATAACCGTCCTTGTCCTGGATAAACGCCCGAACAGTAAACTTCGCCGCCTGACAGGCTTGTGGACGCTCAGAATGGACGGCACGCGCTGGTTCTATGCTGATCGCGTAAGGAACAAAGGGCCGAATGCTCAACTCTTTATTTGCCAGCAAATCCATACGCTCCCCTTCCACCACCGCCTGGGCCCGATCCACCACTAAACGCAAGCCATCGTCGCAGGCCATTTCACTGTGCCAATAGCCGGTTGCGTAGCGGTCTGCATTTGAGCCGCCGAACTCCTCAACTTCAATCGTGTCCTCGGCCACCACCTTGTCCGTCTTGGTATCAATCGCCTGGAAATGAATTTGCAGCTGTGCAATACGATCCATGCCGCTATCAAAGGTAAAGTTCGCGGCGCACATCCCTTGATTCGCCCAGACCGTATCGGAATGCCACATATCCAGCGCATGAGCCTGACCGGACATCAGCGTTCCCAGCAGCAGAGCCGCGCCTGCTATCGTCACTTTTTTACGAAAAACCACACCCCTCTCCCTATTGCTCTATAAACCAAGCGCTCTTATACACAAAAAAATAAGAGGCCGGGGCTATTGCATACAATTCACCACCAGCCAGCGTGCTTTACGGTAAAGTACGTTCCCTTTCTACACCCTGCCGCTCCCCCCTGTTAACAGGGAAATTCAGCCACCTCTGCCTGATCATTTTTCTATGCTTGATACTCTTTTTCCCTTTCTAGGGGGACTCGGTCTCTTTCTGATCGGCATGATGCTGCTATCCGAAGGCTTGGTGGCGTTCGCGGGCGGCTCCTTAAAGCAGATTCTGCTGGCCTTCACCGGCAGGCCCGTCAAAGCCTTTTTGTCCGGCGCCTTGATTACGGCACTGGCGCAATCTTCCACAGCGACAACCGTCACCTTGATTGGCTTTGTGAGTGCAGGGCTCATCTCCTTTACTCAAGCCATTGGCGTTGTGATTGGGGCCAGCCTGGGCAATACCGCGACCGGCTGGATCATTTCCGGCCTGGGCCTGAAAGTGAACCTGGGCTTTTACACCTTGCCTTTAATTGGACTGGGCGCCTTGATCAAGCTACTGGCCCCTGCTCGTCAAAAAGAACTAGGCCGTGCCCTGGCTGGTTTCGGCATTCTGTTTCTGGGCCTGGGGATGCTGCAAGAAGGGATGCAAGGCCTGGCGGCAAACTTCAGCCTGGCTCATATGCCCACAGGCGGCTACGGTGCCCATCTGCTGATTATGCTGACAGGCCTGGCTCTGACCGCCGTCCTGCAATCGTCTACCGCCGCCATCGCCATGACCTTGACGGCCCTGGATGCGGGTGCGGTCAGCTTTGATCAAGCGGCCGCCATTGTGGTGGGGGCCTCCATCGGCACGACATTGACAGGCGTTCTGGTGGCCATAGGCGGCACAATCTACGCAAAACGCACCGCGATTGCCTACATTCTGTTCAACGTCATTGCCGGCTTACTGGGCTTATTAATCCTGCCCGTGTTTCTGAAAGCCATGTATGCCACAGGCTCTTATATGAATGTCCCACCCGGGGCTTTGGGACTGGCTGCCTTTCACAGCCTGTTCATTGGCCTGGGCGCAGTTCTATGCCTGCCCTTCACACAGCAATTTGCTCGTTGGGTGCAACGACTCGTGCCTGACCGCGCTGCACGCCCCCAGCACCATCTGGACGACAGCTTGCTGCAAGTCCCGGCTCTGGCCCTGGAAACCACGCAGCGCACCTTGCAGGAGCTGGCACAGCGCCTGATGAATCTGTATCAGCACAGCTTGAACATGACTCGCCCCAACTCGGCCGCCGAAGACCTTAAGCAAATAGAAAGCGTGCTGGATCAAGCTTATGAATTTGTGCTGCGTATTCCCAGTGGGGACGACAATGCGCTGATCGCTGCCCGAATCAGCGCCCTGCTCCATGCCATCGACCATATGCAACGCCTGCGTAGCCGCTTGCAACACCCGCCCGCTACAGACCTGAACGATGGCCGCTATGAAGAAGCGCGAACCCGGGCCTCAAGGCTTAACACGCTAGCCCAGCAAGGACTGCACGATCAGGCGCCCGCAGGCTGGCTGGATCAAGTGCAGGGGGAGTCCCTGGCATTGGCGGACTTGCTCAGCAGGGTCCGCAGCGAACTGCTGGCGGTCCCGCAAAACCATAGCGATGCTTCCCGTACTCTGCGCATTACCGATACTCACCGTTGGTTTGAACGCAGCAGCCTGCATATCTGGCGCAGCAGTCACTACCTGCAGCAAGCCCGCCAAGCTCAAGCCTGATACCAGGCGGCTAAACATGCTGGCTTCACCAGCAGGCTGGAATAGCTCCACATACCCGCGAGTAAACAGGTCTGACCTCCATCGCAGGCCAGGTCCTGCACGGGTGTGTCACAGGCAAGATGCCCTCACAGACCCAGCTTGCAGAACCATCGCGTCTATTAAGCCGACTGATGAAAACCCCACATGAGCAGACGATGAATACTCACAGGACGAAAAAGCCGACACAAAGCCAATAAACAGATACTAAGATTCCAGCCAATCGCTGGCATTCACCCGTACAATCGGCTCAAATTCACGCTTATGGAAATATTCCATGTCCACCCGGCCAAATCTACAATTCCGTACTTTTTTGCTTTTGCTGGCCGCCGTCTCCGCTGCCTTCGTCTGGATACTTCTGCCCTTTTATGGCGCGATATTCTGGGGTGCGGTGTTGGCCATTCTGTTCTCGCCTTTGCAGCGCAAACTTCTGGCCAAGACCAAAGGCCGCCGCTCGCTCTCTGCCCTGATCAGCCTGCTTATCATTATTTTGATCGTCATTATTCCGGTCATTTTGATCTCGGCGTCCCTGGTCCAGCAAATTGCCACGCTGTATGACTTGATGAATAGCGGACAGTTAAATCCTGGCGAATATCTACAAAAAATCATCAACGCCCTGCCCCCTAGCGTGCACGATTTTGCTGCCCGTTTTGGCCTGCATGATTTTGCATCCCTGCAAGAGAAGTTCTCGCAATTTGCAGTGCAAGGCGGCCAATTCCTGACCAAGCAGGCGCTGAACGTAGGCCAGAACACCTTCCAGTTCCTGGTCAGCCTGGGCATCATGCTGTACATGCTGTTTTTCCTGCTGCGCGATGGCGTGGAGCTGGGCCGTCATTACCGCCAGCTCATCCCTTTAAGCGAAAACCAGAAAACGCACTTGTTCCGCAAATTCACCACCGTGGTGCGTGCAACGGTTAAAGGCAATATCGCCGTTGCTGCCACTCAAGGCGCACTGGGCGGCATCATGTTCTGGTTCCTGGACATTCAAGGCGCCCTGTTCTGGGGTGTGCTGATGGCCGTGCTGTCCTTGCTGCCTGCTGTTGGTGCTTCCCTGATCTGGGCTCCAGTGGCGATCTACTTCTTTGTATCGGGCCACTATGTTCCCGGCATCATCCTGACCGCCTTTGGTATTTTGGTGATTGGTCTGGTCGACAACTTGTTGCGCCCCCTGCTGGTCGGTAAAGACACCAAGATCCCGGACTACGTGATCCTGATTTCCACTCTGGGCGGCTTGTCGATTTTTGGCCTGAACGGCTTTGTGATTGGCCCCTTGATTGCGGCCATGTTCATCGCTTGCTGGGATCTGTTTCCCTCGGCCGTCAGCGCCCGCGTTGAAGCTGAAGAACAGGAAAATCACAGCAACTAAAGCCACACAGGCTGGCTCAACACATCAGTTGAACCAGTCCGTGTAGAAGGTGACGTAGACGTATAAAAAGGGGCTGGTTCTACCTTCTCAGGCGGAACCAGCCCCTTCACTTTTGCGGCAGGCTTAGACCACCACCACCGGCAAAAACAAAATCCAGATATTGACCGCCAAGGCCAGGAACCACACCAGCGAACGCAAGGCGGCCTTGTTCATGATGTACATCCCCAGATACAGCACACGCAGCACAATCCAGGCAATCATCAGGCTTTGCACGCGCAAGCCATCCGCCCCCGACCACAAAGCCAGCAACACCGCGGCATAGAAAAAGGGCAAGGCTTCAAACGCGTTGGCCTGAGCCGCATTGGCCCGCGCACGCCATCCCGTCAAACCGGCCAGCCACGGACGAGGATCGTGATTATCAAAGCCCGAACCGCCTGCTTTAGCGCAAATCGCCGCCAACCAAGGCAAGAAAGCCGCTACTACAAAACCAATCTTGATCCCCAGCATCACCATCCCCTTAACAGGCTGAAAACATTCAACATAGCACGCCACACTACAAAAGCACGCGTGGAATTTACAAACCAGAAAAAAACAGGATATACTTATCGTCTTAGGTTAGCCGATGTAGCTCAGTCGGTAGAGCAGCTCATTCGTAATGAGAAGGTCGAGGGTTCGATTCCTTTCATCGGCACCAGTTAATCTAAAACCATTGAAACCAAACAATCAATATTAATCAAATCAATGGTTTAGCTTCTTGATACCGGAAGCATTTGATAGCCCGTTTTTTGTCCGGCCTCACGGCCCAACAAGCTGGCTGACATACTCCGGAATATTCCAAGCGCCCCCTGCTCGAATCAGAGCGCAGCGCCCGGTGTCACCACGTTCACTTTGTACAAAACCGGTTCCATCCCAGACCGATGCCTCATAACTCCAGCAATCCCCCAGTCCACGGCCCTTCATACTGGACGAAATAGTTCCATTATCGTAATCAGTAGCGCTCGTACTCACTAACAAGGGTGCAGACAGCACATTGTTATTGATAACAAAATAGGCCGACCCGCCGTTGTAAGCAGCTAGCCAGCATGGCGCCCCAACCAGGGAGAACTGCTGATTCAGCCGTGCGATTCCCCATGGCTCAGACAATCTGTCATCAGTACAAGATTGCTCTGCATCGGCGGCGAGGACCTGCATAAGCACTGGCCTGATCAAGGCATCTTCCCGCGCCGTCATGGGGCGTAGTTCTTTATCCTTAACCGGTGCACGAGTGATCACAGGCGCAGCAATAGGCGCCTTAAGCGAAGACTCGCTCCCCTTTCCTTTACGCAAAATGGCTCCTGCGGTGTTTACACGTCCTTGGACATCATCCATTTTCAATAAAACAGCACTTGATCCCGCGCCTGAGAATAAATAGGTGCTGCCATTCTGACGAAAAGAAATGGCTTCGTCTTTTTTCAATGCTGTCAAAAACCGACTTAGCTGCGCCTCATTCATTTGCCAGGACTCATCGCCCAAGAAACTCAATGGGCCTACGGTACGACCCGCAACGACCAGTTCTGGGGGTGGGCCTTCTCGCCATTCAGCATCACTGTAGTGAGCAAGCATGACTTTGTTTGCCACCGACTCCCCACTGCCCGCCTTCCGAGTCAACAACACCGTTGAACCCTGCTCTTCACCATCATCTGCATAACCAGCAGCACGGCAGGTTAAGGTGTTATCGCAGCTCAGGTCCCAGTCCTTATGGGAAAACGTGACTGGCGCAGCATTAGCGGCTGCACTTCCCATACCTAGCGCCAGCAACATGGCAGCCGTTTTTATTGAAAAAAATGCACGGTGATGTGAATTCTGCCTACTCATTTCCTCTACTCCCTACGTTTTTATTGAGCATAATTTACTCGACTGTCTGTTATTGAGCACGTCCAATAACAAGGCTTTTTGCAGGGCCTTTTTGCCGAGCACACAGATCGGCATTCAGCATGCCAAGGCATGCGCATTAATCTACGTCAATGACAAACCAGCTACCCGTACGAAATCTTGATTTATGCGCTAAGCTTTCCCGGTCACGGCAACAGTCTTGCGGGCTGCGCGCCACCTGTTCGGAGAGAAGAGAGAGTCATGTATTACGGTGAACGATTCAATGCCTGGTCACATCTGGTCGGCGCAGTTCTGGCTGTTGGCGGCGTATCCTGGCTGCTGGTCATGGCAAGTTTTACCGGAGACCCCTGGCGCATCACCAGCACGGCAATCTATGGCGCCACGCTGATTCTGCTTTACTTGATCTCCACCCTGTACCACTGCTTCAAGGGACGGGCCAAGAACGTATTTCGCAAGATGGATCACTTTTCCATCTATTTGCTGATTGCTGGCAGCTACACGCCGTTCTGCCTGGTAACGCTGCGTGGCCCCTGGGGATGGAGTCTGTTCGGTGTGGTCTGGGGCTTGGCGCTGATTGGCATTCTTCAGGATATCCGCCCTCGTTCGCCTGCGCGCGTCTTGTCGCTGGTGATTTACGCAGTCATGGGATGGATTGTGTTGCTGGCGCTGGGGCCGTTGTCATCTAACCTGGGCTCGCAAGGTTTTTCCTGGTTGGCCGCCGGGGGTGCGATTTATACTGCCGGGATTGTTTTCTTTGTGTTTGACGAGCGCTTTCGACATTGGCACGGTATTTGGCATCTGTTTGTGCTGGCCGGCAGCGCTGCGCACTTTCTTGCCATAGCCCGTTATGTCGTCATGTAGAAGCTAAGCGCAGGGCCTAAGTACGCAATACAGAACCTCCACAATCCCGATATAAAATCAAATCACATTCACGTCGAGTAAATTCTGATGCGCAAATTCCTGAATCCCATTGCAATTAGCTTGCTCAGTCTTCTCGCCGTGGCCAGCCACGCGGCCTCTCCCAATCTGTCCATCACGACTGACGATCTTAAAAACCTACGTTCAGCTTCGACCTTGCCTCGTGAAGCAAATCCAGCATCAAGCGGATCGAAAGACCCTGCTCTTGATTCAGAATTTAGCCGAAACTTCCAAAAGGCTTTGAACAACGAGGAGAAAGCACGCCAAGCCGCACGCGAGCAACAGCTAGAGCGTAACCGCCTGCCCCAATTTGACCAGAACAATAAAGCGTCCAATCGCTTCGGTCCACCCGACAACAAGAAGGACAATATGGGGATTTATTTTGATTCCAACGGCCCCGCTGCTACCTCTTGCAAAGAGGACGAACTGGGGAAAACTCGCTGCAAGGTACGGGAGCTGCGTTAAGCATCCAGATCCTGGCGCATAGCCCGCGTGTCTGAGCTTTATCTCCAGAACGGCAGTGCGCCCCAATCAACACTGCTTGATTAGCCAGGTCTGTGATATCTGGCTGGCCTTCAAGACTATGACAACAAGCTCATTCGTTTTCGTGTACGCGCCAGCGTCGTCGCCGGTCGCTCACCAAACATCTGCTGATACTGAGCACTGAATCGGCCTAGATGAAAGAACCCAAAACGCAGAGCCACTTCCGTCACACTACCCTCCCCCCGCTCCAGGCTGGCACGTACGCGCTGCAGTCGAATCTCCCGCATTCGTTGCACTGGAGAGCCCAAGGCCAACTGCCTGAAACTGGCTTGCAGGCTACGTAGGCTAACCCCCGTTGCCGCTGCCACCTCCCCGACCGTCAGGGCACTTTCACAATGTTCGTAGATATATTCCTCCGCCCGCGCCACCATTGCGCGGGACAGCGACATCCCTGGCTGGAGCAAGGCCTGGCTGAAATTATGCGGATGCCCGTTAAGCAGCATGCCGTGTAAAAACTCGCTCAGGGAAGCCTGCACCGTCGCTTGCAAAGCAATCTTGTCAGCCGCCACCAGCATCTGTACCGCCTGATTCCAGGCCGTCGACAAGTCCACACTAAAAGGGCTTAGGCGAAAGCGCACCGGACATTCCAAAGGTCGACCCAGCCAATCACTGCACAGCTTGTTCAGCACCTGCACATCCGGTCTGAAAGACAGCTGATCAAAGCCCTCTCCAAAATGAAAGTCTGTACGCACATTGGCCGAAACAGGCAAAGTAATACCTGATGTCCAGGTAGATTCACTGCTACCTTGGCGCACCCTTCCCCGCCCTGCAGTGCATGTCATGATCAAGTACAGGCCCGGTAAATCAGCGGCATCCACTATGACATCGGCGTCATAACGCAGGTTCACAACACAGCCCGCTGTCTGAGCATCCAGCACGCCCAAACGCATATCAAAGGGCCGCGAATCCTGGCGCGACAGGCGCAAGTGATGGGCCGCATATACACGACTGACTTGGCCAATGGCCTCATCCAGATCTCGAGTCTGGAAGGCTGCTTCTTGCATCCCTGTCTTCATGGCAAAAACAACTCTGTTGGGTTCCGTAAATTGTAGGCATCGCCAGGCGTCCCCGGATCAGGACTTTCCCTTGGCGGGCTCTTGCGCAATTGGGCTAAAAACGTCTTTTGTGGATAGCCGCTCGCGCTTTCTCTGCGCACTATTAGAAAAACAGGTGATGGCATCCAAACCTCTGCTGGGATGCTTCCTCTTCTTCTACCACACAAGGAACCGAGACATGAAACAGCCACAAAACTACCCTGCCTACATCGGTGGAAAAACCGTCTATGCAGAACAAACCTTTCACGCCATCAACGCCTCCACAGGCCGCCCCCTTGGTCAACTCGCTCGCTGCGGAGCCAAAGAAGTTGACCTGGCCGTGCAAGCCGCAACCCAGGCTCAAAAACAATGGGCTTTAAGCGCCTACGAGGCCCGAGCCATCTTGCTGAACCGTCTGGCCGATGCCTTGGAACAAGCGGCCCCGCAACTGGCGCAATTGGATGCAGCGGATGTAGGGCGCCGAGTCTCGGAGGTGATGATTGACTATCACATCGCAGTGGCACAATACCGTTACTTTGCCGCCGCCATCGTGGCCCATGAAGACTTCGGCCGACCTATTCCTGATGGCTATTTGATCGCCAAACGTGTGCCCCTGGGCGTAGTCGGCCAGATCATCCCCTGGAACGTCCCGGCGATCATGGTTGCCCTGAAAGTAGCACCGGCTATTGCCGCCGGTAACGCGGTGATTTTGAAGCCCGACGAGAACGCCAGCTTATCCACTCTGGAGTTTGCCCGTATCGCCAACGACATTTTCCCCGCAGGCCTGATCAACGTACTGACGGGTTTTGGTGAGGAAGTGGGTTCCGCACTGACGTCCCACCCTGGTGTGGCCAAACTAGCCTTTACCGGCAGCCCCGAAGTAGGCCGCATCATCAGCCAGGCGGGTGCCAAACGTCTGGTTCCAGTCTCATTAGAGCTGGGCGGCAAAAGCCCCAACATTGTTTTCCCGGACATCGACGATATCGATGCGGTAGTAGACAACGCCTTGTTTGCCGCACTGTACTGCAACGGCCAATCCTGCCTGGCCGGTACCCGCCTGTTCGTACACGATTCCATCTACACACTGTTTGTGGAAAAACTAGTTGCTGCCGCTCACCGTGTCAAAGTTGGTGATCCACTGGATGCCAACACCCAGTTAAGTTGCCTGATCAGCGCCTCTCAAGGCGAAAAAGTCCTGAAGTACATTCAGACAGGCCGAGACGAAGGTGCCAAAGTTTTGACGGGCGGCCAACGCATCACGGTAGCCGGACACGAGCACGGCTACTTCATCGAACCCACCATCCTGGAAACCACCAACCGCATGCGCGTGGCCCAAGAGGAGATTTTTGGCCCCGTCCTGTCAGTGATCCGCTGGAGCGATATGAACGAGATGATCGAACAAGCCAACGACGTATGCTACGGATTGGCTGCTGGCATCTACACATCAAATCTGAAAAATGCCATGGATACGGCCGACCGCCTGCAAGCGGGCAATGTGTGGATCAACCGCTACTTCAACCTGACAAGTGGCTCCCCTTTCGGAGGCATGAAAGAAAGTGGGATTGGCCGCGAGCATTGCCGCGAAACCCTGAATATGTACTCAGAACTCAAGGCGATTACAGTCCAAACAAGCGTGCCACAACCGTGGTTCGCGCCGTGATTACGCCGTAATCCCACACGGAGCGCAGCCAGGAATCAGACAAAAAAGGCCCGCTTATAAAAGCGGGCCTGTCTTGCCCGACTGGGGATAGAAGCCAGCGTTCTAATTCGTCAAATGCTCATCCACCAATTCAATCCAATGCTTGACCGGTGTTCGACCTGAACCATTCAAGTGATTCCCACAAGCCATATTGGCTGTGACAATCAAATCTGGATTGCTACTTTCCAGCGCATCCATCTTGCGCTCACGCAGGCGGCCAGCAATTTCGGGTTGAGTCAGGGAATACGTCCCCGCTGAACCGCAGCACAGATGGCTATCTGGCACGGCGCCTAGATCAAATCCCAGCCGTGTCAGCACCGACTCTACCCGGCCACCCAGTTTCTGGGCGTGCTGCAAAGTGCAGGGGCAATGGAAAGCCAAACGCGGGCGAGTTTGAGAATTCAAACATTCTTCCAAAGGTTGATCTTCCAGCACTTCAACCAAGTCTTTGGCCAACTCACTAACTCGGCGTGCGCGCTCCGCGTAAACAGGATCGTTTTGGAACAGATCCACATACTCTTTGACGAAGGCTCCGCAACCGCTGGAGGTCTGCACAATTGCCACAGTCCCTTGTTCGATCTGCGGCCACCAGGCATCGATATTGCGACGCGCTTGTTCCAGACCTTGCTCTTGTGCGCCCAGATGGAAGGATGATGCACCACAGCAACCGGCTTGGGCGATTGGGGTCACGCTGATGCCCAATCGGTCCAGCACCCGCGCAGTGGCTGCATTAATCGAAGGAGCCATGGCAGGCTGTACACAGCCCTCCAGCATCAAGACTCGTTTGCTATGCCGCTGCGCAGGCCGCGTCAGGTCTGCATTGACCTTAGGCGGGATTTTCTCCTGCAGAGAAGACGGCAACAACGGACGCAGAGTACGTGCTACTCCCAGCAACGCCCCGACGCGACCTGGCTCAGGCAAGATTTGCGTCAGTGCAACGCGCATGGCGCGGTCTTTAAGCGGACGTTTAACCTTGGGCTCCAAGGCCGCCCGGCCAATATCCAGCAAATTATGATATTTCACCCCCGAGGGGCAAGTCGTCTCACAGTTGCGGCAGCTCAGGCAGCGATCCAAGTGATGCTGGGTCAGCTCTGATGTGGCCTTGCCTTCCAGGAACATCTTGATCAGATAAATACGGCCCCGGGGTCCGTCCAGCTCGTTGCCCTGATCCAGATAAGTTGGACAGGTGGCATTACAAAACCCGCAATGCACACAGGAGCGCAAAATGGCTTGGGCCTGCTCGGCTTGCGGCAGTTGCTGAGCCCATTCAGTCAGTTGTGTTTGCATGTGGACTCCGCAGCATTAAATAAACGGCCTGGATTAAAAATGGCGGCAGGATCTAGCTGCTGTTTTAGACGTTGGTGCCACAAGAGCAAGGAATCAGGCAACTCGTCCTGCCCAGCGCCCTCCCCCGACCAACAACGGGCGTGCCCTTTCAAAGCGCGTGCCTGTTGATGAATAAGCTCGGCAGGAGCATCGGACTTCAACCAAAGCTGAGTCCCACCCCAATCCATCAACACCTGGCCGGGCCAAGCTTGCACAGGAGCATCAACCGGGACGGCGATACGCCACAAATGGCCGCTCTGTTTAAAGAAGTCCAAACGCTGTTCACACAAGTCATCCCAGTACGACATTTCCAGGACTTCGCCACCAATCTGCTCTTGGGCCAATTGCACGGAGCTGTCACCACCTTCCAGACGCAGACGCAAACAACCGTCTTGCCAAGTAGCACCCGTAATTGGGCGGCTCTGATCGCGCCATTCCCGCAGCAAACCAGCAACATCTTGCTGAGCCACGTCCAACGCCACAGCAGCACGGCTGCGGGGCCGTGGCAGCACCTTGAAAGAGACCTCGGTAATAACGCCCAAGGAACCTTGCGCACCCACCATCAAGCGGGAGACGTCATAGCCAGCCACGTTTTTCATGACCTGACCGCCAAAGCGCATATGCTTGCCCATACCACTAATCAAGCGGCAGCCCAACACATAGTCACGCAAAGAACCCACCCAGGGTCGACGCGGCCCGGACAAACCACTGGCAGTGGCACCGCCTACCGTCGCACGCCCCTCAAACACAGGGGGCTCAAAAGGCAGGCACTGACCTTGTTCATTCAACACTGCTTCCAGGGCTTGCAAGGAAGTCCCAGCTCGTACCGTGACGACCAGCTCTGCCGGGTCATAATCCACGACGCCTTCGTGACCTGCCAAACTTAAGGTCTGCCCTTGAACGGCTTTACCCAGAAAGGCTTTGGTATCCCCCCCTACGATACGCAAGGGTGTCTTGTTCGACAGAGCTTGCTGCACCTGATCCAGCAACTCCGCACCGCGATCCTGATTATTATGTTCTACGGTAGTCATCAGAAGCGCTCCAGCTCAGGGAAAGGCAGTTGTCCGTGATGGATATGCATGGCACCCATCTCGGCACAGCGATTCAGCGTGGGAATATTTTTCCCCGGATTCAACATGGTCTTGGGATCAAAAGCGGCTTTAATCGCGTGGAAAAATTGCAGCTCGTCTTCATTGAACTGCACACACATCTGGTTGATTTTTTCTCGACCAACGCCGTGTTCACCCGTAATCGTGCCGCCCACTTCCACGCACAACTCCAGAATCTTTCCGCCTAGCGCCTCGGCTCGTTCCAGCTCACCCGGTTGGTTGGCATCAAACAGAATCAAGGGGTGCATATTGCCGTCACCGGCATGGAATACGTTGGCAACGCGCAGGCCATACTCCTCGGACAGCTCGGCTGTTTTTTTCAGCACATAAGCCAATTGACGGCGCGGAATGGTGCCATCCATGCAGTAATAGTCCGGCGAGATACGCCCCACCGCTGGAAAGGCATTTTTACGGCCAGCCCAAAAGCGTTGTCGCTCTTGCTCATCGCGAGCTACGCGGACTTCTTGCGCACCCGCGGTAAAGAGCACTTGCTCTACTCGGGCGACATCATCCTGCACGTCTTCCAAAGCACCGTCGATCTCGCAAAGCAAGATAGCTTGCGCATCCACCGGATAACCGGCCTGAATGAAGTCCTCGGCAGCGCGGATGGACATCTGATCCATCATTTCCAGCCCAGCGGGCACAATGCCTTGGGCAATAATCTGTGCCACGGCATCAGCCGCTTTTTCAACTTCATCAAAGCTGGCCAGCAACACCACCGTACAGGGAGGACGGGCCAGCAGCTTGACGGTAATTTCAGTGACAATGCCCAGCATCCCTTCGGAGCCAGTAAACAAAGCCATCAAGTCAAAGCCTGGGGAATCCAGTGCTTCAGAACCCAAGATCAGCCGTTCACCCGTGACGGTAATCACTTCCAGGCGCAAAATATTGTGCACAGTCAGGCCGTACTTTAAGCAGTGCACCCCACCCGCGTTCTCAGCCACATTGCCGCCGATTGAACAGGCAATCTGCGAGGACGGGTCCGGCGCATAGTACAAGCCAAAGGGTTGAGCAGCCTGGGAGATGGCGATATTGCGCACCCCAGGCTGAACACGTGCAATCCCCGCTACCGGGTCCAGATCCAGGATCTGATTCAGACGAGCCATGACTAGCAAAATGCCCTGCTCTAAAGGCATGGCTCCCCCTGACAGGCCTGTGCCAGCACCGCGGGCCACCACCGGCACACCAATCTCATGAGCCAATCGCATTATTGCTTGTACTTGCTCCACATTTCGCGGCAGCACCACCAGCAAAGGCTTGCTGCGGTAAACGCTCAAGCCATCGCATTCATAGGGATGGAGCTGCTCATCGGTATGCAGCACATCCAATCCGGGAATATCATCTCGCAAACGGCTGAGTAGCTGCATTTTGTCCACGCGGGGCAGCACACCATCCAGTTTTTCGTCGTAGCGCAAACTCATCGACGCCTCCTGTCTTATAAAGTCTCCTAGATCGGATGGTCTTTGATGACAGCAGGCTTGTCCAGCCCATAGGATACTGGTCTGACCAGTTTTTACCCTTAGATCGTCTAAGGGTTTATCTTTATAGTTGTAAATCAGCTAGATAGAGGCTTAGTTTGTTAACATCAACACAAGCTAAAAACTGGTCTGACCACTGATGAAAATGCACGAAGCCAAGCGCCCAGATGCCACTGCAGAGCTAGTTGCGCAGCGTATCGAAACCTTGATCATGGATGGCGTCCTAAAGCCAGGGCAAGCCTTGCCCTCCGAGCGTCAACTGACACAAAGGCTGACCGTTTCGCGCTCTGCCCTAAGGGAAGGACTACAAATCTTGCGGGTACGTGGACTAATTGAGACCCAGCATGGCAAGGGTTCCTACGTCTCCAACTTGATTGATGCGGCTGTCAGCAAACCACTGGAGCACCTGCTACAGGTACAAGGACGTACGCTGTACGACTTACTGGAAGTACGTGAACTACTGGAGAGCGAAGCTGCTCAACTGGCCGCCTCCAGAGGTACGGAAGCCGACCACATCATGATAAAACGGCGCTTTCAGGAGCTGGAAGATCTGCAAATGCAGGATGGCGCACCGGAGCAAGTCGCCCGAGCCGACCATGCTTTTCACCAGGCGATTTGTGAGGCCTCGCATAACCCTGTCTTGGTGCACATGATCAGTCTGTTCAATGATTTGATGCTTTCCACCGTACGGCTCTCGGTGCAGCACCTGTACCCCGACCAAGATTCCAAACGCAAGCTGGATCGTCAACATGCGCGCTTGTGCAATGCAGTCACCCAGGGCCAAGCCGATCTGGCCCGCCGGGCCGCCAAAGAACATATTGACGGCATACGGCGGCAACTTCAGGAACTGGAGGCTAAACAAGTGCGCTTAGAGCACGCCCGCCAGCGCCTGAACGGTCTATAAACAGATTTACTTAGCCAGGATATTAGCCAGCATATAACCGGACCCCGCCCCTGTTCCTGCACCAGGCCACGTCGAGGCCCCGCAAAGGTACAAGCCCTTAATGGGTGTCTTGTATTTGGAATAGCCCGCCACCGGCCGGAAAAAGAAGTTTTGGTCCAAATGATGGCTGCCAGACAAGTTGTCCCCGCCGATCAAGTTCGCATTGAACTGCTCCAGATCCTGCGGCGACATGATGTGGCTAGCCAAAATCTTGCCGCGCAGGCCAGGGGCATAGCTTTCCAGCAGGTCCAGTACGCGTTCCGCGTAGGCCTCTTTAAGCTGCGACCAATCCCCGGCCGCAAGCAGCCCTAAAGCATCCCCTTTCACCTGAGCCGGCAAAACACGCACCTGAATCCACAAAGTGTGTTTACCCTCAGGGGCGCGAGTCGGGTCCAATGCTGTCCCTTGTCCCACCACCAGAACGGGTTCGGCGGGTAACAAGCCCGCAGCCGCCTCAGCGTAGACCCGGCTCATCATTGCCATATCCGGAGCCAAGTGCACATAGGAGAAGCGCTGCAGCTCTGCACCGGCTTTCCAATTAGGCAAACCATCCAAAGCCAGATGAATCATCATCGTGCCCAAACCAGGACGGAAAGCATCCACTTTCTTTTGATAGTCCTTGGGTAGCTCTTGAGACTGCACCAATCGCCCAAAAACAAGTTGGGGATTCAAGTTAGCGATAAGCGCTTTGCGCGCTTTGAAACGACGTCCGTCTGCAAGCACCACCGCACTGGCCCGTCCATTTTCTTGCTCGATGCTTTGCACAGGAGCATTCAACAATAACTCCCCGCCCAACTCCTGCAGCAAGCCGCTCATTGCTTTGATAATCGTGTGGGCACCGCCCTTCCCAATCACCATGCCAAAGGCTTGGTTGGCCATGGACTCCAGATAAGGGAATAGCGCACCACCTGCCGTATCAGGGGTGAAATCCACATGCAGGCCCCAGGCCGCCATCATGGCTTTCAGGGAATCACTTTCGAAGTGACGATCCAGAAAATCACGAGGTGTCGCCAGAAGCAACTGCATGAGCTCCGCCACACCGTCTTTACCCAGATCACGCCAACTTTTCCAGGCCGTTTTTGCCATGCTCCATGAAGGCATGGGGCTACCTAAAACAGCAAATAAATGGGGGGCTTTACGTTGGAAGTCTTCCAACATAGCCTGCCAGGCCAAGGCGTCTTTTTCAGACACCGCGCGAATACGCGCAAGTGTCGTTTCCAGATTTGTACTGACACCCAGATAAGTTTGATCGCGGAATATGCTGGCAAAACAATGCTCCGCAGGGACGAAGGCCAGACCATGACGCTCCAGCGCTTCTTTGTGACGCTGATAAAAAGCAGAGCCTGCAAAGGAAGACAAATTCATGGCGCAAACATCGTGTTTGAAGCCCGGCAAGGTCAACTCTTGAGTGCTAACCGCCCCACCCGCCGAGCTTTTGGCTTCCAGTACCTGAACCTTCCAGCCTCGGCTGGCCAATTCGACTGCCGCAGCCAGGCCGTTATGCCCTGCCCCCACCACAATCGCGTCTACTACTGTCTCTGCACTCATGGGCAATTCCTTTAGCTCTAAACTATTTCAGCGTATTTTACGGCTCAAAACAGGAACTGAATAGGAATTTAAGAGATAGGCTTAGGGTGGTGCTGTTGTTGTTGGTGCTGTTGTTGTTGGTGGTGTTGGTGTTGGTGTTGGTGTTGGTGTTGGTGTTGGTGTTGGTGTTGGTGTTGGTGTTGGTGTTGGTGTTGGTGTTGGTG